>JAEUKA010000076.1 GCA_016794465.1 Myxococcales bacterium | reverse complement strand
GGCGGCCTTCAAGCGAGAAGGCAGGCCAACGTGAGCGGGGTTTTTCTGGCCGCGAACCATGGCCACGACGTACCACGCACCGAAATGGCCTAAAAAATTGGCGTTTTTCTCATCAGAATCGTTCGATTAAACATTGCAATGAGAGGTAAACAGCGTGTATTCCTACCACTTGAGCCCGGCAAAATCGGGCCAAAAACAAAAGGCCCCCGGCGCAAACCGGGAGCCCATCGCCCGCGTCAGACCTCGGCCCTGGAAAGCACGGTCCGACGCGAACGGGAGGACTCTATGTGCTGTCACGTCCGTAGTGCAAGTGTGTCTCGTCGTCGTCGCATCAAGGTTCGTCAGGCTCCGACGCTGCCACCGCTCGCGATGCTCGACCTGAGCAAACCGGGAGAGCGGCAGGCGCACGAGTTTCTGCTGCGAACGACGAATCCGAAGGACCAGATGTGGACGCTTCTGGATGTTCGCCGACACGGCGACGTGCTGCTGTGCGTTGTAAGGTGGGTGCATCCCGAGACGAAGAGCAAGCCGTATGCGATGGCGGAGGTGAGCTTGACGGAGGCTGCGGTGAGATGGCGGGAGGTTTCGACGCTGGAGGACGCGCAGGCTAGGTTGGCCGACAGGCTTAGTCACTAGGCAGGATCCAGCAGACGCACTCTGTGTGCGGCTCGATTTATCTCCCCCCCGACGAGCCCCCCGGAAGTCACCTGGCCAGTTGCCGAACCAACGAGGACTCTCCTGCCGCGATTGACCGCGCAAAGGACACATGTGTACAGTTAGGAACATGCGGAAAAGCCTTGTGGTCCTCACGCTGTGGTTGGGAGGTTGTGCAACGAAGTCCGACCTCGAGACAGCCAATACTGAAGCTGCCGCCAATCATCAAACGCTCTTGAAGACTGTTTCCAAGCTTCAGGATCGGGTCGCTGCGTTGGAAAACGAGGTCGCAGACGCCAAGTCCCGGCTAAACGACCTGGTGAAGGAACAACGCGCAGCCAAAGAAGCGAGCCGAGCCCGGCCCGTCGCAGAGGCGCTTGCCCTACTGTTGAAACCGAATGCGAAAGGCCTGAAGGAAATGAAGACGACCGGAGACGAACGTCTCTGGGATGTTGACAGTGGCCTCGTTCCAGACGGGTCGATGGTTGTGCTGGGACGAATGAAGGACGATCCGTCTGCCTGGCACATCGGCCTCAATGGGAAGCTTGAAGCTGACGCATTTGGCGTAGCAGAGAAGGTCTGTGGTAAGCGGCCCATCTTTTACAAGATTACGGGGGGCCCGCTAGCCGGTGCCATTGTTGAAGATCAACTCCAAGAGCAGTTCATCATCGCCAGTGCAGCTTGGGCAAAGGCAAAATTGGCGGGATCGTGCGTTGTTGCTTCTCTCCAATAATCGGCCTGTAAGATCCGTCAGGAACTTCACCCTGTACGCTCGCGAGTTGTTGACGGCGAGATCCTTTCCCCTGGTTGGAGAAAGGGTCGAAGGACCGTAATCCAACGCCTCGCATCTGCGACGGCTGGGTCCGTTGCGTTATCCATAGCGAGGTCCGACTTCAGTGCAAGATACATTGCCGCTCGAGTCTCGAAGTCTGGCGCATCTCGGATGGCGATAAGTCTCGCGCGCGGATGGCCTGTGGTGCCCTGAATACAGAGCTCCAGGCGATCGGCAAGGTTGTCTGGCAGTTTTGACGTGTCCATGAATTTACCTCGAAGGTGGGTGAAAGGTGCCGAGCGCGATCATTTGCAAGTTGTCAGGTACGAGATGACTGCGCTCTCTGGAAGGTAGTGCATGCCAGGATGTGGTTTCCGGTGGCCTTGCTCTGGCTGCTCATGAGTCCCCACCGCCCGGCTTGGTCAGCCGGTGGTGGTGGACTGAGATGCAGACCGCGATGGCGGCGTTTAGGTCGATGCCCAGGATCTCGGCCACTGTGCGGAGCTTCTGTTCGACTTTCGGATCAAGGCGGATGGTGTGCCGGAAGCGACCCCGCTCCTCATCCAGATCAGCCTTCTTGCGCTGCTTGGATCTGCGCGGCTGCTTCGTAGTACGTGCGTTGCGTTCGACGATGATCGCAGCTTGCGCAGGCGCATTTTGGACGTCCATCTGACGTCCAGAGGGGGCAGAAATCGCAAGCGTTGCACCGTCGGTATTTCGCGCAGCTTGCAGAGCCAGCGACGCAGCAAGCGCGGACGTCTGTTGGACGTCACCGGTGACGTCCAATGGACGTCCAGATGTGGACGTCCGAGAAGCGCTCTGCGCGGCATCAGGAGGACTCCTTTGCGCGCTCTGTGCGCCATCCAATGAAGCGGACGAAGGAGGAATGGGGGCTGCGGAAGGTCGGGCCGGAGGGAGCACGATCATGTGTGCGCGTGGTTCCGGTTGTGCGGCTCCGCTGGGTTTTCGATCGGCAGAAAGGATGAGGGTCGCAGGAGGTGGGACAGGAGGCTTTGCTTGATTGCTCATTGCCCGAAGGCTCCGTAAGGCTGGGATGGACTCCCAGCTTGGCTATTTCTTACGAGGAGGAAGTCGCCGCGTACGAGTTGGAGGCCCGCCCTCTTCGAGAAGTGGTGGAAGCGCTGGTTTTGGTGCAGGACCGAGACGCAAGATCGGCCCCGAGCCTCTTCCACCGAGGCTGGCGGCAGCAAGACCGAGGAACATGGTCTGCGCGGCCATTGCGGTCGCCGGGGAAGTCGCCGCCGTACTCACCGCGATCGACGCCAGCCCAGCCCCTCCGCCAACGAGAGCCCCCGTAAATGCCCCCCTTGCTCCTCCAAACGCGGCCCCGATGAGGGTTCCAAGCAGAGTGGTCATCAGCATCGTCTCGCCGGGCAGTTGGGCCGGGATGCTAACCAGCGAGCGCGGTTCACGTTGCCGCTGGATCACCAAATCGGTGCGAGAGTCCACAACGACGGGAACCGCCGGTGCTGGCAACGCATCTGTCTGTTTCAGAGCAACCACCGCCGGTCGGGCTGGCGACAACGTCGGAGCTTGTTGGCTCGCAAGCGCCGACGCTGGCGCTGGAGCTGCCGAGATCTGTGGGAGTGGGCACAGCCGAGCCTCGTAGTTTTCGCCGGACACCTCGACCAGGATTCCCGTCTGGTCATCGAGCACGACGCCGAACACCGGACGGCCATCGGCCCCGGTCGGCATTGGGTGCAATCCAACGCTCGCCGGTTCTTCGATAGCCGATACAGCGATCTGCACGGTGCTACCGATAGGTGCCTCGCGCAGTCGAGCAACTACGTCCTTCCACGTCCAAGCGGCAGACTCATCGGCCATCACAAGACTCCTACTCCGGGTAGTTGTATGCCCCGGCTTCCCCTTACGTAGGATATCAACGATTGACCGTCGAGAAAGCAGGATCTTTCGTCGGCGTTCAACCTCGCGAGATCGTTGCTGGTTTGCTCGTGAGCGCTAGTGTCGAGTGGACTCGATACCCGCGTCGAAGCAACGATGGAACCTAGAACGCCTGAACCGCCACGCCCAGCTTGCCGCCCTGCGCGGTGAGGGTCTGCGAACTGCCGTCGCGGAATCGCTCCAGTCGGACAGGTTGGTCGGGCTGGGACTTTGGGGGGGCGCTGATGAGGTCTCGGGGCTCGTGCAGGCAGGTGCCGTGGTAGGTGCGGAGAATGTCGCCGGGGCGAAGGTCGAGGCGCTCGGCTTGGGAGGCGGGCACGACCTGGGTGATGACCAGGCCGGGACAGTCGGCGAAGAGGGGCTTGGCTTGTGATCGGACCAGACCTGCTTGTGCGAGCAGTCTGACGAGTCTCGCTGGTTCGGGGGGCAGCGTCTCGGCCAGGGCAGAGAGCCGCTGGTAGCGGACGGCGGCATCGGCAGCTTGGGTTTGCCACGCGACTAGGGCTTGACGCAGGAGCTTGCGGGCATCGTCGGGATCAAGCGTGTCGAGTTGACGTGCCAAGTCCAAAACCTCGGTCCGCAACCGAGCCCGCAGTGCCAAGCCCAGCGCCAAGTCGAGACTCCGAACGGCTTCTTTGATGTCGGGCGGCACGCGGCGCAGGTGACAGGCTGCGGCAGCACGAAAGCTGGCCACGGCAGCAGGAAGCTGGCCTACATCACGGAGCACAAAGGCAATGTTGTCCCTTGTAATGGCCTCGCCCGAGCGGTCGCCCACCTGCTTCTGAAGCGGCAGGGCCTGCTTGTAGTAGCTCAGCGCCTTGGCCTTGTCCCCCAGGTCAGAGTACACAGCGCCGATGTTATGGAGGGTGGTAGCCTCGCCCGAGCGGTCGCCCACCTGCTTCCGAAGCGGCAGGGCCTGCTTGTAGTAGCTCAGCGCCTTTTGCTTGTCCCCCCGGTCAGAGTACACAAGGCCGATGTTGTTGAGGCTTCTGGCCTCGCCCAAGCGGTCGCCCACCTGCTTCTGAAGCGGCAGGGCCTGCCCGTAGTAGCTCAGCGCCTTTTGCTTGTCCCCCAGGTCATCGTACACAGCGCCGATATTGTTGAGGGTGGTGGCCTCCCCCGAGCGGTCGCCCACCTGCTTCTGAAGCGGCAGGGCCTGCTCGTAGTAGCTCAGCGCCTTGGCCTTGTCCCCCAGGTCAGAGTACACAAGGCCGATGTT
This sequence comes from Myxococcales bacterium, assembly GCA_016794465.1. Lineage (GTDB taxonomy): Bacteria > Myxococcota_A > Polyangia > Palsa-1104 > JAEUJZ01 > JAEUKA01. Next base: position 3,563 of record JAEUKA010000076.1, on the reverse strand, counting down.
GTTGAGGCTTCTGGCCTCGCCCAAGCGGTCGCCCACCTGCTTCCACAGCGGCAGGGCCTGCTTGTAGTAGCTCAGCGCCTTGGCCTTGTCCCCCAGTCGATCAACCGCCCACCCGAGATTCGCAAGCCCGACAGACTGGCAGCGGTCGTCAACGCTACGACAAGTACGCAGCGCCGCCTCCAGGTTGGCCAGCCCTTGCTCCTTACGTCCCGCGATCAGGTAGCTCCCGCCAATCAGCCGATACAGCTCCGCCGCGCCATCGACTCCCGCCGCTACGTCCTGTTTGGCTCGCTCCAGCAACTCGGCAGCCAGCCCGTGCCGCTCCGCTCGCGCTGCGTAGAGCCCAATCACCACATCGATCAGCACGCGGGGCTTGTCCGACACCAGCTCAGGCAGTCCGAGCGCTGCCACTTGGTCGCTGCGCCGTACCTGACCCTGGCTCTGCGCGTTGGCATCCAGCCCCAGCCAGCGCACCACGGTCAGCGAGGTCGTGAACCGCCCCGGAGTGCTCGGGTCCGGCGGCTGCACCACCACCGGCCCGCTCTGGTTTTTCATCCTCGCGCCAGGGCTGTCCTTGATGGTGTTGCCGCTGTTGATCATCACCGTCTGACAAGCAAGCGGATTTTTGCCCGAGCAGAACGCTTTGCCCCACAGCACCACGTCGGCCTGGGCCTTGTGCCCGAGAGTCCGCGCCTTCTCGTGATCATCGACCGAGCACGGCACAAACTTGACTCGGATCGCGCTGTATTGGAGCCCGCTGTACTCCGGTTTGATCTCCTGGCGAGCGTGGCTCTCGACCTCCTCGCGCATGCGGCTGCCGACGTGGTGGCCATACGCCTCCGACGCCTCATCGGCCCCGTAGAAGCTGGTGATGAGCACCCGCAGCTCCGGGCGAGGCTCGGTGGGCTCGGGGAACAGGTCCGACACCTGAGACGGCTGACACGGAAGCACTCGCTGCTCGGATGCGCCTTGAGTCGCTCCGTGCGCCAGAGTTTGAAGTGACAAAACAATCGACGGGACTAGAAACCACCGCATGCTCAGTTCGCCTCGTTGGTGATGGATGCGCCAGGGCTGCCCTCGATGCGGTTGCCGCTGTTGACCGAGCCGTGTGCCTTCGCAGCGCCAGTCGCTCGGTTCTTCATCTGCGCGTCGGGACTTCCGACAATCGCATTGCCGCTGTTGGTGCCGCTCGGCGGTGGTGCCGGAGATGCCGATGGGGTTTCCTCCTGCACAGGGCGAGGAATACTCGCAGGAGGACTCGTCACCGCAGGGGTCGTCGCTGCTGGTGATTGTTTTACATCAGGCCCCAAACGAGAAACCGCCACGTACAGACCCCCCGCCGTCAGCCCCCCCAGTAGCACCAGCGCCAGCACCAGCCATCGCCAGCTCTGTTTTGATGAATGGGGCTGTTGTTTCAGGCCCCACGTCCGAAGCTTAGTCGCCACCCCCGAGGAATCCTCCAGCGAGAGCAGCAAGTTCACCTTCTCTGTCCGCTCCATCCCCTTGCCGAAACGGCGATAGACAGCCGGGAAGCAGTCGAGGCAGAACGCATCAAGATCCGCGTCGGTACGAAGCCGGGAATCGAGCAGTTGCCGAACCGAACCACTGACGGGGAGTTGCTCCAGCATGAGGGCATCCTACATAGGTCTACAGACCGATAAACCCCCAAAGCAGAGCAAACAACAGACCAACCAGCCCGCCACGCTGGCAGCGTCGATCCAAAGCCAAAGAGGACTGCAAACCAGGCCCCCTGGGCACCACTGGGCCCCAAGCAGCCAAACCTGCCCATGGGCGGACCAGACCAGTGGGGTACGGAGATCAACGGCACAGGGGCCATGGGGAGGACTCATTGATTCCTCGTGGTGTGCCATTCTGACGTGACCGGCACCAAGCTTCAGCTTCGGGGAACGTCGGCCCAAAGCCGCAAATAGGGACGGCGTTCCTTGACAGCTGATTTCGGTATAGCTCTGCTTCCCCATAGTCACATAGCGCCGGTCACCATCCTGCCTGCACAATGAGCCACCAGCGAGGGTAACCGTCGGCCCGTCGATGTGAGAACCGAGCAGCGATGAGCGTCCGATCTGGTCCAAGCGGCGACCATTCGATCACCGGGAAAGGGGGCCATCGCACGGCATCCGTGAGCTAGCCAACCGCAAAAAATGCCATTCTTAAGCTCCATCAATTAAAAGTGCTCGACGGTACAAAAAAATAGCTTGATTCGTCCGTGTAAAGGACTTTTTTCACAGCGACGGATGAGTTCGTAATTGCGCCCGGTGAGATCGGGTACATGGCCGTAATTTTAGCGTATTACAAAGCACCATCTGTGCGATCGGCTGGGTGTGCAGTCTACTCTTGGGAATCGGACTCCCAAACGGGTCTGTTTCTGGTGCGGAGGAGTTGCGGAAGGAATCGGTCTGCGCGGGTGTGACCGGAGCCAGATCGCGGGGGATCACACGTAGGGAATCGGCCCTCACTTGCTCGCCAAACAGTGCGAGGGTCCGTGATCGGTCGTGCTCTGACGGTATTCCGACGAGCGCTCTTGTTGGTTCCGGTCAGTTCTGATTCCTGATTTCGACGAGTTTCCGACGCGAGACAGCTCAGGCCTGTCGTCGGTGCACCGTCTGACAATTGGCTTTAATCCGAGACGACCAAAAGCTAGGTGTGCCGGATTCATGCTCCGTCGAGAAACAGCGCAGATGTTTTCCCCGTCGTCGAGATCGCGGGATCTGAAGCCACTGCAGTGGATGAACGGAATCGGAATCGAGAACCACAGCTAGGGTGATGCGGTTGCAGGTGCAAAGCGGGTCCGACGACGGGGTGGGAGCACCATCGGGCCGACGCCATAGGCCAGCCAGCCGGGGGACACACCGAGGGCTTTGGCGATTCGTTCGACGGTATCGACGCCAGACTGACCGCCGTTTTCGATTTGGGACAAGCTGGGAGCTTTCAGCTCGACCCTACGTGCCAGCTCCGCCTTGGTAAGTCCCCTCTCCGTGCGCACTGCTTGCAATCGCTGGCCCATCCCGTCGCAGCTTGCTCCTGGGGCCGCTGTTGCATCACCGATTCCATAGGCGAGCCACGGTGCAGAAACGCCAAGCGCAGCGGCAAGCTTCGCCATGGTGCCGACACTGGGGATGCGCTGGCCCGACTCGATGTCGCGAGAAGCGTTCTTGTCGCCACCTGCATGCTGAGCGACTGCCATCCTGGTTATTCCGGCCTGTCTTCGTGCAAGTCTCAGACGAGCAGGCAGACCAAAATGTTTGGGATTAGGCGAGCCGCGAACCATCGTGACCGAGTAGCACGCTCAGTCGGAGAGGAGAAGTTGACCAGTTGATTGACGATTATTCCTGGTTTGGCTTTGCATAAGGTAAGGAGATATGCTCTTTTACCAACCAAGCCCACAAGGTGTGGGCGAAAATCCGTCGAAGGACCGCCGACGGGAATCGGCGGCCCCTCATCAGCACGCGCCGGACTGTGTAGCCCTCGAAAAGCCCAGCCCGACGCGAACAGGAGCAGCTTATGCCGTGCCACGTCCCTGCTACAAGTGTGTCTTGCCGTCGTCG
>JAEUKA010000069.1 GCA_016794465.1 Myxococcales bacterium | reverse complement strand
GACCTTAAGCCGGACAACATTTTTGTGTTGGAGGCGCGGGGTGGGAGTGGTGTAGAGGGGGTTGGTAGCTCGGGGTCGGCTGCGACGGTGACGACGGATTTTGTGAAGATTGTCGACTTTGGGATCGCCAAGGACACCCAGTCTGCTGTCAGCACCGATCTCGATGCTGCCATTCCGGCCCAGCAGCCACAGCGGCCTGCTCTTACCGATTCTGTGAATGCCGCGAAGACACGGGACAGTGGGAATCTTGTCAGTGGGCGGTCGATCACAGAGACGGGGGAAGACTCTGAGAGCACTCCCAACATCCACCAGGGGCTGACGCGGATCGGGACATCAATTGGGACTCCGCGCTACATGGCGCCAGAGCAGGTGGATGGCATCCAGGTCGATGCTCGCGCCGATCAGTACGCCCTCGGCTGCATTCTGTATCAGATGATTGGTGGTCAGGTGCCGTTCTCTGCTCCGTCGTCGATGGCGCTGCTGAGTATGCACCTGTTTGAGGTACCGCAGTCACTGCGCGCCCGCTATCCCGATCTTGGCGTTCCGGAATCGCTCGATGGACTGATTGGGAGGCTGCTGGCCAAGAAGGGTCCGGATCGCTGGCCCTCCATGCACGATGTCGCGGTGGCGCTGGAGCGCGAGATCGAGGTGCTAAGCGTCCTGCGGGGTGAAAGAGTCGTTGTCTCGTCGGGACTGGCGGCGCTGCTGGGCGGGCGTCGCGGCACCCACATCATCATCCGAGGTCGCAAGCTTCCGCTGACCACAGTACTGGGCGTCTCCTTGATGTTTGTGGCGATTCTGTCGCTGGGAATGGTCCTTGGTTACCGTCGCTGGTTTGGGGAACCGCCGATGTTGAAGCCGGGAGAGCTGCAGGAACTGGAGGCGCGGGCGCGGCAGGTTCTGACGACTCACATTCCCGCCACCACGACGCCGCTGGAGCTGCGCTTGGATGCCCTGAAGGGTCTGGCGCAGACCCGCGACCGGAGCTATCGCAGTCAGCTGGAAGAGGCGCTGCGCGATCCCTCGCCAGTGATCCAAGGCAAGGCAGCCGATGCAATCGGTCAGCTCGGCGATCCGCAAGGAATCCCGGCGCTGCTGGAGCAGATAAAACGCAGCACCAACATTCAGAGTCAGACTGCCGCCGCGCAAGCGCTGGTCCAGCTTGGGGAACCGCAGGGACAAGCGTTTTTAGAGAGTCTGCTAAGCGGTGCAGCGGAAGAGGGTCGCATGCGCGCGGCGTCGCTGCTGTGTCTGCGCGGACATCCCAAGGCGCTGTCTCTGCTGGTGGAGGCGATTGAACAGAACCGGATTCCGGAGCCTCTACGTTTGGGACTCCTAAGCTGCTTGACCCAGACTGGGAATGGCATCGCGCGGCAAAAACTCCAGCAGATGATGCTGGCGGGGGACAGGCAGATGGCCCTGCTGGCGGCAGCGCGGCTGGCACAGCTTGGGCACGAAGAGGGGCGAGCGTTTCTGCGCGAACAAATCCGTCAACCTGGCGCAGATCAGCTGGTGGCGGCACGGTTTCTGGCCGCTCCCGATGCCCCTGAAGTGGCCGAGCTGTTCCGGCAGGTGCTGCGCGATCCTGGTGCTGGTACGACGGCGCGGGTGCTGGCGAGCGAAGGACTTGGATCTTGCGGACAGCTCCTCGATGCCCGGCTGCTGGGAAAGCAGCTCAAGGCCAAGTCCGATAATGAAGCGCAGGTGGCGGTCAGCGCGGCTTCCTCGATTGTCTTATTGGCCCATAGCGATCCGGGGCGACTGTCGGAGCAGAGCTTGGCGTGGGCACGCGGCGCGCTCAATGATGGCGAGTGGACCGTTCGTGAGTCGGCGGTGGCGGTGCTCGGCGAGCTTCCGACTCCCGAGGCAGTACCGCTGCTCACAACGCTGCTAAGTGATCGACATCCTGCGGTTCGGAGAAGTGCGGCGCACGCCCTGGGGCGACGACGCGAAGAGTCAGCGCTGCCCGCCTTGCGAATCGGACTTCAGGATGCCGATACCACCGTTCGTCAAGAGTCGCTGCGCTCGCTGCTGCTGCTCAGTCGTCCGCTGTCTTCATCGGACCAGCTGCGACAGGTGTTAAAAGACAGCGCGAGCGGCTGGGTTGAGTCGGTGATTGCCAAGGGATCGGAGTCGGAACAGACACTGGCGCGGGCTCTGCTGCTGCGGCTTGGCGACCCGAGCCAGCTTGCCAAGCTGCGCGAGCTGAGTCGCTCGGCAGACTCCGCAGTCCGTCGCATGGTTATCGAGCACCTCGATCGAGAGCTGGAGCTTCTGGCCGAGATGCTGAAGGACCCGGTGTTTGCGGTGCGCTTCCTGGCCGCAAAGCGCCTGGCAGAGTCCAATGACCGACGGGGAATTCCGGTGCTAAAGGAGTCCATCGAGCGCAAAGGCCCCGAGTCCTATTCGGCGATCGCGCTGCTGGGCAAGCTGGGTGAGCCGCTGCTCGTGCCCGAGGGACTGATCGCAGGACTGGGCTCTGGAACGGTGGCAGAGCGGCTGAGCGTGCTCGACGCCCTGAGCGCGCAGGCCGGTGAGTCCATCCTGCCGCTGCTGCGACGAATGGCGCGAGACATCGAGCCCCAAGTGCGCCGTCGAACCGCCGAAGTAGCCGCCGATCTTCCCGTCGGTGGCAGTGGACATCCTGGCGTTCCTATCCTGCGTCTGCTCGCGACAGACAGCGACCCTGCCGTACGGGCTCGTGCGCAAGGCCTGCTGGCGCCCTTCCTACGCGCTGCAGCCGGCCAAGCGGAGCCTCCTCCGGTCATTGCTGCGGATGCCCCGGGACCGACTGCTGAAACGGCGCGCGCTGCGGCTCTGGACAAGGCCACCACACAGGCTTCGGACAAGGCTGCTGTAAGCCCAGAGCCTCCCCGCAAATCCGTTGAAGAGCCGGCCAAGATCGTGGCGGCAGTGCCCGAGAATCCGGCCACCGACCCAGCAGCTGGCAGCGGAACTTTGATCGTTGAGGCTTCCCCTATCGTTCAATTTCAACTGGACCATGGTCGCTGGCAGACCGCGAACAAGCGTGGCATCGTGCTGACAGCCGGTCGACATGAGCTTGCATCTCTATCAGGGACACAGCAGATCGATATATTAGAAAATAAAACTGTGACCACAAAGCTCTCTGAGTCTCAAATCGAGAAGCTGATTGTCAGCGGCATAGAGGCTCATGAGAAGAAAGATCTGCGAAAAGCGCAAAAATCACTAGAAAAAGCAAATTCGTTATGCAATCGCGAGCGAAAATTTCCACAGCCATGCGCTGAATTGTTGATTGATATCAATTTCCACTTGGGCCAAATACACGAGGCCAGCGATCGTCTTCCCGAAGCCGTAACTGCTTATCAAAAAGTTGTGCAAGGTGCCTCGCGCGGGCATGAGGACAGAAAGTCTGCTGCCCAAGATGCCTTGACACGTCTATTGCCAAATTTGGGACAAGTGGTTATTCCAAAAACGGTAAAGAAGCACTGCCAGGAAGTAACTCTTTACATGCTTCCAGGCACTCATATGATCGATATCGATGGCAATCAACAGACGGTGAAGGTACGTGCACGAGAGACGGTCAAGCTGGGTTCGTGCGAATAGTCGTTACGGGCACAAGCTAGTGGATAGGCGTTTCCATGATGAATCCAGCCAGGCATCGAGGATGGTCGCAAATCTGGCAGGAACTGACAGCGCTCTTGCTGATTGTGGGCATTCTGTGTGAAGCCTCGGCGGCGCTGGCACGAACGCACCGCAGCCGGCATCGCTCGCGCGCACGCTCAGCGACGGCGACCACCGCGACCAAGACCTCGCCGCTGGCTGCGTTGCCGAACCTGGCGGAGCTGGAGCCGGTGCCGACCGGCGAGGCTGGTGGACCCGATTTCCCGACGCTGACTCGCCAGCTAGAGACGGCCTATCGTGCCGCGCCCACTCCCGAGCTGTTGTATCAGCTGGGGCTGCTCGCGCAGCTTCAGGGCAAGAGCATCGAAGCCCAAGACCTGATGCGTCGCTATCTGGCGGACCCGCTGACTCCGCCGGGCTCTGCGGGCCGTGCCGACGCCGAGCGGATGGTCACTTTGCCGCGCTCGCTGCATGGCGAGGTCCAGGTGGTTGCCGACGACGAAGGGCTGATCTTAGTCGGTGGTCGCGTGGTGGGTGCACTGCCGCTGGCGCTGCCGCTGCTGCTGCCGATTGGGAAATACACGGTGGCGCTGGAGATGCAGGACAAGACGATGAAGGCGACGGTGGAGGTGCTGGACGGTCGCGGTGCCGAGATGCGCTTCAGTCGCGAGTCGGGTGCGGTGGTGGTGACCCAGCCTCCGTCGGTGATCGTGCTGACCGAGCTTGCGGGCGCGTCCGTCCCGGCTGAGCTTGGGCGTCGCTTGCAGGAGACGACCTCCAAGGCGCTGCAAAAGGCCCGTCTCGCCGTCTATGAAAAAGAGGCGGCGCTGCGGCGCGAGCCCAAGCAAGCCGGCTGCTTGGCGACGCTGGCCTGTCAAGCGACGCTGGCCGTCCGTACCAGTGCCGATTATGTGCTGCGGCTACAGACGGAGCGACGCATGCCCGAGGACCTCTACACCGTCAGTCTGCAGCTTGTGGATGCCGAGGTTGCGGACATCGCGGCGGCAGCCAAGGTCGATTGCACACGCTGTACCCCGGACGATCTAATGGCCAAGCTCGGGACTGCCTTGCGGAAAGTCCTCTCAGACGGTCCAGGGCGGCCACGCGGGACCTTAATCGTTCATTCAGATCCCGCTTCTGCAGAGATTCATAGCGGTGCCAAGCTTCTTGGGAAGACTCCTTATGAACATATTGTATTTACTGGCCAATATGATTTAACAATGCAAAAGTCAGGTTATAAGACTCAAACCCTGCAGGTGATTGTGCAAGAGGGCAAGAAGTCAACCTCGCGGCTGGCGCTGGCGCAAGATGAGGAGCCCGAGCCTGCCCCGGTGCTGCGTCCTCCCACAAAGTCCCCGCCGAGCGAGCTGCGACGACCCCGCTGGCGGCTGGTCACCGGCGGTCTGGCCCTCGGAATCGGGCTCGCGCTGGCAGGGCTCGGCGTGTCCGGGGTGGTGATCGACGGTGACTGCGTCAGTCCCGCAGAGCCGCCCATCCTTCACTGTCGAGAGCGCTTTGACACGCTAGGAAAAGGCGGGGCACTGCTCGGCGTCGGGGCGGCACTCTCGCTGACCGGTGGTGTGCTGCTTGCGCTGCCGCCCAGAGCGAGCCAACAACCGCTGTCGCCGCAGTCTCAAGTGACCACCACCGGTACTGGAATTACATTCTCTTATTAACCAAGGAGTAACGAATGAAGGCCATTCATACAATATCATGCTGTCTGTTTGCTCTCTTTTCTCTTTCCAGCTGTTCGCAGCTATGGAGCGGTAGTTACTCTCCCAATCACGACAACTGTGTCGCCAATCCAAGTGCCTGCGAAAATGGCCAAATTTGCAATCCCGTAACCGAAGCTTGTGAAGATGAATCAAGCTCAACCACAGATCTGAGCACTCCTGTCAACACAGCAGATATGAGTGTTCCACTGCTGACGCCGCCGACTAGCTATATTTTCCCAGGATTAAGTGCCACAAAGCTTGATTTTCCACGTGATGCCAAATATTCTATTGAAGCACAAGGCCCGGCAGTTATCTACTACACGCTGGATGGCTCAGAGCCAAAACCGGGTATGACGACCACCATGTCGGGCCAGAGTCCGCTGTCCTTGGGTGCCGTACCTGCGAATAGCAGGATCAGATGGTCTGCAGACTATGGCTCTGGCTATGCGCTCGATTCCGGTCACGAGTTTTTGACCCAAAATACCAACCCCTCGCCGCCGGATCTTGGCGCCATTCCAGAGTATGCGGTCTTTGATCTCAACGGAGGCTCCGTGGTCACCGTGGCCCCCGGAACCGCACTCACCGGGACTCTCCGCTTTCAGGCGTGGCAGAGCACCGCGACGGGCTACTGTCCCGGCTGTATCATCCAGTTCGTCGTCTCTGTGAAGGACGTGGGCGCAGTCGGCTGTCTCAACACCGTGACCGGCTACGGCTCCTATCCCGGACAGTCGGCAAGCGTGCCTTTTTCCTTCTCTGCACCGATGACGCCTGGCACGTATCCGGTGTACTCCGGGCTGACGCTACAGTTTTCTTGCGATGGCACCGTCGCCACCGGCACCGAGGTAGGACTGGTGATCGTCAAGTAGCTCGCCCGCACGGATCATGACCCACGACCCTCCTGGCCTGTCGATTCAGAATGCTCGACCCATCTGGCCGAGGATCTGATCACCAGAGTCAGCAGCTGCGGGATCAAAGTGATGGCTTGATCCATCAAACAGTCCTTCAAACAGTCCTTCAAACAGTCCTTCAAACAGTCCTTCGAGCGTCTCTCTGCTCCCTGAAGCCGGGTACATGTACTGCGGTTGGCACGACTCCTGCGATGTCATCGCTTCATCATGTTGACACGCACACACTGGATGACGTTCTGCCTCCCGCTTCTGTTTGGTGCACTTCAGCTGGGCTGCGGTGGACCCGAGCTTCCTGAAGCTGAATCCACCCCCTGCCTTGCCGATTCCGAGGGAGAAGGTGGCTGTCAGGAAGAGCTCTTGGCGCAGGCTGTCAGCTCTCCGGCTCCTGGCTACCGGATCACGACTCCGTTTGGAAAACCTGGGTCATGGGCGGCGGGCTATCACACCGGTGATGACTACGCTTCTCCGACGGGAACCAAGGTCATTGCGATCACCGGCGCGCGCGTGATTGAAGCGGCCTATCCGACTTCTTGGGGTGCTGCGTATGGACGTGCTGCAGTCATTGAGGCAGCCAATGGACGCCGCTATCTGTACGCACACCTGAGCCGACTTGACGTAAGTGCCGGACAGACTCTGTCTGCCGGTCGGCAGATTGGTCTGGTCGGAACCACCGGCAATGTCACCGGACCACACCTCCACTTTGAGATGCGCGTCAGTCCGTATCGCTACGGAACGGACTCCCGCAAGCCCACTTGGTAGTCGAGCAGCTACTCCGCGCTTGGTGTTGGGGCGGTCTTATAGAGCGCCTAGCAAAACCGTAGCGAGGACCGCGAGATGGACTGGCGGGCGAGCGCAGCAGCCTTGTGGCTGTGAGCACGCATGACAGGCCAGATCGTGGCCGCAGTAGGTTTAGGCGCTCTTACTTCAGCTCGGCAATCCGAGCCTGCGCTTCTTCTGCTCGGCAATCCAGGCACGTGCCTCGGCCTCGTCCTTGACGTTCTTGATCTCCACCGCGCGACCGCCGAGCAGCCGGATCGCCGCAGCCACCAGGACGCTGATGGTCTGCGTCACCACGCTGATGCCGTACTGGGCGATCGCCGTGATGGTGTGCTTGGTGCCCCACTCAGCGAGGAACTTGCGGCCTTCCGGAGAGAAGCTCTTGGACTGATGCAAGTTGGCGATCATGAACAGGCTGCCGTACTCCGCAAGCACAGCTTCACTAAGAAGACAGATCGCCTGTGTCTCCTCAATGCGCAGATGCCCCACGATCTGAAGGAAGATCACATTCTCTTCCGTGCGCACGCGGTGAGGCCCGATCTCTTGCCACGTCTCCAGCAAGGGCATCTTCCTAGCGTACGTCGCCACTGGCCCCAGTGTCTAGCCATTATGCCCGTTCAGCAGGGAAAGCGTTGATCTACACAGCCTTTTTCCTGCCCGCGATCTTGCCCCCTTTGGCGTTACGCCACGGACCTGTGCCAATCGGATCTTTGGCATACCCAGTGGGCACCCCACCGTCTGCATAAGGTGAGCGCTTCATCGAGAAACCTCGAGCTGCTGCCTACGATATGAAGGGACTATGAATTGAAGGGTTTGTGCTGAATAAGAGTCATTGGAAATGACTCTTATGTAAGATCTCTATAAGAGTCATCTTGTAGGACTCTTATTCGAGCGTAAGAAGTGACGTAGATCTGCTGGTTTCTGGCTGGTTTTCAGGAGGCGTTCAGGATCACGCCACACACCGAGTGCCGACCGATGCGATCAAGCGCCAGTCCCAGCATCTCTAGATCGGTACGCGCCGCTCGCACCACCAGCAGCCCACTGCCGCCGTGACGAAGCAAGAGCCGCGCATCCGCAGCCATGCTCAGCGGTGGCGTATCCACAATCACGTAGTCAAACGCGCTCAGCAGATCGTGCAGCAGCCCCGCAAACGCAGGCGAGTTCTCGACCGCTGCCCGGCTCGACTTGTCGCCCAAGCTGCTGGCCGGAATCAGACACAGATCCGGCGTCACTTGCCAGACCTCCGCTTTGCGCTGCCGCAGATCCGACTGGCTCGGCTCTATCGACGGCACCAGCAGCGCATGCAGCCTCGGGCCCAGCAGCTGCCCATCCAGAATCGCCACTTTGGCACCGCCCCCTTCCGACAGCGCCAGCGCCAGATTTGCCGCCACCACCGACTTGCCTTCCCCGGGCTGACTGCTCACCACCACCAGCAGACGCGGATTGCCCCGCTCCTGCAGGCGACAGCGCAGCAGCCGATACTGCTCCGCCCGCGCGCCCTCTGGACTGCTTAAGATCACCAGCTCTGGCGATGGCAGCGACGACGGCACTGGATGAACCTGATAGCCCAGCTCGACCAGCTTGCTCGATCCCGGCTTCCCCGTGGAATCGACAGGACCCGGCAGCGTCGGCGTCATTCGGTCCCCCGAGTCGCCCCCCGAAGACAGCACCTCGGGCAGGACGTTGCGCCGGCTCCTGCGATCACTGCGCGGCACCCGCGCCAGCACCGGCAGCCCCGTCGCATACCACAAGTCAATCGCGGAAAAGATCCGCTTGTCGACGAGAGATCGCCCCACCCCAATCACCAGACCCGACAAAAATCCGAGCAGACCGAGCAGCGCCACCATCATCTTTTTCGACAGCCCGCGTGGCTTGGTCGGTAGGTTCGCTGGATCAATGATCCGCGCCGCCGCATTGCCGGGCATCTTGATGAGCTGCTCACTTACCACTGACTCCATCTCGCGATCGCGCAGCTTGTCGTAGGCCTGTCGCGTGCTCTCCATGTCGCGGAACAGGCGGGCATACATCGCCTCTGCATTCAGCGCTTCTTCGTCGGCTGACAGCTTGGCATCCCCGCCCGTTAGCTTGCGCCGCATCGCCAGGATCTGCCGGTCCAGCGCCGCCAGCTGCGCCTTCGCTTGACCGAGCACCATCATGTCCTCAGCCAGCTTCGGATCTTTGCGGGTCCGGCTGTCACGAATCTCGCGCTGCAAGCGCTCGACTTCCCCCGAGGTCCGCCGATACTCCGGGTACTCTGCCGTGTAGCCCTGCGCCTTCATCTCCATGAGCTGCTGCTGCAGTCGCTCGATCTCCAAAAGCTTCTGCTGCGACGGGTCGTACTTGTGCGCGTTCTCGATCTGCGAGATCTGCGCCTCGAACTGCGCCCGCTTTTCCAGCAGGGGCCGCAGCTCTGGCGAGGTGTAGCTGTCGGCCAGCTTGGTCGGCGTGAGCAGCGGCCTCCCCCGAGTCGTCACCAGCAGCTTGTCCGCCGCTTGCAGTCCCAGCTTGCTGCGATCCGTCGCTGAGATCGACACCAGCAGCTTCGGATGTTGCCGCACAAACTGCACCACTTGGTTTTCCGCATCCAGCATCCGCTGCCGCGAGCGCTCCGCCTCTTCCCCCAGAAACTCCCGCGCCCGCTTCGCCGTCTCGATCCGCTGCGCAATCACACTGCTCACGCCGTCCTCGGACAGCGTCTTGAGCACCAGCTGCGCCAGCTGGGGATCGCGCGCGTTGTAGGTCATCTGAAACAGCCGCCGCGTCACCGCCTCAATCAGCAGCGTCTTCTTGATGTTGTCGATCAGCTCCTCTTGGCCCTTGTCCGTCTTCAGCTCGGGAAGGTGCGCCAATTCGGGCCGCTTGAGCATCTCTGCCAGGCTCGCTTTCAGCCGCGCATCGACGAGGATTCGCGCCCGAAACGCATTCGCCAGCGTATCCGGAAGATCGCCCATGTCCCCCGCGTCATCCCGCTGCCCCGGCACCGTCCGCGAGTCCAGCTCCTCACCAACTCGAACCTGCGCCGTACTCTGGTAGGTTGGCCGGTAGCGCTGCCCGTAATACACGCCCCCTGCCGTTCCCAAGGCACTGACCAGCAACATCAGCGGCCACTGACGAAGGAAGCGGTACACCACATTCCAGGCTTCACTTCGCAGACGCAGCGAGGTGTTTACGTTTTTTGCGCTAGTCATCGACGGTCGTCACGTTATTCCGCGCAGCCAAGCTACGGCAAGCGATCATTGCTGGGCACGTACCGCATCGCTGGGCTGCTGGGAAAACAGTCGCAGCCACACCACCCCCAGCACCGCCGAGCCGAGCGATCCTGACAGCACTCCCAGCTTCGCCGCCGTCACCAGCGCCGGGTCCCGAAACGCCAGGCCAGTGATGAAGATCGACATCGTAAAGCCAATTCCCGCCAGCATCGCCGAGCCGAGCAGCACCCGATAGGTCGTCCGCGACGGCATCGCCCCCAGTCCCAGCTTGATCGCCAGAAACCCGAAGACAAAGATTCCCAGCGGCTTGCCGACCAAAAGACCAAAGAACACGCCCAGCGTGACCGGCTGCTGCCACAGCGTGCTGCCACTCGACAGCGCCGGCAGCTCGACTCCGGCGTTGGCCAGCGCAAACAGCGGCAAGATCCCGAACGCCACCAGCGGATGCAGGTGCTGCTCCAAGCGATGCAGCGGAGACTTCATGCCCGCAATCACCTCCGCCAAGGCGCGCAGTGCTGACTCTCGCCGCTCTCCCAGCTGGTCACGCTCGACCGCTGCGTCGCCAAACAGCCCTTCCTCGTAGACATTGACTGCGTGCTCTGCCGCCACCATGAAGTCGCGGTCACCGTGCCGCCCCGTCAGCGGAATGCACATAGCCAGCACAATCCCCGCCAGCGTCGCATGCACCCCCGCCGAGTGCATCGCCAGCCACAGCAGCACCCCGCCAATCAAATAGACCGACAGCCGCCGCACCCCCAGCCAGTTGAGTCCGACCAGAATCAAGGTCAGTCCCACCACCGGCAGCAGCCCGGTCAGCGCCGCGTGACTCGAGTAAAAGATGGCAATCACCACCACCGCGCCCAGGTCATCGGCAATCGCCAGCGCCGTCACAAACACCTTGGCTCCCAGCGGCACCCGTCGCCCGAGGATCGCCATCACTCCAACGGTAAACGCAATGTCGGTCGCGGTCGGAATCCCAAAGCCTCGGCTCTGCGGCGTCCCGTACGTAAACGACAGAAAGATCAGCGCCGGCACCAGCATCCCGCCTATCGCCGCCACCACCGGCAACGCCGCCTTCTTCAGAGACGCCAGCTCTCCTTGAATCAGCTCCCGCTTGATCTCCATTCCCACGATCAGGAAGAAGACCGCCATCAGCCCGTCGTTGATCCAGTCCCGCAGCGGCAGCGCCAGCGCCACTCGATAGGCCCGCAGCTCGATCTCCATCGACCACAGGCTGGCAAACCGCTCGCGCAGTGGACTGTTGGCCAGCGCCAGCGCCACGACGGTGGTGATGATCAAGATGATGCCGGAAGCGGCCTCGGCGCGGATGAAGCGAAGGAACGAGCTCTGGAGGAGTCGCCGGAAGCTCTGGCGCTGACTGTCGCGGCGGCTTGGCGGGTCGTCGTCGCTCTGCGTGCGGTCCATGACCCCTACCGTAGTAGAGATCTTGGCGCGCGCGCTACTTCTTCGCGAGACGACGGAAGACCTTGGTCAGCGCCGCCACCGTCTTGCCGTTCTGATCGACCTCGGCGCGATCCGCCACCGCGAAGACGATCTTGTCCCGCTGGAGCGCCAGCCAGGTCGTGCTCTCGCCCGCCCACAGCGACGCACTGCGCACGCCCGCTGAAGCGCTATCCCGGCTTGGGTACTCACACAGCAAGACCGACATCTGATCGATGGTGCCTTGCTGACAGCGCTTGGCCTGCATCGACGAGGCGTCGGTGTCGGCAAACTCCGAGACGCTCCGGCCCGCGTCTTTGAATGCCTGGATCTCCCCCGAGATGCCCTTTTTGCCGCAGCCCTGCACCATCGGCAACAGCAGCAGCAGCCCTACCCTAAGAAGCGAGTGTGTCTTCATCTGCAGCGGTCATTTTATGACACGCGCGACGCCCTGACCATCCCCGTGTTGGTCGGGACCGCTCCCGTCAGGTCAGCCACTGCGGCAAGCGACTGCGCAGCCAGCCATCCAGCCCCAGCACCCGTCCCGCCGGGACCAGCGACAGCGACAGCAGCGACAGCGACAGCAGGATCGTCGCACTGTCAAACAGTCGTGGACCGATCAGCAGGCCGACCAGCAAGTGTCCCAGCAGCGCCAGCGCCGCCGACGTTCGTGAGAGCAGTCCCAACAGCAGAAACAGCCCCAACGTCAGCTGCCCGGTACACGTCGCCACACCATAGAGCTGTGCGTGCGCAAGGACATGCTCGGCCAGTGGCGCCAGCGCTCGCAGTCCATGCTCACCGCTGCGCACCGTCTCGAGGTGCTTGACGATCAGCGGCTGCACCAGCCACCCCGCCGCCACCTGCTGCATCGCCTGCGCGAGCATGAACTGACCGACGCCGACTCGGAGCGGCAGGAGCACGGCGAGCGCGACCTTTTCTTCCCACATCGGCTGCGGACGTTAGCACAAAAACTTGGCAGACCCGGCCAGGCGCAGTAGGTATTTGTCCTACATCGAGGAACCCAATGCCCAACCCACAGCGTGACCCGCGCGACCCGCAATCCACTCGGCTTTCCCTGCGAGCTTCCTCCCCTGCCCTGCTGCTCTCTGCGGTGGCGTCTCGTCGTCCAGCGACTGCTCAGGCGGCTTTGGAAACCCTGCTCGGGCGGGCCCGCGACCTCTGTGATGAAGGTGCGGTGCCCAAAGTCTCGGTCGAGCGCTGCCTGCTGGCACTTGCGCCGGTCCTCAAGTTCGTCGCGGGCGAGCCAGCGCTGCATGCCGAGGTCGCGCTGTCCCGGGAGATGTGCGGTGCGGTGCTGCGAATCGCCGAAGAGGTCCAGGGGGAGATTCCGCTGGCGCCCAAGCTACAGGCTCCGCTTTCGATCATGGCGCCGCAGTCGCTGCGACACCGCGAGACGCTCCGCACCAGTGCGCTGCTGCTGGAGGCGTATCGCGATGCGGTGCGACGGGCGCTGCGCGGTAGTGCGCAAGCGGGGCTGCGGGCCGAGTTTGGACTGGGCAACTCGCTGGGGCTGACCGATGGCAAGCAGCTGGCCGACAGCATGTGCCGATTCCTGCATGCCGCCGAGCGCTTCCCCGACTGGGTGAAAGCCGCCGGATTGCAGCCAGCGCAGCTCGCCGGACTGGCGGCGCAAGAGCGGGTCCTGCGAGCGATGGAGACCCAAGCCGAGCAGCAGTCGACCGCCAACGACTCGCAGTATCGCCGCAAAGTCCTACACCTGGCCTTGGAGTACTTCCTAGAGCGCTTTGCAGCGGCGCTGCACCTTCACCTGCGCAGTCAGCCGGCACGGATGGCGGAAGGTCTGGCGCTGCTCCCCAGTCACGCCCAGCCCCCGCGCCCCCGATCGGGCCTGTCATCCTGCCAAGTCACCGACAGCGGTCGCCTGATCTTCGCCTAACCGATCGCCACCGCACTGGAGATGATCTCCGCCGCCGGGGCGGCTACCCCGCAATCGATTGAAGCGCTCGCAGCAGCACGACATCGGCCTGCTCTGCCATCGCTGCCATGCGCGGATCACCCAGGAACGCCATCATGCTGCTGGGCTTGGCAATCTCGACGGAAATCTGCCCCTTATCCAGCTCTCGCAGGACGACGTTGCACGGCAGCAGACATGCGACATCGGGGTTCTGCTCATACGCTTCGTAGGCAAGCTGAGGATTGCACGCGCCCAAGATCACAACCGGCGCCACGTCCTTGCCCTGCTTTTCTTTGAACTTCTCATGGAGATCGATTCGGGTCAGGACTCCGAAGCCTTCCCGCTTGATCGCCGAGGTGATTCGCTCGGTGACCTCTGCCAAAGTACCCGCCACCGTTTGCTTCATGTTGAGCGTCTGCATCGGTCCGTTCCTCCGCCGCTACTCTACGCATCGGGCTGGTTTCAAGTCGAGGAAGGAGTCCCGCTCTGGGCTAGGAATTCTTCCCGGTGGTCGCTGGAACTCCTCCGAGAGAACCGGGAAAGACTCCCTGTGGATCGGGAAAAATTCCCTGATAACCCGGACAGAGTCTGCGCCGCTGAGACGAGGAATGCCTGGCACAGTAGGTGCTTTCATGCCTCCTCGAACTCCGCGCGTTCTCACGATGCGTCAGGAGTGGTCCATGACTCAACGGAGGAACCCATGAATACGAAGTCGATCGCGCTAGGAATCCTGCTCTCCCTCAGCTCTGTCTCGGTTGCCGCTGCCTCGGAGCCGGTTCCGCAGGACAAGAAGGAAGACAAAAAGGAAGACAAGAAGACCGACAAGGTCCCCGAGAAAAAGGACGATGCCAAGGGCGGCGCACCCGCTGGCGGAGACAAGAAGTAGCTCGGGCCGCTCAGTCCTGGTTCATGTTCCAGGTGGCGGCGTTGGTTTCGCCGGGGGCGGGGGCTTGCTCGGTGGGCTCGGTGCCGGAGAGGAAGACCTCTTCGATGCTGGGAGCACCGGGCGCGGGCAGGTTGCCGGTCACCGGATCGATGCTGTGGACGACGACTCCGGCGGGCTGGACGAAGCTCTGGACGCGGCGATCGTGAAGCGCGGCCTGCATGATCTCTAGCCAAATCGGCAGAGCCGAGCGCGCACCTTGCTCCTTTTCGCCCAGCGGTCGCGAGTCGTCAAAGCCAACCCACACGCCCGCCGCCAGCTCGGGGGTGTAGCCGACAAACCAGGCATCGCGGTTGGAGTTGGTCGTCCCGGTCTTGCCCGCTGCGGGTCGCTTGAGCTTGCCCTTGATGCTGCTCGCGGTGCCTTCTTCGATGACGCTCTGCAGGACGTGGCTCATCACAAACGCCAGCTCAGCCGACACCGCCTGGTGCAGCGGGCTCTCGGTGGGCGGCTCGGTACCGACCTGAATCAGCCACTGCGGGTCCCCCCGACGACCGCGCGCGGCCAGACTGGCATAGGCATTGGTCAGCTCCAGCGGCGTCACCACCGAGGCCCCCAGCCCGAGCGCGTACGTCTCTTCCAGCGAAGACTCAATCCCCAGCTGCCGCGCCATCGCCACCACCGGGGCCGGCTTTAGCTCATAGATCAGCTGCGAAGCGACCGTATTGAGCGACTGTGCCAGCGCCACCCTCAGCCGCACCGGACCCATAAAGCTGGTGTTGTGCGCGCCCGCATTCTTCGGTGCCCAGCCCTTCAGATCCGGCAAGTCATAGACCTGCGGTGAGTCATTGAGAATGCTCGCCGCCGTGTAGCGTCGCGACTCAATCGCCGTCGCAAACACAAACGGCTTGAACGCTGACCCCGGCTGCCGCTTGGCCTTGAGTGCGCGATTGAAGCTACCGCGCAGATAACCGTAGCCACCGACCATCGCGACGATCTGCCGCGTCTCGGGGTCCAGCACCACCGCTGCCCCTTGCGGCCCGGCATCGAGCACCAGCAGCGGACCTTCTTTCGCCAGCCGCCCAATCCGCACCCGCACCACGTCGCCTTCGCTATAGCGCTGCGTCGCCAAAAGACCCTTGGGATTGTAGCGATCGCCCGTCTGCGGCAGCGGCAGCGAGCCCTGGACTCCGCCCAGATCGACCATCGCCCAGCCACTGCCCTTGTCGCCATCGAGCACCTTGATGACCACGCCATCGATGCCGCGACCGACCGGCGGACCGCTGGGAAACTCGCGCTTCAGCTCGGCCAGGTGGGCGACCCGCGCCGCGATATCGAGCTTGCGTAGACCCTGACGGAGCTTGTTGCGCTCGTCGATGCGCTGCAGTCCCTGCTCCAACGCGGCCCGGGCGGCACGCTGAACATCCAGGTTGCAGGTGGTGCGGACATTCAGTCCCAGGTACGGCAGGCGATCGGCGCCAAAGCGCTCGGTCAGCAGCTTGTCCACTTCATCGACGAACTCGGGGGCGAGGCTGCTCTGCGGCGGCGGCTCCTTGACCAGCTGAATCGGCGCTTCCGCCCACTTGACCGCCTCGGCATCGGACAGGTGGTGGTAGCGGGCCATCTGCGAGAGCACATAGCGCTGACGAAGCTTGGCTCGCTCGGCATTGCGACGCGGCGAGATCTCCTCTGGACCTTTGGGAAGGGACGCGAGCAGCGCTGCTTCGCCGGGATGTACATCCGTCACCGACTTGCCAAAGTAGTACCGGGCCGCTTCCTCGATGCCGTAGCGCCCGTGGCCAAAGTAAATCTGGCTCAGGTACAGCCACAGGATCTCTTCTTTGGACAGCATCTTCTCCAGCCGCAGCGCCAGATACATCTCCTGGACCTTGCGCTTGAGGCTGCGCTCGCTGCTCTTTAAGACGTAGGTCTTGACCAGCTGCTGGGTCAGCGTCGAGGCCCCACGCAGATGTCGCCCCTGCCACAGGCTCTGCAAGACGGCGCGGAACATGCCGATGTAGTTCAGGCCGTGGTGCTCGAAGAACTGCGCATCTTCGGCATCGACGAAGGCATCGACAATCACGCGCGGAATCCGCTCGCGGGGGATGACGGTGCGCCGCTCTTCAAAGATCTCACCGATCAGCTGACCATCGGACGCGAGGACGCGGGTGGTGACCTTGGGCCGGTAGTCGGCGATCTTGTCAATGGTCGGCAGCGACGGGTCCGAGGAGTAATACAGGAACAGCGCCGCGACTCCGGTGACCGCCAAGCAGCCCAGCAGCAGCAGCAGCAGCACGACCGTACGCACAACGCGATAGATGCGACTTGCACGACGCGACTGCCCGGGAAGGAGCAGCCCACCTCGCGAGGAGGATTTTTCGGGACTTCGTTTGGCCATGTTACCCAGGGTTACAGTGACGACGCAGGCTGTAAGGAAGGAGCCCGGCGACCGACCAGAAAGACAAACAGCACGGCGTGCAGCGCAAAGCCCAAGAACAGCGCCATTTGATACGGCTGCGGCAACAGCGCCAGCGACCCAAACAGACAGGCAAAGCGACAAAGCTCCAGCGGACGCGCCCACGGCTTGCCTTCAGAGAGCGCGCCCACCGTCGCCAGTCCTACCACCAGCTGCGCGATGTACAGCAAGTGCAGAGGCATCGTCAGCTGATGGGAAATGTAGAGCAGGAAGGTACCGGCCAGGAGCAGTCCCACAAAGCTCACCGTCGTATAGATACCAACCGAGAGTGGCGCAGAGACACGGTACTTTTGCTGCTCCTCACGCGTGACTTCGGGAACGATGACCACGCCGCCGCAGTCTTGGGGATGCCACTCGGGCGGTGCAAACCAGATCCAGATCTTGTCTCTCCACCTGCGGGTCGATCGCGAGATCTGCCACAGCCGCTGCAGCTCTGCGAAGTTGGCCCACACCGGATTGAAGCTCGCCAGCGGCTTCACCGTTCCGTAGACCGGCTCGCTGTCTTCTTCAATGAACGTACCGAGGAGTCGATCCCAGATGATGAAGATGCCGGCGTGATTTTTGTCGATGTAGCGCGGGTTGATTCCGTGATGCACGCGGTGATGGGAAGGCGTGTTGAGGAACCACTCTAGGAAGCCGAGCTTGGGCGCCATACGGGTGTGAATCCAGAACTGGTAGAGCGTGTTGAGCGTCCGCACCAGCACAAACATCAGGATTGGGAATCCGATGAGCGCGAGCGGAATGTAAAAGATCCAGCTGGTCAGCGACGTAAACCAGCTCTGGCGGAGCGCAACCGAGAGGTTGTATTCCTCGCTCTGGTGATGCACCGCATGCGTGGCCCACAGGAAGTTCACCCGATGGGAACCGCGATGGTAGAGGTAGTACAGAAAGTCGTCGATCAGGAACAGGACGATCCACGCCCACACCGAGCCCATCGGAACCGTCCACAGTCCAAAGTGCTGCTGTAGGTACTGATAGGCGAAGAGTCCGAAGGCTCCGGTGAGCGGCAGCAGGATCTGCTGACCGACTCCGCAGCTGAGACAAGCCAGCGAGTCGGCCAGGCTGTAGAAGCCGCGATGCTTGCGCAGGTCGAGCAGCACCTCGATCGCGATGCACAGAATGAAGACCGGAATGGCGAGGATGATGTAAATCGCGTCCAACGTCTCACCTCCACGTCCTTTCAGCATAACGGGAGCGGTGATGGAATGCGCGCAGTTGTCGGATTACCGTTCCGGAAACGGCAGCTCCGTGATGGTGGCGGTGCAGCCGAGGGAGTGACCTTCTGCATCCGTTACCTCAAGCTGCGTGCCCGGCTCCCAGCAGGTGCGGTGCACGTAGCCAAGCGCGATCGTTCCACAGCGCGGCGAGACAGCGATCGAGGTCAGCTCTCCAGCGTGCGGACGACTTGGGTGACTGAGCTTGCTATGAACCGGCGGCACCCCTCCGCCCGACAGTCGCAGACCGACGAGCTTGCGATTGAGCTGTCCGCGATCCCGCAGCCGCACCACCACCTCTTGGCCCAAAAAGCAGCCCTTGGTAAAGCTCAGCGCGTCGTCGAGCCCGGCTTCTTGCGGCAGGCGCTCCTCATCAAAGTCGACCCCGAACCGTGGCCGACCGGCTTCGATGCGCAGGATCTCTGATTCCTCGGGGGACAGCAGCGTCGCCCCAGCTTCGACCAGCTGCCGCTCGATCGCCGCCACCGCTGCCGCCGAACCGACGACATGCAGACTGCCGGGACCTAGCTCTTCACACAGCAGGATCGTGACGCCCTCGCGCTCGACGTGGTGATACGGGGCCAGGTCTGCGCCGGCATCCCCCAGCACGACCGCGCGAGCCGCAGCGCCATAGACACCCAGCTGCACCAGAGCGGCACTCTCATTGGTGATCACGGCATCGTCGACGATGATGTAGCGCTCGAGCGACTCGCAGACCTTGGCCACCGCTTGGGCCCGGACGGTCAGGAAAAGACCCGCCGCGCCTCGGTGACTGACCACCAGATCAGAGATGACCTTGCCCTTGACGGTAAGCAGCGTGCCATACGCGCCACTGCCTTCCGACAAGCCCTTCACGTCGCAGGTGACCATTCCGTGAAGGAAGCGAACGCGATCCTGACCGGTAAGCAGGAGGCGCGCGTACTCGGTATCAAGTCGTCGATAACAAAGGGCTCGGTTCATAGCTGTGTCGTCCCGTCGATAGGCCGGTACATAAGAATGCCCGACCACTCTTCTTCTTGAAGGTGAGAAACCAGGACCAGCCCCCGCTGGACAAAGGCTTCGATGACGCCATCCGCTTCGATCGTCAAGATCCCCGACGCGATCAGGACTCCGCCGGGCCGTAGGTGACGCACCATGTCATCGCACAGCAGGTGCAGCGTTGGGCCAGTCAGGTTGCCGAACTGCAGCGCGACCGACTCTTTGAACCGCTGGAGCCGCTTGGTCGACGAACGAAGGCGCTCGGTCAGCTGGTTGCGCGCAGTATTTTCGTCGGTCACTTCGATCGCCTCGGGATCGATGTCGATCGCTAGAGCGCGGGCCTGTGGCCACAGCAAGAGCGCCGCCAGCGCCAGCACCCCGCAGCCACAGCCCACGTCGAGGATCTGAGCCTTGTCGCCTTTGACGAAGTCCTTGGCCAGCCACTCGCGCGCCTCACGGGTCGCCTCGTAGTCCGCCAGCTTGTCGAGCAAGAGCAGACACAGCCGCGTCGAGGCATGACCGCCGGTACCAAACGCGCGCCCCGGATCGAGGTGCAGCGTGATCTCCCCTGGCTTGGGCTGGTGATCTGCGGCTTCCCAGCTTGGCACGATCGCAATCCGACCAATCCGCCGGGTCGCAAAGTACTGCTTCCAGACATCCCGCCACTCGGAGTCGTCCCGGTCGCGCTGCTCAATCACCACGTTCGTCCCGTCGGTTACCAGCTCATGAACGGCGGTCAGCAGATCTGGCACTGCGGGCACTTGGCTGTCATCCAGATACAGGTGAAAGCGGGTCCGACCGACGGGCGGCGCATCGAGCGTCCCTTGATCACACTCTTGAAACGGCAGCAGGCGCTCGCCCAGCAGCTCGCTCAGCGGCTCCGCGTAAGGGGCCGCCACCTCGATCCGAAGCTCTCGATATTGCATCGCGCCACAGATAACAAAGCGGCCCGCCGTCAAGCAAGTCCGTATGATGCGGCCTTCGCTAATGGTTTGGCCCGCCGCCCTGCCGACCGAGAAGGTTCGATATACTGCGGCCATGCCAACACGACTCCCGGCCCCTCGCTGGTCGCGCTGTTTCCTCTCGATGCTCGCGGCGGGCTCGGCCCTGGCCTGCACGTTGGTTGCACCCGCAGCCCAGGCAGAGTCCACCACCATTCCGTGTGGCCTGGTCGAAGCGGGAACGATTCACATCGACGGCATTACCTCGGACTGGGATGGAGTGACGCCGATCATTCCCAAAGTGGCACCCGGTCTGGGCGCCGCGCCGCGTACGCTGGGGGTAAAGGTCTACTGCAACTACGACGACAAGAGCGTCTACCTGCTCGTTGATGTCGATGACGATCAGATGGTGCGGACCAAGGCCGGCGGGGCCGAAGAAGATCACGTCCAGCTGGCGTTTGGCATCGTCAGCAAGGCCGGCGAGCTGGAACGAATCGAGCGGCTGCGCATCTGGCCGGGCGTGCCGGCGCAGAAGATTCCGCGTGCGCTCAAGTGGGAAGCCAAAAAAGTACCGAAAGTGATCCAAGGCGAAGGTCCGGTCGGGCGGCTCAAGCCCCTGAAAGGTCCACCCGCCATCGAGGTCTATGACGCAATGCAGCAGCGCGGCTATGCGCTAGAGCTGCGTATGCCCAAAAAAATCATTCCCGGTTATCGTGACGGTGCACCGCTGAAGTTTGCTGTATTTGTCAATGATAGCGATGGCAGCGGCAAAGAAAAACAGAGCTACGCAGCAACGTCAGCCGTAGAACCTGGATCAGATTTGTCAGAGATTGGCTTTGAAGAAGGTCATTCCGCCTACAACGAATTACTTTCTGATTTGAAATTGTCTGAGAGCGATGTGTTCTTTAATAAGAATGCCAACGTCGGCGAAGGTCCTGGCAAAGTGGTGGCGGCGGGCAAGTACCTCGCGTTCCTTGGCAAGGGCTATTGCTATCAAGAGCTGGCCACCGCGCGCAAAGATGTGACCGATGTGCAGCTGGTGCAGCTTGACGCCAGTACCTTTGCGGTGGCGGCGCGAATCATCGAGCGCAGCGCCAGCGGCAATCGTGAAGTGCTGCGGCTCTATAAGCTCGACGGGACGCGCTTTCAGCCACTGTTCGCGGCGGAAGTCGGCAAGGAGCAGGGCAAGAACAAGCTGTCGGTCAAAGCAGAGTTTGTGAAGAAGGGCAAAGGCACCGACATCGAGCTGTCTCCCGAGCCAGCGCAGGGCTTTTCCGAAGCGACCTGGCGCGAGCTCCCGGCGCAGGACATCGAGCCGCTGCTGCTCCCGTGGCAGGACAAAAAGACCCGCTACGTATTCAAAGGCGGCAAGTACGAAAAGTCAGAAAAGTAGCAGCACCGTTCCGATTCCCATCCTTGTCCGGTGCGGGTCTGGTTCAGGCGCGGAAGCAGGGTCGTGCTGAGCCTGGGGTTGGTGCGTCCCGTCTCGACATGCCAGGTGTGCCTGCTGCGACCTTCGACCAGGTGTGACTCGTCGGCATGCGGCTTGACGAACGCCACAGTACCTGAGACGATCAACTACAATGAGGATGGTCACCTCTGTCGGGCTACTATGTTGGTGGGCCGCGATAGCGGGCGCAGAGTCTCCGCCTGAAGTGGTACGGCCGGGTACATCAGAGACTAGCGACCAGCAGCGTGGGACGACCAAAGTGCCAGAGGAACTGGAGCCTGCGCCTGCGGGAGAGCGCGGTGTGCAGTCGCCGGACCCCGCTTCCAACACCTCCGCACCCGACAAGAAGATCGCCGAAGCCAAGCCTGATGCGGCAGATTCCAAGCAAGCGGTGCCCCCGAGCGAGCTGGAGCTGTTCCAGCTTGAGGATCGGTTTGCTGCCTTGGTTGTCACGACGGCGACCAGGACCGCGAACACTGCGGACGAGGCACCTGCCATCGTCGAAGTGGTTTCACGTCAGCAGATCGAAGAATGGGGCTACCAGTCCATTGCGGAGGTTCTGTCCAAAGCCGTTGGGTTCTACGTTGTAGACGATCACATCCTACCCAACGTAGCAGTACGCGGAGTCTCAGGCGGACTCCTGGCTGATAGTGGTGTCATCAAGGTTCTGATCGATGGCCGGTCGGTGGCGTTTCGCACCACTGCCGGAAACTGGCTCGGCCCGGAGCTGATTCCGCTCTCGGCCATCGAGCGCATCGAGATCGTCCGTGGACCGGCTTCCGCTCTCTATGGTGCCGATGCGTTCTTGGGGGTGGTCAACATCATCACTCGCCGGGGCTCTGCCCTAAACGGCACACAGATTGGTGGAGGCTTGAGCTTCCAGACGCTGCAGCCCCAAGCATTCGGAACAAACCTGGACGCCACAGTGGGGCTATCGCGAGGGCGCCTGGAGGTTCTTGCGGCGCTGCGACTACAAAGCGAAGATCGATCGGGGCTCGTGCTACCGGCTTCCTCGCCGGCCCCCGACATCCCTTCCTACAATGCAAGAAACACCGTCGCCTCTGGGCTGGATCGGTATGCCCGGGTTGGACTGTTGCGGCTCACCTACAACTTGAGCGAACAAAGTTCAATCTATGTGACTGGTTACCTATCCTCGATGGACGCAGGTGGTGAGTTCTCACCCTGGTCGCAGCTCGCAAGAGGTGTAGACAGCGTGGGACGCCTGAACGAAAACCGGATCTCCCAGATCCACGGCTGGGTGTCAGCGGGGCTGCAGCTGCAATTGACGCCTAAGCTTCGCTTGCAGTGGGATATCACCGCTTTTGTTGGTGCCCCAACCGACCGCGATCGGGTCGAGGTTCGCAACCTACTATACTTCGTCCGCAGACAGTCTGGATATCGCGGTTTCGACAGCACCTTAGAGCTGCAGTGGCAGCTGCGCCCTAGCATCTCATTCGTTGGTGGCTTGGGTGCAATTGTCAATGAGCAGGAGCCCTTTGCCAGCCTGCAAGTCCTCAAACTGGATACCGCTACTCAGAAGGCTGGCGACATCCTGAACGCCACATCCTCCTCAGGAGACAGTCATTTCCTGACCAACTTCGGAGCCTACCTGCAAGGGCTCTGGAAGCCGATACCGATCTTGAATTTGACCGCAGGCGTTCGCTTCGACTACCACAACATCTACGGCGGTCAGGGTAGTGGCCGGTTCGCAGCGGTCTTGAGCCCGAAGAAGAATCTGCACCTTAAGGTGCTGTACGGTACCGCATTCAAATCGCCCTCTCCGTTATTGCTCTATGGAGTTCCAACGAAGCCAGGGGATGTCATCGGAAACCCCGATCTGAAGGCTCAGCAGATCCACACCCTTGAGGCGGGCTTCTCCTACCAGCCGATCAACGCCATCCGCATCAGTACCGATCTAGCGTACAGCTTTCTCCGGGATATCGCGGAGTTCTCTCCGGTAGGGGTCAATCAGGCGGCGCTCAATGTTGGCCGGGTCAACGCCTTGTCATGGGAAAGCAAGATCGAAGGTTTCTATCGGAACTATGTCTCGGGATACCTGTCTCTGGAGATAAATTACACGCTGCGCGACGCCGGATATGAAGGCTATCGTGCTCTTCTATTCGGCGTTGACAACGTGATCTATCCACGCGTGGTCTTCCACAGTGGAATCCAGGCGCGCATTCCAAGACTACCGATTCGCATAGGTAGCCAGCTATCCTACGTCGGGGTGCGTCGAGCTTCTGAGGTTAACATCTTGCTCCATGGCGCAAGCTACGAACTCCCCGACTACGTTCTGCTTGGGGCTACGTTATCCACCGTAGATCTAAAGCTCTGGTCCAATCGCGAAACCACGTTCCAAGTGGCTGGTAAGAACCTGCTCGGTGTGACAGGACCAGATCCAGGATTTTCGGGAATAGACTATCCGCTGGCCCCGACCACTCTCTTCTTCATGCTGAGACAGCAGATCTGGTGAATGGCCCAGCGGGTTATTGAGGGATCGTTTCGATTCGGCCATTGCGGATCGTCCATAGCGTGACAGGAGTGGCGATGCCTTCGCCATTGCTGTCAATCTCGACCGTTCCGGTCAGCCCTTCGTAATTGACCATCTTGCCGCTCCGCGCCAGCGCGATGCCCCGGTCCAGCTGATCCCAGGTCACCACTTCTCCGCCTGGGCCCGCCACTTTCTGGATCTGGTCGCAGATCTCCCGATACGACGGAGTTGTAAGGGCTGCGTGCTCGGCTGCGGCCACCGCCAGCAGCAAAAGGGCCATCGAGTCGTAGTAGTAGTAGGCATTGGTGAGCGGCACGTCGCCGGAGAAGCGCTGCTGGAACAGGTCCGAGAAAGCGCGCGCCGGAGCAGCCGACAGACCCGGGGCCACGCCGATGGCCCCATCGACCAGAGCCTGCGGAACATTGTTCAGGAACCCCTGGCTCTGGAGCGTGGGGGCGAAGTACCACTTCACGCTGGTTCCCAGGACCAGATACTCCTGCATGATGTGGGCGGTGGTTTCTGGATAGCCCACCAGGACAATGGCCTGCGGTTGGGTAGCGATCGCGTCTCGGATCAGGCCTTGATAGGTAGCCTGGTTGGGCTGAAACGAGATCGGGAACCCCGGATCGCCGCCAAGCTGCTTGAAGTCGTCGGCAAGGGCCCGGCCTAGCGTCGCACCATACGTGTCGAGATTATAGAGGACGGTCAAGCGATTGATTCCGTCGGCACGCATGCGCTTGGCGAGCGTCATCGAAAGACTAGACACCGACGGCAGGATGTGAAAGGTACAGCGATCGTACGCGGAGTAGGCAGTTGGCGGCAGCAGTCCGCCGATAAAGTTGACCGTGTTGGTGCTGCGCGCGATCGCCACCACGCGCTGGGCGATGTCCGAAGTCTCGGGCCCGATGACCCCGATGACCCCGATGTCCTGCATGAGGTGCTGAGCGGCGGTGACGGCGCGATCGAGCTCGACGAACGGAGTCGCTGCGTCGTGAGTATCCTGCGAGATCACCACCACCGGCTTGCCGCCAATCCCTCCGCTTCGAGTCGCTGCTTCCGCCGCCAGGATGAGCGCACGCTCGATATTGATCCCGGAGACAGCGAGATCCCCGGTGAAGGGCACGAGCGCACCGATCCGTGCGGCGTCTTTGCCAGCGGGATCGACGGGATTGATGCAGCCCGCCAGACCGACCAGCATGATCAGGATTGCCACTGTGTATCCAGCGGGAGTTCTCATGGGGTCCTCGGGCTATGAAGGTGGTTTGAGGTGGTCGGACGGACTCGCACGCAGGGCAGCGGGCCAGACTACGACGCCGTTGCCCTTGTTGTATTGGAGCACCGGGAAGACGTAGTACTGCTCGCCAACGACGGGATCTGGAGCCGACGCAGCCGTGTACTTGTATTCCTTCATCAGGATGCCGTTCGTGTAGGTGAACTGGCCCGTGAGTATCTGGTCCTTCTGGAGAGCCAGGATGTTCTGTCTCGTCATACCGGCACCCGCCTGTGCCCTCTGCAGGACGTTGATCAAGAAGTGGGCATAGTCGAAGGCAAGTCCGGCAGCCGATGGGCTCGGAGTGGTCCCGACCCGCTGGGTGAAGCTAGCCGAGAATGTCTTCGCCGCAGCGGTGGCGAAGGCCGGAATCTGGTCGATGATCCCATCCGAAGCGGAGCCGAGCTTGACGAAAAAGTCGCTGTTCCAACCCAGCCCATCGGCGACGATCAGCGGCTTGAGTCCTGCGGTGGCGAACGCCGGCTGGGCCTGGAGGATGAACGTCTCGATGGCTGCGCTGGCGAACGTGCCGACCACCAGGGTTGGCTTCTGCGCGACGATGGCAGCAATGGCGGTGCGGAAGTCTTGGCCGTCGGCGGGAACGTACTGGGTTGCGACCACAGTCCAGCCCTTGGCAACCAGCTGGGCCGCGATTCCGTTGCCGAAGCTGCGGCCCCAGGCGGTGTCCTCGCCATACACCGCCACCTTCTTCGCACCCGGCACCCAGTCCCCTGCGGTGATCGCATCCTCGATCGACGAGACATAGTTGATGCTAAGCTTCGGCGGGTCCGGCCAACCTTTGGACCACACACTGTGGGTCGCTGGGTCGCTGGCGTAGCGTACGTTTAGGTCGCCGGTTGCACCGAGTCCGAACAGGTGCGGGAAGCGACGGTTGGCGGCCACGGCCTCCATCACCAGCGCTTTCGAGCTGTGCCAGTTGAAGAAGCCGCAGATCACGTTGGGGTCCGCGATGCTGGCTTCATATGCGGCGGCCAGCGTGATCTCATCCTTCCCCTCATCAAGGAAGCGCAGCGCGACCTTCTGCCCACCTATCTGGGAGCCGATCTCATCGAATGCCATCTGGGTTGCGTTCTTGATCTCTTCGCCGTTTCGGGCGCTAGATCCCGACGTGGGTCCAACGACAAGGATCGTCGGTAATTGATTGGAATCCGGGGTCCCTCCGCTGCAGCCAATCACGCCTACTCCGCATAACACAGCCGCCAATGCCCAGTTTTGGTTCACGATCGCCTCCTGATTTGTTGATGACATTCATGCGTAAACAATGTTGCTCACGAGAACTTGTCGTCGTGAGCCGATCAGCTGTCCTCCTTCCTTACAACCTCCGACATCCGGAGGCACTCACGGTATTGAGTGTGCTCTGAGTCAAAAGACTCCTCTTTAGATGATCCGAGATCCTGTCATCAAATATCAATCGGCATCTGAATCCACCTGCAATATCCCAGCTTTCCGTACGGGATCATTCAATTCCAGACTCAGCTGCGCAGGATGAAATCCACACCCTGGAGATTGGCCAGATGACCAGAGCACTGCATGGTACGATCGGGATTCGTGCAGCCCTCGGGCCTGGCTGCCGTCGAGCAAGTGATCGATGCGGGCAGCGAGCGCGTGGAGATTTCGCTGACGATTGCCGACGCACCCCGGGGCGCCTAGCCGCACACGGGAGAAAGCCACACGATGCCGCCGATCTCACTGCATGGTTGGAATGCGCACGCTGCTGGGCCGCTGGCCGCTGGGCCGCTGATTGGTGAAGCCTCGCCCGAGGCCGTGCGCATTTGGGCGCAGGCTCGCGATGAAGAGACGCTGTCGCTGCGAATTTACGCACACGAGGACGATGCTG
Organism: Myxococcales bacterium; assembly: GCA_016794465.1. Taxonomy (GTDB): domain Bacteria; phylum Myxococcota_A; class Polyangia; order Palsa-1104; family JAEUJZ01; genus JAEUKA01. The sequence continues at coordinate 9,501 of JAEUKA010000069.1, read as the reverse complement.
CACCGCTGTTGACCCTGCAGCAGACACCGACGGCTGAGGACTGGCTGTGCACGACGTTTCAAGTCACCGGACTGACCGCAGGCGGCGCGTATTTCTATTCGTTTCACAGCGCTCACGGCGAAACCGATCGCATGCCGCTGCGGCTGGGTGTATCGCCCGATGCAACGGCGCTGCTCATCGCGTTCGGCTCTTGCTACAAGGAATACTCGCGCGATCTGCGCATCTTTGACGCCATGGCCCGGACATCGCCGGATCTGTTCTTGATGCTCGGCGACACTTGCTATTCAGATGAAGACGATCGACGCAGCGAAGCGACGTTTATGGCCGCGCACCTGCGCAACCGCAACAACGATGGGCTGCGCCGCTTGATCAGCAAGGTCCCGACGCTTGGCATTTGGGACGATCACGACTATGGCCCGAATGACAGCGATGGCACCTACGCGGAAAAAGCGCGATCGCTGCGCTGCTTCCGCCGCATGTGGGCGCAAGACAACAGCAGCCCAGAGGATCATCCCGCCATTTTTTCCCGCGTGCGCTGCGGCCCGGTCGATTTGTTCTTGCTGGACTCGCGCAGCTTCAGACGGAAGCGCGGGCACGTGCTGGGCGAGGTGCAGCTGCGATGGCTGCTGTCCGAGCTGCGCGAGAGCCAGGCACCGATCAAACTATTGCTGTCGGGATCGCAGCTATTGCCCGAGGTTGCGGCGCTGCCCGACTGGGATTGGGAGTGCTTTCGTCGCGATGGAGCGGCTGAGCTGGAACAGATTCAGCGCTTCCTGGCCGAAGAAGACATCCAGGGTGTGCTGGCGTTGAGCGGCGACCCGCACTTGGGGCAGCTGTTCTACTCGCCGGGTCTGCTGCGTCCCGACGGACAGCGCGGGCCCAGGCTGTGGGAGCTGACGAGCAGCCCGCTGGCCAACCGCCCCTGGTCCAAGCCGGTGTGGCCCGCAGACAGCCATGGCGAGCACGCATTTGATCGCTATCTGCTGGAAGAGGTCGCGGCAGTGAACTTCGGCCTGGTCGACATCGATCTTGCGCGCGCCGGGGCCGAGGTGCGCCTGGCGCTGTGCAGCGAAGAGGGAGCGTCACTGTTTTCGTACGACATCGATGTATCGACGCTGCGTGTTGGGCCGACGCGGCGAAAGCTGTGCGTGGCGGTGCGTGATGAACGGCGCGCCTACGCGTTCATCGACGATCACTACGTGCGCTACGACCTGCATAAACAGGCGATCGATGCGGGCTTCCCGCAGAAAATCCGCAACGGTTGGAAGGGCGTGTTCAGCGACCGCCTGGGCGCTGGCCTGAGCATCGACGCCGTGTATTTCTCCAAGCGCGGCAAGGCGTACTTTTTCTGCGGCAACGGCTACGTGCGCTTCGATCTGCAGCGCGACCAAGTTGACCCTGGGTTCCCGCGCTACATCAAGACGCACTGGCGCGGCTTATGGGCCCACGATCTGACCGCGATCCTGCCGGCTGAAGGGGACAAGGTCTACTTCATCCGCGAGTCGGAGTGCATCCGCTATGACCTGGGCAGCGATCAAGCCGATGAGGGATATCCGCAGCTGCTCTCCGATGAATTTCCGGGTCTTGCTTCTGATCCCAATACCGGGGCTACCGGGGCGATCGATGCGGCTGTAGCGTGGAATGATGGCGGCTACTACTTCGTGTACGGCGATCAGGTCATGCGCTATGACGCTGTGACCCGTTCGCCATCGCCCGGCTATCCGCGTGCACTGGCCAATGACCCCGCACTGGCGTGGTTGCAATCGCTGCGCTGATTCCAAGCCGCCCTATCGCGATATCTACTGGATGGCGCCTTCTAGGCCGCCGATGCGGTCGTAGAAGTGGTCGTAGAAGTCGGTGCGCTCGTGCTCGCGGGCCGAGGCTTCCCCGGGCTTGCCAGCGTCCTGCTCTGCTTTGAGCGCCTGCTGTTCCGCATCATTGCCGTCGAGGTTGAGCGCGCCGAGCGTGTCTTGCTCTTTTTTCACCAGCGCTTCGACCTTGGCAATCTCCTCTGGCGCCGCCCCCGAAGCGCGCATGGTTTCCAGCCGCTTTTCCGCCTGCGCAACCAGCTCGGGATAGCGCTGCCGCGCCTGCAAAAACTCGATCATCGGCTCGGCTTCCCCAAGCGCCTTGGGATTGATGTGCTCATGCGCGCTAAAGTCGGGCAGCGTCTGCTTGGTGTAGTTGTTGGCACCCGACTCATCGGCGCCATGCTGCGACACCGAGTTCATGTCCAGTCCGTACTCCTTCGCCAGGTGATTGCTCAGGTTCCAGACCGAGCGCTTCTGCGCGCCACTTATGTCTTCATAGATCTGGTCGCCGTTCCACTTCACGACGTTGTTGAGCTTCTTATCGTTATATCCCAGCAGTCTCTGTTCCATTTTTGGCGACAGATCCAGCGCCGAGATCTGGTCGCGCAGCGGCGACTTTGCACCCGTTCGATCGAGCTTCTTGGCCGGCCCCACCACTTCCACGCCCACCGTCGAATCGCTGAATCCCTTGGAGTGCGACACCATCGAGTCAAGCGGCGTCACCAAGTTGCTGCCACCCTTTTCATCAATCAGGTACTGCGCGCCAATGTGGCTGCCCTTCTTGATGCGCTCATCGTATCCCGATAACGTACTGGCCGCCGACGGTGACTCGGTGCGATGCAGGACGACTCCCTGCGTGCTCGATCGCTTGCCGGACGCCAAGTTGCCGTACTTTCCGGTCAGGTCGTTCACCCCTGGATACACGCCCGGCTTGGCTTTGACAGCCGCCTGGGCAGCCGGGTCTGCGTACATCCCCCCAAAGGTCTTGGACAGCGCCTCGACCGTGCCGCCCCCCGGTCCGTGTACCGTGCTGCCAAGCCCAGGAGGAAGGATGCTCAGCGGCGGTCCCACACGGGACTCTTCTGGCTTCTGAAAAGGGTCCGCTCGCCGCACTGGGTTCTGGTCACGCAGGATGGGCTGCATCCATGCCTCCTAAGAGTGGTGCTGTTTCGGGTCTACGAACCGCTGGATTGTCGCACGAATCCTTTCTCGTGTTATGTCCCGATCACGGAACGCCCATGAAGCGCGCATTTGTTGCCCTAGACTTTGAGACTGCCAATCACCAACCGCAGAGCGCCTGTGCCATCGGAGTGGTGCGCGTCGAAGACGATCAAGTGGTGGCCACAGAGAGTCGGCTGATTCGGCCACCTTCACGCTTTTTCGCATTCACGGACATCCATGGCATTACCTGGGACAAGGTGAAGTCCGCACCGCGCTTCGCCGAGGTCTGGCAGGACATCCAGGGCATCTTCGACGGCGCGCTGTTCATTGCGGCGCACAATGCCGGCTTCGATCGCGGAGTGCTCCGCGCGTGTCTGGAAGATGCGGAGCTGCCTCCGCCTCGGCTGCCGTTTGTCTGCACGATGCACATGGCGCGGCGGGTCCTCGGGATGTATCCAACCGGGCTGGCGGTGGTGGCCCAGCGACTGAAGGTGCCGCTCAACCACCACGATGCGCTCTCGGATGCCAATGCCTGCGCCCACATCGTGATTGCCGCCCGCAAGCTGCGCGAAGACGCCCACCGCACCGCCGTCATGGCACCACTGACTCTGTCCAGTCCAGCGGCTCCGTAACGGCTCCGTTATCGGCTCCTTTATATCGGTCCCACCACGGCTCCTCGCCGCGTCTTTACAGCATCGCTCTCGCCGTGGTTTGCTTGGCAGTATGCGTGAGCTGTATCTGTCTAGTGGGTGGGAGCTTCGTCAGCGAACCAAAGGCCGTAGTCTGGAAGAGGATCTGGCGGATGCGGAGGGCTGGCTTGCAGCGGAAGTTCCCTCGACGGCGCACGAGGTCTTGTGGCGCGCCGGCAAGCTTCCCAATCCCTACGAGTCGCCCAGTCTGCCGCGACTGGTGCCCACCTTTGAACAGGACTTCATCTATCGGCTGCGCTTTGCCGTTCCCGATGCCCTGCGGCAAGGTCCACTGCGGCTGCGCTGCGACGGTCTAGATACCTTTGCGACGGTGTTTTTGAACGGACAGAAGCTCGCGGAAACCGACAACATGTTCTGTGCGTACTCGCTGCCGTGTGGCGACAAGCTGCGCGATGGCGAGCAAGAGCTGGTGCTGCTGTTCGACTCAGCGGTCCGGCGCGGCAAAGAGCTGGAGGCGCGCTACGGAGTCCGGGCGGTGTGGAACGGCGATGCCAGTCGGGTCTACGTTCGCAAGGCGCAGTATCACTTTGGCTGGGACTTTGGGCCGCCGCTGCTGTCGGCGGGTCCGTGGCGTCCGGTGGTCCTCGACGGTCGGCCAGTGCGGATCACCGAGCTGCACTGCCCGCTCGAACTGTCCGAGGATCTCTCGCTCGCAACGCTGACGCTCCATCCGACGCTAAGCGGCGAGCTGCCCGACGTGGAGCTGCTCGTAGTCAAGCTGCGGGTGCTTGCCCCCGACGGCAGCGAGCTGTATGCCGATATTGACTCTCTGCCCGGCTGTGGCGGTCAGCTGTGGCGCACTGTGGAGATCAAAGATCCGCAGCTGTGGTGGCCGGTCGGACATGGCGCGCAGCCGCTGTATCGGGTCGAGCTGACGGTCCATCACCGAGGCGAGCTGATCGACGAAAAGACGCTCCGGCTCGGGGTCAGGCGGCTCGAGCTACAGCAAGACTTTGTGCAAAACAGCGACGGCGAGAGCTTCTACTTTGTCGTCAACAATCAGCCGATCTTCTGCGGCGGCGCCAACTGGATTCCTCCCGAGCTGTCGCTGACGCGGATCAGTCGGACCCAGGTGGCGAAGCTCCTTCACGAAGCGGTGGCGGCCCACATGACGATGCTGCGGGTCTGGGGCGGCGGCATCTACGAGTCGGACGACTTCTACGACCTGTGCGACGAGCTGGGCCTGCTGGTGTTCCAAGACTTTGCGTTCGCGTGCGGGCTGTACCCAGGGCACAGCTTCTTTGCCAGCAGCGTTGCCGAGGAAGCGCGACAAGCGGTCCTGCGGCTGCGTCACCACCCGAGCCTCGCGCTGTGGGCCGGCAACAACGAAGACTATTCGATCGCCCACTCGCGCAACCTCTATGAGGGGCCGCGCAGCGACATTCCCAGTCCCGCCAGCGTCGAGGAGCCCGTGCGTTTTGACGGTCGCAAGCTCTATGAAGAGACGCTGCAAGAGGTCACGGCGGCCCATGATCCCTCGCGTCGCTACTGGCCCGGCAGCCCCTACGGTCGTCAGAGCGCCGATCCCAACGACCGCATCGACGGAGACTGCCACCTGTGGTCGGTGTGGCACACCCCGCTGCGCGACTACCAAGACTATGGCGAGCTGTGTGGTCGCTTCGTCAGCGAGTTTGGCATGCAAGGCGTTCCGTCCCTGCCGACGGTCACTCGCGGACTCGGCTTTGTGCCTGATGGTCCCAGTGTGCTCGCCGGCCTGAACAAGGGCACCGATGGACCGGCGCGCCTCCAGCACTACCTGGATCGCAACCTGCCGCCGTCGCGGGATCTGCCGACCTACATCTATTCCACTCAGCTGATTCAGGCCGAGTCGCTTGCACACGGAATTCGCGCCTTCCGTCGCCAGTTTGGTCACGGCGAGCAGCGCGGCTGTGGCGGAGCGCTGGTGTGGCAGCTCGATGACTGCTGGCCGGGCATCAGCTGGTCGGTGCTGGAGCACTTCTCGGGCGCTGATGCGGCAGCGGGGCAGCCGGTCCGTCGCAAAGCCAGCTTCTATGCGATCCGTCGCGAGCTGGCTCCGTATGCCGTGGGGATGACCTGGAAGTCTGACGGACGGTTTGCGATCTGGGCCTGTCACAGCGGCCCGGAGCCGAAGCACGACACGCTGCGCTTGCGACTGTCGGCCTTCGATACCGCCGGCACCAAGCAGTTTTCCGAGGAAAGGCCGGTTTGCCTCCACCGCAACACCACCCAGGAGCTGGGCGAACAGACGCTGCCCGATCCCCAGCTGATCGTGCGGGCCGAGCTTTTCGAGGAAGACCGGCTGCTCGCTCGCGCGGTGCTGTGGCCGCAGCCGCTTCTGAAGCTCTTGCTGACCGACCCCGAAGTGCTGTTGGAAGAGCAGGCCAGCGACGATCCGCAGCTGCGCAGCATCCAGGTTCAGGTGACGCGACCGGCCAAGGCGCTGTGGCTGTCAGCGGGCGAGCACGCGGTCTTTTCCGACAACTTGCTTGACGTGCTACCCGGCGAAGTTGTTGAGATCACGGTCAAAGACCCGGAGCTCTCACCGATTCGCGTCGTCGGGCTCCACAGCCTGTTCGCCCTGCCTGCGAGGTAGCCCATGTCCTCACATAGTCCGTCCCATCTGTTGGCCCCCGCGCGGCTTCACGAGCGGCTGCGGGTACGACTCGGCCGTGCCGTGTTCGACTATGGCTGGGAAGGACTGGCTCGACTCGGCAAGCTGCATCCGCTGGCCCGGCCGCAGCGCCACGGCGTCGACGTGACCTATGACGTGACCTATCTGCCCGGTGGCGGTCGCGATCACCAGCTCGATGTCTATGTGCCAACCCCCGGAGCCGAGCTGCCGCGCACCGTCCACAAGCCGCCCTACCCGGTCGTGCTGTACATCCACGGCGGCGGCTTTCGTATCTTGTCGAAGGACACGCACTGGCTGATGGGTCTGGCGTTTGCGCGTCGCGGCATGGTGGTGATGAACGTCAACTACCGCCTGTCGCCCCGGCATCCGTTTCCAGCGGCGCTGCACGATGTCGCCGCCGCGTTTCAGTTTGCCGTCCAGCATGCCGCACGGTTTGGCGGCGATCCGCAGCGCATCATCCTCGCGGGTGAGTCGGCGGGCGCCAACCTGGCCCTGACCCTGTCGTGGCTGACCTGTGTCCGTCGTCGCGAGCCGTGGGCCGAGGCGGTGTTTGCCCAAGGGATCGTGCCGCGCGCGGTGATTCCGATGTGCGGGATGCTTCAGGTCAGTGACTGGCAGCGCTTCGCTCGGCGCCGGCCGCTGTCCAAGTTTCTGGAAGATCGACTGTGCGAGACGGCGGAAGCGTATCTGGGTGCCGACGCGTCACTGCATGGCGACTCGGCAGAGCTGGCCGATCCGCTGCTGCTCTTAGAGCGCGGCGATCCGACCGAGCGACCGCTACCACCGATGTTTGCTGGCGTTGGCACCGCCGATCCGCTGCTCGATGACAGCCGCCGACTCGGCCAAGCGCTGTCGCGACGCGCCGTGCCGCATGAAGTGCGCTACTACCCCGGCGAGATCCACGCCTTTCACGCCTTTGTCTTCCGTCAACAAGCCCGCCAGTGCTGGGAACAGCAGTTCGCGTTTGTCGACCGCTACCTGTAAGCGCCGCACCTACCGCAGCAGGTGCCGGGCGATGATGAGCTTTTGGATCTCGCTTGTGCCTTCGTAGATCCGCAGCGCCCGCACATCGCGATAGAGCCGCTCGAGGATGTGGCCTCGAACAAGCGCCTGACCACCACCGAGCTGCACCGCTCGATCGACGACGCGCTGGGCCGCTTCCGTAGCAAACAGCTTGGCCATCGAGCTGGCACTCCCCAGCGGCAGTCCCGAGTCAGCCAGCTGCGCCGCCCGCTGCACCAGCAGCGCCGCCGCCTCGCAGTCCGTCGCCATCTCAGCGAGCGCCAGCTGCGTCGCCTGCATCGCCGCCAGCGCCTGACCAAACTGCTGCCGCTGCTGCGTATAGGCAATCGCCTCGTCGAGCGCTCGCCGCGCCATCCCCACCGCCGCCGCGCCGACCGTCGGACGAAACAGCTCCAAGGTCTGCATCGCCAGCGACATGCCCTGCCCTTCGACCCCCAGTCGCGCCTCGCTCGGCAGCCGCACCCCGATGAGCCGCACCCGCCCAATCACATGGTCATCGCACAGGAACTGCACCGGCTCGACCGACACCCCCGGCGTGCTCATCGGCAACAGGAACGCCGACAGCCCTTTCTTGGGATGCACATCGGTCCGGGCATACAGCACCAAGTGGGTCGCGATGCCGGCGTTCGAGATGAAGATCTTCTCGCCGTCCAAGCGGTAGCTGCCGTCACTTTCTCGCTCGGCCCGGGTGGCAATCAGGGACACGTCACTGCCCGCACCCGGCTCGGTCAGGCCGATGCCGCACACCGCCTCACCCGCACCGACCGCCGCTGCAAACCCCTCTGGTGCCGAACCGGATGCAAGCGCCCCGTAGCTGCCCAGTCCTTGCATCGCAAACATTAGATCGTAGAGCGGCGACACGTACGCGAGCGCCGCGCGCAGAAGACACAGCGTCGGCACCGAGACACCGACCTGACCGGGCCGCGCCACCGCATGATGCAGCAGACCCGCCGTCGCTAGATGACCCAAGGCCGTCCGGGCCGCGTGTTCCGGGGACTCCTCGGCAAGTGCGGGCAGTCGAGCGACTTGGGCCAGCAGCTCGGCAGCCTCCGCCGGACGACCCAGCGGCGCGGCCAAGACAGCGGCCAGCTTGTCCGTCAAGGTTCGTGCAGAGGCAGGGATGGCGGTACTCATCGCTAGCGCCCCACAAACTGCGGCTGCCGCTTGGCCACAAACGCCGCGTGCGCCTCTCGAAAGTCGGCGGTGCCCATGCAGATCTGCTGCGCCTGCGCCTCGGCTTCCAGCGCTTGCGGAAAGCTCAAGTGCGCTTCCATGTCGAGCATCGTCTTGGTCATCCCGAGCGCAAAGCTCGGACCCTGGGCCAGCTTGGTTGCCAGCTCACGCGCCTTGGCCAGACAGGCCGCCGCGTCGGGCGTGACGTAGTTGACCAGGCCCATCTCCTTGGCTTGCGCCGCCAGGACCGGCTCGCCCAGCAGCAGCAGCTCGGTCGCCCGCCCCAGACCCACCACCCGAGGCAGCAGCCACGCCGCGCCCATGTCCGCCCCGGCCAGCCCGACCCGCACAAACAGAAACGCCAGCTTGGCCGTCTCGACCGCGACCCGCAGATCACAGGCCAGCGCAATCACCGCGCCCGCGCCCGCCGCCGTGCCATTGAGCGCCGCCACCACCGGCTTCGGCAACGCCCGAATGTTGCCAATCAGCTCACCGGTCATGCGGGTAAACGCGAGCAGTTCGGGATCGGACAGCGACAGCAGCGGCCCAATGATCTCGGTGACACTGCCGCCCGAGCAGAATCCTCGGCCTTCGCCGGTCAGCAGCACCGCCCGCACGTCGCTCTCATCCCGGAGCGCGCGGAACAGGTCGGTCAGCTCGCGATAGACCGCAAACGTCAGCGAGTTGAGCGTCTCGGGCCGATCGAGCGTAATCGTCGCAATCTGGTCCCGAACTTCGTACCGAAAGGTCTTGGCAGAGAGCATGCCGGCATCCTTGCAACGACTTGCAAGCGGAGGCAAGCCCGAACCCAGCGGTAGTCGCGAGCTGCGCAGCTCTGTCATCGGGGCGTGCCTTGACGAGAGCGACTGCGCGTGACTAGGTTCCCGGCATGAAGACGGTGTTTGCCGATCCGAAGACCGACGTGATCTTCAAGAAGCTGTTCGGGCAGAAGGCGCATCAGCACTTGCTCGTCGAGCTGTTGAATTCCCTGCTCGAGCTGGAAGGGAAG
>JAEUKA010000067.1 GCA_016794465.1 Myxococcales bacterium | reverse complement strand
CTTCCCTTCCAGCTCGAGCAGGGAATTCAACAGCTCGACGAGCAAGTGCTGATGCGCCTTCTGCCCGAACAGCTTCTTGAAGATCACGTCGGTCTTCGGATCGGCAAACACCGTCTTCATGCCGGGAACCTAGTCACGCGCCGACAGTCTCGTCAAGGCACGCCCGCCGACCGCGTACCTCGAACACAGCGGAACCCGAGACTCCCGCCCTGGTACCCGGGCCCGCTCCCGTGCCTGCTAGCAGAGCGCAGATACCCGGGCCCGACCCGAAACGAACCACCGCGCAAAACGCGCATGTAACCAGACGGAGGACCAATAGGACAAACCAGACTGACACTCTTGTCATTGTCACTTGTCACTGGGTAATCACCGTACCGGTCCCAGCACCACTCCCTGACGTTGCCGTGTAGATCGTGTAGTCCCCTGCCGTTCGACTTCTTCGTCCCGATTTCGTGGGTTTGCATCTCGCTGTTGCCATCGAACCAGGCGTACTCCCCGATCTGCGCCAAGTCATCGCCAAAGCTGAACGCCGTCTTAGTCCCCGCTCGGCAGGCATATTCCCACTCCGCTTCCGTGGGCAGTCGGTAGCCGTCCGCCGTCCGGTCCCACTCTACGTCCGGCTCCGCTCCGGTTTCCTCGATGCGGTAGCACGGCTTCAGTCCAACCCGCTCGGACAGCTTGTTGCAGAACCGCACCGCATCGAACCAGCTCACTTGTTCGACGGGAAGTGACTCTCCTTTGAAGTAGCTGGGATTCTCTCCCATCACCTCCTGATACAGCTTCTGCGTCGCTGGGTACTTCGCCATGGCGAACGCGGACACCTTCACTCGGTGCTGGGTTTCATCATCGTAGCGGCCTGGCTCACTGTCGGGACTTCCCATCCAAAACTCGCCGCCGGGGAGCTCGACCATCTCTAGCGGCTCGGCCAGGGCCTTCGCTGGAGCAGGCTCCACGGTCGGGAGTGAGGCAACGGACGGCGGGTTGGGACGGACGAGGGTTGGCGAGGGGACGGCGGGATAGACGACCTTGAACACCGGCTTTGCTGACAGCGCCAGCCACACGATGGCCGCACTGAGCAGACCACAGCCCACCCCAAAACCCCAGACCGGCAGCCGCGTGAGGAGCAGCGACCCCACAAAGAACCCTGCCAGCCCGACTCCGATCGCCAGCCTCGGCGACCAGGCATCCACTCGCTGCATCATCTGTTCAAGTTGCCCACGCATACCCACCTGTCCTACCCGCATCTTGCCCCACACGATGACGGCAGCCAGCGCTATCTGGCGCGAGGCGAGCGCGGGCGGACGACTTAGTTGAGGATGGTCGAGTCGATGTTCCAGGTGGTGCGCAGGGGGCCGTAGCCGACTCCGAAGCGACCGACGGGCTTGAGCTCGAAGAACACCGAGCCTTCGGCCTGGACGGGCACCGCGAGGGTGGGTGACTTGCCGCCGAGCAGGTCGGTCACGAAGTTGACGGCGACCTTCTGAAACACGGCCAGTGCCTGATCGAGCCCCAGCACAAAGGCCAGATCGAGCTGGACGTTGCCACCGGCGGCAATCAGCGACTTGCGCAGCTCCTGCTCGGCCCGGCCGGACACCAAGTCGGTGATGAGCTGCGGAATGCGCGCCTGAAAGTCGTTGAGCGTTCGGATGTCGTTCTGGCTCGACTGGCAAGCGCCGGGCTTGGGCTGTCCGGTGCAGGTCGGATCGGCAGAGCCACACATGCTCAGGCAGATCGCGCCGAGAGCCTCGGCCTGCTGACCCTCGAACAGACGCAGCGCCAGCAGCACATCGAGCGCCGGCACCGGCGTGTTGTTGGGATTGGTGATGGACAGGTGAATCCCAAACTGGAAGGCGAGCTGGCTCGGCGGGGGCGGCGCGCCGAGAGTCACCGTACACAGCAGCCGCAGCACCGAGTCGGTGATGACGGTGGGACAGTAGTAGGCGGCCAGCTGGGTGATGCTGGGCCGCTTGGTCAGCGCCAAGGTCGAGGCCTGCACCATCGGGGGATTTTCGACGTTTTGCTCCAGCGCCTGTAGCAGCTCGCAGCTTGCCAAGGACAAAAGGAGCGGGAGCAGCAGCAGCGAGGCCAGAACTGTCTTGCGAAGGGGACGTGTACGCATCGGGGGACCTCCCAAAGGGTTGGTGGAATCGTTCATTTTCGGTCTTTTCGGATCGTCTGACGAGCGGCGCGCGCGGTTTCTTTCGAGGGTCGCCGCGTGCTATAGCCGCGCATCATGTCAGCCACGCCGCAGCCCCCCGAGACAGCGCCGCCGTTTGTGCCGCCCGTCGAGCCCAAAGATCCGATCTTGCTCCATACTCCGCCCGGCTTTCGCATCGCACCGTGTATTGCGCTCAGCCCCGTGGGGGTCCTGCCGCCGCACTTGTACGAGCCCGCCCAGGGAGCGATGCAGGTCGCACTGCCGAGCAAGCTGGTGCGCAACGTTGAGCTGTATCCCTGCACCGAGGTGCTGATCCACGAGGTCCCGGGGCATGCGGCGCTGCTGGTGTACGGGCTGTGGCCGGGCACGCTCGCGGAAGTGGCGCTGGACAAGCTGCGCTGGATGTTCGGGCTGGATGAAGACCTGACGCTGTTTCATCACTTGTGCAGCCGCGATCGCGAGCTTCCCTGGGTTGCCGAGCAGCACATCGGCCAGGTCCTGCGCAGCCCGACGGTGTTCGAGGACTTGGTCAAGGTCGTCATCGTCACCCAGCGGCCCAAGCAGGCGGCGGCGATCTGTCAGACGCTGTGCTCGACGTTTGGCTCGCCGACGATGCTGGCGCGATATAGCTTCCCCGAGGCGGCGCAGCTCGCCAAGGTCAAGGAGTCGGTGCTGACCGAGGAGCTGGGCCTGGGACCGCTGGGCAAGCTGATCTGGCGACTGGCGGTGCGCTGTGCCGAGGGACAGCCCGAGCCCGAGACGCTGCGGCGGGTGCGGCCATCGTTCTCGGCGGCGCTGGCGGGGGACGACGAGACGCTGTTCGATGACCTGATCGGTGAAGAGCTGCAGTGGCAAGAGCGGCTGACGGATCTGCTCCTGACGCTGCCCGGCTTGGGGATTCGCTCCGTGCCCCCGATGCTGCGGCTGCTCGGCTGCTTTGACCTCGTCGAGATGCACAAGGCGGCGCTGACCCACTTTGCGAAGCGCTACCCACCCCGTCGCAAACGCCAAGAGCCCGAGTCGTCCGACGAGATCTTGGCGCGGCTGCTCAAGCGGGTCGATGGCTTTGCGATCTATCGCGGCTTGGCTCAGTCGCTCTTGCTCTTGCCGCCCGATCGCAAGGCGTAAAGCTGGCGGTCGTCGGTGCCCACCAGGATCGCGTGGTCCTCGGCGAGCAGCGGCGACCCATCGACATCAGCAGGAAACACCACCTGCCACAGCTGCTGCCCCGACGGCGACACCGCATACAGTCGATCGTCCCGCGAGCCGAACAGCACCTGGCCGTTGCGATCAATGATCGGCGCCGACTGAATGCTGTCGGCGGTCTGAAACTTCCACAGCAATGTCCCGTCGCTGCGGACCGCATACAAGCTGCCATCGTAGGAGCCGGCGAGGATCGTGCCGTCGCTGCGCAGTGCTACCGCCGCACGCACCGGGCCGCCGGTCAGGATCGAGAACTTGACGACGCCTTCTTTCGACACGGCATAGATGCGGCGATCGTCTCCTCCCAGGTAGGCGGTTCCGTCGGGGCCAATCGCGGGTGTCTCGGCGAGGTCGAGTGCGAGCGCAATCTCCCAGCGCTTGGTGCCGTCGGGCTGTAGACAGATCAGCAGGTCCTGACAGACCGCGTAGATCAGGCCATCGTAGGACAGCGACGGAGCCGAGCCGCAGTGACGACGCTCGGACAGATAGCGCCAGCGGACCTTGCCATCGCTGCCGACGGCGGTGATGCCGTCTCCGCCAAAGTAAAAGGAGCCATCGGGAGCCGGAGTGACGCCTTCGACATCGCAGCGCGAGTTCTCGGGTCCGACGCCGAGGCTGCGCTTGCAGCTACCGGGTGAAGCGGTCCAGCGAACACTGCCATCTGCCAGCGTCAGCGAGTAGAGCTTGTCGTCGTCCGACCCGACGTAGAGAGTGCCCGACGGATCGATCACCGGCGTCGAAAACACCATGTCGAGCGTCGGCACCTTCCAGCGCAGCGTGCCGTCGGAGTTGAGCGCATAGACCAGATAGTCGTGCGAGCCGAACACAATTGTCCCGTCGGGAGCCATGACCGGCGCGGCAGAGACTCGGCCCTTGGTCGCAAACTTCCAGACCACCTTCGGTCGCTGGTCAGGCAAGACAAACGGACTTCGACCGGTGCGCTGCAGATCGCCACGCGGCAGCGTCCACGGACCACCGGGCAGTGTCAGGGCTACCGCTGTCGAGGGTGAAGCAAGAAATCCGGCGTCGGTGGCAAGCAGTCCGCCATCACCCGGGGCAGCGTCTCTGGCTCCACCATCGACGGCAGACGTACTGGCATCCAGGAAAGCCCGATTGAGCAGCGCGCTCGGCTCGGCGGACACCCGGCGCTCGATCTGACAGCCACCGACCCCAAGCCAAAGCGCCGCCGCGACCGTCGCACCAAGTGGATGAGCACCGAGCTTCACAAGCGCTAGCTTACTACGGCAGCGGGCCCCGAACTTCACCGAGGTCCACAAACGCGCCGTCCACCATGATGACGAACGGTCGCTCGGTGAAGCGCAGGCCGCCTTTGCCGTCGTGCTCGATGATCTGCAGCTTGCCCATGCCGTAGCCCATCGGTCCGCGCGAGTAGTAGTGAGCCTGGAGCTTGTACGGATAGGCGCGCTGTCCGACGGGAGCCATGATCGAGAAGCACTCCGGACCGTAGCCGGTGGTGACATCGGCATACAGCTCTCCACCTGTCGCCAAAGCTGGACTGGAGTAGTACGCATGACCACCCCGCCCGTCGAGGATATGGAAGTCGACATCGTTGGCATCCGTCTCCCACGACAGGACAAAGCGCAGCGACGGACCGGTGGCGAGCTGGCCGCCCATGCCCTGAAGGCGACGCTCGATCTCCTCGCGGCGCTGGGGTTCTTTGCGCAGCCACATAGCGGCGACGATGCCCACGTCTTCGGCGAGGATGCGGGTCACGCCGGCAAAGCGGCCCGAGGGATAGCTGCGGGTGGCGCCAGCGACGATGGCCTCGAACGCTTCGGCGTGCTTTCCCAGCTTGAGCAGCGCGTAGGCCAGCATCCGATGGCTCGATGGATGATCGGGTCGATTGGCCGCCGCTTTGGCATAGGTATCCGCCGCCAGCTCCAGCCCTTCGCTGAGCCGCTCCAGTCGGGCACCGGCAAAGCGTCGCAGATCGGCTCGGCCCGGATACAGATCGATGATCGACCCATAGGCCCGAGCGGCGGCTCGACGCTGTTGCTGCGCCTCGTAGACTTCGCCCAGACCGACCAGCGCCAGTACATCCCCCGCGTCGCTGTCTCGCCAGCTCTGCGCACGATCGAGGGCCTCGCCGAGCCGACCCGCCTTCACCAGCTTCATCACGTCGGCCAGCTTGCCCTCATAGGGATAGATCATGGGACGACGGGCGGCCTCGTCATCCTCACTGCGCGGCACCGGACGCAGCACCGAGTCGGGCCGGGCCGGAGCGCGTGATGCCATTTCCCGACGACGTGGCTCGGCGGAAGGACGCTCGGCCATCGAGTCTTTGGATTCTTCCCGGGCAGACGACATGTCCATCTTCGGGGCTTCCATCATCCGTCGAGCCGGTGGTGGTGGCGGAGCCGCTGACGACATCGCCGGAGACCTCGGAGCAGCCGCACCACTCGCCGGATCTAGCATCGGCATCGCTGCCCCAGTTGCCGCACCACCGGGCGCCCCACCCATCGGAGCCCGACCCATCGTTGCGGCCATCTCAGGAGCCGGCGCAGACATGGCGGGAGCCGGTGCGCCCCCTTTGTCGGCATCCACCTTGCGATCCATGCGCTCTTCTTCTCGACTGGAGCGGCGCTTTTCCTGGGCCTCTCCACCGCCGTCAGTTGGTGCCGCTGCTTTCGCCATCGGACGAGGACGCTGGTTCCAGAACGGTGGTGGTGGCGGTGGTGGTGGTGGTGGTGGCGGCGGCGCAGCCTGGGCCAGAGCGCGACGCGAGCGAACCTCGATGCCATCCATGCCGACGCCGAGGATGTCGGTCAGAGCCCGCCGGTCAATGCGGAAGCGCGCATAGTCCGCCTCGGTTTCCAAGATCAGCAGCGCCGTAAAGTCCGACATGACCCGAAATTTGGTTGACAAATCGATGATTTGGTGCTTGAGCCCGTCCCGCAGGTCTGGATCGTTTGCGGCGACGGTGTCCCGCTGATACATGAGCCGAGAAATCCGCGCCCCAACCCAGGCCCGCTCGAGCAGTGGCCGTGGCACTGCCACCGAGGCGACGCCGATGCTCTCCTGGCTGTCACGACCGCGCAGCACGACCTGGGCATCGCCGGGCTCGCTGACATCGGCATACACCAGGACTTGATCTCCCGGTTGCACCCCGTCGAGCCGCTGCGGCCAGACCCACTTGCTACCGGGAACACTGACCTCAATCCCCGAGCGCACCGCCCGCTTGAGCCGCAGCGCCACCACCTGCGCCGGCAGCTCACCATCGAGCACGACGCCATCGGAGGCCAGCCCTGCCGTCGTCAGCTTGCGCAGCAGTGGCTCGTCACGCAGACCACCGAGCGTAATCGCGTCGAGGCGGGCAATCCCGACTCCTTTGAGCCCTTGCACCGCTCGCTCTAGCTGCGGCCCTTCCGTCGGACCTGCGGTCATTACTCCATCGCTAAACAGCAAGACGCGGCGGAAGCTGCCCTTGCTCTGGGCGGCCATTCGCAGCGCTTGCCCCAGGTCGGATGCCCCCAGCGCCCGTCGAGCCCGCAGTCGATCGAGCACCGCCGCACCGACATCACCGATCGCGCCCGAATAGATCTCGTCGGTGGTCTGGTCAAACGCGAGGATGCGAACTGGCGTACGTGCTTCCCCTTGACGACTCAGCTCGGCAAAGACGCTGCCGAGTAGATCGATCTGGGCCCGATAGCCGAGCGCTCGCGACGCACTGGTATCAAACAGCACCAGCACTCCGTCGAGCGGATCGATGCCAACCTTGCCCAGCACCTCACGCGGGGTAATCCGCGCGACCAGGAGGTTCTGATGCTTGAGCGCCACCGCGCGACCGTCGCTAGAGGATGGCACCGGCACCCCAACCTCGAAGTCGCGATCGGGTGTGAAGTCGGTCTTCTCGACGGTGACGGTCTGATGCTGCAGGCTCGTCCCACCCAGCGAGGAAGTCAGGCCACCATCTTGGTTCTTGGCGACGACGGCCCGAATGCTCAGACGACTGAGCTTGGGTAGTCCGCGCAGGTAGATTCGGAACGGATCAGCGGCGCTCGGACGCTCCGCCGAATAGGACACGATCAGCTCTTTGGTCGACGAGGGAGGAATCGGAAACACGCGCGCCCGAAAGCTGTTGCCGGCCTGTTTTTCCAGCAGTGCTGGATCTTGGCGCCGATGCAGAAAGTCCTCGTAGGCCTGCCGCGCCGCTTGCAGCTCGACCACTTCCCCTTCTTGCCAGTCGTTGCCTTGCCGCATCGCAAAGCGCGAGATCGCGGCCCCCGGCGGCAGCATGATCTCGAACTGGCCTTCGCGGACCCGTGACTCGGGATTGCGGAAGGTCAGGTGTAGCTCGGTGAACGTCAGCGGGTCCTCGACCACCGCCTTCGCTTCCAGGGCAACCAGCTCGAGCCCAGCACCATCCGACGAGGTCAACGACATCGGCGATCCCGTCGAGCGCGCCAGCTGCAGCACCGGCTCGATCGGCTTTACCTCTTGCCACGTAATCACTGGCCGAGGCTGCGGTCGAAACGGTCGCGGTGCGACATCGGCCAGCACTGGGGAAATTGGCACGGTCGCGGACAGGAGCGGCAGGACAGTCACGGCCAGGGTAGCCAGCCACCGAGGTAGCGAAGAGAGGCGCGGCATCAGGGAACTCCTCACGTTGGGTCGCAGCCTACAGGCGCGATCGTTTCATCTTACGAGCCAACGGCAGTCGCGGGGAACCTTGACTTTGGACCGAGTACGCCGTGAGCTTGACGCTATGAACGCTCTCTTTTTCCTGCGGATCTTCGCCCCGGCCCGCGAGCTGGCCACGGTGCTGCTCGGCGCCTGCTTGGCCGCTGGATGCACACCGCCACCAACGGGACCGGTATCATTTTCGACCACGCTGCTCGCGCGGGAGCCCACCGACGCACTGCTGGAGTCGGTCAAAAAAGTCGGTCTGTATCCGACCACGGTGTCACCGGGACTCATCGAGACGCGCTGGGAGGAAACGACCCACACCGGAGAGCCACTTCACGAACAGCAAACCAAGCTGGTGCGACGCTATCTGCTGCGCATCGAGAAGCGTGCATTCGACAACCGCGTGACGATCGAAGCCCAAGCCAAGCGCTGTATTCCCGCAACCCTTCGCTTTGGTGAGTCGGAGGTCGATGGCAAGTGTGCGCCTGTGCCGACGCTGCCGCCGCCACTGCTGACCGAACTTCACCGAACTGCCGATCGACTCGAGCAGCTGTTCACGATTCCTTAAAGGAGCCTTGGCGATGGACATGGAAGAACGACCGCAGCCGGTCCAAGTGCGCGTTGGGGGTACAGCGGCGCGGCTCCTGATTTCGCTGATGGAGCAGGTTGGCACCGACGACGGCGGCTCGCTGATTGCGCGTGCACTGGGACTCCTGGATCTGGCACTGCGGGCCCGCAAGCTCGGCAAGTCGCTGTGTCTTATCGATCCCAAGACCGGAGACAGTCAGGAGATTGCTTTTTAGGACCACCCCGCTTGGCGTATACCTTGGCGCATGCAGGTCGACTCTGCGGTTGAAAGTCCTCCGGTTGTTACAGTGTCTGCGCCGGCTCCTATCGCGGATAAGCCGCGTGGCCAGCTGCTGGTGTCCATCGGGCTCGCGGCAGGAGGCACGACCTGGCGCAGCGATCCGCTGGGGGTTGGGAGTCTGGCTTTGGGACTCCGCTTGTATCGCAGCATCGCGCTGGTGGTGCAGGGTCGGCTGGGCTACGGTCGCGTCGACCAGCGTCAGCTAACCGCCATCTTGGTTGGACTTTCGGGAGGCGGGTATCTGGGCGAGCGAGCATACGGAAGGCTCAGTGTCTCGTTCATTCATCAGCATGAGGAGTCGCTCGCAGCAGTGGCCGAGCAGCCCGCTTTAGCACTGCTCGGAATCGGAACCGGAATCCGTCATCGCGCTGGCGTTCAAGTCGGAATTGGCTGTGACTTCATCGCGCACCGCAAGCCCAAATACGAGCTAACAGTGGGTCCGGAAGTGGCCGTAAGTTACTTGACGTATTCCTCTGGACCATCGATCTACGGCTTCGCAGGTATCGTCGCTGGCGGCGCCTTCCGCTTGTTCTAATGAGGACTCCTATGGCCACCTTGCGCACACTCCCAAAGGCAGCGGCCCTTGGACTTGTCGCCGTTGCCGCGTGCAGTCTGTTTTACACCGAGATCGACTCCTATCCTTGTCCGCCAGCGGGTACCACCCTGCGCTACGGAAACTTCGGCGCGACCTTCATGGATTCCCATTGTCAGAGCTGTCATGGCTCGCAGTCGATCGACCGGCAGGGTGCTCCTGGCGAGTTCATCTTCGATACAGTCGAACAGATTCAGCGTCACCGAGCGCGGATCTTTGTCCGTTCCGCAGCGGACAACAACTCGATGCCGCCGGGCCCAGATGATCCAACGGCAGAAGAGCGCCGCCAGCTGGCAGAGTGGCTGGCTTGTGGGGCTCCTTAGCTGAATATGAATCGTATTGTATGACTAATATTGATGGAGATTGCGCAGTCGAAGCCGCCGCCGACCGAGCAGTGCCAGCAGCGCAGCGCCCAGCCCAATCAGCGTCCCAAGCGGGGCCTGGCCAGCACTTCCCAGCTCGCACTTGCAGCCGCTGCTGTCTGTGGTCTGCGGTTCTTCACAGCTCTTCGGATCATTGGCGATCGGAGAGACAGCAGCAATGCCAGCAATGTCATCGGCTTTGGGAGTCCGCTTCTCCGTGTCTTTCGGCGGCGCAATCGCAAACATCGTCGTCTGATACAGCTCCTGATACGCTGGGATGAGGAGTCGTTGTCGTTCGATCGTATCGCAGGTCTGTCGAGGCTGACCTTGATCATCCACCATGCAGGTCGGATCGGCACTCAAGCGGCAGGTGTGATCGAGTCCCAGCAGGTGACCCAGCTCATGCGTGAGCGTATTTTCGAGATCGGTCTGATTGCGTCCATCCGCAGGGGGAAGTGGCTTGCCAATCTCGACAAACTGGTTGTTGACGGCGTTCATCTCGATGTCGGCATCGATAATCAGTCCGTCGCTGGGATCGCCCTTTTTGTTGATATAGGACACGGTCGTCACCGCTGCTGCGGATGCGTCGTAACAGACCTGCATCGCACCCGCTGTCGCAGGACGACAGAACTTGCTGCCGGTGCGAAAGATGATGACGGACAGGTGATCTTTGTAGGTAAGTTCCTTGGCTCCGGCTGCGGGCAGATAGTTGAGCTTCAGAAAGGAGTTTCCGGCTCGCGTCATCCAGCTTGCGATCGACTTTTGCACGATCCGCTCGACCTCTGGACCGGCCACATCAGAGACATAGTTGCCGTCGGGTTGAATGAAGACGCAGCTCTGTTTCCAGTACACCGGCAGACAGCTGTCTTGGGTGCGTGAACGGACATAGCCAAGCGCGGAATCCGCACAAAGCAGGAGTGCCGCAAGACCGGTCGCGGTCGCCACCAGACGCGTCATGGCTTTTGTCCTGTGGCACGACTCCGTTCCGATGGAGAAGGAATCCGCCGCACCAGCTCTGTCAGCTGTCCTATCAGCACCTCCAGAGGGACTCCTTGCGCAGTAGGAATCGCATCCGTTCCCGTAGGAGCAAGCAGCTCTGCGCCCGCCAAGTCAACCTGGACGCGTGGGGTTCCCGTCGAGCGATCGACATGAAGCTTGCCCTGTGCCATTCCCACTGAATACAGCGCTCCTTCGCGCAGCTCTGCGAGCAGAACGACCTCTTCCCCCACTTGATAGGAGGCCTCGCCAAACACTCTCTGTCCAAGCTCTCCAACGGCACCACCGAGATGACGAACCGTCAGGAGTGCTCCTTCTTTGACTCCGCGAATGCTGCGATTACAGCGAATCTGGACCTCTGTGATGATGAAGCCATCATGACCAGGAGCCAGCTTGGAATCGACCCGCTCGACGCGGCCAACCAGCACCTGCTCGGCGCGGGCGGTCATATCGGACAGCGACAGCTTGGTCAGGACAGAGGCCTGCGCCACCGAGATTCCCAACCCCTGTGAACCCAGCAGAGTGCCGCACAACACGGCAATCTGACTCACTTTGGACCTGCGCATGTAGCCAGTCTCCTTCCCCATTTGGGTCTATGTACTTATCTTGCCTTCTCGACGAAAAATCGCGAGCAAAGCTTGCACTCCGTCGAGCCAAGCACCGTGATAGCCTGTTAGGAGCTGCGCGGTGCCTTCATGGTGATCTATCCAGCAGTATTCACGACCGAGCTTCTCGGGGCGCTTATCGCCGGGCGGATTCCCGACACCGAGCTGGACAAGCTGCCGCTCATCGAGGAATACCGACTCTCGCGATCCCTGGGTCATGGCGCGATGGGCTGTGTCTACCTGGCGCAGGACACGCTGCTTGACCGGCCAGTGGCGCTGAAGTTTCTGCTGTCGCTGCAAAAAGACCGCGCCGCCCGGCAGCGCTTTTTGATCGAAGCGAGGGCGATCGCGCGGCTGTCTCACGGCAACGTCGTCGGCATTTATCGCATCGGTGAGCTGCTCGGTCAGCCATTCCTGGTGTCAGAGTTCGTGCGCGGAACCAGCCTGGATCGTCTGCCTCGGCCGCTGCCCAGTCCGAAAGTGCGAGAGCTGGGACTTGGTCTGGCGCGAGGTCTGTCGGCGGCGCATCAGCGCGGCGTGCTGCATCGTGACGTGAAGCCCCACAACGCGATCGTGACCGATGATGGAACGGTCAAGGTGCTCGACTTCGGACTGGCCAAGCTGACCGATCGCCGCCCGACGGGCACAGCCTCGGAAAGTCCGTCGCTGCCGCCCCCACCACGGCTCGCTCAGACCGCGCCAGCGGAAGATGCGGTGTCGGAAGCCCATGAGGCCGAGATGGGCGACGAAGCCCTGGTTGGGGGCGATGACGTTTCGACTGCGCAGCTGGCCCTGCAGCAGACCCAGCACAGCGATGAACGCAGCCCGCAGCCTCAGCCTCTCCAGCGCAAGGACTTGACGCAAGACGGAGCCGTCCTGGGCACCCCGCTCTACATGGCGCCGGAGATCTGGCAGGGGCAAGCGGCCTCGCCGCGATCGGATCTGTATTCGCTGGGGGCGGTGCTGTTTGAGCTGGCGACGGGACAGCCGCCCTACCTTGCGGACAACCTGCTCGCGCTGGAGCTGAAGGTGATGAGCGAGCCGCCGCCCAAGGTTCATGTGCTCGCGCCTGACCTGGATGTACGACTGGGTGAGATAATCGATCGCTGTCTTGTGCGCAGTCCGGCGGCTCGTTTTGCGTCGGTGGATGAGCTATGTCATGCGCTGGATCGGCTCGGCGGCACCCCCAAAGTCAGGCGCAGTGGCAACCCGTTCTTGGGCCTACGACCGTTTGATATCAGCGATAGCGGCGTGTTCTTCGGTCGCGGCAGCGAGGTGACAGAGCTTCTCACCCGTCTGCGCAGCCAGCCGCTGTTGCTGCTCGCGGGCGACTCTGGCGTCGGCAAGTCGTCGCTGTGTCGGGCGGGAGTGGCAGCAGCGGTCCTGGCCGGGGCACTCGGCGATCAGCGTGAGTATCAGCTGGTCGAAGTCCTACCAGGACACACACCCGGTCGCGCGCTGTGCGATGCGCTGGCGCCGGTGATGGGCAGTCCAGCGACGGAACTTTACAGTCTTTTGCGCACAGATCCCCAGGAGCTGGCTCGACTGCTGCAGCGTCATCCCCGCGACACCGGAGGGCTGCTGCTGCTGTTCGATCAGCTCGAAGAGCTCATCACCCAGAGCGAGCCGTTCGAGGCTGAGCTGCTATCGGAGTGGCTGGGCCTGCTGACGGTTCGAGCGCCGGGTCTGCGGGTGCTGCTGAGTGCGCGCGGGGATTTTCTGACGCGGCTGTCCGCCCTGCCCGGCCTGGGTCGGGAATTCTCGTCGCGGCTCTACATTGTGCGACCGCTGTCGTCCGATGGGCTGCGGCAAGCGATCATCGAGCCAGCAGCGCAGCTGGGCGTTCACTTTGAGTCGACTCAGCTGGTGGATGAGCTGCTCCGCTCGACGCTGCACACCGACGGAGGACTGCCACTGCTACAGTTTGCGCTCGCCGAGCTGTGGGAAGCCCGCGACACCAGCTCGGGCGTCATTACCGAGTCCGCGCTGACGACGATTGGTGGGGTGTTTGGCGCCCTGGCTCGTCATGCCGATCAGGTCTATCGTGCCATGCTCCCGACGGAACGAGTGGCGGCCAAGCGGCTCCTTTTGCGGCTCCTCACTGCCGAGGGACTGCGGGCCACCCGACTCCTCTCGGACCTGCGCACCACCGATCCCGCCGAGCCGGTGGCGCTCGAAGCCCTGGTGCGGGGGCGGCTCCTGCTCGCGCGAGAAGTCGGCGGTGAGACGGCGTACGAGCTGGCCCACGAAGCGCTGGTCAAAGCCTGGGACGAGCTGCGGCGCTGGATCGACAGTGAAGGCGAGCGACGAGTAGTCATCGAGCGCCTGGCCCAAGCAGCGGCAGAGTGGGAACGGCTTGGGCAGAGCCCCGATCTGCTCTGGAATGAGCGTCGGCTCCTCGAAGTCGAGCTGCTGAGCATCGAGCCCCAGCTGCTCACCGAGCGATCGCAGCACTTCCTGACCTTGTCGCAGCGGCAGAGCCGAAGTCGTCAGCGCACCCAGCGCGGTGTCGTCGTGGGCTTGCTGCTGCTGCCGTTGCTGGCGCTGCTGCTGACCTGGCAGTACCAGACTGCCGCTGAACAAAAGCGCCTTCGTGAGACGGCTGAGCAGTCCGAGCTAGGCATGCGGGCTATCAACCTCGCGCAGCTACCCGGAAGTGAGCTGTTGGCCCTTAAGACCGCGCTGCGAGCCACACTGCCGATGTCGGCGGAGGCGACGGTGCCGATCTCTCAGGCGCAAGAAGGGCTGTTTGTGGCCCTGCGAGCAATTCGGCGATCGCTTCCGCTGTTCGGTCCGGCGGCCCACACGGTTGCGTTGTCTCCGACGGGACAGTGGCAAGCTGTCGCCGCCGAGGAAGGGCCGGTGCGAATCTATCACCAAGGCCAGCGAGTCCCCCTTCACACGCTTTCAGCGACGAGCAAGGCCACCCATCTGGTGTGGAAAGACCAAAGTACGCTGGTGGTCGGTTATCTCGACGGGAGTGTGCGGCTGTTTGCGATTCCCGAAGGTCGGTTGCTGGTGACCCTCGCCGCCCATCGTGATCGCATCTCGGAGCTGATGGTGGTCGATGACGGCAAGCTGATGCTCAGTGCCAGCCTCGATGGCAGCGCTGCCCTGTGGGAACTACCGAGCGGGCAGCTGCGTCGGCGCTTCGACGGCGGTGGTCAGCGAGTCAGCTCCGCTCGTGTGGGAGCCGGTCGGGTCTTCCTCGCCAGTGCCAGTGGCTCCGTCGAGGTGCTCCGGATAACTGATGGTTCCGTCGAAAAAACCCTGACCTGCAGCGACGACAGCAAGCGCGGCGATGGCGGACAGCTCTCTTTGACCACCACAGGCAGTGGCAGCGACGGCCAGCTGTTGGTGGTTGCCGGTGGCCAAGCCAAGGTCTGCGTCTTCTCCTTGCCCGACCTTAGCCTGCGCGGCAGCCTCGATCTGGGTGGCCAGCGGCTGCTCCTGGCGCGCCATGTGTCTCCGACGGTGGTGCTGCTGCTCGGACGCGACGGACTGCTGCGGACCTTCGATGCGTCGAGCCAGCGATCGATCTTCGAGTACCGAACCCCGACCGCTCCTCGAGTCGCCGCCTTGTCACCCCACGGAGAGCGCTTGCTCATCGGCGGCAGCGACGGCAGCATCTGGAGCCTTCAGCCTGCGACGGGCAAGCTGCTGGCGTCTCTCGAAGGACACAGCGATCCGGTGCTGGCGCTGGCGGCCAGTGACGAGCTGGCGCTCAGCAGCAGCAGTGATGGCAGTGTCCGACTGTGGCAGCCCCAGGCCGATGCGGCATCCCTGTCGCTGCGTGGCTTTGCGGACTCGGTCGAAAAGGTGCTCCCGCTGCCCGACGGAAAGTCGTTTCTGGCCGTCACCAGCGCCGGTGCCATCTGGAACAGCGACGATCCCCCAAGGCTGCTGTGGCAAGCCAGTCCGGCGGTCGAGGTCGCGCTGGCGAACGACGGTGCTCAGCTCGTCATCGGCAACAGCGACGGCACCATCGAGATCAGATCGCTCGAAAGTGGCAAGAGCCTACGCAAGTGGCCGGCGCATCGCGGTCCGGTGACCCAGATCGGCTTTTCCAGCGACGGCAGCATCGTTCACAGCAGCAGTCGCGATCACACCGCTGCACTGTGGCGAGCCAGCGACGGACAGCTCATCGAGCGACTCGTCGATCCAAACTATCCGGTGACTTCCGTCGAGCTGTCGTCAGACGGGAAGCTGATTGCCACCGCCAGCTCGCGTGGTCGCGTCACGCTGTGGGAACGACCGACGAACGTGCCGATTCTGCTGCGCGGCTTGCTCGACTCGGAGCCCGTGCCAAGTCGGCTGTCTCGGTCGCCGCTCACCGCGCAGCTGCTGATCGTCGGACAGCACACGGCGGTGGGGTCTTTTGTCCTCGGTGGCGGCGTCACCCGATCGCTGTGGGGGCATCTGGGCCCAACGCTGCAAGGCGCTTTTGCACCGAACGGACAGTCGGTGGTGACGCTGGGAAAAGACCGCACGGTGCGAGTCTTCGACGCCCAGCTTGGCACTCAGCTGCTCGTGCTCCGTCCCGAAGATCCGCGCGCGGTGACGTTTTCCTCCGATGGCACGCTGGTGCTGGTGGCAGGCGGTCGCGATCGCAGCGTCAAGGGCTATCCATCCTCGCTGATGGCGCTGCGTCGACAAGCCTGCGAGCTACTCGGCGATGCTGCGTCTGATCCGGCAGCAGCAGCCCTTTGTCAATAGCAATCGGCTACCAAAGCGGCAGGAGTACCTTGTAGACCTCATACGCACACAGGATCACCAGATTGGCGCCCATCGTGTGAAAGAACAGTCGCGACGCTGGCGTCGGTGCGCGCGGATCTTCATCGATCCGCAGGAACACCGGCAGGCTGACAAAAAACAGCGTCCCGTAACACACCGAGCCAACCAGCAGCGCCTTGTGCCGATCGGCGTACGAAAAGAACGCGCGCAGCGACTCACTGGCCATACAGAACGTCTCGGCAAACGCCATGCTGTACGACAGCAGCGCCGTCACCGCCCACACGACTCCCGACGAGGCTCTCGGCACCCGCGCCAAAAACAGCCGCAACCCCAGCCGCATCAGCGCGTAGTAGGTCGAAAAGTAAGCCACCGTCACGAAATACAGAAACAGCGGCGTCCGATTGATGAGCCACTTCGTCGGGAAGTGATACTCCATCCCCAGCCCGTCGAAGAACATTGCCGACCCGAAGTAGCACTGCACAAAGCTCATCAGCGCAATAAACAGGTTCGCTTTGGCGCTATGGCGTGCCCACAGCGGCTGACCGACCTCAATCGCCGGAGGACGAAGCAGCGGCAGCAGCCACAGCGGCAGCGACAGCGCCAGGCCCAGCAGCAGGTGTCCGACATCGCCCCACCTCGCAAAGCAGTGGGTCAGCATGCAGTAGGCGATGATCGCCATCCACACCGGCGAGAACGACAAGTACAGCCGTTCGACATAGCGCTGCGACGGCAACAAGCTCACACGACTTCGAGGCGGCGGAGACGCAAACATCGCCGCAAGATAACGCGACTCGAAGCGCAGCGGCTAGCGCGACAGCAAGAACTGGAGCAGCATCACCGCCAGCACTCCAATCGAGACACCGACGGCAATTGCCAGCATGACCCGCTTGCGACTGGCGACCTGCTGCTCTTTGGCGGTACTCGCAGCCACCGACGGATTGGGCACCGTTGCCAGCGACTGATTGGCAGTCACTTGATCGACCTTGATGTCTCCGGATGGACTGCGCGGCACCGCGAGCTGCCCGGACTGCGACGTGCTTTTCTGTCCCGGCACTGCGAGCTGCCCGGACTGCGACGTGCTCTTCTGCCCCGGCACCGCGAGCTGCCCGGACTGCGACGTGCTCTTCTGCCCCGGCACTGCGAGCTGCCCGGACTGCGTGGTCGGACTCTGCACATTGGCCGGTCCAACCGTCGGTGTCTGTTTCGGCGTCTGCCTCGGCGTCTGCAGCGCCGCCGGTCCAAACGGCATCGTCGTCCGCAGGTTGGCTGGCACATTCGGTCGCCCGCCCTGGCCCGCTGGCACCGTGATGACCTGCAGCGGCATTGTCACCGCCGGCTGCTTTTTCACCGCTGGCAGCTGCACCGCCGGCACCGACTGCCTGAGCGAGTCACGCTTGGCCGCGTTCTGCACCGCTCGCAGCTCGGAGTCACGCTGCACGATGCGCTCGCGGAAAATCTCGGTCATATAGGCGCCGACCGCTTGTTGGCTAAAGTCCCAGCCCAGCTTGGTCAGACAGTCGGTGAGCGCCTCTTGGAACTCGCGCGCCGAGCCGTAGCGCTGGTCGGCTTCTTTGGCGAGCGACTTTTGCACCACGTCGTCGAGCACTTGCGGGCAGTCCGGCGTCAGCAGCAGCATCGACGGCGCCGGCTCTTCCGCGACCGCCACCATCGTCGCCAGATCGGTTCCGCGCTTGAACAGACGCCGCCAGGTAATCAGCTCCCAGAGCAAAATCCCGACGGAAAAGACATCCGAGCGACCATCAAGCCGCGCCGAGCGTGCTTGCTCTGGCGACATGTAGGCGTACTTGCCTTTGACCATGCCGGCCTGGGTCTGCTCGTTTTCGTGCGCCATCGTCGCTTTGGCGATACCAAAGTCGATGATCTTCACCACCCCGTCGTAGGTGACCAGGATGTTCTGCGGCGACACGTCGCGATGGACCACTCCAAGTGGCCTGCCAGCGTCGTCGGCCAGCGCGTGCGCATAGTGCAGCCCGGCGAGGATGTCCATGATGATTCGGCACACCACCGCAATCGGTGGCCGCCGGTTCACCGCATCGGACTGCTGGGCAATTCCGCGCAGATCCTCGCCGTGAATAAACTCCATCGCGAGGTAGAACGAGCCGTCGATCTCACCTTGGTCGAAGATGTCGACGATGTTCGGATGCTTGAGCCGAGACGCCAGCCGCGCCTCGTTTTTGAACATGCGAACGAACTCGTCCTCGGCGCTGTTGTGGGCAAAGAGGCGCTTGACCACGAACGGACCAGGCCGCACACCGGCTCCGGCTGCACTGGGCGCAGGTCGGGCCAGGAAAATCTCGGCCATGCCGCCTTCAGCCAGCTTGCGGTCGAGCAGGTATTTGCCGTAGGGAAGAGCCACGGACAGAGAATCCTCAGAATCGTAGGCCGGTTCTTTGGCTGCGGTCAACCTGATACTCTCGCAAGCTCAAAACCACACAAACTGGCAAAAACTGCGCAGCCGATAGTGATAGTTCGCTGAAGGTCGCCGATAAGCCACAGAGGAGATTCGCTCGATGTACGATCTTAACTTTTCCGAGGAACAGCAGCAGCTTCGCAAGATTGCGCGAGACTTTGCGCGTAGCAAGATCGCTCCCGTCGCTGGTCAGCTCGATGAAGAGGGGCACTTTCCCGTCGAGCTGCTCACGGAAGGCTGGCGCCTCGGACTCATGAACTGCGAGATCCCCGAGGAGTTCGGCGGTCTGGGCCTTTCGTGTCTGTCGCACTGCATGATCCAGGAAGAGATCGCCTGGGCATGCGCCGGGGTGAACACGTCGGTAGCCGCCAACGCCCTGGCATCGCTGCCGCTCATTATCGCTGGCAGCCGCGAGCAGAAAGAGAAGTACCTGGGCTGGCTGCTTCGTGAGCCCATTTTCGCCGCGTACTGCTGCTCCGAGCCCGACGCTGGCTCCGATGTCGCAGGACTGCGCACCCACTTTGTCAAAGATGGCGACGGCTACATCCTGAATGGCCAAAAGCGCTGGATCACCAACGGCGGCTACGCCAGCTTCTACACCGTCTTGGCAACCTCCGACGCCAGACCGGAAAAGGATCTCAAAGCCCGCAACCGCAAGATCTCCGCGTTCGTCGTGGACCGCGACGCGCCAGGCGTCAAGGTTGGCAAAAAAGAAAACAAGATGGGCCAGCGCGCCAGCAATACCACCGACGTGATCTTCGACGAAGTTCGGCTGCCCAAAGAAGCGCTGCTCGGTCAGGAAGGCGAAGGCTTCAAGATTGCGATGAAGACCTTCGACCGCTCGCGACCGTGGATTGCGGCTGGGGCGGCGGGGCTGATTGGGCGGGCACTCCACGAGAGCCGTGCCTATGCCCTGGAGCGCAAGACCTTCGGTGTGCCGATTGCGGCCCACCAAGCGATCCAGTTCATCCTCGCGGACATGGCGGTGGCGCTGGAGGCGACGCGCTCGCTGTGTCACCGAGCGGCGTGGATGGTTGATCAGGGACGGATTGACTCGATTGTCTCGTCGATGGCCAAGCTCTACGGCGCCGACATGGCGATGAAGGTAGCCACCGACGCGGTCCAGGTGTTCGGCGGCTACGGCTACACCAAGGAATATCCCGTCGAGAAGCTGATGCGCGACGCCAAGCTGCTGCAGATCTACGAGGGTACGTCGCAGATCCAGCGCATGGTCATCGCCAAGAACGTCCTGTCCGGCGAGTCATAGTCCATCGCACCACCTCAGGCGATCTGGCTGCTGCCGGGCTGGCTTTGGCAGCTGCCGTGGGGTCCATTGACCCTGCCCTCATGTCTTTCGACCCCACACAGTCGTTCACAAACTGAACTTTTTCCGGTGCGCCGGACGCTGCCCAGTGGGCGGCTCCTCAAGTTTGGCGGAGTTAGCCCGTTTCAGACGGAAACTGCCGGCAATTCAGGCATCGGGAAGGCTGGCACAGCCTGTGCTTCAACACATCCCGAGAGGGACACCGTTGCTACGTCGAGGATTCCGAAACAGCGTGCCACCCCGCGCGATGGGGCAACCGAAGGCGATGATCTCGCTCTCCGAGCTGCCGAGTCTACTCGACGATCGCCAGCCGAGCGATGTCTGCATCGGTGTGCCTTCGAACCAAGGCAACTTGCTGCGCGTGCTGCTGCGGCAGCGCTTGACCATGCTCACTGCCGTGGACCGCGCCGGTGAGCTTGCCGAGCAGCTCGCGGGCGAGCATGACGAGACAGTCCTGTCGCGCGATCTCCAGCCCTCGGCGGTCCATGTCGTGGCAGCCAGCGACGGCTGTCAGATCTGGCTCGACTACGATCTGGGACTGCGCACCCATCGGCATCCCAAAGTGGTGCGGCGCCTGACGCTGCTGCTGTGGATTCGACCTGACCCCAACCTGATGCTGTCCGAAACCCCGAGCACGCACAGTCGCAGCTCAGAGCCGCGCGTCGAAGCCGAGCTATCGGCCCTGGACCAGCATCGCGACGAGTAGCCAGCCCAAGCGCCCAGGTCCAAGTGTGGTCAGTCCGCCCACAGCAATCCTAACCCCGCTGCTTGACTGTAATTTTCAATACATGTTTAATTGTAACCAATGAGTGTGCCGTCAGAGCCGCGACGGAAATTTCCAGATTTTCTGCCGTCGACCAAGGTTCTCTACGATGGTGCGCGACCACAGACCATTCAGGTCAGGACCTGTCGCCTGGTCACGACCCATGCTGGCAGCCGGCAGGAGCACCCCTTCGCTCAGAGCACCATTCGGATCGGAGCGATGGAAGACAATGATCTGGTAGTCAGCGACGAGACAGTCTCACGCTTTCACTGCCGGATCGAGCAAGACGAGCAGGGCTACTTGCTCCGTGACTTGGGCTCCACCAACGGCACCGCGATCAACGGCGTTCGCATCCGCGAGGCCTACCTCAATCCCAGCTGCACCATCTCCATCGGACAGACCGACATCCACTTTCTCATCGGCCAAGAGCGCGTCGAAGTCGTTCCTTCCACGAAAAATCGCCTCGGCGACATCATCGGCAAGAACGTCTCTTTCGTCGAACACACGCGTCAAACTTCCCGAACTCCGAGTGACCATTCCAGGGAACGCGTCGACCGCTTCATATATTAGTCATACAATATGACTAATATTTAAACATTCCTCGTTAGGAATCGTCCCCAAACCGAATACCTCACCGACATCCCATATCCTCAGGTTCCTTAGCCACACCGACGAGCAATCGAGCAGCCTCATAGGCGTTGACGCACGCGACGATCTCCTTGTAGGATGTCTCCGGGGCTGTCTACCGGTGCACTACATGGCAGAGGACGTGACATGACGCGGCAGGTTGGGGAACTCTTTGCAGGCCGCTTCGCTATCGATCGCGTCGCGGGAAGTGGCGGCATGGGAACGGTGTACCAGGCCCGTGATCTTGCCACCGATCGCGCCGTGGCACTTAAGCTGCTACAGACAAGTGGTGGGGGTAGCTCCGATGTCGAGCGCTTCCTCCGTGAGGCGTCGGTCCTGTCAGAGCTTGAGCATCCTGGCATTGTCTCCTACATCTCGCATGGGGCAGCTCCGGATGGCCAGCGCTTCCTGGCGATGGAGTGGCTCGATGGCGAGGATCTGGGTCAGCGTCTCCGTCGAGGCCCACTGTCTATCCGCGATACGCTCTGTCTGCTCCGTCAGGTAGCCGCCGCGCTCGCGCTCGCACACAGCCGGGGGGTCATCCATCGAGATCTTAAGCCCAGCAATCTGTATCTGGCCGGTGGTGATATCGAGCGCGTCAAGATCCTCGACTTCGGAATTGCCCGGCGGATGGCAGCCTCGCAGGTGATGACCCGCACTGGCCTGGTGATTGGGACTCCGGAATACATGGCCCCCGAGCAAGCGCGCGGGGATAAGGATATTACTGCTGCGTCAGACCTCTTTTCGCTCGGTTGTGTCATCTACGAGTGCTTGACCGGACAGCCTCCGTTCGGAGGAGAGCACGTCGCAGCAGTCCTGGTACGGATTCTGTTTGAGAGTCCTCCATCCCTCCTAGAGCGGCGTCCAGGGATTCCTGAATCGCTTGCCAGTATCGTCGAGCAGATGCTTCACAAGCTGCCTGAGCGGCGAATGGCTGATGGTCGCGCGCTGCTGCAAGCCATCTCGAACTTGAACGTACTCTTGCCTGCCGATGATGGTCTGGCGACCACGCTGCGGATCGGACAGACAGAGGTAGAGCCAAGCTTCGCCAGCGACGAACAAGAGCTGCTTTCGGTGGTGATTGCGAGTGCGCCCGGACTGGTCATTGGGGAAGGTCCTACTGCGGAGATCCGAGCCTCTGTAAGTGAACAAGCGCGGCGCCGGGAACTACAGTCCGCGATCAGTCTGCTCGGAGCGAGATCAGAGTGGCTGCTCGACGGTGCATTGGTGGCGACCCTCCATGGACTGGGAAGTGCAACTGACCAAACTACGCAGGCCGCTCGCGTTGCGCTGCAGATCAAAGAGCGCTGGCCCGAATGTATCGTTGCTCTTGCCACCGGTAGAGCAACTGTGCTCGGCAACCTGCCGGTGGGGGAAGCGGTTGACTTGGCGGCCCGACTCCTGCGCGCGCAGTCCGAACAGAGTGCCGTCATACAGCGATCAGGAGTCTGGGTGGATGAGCTGAGTGCGTCTCTGTTGGCGCGCCGCTTCGCGCTGACCAGACGGGAAGGCCTGGCTCTCTTGTCCGGAGAGGAGCTGCCCGCTGACGAATCACACCTCCTGCTGGGTAAGCCGACTCCGTGTGTTGGCCGTGATCAGGAGCTTGGTCTGCTTGAAGTATTGCTAACCGGAACGATCGAAGATTCGCTCGGACAAGCAGTGCTTGTAACGGCCAAAAGTGGAATTGGAAAGTCGCGACTGTGCAGGGAATTCCTACGCCGGGTGGCGCTGCGCGAAGAACCGGTACTGATCCTGCGTGGCGACGGAGATCCGATGACCGGAGGCTCTCCCTACGCCATCTTACGCAGTGCGCTGCGGCGGTTCCTATCACTGGGTAGACAGCTTATGGAGTCGCCTCAAGCGCTCCGCCAGCGGATCGCCGCGACTCTCACAGAGTACTTGGGAGAGAGCGCCCAGCGGTCCAGCATTGCCTTTTTAGCAGAGCTGTGCGGAGTGCCATTTCCCGACGACGATCTGCCCGTTCTAAGGGCCGCAAGAAATGATCCCAAGATCATGAGCGATCAGATTGCAGAGTCTGTGGTCGCTCTGTTCACAGCCATGACGGCACGCTTACCAATGATCTTGGTATTGGAAGATCTGCACTGGGCTGATGCACTGACCGTCAAGCTGCTGGGGGCTGTCCTGCGCGAGCTGGCCGAGCAGCCGCTGATGATTCTGGTGCTGGCACGACCGGAAGTTCATGAGCGATTTCCGCGACTGTGGGCGGGTCTGCGCTTGCGTGAAATTACCTTGAGCGGACTTCCCAAAAAGGCCTGTGAGCGGCTCATCGGTTCGGTGCTGGGAAAGGGTCTGTCCGCAGACACCACGGCCCGGTTGATCGAGCAGTCCGGCGGCAATACGCTGTTTCTGGAAGAGCTGATCCGCGCTGCCGCAAGTGGTCAGGTTGACAACTTGCCCTCGACGGTGTTGGCGATGATTCAGGGTCGGATTGGGCAGCTTGATCCAGCCGCACGACGGGTCATTCGCGCCGCCAGCATGTACGGATTTTTGTTCTGGCGCAGCGGGGTTCGCTTCCTGATTCACTCCGAAAAATCTACCCATGATCTCAGCCAAGCGCTTCGCCAGCTGGTCGATGCAGAGCTGATTGTTCCTCGTGCAGAGAGTCGGATTCCCAATGAAGAGGAGTACGCATTTCGCAACGCGCTCATTCGTGAAGCGGCGTACAGCTTGCTGACAGACGAAGATCGCAGAGTTGGCCACCGACGAGCAGCAGAGTTCCTAGAGCAAGCCGGCGAGCACGATGCACTGGCAATTGCAGAGCACTATGAGAAAGGGCAACAGCCCGCCAAAGCCGCCGAGTATTTCCGGCGTGCCGGACTCCGTTCGTTTGAGTGCAATGATCTGGAGGAGGCTCTGGCGCGAGCCGGACGTGGACTGGCTTTGGTGACGGTGGATCAGACCCACGGTGAGCTGCGCACGCTGCTGACGATGGCGCACTGCTGGCGTTCCGAGCTGCAAGCCGCCCATTCCCACAGTGTGCACGCGTGGCCTCTGCTCGCGCGGGGGAGTCGTTGGGAATGCTCGGTTCTGTTTCATGGCATGTGGGCAGCGCTGGTAACCGGTCATGAGACAGAGTTCGCAGCGATGGCCGAAGCACTCTGTGCGTTCTCTCCGCAGACTGCCGATGCGACGAGAGACTTGGTACTCTGGGGGTCGCTCGGGGCGTCTCTGCTGACTTCGTATGGTCGGCGAACGCTGGCCAAGGAGCTGCTCCATCGAGCAGAGTCGAGCCTTCAGTCCACGCCATCCCTCGCAAAGGAAAACGATCTGCGCGGCGCACTTCGGATGGGACAGAGCGATTATATTCGCGCCTTTGAGAGTGATCCGTGGCAGCCACTCCTACTCAGTCAAGAAGCGACGCAGGCGTTTCAGGAAATTGGCGATCGGCGCGATCAGATCACGGCCATGAATCGCTTGGGACAAGCGCAGGGAGAGCTGGGGGATTCCCAAGAAGGACAACGGACACTCCGGGACGCGCTGACGCTGGCGAAGCGGATTCGCATTCCGTTCGCAGTCCTACAGACCGAGCTTCACCTGGCCGCACTTCTCTGTACGCTGTCTGATGAAGCGGCACTGGCGGAGTCTTTTGCGCTTACAGAGTCGATCCTGAAGACGCCGGGTCTGTCGGCTGGCTACACCGGCTGGTGTCACGGAATCCTGGCCAGCATCCACCTAAAACGGCAGCGATTCTCTAGTGCGGTGGAGCAAGCGCGACGAGCCTTGCCACTGTGTACTCGCGTTCCGCTCCGCTTCCTGTGGGTGCAAGCGCTGCTGGTCCGGGGACTCCTTGGCCAGTCCGAGATCACCGAAGCAGCCCTGCTTTCCGAGCAGATGTTGAGCGCGCTGTCCCAGCTTGGTGGCGGCTACATCGAGGTCATGGTCCGTCGCACAGCTGCCGAAGCCCTGACGTGTTCGGGCCAGCATGTCCGCGCCCACGGAGAGCTTACGACCGCCGCCACACGGCTCGCAGTTCGCAGTGAACGGATACCCGATCCAGAGACTCGCCGCCGCTATCTCAACAGTCAGGAATGACCCCTCCTACTCTCTACATTCCCCCTCCCAAGCGGCTTCCCACCCACTTCCCAAGTCTCGATATTTTGGCAATTTCTCGTCGAGAACAAGCGACTCTGTTTCCTCGGCAAGAACGTCAAGATGCGGGAGCTGTATGCGGTGATCGAAAAGATCGCTCCCACCGGTGCCACCGTCATCATTGAAGGAGAGACAGGGACCGGCAAGGAAGTGGTGGCGCAGACGATTCACAAGCTGTCCCAGCGCGCCTCGCAGTCGATGATGGTGTTCGACTGTGGGGCGGTTCCCAAGAACCTGATTGAATCGGAGCTGTTCGGTCACGAAAAAGGCAGCTTCACGGGCGCGATCATGACCCGTCAGGGTCTGTTCGAGATGGCGCACAACTCGACGCTGTTCATCGACGAGCTGGGCGAGCTACCGATGGAGCTGCAGCCCAAGCTGCTGCGGGCGCTCGAGCAGCGTGAGATTCGGCGCGTCGGAGCCACTCGCTCGCTCAAGGTCGATGTCCGCATCATTGCCGCGACCAATCGGCAGCTGGAAGAGGAAGTGCGCGCCGGACGGTTTCGCCAAGATCTCTACTATCGGCTGTCGGTGGTGCGGCTGGTGTTGCCGCCACTGCGCGAGCGGGCCGACGACATTCCGCTGCTGGTGGAGTCGTTCCTGGCCGAGCATAGCTACAACCGACTTCCCGACGGCAGCCGCAAGTGTACGCGGATCTCCCCCGAGGCGATGGAGCTGCTGAGCGCCTATCGCTGGCCGGGCAACATCCGCGAGCTGGTCAACGCCATCGAGCGCGCCGTAAGCTTTGCCGCCAGCGAAGAGATCAGCGCCGACGACCTTCCTGAAAACATCCGCACCGGCGACAGTCACGGCTTTCTGCCGCCGCTTACGCCACGCACGGAAGCCCATGGCAAGCATCCTGTCGAGGTGCCGCGTCCCGTCGCTGATGTCCAGTCAGGCGGACTGCTTCACGAGCCGCGCCTGGATCTGCCCTTCAAAGACGCCAAAGATCAGTGGATTGCCCAGTTCGAGCAGAAATACCTTGCGTTTTTGCTGAAAAAGAACAAGGGCAACATCTCGCACGCCGCACGAACCGCTGACATCGACCGCAAGTACTTTCGCAAGCTGATGCGCAAGTACGACCTCGACAGCGGCAAGGACGATCCACTCGACGACGACGTGTAGCTACTTGGGCCGCTTGAGCAGCAGGTTCGGACGCTCGGTGTTGACCCAGTTGCCCTTCCACTGCCCGTAGAGAAACTGGAGCAGCGCTTCCCACTCGGCGCGCGTCCGTGTGCTCGGAAACGGCTCCGGCGACAGCAGCTTGTCCGAGCTATAGACGACCTCAATGCGGCTGTCCCCGACGATCTTGCCCATCCGAAACATCTTCCAAGCGTGGTTGTTGCCCGGATCGAGTCGCAGTGTCGCCCCCGGCCCCTCGATGCTCTGCCCTTGCAGCGCCCGCCGAATCGCCCGCACGTCGTCGCCACCCACCGCCCGCACCGCTCGCGCCCACAGATAGACGCCGGCATAGGCCGCCTCCATTGGATCGCTGATGCCTCGGTGATCGCCGAACTTCTTCTTAAACGAGTCGACAAACTTCTTGTTCTGCGGCCGATCCACCGACTCAAAGTAGCTCCACGCCAGATAGTCGCCGGCCAGGTCGACGCCCTCGAGCTGCTGGATCTCATTTTCGCCGATGCCAAACGAGATGATCGGCACCTTGGCCGAGGTCACACCAGCACCCCGCAGCTCGCGAAACAGCGGCAGGTTCGAGTCGCCTTGCACAAAGTTAAAGACCACATCGGCCTTCGACGCCTGGATCTTCTTCACGCTCGCCGCAAAGTCGGTTTCCGACAGCAGCACGAACTCTTTGCCGACGATCTTGGCCGACGATCCTTTGATCGTGTCGCGCACCAGCTCGTGCGAGATGTGACCCCACAGACCGTCGAGCCCAATAAAGAACAGCCGCTTGGCATTGAGCTTGTCGAGTGCCCACCGCGCCGCCGGAATCACCTGCTGATACGGCGTCGAGCCCAGGTAGATGATGTTCTGCGAGTCTTCCATCCCCTCGTCACGGGCCGGAAAGATCAGCAAGTGATCATACTTCTCGACCAGCGGCTTCATCGCCCGCCGATTCGAGGGCGTCCAGCCACCAAAGATGGTGACGACTTTCTCTTGCTTGATCAGCCGCTCCGTCTCCAGTGCAAAGGTAGCGTTGTCTGATCGACCGTCGACGCGCACCACATCAATGCGCCGCCCGAGCAGACCGCCGGCATCATTGATCTCATCGATCGCCAGCAGCGTCGCCTCGACGATCGGCCGGGTCGAGATGGCCATCGTCCCCGACAGCGAGTTGAGGACTCCGACGCGAATCGGCGGCAGCACCGGGGACACCGCCGCCGCGCCTGCATCGACCAGCGCCGCCGGCTGCACCACCGGCTCAACAGGCTTGGCCACCCGCCAGATCACCAGCGCCAGTGCTAGCAGTGCCGTCGCCAGCCCAATTCCACCCAGAAACGCCGGATAGCTGCTCTGCTGCTGCGACAGCCGGCCCGACTGCACCTGCGGCAGTTCCCCGAGCGGCGCATTGCTCCCCGAGACACGAACACTGTTGCCCGAGATCCGCGAGGTCTGCCCCGAGTTGCGCGGATTGGAGTTGTCCGACAGCGGCGTAAGCGACCGATTGCTCGGCATCGCCACAATCGGCATCTGCGACGACATCCGTGGGTTCAGCGGCGGCGGCAGCGTCACCCGCAGCGGTCGCTTCATCATCAGCAGCGACGGCTCATGCTCGACCAAGAACGCATACTGCCGGCGTGGCGTAGCGACGACGATCTGCTCGAGCGCTTCCCGCATCTCCTCGGCGGACTGGAAGCGATCAGCCGGCGACTTCTCCATTGCTCGCCGCAGGATCTGCACCACCGGCTCGGGAATCTCCGGCACCAGCTCACGCGGGTCCGGCGTTGGCGCCGTGACATGCTTGAACATGATCTGCGGCGCGGCATCCCCCGTGAAAGGCGCCTTCCCCGTCAGCAGCGTATAGAAGGTCGCCCCCAGCGAATAAATGTCACTGCGCCGATCAATCTCGCCATCGCTGGCCTGCTCGGGACTCATGTACAGCGGCGTCCCCGCCACCACCCCGGTCTGCGTCAGCGCGCCCTCGTCGAAGTGGACATCTTTGACCAGCCCAAAGTCGACCAGCTTGGTCGTGCCCATCGGTGAACAGAGGATGTTGTCTGGCTTGATGTCCCGATGGACCAGACCCGCCTGGTGTGCGGCATGCAGCGCCGAGCAGCAATCGAGCGCAATCTTGCACGCCTCCGCGTAGTGCAGCGGCCCCCGTTCTTTCACATGACTCGACGCCGAGGAAGGATTGAGCAGCTCCATCACGATGTAGTAGTGCTCGTCCTCCTGCCCGATGTCGTAGATGGCGATGATGTTGGGGTGGTTCAGGCGACCGGCGACCTGGGCCTCGGTGATGAAGCGCTCGACTGCCTTCGGACTGGCGGTCAGCGACTCCGGCAAAAACTTGATCGCGACGCGCCGACTGAGGACCGTGTCTTCGCCCTCGTAGACCAGCCCCATCCCGCCTTTGCCGAGCACCGACTCGACGCGATACTTGCCGAACATCTGGCCCAGGCGCGCATCGTGCCGACGAGACAGGGAAGGCTCTGACTGCGTGGGTACCGCTGCTCCTGGCGAAACATCCATCGTTTCCGCCAGCTTCTCGTCAGAGAGTCCGCCCGTACCCTGCCTGACCACCGGGCGATTGCCAGGGGTCTGCCCTTCACCCGGACCACCGGGAGGTAGTTTCTGATTGGGGCCAGACATCCTCACTCATCATCGAAGACTCGCAAAGTCCGGTCAAGGCGCCCAAATTGGCTCCAAGTGGCCGCCAAGTAGGCACTTCGGTCGTGCCTGCTCACAGCCTCGCGCCCGACCCACTGCATGCTAAGGTACTGAGGTCGTGCGACTACACCGCTCTATTCTCCCTCTGGTTGTCCTTCTAGGTGCTGACTGGCTGGCCGCTGGCTTCCTCCCCACGGGCGGGGCGCTGGCTCAGACTCCTCCACCGACTGCTGTCCCCGTAACACCTGTGACCCCTGTGGCACCTGCCGCACCCGTGGCACCCGCTGCACCTTCGGCCACACCTGCCCCCGGTCAGCCCGGTCAGCCCGGCGACCCCGCTGCCAAGAAGCCGCGCAAGTTCTGGATCGATGGCAAGTTCCGCGAGCTGAAGAAAGGAGAGGTCCGGCCCTACACGCCGCGCACCCTGCTCCCCGAGCCCGAGCTGCTGCCCAGTAGCATGCGCGTCTTCGAGGTCGCCCAGCCCGAGGAAGGCGACCCCCAGGTGCTGGCCCGTCCGTATTACGGCGCCCCGATGATTGGCACCGTCATCCCCGGCACCCGCATCGGCGTACGCGGCGAGACGTACACCAAGAGCAGCCGCTGGTGTCACTCCAAGCGCTGGCTCGCGGTGCAGCCGTTCGGCTGGATGTGTGCCGATCACGGCAAGGTCACCGACGCCCCCGCCTCCACCGACCCCGTCTACAAGATCGTTCCCGGCGAGCGCGTGCCCTACCGCTACATCATGGTGTCGGCGCAAGAGATGCCGATGTGGGCAAGCCTCGCGGCCTTCAAAGACGGCGAAGAGCCCGAGCGCAAGCTGGCCAAGGGCGACTCGGTGGCGATCGAAAAGAACTTCAAGCACGAGGGCGAGACGTACCTGCAGAGCGTCGAAGGCAAGATCCTACCCGCCAAGGGGACGTACACGATGCCGGCCACCTCGCAGTGGCATGGCGTGCTGATCGATGACAAGACCCACCTGCCGTTTGGCTGGGTGCTGCCCGAGCTACTCAAGGCCCAGGCCGCGCCCGACCAGCCCGCCGTGACCGGCACCATCAAGCGCCGCACCCAGGTCGACATCCTGGAAGAGATGACCATCAAGGGCAAACGCTGGCTGCGGGTCCGGCTGTCGGCGGCTCCGAGCAAGGAGTTTCCGCTCGCCACCGCCCCGCTGCCGCCGCCACCGACCCCGGTTGCTGCTCCGGCTGCTGCGGCGACGACTCCAGGCACTGCTGCGACGACTCCGGCTGCTGCGGCGACGACTCCAGGCACTGCCGCGACCTCGGCGCCCGTGACGGTTGCGAGTCCGGCGGCGGCTGCCCCGGCTGCCCCGGCTGTGCCCGTCCCCGAGCCCGCGCTGTGGGTGCCGTCCTGGTCGGTCAACGAGGTCCGCAAGATCGACAAGCCCGCCGGCATTGGCACAAGCACGCAGTGGTTCGACGCCGACCTCAGCGAGCAGGTCCTGGTCGCCTACGAGAACGACAAGCCGGTCTACGCCACGCTGGTGTCGTCGGGCAAGAACAACGCCACGCCGCTCGGCATCTACCCGGTGTGGGCCCGTGTCGCCGCCATCACCATGAAGAGCCAGCCGTACGACGATAAGCCGTACTTCGTGAACATGGTCCCGTGGTCGACCTTCTTCCAAGCCCACAACGCCATCCACGGCGCCTACTGGCATGACCGCTTTGGCTACGTGAAGTCGCACGGCTGCATCAACGTGGCGCCGCTCGATGCGCGCTATGTGTTCGAGCTGCTAAAGCCCGCGCTGCCGCCCGGCTGGACCTCGGTGCGACCGACTGATGTGACGCAGTGGCCGATGCTGTACGTCCACGACTCGGGGCGGCGACCGGCGTTCCACCAAGACCGCCCGATCGGCCCGCCCGACCGCGATGACGAGAGCGAGCGCTTCGAGGAAACCACCCGCCTCCGCGCCGAACAAGGCCTCCCCCCCCGACCGCCCCCCGGCACCAAAGCCCTCGTCCCCCTCGCCCCTGGAACCCCCGGCGCCCCCGGAACTCCCGGCGCCGCCCCAGTCCCCCCACCCGCGCCTGCGCCGTAAGCTTCACCGCCAAAAGCAAAAAAGGCCTGCGGGGGGTTGTGCAGGCCGGCTGGGCTTCTTACGATTTCGCACATGTCCACCTTTGATCCTGCATTTGACCCCTCCAGCTACGTCCGCTCGCCTCCGTTTGCCTTGCCCGAAGGCGTCACCCTGGGCCGAGCCCTGGTCGCGGCCTGTCCTCGGTCGCTGGCACCGCTGGTCAAGAAGCCCAGCGAGCGGCTCGAAAAGCGACTCGATGAGGCCGAGACAGCCCTGGTCGCCCGCCAGCGCCACAGCGCCCTGTCCGAGGAAGCCACCCGCACCATCGATGCCGAGATCGACGGCTGCTTCTGGGGCCTGAAGCTGCGCCTAGAGGGCTATCAGTCCTTGCCACCAGCCACCGAGCCCAAGTCGCAGCGTGCCAGTCAGCTCCAGCAGCGGCTGTTCGGGGACGGGCTCGGCTTCCTGCGCGACAGCTACTCGGCGCAGCTGGCGGCGATGCAGGCGTTTGTCCAGCGCATCGACGAAGACAAGCTCGCCCGCGAAGTCGATGACCTGTGCGGCCCCGAGTTCCTCGACCACATCCGGCGCCTGCTGCCGCGCTACCAGCGGATGGTCCAGGGCATGCTCACCCGCGAGACGACCCTTCCCGAGAACCTCAACGCCCATCGGATGGCGCTCCAAAAAGCCATCTCGGCCTATGCCAGCGCGGTATGTGGCACGGTCGATGACACCGAT
The DNA here is from genome assembly GCA_016794465.1 of Myxococcales bacterium. Taxonomy (GTDB): domain Bacteria; phylum Myxococcota_A; class Polyangia; order Palsa-1104; family JAEUJZ01; genus JAEUKA01. The sequence goes on along the minus strand of JAEUKA010000067.1, from coordinate 77,736 downwards.
GCGGCGACGATTCGCCTCGCCCAGACCGCGCTCGCCCCGCTCGACAACCTGCGCGCCCTCCTCGCCAGCCGCCGCACCCCCGACAGCCCCGAGCCCGCCCCCACCCCGCCCACTCCGTAGCCACCTGGGGAGCTTTCATCCTCCAAAAATCACTGCACCCCACTGTTTTTGGAGGGTTCATCCTCCAAGGATCACTGGGTGCCACTGTTTTTGGAGGGTTCATCCTCCAAGGATCACTGGGTGCCACTGTTTGGGGGAGGTTTCATCCTCCACCGATCACTGCATGCCACTGTTTTTGGAGGGTTCATCCTCCAAGGATCACTGGGTGCCACTGTTTGGGGGAGGTTTCATCCTCCACCGATCACTGGGTGCCACTGTTTGGGGAGGTTTCATCCTCCACTGATCACTGCGTGCCACTGTTTTTGGAGGGTTCATCCTGGTTGGGGGCTGCGGGCTGGCGTCGCGTACACAAACGGCTTGACGGACCACCGACCCCGATGTACCGAATCATCGTCGACGAACAGCCGGCACTAGACCGAAAACCGCAAAGGAGGAGGGGCACTCATGACACAGCTCGACCTAGATGCAGCGCTTGAACGAGCGAAACAGAGCTTGGTATCGGATAGCGAGCGAGAAGCCCAGCGGCGAAGCTTCGTGTTTGGAAATACCAAGATTGAGTTTGACGCACTAACCCGTGCCGACGTTGATGAAATCGCAGAATCGCTGGCAACACACTCAACGGTCAAAAATGGCTGATCAGCGATACAGTTAGCTCAAAGAGCGGACGCCACGGCCTGTTCTTACGCCAGAGCAGGAAGCACGACAGGCTGCAGCAAATGGATTTGTGCAGTTTGATCGGCTGCGTGGAATGATTCGCGATGGAATTGAAGCCTATGAGCGTGGTCAGTTTCGGCTGAAACCATCAATGCTCTCCGAGCTGGCAAAGCTCGCTGTCGCGGGTATGGTCGATGGGCCAGGTCACTTTCGGCGAGGTCCGGTAGAGATCAAAGGAGCGCAGCACACGCCGCCCGATAGTGATCAAGTTCTGGCACTTGTCGAGGACATGTGTGAATACGTAAACTCCAACTTTGGACTGACTGCTTGGCATTTGTCTGCATACGTCATGTGGCGATTGAACTGGATTCATCCGTTCGAGGATGGGAATGGTCGGACTTCGCGTGCAGCGTCCTATTTGGTCATGTGTGTCCGTCTGAAAACGGAGCTGCCTGGCACTCCGACGGTCCCTGATCTCATCGCGGCGAACAAGGAACCCTACTATCGCGCGCTCGAAACTGCCGACAAGGAGTCGTCTGGCAGTATGATTGATGTGTCTGCGATGGAAGATCTCCTGCGAGCCCTGCTGATGAAGCAAATCGACGGAGCAGCCGGAGGTCAACCAAGTAGCCCCAGCAAGCCCAGCAGCTCGAGCAAGCCGAGTCAACGCCCGCCGAAGACACCATCTGATGAGGCTCGCCTGCCAGACATCGGAATCATCACGATTCGCCCCGATGAGCTGGATGCGGTACTCTCGCGCATGAAGACCAAGACGGTCCCTGCACTCACCACGACTCGCCGCTATCACATCGGCAAAGTGGGATCACTTCAAATTGCGGTAGTCCGCTGCTTGCAACAGGGCAATATCGCCAGTCAGGCTGCTGTACGGGACTTTCTTACTGATTTCCCACTCAAATGGATCTTGCTAGTCGGCATCGCTGGGGCACCGCCATCAGAGGATTACTCGCTTGGCGATGTAGTCGTGTCGTCAAGCATCATCGACTTTTGTGTTGAAGCAAAGCTAACTGGCAATTCCAGCTTTGCAGCCATCGGGAGTCGACTGCACCCCGAGGTGTCGGGACTCGTGGCCTCTCTGGCTGGCCGCACCGACCTGCGGAAGTGGTCGCGCCCTCGATCGATCGGATGTGAGAGGCCAACGACTGTCTCGTGCGCCCCTCGCAATCTCTATGGCAGCAAGGCGTGGACACAAAAGGTGCGTGAGTCCATCAAGCACCACTTCGCAACGGCACGCGATCCCCTGCTGTGGACAGGGCCTGTGGCATCAAGCGATCGGCTGGTGAAGAACGCCAACCTGGCCAGGCAGTGGCAGCTGAATCACCGCGATCTGGCAGCGATTGAGATGGAGGCTGCAGGGGCTTGCGCGGCAGCCCACGACCAAAACGCAAAGCTGATTGTGATTCGTGGCATAAGCGACATCGTTGGCTTGAAGCGCCAGCGAGCGTGGACGAAGTTTGCTTGCAATAGTGCTGCCTCGTTTGCACATGCACTGCTGAAGTCCGACGCTCTTCTGCCAGCGCCCTAGGCCTGCGGGCCCAGCCGCCGCGCATTGATTGACGATAGTGCGGGGGTCGCATAGCCTGGCTGCGATGTGTAAGACGCTCGCATTTCCGTGGCTCCTGTCGCTCGCGTTTGCGCTTGGTCCCCTGGCTGGCTGTCCGCAGCAGCCGGAGCAGCCCGAAGCCACCGGCCCGAAGCCGGACACCGTCTGCCCCAAAGAGATCACCGGCACGTGCAAGGTCTTAAAGGACGAGTGGGACGACAAGAAGCTCATCGCCGAGTACCACATCCTGGTGCCGCCCGAGACAAAGCACGACGAGGCGACCAAGTACCTGCAAGCGCTGTATCGCCACCTGATGACGCGCCGGGACCTGAATCCGACGACGCTGGGTGGGTTTGTCTATACCAACGAGGCGCAGTTCTCGACGCCGCCGCTGTCGCCGGTCGGGACCGTGTCGCAGAAGCCGGGCGAGAAGTCGCCCACCTTTGAGAACAAGATCCCCTTTGAGCTGTGGCAGCAGGTCGAGCAGGCGATCAAGCTGTCGGCGCGGGCGGACCGCAAGCTCAAGCGCAAGCTCGAGTACGTCGCCGAGCCGGACAAGCAGCTGGTGACGGTGATCATGCCGTTTACGGAGGGGGTGAGCGGGGAGTGGGCCAAAGAGGTCGATTACTCGCAGGTGATTGCCTACTTCTCGGAGCTGTCGCAGCAGCTGTTCGGCAACATCCCGGACCTGAAGGTGTTCCTGTACCGGGCCCGCTGGAAAGATCAGGACCTGGCGCAGATCGAGCTGAGCCGGGCGGACTACGAGAAGATCAACCTGGCGCAGGTCGAGGACCGGATCGGCAAGCAGGCGGGGCGGACGTTTCTGGAGCTGACGATGGGCAAAGGCGGGAGCGAGGCCTCGGTGGAGAAAGCGCACCAGCGCCGCCGCTCGGCTGAGTACAAGAAAGCCATCGATCAGATCACCAAAGGCAAAGTCATCCTCAACCCCCAGCTCAAGTAGCCAAACCAAACCTAGTCCACTGAGAAGCCAACTGTTTGAGTACAGAGACTGGGGGCGACCGGAGAGCTTTTTTTCGGGCCGCCTGCGGAACGGAAAAAAGTCTCGCAGGGTAGCGGGGCCCCAGTCGAAACGTGCGGGAGTAAGAGTGGACTCGGGGTTTAGGGCGTCGGGGCGGGGGCGAAGGTGCGGGTGGTGGGGTTGTAGACGCGCTGCTCGATGGTGAAAGGGGCGGTGGGGCCGGGGTCGCTGACGGTGTAGATGTTGTAGCGGGCGCGGCGGTCGGCGAGCGGGTGGTTGTAGGTGGCCGAGCCGGCGCCAATCACGGGGATCGGTCCTTGGGGGCCCTCTAAGGTGCCGCGCAGATCGCGGTGCTCATGGCCGTGCAGGACCAGATTGCAGCCGACGCGGCGCAGCAGCTTGTGAAGCCGACCGCGATCCCGCAGCGCTCGCAGCACATCCAGGTGCTGGGGCAGCGGCGGGTGGTGAATCAGCAGCAGCCGAAAGTGATCGCGGGTGCTGTCCAGGGCCTCTTCGAGCCGCCGCAGCTGCCGTCCCCCAAGCCAGCCGTCCGCCAGCGGCACCGGGGAAGGCAGCGCGGTCGAGCAGCCGATGATCGCCACCCCTTGGCGCTTGCGGACAATCGGCCAGGTGGGCAGCTCGTGCTCGGGGGCGCCGTCGCTCTGGGCATAGGGCAGGAGGTGCTTCTCGAACGTCCGCCCAAAGTACGCGCCCCAGACATAGACATCGTGGTTGCCAGGAATCGCGGTCACGGCTTTGGGTCCAAACGACAGCGAGTCGAGGGCCTGGCGGGCGCGGCGAAACTCACTGGGCAGTGACAAGTTGGTCAGGTCGCCGGTCACCACCACATGATCGAGCGGCTGCTGGCCTAGGTCCGCGCACAGGGCATCGAGCAGCTCCGTCGGATGGGCGGCTCGCCGCTTGCGCAAAAGGTTGAGCCAGCCGAAAAATCGCTTGCTGAAAAACCGCAGCGGCGATGCCCCGGTGAGATCGAGCGCGTGCAGGTCCGAGATGTGTGCAATCCGCATGTCGGCTACAACCTAGCGCAAGGTCACCGGAGAGGAACGGACCATTTGATGACGGACACGCAAGCCAGCAAGCTTCCCAGGGGATTTGTCGAGCAGCTCTCTCGCATGGTCGGTGCGGCGGGACTGCTGGTGGATGAAGACGCGATTGCGCCGTTTCTGACCGAGCCGCGCGGGACCTACCAAGGCCGAGCCGAAGTGGTGGTGCGACCGGGATCGACGGCGGAGCTGGCCGAGGTGGTCAGAGCCTGTGCAGCGGCGGGAGTGGCGATGGTTCCGCAGGGTGGCGGGACCGGGCTGTGCGGGGGGGCGGTGCCGAGCGCGGTGGGAGATCAGGTGGTGATCAGCCTTTCGCGCCTGAACCGGATTCGATCGATCGATCCGCAGAGCTTCACGATGACGGTCGAGGCGGGCTGCATCCTGGCCGACCTCCAGCAAGCGGCGGAGTCGGTGGGGCTGCTGTTCCCGCTGAGCCTGGGGGCGGAAGGGAGCTGTCAGATCGGCGGCAACCTGTCGACCAACGCGGGGGGCACGCAGGTGATTCGCTATGGCAACAGCCGCGACCTTGTGCTGGGGCTAGAGGTGGTGCTGCCCGATGGTCAGGTGCTCGACATGCTGCGCGGGCTGCGCAAGGACAACACCGGCTATCACCTAAGTGGGCTGTTCTGTGGGGCGGAGGGGACGCTGGGGATCATCTCGGCGGCGGTGCTGAAGCTGTTTCCGCAGCCGCGCGAGGTGGTGACGGCGCTGCTGGCGGTGCCGGACCTGGAGGCGGTGATCAAGCTGCTGACGCTGCTTCGGGCGGCCACCGGGGATGGGCTGTCGGGACTTGAGTTCATTCCGCGCCTGGCGCTCGAGATGGTGCTGCGTCACATTCCCGGCACTCGTGACCCGTTTCAGGTGGCGTATCCGCACTATCTGCTGATTGAAGCGGTCAGCGGCAGCGAGGACGGACGGCAAAAGCGCGAGGTCGAGCAGCTGCTGGGGCAAGCGGCGGATGCGGAGCTGATCTTGGATGCAACGGTGGCGCAGAGTCCGGCGCAGGCCGAAGCGCTGTGGCACCTGCGCGAGAGCATTCCCGATGCGCAGAAGCCAGAAGGTCTGTCGGTGAAGCACGACGTGTCGCTGCCGATTCATCGGGTGCCGCAGTTTGTGAAGGAAGCGAGCCGCCGGGTCGAAGCCGAGGTGCCGGGGATTCGGGTGGTGGCGTTTGGACATGTCGGCGATGGCAACGTCCACTTCAACCTGAGCCAGCCGATCGACATGGATCGGGCGGAGTATGCGCGGCATCGCGACCGGCTGTCGCACGTGGTCCACGAGCTGGCGATGTCGATGGGCGGCAGCTTCAGTGCCGAGCACGGGATCGGACAGCTCAAGCGCGACGAGCTGCGCCGCTATCGATCGGAGGTCGAGCTGCAAGTGATGCGCAAGATCAAAGCGGCCCTCGACCCGAGCGGCCTGATGAACCCCGGCAAAGTGCTGTAACAGCCCACGTAATTTGGCAGACCGCCGATCTTGCAGAAAAATCGGCCCACCATGAAGCTGTCCAAGCTGCTCCGCGAGGTCGAGCTGCGTCCAACTGTGGGCGGATCGCTGCCGACGATGGCGGAGCTTGAAACGATCGAGATCGGCGAAGTCTGCGATGACTCGCGGCAGGTGACGCCGGGCGATCTGTTTGTGGCAGTACCGGGTCAGACGGTCGATGGCCATCACTTTCTTGCCAATGCCGAGCAGCGCGGTGCCCGGGCAGCGATCGTCGAGCAGGTTCGTCCCGACTGTCGGCTGCTCCAGCTGCCGGTGGCAAGCGCGACCGAGGCGCTGGCCCAGCTGGCGATGAATCGCTACGGTCGGCCTTCGGACTCGCTGACGCTGATTGGCATCACCGGCACCAACGGCAAGACCACCAGCAACTTCCTGGTCGAGACGCTGCTGGAAGAGGCGGAGCTACGGCCGGGGCTGCTCGGGACGGTGCTGTATCGCGGGCCAGGGGTCAATCAGGCAGCGCCGTTTACGACTCCGACCGCGCTGCTGTTACATCGCACGCTGGCCGAGCTGGCCGAGCACGGGGCCAAGGCGGTGGCGATGGAGGTGTCGTCGCATGCGCTCTTGCTCGGACGGCTGTTTGGGGTGCGCTTTCGCGTCGCGGCCTTTACCAACCTGACCCAAGATCACCTGGATCTCCACGGCACGATGGAGGCGTACTTTGCCGCCAAGTGTCAGCTGTTTCATCAGCACCTCTTGCCCGCCGAGCTGGGGGGTCGAGCGGTGATAAATCTCGACGATCCGTGGGGACGACGGCTGTTTGCGACGCTGCCGCCGGCGCAGCGGATCGGATTTTCGCTGACCGAGCCGGCTGATGTGTCGGTGGTGCGAGAAAAGACCGGGGTCGAGGGCATCAGTGCGGTCTTCAGTACACCCGTCGGAGAAGTAACGCTGCAGTCGCCGCTGACGGGTCAGTTTAATCTGTCGAACTTGGCGCTCAGCATCGGCATTGGTGTGGCCCTGGGGCTGTCGGCGGTGCAGATCGGTCGGGGTCTGTCGCTGCTGAGTGGGGTGCCAGGACGCCTGGAGCGAGTGCCAAGCCGGCGCGGACCGACGGTGCTGGTGGACTACGCCCACACGCCCGATGCGCTGTCGCGGGTCCTATCCACGCTACGGCCACTGACGACGAGCCATGCCAAGCGCGGACGACTGCTGGTGGTGTTCGGCTGTGGTGGCGATCGCGATGCTGGCAAGCGACCCCTGATGGGCAGAGCCGCCGCCGAGGAAGCCGATCTGGTGATTGTGACCTCGGACAACCCACGCAGTGAGAATCCGCAGGGGATCATCGACATGATCGTCGCGGGGGTCGAGTCTACAGGTCGCCTGACGCCGCTTCTCGATCGTGGGCAGCTGGCTTCGTCGGCAAGTGGCTATTTCATCGAGCCGGATCGTCGCCAGGCCATTCAGAGTGCGATCCTTGCCGCCCAGCCCGAGGACTTGGTGCTGCTCGCCGGCAAAGGCCACGAGGACTATCAGATCATCGGCACCAGCAAGCTGCACTTTGACGATCGCGAAGAAGCCCAGCGGGCGCTACAGCTTCGCCCGGATGCTCAGCCGCGCTCTGGAACGCTGACGCCTGCGACCCTGCCAACAAACATGCTTCCTTCGATTGAACTGCCACTGGAGCGCGTCCTGGGCGCAGCAGCGGGCCGACTTGTGCGGGGGGCGACCCATCGCTTCAGCGCGGTCACCATTGACAGCCGCTCCGTCACGCCCGGCAGCCTGTTTGTCGCGATTCGCGGCGAGCACCACGACGGCCACAGCTTCCTTGCCCAAGCGGTGCAGAGCGGCGCGGGCGGCGTGCTCATCGAGCGAGACAAGCTGCACCTTGTTCCCGAGCATCCCAGCCTGGCGGTCATCGAGGTGGCGGACACGATCGTAGCGTTGGGCCAGATCGCTCGTGCCCATCGGGACGCGCCGGAGATCGCGGCCAAGCTGCGGGTCGTGGCGGTGACGGGATCGTCGGGAAAGACCACCACCAAGGACCTTGTCGCTTCGATCTTGGCCGCCCACCGCATCGAGCCCGGAGAGCTGACCAAGACGGACGGCAACCTCAACAACCACTTGGGCGTGCCCCTGACGCTGCTCAAGCTGCGGCCCAGCCAGCGCTATGCGGTGATCGAGCTGGGCATGTCGGCGCGGGGAGAGATTGCCTATCTGACCTCGCTGTGTCGGCCTGAGGTTGCGGTCATCACCAACGTCGGTCCGGCGCACCTGGAGACGCTGGGGACCCTAGAAAACATCGCACTCGCCAAGGGGGAATTGTTCGCGGGGCTCGCGGATGGGGCCACGGCGGTGTTTCTCGATGGCCATGGACTGGTGCGAGAGCAAGCAGCGCGGGCCGGGGCATTTTCGGGTCGAATCCGAGCCCTGATTGGGTCAAGTGGTGCGGTGCCCGCCAAAGCAGCAGCCGCGCATGTCCGCATTGAGGCTGAGGACGCAGCCGGACTCCAAGTCGAGCTGAGCTGTCCGCTGGCTGCGGGAACTCCGAGTCAGTCGATTCGCTTGCCGCTCATTGGGCCGCATCATGCCGACAACGCGGCCTTGGCTGCTGCTGCTGCGCTCGCGCTCGATGTACCACCTGCGACCATTGCCACCGGCCTGGCCAGCGTGCAGGCCGGCAAGCATCGCGGACAGCTGCTCACGATCGGCGGACGACTGGTCCTCGATGACTGTTACAACGCCAATCCCGCCTCGGTCGCAGCGGCGCTACGAGCACTTGCCGGTCTGCGTGGCAGCGGGTCGGCAGTGGCGGTCCTCGGCGATATGCTAGAGCTTGGCCCGACAGAGGCCGAGCTTCATGCCATGGTCGGACGCGTCGCCGCCGCAAGCGGACTGCATCAGCTGATTACGATTGGAACCCGCGCTCGACACGCCAGCGAGGCTGCCGCCGCACTCGGAACCACCGTCGTTCACGTCGAGACAGCCGCCCAAGCCGCCGAGGCAGCAGCCGCAGCGACGAGAGCGGGCGATGTTGTACTCGTCAAAGGTTCACGCGGCATGGCGCTCGAGCGCGTGCTCGAACAACTCACCACACTTCTGTCTCCGCCACCGCCGGTGAGCGCTGGCTAAGGGATTCGTCTTTATGCTCTACCATCTGCTCTATTCACTGCATAACATTCCGTCGCTGCGTTTTCTCAACGTGGTGCGCTATGTCTCGACGCGCAGCATCCTGGCCATCTTGACCGCGCTGCTGCTGGGACTGCTGCTCGGCCCGTGGCTGATCCGCTGGCTGCACAAGCTACAGGTTGGCGAGAGCATCCGCACCGACGGACCCGAGGGCCACCAAAAGAAGGCCGGAACCCCGACGATGGGCGGTCTGTTGATCCTGTTTTGCGTCAGTGTCGCGACGCTGTGCTGGTGTGACCTGACCAGCCGCTTTGTGTGGGTGGCGCTGCTGGTCACGCTGTCGTTTGGTGCGGTCGGCTTTCTCGACGACTATCGCAAGCTGCGGGTGTCAAAAAAGGGGCTGCCGGGCAAGGTCAAGATCGGACTCCAGGCGGTCATCACCATCGCCGTCGTTGCGTACATCTTTGGATCGAACCTGTATGACCCGAGCCTGCGCTTCCGCGTCGCCCTGCCGCTGCTCGACTTCAATAAGTATCCGCTGGAGATGTTTGCGGCGGTCTACTTTGCGCTGGCGGTGCTGGTCATCCTCGGGGCGAGTCACGCGGTCAACCTCACCGACGGGCTTGATGGGCTGGCGATTGGCCCGGTGATTGTCTCGGCGGGTACGTTCCTCATCTTGAGCTACGGCGCCGGCACCATCATCAAAGGCTTCAACATCGCCGAGTACCTGAAGATTCCCTACATCCCCGGCAGCGGCGAGCTGGCGGTCTTCTGCGGCGCACTCGCGGGCGCGGGCGTCGGCTTCCTTTGGTACAACACCTACCCGGCGCAGGTCTTCATGGGCGACGTGGGCTCGCTGTCGATCGGCGGGGCGCTGGGCACGCTGGCAGTGCTGACCAAGAACGAGTTCACGCTGGTCATCATCGGCGGAGTCTTCGTCGCTGAAACCATGTCGGTAATGCTACAGGTGGCGTCGTTCAAGCTGACCGGCAAGCGGATCTTCAAGATGGCGCCGCTGCATCATCACTTCGAGCTCAAAGGGTGGGCCGAGCCGAAGGTGATTGTGCGTTTTTGGATCATCTCGATTGCGCTGGCGATCATCGCGCTGGCGACGCTAAAGGTTCGCTAGGCGATGCCGACACCTCTGGCGTCTCGTCGTGTCGCCGTCGTCGGATTGGGCAAGAGCGGCCTGTCTGTCATTCGCTTCTGCATCGAGCGCGGCGCCCAGGTCGTCGCCTGTGACGATCGCGAGGAAGCGGCGCTTGGATCAGCACTCGGCTCGCTAAGTCCGCTGCTGTCGACGGGAAGACTCACCCTTGCCCTCGGTGGTCTGCGCAGTGACATCTTGTGCGGCGTCGAGCTCATCGTCTGTTCGCCGGGCGTGCCGCAGTCTCGTCCACCGATCGTCGCAGCCCGTCTGGCGGGAGTTCCCATCACCGGCGAGATCGAGCTGGCCAGCCAGTACATCACCGCTCCCGTCGTCGGCATCACCGGCACCAACGGCAAATCTACGGTCACCAGCTTGTGCGGAGCGATTGCGAAAGCGACCAAGCGACCGAGCTTCTGCGGCGGCAACCTGGGCACGCCGCTCATCGACGCGGTCGGGACCGCTGCCGGGGGCCCGCAAGGGATTGTCGTCATCGAGCTGTCGTCGTATCAGCTGGAGACTTGCGAGAGCCTGAGCTGTCACGCAGCGGCGCTGCTCAATCTGACACCTGACCACCTGGACCGATATCCATCGCTGCGCGAGTACGGTGACGCCAAAGCGCGGATTTTCCGCAACATGGCACCATGGGCACCCCGCGTCGTCAGCGCCGACGATCCCGAGGTCCAAGCGCTCTACGCAAGGCACTTGGGGTCGAGTGAGCCGAGCTTCTTGTTTACAACCCAGTCATCGCTGCCGTCGCGACGGATTCAGGGGCGGCTGGTGCAGCTGGGCGGCTTCGTCGCGGATGGTCAGCTGGTCTTGCGCGGCGTGAGCGGAGGGATGGAGTCAGCGCTCGCCGGACGAGAGCCCAGCGAGGAGCGCTACCCCGTGAGCGAGCTGCAGCTGGTCGGTCGCCACAACCAAGCCAATGCGCTGGCGGCGTTTCTGCTGATGCGTGCCTCGGGGCTGGCCAGCTATGACGAGGTCCGTCGCGCTGCAGCTGCCTTTTCCGCCCTGCCCCACCGGATGCAGCTCATCGGAGAAGCGCAAGGGATTGCCTTTTTCGACGACAGCAAAGGTACCAACGTCGACGCGGTGATTGCCGGGCTGGCCGGCTTCCCAAGGCCGCTGGTGCTGATTGCCGGTGGTCGCGACAAAGGCGGTTCGTACGAGCCGCTGCGGCAGACCCTGTGCAAGGAAAAGACCCGAGGTGCCATCGTCATCGGAGAGGCCGCGCCGCTGCTCGAGCGGTCGCTTCGTGGCAGTCCGTTTCCGGTGCAGCATGCCCCGACGCTGCCTGCGGCGGTGGCCCAAGCGGTCGCACTCTGTCAGCCGGGCGATGCGGTGGTGCTGTCACCGGCCTGCTCGTCGTTTGACATGTTCAAAGACTATGCCCATCGCGCCGCCGTGTTTGCTGATGCGGTCGCCGCCCTGCCCGGTGCCACCATGCGTCACAGTCACGATCCCGATGGAGCCGCGCTGTGAAAGCCGACGAAGCTGCGCTGCCTGTGCCGGTGCCGCATCGCGCCGATCCGGTGCTGTTCTCGGTCGTGCTCGTGCTGGTCGGACTTGGCTTGGTGATGGTGTACTCGTCGTCGGCGGTGCTGGCGCAGCAGAAGATGGGCGACAGTCGCTACTTCCTGGTCCGAGATCTGGTGTGGGTGCTGCTCGGACTGGTCGGAATGGCGGTGACGATGCGCATCGACTACTCGCTGTACCGACGGCTGGCGTACCCGATCCTTGGGCTGTCGACGACGCTGCTGACGGCGGTGCTGGTGGTTGGGGTGCGAGTCAATGGCGCCCGTCGCTGGTTTCACGTGGGGCCGCTGTCGTTCCAGCCTGCCGAGCTGGCCAAGGTCGCGCTGATCATCTTTTTGGCGCACATCTTGGCCAAGAAAGCCGACTTGGTTCGCCGCTTTCTGATTGGCTTTCTGCCGCCACTGCTCGTCTGTGGTCTGTTTTCCGGGCTGCTGCTCAAACAGCCGGATCTGGGCACGGCGATGATCGTCGGAGGCATCACCATCACGATGCTGTTCGTCGCGGGTACTCGCTTTAGCTTCCTGGCGATTGCCGGGCTCGGAGCGCTGCCGATTGTCTACAACGCCATCGTCGGAACTCCGTGGCGACTGCGGCGAATCCTCGCGTTTCTCGATCCGTGGCAGTTCCGTGACACCTTCGGTTATCAGATGGCGGCGTCGCTGATTGCCGTCGGTTCAGGAGGTCTGTCCGGCCAAGGTCTGGGTGACAGTCGCCAGAAGCTGCTGTTTTTGCCCGAGGCGCACACCGACTACATCTTGGCGATCATCGGCGAGGAGCTGGGCTTCATCGGCATAGGCTCGGTGATTGCGCTGTATGCACTGCTGATTCTGCGGGGCTGTCTCACGGCGGCGCGGTCCCGTGATGCGTTTGGGCTGTATCTGGCGGTCGGGATCACGGCGATGTTTGGGCTGCAGGCGGCGTTTAACATTGGCGTGGTGCTCGGAGCGCTGCCGACCAAAGGGCTGACCTTGCCGCTGCTGTCGTTCGGTGGCTCGACGCTGGTGATTGACTTGTGCGCGATTGGCATCTTGCTCAACATCTCGCGTCGAGAGCCGGCCCCCGTCGAGAAGCCCCAAAAAGGTCGGTCGTGGAAGAGCTGGCTGCCCGGACGCAAAAATCGTCGTCGCAGTACGCAGCGTCTCGCCGGAGCCCGCGCATGAGCCGTCCTGACACCACCACACGCATCGTCATCGCTGGCGGCGGCACCGGCGGACATCTGTTTCCGGGGCTGGCACTCGGCGAAAAGCTGCGGCAGCACGGCGCTCACGTGACATTCGTTGGGACGGCCCGTGGCATCGAGGCCAAGGTCATTCCGCAGGCCGGCTATCCACTTTCGCTGATCGACATCTCGGGGCTTAAGCGCCAAGGGGTGGTGGCGACGCTGCGCTCGCTGTTGCGGCTGCCGGTGGCGATGTTTCAGACGCTGGGACTGCTGCGGAAGCTGCGTCCCCAGGTGGTGGTTGGCGTCGGTGGCTATGCCTCTGGCCCGGTGGTGCTGCTGGCGGCGCTTCTGCGAATCCCGACGGTGGTGCTGGAACAGAACTCAGTGCCGGGAGTGACCAATCGCATCCTGTCGCGCGTGGCCCACAAGATCTTTACGTCGTTCCCACATGCCGGTCGCTATTTTCCTCGTCGCAAGACCGCGCTCCTGGGCAATCCCGTCCGTCAGACCATCGTCGATTGTCAGGAGGCTTCCGTCGAGCGAACCGGGCCCGTGCGCATCCTCGTCCTCGGTGGTTCTCTGGGCGCCAAGGCGGTCAACACGCTGCTCGTCGATGCCATCGCCGAGCTGTACAAAAACCCGCCAGCCTCACTGTCGCCGCTCGCCGAGCACATCCAAGTTCATCATCAGACCGGCCCGTCCGACTTCGAGTCCACCAAGAGCCGTTACGCGCAGCTCGTCGGGCTGTCCTCAGCGATCTCGGTCGAGCCGTTTATCAGCGACATGGCGGCGGCGTATCGCGACTGTGATCTGATGATTGGCCGGGCTGGTGCGACGACGATTGCCGAGCTAACGACGATTGGCCGACCGGCAGTGCTGATTCCGTTCCCGTTCGCCGCCGACGATCACCAGACGCACAATGCCCGCTACTTGGTCGAAAATGGCGCGGCCAGGCTGCTCCAGCAAAAAGACACCACGCCGCAGCTCGTCGCCAGTGTGCTCAGCGAGCTGTGTTCGGACCGGGCGGTGCTTCAAGCAATGGCCAGTGCCAGTCGGCGGCTCGGCAAACCCGACGCAGCGACGAACATTGCCGAGGAAGTCCTCAAGCTCGCCCAGTAGCGACGGCAGCAACGGCTTTAGTGAGGGCCGATCTCGACATCTTGACGCTGACGGTCCCCGGCGCGCAGCTCGATGGTCAGCGACGCCGAGCCCTGCGCACAGCTCACCAGCAGCCGCAGTCGCCCCGGCGGTAGATCGGTCAGCTCAAACTCACCCCGTCGATCGCTGCGTGCCTGCGCCACCGTCTGCCCATCATCCGAGCGCACTTGCAGGTCGGCGCCTTCGACGTTGCCCTGCGGACCCCGCACCTGGCCGGTCAGCTGCGCGCCGCGCTGAAACCGCAGTCGCACATCTCGTACTGTCACTTGATCCGGCGACGAGCCATATGGAACCTGTACGACCTGTCGCACCTGGGCATACCCACGCGCACGCGCACGCACCACCACCGACCCTGCCGGCAGCCCGGTCTGCACAAAGTGACCGTCCGGCGCCAGGGTAATCGGCCAGCGCTCGCCACTTGGCAGCTCCAGCCAGACCTCTACTCCATCGGGAAGCCCCGAGGTCCGCACATCTTCAATCTGCCCTGCGATGCCGCCTCCAGGCCGCAGCTCGATGCGCAGATCCTCACGACGCTGCTCGGCCCGAACCAGCTGCTGGAGCGGCGCAAAACCTGGCGCACGCACCGACAGCCGCGCTTCACCGGACGGCAGCATCGGCAGCACAAACTGACCTCGCGCATCACTTTGGGTCTGACTGCGACTGCCCGCGACGACCGCATCAATCCGCGCCATCGCCACCGCAAAGCCACGCTGGTCGACGAGATGACCGCGCAAGTCAGCCCGAGTTGCCCCGCCAGCCGCCGCCGCAAACGGATCGCTGCCATCGAGAGACACGGACTCAGCGCACTCAACCGGACTGGCCAGCCGAAGCACGACGCGCACCACCGACTCGGACGGCGCGACATCTGTGGCGACGGGAACCTCGACTTCACCGGACGCACTCTTGCCCTGAAAGTTCGCGAGCAGCAGCAGCCGACCACTGCCTACCGAGGCAAAGTGCACCAGCCCCTTCACGTCGCTCTTCGCCACCCAGCTGCCCGTCGAGACACCGGCCCGATCGAGCTTGCCCGCAGCCGCCGTCTGCCCAGCCATCACTTCCTCGGGAAACGGCAGCGGCCCCGGCAGGACACCTAGCTCGCCCACCACCGTTGCTGCTGTCGTCGTCGCCGTTTGTAGGCCTGGCCTCGCTAGCACCGAGACTCCTTCGACGGGCTGCCCCGACTGATCAACCACCATCACCCACAGCTCGCGCACAGGCCGCGTCCCAGCATCGGGAACCGGGGGCGGCTGCGCCAGATCGAGAGGTGTCGGTGGCGAAGAAACCACCAGCGTCGCTGGCTGAGCGGCTGGCTGCGTCTGCACGGGCTGCGTCACCACCACCGTCCGCCGCAGACGCGATCCGACCCCCCCGAGCACCATCCCCAGCAGCGCACAGCCGAGAAGGAGCGAGAGCCGAGCAAAGAAGCGCTCCCGCTCGTGTGGACGACCAGCCATCGTCTCTCCAGGCTACTACTGCTTGAACTCCTTGTGACACGCCCCGCACGCGCCATCGATGGTCTTTACCGCCGCTTGGGTGGCCGCCGCGTCCTTGGCTTGCAGCGCCGCCACGAGCTCTTGACTGCCCTTTTCGAGCTGCTCACTGTGGCCCACAAACGTCGCCGGATGCTTGCTGGCAAAGCGCGTCTTCACCGCCGCATTGATCGCCAGGATGCGGTTGGCCGAGGCCGTCAGCGTCGGCAGCTCCGTCTCGGTAAGCGGCGCCCCAGCCGTCCGCGCAAACAGCGGCTTGGCGGCGGACTCCATCGACTCCATCAGGTCATGCAGCGACTCAGAGCCGGTCAGCGGCGCATCCGGTCGGGTTCCTTTACAGCCAAGCATCAAGGTCAGCGCACACAGCGAAAGTACAAAGCGAGCGGTCATCGAAGTCCTCCAGGTTGTTGGTGTGAAAAATCGTCAGGCGAGCGGCTAATCGGGCTCACCCAGGGCGCGACGGGCTTGGGCAGAATAGCGACCATCGGCCTCGCGAACGTAGAGCGGTGGCTCAATCTGCAAGCCGCCTCGATATCCTTTTTGCGCCTCCACCATCACTCGCTGCGCCGGCTCGCCCGCATGAGGATGAACGAGTCGCAGTCGCCGCACCGGCAGCGCGGACTCTGCCATCGCCACCAGCAGCTCGGACAGCCTTGGTGACGGATAGACAAACGCTACCCGCCCGCGAAAGCCGACCAGCCGCTTGGCCGCCGCCACCAGCTTGGGCAGAGGCAGTCGCAGCTCGTGCCGGGCAATCGCCTCCTCGCTATCGGGATTGACGCCACCGTGACCGACCGGATAGTAGGGCGGACACGACGCCACCAGATCGAAGCTGCCGCCGGCCAGCAGGCGCCGCGTGGGCACTGCGAGTACATCGGCCTCGATGACCTGACAGCGCTCCGTCAGGCCGTTTTCGGTGATGTTGCGACGGGACAGCTCGGCCAGTCGTGGTTGCAGCTCCACCAGCGTCACGTGCGCCAGCTCAAAGCGCCGTGCGAGTCCAAGTCCAACCACCCCAACCCCCGCGCCTAGGTCGGCAATCTTGGCCGGCGCACCGTCACCCACAAAGTCGATGAGCAGCAGCGGATCAATGCTGAAGCGATACCCCGTGACGGGCTGCCACAGCCGCAGCCGTCCGCGCAGGATCGAGTCGCAGGTCAGCTCACCCAGCGCGACGGAGGCGACACCCTTGTCCATCACGACCTAGCGCGCCTCTTTTGGCGACACCGACTCGGCCGGGTCCAGCGGATTGAGCACAATGCCCGACGCAATCTTCGGATAGAAGTAGGTCGACTTCTGCGGCATCACCTCGCCCGCCTCCGACACCGCCATCACCTGCGTCACTTTGGTCGGATTCATCATGAACACCGCCTGCACGTCCGGCTCGCGCGACGCCGACAGCGCCTGCTCGTTGTCCTTCACGTAGCGAAGATAGGTCTGCGACTCCTGCGCCGCCCGATCGATGCCCAGCGCTTGCTCCAAAATCAGCGCATGTAGCAACGTCACATCGAGGCTGTGCAGCACGCTCGGACCCGGCAACACCGACAGATCAGCATCTGTGCGCAGCCGCAGATAGAAGGCTCGACCGCGCGACAGCAGCAGGTAGCTTGGCCCCTCCAGCCCGCGCCGCGACAGCTCGTCCCGTGCCTCTGAGCCCGTTGGCACTGTCCGCTCTTCGACCACAAATGCGCCCGCCAGCCGGGACAGGAGCATTTGCAGATCGAACCCCGGCAAGCTGTGCAGCACCCGGTGGGTTGGGAACACAAACAAGCCCGGATCGCGCACGTTGCACAGGAAGATCGATCCGTACTCCACCGCCGAGTCGAGCCCGCAGTAGCTCGGGTCTTGGCGCAGCTCCTCGCGCAGCGCCAGCATCGTCTCGTAGCGGTGATGGCCGTCCGCGATATAGATGCGACGATCCCGCAAGACCCGCTGCACCACCTCGATCGCAGCCGGATCGGTCAGTCGCCACAGCCGATGCTCGACGCCATCTGCACTGTGACCAAACAGCTCCGGCGCCGACTGCTCCACCTTTGCGAACGCCGCGTCCGCGAGCCGCTCGGGATCATCGTAGAGCCCAAAGACCTGCGACAGGTGCGTCCGCGTCGCACGCTTGAGCTTGAGCCGGTCAACCTTCGGACCCGACAGCGTTCGCTCATGCGGCAAGATCACGCCTTCCGCAAAGCGATGCAGGCGAATCCGCGCGACAAAGCCACGCCGGACCACCTTCTCGGCACTCGGCTCACCCGGTGGAGAAAACACCTGGTGGTAGCGATAAAAAGCCGGCTGCTCATCGCGCACCACCACCTGACCCCGCTGCCAGGCCTGGAGCGTCGCGCCGGCCACCGCATACCGCGCATCGCCCGCCGACCCCGCCGGAGCCTGCGGCAAGATCAGATGGACACTGTTGAAGGCCGACAGTCCCGCCAGACTCCGCCGCTCTGTTTCGCCAATCACATCGTAGGGAGGCGCCAAAAGCGACGAAGCATCGCTCGATTCTTGCCCCAGAGCCGCCGCCGGACGATAGAGCAGGCCACGAAACGGAATCACTTCAGCCATCGCAACAGTCCTTTCTCGGTTGGTAGCAGTCGGATTAGGTCACGGTCGGAACGACCTTCACTGGCTTCGCGGGAGTCGGCGTCGCCGGCTTTCCAACTGGCGCAGCCGTCGGCTTTCCGGCTGGCGCAAGCCCTGGCTTGACCTCGCTCTTGGCCGCTGGGGTCGGAGCCGCCGGTTTTCCAGCTGGCGCAGGAGTCGGAGCTGGCGTCGAAGCAGTCTCAGCCGGCTTGGCACCGCCCTCGCTCGCTTTGTC
The DNA here is from genome assembly GCA_016794465.1 of Myxococcales bacterium. Taxonomy (GTDB): domain Bacteria; phylum Myxococcota_A; class Polyangia; order Palsa-1104; family JAEUJZ01; genus JAEUKA01. The sequence goes on along the minus strand of JAEUKA010000067.1, from coordinate 59,478 downwards.
TTCGGCCAGCTTCGACTTCATCCGCGACAGCAGTCCGTCATAATTGTTGCCACCGATGATTCTCTGGAACTGGGTTCGGTAGTTCCGCACCAGCGACAGCTCATCGGTGATCACGTCGTAGACCTTCCAGCTGCCATCCGGCTGCTGGATCAGGCGGTAGTCGATCTGAACCTCGGTCACTTTGCCCTTGGTCGCGAGCCGCAGCGCCGTCGCCACTTTCGCTTCCTTGGCATCGATGCTCTCCTCGCCGTAGTTGACGACATAGTCGAGGTTCGTCCGCAGCTGGCGGATGTAGTTCCGCTCGATCAGCTCTTTGAGCGTGGCCACGAAGTCCAGCCGCTTGTCCTCGGGCATCTTCGACCAGTGCTCCCCCAGCGCTCGCTTGCACAGCTCGGTGTAGTCGAGCAGCTCCGAGGCGTACTGCTTGATCTCGACCTTCACCCGGTTCTCTTCGGTCGAGCCCGGCTCGGTCTTCATCCGCAGCAGCCGCTCGCACGAGCCATTTAACCGCTGCAAGGTCGCCTTCGGACTGGCCGGTACTGCCGTTGCCGCCCGCGCTGGGCCCTCCGTCAGCACCGTCGCCAGTCCAGAAAACCACGAAAGCGAAATCACCGCACAAGTCGCCAGAAAAGTCCGCTGTTTGCTCATTTGGGAATGACCTCTAGTCCAGAGACTCGACGGAGCGCGCCACAAGCCACATTTAGGTCGTTCGTCGCCCGAAGCACCGCGACATGCTGATCAAAGTACGTTCGCAGCGCATCGTTCATATCACGCCCCTCGGCAGTACCCACGTCGATTGATTGTTTGATCCCTTGCAGCCAGCCCCGTGCTCGCCGCTCGGCTGTCTCAGCAGCCTTTAGACGGCGCTGGGCCTCCCGAACATCGTTGTAGGCGCGCTCAATTTCCAGCGCCCCGCCACCCAGCAGCTCGCGCCGCCGACTCTCGAAGATGTTTACGTCGGCAATCGACTTCTGCAGCCGCGCAATCTTCGGCCCCAGGTCCAGCCCCCAGCTCATTCCCAGACCAACGCCCGCCCCCAGGTAGTTGAGCCGGCTCATAAAGCCATGGTTCGGGTCCTGCACTCCGCCCGCGTAGCCATAGCCGAAGTTCGCGATGATGCCAAAGCTGGGCAAGAGCTCTGCAATCCGCAGCTTCTTGTACAGCTGCGCCCCTTGCCCCGTTGCCCGCAGCACTCTCAGCTCGGGCCGGTTGCGCACTGCCGACTCCAGGTAGTAGTCGAGCGGCTCTCGCTCGTCGTGCCAGATCGCCAGCTCCTGCGAGTCGATGTCTATCGCCTGGTCCTGCACCCAGTAGCGCAGCGCCGCCAGCGTCGAGGCAATCGTCCGCTCCAGGTCAATCAGAATGATCTCAATCTGCGACTCTGCCACCCGGAGCCGCATCAGATCGATCTCGGACGCCGAGCCTCGGCCCGCCTCCAAGTCGAGATCCATCTGCTTCGACCAGCGAATCACCTGATCGTGGCCGTCCTTCACCGTGTCGAGCGCCGCCCGCGCCGTCTTCAGCCCAAAGTAGGCCTTCAGAACATTCAGCTGATGATCCAGTCGCGCCCCATCCGACTGCGCCGCCGCCAGATCCACCCCCACCTGTCCCAGATCCCACGCCGCCGTCAGCTTCCCGAAGGTATACAGCGGCTGCGTAATCCGCAGGTTCAGCTGCACCAGCGCGCCATACAGCGGCAGATAGTTCTGAATCGTCGAGGTGTTCAGCGTCTGCGCGATGTTCGTCTCGCTACAGTGATCCGGCCCACCGAGCTGACCCACCTTCCCTTCCGCCGCCAGCTCTTCGGTGGTCTTGCACTTCACATTCGGAGACCACGTCAGAAACCCCGACAGATCCGCCGCCGGGAGCCGCAAGAAGATCTGTTCATTGCGCGTGTGCTTGGCGGCATCGATGGTGCGACGGGCCGCGATAAGACCCGGAAACCTACTCTCAGCCAGCGACCACAGTGCGGCGAGATCGAGCTGGCGAACCCCTTTGGGGTCAGCGGACGAGCTTCTCATCGTCGCTTTCGCCGTCTCCAGCGCGTCACGTAGCTCCGCGCTTGTCATCGGCTTCAGCTGCGCACTCGCCAGCGAGCTGACAAAAAGACCCAAGGCCACCACCGGCCAGAAGAAACGACGAACAGCCCTCAGGTTGGCAGAGGGCCACGGCAACAAGACAGTGCGCACGAGCAAGCTCCACAAAGCCAAGAAGTAAGCGGCCTAGGTATTAGTCCGGCCTTCTTGCTCGTGCAAGTCCTGTTCACGCTTCCCAATCCGTCTCTAAGCCAATCTGCGTTGTTGGCTCGGTCGGCTGCGTGCTCACGTACAGTAGTACGCTCCGCGCGCAGCCTCGGTCGCCGCCTAGCATCTCGGCTTATAGCCGGATTGGGGAGGCATCTCCGGTCCGAAGCCGGATTTTCAGCCGCCCGGCTTCGGGCCGCGCCATAGCTGGACCAGCTTCACGCGCGTTCCCACCACGTCCGCCAGCGTCTGCTTGTCGAGCGCCGCCATGAACTGCCGCTTCGCTTCGGCCAGCACCCCCTTGAGCACGCACACACTCGTGATCGGGCAGGTGTTGGTGCGCTGGTCAAAGCACTCGACCAAGTCGAAGTGCGGCTCGCTGCGCCGGACCACTTCGCCGAGGTTGATCTCCTCGGGCGTCCGAGCCAGCTGCAAGCCACCATTGCGACCGCGCGTTGCCTTGACGAAGCCATTTTGGACCAGCAGCCGTGCCACCTTGCTCAGGTGGTTGGTCGAGATTCCGTACGACCGGCTGATGTCGAGCACTGCTGGCAGCCTCTCGCCATCCTGCGGTGGATGGTGGGCCAAATAGAGGAGTATCCGCAGCGAGTAATCAGTGAATTGAGTTAACTGCATCTCTCATACCTTGGTCCTGACCCAAGACGGTGTACCAAGCGGTACAGCGTGGATCGATTGTTCTGTGTACCACGAGAAGCTTACGTAACGTAAAATTTTGCAGGCAGGACCATTCATATCGACCGCGACTCGGTTCGACAAGTGAACACCCGGTCCCGAGCAAAGCGTCAGCTCTCAACGTAGCTGATATTGCGCGCGTAGAAAGCATAATTTCGTGGTACGCTGAAACGTCGTTTAAGGAGGGGGGGATCATGCAGAGCCTGTACGAGCAGCTTGGTGGCGCACCCGCCATCGAAGCAGTGGTCGAGAGTTTTTATCGCAAGATGCTGTCCGATGATCGCGTGGCGCGGTTCTTTGATGGCATCGACATGGAACGCCAGATGGCCAAGCAGACGGCCTTCATCACCATGGTGACCGGCGGACCGCACAACTACACCGGGCGGGACATGCGAACCGCTCATGCCAGCATGCTCAGCCGGGGACTTGCCGACCTGCATGTCGACGTGGTGATCCAGCACCTGTGCGGCACGCTCGCCGAGTTTGGCGTCGGCGAGGAGCAGATCAACAAAGTCCGCGCGCTCTGCGAGTCCGTCCGCGATGACGTACTAAGCCGCGACAAGCGCAGCTAAGTCCTGCCTATACTGCCGGCATGCTTTTTTCTGAGCAGCTGGCCCTTGCCACCGACCTCATCCAGCGCGGACAGCGATTCTTGATTGGGGCGCACGCTCGACTGGATGGCGATGCGCTCGGCGCAATGCTGGTGACTGCGCACGGGCTGCGGAAGCTCGGCAAGGAAGTCTACCTCTACAATCCCGACCCGGTACCGCGACGGCTGTCCTGGCTGCCCGGGGCCGGTGAGGTCCGCCGCAAGGTGCCGGGCGGTGCGCGCTTTTCGGCGACGCTGGTTCATGACTGTGGAGCGCGCCACCTGCTGGGTGAGCACTTCCCAGAGCCGGCAGTCACCGGTCCGCTGATCGTGCTCGATCATCATGAGATCGTCTCGGAGCTGGGTGACATCGTGCTGCGCGATCAGCATGCCGGCTCAGCGGGGGTGATCGCGATGCGGCTGCTCGCTGCGCTGGGAATCTCCGAGGACGCCCTGCCCCTCGACCTGGCCACGGCGCTGTTTGTCTCCTTGGTCGAAGACACCGGCTGGTTTCGCTATCCCAACACCGATCAAGAGGTCTTCCGGCTGGCGATGGCCGCGCGCCAGAGTGGCGTGAGCAGCTGGGAAGTGGCGCTCCAGCTTGACGAACAGCTGTCCGAAGCAAGCCTGCGCCTGTTGACCCTGGTCCTGCCGACCTTGGAGCGTCACTGCGAAGGCCAGCTGGCGCTGCTGACCCTGACCGATCAGATGCTGCGCGAGGCCCACGCGACCATGGATGACGTGGGCAAGCTCGTCAACTACGCGCGGGCGCTGCGCGGCGTCGAGCTTGGCGGCCAGATCACCGTCAGTGACGATCGCATCTACGTCAGCCTGCGCGGCAAGGGTCGCATCCACGTCGGCGAGCTGTGCGCCCAGTTCGGAGGCGGCGGTCACCGCAACGCCGCCGGCTGCACCCTCTCCTTCGCCGATTCCAGCGACGTACCCAAGAGCCTCGCCCAAGCCAAAGCCACCCTCCTCACCGCCTGCCAAGCCGCCCTGTCCGCCTGCCCAACCTAACGGCCAGGGACACGGGCCTAGGCCGGGGAAGGAGCGTCTTTCTTCGGGCGACGGACTCGGTAGTACAGCCGGACCCGCTTCCTATCGCGAGGAAACAGCGAGATCAGCGCGCCTTCATTGCGCCGTAGCTGATCCACCAGCGTGGACCGGGCCTGCACCTCGGCGACAAACGCGTGGCTGGCATCGGTATCCGCTTGGCGCAGCGCTTTCTCTGCCGCCGTCGCCTCCGCCGCCAGCTTGAGCAGGTTCTTTTTGTACTTCTTCGCGACCTCGGGATGCTCCTTCTCGAGCGCCGCGCACATCTTGACCACCTCGCGCTCTTGCTCCTCCCCCGCGAGCGCAATCAGCCCCGAAAACCCCAGCACATAGACCGCGCGGTACTCCGGCAGCGAGCGGTCCTTGCGCACGCCCGCGAACACCTCCAGCTCGCACGCCCTTTGCTCGTCGTCATGCAGGTACTCCGCCCGATCGCGCAGCGCCTGCTTTTCCTGATGCACGGCATCGGCGGCATCGGACTGCGACTCGGCCTTCAGCAGCGCCTCGATCCGGGTCTTGACCGCTGGTGCCAGGTGCGCAGTCGCCGGGTCAGCCAGCAGCGCCGCATGGTGGTAGCGCGCCGCCCGGACAAGCTCTTTGGTTCCTCGCTCTTCGCTCAAGATAGATGGCATGCCGGTCCAGTAGCACTCGCCTTGCCTACACGCAAGCGTCCAACCATCGCCACGGGGCAAGCCTGGCCGCAGTCACGGCCCCCCTCCGACCCAGCGTTTGGGGCCATGAGATCTGCCAAGTCCTGTCCAACCCGACTTGGTCCGCACTTTCCCTTTGTAAAGTCCTGTCCAACCCGACTTGGTCCGCACTTTCCCTTTGTAAAGTCCTGTCCAGCCCGACTTGGTCCGCACTTTCCCGCTGCAAAGTCCTGTCCAAGCGGCTTTGGACAGCACTTTACAACCGTCACGCCCTGCCAACCCGCACCCGGACACCACTTGGCAGCTGTCACCCCTGACAACAGTCCACCCGCGCACCACTTTACAAACCCCATGGGCGCCAGCCATGGTCGGCGGAGCGGCTGTGCCTACCCAACCTCCAAGATCTGCCCTTCGTGTAGGCAGGGGATGGGGGAGCTGGCTGGATCGAGCAGGTCGGGGTAGTGGATGAGGTGGAGCTTGCTTAGGACGGCGGGGGGGAGCTGGGTCAGGGAGGCGAGCGGGGTGTGGATGCCGAAGTTGGTCTCGTGGATGATGAGCGGCGCCTCGGCGAGCCAGGCGATGAGGTCGGGGTCGAACGCGGTGTCGGCGCTGTAGGCAAACAGCGGGACGGGCTGCCCGGTCAGGAAGACGCGGACGGCGGTGGTCGGGATGTGGTGGTGGGTGAAGCGGCGCTCGATGATGAGCGGGCCAATCGGGGTGCGGTCGCGGAGGTTGACGCGCTCGGCATAGTCGGACAGCTGAAGCTCGGACGTGGTCGGCGGGAGGGTGGACAGGCGCTGCTGGGCGGCGGAATCCGCTTCGGGTTCAAGGTAGCTCGGGTGGGCGAGGCGCTGCGGCAGCTCGGCGAGGGACCACTCGGGCACGCAGGCGGTCAGGTGGGCCATGCCGCCGCGCAGTCGGGTCGGCCACAGGGGATCAAGGACCGCAGGGGCGCCATAGAGGAAGGGCTTGCGGCGGACGAGGAAGCGGCGCATGAACAGAAACGCCTCGACGCCGCCGCAGTGGTCGCCGTGGAGGTGGGTGAGCAGCAGGTGATCGATGGTTGCCACGGAGAGCGGGCTGCCGGTGCGGGCTCGGTGGTCGGCGAGCACGCGTGGCAGGGCGGGTGGACAGTCGATGAGGAGCTGGACGCCGGACTGGGGCTCCTCGATGCAGAGGCAGCTGTTGTGATAGCGCTCGGTAAAGGCATCGCCAACGCCTAGGACATGCAGCAGCGCCATAGAAAGTCCCCCTTTGCCGTGTGTGCGTTACGCGTGGGGCCCCCCTTCCCTGCGAGACTTTTTCCGTCCCGCAGGCGGTACGAAAAAAGCTCTCCGGTCGGCCCCACGCTTATTGGTCGAGCTACTTGCCCATCACTGCGCAGACGCCGTCGGTGAAGGTCTTGGTGTTGGCTTGGCCGCCTAGGTCTTTGGTGCGCAGGCGGGGGTCGGCGAGGCCGGCGAGGAGGCCGCGTCGTAGTCGCGCTGCTGGCTCGAGCTGCCCGAGGTGAATCAGCATCAGCTCTGCCGCCAGGGCCAGCGCGGTTGGGTTGGCAATCCCCTGCCCGGCGATGTCGGGTGCTGAGCCGTGGACGGCTTCGAAGATGGCCGCGCGCTCGCCGAGGTTCGCACCGGGGGATACGCCGAGTCCGCCGACCAGCCCGGCGATGAGGTCGGACAGGATGTCGCCGAACAGGTTCATGGTCACGATGACATCGAAGCGCTCGGGGGTGAGCACCAGCTTCATGCAGGCGGCATCGACGATCACGTCGTCGTGCTGGATGTCGGGATACTCGGCGGCGACCTGCTTGGCGACTTCGAGGAACAGGCCGTTGGACATCTTGAGGATGTTGGCCTTGTGGATGATGGAGACTTTCTTGCGGCCAAACTTGCGGGCGTAGTCGAAGGCGTAGCGGACGATGCGCTCGGAGCCAAAGCGGGTGATGACGGCGATGGACTCGGCGGCAGAGCGACCGGGGCCGACAAAGTGCTCGATGCCGGCGTAGATGTCCTCGGTGTTTTCGCGGACGGTGACGATGTCAACGTTGGAGTAGCGGGACGGGACGCCGGGGAAGCTCAGGGCCGGGCGGACGTTGGCATACAGGTCGAAGTGCTGGCGCAGCGCCACGTTGACGGAGCGAAAGCCGCCGCCCTTGGGGGTCGACAGCGGTCCTTTGAGCGCGACCTTGTGCTTGGCAATCGACGCCAGCGTGACCTCGGGCATCGGATCGTGGTGGCTCAGCAGCGCGCCTTCGCCAGCGGGGACTTCCTCGAAGGACAGCTGGGCGCCACAGGCATCTAACATGCGCAGGACGGCTTCGCTGATCTCGGGGCCAATGCCATCGCCACGGATGAGCGAAACGACAGGAGCGGTGGAAACGGACATGGAAACCTTCTTTCTGACTACGACTTGCCGAGCAGGAACTGATAGGCAGCGGCAAACTCTGCCTTGGCGCCGGACCGTACCACGTCGCCGTGGGTGACGATCATCCGGTCGAAGTCCCATGCCAAGATTTTCTCGATCGACCGGCGGGTCGCGGCCTTGTCGGCAATGGTGCTGCGCAGAAACCGGGTCGCCCGCACGCCGCCGAGCGCGCCGTTGAGGAAAAAGAAGATCTTGCTAAGAAGCGTCGGCGCCTGGGTGAGGTTGAACACCAAGTCGGTCTGAATCAGGGTGCGGCTCTTCTTGTGGAAGAAGACCACCTCGCTGACCCTGGGCATGCCCTCGACCAGGATCGTCTCGAACTCGGCGGCCAGCGGAGGCGGCGGGGTGTCGGACAAGGTGCCATCGGGCCGAAGATCCTTGCGCTTGTCGGTAAGGCCCGGCGGCACATAGATCTTGGCATCGGGATAGCTGAGCTTGGCGTCCCCGACATACAAGTGGTGAACGAGGTTGGGCGCGACGATGAAGCGGACCGGGCCGATGCGATCCAGCTCGGCGCGATCGTCGGCAGTCAGCTTGACCGGCGACACCATCAGCAGCGAGCCATCGAGCAGCTTGACCACCGTCATGCGACCGCCCAGCTCAATGCCCATCATCGCAAATGGCTTGTCGAGGAACCACACGTCGCTATCGAGCTGCCGAAACATGCTGCCCCCTAGTCATTACTTTTTAGAGTCTCCCGAGGTCGGCTTCTGCGGCGCCCCGTCCTTGCCCCACACCATGCCGACCATCGTCGCGGCTCGCCGGCTGGGCTCACGCGGACGGTTGGCCGAGGTCAGGCGCATCACCAGGGTTCGCATCAGCGCCCGCTGGATTTCCGGGTAGGTGTCGAGCAGCGCCAGAAAGTCGTCGGCATCAAAGCGGAGCAGCACCATCGGCTCAATCGGCTCAATGGTCGCCGAGCGCTCGATGCCCGCCAGCACCGCCATCTCGCCGGTCGTCTCGCCGGGCCCGAGCCGCGCAATCTCGTGGCCATTTTGGATGACACGCACCCGGCCTTTGCGAATCAGGTACAGACAGTCGGCGGGCTCGCCCTGGTAGAACAGCGGCTTGTTGATGTCGTCGCCGGTCACGTCGACACGCTCCGCCAGTCTCGCCACTTCGGCAAGCTGCGCGTTCGACAAGGACTCAAAGAGCGAGACATCCTTGAGGAACAAGATCATGTCGAGTGAGACAGTGACCGCCATCGCTCGCTCTAGCTCTTGTCCTCGGGGGTGAAGCCGCTGCCATCAAGCTGGTTCATGGTGTTGCTGCTGCTGGCGGAAGGCTGAGGTCCGTCTTTGCCCCAGACCATTCCGATTATCGTCGCGGCACGTGGCGCTTGGCGAGACTTACCGGTCTGGGCGAGGCGGCGCACCAAGGACTTGAGCAGCGCGCGGCCAATTTCCGGGAACGCATCGAGCAGGCCCAAAAAGTCGCGCTCCGACCAGCGCAGAAGCTGACACGGCTCCAGCGTATCGACGCCTGCGGTGCGCCGAGTGCTCGCCAGCACGGCCATCTCGCCGACGCACTCGCCGGGACCAAAGCGCGCGACCTCGTTGCCCCCGATGACGACGCGCAGCTTGCCTTTGCGGATGAGATACAGGTAGTCGGGCAGCTCACCTTGCTCGAACAGCGTCCGTCCCGCCGGTAGATCGACCTTTTCCGCCAGCGCCGCCACGTCCACCAGCTGGGCGTTGGTCAGCGTCTCGAACAAGCCGACATCTTTGAGGAACAGCACCGCGTCGAGGTGGCGCTCGATCAGCTCGGGAATCGGCGGAAACGTCGAGGTCTGGCGCGGACAGTCGGGATCGTACTTGAGCGAGGCAATCACCCACGGATCGGCGGTCAGCTTCAGCCACTCGACCGCACTCTCGGCGGTCTGACCACTACTAATCGAGAGCGGCGGCTGGAAAAACTCGGGCTGCCACGGCTGGGTTTCATCGAGCAGCTTGAGGCTGGCGTTGACAATCGGCCCCGGCTTAAACAGCGTTCGCAGCAGCTCGCGGGCCTGGTCGCGATGCGGCGAGTTCGGCGAGCGCAGCGCCTTAAAGATGTGAACCATCGTGTCTTTGGGCGACAGAAGGGCCAGTGTCTGCGCCACCCGCTGCTGCGCGGCATCAATCTGGGCGTCGATCTCGCGATAGAGCAGGCCGTTGGGACGGACTCGATCCTTCAGCAGCTCGCGCGCCCGCAGCATGTGCAGACCCCAGCGCAGCTCCGAGAGAACGAAGCTTTGAATGATATCGGCATTGAGCGGCGGCAGGTTGAGCACGCGCCGGAGCCGGTTGAGCGACTTGAGCGCCTCGAGCTGCGCATTGCGGTCAGAGTGACGGACGTGATCGAGCAGGCACTGCACCCCGGACTGCGACGGAATCAGGCCGAGCGCACGCAGCAAGTGCTGACGAACCACCGAGGCGATGTCCGGCGAGTCGAGCTGGGCAATGATGTTCGGAACGATCATCTCGCCGCAGCTGGTCAGGGCACGAACCGCCACGTGCGCCATCGTCGGCTCGGTCAGCGCTGCCCACAGTGGACGACGGGCCCGCTCATCCTCGAACGCCGGCAGACAGCTGAGCGCTTCGCGACGCACCGCAATCTCGGTATCGGCCAGTCGCGCCAGCACCGCCGGCAAAAACTCGCCGACTTTGTGCTCGTGGACCAGGCGCAGGCCCGCAGTGATCTCTTCGGCGTTCTGGCTGTTGAGCATCGCCTCGAGCGCCCGCCGGGCCACTTTCTGGTGTCGGACATCGGCTGAGCGCAGCAGCACCGCCAGCGCCGCCGTCCGCAGCGGCAGGTTCGGCACCGTCAGCCAGCGCGCGGTATCGTCGCCAATCAGCGCCGCCCCGAGTGCCCCAGCCGCCTCAAGGATCGCCTGCCGCTCGGTATCCGACAGATCCGGCGTCAGCCAGCGCTGCTTCAGGTGCGACTCCAGCAGCTGATCCGGTTCGTCGGCAAGCCAGCGTAAGGCCGCAATCCGCACCGGCTCCAGCTTGTTGCCAAGCCGCGTCTGCATCGCTTTGGCGACGAGGTTTGAGCGCTGAGTACGCAGCAGATCCAGCGCCAGCTCCCGCGAGCGAGGACTACCACTGTCGATTGCCTCGAGCAGCACCCGCAGTCGCGGACCGTCGATCATCGGCACCAAGTTCTCAGCCGCCTCGGTGGTGCCCAGGGCTTCGACACTGCCTTCTTCCAGCGTCTCGCGCAGCGTCTGAGCATAAATCGATCCCCAGCGCGTCGACAGCATCGTCACCAAGGCCGCCAAGATGATCGCCACCCCGGTCAGCAGCGACGGATTGATCGACGCCGACTTGGCAATGAAGAGCAGCAGCGCTCCGACGGCCTTGATAAACGGCGACATGATCCCGCCGAGCACCAGCAGCAGCGTCGGTCGAATCGTCGGAGACAGCGCCGCCACCAGACACGACTCTGCCGGTCGATGCAGCGCCGGTCGCAGCGTCTTGTCGAGGAACAGCGCCACCACGATGACCCACACCGACAGGTCCGCCGTCCACTGCGCCCCGATGGTGGCGTAGAAGTAGACGCTCATGCAGGCGCCAATCGTCGCCGGCAGGATCGCGAGTGCCAGGCCGACACCCCAGCGCTCCAGGACCGGCGTCGTCACCAAGGTCTGGGTTGCAAAGCCGCCAATCGATGCCACCGCGAGCAGCACCGACGTAACAGAGTTGATGGTTTCCTGCGGCCAGGCATCTTTCATCGCCGCATTCGACTCGTACTGGACGAGCGCGCCGGTCCAGATGATGCCGGCGGTGCCGAGGATCATCCAGCGCACCAGCGGCACCGTGAAGATCTGTCGCAAGTGGCTCTGCTGATTCACCGACGAGCGTCTCTTGGCCGGCGCGCGCGCAGCGTAGTCCATCCGCACCAGCGCACTGGCCAAAAGCCACGCCAGCGCCGACACCCAGATCAGCCAGTGCGAGCGCATCTTCAGATACTTGAGCCCGATCGGAATGACCGTCCCAGCAACGAGTCCGCCGATGCTCCCCCAGGCACCAAGTCGCGGCAAGAGCCAGCGAATCTGCGCGGCCTCGAGCGGGGCTTGGAAATACGTCCACGTCGCGGCCACTCCAACGGTCGTGGCGATCTCGACGAGCAGATAGAGCGCGAAGGTCGAAGCTGGCGTCTGCTTCCAGTTCCAGGTCGCCGCAAACGCTGTCAGCACCCCAAGTGTCAGCAGGATGATCCGCAGAGCCCCCGCCGCTGGCCGCTTTCGCAGCAGGTAGTTTAGCCCCAGCGTCGTGAGCGCCGTCAGCAAGCTACCAAACAGCATCGCCAGCGGAATGTCGGGCTTTTGGTGATTGGTCAAGAACATCGCCGTCTGAAACGAGGTCGACAGGACGACGTTGAAGATGATCACCGCAGCCAGCCAGCGCAGGCTGCGCTCCGTCTCTTTCAGTCGAGCGGCGGGCCCTTGATCTTGGGTCATGTCCCGCCCTGCCAGACCTGCTCACGACGACTCGACGGAAGTGCATCCAGGAGTGGTGGAAAGTCCACCAAACCGGACGCGCATGCACGAGTGGCCGGGGCAGCAGAGAGGTTACATGCCCAATGCGAGCAAGACATTCTTTACTAAGGCAATTTTACCGCTCTATCCGGGCAATTGGAAGCGTCGGCTCTGCGCGTACTTGCGATGGTTGGAAAGCGGTAGCTGGAACGGGCGGAACTTCAAAATCTGTACTGCTGTGAGCTTGCACCCTTTGGGTCGGCTACAGCTGTTCCACCGACTGGAGAAGCTCTGGCTGGAAGGTGCCGCGAGGCTGGACCAGGCTCTTGTGGTGAGCCTTGATGCGTCCCGTCACCATGTCGACATCTGGCTGCACCACGCTACCTGTCACTTCCTCCGCGTCGAAGTCGTACTCGGTGCGGTCTTTGTAGGTAACTGTGTGCTGACCCGCCGCATTCACCGTAGAACGGGACCCGCTGCTTACTTGGGGATTGCTCTGCGCAAATGCAGAACCAGTGAACGAGGCACAAAAGGCAACCGCTAGCAAGGTCTTACGCATCGGCATGCTCCTTTTTGAGGGTTTGCGCGGCTGGCTCGGCGATGTTCTGCCTAAGCCAGTATGGCGCTGTCGCTCTGCATGAACGGGCCAGCAGGTCGATGGATCTACGAATCTATGAGGGTGACTGAAAGGGTCGGAGCGGCTCTCGATGAATGCCGACCGAGAACAGCCGGCAGCAGCCGAGAACAGTCGAGAACAGTCGAGAACAGCCGGGAACAGAGCCGCTGAAAGAGACGGGAAGTTTTCGATTAGAAGCGGCTTGGCGGACGAACGCAGGGCTGCCACAGGCCCGGTGCGCCGACGGCATCCCAGGCTCGGTTGACAGCGACCATCTCGGTTCCACAGCGGCTAAACAAGGTCTGCGCCGCTTGGGTCATCGCGTAACGAGCCACCTCGAACGTCGCGCCCGCCGGCAGCAGCTTGTTGTTGGCCAGGTAGAAGATGCGCAGCGACTTCTCGATGCCAATCGCAGGAACCTCGACGGTGGTCTTGCCACGTGGATGCTTGCCGCCCTGCGTCAGCAACACGTGAACCAAGTTGGGCATGCCGCTGTTGAGGTGAACGCCGCCGTTATCGGTTCCGCCTGGCAGGATGCGCTCGCTGTAGAAGTCCTTGCTCTGACCGTCCTTCGTCGGGTTGTCCATAAAGCGCAGTGAGCCACCAGGCAGCTTCGGACCCGCGACTTCCTTGCCGAGCAGCCAGGTTTCCGCCGAGTGCTTGAACATCGTCGGATTGCCCGCCTCGCTGCCGCCCGATGCAACCCAGGCTTCGACGCCAGAGCCCATGATGTCGCTCATCGCCTCGTTGAGCGCGCCCGACTCGTTTTTGTAGGTCAGGTTCGACGTGGTGCTGGTCACTGCGTGGGTAATCTCATGCGCCGTCACGTCGAGCCCAAGCGTGAGGTCGAGCAGCACCATGCCATCGCCCTGGCCGTACGCCATCTGAAAGTACGGCGAGCCGAGCCAGGCGGCGTTGTTCGGCGAGCAGCTAAATCCCGACGGGAACTTCACATTCACCGTCGCCACCATCTTCGCACCCTTGTCGTCGTACGAGTCGCGACCGAACAGGAGCTTATAGAAGAAATAGGTGCTCGACTGCTGGTCGTAGACGTTGTTGGCGCCGGTGTCGGTGGTCTTGGGATCGCCTTCCTTGCGCACCAGCGTGCCCGGCAGCGTGCCACCGAGGCCAATGCAAGCGCCAGCCAGCGTGTGAATCGACCGATTCAGTGCCCGATGGATGTGCGAGCGCTGCGCCAAGACTTCGCCGGTCTGCACCGAGACAAAGATCTCCTCTAGCTCCATGCCATCGCTACCGACGTATTCGACGAGTGCGCGATAGGCCAGCTCGACGGGAGCATTGAGCTGATTCTCGGGTGCGACCACCGCCAGCGACGGTGAATCATGGAACCGCAGCGTGCCGAGCTTGGCCGCAGGGGCGAGCGCTCGCTTGATCGCCTGGCTCCCGGCTGCTGGAAGCTTGGCCGCCGCCGGAACCTCGAAGCGGAGATCGGGCTTGAGCTCTCCGAGGACCGCCAAGATCGAACCATCACGATCGGCTTGAACGACCACTTCGCCATCGACCACGGGAATTCCGGCGTGGCGCTGCTGCAAGCGCAGATAGCGAAGGCCGGCTTCATCGGTGGTATCCGACAGCACTGTAAAGCTCGTCTCGGCGGCCAGTCGATACGCCGGAGCAAGCCGACTGAGCAGCGTCTGAGCAGCCCCGTTGCCATCAAACACGGCCGCTTCCATCCGACCCGAGAGATACAGCGGTGTACGGGATGCAGACAGCGGTGCGGTGTCAAACCCAAGTGCAGCCAGTGACTTGGGCGCTTCGGTCGGTCCGGCCAGGATCTTCAGCCCGTCATCACTGCCGGTCGAAGTGCCATCGCCGAACGCACAGCCACTAAGGACCGCTCCGGACAGCAAGAGGGCAGACATGGTTAGCTGGCTGGGACGACGATTCATCGAGCGAGGCATTCGATACTCCTTGGTTATAGCGAGCCGTTTGGTGCTTGGGAACCTAACTGCCGGAAGCTATATCACAAGGCTGCAATCTGTATGGCTGTGACACTGCATACCGATGCGAATCTGGAGCCAACCACACTGCGGCGCTACGAAGCAGGCGCAGGAAGCGGCTTCTGGCTGTCCCCGAGCTGATCCGCAAAGGCCTTGTGAATCTCGTTGATGTGCTCGTCGATGGCCTCGACATGCCAGTGCGCGGTCGGAATCGCAGGCAGGATGTCGATCTGTAGCTGCATCGGCTGGAACGTAAATTGATGCTTGGCCCAGTTCTCGTGCGCGCGGTGAACGACCACCGGAACAATCGGCAGTCCCGTCGCCAGTGCCAGGTGAGCAAAGCCCTTCTTCAGCGGCTGCAGCCGACCGTCTTGACTGCGGGTGCCCTCGGGCCAAATCCAGATGCTCAGGCCGTTTTGCTTCACGAAGTCCGCCGTGTCCTTCAGCGCCGCAATCGCCGACGAGCGGTCCCCGCGATCGATGACAAGGTGTCCCGACAGCCAGTAGAGCCAACCGAAAAACGGTATGCGCAGGATCTCTTTTTTGGCGACTCCGCAGCCACCAATCGGACAGATCCAGATCGCCACGAAGGCATCCAGCGTCGAGCAGTGGTTGGACACGTAGATGGCGGGACGATATTCGTTGATGCGCTGGCGGTCATGGACCACCGGACTGGCGCCAGCGAGCCAGAGGATCGCGCGACCGACGAACTTGCCGTAGAGATTGCACAGCTTGACGCGGGCGGGACGCCAAGGCAGTAGGAGCAGCGCCAGCAATAACGTCACCGTGGAGCAGACAGCCACAAGCAGAAAGCCCACAGCGAGACGGATGATAGAGAAGATTCTTCGCCCAAGCACAGTGACGCAGTATGCGTTCCTGGGCGGGGCTCGTCTACGAAATCCTCAGCGGAGCAGCGCGACGAGCAGCAGCACGAACAGGACGGCCACCAAGATGCCAATCACCAGCGCAAGTCGTCGCACCTGAGCATCTTGCAGCGCGCTCCGCAGTACCTGTGGCAGGTGTGGTTCCACAAATGCCAAGGCAGACGGCAACACTGGGGTCGCAGTGCCCGTCGCTTCGGCTGCGCTCGGTGGCACTGGGTGCGGTGGTGTCGCAGCAGCAGCCGGTGCAGCGGGCGGTCCAGCAGGAACTGACGATCTCCCAGCGTCCATCGCCGGCACATTGTCCATCGTGGATGCTGCCGGGTCAGGCGTTACCACGGGAAGAATGGCTCGCGCCGGAGACTTGCTCGGCGCCACAATCGCCTCTTTACTCGACGGAGAAGACGGAAGCGGAACACCCTTGGGAAGCACATCGGTGCTGATGCGATTGGCGGCCGCGCGAGCCCCTGGCAGTGGTGGTGGACGCAGCGCTTCGAGCGACGGGGGACGCCGAGCTGCGGGCGGCGCTTTGAGCATATCTGGACGCAACGTCCGCAAGCCCATCGTCACCGCCGCTTTCACCCCTGGATCGAGCTGCCCTCCCACCATCAACAGCTCCGACGGATCGAGCTCCTCGACATCTTCGCCTTTGGCCGCGCTGTGAGCCAGGGCGTTCTGCACATCGACATCCAGTCCGCTTTCCTGCTCTTCCCAGCCTTGGGCAACCAGCTTGGCGTCGGCGTTTAGCTTCTTGGACCAGTCGCGAATGGTGTGATTGGTCGTCCCCGCCAGCTCCGGCACTGAACCCAGCACCCGCGTCAGCGCATCGGCCATCGCATTGCCGTCGGTAAATCGCCCCTTCAAGTCCCGGCTGAGCGCCTGCATCGTGACATCGTCCAGCTCTTTGGGGATGTTCGGCATGAGACTGCTCGGACGCGGAATCTCGGCTTTTAGCACCCGGCTGACCACCAAGTACTCATTCGAGCCGCCAAACAGCCGTCGCCCCGTCAAAAGCTCATGGAGCACGATCCCGGCCCCGAACACATCCGTCGCTGGCAGCACTTTCTGCGCCACCTGCTCGGGTGCCATATACGCCAGCTTGCCCTTGATGATGCCGGTTCGCGTCTGCGGTCCGAAGCCACCGAGCGCTTTGGCGACGCCGAAGTCGATGACCTTCACCTGCCCATCGTGCGACACCATGATGTTCTCGGGAGAGATGTCGCGATGAATGATCGGCTGTGGCCGGCCCGTCGTCGGGTCTTTGTGTGCATGCGCGTGTCCGAGTCCGCGTGCAACTTCCCTGGCAATGAACGCGGCGATCGCGGGCTGCACCCCTTTGCCGGTAAAGCCCTGCGTCGCCAGCCGCATCAGCTCCCACAGCTGGGTCCCGCGAATGTACTCACCAACGATAAAAGGAACCTTGATACCGAGGTCCTCATCGACGGCTTCGAGCAGTGCGTACATCCGCGCCAAGTTGGCGTGTTGCAGGGACCGCACCAGCTTCGCTTCGTTGAGAAACATCTCGCGAAAGACCGGAAACTCGGTGCTCTTGTACAGCGAAGGCTTGATGCGCTTGACGACGACCTGGCTCTGCGGACCAACCGAGTGCTCACCGCCGGAATACTGGGCCAGGAAGACCTCGGCCATGCCGCCTTCCCCCAGTCGATCGATGAGCAGATAGTTGCCCAGCCGCAAGATGCCTGACTCGGCCATCGTCCTTAAGGTACCGCAAGTTTGGGAAACCCGTTCAGCGACTTTTTCTTTTTGCAAGTCGCCCTACAAGTCGCCTTACCGGTCGCTGGACTGGCTTGTGGTTGCCGATACCGGGCTACATCCGCTGTCATCACGAAGGAGCGTTGACCGGACTACACTCGCTGCTCCAAGATAAGAACACCGAAAGGAGAGAGAGCTTATGAGAAGAGTTACCAACCTGTGTCTTCCTGCTTTGGCCCTGCTCGCCCTGACCAGCCTGGGTTGTAGCGCCCGGGAGAAGTCAATCTGCGACAAGCGAATCACCTGCGAGGGCGGCAACGACAGGGACAAGAGCGCCTGCGTCGACAGCTACATTCAGGACACCGTGGTCGCCGAGGCCTACAAGTGTGGCGACGCACACAGCCTTCTGCTCGACTGTCTGGACACCACCAGCATCTGCCAGAGCGGCTCGCTCACCAACAGCTGCAAAGCGCAGCGGGATGCCGCCAATTCCTGTCAGAAGGCCGCCAGCGCCCAGGGCAAATAAAGAGGTAAACCATGCGCAACCTAGGACTTGCTTTCGCATTTTTCTTGACAATGGCGGCTGGCTGCTCTGCTACCGAGAAGTCGCTGTGTGACAAAGATCGTCAGTGCCGAGGCGGCAACGATGCCGACTTCAATGCCTGCGTTCAGAGCTTGGTCTACGAAGGCAAAATCGCTGCCGACTACGGCTGCTCCGATGCCTACGCCAGCCTGATCACCTGTGTCGATACGACCAGCATCTGCGATACGATCCTGACGGTGAAGTATCTGAAGAACAGCTGCTCGGCGCAGATCGACGCACTGAACACCTGTGAGAAGGCCGCCTCCGTTCGCGGCGACAGCCACTTCCTGACCGAGATGGCCAGCCAGGGGCAGCAGTAACTGCTCTGCCCTCGCCCCCGCTGACCACAGATCTCTGATATGACCCTCTCATCACGATGGTCATGCCAGCCTCTCGCGATCGGCGTCGATCGCTCCCCGTGAAAACTGGTCCGCAAGCGCGCCGGGCGGTGTGCCGCTTCCTGACGACCTTCTTCGCGCTCTCGCTGTGGCTGCTGGCGCTGCGATCCGCCCACGCCGGCGATCCCGATCTGCGCTGGCGGACCATCGAGACAGAGCACTTCCGCATCACCTATCACGAGCCGCTCGGTCGAGTGGCGCAGCGCCTGACTCAGGTGGCTGAAACGTCACATCGCGTGCTGGCGCCGGTGATGGGTCACACGCCCCGCTTTCGCACCGAGGTCATCCTGAGCGATGACACCGATTACTCGAACGGATCGGCGACGGCGATGCCTTTTCCGACGGTGCGGCTGTTTCTGACTGCGCCGGATGATCGCTCGGAGCTGAACGACTTCGACGACTGGCTGTATGCGCTGTTTGTCCACGAGTACACCCACATCCTGCACCTCGATACGATGGCGGGGCTGCCCAAGTGGGTGAACCTGCTGCTCGGCCTGGGGATCAACAACGTCTACGCGCCCAATCAAGTGCAGCCGCGCTGGTTCATCGAAGGGCTGGCGGTGCTGGAAGAGACGGAGCGCTCGAGTGCTGGTCGGCTTCGCTCGTCGCTGTTTGACATGTATCTGCGCAGCCACGTCCTCGAGGGCAAGTTCCTGCGGCTCGATCAGGTGGCCAATCAGACGCGGCTGTTTCCACGCGGCAACGTGCCCTACCTGTACGGCTCGGCGTTTCTGCGCTTCATCATGCGAAAGTTTGGTCACGACGCACTCAAGAAGGTGGTGGCGCGCTACGGGGGCTGCTGGTCGCCGGACTGCTGGGTGCCGTGGGGGATGAGTCGCTCGCTCAAAGCGGTAACGGGGCATACCTATGGGCCGCTGTACGAGGAGTTTGGGCAGGACTTGCAGCGACGCTACCAAGCGCAGGCAGCCGAGGTGGCACTGTCGCCGCTGGGAACGACGCACGAGCGACCGCTGTCGGACTGGAAAGCGACCGTCGATCGTCCGATTTTTGTTGACAATGGCAAATCACTGCTGTGGCTAGAGGCGGACCCGTACAAGCGGCCAGCGCTGGTTCGCTATGACTTTCAGACCGGCAAGACCCAGCGCGAGCTAGAGATCGACGGAGCCGGTGGCCTGTCGGTGGCGCCCGGCGGTCGCTGGGTGGTGATGGCGCGGCTCAACTACTTCCGCGCGATTTTTTCGTATCAGGATCTGTTTCTGTATCGGCGGGACCGGCGCGAGCTGCTGGCGCTTAGCTCGGGGCTGCGGGTCGACAATCCGGCGATTTCTCCCGACGGAAAGCGAGTTGCATTCGAGGTCACAACGGGTGGCACTCGGCGACTGGCGGTCATGACGCTGCCCAGGTCCGAGCGACGCGACGAAGCCGAAGCGATCAATCCCAAGGCGTTTGCGGTGCCGGAGGTATGGCGAGCGCGCGCAGCCCGACCGGTGGTGTTTCCGCTGTCGCAAAAAGAGTGGTCGCAGGTCTATACGCCAAGCTGGTCCCCCGACGGAAAGCTGCTGACTTTTTCGTACTGGCAGCAGGGCGGATTTCGCGACATCGTGACGCTGGACCTGCACAGCGGCGAGCTGCGCTTCATTACCCGCGACCGAGCGCTCGACCTGGAGCCGCGCTTTTCCCCCGACGGAAAGTGGCTGTATTTTGTGTCCGATCGCACCGGCATCTACAACCTGTATGCCCACCACCTGGCGAGCGACACGACCTATCAAGTCTCGAATGTCCTCAACGGGGTGTTTTCGCCCGATCTCTCGCCCGACGGAAAAACGGCAGCGGTGGTTGGCTTTGTCGCCGAAGGCTATCGCATCGAGACGATCCCAATTGACCTGACCGTCGCGCCGCTCGCGCCGCCACCCCCGACGGATCGTCCCGAGCCGAGTAACGTCGGTGATCCCGAGCTGACTCGCACGAGCAGCTATCCCGTCAGTCGCTACAATCCGGCGCGGACGTTTTTTCGTGTACCAGCATCGCTGCTCGGGGCGCAGCTACCGATCTCGGCGCCGGGGCCATACGGTCAGAGCTTTGGCTTGCAGTTTCAGACCAGTGACATCGTCGGCATTCACTCGCTGGTCGGCGGCATCACGCTGCAGTCGGGCCGCGCCGATGCCACCGGAGTCGTCGCCCGCTACAGCTATCGGCGACTGTGGAACGGCATCAACCTCGACGTGAGTCGCAGCCTGTATCCGCGCAACGGACTGCGGCTCAATGGACGAAATCGCGCCTACGACGAGGAGTCATGGCAGACCGGGCTGAGCACGGACCTGCCGCTGTTGCGTGATGTGGCCCGCTCAGCGACGATGTATCTGGCGTACAACTTCACCTATTGGCGCAACCGCTCGCCAGCGCCGATTCCTGGGCCCGACGACATCTCACTGCAGCTGCCCGAGGTTGGCCGCTACGCGACGCTGAGCATGACCATCACCTACGGCGACACCCGGCGGTTCCTGTTTTCCGTCGGACCGGAGCAAGGCGGCTCGGTGTACGTCAATGCCTCGATCGCGCATCCGATCCTCGGCTCGCAGTACTTGGTCTACAACCTGCGGGTCGCAGCGTCGCGCAACTTTGGCATCCCGTGGCCGTCGCGGTTCCTGCGCAACCACACCTTGATGCTGAGCTACGAAGGCGGCATCAGCGGCGGCGATCTCAAGCGACGAGGCGTCTATTACGCCGGTGGCTTCCCCGAGTCCGAGGACTTTCTGCGCGCGGCTCTCCTTGGGACCCGCCCCGGTCAACCGCGACTGCGCGGCTACGGTGCCGGCGCCACCTACGGCGACCAGTATCACGTGGTCAACGTCGAATACCGCTTCCCGATCGTCTGGCTCGAGCGCGGCTACGACACCCTGCCCTTCTATTTGTGGCGACTCCACGGCGCGGTGTACTCCGATGTGGGCGGCGCATTTTTCGGCACCATCGACAGCGACAAGATCAAAGCCTCCGTCGGTGGAGAGCTACGGCTCGATGGCTCGCTCGGCCACTATCTGCCGTTTATGTTCCAGCTTGGCTATGCCCACGGCTTCATGAGCAACGCCGACAGCGGCTTCTACTTCCTGCTCAACAATCCCCTCTGAGCCGATATAGTGCGGGCCGCATGTTCCGCTCTCCCCTGGCGCTGTCGTTTGTGGTGGCGACGCTGGCGACGCTGCTGTCGCTCTTGGGCGGAGTGTGCGCGGCGAGCCTGAACTTCTACGTCGGGCACTTCGGACAGCGGCGGGGTCTGCGGACACGACTGGCGGAGCTGGCCGACGCACTGCTGTCGCTGCCGCTGGTGCTGCCGCCGACGGTGCTGGGCTATTACTTGCTGACGCTGCTCGGGCGACACAGTCCGCTCGGACGCGCTTTTGAGCGGCTGACCGGCCAGCCGCTTACGTTTACCCCGACGGCAGCGGTGCTGGCGGCGATGGTGTCGGCGCTGCCCGCGATTGCCCGAAGTACTCGAGCAGCCCTGCGCGAGGTCGATCCGCTCTACTTTCGCGCCGCTGCTTCGCTGGGTGCGACGCCGTGGCGAGCGGTGCTGACAGTGGGACTGCCGCTGTCTCGTCGTCAGATTGCCGCTGCCGCGATGCTGGCGTTTGCTCGCGCACTCGGAGACTTCGGCGTCACGCTGATGGTGGCGGGCAACATTCCCGGTTACACCCAGACCGCTGCGCTGGCCGTCTATGACGCGGTGCAAGCTGGACGCGAAACGGATGCCTTGTCGCTGATTGTGCCGCTGTCGGGGATTGCGCTCGCGGTGCTGTATGTCGTCGGTCGGCTGCAAGACCCAGGGAATGAGCCGCGATGACGGATCGGCCGCTCGACGACAAGATCCTCCTTCAGGCCTCGCTACGGACCTCGCCCGACGGTGTCTATACGCTGCGGGTCGATCTGGCGCTGCCGTCGGGAGTCACGGTGCTGGTCGGTCCGTCAGGCTCGGGCAAGAGCACAACGCTGGATCTGCTGGCGGGACATCGGCTGCCCGACGAGGGACTGATCACCCTCGGGGATCGCGAGCTTCTGCGTCGCAGCGCGGGCCAGCCGCCGCAGACAATGATTCCGCCCGAGCAGCGCCGGATTGGCTACGTGATGCAGCAGCCGATGCTGTTTCCTCATCTGTCGGTGAAGCAAAACTTGGCGTATGGACTTACGGCTTTGCCTCGTCAGGCCCGCGACGAGCGAGTCGCAGAGCTGGCCAGCGAGCTACAGCTCTCTCCGCTTCTTGCGCGTCGACCGGGCGAGCTCTCGGGCGGTCAGCGGCAGCGGGTGGCACTCGGACGAGCCTTGGCCCCCCGACCGCAAGCGCTGCTGCTTGATGAACCCCTGTCTGCCGTGGACTTGAGCCAGCGTCGGGAACTGCTGGAGCGACTCGGCTCGCTGCTGGCGGCACTCGACATCCCGGTCTTGTATGTGACGCACAGTCGGGAAGAGCAGCAGTTTTGGAACACCGCGACGCTGGAGCTTCGGCCTGCCGGACACGCACCGACTCTCGTCGAAGTGGCGCGGCTGACTCGCTGAACCGCCTTACTTTTCGAGTGATTTTTTGTAAGTGAGGATAATAATGTTAGCCATCTTACAAAGGAAACCTCGCAATGATGAGCGCCAGCGATGGGAAGAAGTCTGCGGCAAAGCCGAATGTCGTCAGCAAGCCCGCCGAGCCGACCAAGAGCACCGAGATGCTCGACGCGGTCGAAGGCCAGAGCCACAGCAACATCGAAAAAATCCGCACGATCCTGTTCGGCAACCAGATGCGCGACTACGAAGTGCGCTTCCATCGGCTGGAAGAACAGCTGAGCAAGGACGTGGCGGAGCTGCGCGAAGACTTCCGTCGCCGCAACGATGCGATCGAGGGCTATGTCCGTCAGGAACTTGAGGCGCTGAGTGAGCGGCTCGCCGGGGAGTACGAGGGACGGAAAAGCTCGCTGCGCGAAGTCAGCAAGTCGCTCGAAGAGCTGAGCCACGGTCTGGAGGAGCGCACCCACCACCTGGAAGAGCAGCTCAGTCGGTCCAATCGCGAGCTTCGCCAGCAGGTGCTGACGCAGGGCAAGCAGCTTCGCGACGAAGTGCAGCTGAGCCTGAGCGAGCTGGGTACCCTGCTGCAACAGGAGCTGCAGCAGCTCCGGGGTAGCAAGACCGATCGCAATGCGCTGGCGGGACTGCTGACGGACCTGGCGGCACGGCTGAGCGCGGACACTCCGTAGGCTGTCACTGCGCCGATATGTCCGACGAGTCCAACCACTCTGCATCGCCCCCGACAGCGTCTGCTTCGACCAGCGACGAATATCAGCAGCTGCGGTCGCTGCTGGTGCGGCCCGAGCGCGATGACATCGACTCGCTCAAGCGGCAGCTGGACGAGCGCTCCGCCGTCGATGCACGCAGTGTGGCCGCAGTATTGCCTGCCGCCTTCAGCCTCGCCAGCGAGCAGAACGGCGACCTGGGGTCCGCGATGGCGCCCACCATTGAGAGCGCGCTCCAGACCTCAGTGCGCCGCAACCCGGATGTCATCACCGAAGCGATCTTCCCGATCATCGGCAGCGCGATTACCCGAGCCGTCCACGAAGCGCTGCTGCGTCTGTTACAGCAGACATCGTATGCTCTGGACCATGCGTTCTCGCTGCGCGGCTGGCGGTGGCGGATTGAAGCGCTCGCGACCGGCAAGTCGTTCAGCGAAGTGGTCCTGCTGCATAGCCTGGTGTATCGCGTGGAGCAGGTCTTCCTCATCCATCCCGAGAGCGGTCTGCTGCTGCAACATGTGATCGCGGACTCGGTGGCCACAGCGACGGGACAACAGACCCAAGACGCGTCAATGGTCACCAGTATGTTGACCGCGATTCAGGACTTTGTGCGCGACTCCTTTCGGGTCGAAAGCAAAGCAGCGCTGGATAGTGTGGAAGTCGGAGATCTGCAAGTGTGGCTAGAGCGCGGTCCACACGCAGTCCTGGCCTGTGTGATTCGTGGCACGGCTCCGGTCCGGCTGCGCGAGCTGTTTCGTCGCACCGTCGAGCTATGTCACCGCAGTCACTCGGAAGTACTGAAAGCGTATTCCGGGGATACGGATGATCTGAAAGGAGTCCGTCCGTATCTGGAAGCGTGCTTGCAGGCCCAGCAAAAAACCGAGCAGCCGCGCCCCTTTGCAGCGTGGTTTGTGATCGGTGTCGGACTCCTGGTGTGCGGCTATTTTCTGTACGGAAGCATTGTGCGGGAACGGACCCACGCGCGACGACTGGTCTTTGCCGTCGAGTCTCTGCGAAAACAGCCGGGTGTGGTGCTGCTAGATGCCACGCAGAAACAGGGACACTTTGCGCTGCGTTTGCTGCGCGATCCGGAAGCGGAGGAAGTAGAACAGGTACTCCGCAGCGCTGGACTCCGTCCGGAAGAGACAGAGTCCGTAGTCACTCCCTACCTGGCGATGGAGCCCGAGCTGGTGCTGCGGAGAGCGCGTCGAGCGCTGGCTCCTCCCGACGGTGTGCAGCTATCGTTCAATATAACGGACGGCGTACTAATGGCCTTGGGAACGGCGTCGGAACAGTGGATCGCGGATGCCAAGCTGCTGGTTCGCGTGGTGGTTGGCGTGCGAAGTTTTGACTGCAAAGTGAAGCCGCTGCCGCGTGAAAAGACGCTGTATGAAGTGCTGTACGATCGAGCGCGCATCATCGAAGCGATCGACTTCCGTTTCCGGGCTGGCAGCATCGAGCTTCTGCCCGGTCAGGAGTCCCAGTTTCAAAAAGCAGTCACCGAGCTAAAACAGCTGCTCGCGCTGGCCGATGGAGATCGAACCGGAATGAATGTCACGGTAGAGGTCCACGCCCACACCGATACCATTGGCGACGAGCTGTACAACCTCAAGCTGCGGGAAAGTCGCGCCAAAGTCATGAGTCACTGGCTGGCCAGTGCGGGGATAGACATGCGGCGGCTGCGTCCGGTGGTTCCTCTTCAGTTCGAGCAGGAGCGCAGCGAACGAGCGACCTCCTTCCGCGTGATCATTACCGGAGGAATCAACCATCGCGAAGGCGCTCGATGATCCAGAAAAAAGTCTGCATGCTCGGCGCATTTGCCGTCGGTAAAACCAGTCTGGTGCGGCGCTTTGTCCACAGTATGTTTGCCGACAAGTACCTCACCACAGTGGGCGTAAAAATCGACAAGAAGCAGCTGACGCACAGTGGCAAAGAAGTCCTGCTGCTGCTGTGGGATCTGTACGGTGAAGATGAGTTTCAGCGCGTCCAGACTACCTACCTGCGCGGCTCTTCCGGACTGTTCCTGGTCGCCGATGGGACGCGCCCCGATACCGTCGAAAAAGCCATCGAGCTGCGGGACAAAGCGCTGGCCAGTCTTGGCAATGTTCCGCACGTCCTGCTGATGAACAAGTGCGATCTGTCGCCACAGTGGGAAGTCCGGCCAGAGCGCCTGCGCCAGCTGACAGAGAGTGGCTGGCAGATTCAGCGCACCAGCGCCAAGACCGGTGAGGGTGTCGAGCAAGCCTTTGCGAGCTTGACCGAGCAGATGTTGGGAGGCATCCCCAAGTGAGTACTGTTCCCGATCGCGTGCTGCGCTATGTCGTAGAGGATCTGCTTAGTCAGCGTCACTTGGCCTACTTGGAAGTCGATGCAGAAGGAGTCCTCCTTTCCTTTGGGGGGGACCTCTCACATCACGGTTTTTCGTCGCTGCGCAGCGGAGGTCGTGCCGATGAGCAGCTATCATTTTTGATCGGACTCTGTCCGTGTCCGGAAGCAAGAATGCAGCTCTCGGCACTGCAGACAGAGAACGGCGCCTGTCTGGACGTACACTTTGTGCGGGACTCCCAATCAGACTCCGGCTGGATCATCTTGCTGGATGCGCGCAGTGAACATGAGCACAAGCAGATCATGCAGCAGAAGGGCAATGAGCTGAGTCTGCGCAGCGAGAAACAGACTCGGATGCTTCATGCTCACTTGGGAAAGTCGATCGCAGAGCTCCTGCTCACCGGAGAGTGGCCGATTCGCAGCAGTGGCGAGCGGCGCACTGCCACCATTCTGTTTTCCGACATTCGGGAGTTCACTCCATTTAGCGAGCAGAGTACTCCGGAGACGGTATTTGGTGCGCTCAACCAGTACATTCCGGCAATGATCGATGCGATTCAGGAGCACGGTGGCGTCGTCGACAAGATCATGGGCGATGCGGTGATGGCCGTGTTTGGACTGCTGGAAGCAGAGGTGTCTTCCCCACAGCTAGCCACGCGGGCCGCAGTGGGAATCCTCTGCAACATTGCCGAGGTCAATCGCAGCCGAGCCGCCGCAGGGCAGCACTGCTTAGAAGCAGGAATCGGAATCACCACCGGTCCAGTTGCCGTGGGTCTGATTGGCAGTCAGGATCGTCGCGGCTTTTCCGCGATTGGTCACCATGTCAACTTCGCCTCGCGCCTGCAAGGACAGGCTCGGCCGGGTGAAATCCTGATCGATGAGACAACGCATCGTCTGCTAAAACAGGATGTCGTCTGTTATAACGAACGAAGTCTACAGCTCAAAGGACTTGCGCAGCCGGTGCGGGCCTGGAGCTACTTTCCGCTGATGGCTAAGAAGGAGCCCTGGGGATGAAGTGCTGCACGCAGCGATCGCGCAGCGGGCCGAGCAGCTCCGCATTGCGATGAATGAGCCAGTCCTTCCGTGATGCTACCTGCCATTGACTGGCCTCCGCGCATGCGGGACTCTGTTGACGTGGAGATACACCTGATTCGTCATGGTCTAACGGTGGAAGATGCGACGCCGCTTGGCGAAGAACACCGTCACCTAAATCCCAAAGGTCGCAAGATGGTTCGCGCGGTGGGACGAGTGCTACACGAGCTCCACATCGAGTTCGATCTCATCGTAGCCAGCCCACAGGTTCGCTCGGTACAGACTGCGGAGCTGCTGGCAGAGCGGCTGGATTACTTGGGAATCATCGAGGTACTTCCCTCCCTTGCTCCTGGGATTCCGCTGCATGTGGCAGCCAAAGAAATCTCGCTGCGAGGTCAACGAATCGCGGTGATCAGCCAAGAGCCAGGACTCTCCATGCTGGGAGCATATCTGACTGCGCGGCCCGCCTTCCCACCGCTACGCCCGGCTCAAGTGAGCATGATCTCCGACGGAAGCCCCCAGTGGTTTATCCACCCAGAGACACTACAGCAAGAGCGACTACTGATTGCCTAACCAGCCGTGACCGGCGCTGCTATGGACGACTCCCGCGCATGCGGATGAGTCCTTCCTGCGCAGTAGATGCCACCAGCTTGCCATCGCGCGAAAACACACTGCCACGCACCAGACCGCGTGCTCCAGAGGCCGAAGGACTGTGCATCACGTGGAGCAGCCAGTCATCCATCCGGAAGGGTCGATGAAACCACATCGCATGATCCAAGCTTGCGATCTGCAGTGCCGGATTCACCCAGGTCACACCATGTGGACGCAGTGAAGTGGGCAGAAAGGCAAAGTCCGAGCAGTAGGCCAACAGATATCTGTGTAGCGCCTCTGCGTCGGGAAGTGCGCCACTGGAACGGACCCACACGGCTTGCTCTGGAATGCTCTGTTCCGGAACAAAGGGATGAATAGGAGTCACGGGCCGCAGCTCGATCGGACGCTCTGCCATGGCTCTCTGTTGTAGCTTTTCCGGCAAGCGCTCGGCGTACTTGGCCCACAGCTCGCGCTCGGATAGGAGTCCCTCTGGACCCTTCACAGCCTGCATCACATCGGCATGTTCAAAGCCCAGCTCATCGATCTGAAACGATGCGAGCATCTGAAAGATCGGCCTTCCGTTCTGCGTCGCGACAATGCTGCGGGTGGTAAAGCTTGTGCCATCACGAATGCGATCGACAGAATAGACAATCGGTCGTTGGGCATCGCCGGTCCGCAGAAAGTAGGCATGTAGGGAATGCACGTGGCGATTCATCGGAACAGTCTGAGCCGCCGCGCTCAGGGCTTGTCCCAACACCTGACCTCCGAACACCTGACCCCAGCCGAGATCTTGGCTCTGACCTCGAAACAAGTTCTCTTCGATTCGCTCCAGCGCCAAGAGCTGGACGAGCTCATCTAAAACACGTGACATGACTGCTCCATAAGACTGGTCTGCAACAGAGCGATCTGCTCCTCGATTCCGGCTGTCTCATCGGCCCAGTGGGAATGGCTTGGGAAGTCCGGAAACGTGCGCTGAAAGATCGGATCAGCGTAGCGACGCGCCACCCAGCCTGCATAGTGAACCATGCGCAGACCCCGCAGCGCTTCGATCAACCGCAGCGATCGATGATCAAACGAGCGGAGCTGCTCATAGCCTTCCAAGATTGTCTGTCTCTGCTGCTGCGCATCCCGGTCGCGACCACGGATCACCATCCACAGATCCTGCACGGCTGGTGCCATCATCAAGTCATCAAAGTCCAGGAACACCGGACCGCTGGCTTGCCACAGCAGATTGCCGCCGTGACAGTCACCGTGCACACGATGCAGCGGCAGGGAATCCCACAGCGGTGTGGCCAGCGCCATCAGCGTACGCACGGCTCGCTCGTAACGACTCTGTAGCTGCGGATCGATCAGTCCACTTGCCGAAAGATGGGCCAGCGCAGGCTCCAGATAGTCATTGGGAATCAGGCGTGGCCGATGAGGCGCCGGGCGGCTGGCTCCGACGTTGTGAAGCCGTGCCAGCAGTCGTCCTACTTGCAGCAGCTGTTCATCGGACAGCTCTTCCTGAACGCGTCCAGAGGCCTTGGGAAAGATCGAAAAGAATACTCCAAAATCTGTCTTATGTAGGGTACTGCGATCCGCACCCGCAAGCTCGATCGGAGCCACCACAGGAACCTCTGCCTCCGCCAGCTCGCGCAAAAAGGAGTGCTCTTCCCACAGCGCTGCTTCTGACCAGCGGCCCGGACGATAAAACTTGGCGATGATGCGGTTGCCAAGCTGCGGCAGGGGCTCCTCTAGCTCGATCTCATAGACACGATTTTCCATGCTCGCATGCGCGAAGCAGCGGCCAGTGGCACGAACCTGTCCGCTTGGATCAAGCGCTTGCTCCACCGCACCAAGCACAGCATCAGGAGTCAGCGAGAAGAAGTCTTGCATGGGCACGCAGGGACTGTGCCGCAGCCCCCGACCGAAGGGAAGTTACTTTCGCCAAGTTCCACCGCTCTCGACGCGCTTCTTGATCGCCCGCAGCAAGTTAGGAATCGATCGGCGTGACATGTAGTCATGCACAAAGCGCGGAATCGATCGACCAGTGTCCACCCAAGTCCGGTACAAGAGCAGGGTGCGTTCGGCACTGACTGGATGCAGCTCATAGCTGCCGATGGTGTCGACAATGGTGTTGTCCGGAGCACTCTTATCAAGTGTCCAGCGGATGGCATGTGCCGCTTCATCAAGCTGAAAAAATGCAGTGTAGCGAGCCGTCGTGACCGAAGCATCGACCTGCATCCGCACCCGCAGTCGATCTGGCTTTGCATCCAAAATGACGACTTTCTCGACGCGCGGCATGTACTCTGCCTTGTCTTCATAGCGACATAGCACGGACCACACTTCCGCAAGCGGACGATCGATCACGACCGCGCCAATCCCGCGCCCGGCTGACTTCCCGCTGTCACTTACAAAGGACTCTGTTCGAGTAGGAATCTCACCACGCAGCACAGCCTGTAGCTCTGGATCGGTCAGCCCGACCGTCGCAGCCAGCAAGATTCCAAGCAGGGACACCCACGAAATCAACATCCATCAAAAAGTTATCACGAATGCCGTAACATCATGAGTACCTCATGCGTCCTGTGATCCGCGCTTGGCTCTTCGCTGTGGTGGTTGCTGTAGGGATGGGTACGCCTGCGCGCGCTCCGGGCTATGTACGGACGCGGACCAAGGTCACTTGTCGACCGCTCCGCTGGGCGCAGACCTGTATCTTCCTACAGTCCGATGCAGAGCTGGCCCGCGATGACATGCCCGCTGATGCCGTCGAGCACGCGATACAGGGGGCGATCTCTAGCTGGAATGATCGGCTCCCTCCCTCGAGCTTTCTGCGCATCTACTACTTGCCGAAAACAGACAGCCGCGAGGCCAGCCAGACCGACAGACTGGGATGGTTGAAGTTCCGTTTCGAGCGCTGGTGTCGTCCAGCCAAAGACGCCAACTCCAGCCCACTGTGCTTTGATCCTTCCGCAACGGCCGTGACCACGGTGTCATTTTTCAACAAGCCAAATGAGCCCGATCTCGACGGTCAGATCGTCGACACAGACATTGATCTGAACGCGGTAGGATTCCGCTTCGTCGATGGTACGCAGCCGCTTCCTACCTCCGATCGCCGATCACCTGTTGATCTGTGGAATGTGCTGACGCATGAGCTTGGTCATGTGCAAGGACTTGATCACACGTGCAACCTCAACTCCGGCGCGTCACCAGACTGTCAAACCGACCACACCGGAGCAACTGTCGTAAGCTGTTCCGATCTGGATACGAAGCGACTCTCTTCCCAGAATGCCGAGACTGCTTATGAAGCCGCAATGTACCCATCTTCCGTCGCTGGAGACTATTCCCGTCGGACTCCTACTGCGGATGATCTGAGCGGTGTGATCGCCGCTCATCCTGCTTCTGCAGATCCACAGCTTTGCACCTGGCCGGCAGCTGCAAAGGGGTGCGCGATTGCATCCACTGCGCCCGCTCCGCTTCCACGCCCGTACCTTTGGACACTGCTTTTGACACTCTGTCTGCCGCTTGGACTGCTGATACGCGCAGGGAGCCGCAAGCAACGTCGCTCCTAGCGGCCAACGTTTCGTGATACGCTCTCCGCTTCGATAAGTGACATCGCAACACGTGCTGGAGGGGGGACTCACGATGATCAAGCTGTATGGAATGACGCTGTCTGCTCACACGCGCAAGGTTCAGTCGGCGCTCATTGAACTCGGTCTGCCGTATGAGCTGATCGTGATCGATCTGATGACGGGCGCGCAACACAGTCCAGACTATCTTGCGCTCAATCCAGGAGCCAAGACTCCGACGCTGGTGGATGGAGATCTTGCCATCTTCGAGTCCAACGCGATCCTGCTCTACTTGGCCGAGACATACGGCAAGGGAAGGCTCATTGGAGAGAGCGTGAAGGAGCGCTGGCAGACTGTGCAGTGGTTGGTATGGAGCGCGTCGGAAGGACATGGTCCGCTGTCGCGTCCTTGGTACGTGAAGATTCTGTTTCCCATGATGGGTCAGCCACTGGATGAGGCCGCACTCACCAAGTCACACGCCGATGCGCAGGTACCGCTCAAGATTCTGGACAGGGTGCTGGCGAAGCAACCGTACCTTGGCGGCAGCAGCTTTTCCGTCGCCGACATTGCAGTAGCAGAGTCTGTCTTTCTGTCGCAGTGGGGCGGAATGGATACCAGTGAGTACGCTCACATCAGCCGCTGGTTCGCCGCAGTGACTGCACGCGATGGATACAAGGGAAGTCGCCTGTCCCAGCGCGCGAGCTAACAGTCAGCTCGGCAGAAGTTACGCTGCCGATGCGGGCAGTTTTCCTCTGGTGTAGTACTGATCGAAGCGCCCATCTAGGAGCTGTTGCACCTGGGCTGGCCACCAGTGTGTATGTCCTTTGGGAGTCACGTAGCCGGCCTCCATCAGGAACCGCGCCAGCTTCGGGAATCCCGGCCTCTGCCAGGGCTCATCGGGAATGCGCAGCTCATGCTCACGGCGCAGTCGCTCTAGCATGTTCTCTAAGAACTTCTTGGGAGTCAGGTGCTTCGCTTCCTCGCAGCGTGCAATCAGTCCGCGCACACCCCGCTCGGTAAACTTGGCTCCCTTCAGTGGCACGAAGTTCTGTTCGTTGAGGAGCACGGCAATCTGCTTGGGAGTATGTCCGCCACTGTGGAGATCGAGGATGCGCTCCTTCAGCTCGGTATCAGAGTGTGGCCGTGGATTGTGAGGTCGTGGCTTGTGCCAGCTGAGCCGCAAGCGGAGGTTGTAGATCAGGCTCTTGGTCCACTTCTCTCCCTGTGGCGGCTTGACTCCATCTGCATTCAGTCGCGACGCCATCTCCGAGATGCTCACCCCCGATGTATTCCACTCCCGCAGCATCAGGAGTACTGCCTGTTCAGAGGGCTCCTCTACCAAGATGCGGAAGCGCGGATTGTCTGGAGCTTGCGTCGCCCGCATTCCGTACGGAACCTTCCCGAAGTGATAACCCCGACTGCGCAGGTGACGAATCGCTTCCCTGGTCCGCTCTCCGGTGGCTTCCCGTTCCATCTGCGCGAATACCAGCAGAATGCTCACCAAAGCCCGTCCCAAAGAGGAGTCCAGCTTGATCGACTCCCGAATCGCCACCAGCTCCTTCCGTCCGTCTTTGAAGTAGCGCTCGTAGAGCTCGCAGAAGTGTTTGATCGAACGACTCAGTCGATCAAATTTCAGGACGATCAGGATGTCCGCAGAGCCTGCAAGCAGATCGAGCGCAGTCTGCAAGCCAGGCCGCTGATCTTTGCCTCCCGAGATCACATCTTTGCAGATCTTGAGCAGCGTATACCCGTGCGCAGCACAGTACTGTTCGATGGCCGCTGTCTGCGCATCGAGAGAAAGTCCATCGGCCGCTTGCATATCGGTAGAAACACGCACATAACCCACAGCTCGACGCATAATTTACGATTATACATAGAATCAAACACTTGTGCGAACCGATTCTGATTAAGGCACACAATTCTTACTTACCCACACTGTAGGATATAGTTATTCAACACACACACTTATAATATTTAAATATAGAAAAGCCACATAGCCACACACTAGCACCATCTACACACAAGTGGGAGTACTGGAATTTCCAGTGATTAGAATCGACCGGGACGCGAGAAAGCAGCGACAGCAGTGGACTCTTTGACCGAGAATTGTCGATAATCGCTATCAATGGCCAGAAAGCCGCTTCACAGCGATCCACAGCCGGTGAAACAGAAGCCAGCCGACCGTGGTACCGCTGAGGCGTCTCTTGGGGCAAGCGATACCAACGCCGGCGGAGTCAAGCCCCCTTCGTCTTCCGACGCAGGAGACGAGTATCTCGGTAAGACCTTCGGCAAATATCGCATCACCAAGCGACTCGGCAACGGTGGCATGGCAGTGGTCTACCAAGCCGACGATCTGGTCATGAAGCGACCGGTGGCGGTCAAGTTCCTGTCTAGTATGTTTCTTCACAAGCCCGCCGCCATTGAGCGGTTCATGCGTGAAGCCCAGGTGGCGGGTCGGCTCAATCACCCCAATATCATTGCCATCCACGATGTATCGCGTGAGGAACGCGAGTGTTACATCGTGATGGAGCTGCTCTCTCCGGGAAGTGCTGGACAACACCTTAAGCAGAGAGGCCCGTACTACTGGGTAGTCGCGACACGCATCATTGCCGACTGCTGTGCCGCGCTAAAAGTAGCCCACGACGCCGGAATCATCCATCGCGATATTAAGCCTGATAAGCGCATTTCCATCGAGAAGGTGCTTTGGGAGTTCCGGTTTTGAGAGAGAAATCTGGGGAACGCTTGACTGCTCCCCAGAGATAAACCTCGGCTTCAGCTCGCGGAGCCGGAGCTCAATCGGCCATGACTTCGATGAGAGGATTGTTGCGCGCCCACTCCATGGGAAAGCGCAGGACTCTGGCCGTCCACGTTCGCAGCGCGGCCAGATGTGGATCTTGCAGATCGCGCTCGATGGGAATCTGCTCGACTTGGCGCCGCCAGACCGCGATCGAAGGAAGGGTTGCCAGACGGCGATCAACGAAGTGCCGGACTCGCCAGCCGCTCGCATCCAGAATCTGTCGCAGCTGGGTCGAGCTGATCATCTGCATGGAGCCACCAAACGCAGATCCGGGCGGCGCAGCATCCTGACAGTTGACGCGCATCACCAGTCGGTCGGAAAAGAGCCGGAGGACCCGCAGCAGACGCTCCTTGTTGCGAATGTGGCTGAGCGATTCCAGCAGCACGGCGCAGGCAAAGCGACCCGGTGGCAGCGTCTGCTCGGCATCACCCCAGCGCACCGGCAGGCCCCGCGCGGTGGCGTACCGAAACTGGGTGCGGCTGTTGGTAATTCCCAGGCTCGGACAGCCGAGATCGCGGGACCACATCGCCAGCGGACCACCCCAGCCGCAGCCAACATCGTAGATACGCTGGCCCGCAGGAAGGAAGGGATACAGCTCGATGACTGCGCGGCGCAGCGCTTCATCCATTTGGGAAGAGTCCGCAGGCTGCGCTGGATCATCAAAGATTCCGAAGTGATAGTGAAGCTCTGGTCCCAAGATCTGGCGCCAGGTGGCGATCTCGCCGTCGTAAAAGTGATCGTTGCGCTGCTCTTGTGGGGGAGTGGTTGCGGGGTCCGGAAGCCTGCCAAAGAGCTGCTGCTCGATCGCTCGGTTGCTGACGCGGGCGCTGCTACACACCCGTTCCTGAAGTGCGGACTCTGTTTTGGGCCAAGCACCGCTGTGTGGTGCCGACGCATACAACGTGACAGAAGGCCGCGCGTCCCCGATTGGGAATGAGACATGACGCACCGGCACGTGTCGCCAGCGCTCATCCATCGGGATGGCCAGTGAAGCAGCGACCCTGTGTAACCCGAGAAGGGACTCTGCGGGCGGACTCCATGGGAATGCGAGATCGAGCTTTTCAAGCTGTCCGTTTGGATCTTCGCGCAGCCAAAATCCGGAGCACTGCTGAAGTCGTTCCTCGGCTAGCAGCGTCGTGAGCGGAGGGCGAAGCGCGGCCACGCAGAGATCCAGCGGTCGCAGCCCGGTGGCCGTCTCTGGAAAGTAGTGAAACGAATACTGTGTACGCAGTGGATCGGACCCGGTACGCCAGCGCCACGCTTCGTAGGTGTCCGCGCCGGTGTCCGGCTGGCGACCATGCAGATACAGCCGCAGCTCGATTCCTTCCGGTTCCACAGAGATCGAGATTCCCTGCCGCAGCGGATCTTTTGCACTCAGCTGCGCACGCTGGACCTGAAGCGGGGCCGCGAGCCGGGTCAGCAGTCGATTCATCGACTCAAAGTCAGCGGACGTATTCCCACACAGCCAGCAGGTCAGCCGGCCACTCGTGTCGATATGCTGCGGTCGCAGCCGGATCGAAAACTCGAGCAGGATCTCTGGACAAGCGGCAAGCTCTGTCCCGACCTCGGCGAGGAAGCGCTGCGTTGACTCTTCCCGCTGGCTCACCACTTGCTCGGGTTGAGGTTGTTGTCGGCCCAGTCGTAGACGCTGCGCATGGCACTGCTGACCTGATCTGCCGCGTAGCCTGCGCCATCTAGGATCGACTTCACTTGATCCGCAGAGAACCCAAGTCCCGAGCGGAAGAACGATGCCAGCTGGTCTGCCGGGACTAGCAAGACGTTCTTCGCATAGAGGGCAACGTCGCTGATGCGGTAGACGGCGCTGATGGCTGGCAGTACAAAGTTCCGACCCAGCTGGGTGGCGATGGTACGACCGGTGGTTGCAAGATCATAACCAGCGGACTGAAGACCCGCTGCTGCGGTGGTGGCAGCACTCTGGGTGGCATCTGTGATCTGGGTTGCGATGTGACTGGCTTCGGCGCTCAGCGCTCCGCTGGCCCAGGTCTTTAGCGATGCCACTTGCTGCATGGCGGTGTTGAAAGAGGGCAGCGAGTGCATCACGACTTCGGAATCAAATCCGGCGGAACGGAGTGCAGAGCCCACGGCTCCTTCGACGGCTCCAACACCAGATAGGAGGACTTCGCTCACTTCACTCGCCGCGTAGCCCGCCCCCTTGAGCGTGGTCGCGAGGTCACTCGGCTGCATGTTGGAGATCGACTTCAGCCAGGAGACAACATCCTCTCCCACCGCACCGATCTCCCGGAGTACACTGACTGTCTGCTCTGCTGTCGTCGAGTAAACGCCTTTGAGGACATTGCCGATATCGGACACTACATAGCCCGCGCTCTTGAGGATGCTCGCCGCTTGCTCTGCCGTCTGGCCATACACATTCTTGAGAACATTGCCGATATCGGACGCGATGTAGCCCGCGCTCTTGAGGATGTTTGCCGCTTGCTCTGCTGTGACGGAGTAGGCGCTCTGCAGTGCATTGCCAACCTCCGATGCAGTGTATCCAACGGACTTCATGATCTCGGCGGTCTGGGCGGCGGTCTTCTGATAGACATCGCGAAGGACATTTCCGACGCTGACCACGCCAGTGATGACGCGATCGATCACATACTTGGCCCACCTTGCTGCATCCCCAACGAGATCGAGCACGACCTGTTTGGCTTTGTCGGCCAGCAGCTGCGCAAAGTTGACCAGATCCTCTGTCTGCACGTTGAGCGTGAAAGCTGGAATGGAGAGGCTCTGACCTCCCAGCTGGAATCCTGCCGAGATGCTGACCGTGGCGACGTTGCCAAAGAAGCCGATCAGCAGCATTCCGGAGACCCCGGTGTTGATGGGAACTCTGCCCAAGCTGCCCAGATCGATCGTCCCAATGCTGGCGTCAAAGGAGCCATTGACACCGAAGCTGGTCGGGCTCTGGAAGGAGCCCTGAAGGTTGAAGGAGACTCCGGGGGCAAGATCGCCACCTAGGCTGAACTCGAATCCCATCTGGCGGGACAGGCGGACATAGACGTGCTTGCGCAGCCCCAGCAGAGTGATCTGACCGTTTACGTACAGGTGTGGACTGCGAAACTCCGCAACCGGATCAGCGGGCCGATCGAAGGTCGATGCCGACAGCAGCGGGCCGCTGGTTCCATCGACGGACTGGATCGAGAACAGCCGCTCACTGCCGATCACCAAGCGATCCATCCGGGCATAGACGTAGATGCCGCGATTGGTACTGATGTCGATGGTTCCCTGCGCGCTGAAGCCAAGCACCGACAGCTTCGCGTTCAGGTAGAACCCCGGCTCGAACGCTGGCAGGTCGCCAATCGTGGTCCGCTCGGGCGCGAAATAGAACTGCGCTTGTACTGAGCCCACCAGCTTGGTGTTGCTGCGGACGATCTGATACTGGCGAGCGCGGTCCGCCAGGTTGGTGAGGTACCACTTGTTGCCGTCGATGCTGCGGACCAGGAGCACCCGCTGCGCGGAAGACGGAATCGTCACTCCTGCTGCCGCAAACGCCTGGGAAATCTGCGCGATGTTGTCGGAGTCCAGTGCAGGCACCAGCGAGAGCGGGAGATCGAACTCCTGCGTACCAAGCAGCGCAATCTCATTGAAAATGGCGTCGACTACCGGGGGAAGGCCGCCCACCAAGACATCGAGCACCGACTTCAAGGTCAGGTTGCTGACCGAGCCCGCGATCATGCTCTTGGCAGGATTGGTAGAGTCGAAAAACAGCGCGATCGAGGAGGAAAACGCCGTCGTCGCAATCGTCGCCGCGATTCCCAAGCTAGGAATGCCCGCCCAGTTCACACCGACCTGCAGCGCGAGGTTGGCAATCTGGAACGGACCGCAGCTTATCGGCTGATTTCCCTGCATTGTGGTGGCCAGCTGCGCACCACTTGAGACAAAGATCATCCGCACCGAAAACTGCTGCACGGTTCCTTGAATCGACACATCCAGCCGCCCGCTAAGGAACAGCTGCGGCTGGCCATCTACAAGCTCCGCGCCGAACGTACAGACCAGCGGATGACCGAGGAGCTGGGTGGAATAGCCGACCTGCAGCCGCGACTGCTGCGCGGGATTTTGACCAAACTGCAGCACGAAGCTGAGCGTCGCGCTGAGCCCAAGCAGGTTCTTGAGCAGGCTCTGCTTCGCGTCTGTCGTATCGATCTGCCACTCACCGTAGAGGTTGAAGCCCGATAAAAGACCTGCGGCAGCCGGCAGCGCAAAGCTGTGACTGCCCAGCCCCTGATCTTGAAAGCTCGCGGTGTCCAGGAACGCAAAGTTTCGGTCCGTAAAGGTCGAGATCACCAGCAGCAGCTTCGAGAGGCGGAACATGTTCTCGAACAAGTCCAGCGCGCCAAGACCCGGTAGCAGCGATGCTTTCGACGACAGACTCAGGCCGGTGGCAAACCCCCAGCTGCCATCGGTACGGCGGGCTTCAAAGACCAGCGCGCCCGCAGAGTCGAGCTGCGTGCCGAGCTGAAACACCATTCCGGAGCCGGAGCGCTGGATGATCACCGACGAGCGACGCAGCGTCAGATCAAACCCAGAGGGCAGGTCGATGGTGCCGCCGATCAGCGTGGACAGGAGCGTGCGGAAGTTCACTTCGGCGAACATTCCGTGAACGAAAAACTCTCCTGGGATGGTGTAGCGAATGTCGAGCGACGCGGTACTGCCGAAGGCGATCGTTCCCGCATAGAAACCCGACAGAGAGCCTCCGACCGGATAGGTAAAGCTCAAGACCACGTCGCGGATGATCAGCTTTTCAAACCCAACATCGATCGTCCACGGCTGCCCCGCCTGCGCCAGTCCGAGGTTGAACTGGTACCACCTGGACGGAGCAATCGCCACCGCGAGCGTACTCAGCGAAAGGTCACTCTGCAGCGGCAGCGAGGGTGCATAGGTATCCATCAGCTGCCGGATCGGGAGCGTCTGGGGTGTCAGCAGCGCCGCCGTCAGCACGAATCCGTTCCAGCTGCTAGCACTAACCGCAATGGGAACGCCCATGACCTGCATGACGCCCGTTACCGTCACGGAGACGCTCGGACTCGCGAGAGGACTGACGATGTCGAAGCGGCAGGCGAGTCCGCTCACCGCAAAGTGATTCTCGATGACTTGCCACGTCTGACTGGCCAGCCCGATTGTCACCGAAGCCCAA
The DNA here is from genome assembly GCA_016794465.1 of Myxococcales bacterium. Taxonomy (GTDB): domain Bacteria; phylum Myxococcota_A; class Polyangia; order Palsa-1104; family JAEUJZ01; genus JAEUKA01. Next base: position 20,548 of record JAEUKA010000067.1, on the reverse strand, counting down.
TCGAGCGTCGGTGGCGCACTGCCTGATCCGGGCACAAGGCTGAGCGCGACTTCCGTCAGCTGCAGGCTCGACAGCGCAGAAGCGGTGGACTTCAGCTGCTCGGGAAGCTGGTTGAGCAGCTGGTCCGTTCCCGCCAGATCCGACAGGACCGAAAGACTACCAAGCGACACTCCGGACACGGCACTGGCCAGGACAATCGCTCCGGAGTCCACATCACGGAACAGCGCGACCTGGAGCGTCACATTCGCACTGGGAATCCGCAGCGACCCCGAGAGCCCAAGCAGCGGCTGATAGGTAGTGTTCTTGGTCAGCCAGTCTCTGCTGGTCGGACAGTACAAGCGCAGGTTCACATCCGACAGGCTCAGGCTGCCGACGGTGATGCCCGCCCGAAGATCGGAACGCAGCCGGATGCCCGGCGCAGAAGAGGAGTCCCAAGCGAACTGGCTCAGGCCGAGCGGTGGCGTAATGTCCGTGGTCTTGGGAATCCGAATCGTGCCGTACAGAGTCGTCGTCGTTGGCATTCCGAAGACACTCTGGAGCACTGCCCACACCCCCGTTAGGCGCAGCTGGCTGACGAAGTTGATGCCAATCTCCAGCTCCACGTTCGTGAGCGGATCACGACGCGCGCTGCTCGACACCACGTAGGCAGTGTCCGAGAGCTCCAGCTCATCGAGTGGCGAGGTCGCCGGCTCCGGTGAAGCCGAGGCACCATTGATCGTTTTCGGCAGATCCGAAAAGCTCCGCGAGAAGCGCCAGTCCGTCGCAGTTGGGTTGGGCCCACGCAGCGTATAGCGGAGCAGGAGCTGCGCACTCCCTGCTACATCCACCCACGCTCGCAGCTCGACGGGCAGGCTCAGCACTCCGAGAAAGGAGGCGGTTCCAACCAAGACCACGGTGTTGTTTTCGCCATCACCCGATCCCGCGCTGACGTTGCCGATCACGATCGGCTGGCCGCCATACACAGTGGTGAGTAGCGTTGCGATGTTGCTCGTCAGGGTGTCTGCGGAGATCGTGACCTGTGCACCACTGCTCGTCAGCGCACTCCGGAGTTCTGCGTACTGCATGTTCCCAATTCCCCTCTGCGAACAGCTCTCTGTCCGCTTGCGGCATTCCCTAGGCGTTGACGGAGAGCAGGCACTTGCGATCCAGCGCGGTCTTGTCAGGCTGCATCCGCTCGAACCCAACGCTGGCCCGCCCGACGTAGCGACCGTTGTCTGCCAGGAGCGCGATGACGTTCCCTTGCAGCTCCACCGCGAACAGACAATGGACATCGATCTCGCTCTTGCAGGCCTCGATCGTCTGGTAGTCCCCGTGGTTGTAGCGGCTCACCCACAGACCGTTGTCCGCACGAAGCGCGATCTTGCCATCGCGCACCGCGACGGTGAACATCGAGTAGATGTCGATCTCGCTCTTGCACGGGCGAATCTCGTTGGCTCCCAATGACCAGTAGCGCGACAAGTACAGGCCGTTGTCACCCTTGAGCGTGATGACGCTGCCATCTCTCGGTGTGTAGAAGAACAGGATCGTGAACATCTCCCAGCCGCCGACACGACTGCTGCGGCAGACGAGGCCCTGGCCTCCGCCTCCTTCCGCGCAGACGTAGCTGCCATTGCCGGCGAGCAGCGCATACGATCCACTCCCAAGCGGTCTGAGATAGAACGTACTCATCGGTCCAGTGACGGTCTGATCTGCCAGCAGCTGCGAGCCAGTGTCGTCGATGCGGACATACTTGCCGTTGCAGGCCACCAGCGCGATTCGCCCTTGGCCCAGATCTTTGAGCGTGAACGTCTCCCAGCTCCGCACCGCAGTGCGATTCGCCGTGAGCGCTGCCGCCCCTCCGTTCTCGGCACAGACGACATGCGTTCCGTTGAATGTCCGTAGCGCCACCAGCCGATCCGGCATCGTCGGAAGCGGAAGGGTGGTCAAAAGGAATGTCTCCCAGATGTCCGGGGCGGTCCGATTGTTGACGACGTAGCTGCCGCCGCCATCGTTTGCACAGACGTAGAAGCCGTTGTTACACCGCAGGTTTACTCGGCCCGAAGACAGATAGTTGATCGTAAAGATCTGGTCCAATCCAACGGTAGAGCTGTCGGCAACCAGCTGGCTGCCATCGGACTTGGCGGTGACGAACTTGCCGGTCGAGGCCCGCAGTGCGGCTTGGTTGCTTCCGAGATCGCGCAGCTCGAAGGTCTCCCAACCGCTGCGATTCGGGCTGGTGGCGTCAAGTAAGCCACTTTGATAAGGATTTGAGCATAACCACTGACCACGTGCTGCCTGCAGACCCACCATTCGATTGCGAGGGAATCGGCTATCTCGTGAATTAGACACTATGATTTTGACATTGCTCAGATTGGCAGCAAGGTAGTTTCCGTCCGCCGAATCAATCACGATGGTGCGGTCGCTCATGCGGTTCTCCGATCATAATATCGTCGCTGAAGCAGCCGCTTCTGTGCCATCCAGCGTTGGCGCACTACGGATCGCTGTCAGCCACTCAATTCAACTTCGAGCAAGGTATCAGGCAGCAGTAATCTGGCATAGTGAATTCTCATTTTTCCACTCATTTCAAGAATTTATCATTCGATCTAAACTGGAGTCTTGAGCGCTTTTGCACTTGCACATTTACAATCCCAAGATGGCCATCTCTGTGATCTTGGAGTTCGCCCGTACCGATCGCGCGGACGATCCGTTCGCCTTTCGTTTCGCGGCCCAAGAGTATCTGCTGCGGAGTGAGGGTGGTTCCGTCGCCAGCTCGAGCTTCCCGTGGCAGCAGAGTCTGCTCGGGAAGCTCGAAGCCCTGCGCGGGCCGCAGCGCGATCCGGTGCTCCTTCAGCAGGTCGGGGATCTGCTGCAACAGTTCCTTCAGCCGCTCGGATTTGCGCAGCACGAGCAGCGGATTCTTGAGGCCCAGCGAGCATCGGAACGGGTTGTGCTCACGATTCGCTCTGCCGCCGCCGAGCTGTACGCGCTGCCGTGGGAGCTGCTGACGCTGCGGGTCACCGGCCAACACCTCGGCGAGCTGCCCGACGTACTGCTGCGCTATGAGTGGCCCGACTCGACCTCGGCTCCCTCGGCGTGTCCGCCGAATCAGACCGGACGATTCCTACTCGCTTGGTCGGCTGCTGCGGGTCCGGTTCCAGTCGCAGAGCACCTGTCCGCGCTCCAGTCTGCCTGCCGACAAAGCGGACTCCCTTTCGATGCAGAGAGAGAGGTCGTGGCCCATGTCTCGTGTGGTCGGCTCATCGCGGCCCTCGACTCCGCGCAGAAATCCGGGGCTGCGGTCCGCGTCCTGCATCTGCTCTGTCACGGCGGTACGGTCGGTAGCACCTTTGGCTTGTCGCTGGACGCGGATGAAGTCGGAGCTGCGGGCGTGGTGGTGGATGCGGGCAGACTCCGGCAGCTGCTGGCGCCCTACGCGAGCACACTGCGACTGGTCGTTCTCTGCGCTTGCGAATCGGGAAACCCAGGGAGCCTGGGGAATCACCTCGGGAGTGTCGCCCAGACTCTGCACCGAGCGGGAATTGCCAGTGTGATCGCGTCGCGCTATCCGCTGTCGGTGGCCGGTTCGATTCGCTTTTGCCAAGTGCTGTACGAGCAGCTGCTCTTGGGGCCAAGCTCGCTGGAGGATGCGCTGCTCGTCGCACGTCGCCGCTTGGCAGAGGACGCAAGTCAGCTCGACTGGGCCAGTCTGCAGCTCTATGCGCGGACGCAAGATGGCGATGACACCCGCCCTGTGACCTTCCGACCGTATCGCGGTCTGCTCGCGTTCCAGCCCGAGCATCACCGCTTCCTATTTGGGCGCAGTCCTGAAGTCGCGGAGATTCTTTCGGATCTGTCGGCGCTCATCCAAGCGGGCCGACCGCGCTTGCTCATCGTCGCAGGCGTGTCAGGAACCGGGAAGTCGTCGCTGGTGTTGGGTGGGGCCGTGCCTCGTCTTTTGGAACAACACGGCGGAGCGCTGCGCCTCTTGCGGCTTCGTCCGGGCAGTCAGCCGCTCGATGTGCTGAACGCTGCGCTGGCTGGTAACCCTGCGGATTCTCGCGCGGTGCTGCTGATCGTCGATCAGTTTGAAGAGGTGTTTACCCACGTCCAAGATCCGGCGCTGCGCCAGGCCTTTGCTCGACGGCTGTGGACGCTGGCAAGTGAGCCTCACTCCGCGTCCCAGACTACGGTACTTATCACCCTGCGAGTCGATTTTATCGGGCGCTGCGGAGAGCTCCTGCTCAATGACGCGGGTCTGTGTCTCGATCGGATTGCCTACGATGAAGCGCATCGCATCTTCATTTCCAAGCCCGGTCCCGAGCAGCTTCGTGCCGTCATCACCGAGCCCGCGCGCTTGGTCGGACTTGCGATTGAGCCCGGACTGACCAGCCGCATTCTCGACGACTTGGGAGCAGAACCGGGCGCTCTGCCCCTGCTGCAAGACACGCTGGATCTGCTCTGGCAGCGCCGCCAAGGTCGCCTACTGACCCAGCAAGCGTACGACGAGCTTGGCGGTGTGGTCGGGGCTCTCCGTGGGCATGCCGATGCGCTGTTCGACGCACTCACCGAGGCCGAGCAGAGGATGGCCAAGCGACTCATGGTGCGACTTGTGGAGCTGCGGCATGAGGAGGATCTCTCCACGGCGACACGCAGGCGGCTCACCTGGCGATCGCTCCGACCCGCGAGTCCGCAGGATGCGATTCACCAAGACGCGCTGCTGGCACGGATGGTGGATGCGCGACTCCTCGTCACCGATCAGGAGGGGATCGAGCCGACGGTTGAGATCGCGCATGAAGCGCTCATTCGCAGCTGGACGCGACTACACAGCTGGCTGCGTGCCGACAAGCTTCGTCTGGCGGCGCTGGCAGAGTTCGAGCTGTGGGTCAGTCGCTGGAGACAGTACGGAACCTTGCTGGTCAGCGACGAGCTGGTCCACGCCGAAGCGGTTGCTCAGCACTGCGCGGAAGACCTGGGAATCGAAGCCAGCGCACTCCTAACCGCCAGTCGCAGGCGACGGACTCGCAGCAGCCTGGCCGCTACTTCTCTGCTGAGCATTGGCGCGATCACACTGCTGTCTCTGCTCTCTCTGTTCATCCCACGGATACGCAGCGACTCTGGGATCATCGTGATCTTTATGGTTATCTTCGTCATGCCAATCCTGGCGTTCATTGTGATCATGTCTCTGGTGATCCGGCTCCTCTGGAAGCGCGTCGCCAGTGCGCGCGTTCGGCAGCGCAAACGATCAATCGGTTAGTGCGTCCTGATGATGAACAGAGTGCCAAGTTATCTAATTAATAGGTGTATTTACGATGCCTAATAGTCTGCTAGCTGCGTGGTATATTGATCTGGGCCCAAAATGCCTGATTCTGTGCCGTCGGATGATGGAGTGTCGAGGCTCATCACTCGCCGGGCATCACAGGGAAAGAGAGAGAAAGTCCGATGACGCTTCACATATATGTTCCTGACGCAACGGATACGGATCTGCCCGATCTGGCCAACCGATTGATCAGGGATTGGCGGATGACCGGTCACTATGGTGGACAGAAGACCTTGGGCGGGGTTGGGGCAAACGACACCTTGTACCTCTTGATGCACGGCCATGGCACGATGCCGCTGTTCACTCAGAGAAAGTGTGTGGTGGACGGAGAGGCGAACAGGCCCCACTTCTGGAGTGCGGAGGAGATGGCCGCGCTGCTGGAAAGCGACGGTCTGCCGAAGACCCACCGGGACATCAACATGCTGGTCTGCCATGCCGGCGAGTCGCTGGGCGACCGAGCGATAGCGAACCAGCTGCTTGCCATCCAAGCAAAGGTCCCAGCCGTGCGGAAGAATGCGGTCGAGATGGCAGCCCTTTCTAATAAGTACGCGACGCTGGCTGCCAAGATGGTGCCTTCCGGTTACTCAAACGCTGGCCAGACGTTCCCGATGGGCGCGCAGCTGTTTCGTGAGCTGAGCATTCGTGGCTACAACAACCTGCGGATCGTCAGCTACAAAGCTCCGGTGGCAACGTATTTTGGCACGCCATCGATCGATCATCCGGACATGGAGATCAACCTGGAGCTGAAACCCAAAGAATGGACGCCGCTCGCGAAGTGTCCAGCGGCGATCACGGTCATCACCAAGGCGCTCTTCAAGCGGTTCGGCTGGAAGCTGAAGCAAGAAGAAAAACCGACCATGCTGTCTTGCTGGTAGCACTTGCCTGTTATGGCGCCAGCGGTCGATCGAAGAGTGTGAAGATGCGCTGCCAGGCGGCGGCGGCCACACCGAAAAATGAGCGATGCTTCTGCGTATGTCCGATGAGGTATCATCGGGCCCTATGAGTCTGGTCGATCTGAACGGTGTGTCGAAGGAGCAGCCCCTTCCCATTGGTCCGGAGGCGCCACCGTTCGGAGAGGAAGCGCTCGAGCTGCGGACGCTGGCAGGCTATGTTCCACCGCAGTATGTTCGGCTGCTGGCCAGCACATTTGCACACACTGTCCCAGTGACACTGACCGCAACAGGAGTGGTGCTGTTCGCAGACATCTCGGGTTTTACCAAGCTGACAGAGCGGCTGTGTCAGGAGGGAGGGGTCGGAGTCGAGCTGCTGGCCAGCACACTCACCGCATATTTTGGCCAAGTGATCGATGACATCAATCGCTACGGCGGAGAGGTGGTGAAGTTTGCCGGAGATGGTCTGACGGCGATGTGGACAGAGACTCCGGATGGGGAAGCGGCGGCCAGAGCGGGGGCCTGCGCGCTGACTCTGCAGCAGACGCTCTCGGGAGGGCAGCCGGTGCATGGGGTGCGGATGGCGATGCGCATCGGAATTGGGCTGGGGGACGCGACGCTGCGTCAGCTGGGTGGACATGCGGGTCGCTGGGAGTTTGTGTTCAGCGGCCCGGCTCTGACCGAAGCAAGCCTGGTCTGTCCGCGTGCAGCTCCCTCCGAAGTCGTGGTGTCTCTGTCGGTAGCGGCGCGACTCGGTGCGCGAGCGATCGGGGAACCACTTCCTGACGATGCCGGGCTGCGGCTGTTGTCCCTGCGCACTCCCCCTTCGATCGAGCCGCGCCAAGGGCCCATCCTGCGGCCAGAGCTGCGACCCGCGCTGCGTGCGTGCTTACCACCAGCCGTGCTCGATCGTTATGATGCCGGACAGAGTGCCTGGCTGACCGAGCTGCGGCGCGTGACGGTGCTGTTTGTGCATCTGCCCGAGCTGGATCGTGCGGGTGCAGATCAAGCCCAAGCGCTGGTCGCTGCCGTCCAAGCGATCGTGGCGCGCTATGAAGGAAGCATCAACACGCTGCACGTCGATGAAAAAGGCGCGATGTTGCTCGCGGTGTTTGGCTTGCCTCCGCTGTCTCATGTGGATGATGCGCAGCGCGGAGTTCGGGCCGCCCTCACCTGTCAAGCTGCGTTCTTGGCGAGAGAGGTACGCTGCGCGATTGGGATTACTACCGGACACGCATTTTGCGGCACGGTCGGACACGAGACACGTCGCGAATACACAGTCCTCGGGGATGTGGTGAACTTGGCGGCGCGGCTGATGAGCGCAGCGGCCAGCTCGGCGGGAGAGCGGCCCGTCCTGTGCGACACACCATCATATGAAGCGACCAAGACAGTCATCGCCTTTGGTGCCGGACAGTCCCTGACCGTCAAAGGGAAAGCGCAGCCGATCGTTGCATATCCTCCGCTGCGGCACTTGGACTTGCCAAAAGGATCTGCGGAGCGGTCGTACGGAAGTCAGCGCTTGATTGGTCGCGCTGCTGAGCTTGCCTGCATCAGCGCCTGTCTGCAGCGACTGATCGGGGACCCCTGCACAGGCGGACTCCTGCTCATCGAAGGGCCTGCCGGAATTGGGAAGTCGCGACTCTCCGCAGAGCTGCTGGCACAGACGCAGACTCTGCACATCCGCGCGCTGATTGGGAGTGCGGATGCGATCGAGCGCACCACTGCCTACGCGGCTTTTGTGCCGCTGTTCCGCAGTCTGCTTGGACTCCCTAGCGAAGGGAGTGGTGGTGATCCGCAGCTGATTCGCGAGCAGCTGGCGCAGCTTCTACCGGAGCTTGGGTCGCCCTCTGCTCGCTCCGATTCCAGCCGGACAACGTCTGACGATCGAGCCGAGCGCGAGCGAAGACTGGCACTGCTCGGTCCAGTCCTGCGCGTCGATCTGGCCAGTATGCAGCCCGCTGCAAGCGAAGGCTGGACGGCAACGATGGCCGGCCGCACCCAAGCCGAGCAGCTGCAGACCCTCCTTTTCCAAATCCTGAGCCGTGTGAGCGCGCGCGGACCGACTCTCCTCTTCCTGAGTGATTCTCACTGGCTCGACTCGGCTTCGTGGTCGCTGCTGCTGCGGGTGCGCAGAGAACTCCCAGAGATCCTGATCGTGCTTACCACAAGACCGCTCCCAGACATTCCCGATCCGATCACGCGGTCAGAGTATCAGCGCTTGCGGCAGAGTCCCGATGCCAAGATTCTGTCTCTTTTGCCCCTGTCGCGGGAGGAGACAGCTCTTCATCTGGCACAGAGCCTCGGAACCGGCAAGCTCCCAGCGCCTCTGCTCGAGTTTGTCTTTGCGCAAACGGCAGGACATCCGTTCTTTGGGGAAGAGCTGGTCTTCGCACTGGTCGATGCGGGCGTGGTGCGCGTACAAGATGCAGTCTGTCAGCTGACCGTGACCCCTGATGAGCTACGCGACAAGCGCCTGCCCACCACGCTCAACGGAGTCGTACAGAGCCGGATCGATCGACTGCGACCACCGCAGAACCTCCTGCTTAAGATTGCAAGTGTGGTCGGTCGCACCTTTTCCCATTACATCGTCGATGGCGTTCATCCGATCCACACCGATCGTCCGCACCTGCGCAACTACTTAGACGACCTGGAACAGTATGCGCTTACCGCGAAGCTGTCGGATGAAGAGCTGACGTACTGCTTCCGCCACAACCTGATCCAAGATGTCGCCTACGGTACGCTCTCTTTCGCTCAGCGGAGGCAGCTGCACTTGGCGGTGGTCGCGTTCTATGAGCATCGCGCCCGTGATCTGGCCGTCATCCATCGCCGTGAGGATGCCTATCCCTTGCTGGCCCATCACGCAAGCCAAGCGGCAGAGCATCCGCATGCCAGTCCCGATGAACTACATGATGCGGTGGTCTATCTGCAGCGGGCTGCAGAGCAAGCGATGAAGAGTGGTGGCGCAAGAGAGGCGCTGGGTCTGCTTGATCGAGCCCTCACGCTGCTGCCACGGCTTGCACACAGCCGGACGCGTGACAAGCTTGAGCTCTCGCTGCGCGTTCCACAGACCATTGCCCTGGGAGTTGTGCGGGGATATGCAGCAAACGAGACAGAGCAAGCTCTACAGCGCTGTCTTGTGCAGTGTCAGCGCGCTGCAGAGGCCGACAGCGGCGCCCCCGTACCAGAGCTGTTCCCGACGCTGTTTGGGCTGTGGTGCTGCAATGTCTTGCGGGGTCGGCTGTGGACTTCCCGCGACTTTGCCAACCAGATTTCTCAGCTGGCCAGTACGGCTCAAGATCCAGATACTGCGCTGGCCGCAGACTTGACCCAGCAGGTGACGTGCTGTTTCTTGGGCGAGTTTGCGACCTGCCAGCGGCTTGGGGAATCGGTGCTGCAGCGCTATCGCCGGGATCAGCACCAGCACCTGACCTATCTCTACGGAATCGACTTGGAGGTGATGTGCCGCGTTCACTACGGTCACGCGCTGTGGATCGGTGGATATGATCAGCAAGCGCGCGCGATGTATGAGCAGACCGTGGTCCTCGCCCGCGAGATTGGACACCCCTACAGCTTGGGATTTGCGCTGTACGCAGCGACGGCGCACTACCACAGTCATCGCGATAATGTCATGGTGAGTCGGCTGGCCGAGGCGCTCCACACCCTGGGCACGAAACATGGCTACGGACACACAGTCCTACAGAGCGACTTTATGCGCGGCTGGGTGCTGGCGGGGACTGAACAAGCAGAGGCCGGATTCGCACTGATGGAAAACACGCTGGCGGCGCGCCGACGGACTGGAGCGCTGCTCTCGATGCAGATACTCTTGTCATCGCTGGCAGAGCGGTACATTGAGCATGGCAAGCTCGCTCGGGCGCAGGCCTGTGTCGATGAAGCACTTGCGCTGATGTCCGAGTATGGCGAGCGCATGGGAGCGGCCCACGTGCTGCGCGTCCAGGCCGAGATTCTCCGTCGGCAGACCCGGGGATCGTGCATCGAGTTCGAGCTGGATTCCGGACCCGATGATCTGCTGCTGCGCGCGATCGACATTGCCCGCTGTCAGCAAGCCGGTGAGCTAGAGTTTCAAGCGGTCCTCTGTCTGTGTCGCTATTGGCAGAATCAGGGGAATCAGGAAGAAGCGCATCGCCTGCTCGCGCGGACCCTTCAGCAGTACCGAGGCGAGCTGTATCCGACCGATCAACAAGCTGCTCTCACCCTCCTTCAGGAGCTGTCCTCATGAGCGTTTCCACCGTCGATGTTCCCGCCCAGTTTGCGGCCATCTTCGAGCGTGCCGAGCACTACGCGCAGCGCTACTTCGGAGCCCAGCGTCAAGATCCTACCTGCGGCACCATCGAGATCTCCGGTGAGCGCTACATCCTGATGCGTGCTGCTGCGATGTCGATCGAGTTCACAGAGCTCTTGTCCGGAATCTACCGCGAAGGCAGCGAGAGTGAAGCGCGCATCCTCGCCGCCAACCTGCTGTTCGATCTGGGTCATGCCATCGGCAAGTCAGACGCGAATCACTTCCATTCCCACATGCAGGTGACTGATCCCATCGAGCGCCTGTCGATCGGTCCGGTGCAGTTTGCATTCTCAGGCTGGGCGTCGGTAAAGATCGACCCAAGCAGCCGCGTGATGCCCAACGAAAACTACTATCTCATCTATGATCATCCGTATTCCTTTGAGGCCGATTCCTGGATTCGGCGGGGACAGACCGCTACCCAGCCGGTGTGCGCAATGAACGCAGGATATTCCTCTGGATGGTGTGAGCAGAGCTTTGGCGTACCGCTCGCTGCCGTCGAGATCAGCTGTCGTGCGCAAGGTGATAAGGCATGTCGCTTCATCATGTCGCCGCCTTGGCGTCTGCAAGAGCACTTGGATCACTACCGGAAAGCGACTGCGGCTGCGCCAGTACCTTCCGACCAGCCACAGCCGCCGATTCCTAATGTGTCGAGTGCGCGCCTGCCGGAGTTCTTTCAGCGCAAGCGGCTCGAAGACAAGCTCCGCCGCAGTCAGCGCTTCATCGATCAGCTGCTGGTGGAACGGGAAGAGAAAGATCGCGAGCTGGCACTGCTGCGCGCCAAGCTGTCAGCCTTCAGCGGATTCCCACCCACTTCCTAAAAGTGCTTAGGAATCGACTTTCCCGACGGAATTCCGATTCCTAATACTCAGCCTGATAAGATCACGCCCGTCGAGAAATGGCTGTTAGATTTCCTGCTTTCGAGAGAGAAATGAGGGGAAGTGATTTCTGACGCTTCTTGGGATACCGTCCTTCCCTCGTTCTCTTGCGAGCAAGCTCACACTTGCCATTCTACCCGCTGGCCGGTCAGGACTTCCGTTTCTTTCGGACGCTCATCGCGGAGACGGCACGGGGACGCGCCGTCTTCGGCATCGTTGCACCACTCAGTGGTCGAGTCAGGCTTTCGACGGATTCGTGTGCTGCGCCGATGCGGACTTGTGGCGCGAGTCTCAGGATCTCCGACCTCAGTTCCCTGAGCTCACTTCCCATTCGTTCGACGAGCTCGACCACGCTTGAGTCATCCTGGCTCGGGAAGATGGAATCCGGATGAACATCGATTGAGTCCTTCGGTGCGCTCTGTTTTCTGAAAAGCTCATCTAGGGTCGGAGCGGTATCCACGTCATCTTCATCGCGGTCTTTGTCGGTACTGATATCTCCTCTGATGCCGCTTGTACCTTCCTTTGGGACTGCTTGATTCGGGTTGATTTGCTGTGCATCCTGCGGCGCCTCGGCTCTTCGGACGTGTGTCGCCCCAAGTAGATTCGTCGCCACGATTCCCAGCAGCTCGTTGCAGAACGCATCCATTCTCTTCCGCGTCACGCTCGCTGGCGTTCCCAATTCCCAGATCGTCTTGCATTCCCACTCTGCTTGCCGCAAGAGTCCGGAGCGAGGAAGATCTGTGTTCATCAGCCGAACGGTTGTATCGGCAGGTTGTTGGTTGAGCAGACGGATGATTTCCTCTCGATGGGGAGTGCCGAAAGACACCTGCGTGCGCAGAAAGAGAGTCGCGCTCTTCCCTCGCGGAAAGGTCTGTTCCCGGATCGACCGCATCGAGCGCGAGTCCATGATAGGAACCACCCAGAAATCGACGGAAATGGGAAGCCGACTGGCCTCGGCTGGACCCAAGTCCACGATGATGAGCTCGGGATTGGCGAGCATCGCTCCGAATCCCAGGTTGGGGAGGTAATCGACAATGTTGTCGATGCCGACTTCGACCAGGAGATCTGGCGGACAGTGCGCGAGCTTGAGCCGCTTTCCATTGTTCCAGTGACCATCAATGTACTCTGCGTCATTGCCGAGTCGGCGGAGCATGTCGGTGTTGCGATCGACAGAGACTCCGAGCGTATGCAGTCCAAGCCGAGCAGCGAATGTGGCCGTATGGGCTGCGAGGGTAGTACAGCCCGTCCCGCCCGGAATGCTCCCAAACCCGACGACGATGGGTGACGATGGATTGCTTGGTGTGAGTGGGTTAGCCATTGGTCTTCTTCCCCTTGTTAGGAATCTCCGACCACGCGGGTCGGAGTGATGGAATCGACTGGATTCCGTCTGTGTATGCTTCGTCCCAGATTGCGCGGCAGTACCCAACGAGCTGGGCTGAGCGTGATTTCAGCCATGCGGTGGTCTGTGGGTTGCGTGCGCGATAATGGAGCTCGCTTGCCAGCTGTTCGACTGCCCACGCCGAGCTCCGTTCCTTCGTGTTCCCTCTGCGCTGCGCAACGACGGTCTGTTCCGCCAGAAACAGATATAGTCCGCGTCGATGCAGCCAGTACGCATCGGCCTCTTGGCGTTTGTCTTCAGGAAGCAGCGCTCGCTTCCTTTCGATGACACGATCGAGGATTTTCTCTGCCTCATTCCGCTCCGCGGTAGAACACTCCGCAACCATCTGCTGTAGACGCTGAATGCGACCGCCAATTCCCAGGCCGTCGAGCGGCCACTCCACCGGGACTCCCAAGCGGGACAGGTACTCCTCTCCTGCGAGTCCGATGTAACGAACGGCCAGCCCAGCATAGTGCTGTCGCAGGTACTTCGTCACACCATCGGCCCAGTGCTCTCTGTCTCGAAGCCGCATCTTGAGGAGCGACTTCTCGTAGGGCGCGATCACTTGCTCGGGAAGGAGGACTCCGAATCCCGCCGATAGAATCATCCACTCATCACAACAGCGCTCTGCGAAGCGGCGAGCCGCTCGAAACAGTGGACTCACATACAAGTCCTTCGCAGGCGCAGGATGGTCGAGCTTGGTCTTTCCACAGCCTACCAAAGCGACGGTGATGGTGCGGCCAGACAGCCGCAGTCGTCGCGATGCCTCTGCATCAGACTGCGCCTGCTGCTGTCTCTGAAATGCCCGCTCCCATTCCGCTTTTTCTTCCAACTGCGTTGGCGTTGGATGGTCTCGCTCCTGCACCATGCGCTGATAGCTCGCACAACGATCACAAGACGGATTCGTTCCAGCTGGCTTGCGACAGATCGAACACTTCGGATGCGATTCCTTTTGTAGATCAACGCGACGCATCGGAGTCTTGGCCTTGTCCGGCTGGAACTCCGACAGACGAAGCTCCATCGTCGAAATCGCCGCCAGATCATCTGCTGCAACGACGGTCCCACGGGCTCCGGGGGACTCGTAGCGGTATCCCTGCGCATCCTTCAGCAGCGTCAGCCAGTGCTTGCGGGAACGGCTCTCCCAGTGTGCAAGAACAGAGGTGTTCATTTAGCCCTCAACGAACCTCTTCCGGCAGCGGCCGCATTGGATCTCTGTCTGATTCAGCGTCGTGCGTGAAACCCGGATCAGGAATCCGCACGCGCAGCTACAACGCAGGTTGCGGCGGTTCGGTGTTTGAACACCGAGCTTTCCCGTCCGGTTCCAGCGACGAAAGACCTGGATCTCTCGTCCCAGTAGCGCGATCTGTTCACTCCACCGCTTCTCTGTTTCTTCTGTCAAACTGGTGTGTGCAAAGCCGTAGTGACCCATCTGCTCGACATGCAGTCCCAGCTCCTCTGCGGTCTTCCGAAACGCTCGGTTGTGGTACTGGTTCGCAGAGCAGTCTTTGATCCCGCGCACAAAGTTGCAGGCGTGCGCAGCCTCGTGAAGCAGCACCTCCAGCACGTCGCTCGCGGTCCGATTCAGGTACTCTGCAACCAGCACCACCTCATGCAGATTCCCTTCCGTTCTGTGCTGCCACTTGAGCGCCCAGAAGTGGCCAATCTTTCGCTGCGAACGCTCACCGGGCGCAGTCAACAGAACCACAGGAGGGACATCAGCATGCGCTGCACGAATGGCCGACCACACCGCGTCCAGCGTCGTAAGCAGACGAACGGACTCGCCTCCGCTTGGTCTGGGATGCAACGCATCTTTCTGTTGCGCTTGCGTTTTCGCCGCCATCTCGTCCCTCCCATTCCCTGTTGTTACACCGCCCCCAGATAAGCTCGTCCGCGCTGAGCGCTACTTCACAATCTCTGTGTGGAGCACCGTTCCTTCATTTAGTACGGTTTGTTCGGTGCCGTCGGGCTGCACGTACCAGATCTCTTGTTCGATTCGCCACTTCAGACCGGGCTTTGGCTTAAGCTCCGCGACTTTGTTGCGACCCATCACCACGAGACGATCGAGCGGCCATGGCTGCTTGGGATCGACCCGCTGCGCCAGCACAATCCTCTCTACTCTGCTCTCCTTTCGGGCTCGACCCCACAGGCCAATCGCCAGAACCGTGTAGCGGTAGATCTGCTCACCAGGAGGCTGATGGCCGCGATAGCCTTCGGGCTTCGTCCTCGACAAACCATCTGTCTCTGCCACCCTTGGTGTCTGTGCAGTCTCCGCGGGCTTCGGCTTGTCCCCGACATGGAAGAACAGAATCTGCGCTTCACTTCGCTCGCTATCTTCCTCTGGCTGATTGATGACAGGCTCGACGTTAGGAGGATCACTGCTCGGGACCACTCTGTAGTCCTCTGCCGAAGTCCAGCGTCGATAGAGATCCTTTCCTGCTTCGTCGGCTTCCTTGGCCGTCGCGTAGCGCCGCTGATTGGAAGACCACGCATTCCCCACCTCCATTTCGGCCTTGTAGGAGTTCACTGCTTCGGGGATCTGTGTCGTTCCGGTTGCTGCGACTTCCACGCTAGGAATCCGATAGCCATTCCGATCGAGCTCTTGACTCGGATTCCAGTGCCACCCCTCCCAGACTCGACGGTTATACGAGATCTGGGCCCACGGCTTTTTGTCCTTGGCAACACGGCCCGCGAATCGCACAAAGTTCCCACTCCCGAGCTGATTCTTGACGATAAAGTCATCGACCACATCCACTGCTTGACTCAGATTCTCAATCGACTTCCATACCAGCGGAATCGAGACAGAGCCCTGCCGGGTACTGGGTGCAAAGTCCGGGTTCGGATGTGCCTCCAGCGCGACATAGATTCCGTAAGGCGGAGGCACGGCCCGCGCTGCGCTTGTCCAGAGTTGAACCGTGATCCGCCGCAGGAACTCCTTGCGCTGCACGAGCCAGCTTGCGAACGCTCCGCGCTGAGAATCAGTCTGTGCCGCGGCAATCACCTTCTGACGGAATTGATCGAGCGCCCACCGGATCGCATCCTCCCCTTCCTTCCCATCATCGAGCGCAGCGATGACGAGCTGAGCCAGCGACCGGAACATCGGCCCGCGCTCCTCCCAGTAGCGGGTGATCGCGGCCTGCTTGTCCTGCGTCGTCTGTGCAAGGTTCTTGTCGCGCAGCTCGCCCACGTAGTCCGCAGCCAGTCGCTTCAGCTCGTCAGTGTCCGCCATTTCCTTTCCCCCCTTCGCGATTCCCTAGTCGTCATCCTCAATCGAACAATCCAGCAGAGAGGCAGCAAAGACCGACTGAAGCTGCTGCACGACGGCCAGGACCGCGCTTGTCCGGATACGACGCGCGTGGCGCACCGTCAGCGTGAAGTCGTGAACATTCCTAAGCGTCTCGAAGTCGAAGGAAAGTGCCCCCGCCTTGACCTGCCTGAACACCGCTGTCAGTTCCTCCTGATCGCGAGGGTCATCCGCAGAAAACACGATGACGCCCTCCTGCCGATTGAAGCTGCTGCTTTGGATATCAAAGCCGAAGTGGCTGAGCAGTAGGATGAGCGGAAGCAGCTCGATGGAGTGTTTCTCGTAGTCTGCGAGCTTCAATCGCGCCTCTGAGAAGCTGCGTCCCGTCTCGGATAGATGCACGGTCTCACTTTCTGCGAGCTTGTCCTCAAGCTGATAGAATCCTCTGCGCAGTACGAGTGAAACCGTGCGCTTCCGATTCAACCGCTCTGCCAGTGCTTTGGCTTCAGGTGTCTTCCTGTCGGTGTAGTGCGACGGAATCTTCGGTATCCTAGCGGCACGCTCGCGGAGTGCTTGCATGGCTCTCTCTGCTTTCCGGAACTCTGCTTCGGATGCAAAGAGCACTTCCGTGTCACCGATCTGAGCACGATAGCCGCTGGGCGACGCAGTTTGTTCTTCACCGGCAACGGCTACACTTTTATCTGTTCGCGTCATGTTCTTCCGTTCTTCCTGATCTCGACCCGCGCCGAGTCACAAGCGATCAACTTCCCATCGCTCAACTTCGCCAAAAGAAGGACAACAGAGCCCGGCCAAGCGCGCGTGTAGTATTCCTGCTCGGCCGCGTTCTGTGCATCGACGGCCGCGGTGAAGGACTTCATGCTGCGGATCTCTCCTTGCTCGGCAATCGCGACCTGAAACGAGCGGACCGACTCCCCCTCGCAGCCGTTGGTCATGAAGGCGACCGGCAGATCGTTGCGACGAAGAACCCGGTAGAGCGCGTCAACGCCAGCGATCACATCTTGGTCTGCGCCACCTTCCCGCATCGCGCTGTGCAGCAAGCGCCGAAGTTCGAGCAGACGAGACGCAAAGCGCGCAGAATTTCCCTCGTACACGCCCAGCGCCAGCAGCGTGCAGAACTCATGAACCTCGCTTGCCAGTTTAGGATTCATGCTCCGTCCTTTCCCTTTCGTCTCACCTTGCGCGCGGGAATCAGCGTGATGTCCCCACTTACGGCGATTCCCTGAAGCTGCACGTCCCTCTCTGAGTCTTCAAGGAGCGTTCGCCACGCGGCCGCCAGGACCGCAGCGTCAGTGTCACTTCCCAGCGTGAACAGCTGCAGCGGCTTGTGGTCTGCGCGATTGAACAAGACCACGCGGTACTTCGCGAAGCGCGCGGACACATCGAACTTATACGACCACAGATCGAGCTGTTTCCCGAGCGAGTGCAAAAGAGCCATCATCACATCGGAGATGTCATCCGTCGCCCACTCCAGCACCATAGAGTCGCGCAGCTCGGATCTTCGTGGCGATGGGATTACGTCTCGTTGCTTCTTCAGGAGATCGAGGTTCCGATGCGATGCAATGGCCTGCCCAAGGTGACTGAGGACAGCATCGCGGTTGCCACAGTTTTGGATGGCTCGGCTCAGCGACAATGACAGTCTGTGAAACGTCCGCCACCCTTCAGATACATTGTCATCCCACGCCTTGCGATTGCTCATGGTTCCCCCCAAAGCGCGATGCAGTGGCGCGAACTGCGAGACAGATCGTGCATCCACATCAGACCGCCCCCATCACCGTGTTCACCGCCGTTCCGCCTGTCAGTGTTGCGGTTGTGATTCCGGTATCTGCACGAAAGGTATTGAGTCGATTCACTACTGGAATCACGCCACCAGGATTCCCCCAGATCATCACGGACCCGGACGTCCATGCACTCGCACGGAACACCGAAAGCACCACCCCAATTGCGGTCACACCTGCGGTAGCGTTGGGAGTCACCAAGATGAAACGGATCGGAACCGCGGTGTTGTTCAAGATGTACTGCGAGCAGCGCAGCAGGCCGATTCCTATCGAGCCCGCCGCCGTCGCAGTGCTCAGCGAGCTGTCCACGGCCAGATTCCCTTCGATGTTACAGTCGGTCAGGCTCAGCGTACAGACCTGTGACTGCGCGACATCAGGACCGAGCTGCGCAACGATTGGCGAAGTTGTCATACCGACGCCCGGTCGGTTCCACATGTCCACGCGGCTACACTCGATCGAACCCGATTTCTGTCGGATCGCAACGGAAGCGGGGTTTGTCGAGCGGAGTCGGCAGTCCGTAATCAGAATCTGACTCGTTCCGCTTCCCGAAGTGAAGGTGTTGTCGGCCAGAATCGCGGGAACAGAGCCCTCGATTGCAACGTCGGTCAGGATGAGCTTCTGACTGCTTGTGCCGGTGAAGTAGATGCCCGCAGTCTTGCCGCTCGGCGGGAGGATGTTCAGTCCGGCGATGGTCGCGAAGGTCTTCTCCCGAACGCCCCCTTCGAGTGTCAGGAAACATGTCACTTGGCCGCGAAGGTTCGTCGAAAAATGGCCCAATCGATCAAAGCCCACCAGCGTGACATGTTTCTTCAGCGATACGTCTTCGCTGTAGTCACCTGGCAGAATCAAAACCAGCGCCGGATCGGACTCCGTTCTCTCTCCGCCTGAAACCGCTGCGTTGATGGCGGCCTGAATGGAGGAGTAGAACGGAGACGTTCCGCCCGGCGTCACCACAAAGACATCTGGCCAGAGGGGTCCGGGGTCTCCCTTCGGTCCTTGCATACCCGGCGTTCCCGGCGGACCCTGAAGTCCCGATTCACCCTTTGGACCCTGCGTTCCGGGGTCTCCCTGTGGACCTTGGGCTCCTTCATCGCCAGCGGGGCCACGCTCCCCCATCGGACCATTCTCTCCGCGCTCTCCCGGCGGTCCTGCCTCGCCACGCGGTCCCGGTTCGCCCTGAAGACCACGCAGCCCTCGTTCACCGGGGAATCCCTGTGGTCCCCGCTCTCCATCTCTGCCGCGCGGCCCTCGCGCCCCAGACAGGAATCCAGCGCGCATACACAACGCAAAGACGACTGCTTCAAACTCTTCATTCGTCATGGCTCCCCCCAGAACCATGTTGGGAATCGCTTAGGAGCGATTCAGAAACGGATTACGGCGGACAACACAGGACTCCGTTGCGAGCATCATCCATTTTCCGATTGTCGAGCGATAACTGTTCCGTCGCTTCGCAGTAGAATGGGGTTGTCGTATTGCAATATGTCAGCCGACTGAACCCCTTACATGGAGTGCTAGTCATCATTGAAGGAGTGGATGTACCGAGAATATTGCCGCAGCCGAAAAAGGCGTTTCCAGCTCCGGCTTGACCCGAGACGGCGCAACGCGGGGGCTGCGGACCTGTCCAATTGCCGGCTACGTCCGCGAAGAAAAAACCGCTGATCGTGCTGCTCGAACACGCTGCATCGGTAACTTTGCCGGCGTCTGTGCATAGCTTGTAGCCGCTTGGGCACAGAGTCGATGCCTTCGTTGTCGTTGGAGAGAATTTCCCACGACAGCCGAGCACGCCCGATGTTCCGATTGTGATGCGATCGGAACATGGCGCGCCAACCATGTCCCATGCTGCGTCAAAAGGCAGAGAAAGATCGGGCATCGCCGTCCCATCCTTGAGGCACCAGTCGTTTACGCAGCTTTGGCCTTCGGGGCACTGCGGTTTGTCAACCGTACAGCGCCACATTCGGTCAGCCGGTGGTTCCTGAAAGCACGCAACGAATAGACACAACAGGGACAGGACGGCGAGCCTCATCTTACTTCTCCTCTGTCTTCGGCTCCGCCTTCAGCGGAGCCGGTGGTGGGCAGCACGTATCGAGCCGCTCCTTGAATTGGTCCAGGTACTGCGCCAAACGGCGAGCACCAGGATCGGTGGTCAGCTTTCTGATCTCATCAGCTATTGGAGTTGCCACTTCCGCCCCCGCTCACGATGATGGAGAAGTCCTGAACCTGTGTGGTGGGAATTCCGGTTCCCAACTGGATGGTGAATCCCGTTGAGGATGAGGCCGAGGCGTAGGCACCTTGCGAGCAAATGATCGCGGGGGTCACCGGAGTGCCCAGTGCATCCTTCCATTCCGAGGCGAAGGTAATCGAGACGATATCGGTACCTGCGACGATGTTTCCCGCACCGGCAGTAACGCGAATCCGCATCGCACGGTCGGTCTTTGCAGAGTTGCTTAGGAATGCCACAGACGCGACGCTGTTTGCTCCGTTGGGAGTCCCGATCGTGGGCGTTCCGGCGTGCGGATCGGTGATTGGGGTGTTCGATAGCAGACCCGAGAACAGCTTCTGCCACGCGGTCTGGTACTGCGCGGTCGACAGGTTGAGCTGCGACACGGTGGCGACCAGGCTGCGCGCCACGCGGTTGACTTGCAGAAGGCCCGCTTGCGGCGGTGACTTCTCTTGCGCCAGACCTTCGATGAAGGCGCGCGTTTCCTGCAAGCACAGCGCGACGAAGGTTCGGGTCATCTCGCCCAGCTCGCTCACCTTGCCGCTGCCGTCGTA
>JAEUKA010000054.1 GCA_016794465.1 Myxococcales bacterium | reverse complement strand
GTGCGCGAGGTCTTTGGGGAGCGAGCACTGATCCAGCGCTGCCGCGTTCACAAGGAGAGAAACGTCACCGAGCAGATTCCTAAGGAGCTCGTTCCTAGTGTCCGCCACACGATGCGGCAGGCCTACGCCAGTCGCGATGCGGTGCGTGCAACCAAGCAACTTACGAATCTGGCGCGCACGCTGGAAGCCGAGCATCCCGGTGCCGCCGCGTCGCTGCGAGAAGGACTTTCGGAAACTCTGACCGTGATGCGACTGCGGCTCCCAGACGACCTCGTGCGGCATCTGTCCAGCACCAACCTGATCGAGAATCTGATCGGGAGTGTCCGCAAACTCAGCGCGCGGGTGCAGAATTGGAGAGACGGACAGATGGCGCTGCGCTGGACCTGTGCGACGGCAATGGATGCCGCCAAGCGATTCCGGAGACTCAAAGGATACCGAGATCTTCCTTCACTCCTAAAGGCCCTACGTGACCACGACCGTCACGTAGGACTTGCTCCCGACACCCAAGCAGCATAGGAATCAACATGCGCCGCCTATCTTTTTTCAACAGCCTGAGGGACAGCGCCTCCTGCCACATTTTTGAAAGAAGTTCAATAAATTTCGCATAAATTTCGCATACATGTGTCGTAAGCAAATGAAATGACCGGTGGTTGTAGCAAATGAAGTGACCGCTCTCGAAGAGGCTGGGGTAGTAGGGAAAGATGACGAGCTACCCCGAGGCTGAGGTGGAGCCAGTGATGAGGGTGCAGGAGGTCGTGAAGAGGGTGTATGCGGGAAAGCTGAACTGGCTGCAGGCAGCGGAGATCTTGCATCTAAGCCCGAGGCAGATCAGGCGATGGAAGGTGAGGTACGAGGAGCACGGGTACGATGGGCTGCTCGACCTCCGACGGAGGACGCCGAGCCAGAGGCGCGTCGGGGTAGAGGAAATCCAGAAAGTACTGAGGCTGTATCGAGAGGAGTACTTTGACTTCAACGTGAAGCACTTTCACGAGAAGCTACAGAGCGATCACGGGGTGGTGCAGAGCTACAGCTGGGTCAAAAATACGCTGCAACAGGCGGGGCTTGTGACCAAGGACAAGCGGCACGGAGCGCATCGAATCCGCCGGGAAAGGAGGCCTCTGCCCGGGATGATGATGCACCTGGACGGAAGCACTCACCAGTGGTTAGGAGAGGATGCGGGGTACCAGGATTTGCTGGTCGTTCTCGACGACGCGACCAGCGAGGTGTATTCGGTCGAGATGGTGGAGCAGGAAGGAACAGAGAGCGTGATGGGAGTGCTCAAGGAGGTCGTGCAAGAGCACGGGATTTTCTGTTCTCTGTACACGGATCGCGCGAGTCATTTCGTGTACACACCTAAGGCCGGAGGCGAGCCAGACCGGAGCTTTAAAACGCAGGTACAGAGAGCTCTGGAGGAGCTGGGAATCGAGCTCATCGTGGCGTACAGCCCGCAGGCCAGAGGCCGCGGAGAGAGGCTGTGGCAGACCTGGCAGGGACGGCTACCGCAGGAGCTCAGGAGGGCCGGAATCACGACGATGAGCGAAGCGAATCGGTATCTGCAGCAGGTGTTTAAGCCGTGGCACAACCAGCACCTGATGGTGAAAGCCACAGAGGAAGGGAGTGCCTTTGTGCCGGTGGTGGGACGGGACTTGGAGCGGATTTTTGCGCACGTAGATCAGAGGCAGGTGCAGAACGACAACACGGTGTCCTTCGAGGGAAAGAGACTGCAAATTCCGAGCTCCAAGCAGCGATATACGTACGCCAAGTGCCGGGTGCAGGTGTATCGGCATCTGGACCAGACGCTGAGCGTGTACCACGGGCCGCACTGCCTGGGGCGCTACAGCTCGGACGGACTGGAGCTGCGGTCGACAGCGGCGGTGATGCGGCGCGCGGCCTAAGGCTGTGGATAAGCCGCTCCCAGGGACAAGCCAGTCGGCTTGACCCCAGGAGCTTGGACAACCTTGCAGGTTGCCCACTTACCCACAGCCTCGACGACGAGCTCAGATTTTTTCCCATTTCCTAAAACCAAAAGCGGACACACCACTTACTACAAACCACCGGACACTTTACTTACTGTTGACAAAATTTCGCATACATAACACCATACCTTAGGCCAGCTTCAGGAGCTCCGACCGTATCAACTTCCCGCTTGTGGTCCGAGGGAGCGCGCCGATGGCCGCAAACTTGTGTGGGTAATGGTCCTTCCCGAGCTTGTCTTTCGACAGGGCGCGCAGTTCGGCCCACAAGCGATCGAGATCATCGTCGTAGCCCTCACGATTGCCGATAACGACGAACGCTTTCGGCCTCGGCAACCCGTAGTCGTCGGTGACAGTGCAGACAGCACAATCCTTCACCGCCGGATGGGATTGCAGGACCGCCTCCATGATATCCGGCGAAAACCAACACGAGTTGATCTTGATGACCGAACCGGCTCTGCCCATACTGTAGAATCGATACTCGGCGTCCATGTAGAACATGTCCTGGGTGTTGAACCAGCCGCCCACGAAGTGCTTCTTAGTCAGATCAGGGTCATTTGAGTAGCACCGCGCCAACGCCTCCCCCTGGACCCACAGGACACCGATCTCTCCTACCTGGCAGAGTTCACCTCGTTGGTTCACTAGCTTGACCGCAAACCCCGGAATTACAACGCCAGTACACGCGGGTGTGACATAGCTCTGCCGATTCGAAATGAACGTCGAGATTGCCTCTGTGCACCCGATCCCATCGAGCACATTTACACCGAAAAAGCGTCGCACCTCTCGATAAAGCTTCGATGGCAGCTTTTCGCCGGCAGAGACGCACAGCCTCAGCTTCGGAAACCGCATGCCCCGATCGCTATTGCGGAGAATCAGCTTGTAGACCGCGGGAACGGTGAAGAGCACGGTCACTTCATTTTCTGCAAGCACTTCCGTGACGGCCACTCCGCCATCGCGAGGCGCTGCGATCACATGCGTGGCGCCCGCACTGAGAGAAAGCATCACGTTGTTCAATCCATATGCGAAGAAGATGGGCGACGGCGTATAAACGCGATCATTCCGCCCGAGCTCGACGATGTATGGAGAGTAGTTGCGACTGCAGGCGATGAAGTCGCCGTGTGAGTGTATCACCGCCTTCGGAGTGCCCGTCGAACCCGAGGTGAACAGCATAACGGCGGCGGCCTCTGGCGATAACGGCACCGGGGCGGCCTCTCCGTCGGCGTCATCCGGAGCATCCGGTCGCAAGAAGGACGCAAGCTCCGCGTGCCGCATATCCTTCAGAGCCGACAGGTGGCGGGCATCGATCGCTGGATCATAGAGCACGAGGCCGGGCTTGGCGGCGTTCAACATCGCATCGAAGTTCGCGGCCGAGGCGAAGTAGTTGAGAGGCGCAAAGACCCCCCCGCCCATGAAGCACCCGAGCATCACCGCGACGGTCGAGATTCCGTCTGGCGCCGCGAGCGCCACGACGTCTCCCACGCGAAGCCCCAACGCTCGGAACCGCTGCGCGCACGTGCTCGCCATCCGCTGCAGTTCGGCGTAGGTCACGGACTGACAGCTCTGGGGATCGATGAGGGACAAGCCGGATCGAATGTGCGATTCGCTAAAGACGTATTCGCAGACGTTCATCGTCTTGTCGGGTAAGCTGGCGAGCGGCGGGTTAGCCGCCGTCACCAGCTCCGACGGACGGTACCTCGTCAGTTCGCCCCGGCGACGCGAGTGAAAGGCGGCCCATTCCGCCCGGCCGATCTCGCCCCAGAATCCGCGAACGCCTCGAACTTCGACATGGTGGTCGTCCTGGAGCGCTACAAAGTCGTTCGTCTGTAGGGACGGGCCACCGTCAGTGCTGGACGCCGCGTAGAGCTCTCTGAGAAGCGCTTCGAGGAGGGCCGGCTCTACTCGGTCCAGCGCGAAAGGCGGCGTCGAGATAACCGGCATGCCGTCGAGCCATACAGACGCTCCGCTTACATAAACAACGTTCTTCAAGAGAACGTCCGGTACCGACCTTGTGCCACAGGTGCCAAATAGATCAACGATGACGCTGTCCACCCGCACGTCGAGAGCGTTCGATCGTGTTGTCGGAAACAGGACGATGACGTCGACCGGCGGCGTGACTTCTGACGCTACCGAACCGACTCGCTCCGTCCTTGGCCAAGCCGATAGTGCGCGAAATGCAGCTTCGGTCGGCTCATCGGTGCCGAGCAGCTCGATCGTAAGGCCATGGTCCGCTAAACCCCCGCTCTTGACGACCTCGTCCAGAACGCGACGCAACAGAAGGATCGCCGTCGACGACCCATCACAGACCCGGCTTGGATCGAGGAAGCCGGGCCGACTAGTTCCCAGGCACTGGACGGTATTCCGGCACAGCGCGACGCGATGCCGATCAGGCTTCGTCGCTAGGCGAAAGGCGGGTGTGAGAACCGCCTCTTCTTGCTCTCTAGTGTCGGCCAGCAGCAGTCCTGGCAGACAGATGTGGTCGACTCTCACCGCCTTTCGCCCCAGGGGTATCTCGGTGGAGTCCAGGACGAACGGCTGGAGCAGGCGTCCCAGGACTTGGCCCACAGCACCAGCGTCCTCGTTATTATACGCAAGTAGGCTAGCATCAAGCCTCGCCAGGCTTGCAAGATCGAGCGGCTGGAACAAGACGGAGATGACCGCGTCTACCTCCAAATTGGCGGAGACGCGCGTCTCGCTCATTTCATAGTCCTCCACGCTGGGCATCTCGTCGGGCGGAGGTCGCCCTGTGAGATGCTGCAGGAGGAGATCGCTGCGTCCGTGGGTCAAGACCTCGGAAATGAACTCTAAGTCGTTCAGGAATTGGTCGAGCCCGGACAACGTCGTATCGTTGGAGACAACAACCTCGAGCACATCAGTGTGGGACTCTTGGACTTCAATCAGTAAGTGGGGCACAGCCGCCAGATATGAGGCGATCACGCGAACGAGCTGGCCTTGGTGGTCCAGCTCCCTGAGCCAGAGGCCGAACCTCGCCGATCGCGCACCGCGCGGGCAGGCAATCGGGATGGCGAAACGCGTGCCTATCTGGCAGATCGGTCCCACGACGCCCGGATACTTATCCCTGATGAGCCACAGCTTCCGCGACCAGGCTTCACCGAACTCGCTGGAGTGAGCGTCCGGCGCGCCGGGGACGCAGGCGTGGCGATCGATGACGCCAGTAGCCAGCTCGTCATCGGCGCCGAACGCGCGCTTGGCGACCGTGGTCATCGTGCACCCAGAGTCGAATACATGGAGTCCATGACCTTCTGGTGACACTGCATCAGACGATGGACATCCATGAAGAGTGTCGACTGATGGACCTGGTTGAACCGGACGCGCCTCCGCACCGCGGAGTCCGTATACTGACAGGTGAACCGGGCCGTATGAAACCTCCGGCCGGACGGCCGAGGGTACTCATACGGCGCGCTGGCGGCGGTGCATCCGAGACGCTCCTGGAAACGCGACATGGCTGACCCTACGATCGCTCTACGTTTGCCGATCTTACGAACCTGCGACGCTCGGCCTCCGAATATGGTTCCGCCAGACAGACCAATACCCGTCGAGTGCCCTCGAACGGCTCGCGACCGTGAGAAATCTGCATGTTATCGATCAGCAACACGTCACCCTTGCGCCACTCGAACCATATCTTGTTATGTTCGAATGCGGCGCGGATCTGGGCCAGAACGTCACCCCCGATCGCCGACCCGTCTCCAAAGTACGAGTTGCGTGGCAGGCCGCCTTCACCGAAGAAGGAGAGCATCATCTTCTGCGAAGCAGGGTCTAGTGCGGAGAGGTGGAATAGGTGGGCCTGATTGAACCAGATCTTCTCACCGGTGATCGGGTGCGAAGCGAACGCCTGGCACACCTGCATTGTCTTCAATCCGCCCTCGGTCCACTGGTACTCCAGGTCATTCTCGATGCAGAACCTCTCTACCTCGGCCTTGCTACTCGTTCCAAATACCTCCTCCCATGGCAAGTCCACTCGGGGCCGGTAGTTCCGCACGTACCTGACCTTTTTCCGCTCGAATTCATCCCTGATCTCGGCGGGGATCATCGCTGTCACCTTCGTCATCTCGGCCAAGGGGGTTCCACCACCCTTGCTCGCCGGCTCTACGCAATGAAAGAGTAGCTTCATGGGCCAGTCGCGTTGGTAGGCATTCTCGCAGTGTTGCGGAATCGACAGCTGCTTCGGATACTCCGTCACCGTATAGAGGTTCTGACCGAGGTCCGTTCGAGGCGTCGATCGGTAGGTATAACGGAGGCGTTGGTCGAAGAAGCTGTTGGCGATGCTCTCGAATCCGTCCTTGCTGCGGAATCCGCGAAACAGGATGGCCTTCGACGCGGTCACTTGCCGCTCGATTCCATCACGGTTCGCTGAGACCCAATCCTCGAGAGCCGTTTGAGGTTGATCTGGCGTGATGATCAAGGGCAATGCCGCGATATCCGGACTACCTGTCATTACCGTCCTCCTAGGCGCCTCAATAGTATACGTCCCGACAAAGGTCCTTCATCAGACGCATCGTCATCGGACCCAATCGGTACCTCATATCTTCGATTGCACTGACCGGTACGATGCCATAGACTGAGTTCGTCAAGAAGACCTCTTCGGCGCGCTCGATCTCTCGGAGCCCCAACGTGGTAACCTCGCAGGGGATGCCGAGCGCGATCGAGTGATCGAGGACCTTCTGTCGCACGATACCGCGAACACCGCACGCGGTCAGATCGGGAGTCCGCAAGGTCCCCTGAGCAACGAGGAACAGGTTGCTAGTGCACCCCTCGACGATCCGTCCCCCGTGATCAGCGAGCAAGCCATCGTGGTACTCGGTGTCCCATTCCCTTCTAGCGAGCACCTGGGGGAGTCGATTCAAATGCTTCAACCCGGCCAGTTGAGGGTCGTCGAGTGAAACGCGCGTTCGGCAGAGCTTGACGGCCACGCCCTCGTTCCCGTGGGCCAACGGATGCTCCGGTGCGTCCGTGATGGTGAGAATCCAGTTCGGACGGACCGAAGGGACGCAACGGTACCCTCGCTCAGTGCTTCCTCGGGTGACGATGAGCTTGGCGACGGCCTTAGGAGCGCCCTGTCTGGCGACCGCAGCGGTCACGTCGCGCTGTATGGCCGGGCAGTCGATCCCCAACCGGCGGCAACCCTCTGCGAGGCGCACCCAGTGCTCCGCGAAGTCGACCGGCGTGCCGCTGACGCACAGCATCGTCTCGAACAGGCCGTCTCCGAATTGGAGTCCGCGGTCCAGCACCGAACAAACCGTCGAGTCTGCACCATTGACGGTGACGAATTGCACGTTATCCTCTGCGCGCAGGCGCGCCATGGTCGATCATCCCGCCTGCAGTTGGCGGCATGTCTTCGGCATCACCTCCGATGTGCATGGCGAGCGCTCTGATGGTAGGCGCCTTCGAGAACTCCTCGATGCTGATGGTCTTGTGGAAGTGGCCGTCGATTTTATAGAGTAGCATGAGCGCCGGAAGCGAGTGCCCGCCCAGCTCGAAGAAATCGTCTTCGACTCCCACCTGGTCGATCAACAGCACATCCTTCCACAGCTCCGCCAACCGCTCCTCTACTGGCGTTCGGGGAGCATGTCCATCGGTGCAGGTTCTTCGTAGCAGGTCGGGCCTCGGCAGGGCCTGGCGATTGACCTTTCCATTCGGGGTCAGCGGGATTCGGTCCAACTGGACGAATGAGCTCGGTACCATATACTCCGGCAGGGTCTCCGACAGGAACTGTCGCAAAGCGGACGGGGCTATCTCTTGGGCGGAAACATAATAGGCGACCAGCTGAGCCTCCGCAGGCCCCACCGTGTCTTGGTCCAGCTCGTAACCAAGATCCTTGATGATGGATTTGACCTTGCCGACATCGATGTCTGCCGAGTCGTCGAGCTCCCGCATCGCCTCCTCTCTCGTGATGTGGCCCATACGGACATCCCAGCTATAGGGCAAGGAGTAGTTGTGATATCCCCGCTCCTTGTTGTGGACGTAGATGCCGACGTCGTTGAGGAGGCAGTTCGTCGACCGACCTGTGTCGATTGGCCTAGTCCACCCGACCTTCGTCTGCACGTAGTCGTACATCTCCTGACGGGTGACATGGCAGTAGCGATAGAAGTCGACGAACTGGATGTTCTCGATCACGGCATTATTCCTGACGCACGTCGTATCGAGCAGACGGCTTACTGCGTCATCGATGCGATGGTAAATCTTTCGCGCATCGACGAGGTTCTTCGTGAAGACAACGTTGTCGAAGGTCGACGTGCGAAATAGGGCCGAGAGGCGGGTCTCGAACAGCTGGCCCTTCGACAGCCCCATCACCACGTGCTTGACGCCAACCTCTTGCGCCAGATCGATCGCAAACGTGTAGATGGTCTTGAAACAACCATTGCACATGTTGCTGTGTCGCTTCAAGCTATCGACGAGGATCTCCTTCATGTGACGAGTTGACAGATAGCGGTGATCCACTCCAAGCCGGGCGACGGCTCGGCCGATATTTTGCTTCGCCTCCGCGGAGATATAGCCGTTGTCGAGAGTGAAGGCCAGCACACGGGCGCCGAGATCGGTCATCCGACCGAGCGCATACATGCTATCTTTCCCACCGCTGAGCGCCACGATGCAATCGTACTTCGGGTGGCAAGCAGCCCTCATCTCGCCAACGATCGATCGCAGCTCGTCCATAGTACTGAAGTAGTCTTCGATGACGCCTCGGTACTTGTCGAAGGCCTCACAATGATTGCACACGCCGTCTGCGGAATACGTCGTATTCGGGAAGTTCGACGCCAAGCCGCACTTTGCGCAGTGGGTGAGCTGACCGGCCATCTCACTCCTCGCGGTCTTGGTCGAATCGACGACGCACTCCTCGATATCCGGGTAGGCGAGTAGGGCGTTCTCAACTTCTCCTGGCTCGATTCGATATCCTCTCAGCTTAACCTGCAGATCCTTCCTGCCAAGAAAGAGGAGCGCGCCATGCTCGTTCAACCTACCCAGGTCACCGCTGGCGTACAGGCGATCGCCCGCCACGAACGGGCTGGGAATGAAGAGCTCCGACGTGGCCTCTCGCTTACCCTTGTACCCTAGGGCGACGCCGTCGCCTCCGATGTAAATCGCACCGACTTCACCGGGCCTAACAGGGTTCCGGCGGTCATCGAGCAAGTAGATCTGCATGTTATCGATCCCGGTTCCAATTGGCACCGATCCGTGCAGATCCACGGCTGGGTCGTAGCGGTAGATCATGCATCCCACGACCGTCTCGGTGGGTCCGTATTCGTTATAGAGCACCGCTCGCCCGTTCAGCTTCTGGTAGATCTCACTTGCCATCTCCACCTTGAGGTCTTCTCCTCCCAAGATGAGCACCTTTAGCCTACTCTGCGACAGGTCGGTGTTTCGGAGTAAAGCCAGATGGGCTGGCGTGAGCTTTACGACGTCGACCTTGTTTTCCTCTAGTACCCGGTGGATGACGGGTACGTCGTCGCGCGGGTCCGGGTATACTTCGATGCATCGTCCGGAGACCAGGGGAACGAAGATGGAGGTGACCGTGAGATCGAACGACAACGAGGAGTGCAATGCAAAACTCTCGACGTTATCGGTGACGTACTGCTTCTTCGCCCACCAGACGTAGTTCACCAGCGCGCGGTGGTGGACCATTACGCCTTTGGGAGCGCCCGTCGTGCCCGATGTGTAGATGCAGTAGGCCTGAGCGTCAGGGCCAACGGCGAGGTCGAGATTGCCAATCTCGCCCTGATAGATGAACGGCTCGTCCACGTCGATCGCGAGCATCGCGGTCGCTCGCACCTCATCGAGGCAGGATTGAGACTCATGATCAAGCAGGACACACGTGACGCCGCTGTCCGTCAGGATGTAGTCTACCCGCTTGGCAGGCAGGCCGAGGTCCACTGGCACGTAAGCGGCGCCCGCCTTGAGCGTGGCGAGCAATGAGACCAGACACGACAGGGTCCGCCTCATCAGCACGGCCACCGAGCCGTGCGGGCCCACTCCTCGTGAGACCAGGTAGCGGGCGAGTTGATTCGCCCGGGAGTTCAGCTCACGGTACGTAAGGGACTCGTTCCCCGCTCTAGCGGCAATAGCGTCAGGAGTCCTGTCCACCTGCGACTCGAACAGCTGGTGCACGCCGATATCCGATGGGTACGCTGCCCCAATCGGGGGTACCGCCGTATAAGCACTGCGCCTGAGTGTATGGAGGTTAGACACGATCGATAGATTGTCCATCTGCCCAGCGTTCCTCCCTCGTTGAAGGGGCGCTTGTTGATCCATGAGTTGGCTACGTGGGTGGAAGGTCACGCGCGTCGCGTTCTGGTTGCAGCTGCGCGGTCGAGCGCAGCCAGGGTCGCGGCAATCCGTCCGCCTAGATGCAGTGCGTTCTCCCGCTGCAGGAGGGTATAGTGATTGCCCGGCACCTGAACGATATTTGATCGCAGGGTCTCGCGAGCCTGCGCCGCCCCCGACTGGCCAGTGTAGTCCTTGGTCGGTGTCCCCTCGAATCGCTCCGCCGCCTCATAAACATATGTGTTCGACCCGAGTGTCTCTGGCTGAAAACCAGCG
Organism: Myxococcales bacterium; assembly: GCA_016794465.1. Lineage (GTDB taxonomy): Bacteria > Myxococcota_A > Polyangia > Palsa-1104 > JAEUJZ01 > JAEUKA01. Next base: position 47,660 of record JAEUKA010000054.1, on the reverse strand, counting down.
AACAGCGAAATGTAGTACTTCGTGGTCTTGAGCCGGGACAGAAGGTATTCTGATGACTCCTCGACACCAGCGATTCCGAAGTGTCGAGCCAGCTGCTCGATCGCTGCTCGCCGGTCATCCGAGGCGAAGACTTCCTCCGTCCATCCGCGCGACCCAAGGAAGGTCCTGGCGTCATGTACTTCACCAACTGAGAAGCCCCGGCCCCTCACTGCCCCTAGGATGTTGGTCGCCGCGATCAGCGGCGCCCAGCTGCCCTCGCCCGCCATTTGCGGGATCGGCTTCACATCTAGGAGGCCCACATACTCCACCGTGCACTCCTGGCGCTCCAACTCGTGAGCAATCGCCAAGGCGATGAGCCCGCCAGAGGACCACCCGAGGAGGCGATAGCTCCCGTGGGGCTGGGCGGCTCGGATCTCATCGGCGTAGAAGCGCGCCAAAGCCTCAATGGTGTCGAACTCACGAGCGTCCTCCGACTGGAGCGCGTACACGCAGGCGCACTGCTCCACCGCTTTGGCGAGCTCGCGATAGACGTGGATCTGTCCGCCCACCGGATGGACGCAGAACAGAATCGGCAGCGTCCCGCTCAGGGAGAGCGGAACCAGGACGGGGGCTTCGTCGGGAGCGGCCTCTCGGTCGTCGAGGGGGTCGTCCCCGCACTGGTCCTCGTGCGAAAGCGCCTTATCAATGGCCTTCGCGAAATCCTTCAACACTGGAGATTCAAACAACGTCTTGATGTCCAGGGTGACACCGAAATGCCGCTGCACTTGCGACAGGACTCGACTGGCGAGCAGCGAATGCCCGCCGAGATCGAAGAAGTTGTGTGAAATTCCGACCTGCGGCGTCGGCATATCACCCTGCTTGAGGATCTCCGTCCACAGCCCTGCCAGGACCTTCTCCGTTTCGGTACGCGGGGCCAAGTAGGCGGCGCCACTGTCGATCTGCTTGGGCTCGTGCAACCCCAGACGATCGAGCTTGCCATTGGGCAAGCGCGGTAGCTCCGCCAAGAACTGATAGATCGTTGGCACCATGTACGTCGGCAGGCGAGTTGATAGGTACTGTCTTAGCTGCTTCGTCGCCAAGGTGCGTTTGGGCTTTGCGGCGAGGTAGGCGAGCAGCTGCGGGCTACTCGCACCGCGTGGCCATCCCACCACCGCCGACTCCAGAACATCCGGGTGGCTTGCTAGCGCCTTTTCGACCTGACGAACGTCCACGCGGTGGCCGCGGATCTTGACCTCGTAGTCGCGGCGCCCCAGGAATTCCAACGCACCATCGTCCAGATATCGCGCCATGTCGCCCGTTCGGTAGAGACGACTGCCTGGCGCGCCGAATGGATTTGGGATGAAGCGGTCGGCCGTCGCAGCTGGTTGCCGCCAGTAGCCACGCGCCGTCCCTGCGCTCTCCACGTAGATCTCCCCCGTGACGCCCGCCGGTAACATCCGCAGTTCGTCATCGAGCACTAGCGCCCGGGTATTCCGGATCGGCCGGCCAATCGGCACGAACCCTGTGCTGCTGGACTGCTCGTGTGGAGCGCAGTACGTGACGTCGTTTATCTCCGTGCAACCGTAGTTGAACCATGGCGTGCAGCACGGCAGAGTCGCGCGCAGCTTTAACATCAAATCGACCGAGCACGGCTCGCCAGCAATGAACAGGTGCCGGAGGGACTGCAGGCGTTCTGTCGCACCTTCGATGTGGGATAGGATGGCATCGAGTTGCGACGGGAGTGTGTACAGCCGGGTGACCCGCCACTGTTCGAGGTGGTGCACGAAGGCCGTCACGTCCTTGACCACATCTCCATCGATGAACACCTGAGGAACGCCTGCAAGCAGGCCCGCGAAAAGCTCCTTCACTGAGACTGCGAACGCCGTGGACGTCTTCTGCGCCACGACCTCGTCTTTCTCGAAGGGCACCATCGCCCAGAGCGGATACAGCCAGTTCAGGATCTGCCGATGGGGAACCATTACCCCTTTCGGCAGACCGGTTGAACCGGAAGTATACATGACGTAAACGAGCTGCTCCAAGTGGATGGCCACGTGCGGATCGCTAGCATCGGTGGACGTCGCCAGTGCTTCATCGAGGTACACTATCCGCTCGGCGTCCAGCAGAAGGCGTGGGCCCAGAATTCGGCTCGATAGCACCAGAAGCGGCTGCGCGTCGACGAGTATCTTGTTGATATAGTCCTGGGGATAACTTGGATCGAGTGGAACGTAGCAACCCCCTGCCTTAAGCACGCCAAGGACTGCGACCAGCAACTCGGCCGAGCGCTCGAACCAAAGACCTACCCGCGTCTCCCGCTCGACCCCGCGAGCCATCAGATGGCGTGCAAGCTGATTGGCCCTTTGGTCGAGCTCCCTATAGGTCAAGTTTCCGTCTGGTCCCATACATGCAGTCGCGTCGGGTGATGATGCCACCCTCTCGTTAAATAATGCGACCGCGCTCTTCGATACATCGAGCGGAATTGTCGTCTTCGCGCCTTCGTCCGCTGGCCCTCCCACCCTTTGGTCCTCCTCGGAGCCCAGGGGAAAGTCCATCAGTCGGCAGTCAGGACTATCAACAATAGTCTGCAGCACCTGCTGATGGTGCACGATCAATCTCTTGATTGTGCGCTCGGAGAACAGATCCTTCGCGTACTCGACCGCCACCTCCAGCTTGCTGGTGTCTCCTGTAAACTGGACGTCGAGCTCGTTGGGCGTCGTACGCTCACCGAACTCAATCTCGCCGAACTCGATCTCACCGGCCCCGAGATTGCCCCGGTCTTGCGCCTGGGCAGTCGGAAAGTTCTGGTGGCGGACCATCACCGGCACCAGCGGGATTTGGCTGCTATCCCGCTGTTTCTTCAGCGCCGCCAGGACATGCTCGAACGGAAGGTCACGATGCTCGAACGCCGCCAGCACCTGCGCTCTCGTTCGCTGAATTAACGTCTCGACGGTAGGGTTTCCGCTAAGGTCCAACCTGATGGCGAGAATGTTGACGAAGAATCCAATCAGGTTCTCGAGCTCGAGGTGGTCACGCCCCGCCACCGTCGTCCCTACGCATAGATCCTCCCGTCCGGTATACCGGTTCAGCAGGATCGCCAGGCTGGCCATCAATGTCATGAACAACGTCGCCTGATGGCACTTGCTCACTTCCGAAAGGCGCGCAGTGAGGTCAGACGGGTATTGATGTCGAACGATTCCGGCCCGCCAAGCTCTGCTGGCGGGCCGAGCGAAATCGTACGGAAGAGGCATGCCTTCCTGATAGCTCGCGAGCGTGTTTGTCCAGTATGCGAGGTGCTCGCTGAGGTCCTGCTGCCGCTGCCACACGGCATAGTCTGCATACTGGAGCGGCAGAGTCGGCAGCCTCGGCTGCGCGCCTGTCTCGGCCGCTATGTAAAACTCTTGAAGATCTCGCAGCAAGATGCCGATCGACCACCCATCACAGATAATGTGATGCATGTTTAGCATGAACACCCGGTGATCGGGTGCCAATCGCAAGACGGTAACTCTGAGCAGGGGACCCTTGGCCAGGTCGAATACATGACCTGCGTGCGCCGCCATGCGGGCCGGGACCTCCGCCTCCTCGACGTCATGCAGCGGGACCTCGATCCACAAGGAATCGGCTATCCGCTGAACTGGGTCCCCTCCGCTTTCGGGTACGACGAACGTCGTCCTCAACGTTTCGTGACGTGCCACCAGCGCGTTGACGGCACCGCGCAGCGCCGCCACGGACAGTCCAGTGCCGCGCATGTGGCAGGAGAAAGCAACGTTGTAGCTAGTCCGCTGCTCGACCATGTGTTCGTTCACGAACCACAGCCGCTCCTGGACGTACGACAGGGGGAGCGCTTGTCCCCGGTCAGCCAATCGGGCCAGCCCCTCCGCTGGAACGCTCCGGTCGGCGACGGCAGCGTCGATGGCTCTCGCGAAGTCCTCCATCACGGGAGACTCGAACAGGGTACTGAGTGGCAGCTCGACGTCATACTTCTGCCGAATCCGCGAAAACATCTGGGCAGCGAGTAGCGAATGCCCTCCCAGATCGAAGAAGTTGTGCGTCGTGCCAACGCTCAGGGGGGCCATGCCACCCTGGCTGAGGACCTCGCTCCAGATTGCGGCTAGCGCCTTTTCGGTTTCCGTGCGAGGTGGCAGGTAGTCCGCGCTCCGACCCGTCAACTTGGGCTCGGGCAGGCTCAGCCTGTCCACTTTGTCGTTGGGCAGGCGCGGCAGCGCCGCCAGGAACTGAAAGATCGTCGGCACCATGTACGCCGGCAGGCAGCCCGACAGATAGTCCCGAATCTGCTGAATCGGGGCGTCCTCTTTCGACCTGTGCACGAGGTAAGCGACCAACTGCGGATTCGTCGCCCGGTGCGGCCAGCCCACTACCGCCACCTCCCGAATCTCGGGATGCGCCGCGAGGACCTTTTCGACCTGACGCACGTCTACGCGGTAGCCGCGAATCTTCACCTCGTAGTCCCGACGCCCTAGGAACTCCAAGGACCCATCCGGCAGGTAGCGAGCCAAGTCGCCCGTCTTGTACAGGCGCGAACCGCCCTCCGCGTAAGGGTTGGCGATGAGCCGCTCGGCCGTCAGCCTGGGCTGGCGCCAGTAGCCCCGGGCAATGCCCAGGCTCTCCACATACATCTCGCCCATCGCTCCGACCGGCACCGTGCGGAGATCTTCATTGAGAACGAACACCCGCGTGTTGTGTATGGGCCGCCCGATCGGCACGAATCCGGTGCTGCTCCCCCGGCACCCAGGGTCGCAGTAGGTGACGTCGTTAATCTCGGTACAACCATAGATGTACCACGGGGTGACCCACGGCAGCGCTGATTGGAGCCTCGCCAACAGCTCCGCTGGGCAGGGCTCGATCGAGATGAAGAGGTGGCGCAGCGATCGAAGTCGGTCGTACGCACCATCGGAACTTGACAGAATCGCCTCCAACTGCGAGGGAAAGGTATAGAGCCGCGTGACACCCCACCGTTCCAACTCGCGGACGAAGCTGGGTATGTCTCGGACGGTCTGATCATCGATGAATACCTGCGGGACGCCAGCTACCAGCCCCGCGAAGAGTTCTTTCGCTGAGATTGCGAACGACGTCGATGTCTTCTGAGCTACCACTTCGTTGGCGCCGAATGGCGCCCGCTCCAATAGCGCATGCAGCCAGTTAAGAATCTGGCGATGCGGAACCATGACGCCATTGGGCGCTCCGGACGACCCCGACGTGTACATCACGTACGCCAGATGGTCTGGCGACACCTTCACCCGCGGAGCGCGGGTCTCCTGTGACAGGAGCAGTTCGTCTTCGAGGTGAACGACCTGATCCAAGGCCGAATTGAAGCGTCCACCGAGCCGTTGGCTCGACACTACCAGCCGCGGCTGGGCGTCCGACAGGACCTGTTGAACGTATTCGGGAGGATACTGCGGATCCAGCGGGACATAACAACCGCCAGCCTTGAGCACGCCAAGGAGAGCGATGAGATGCTCGGCAGAGCGCTCTAGCAAGATCCCCACAGGTACGTCCGGACCGACGCCTCGCGCAATCAAGTGATGGGCTAGCTGGTTCGCCCTCAGATTAAGGTCTCCATAGGTCAGGCGCCCCTCATAGCCAAGGCACGCAGTGGCGTCGGGCGCATTCTCGACCTGGAGATTGAACAGGTCTACCAGACTCCTGGACAAATCCACCGACCTCCTCGTCTCGTTTGAATGGGAGATGACGTCGGCGTCCGCGGAATCAATGAGCGCAAAGTCAGACAGTTTGGTTGCCATTGGAAAGCTCCTCGGAGGTCCTGTGGGGCCAGGTGTCGCTCAGTGCTGCGCCTTGCTCTTGGTCGAGATGACAACCTTCTCCATAGCGGGAGGAATGGCCCTTAGCTCGACGTGGTTGTAGCCGGTTCTCTTGAACATCCGTTCCAGATCAGAATAGGCATAGGTCTCACCGCTGGGCGTCGTGCCGAGCATCATCATACTGAACATAACGGCAAGCGAGGGCGATGTTCGGTCCTCGTTCGCGATGAACTCGCAGGTTAGCACGCGACCCCCCTCCTTGAGCGCCGTATGAGCTTTCTTGAGGATCTTTTCGCAACCTTCCTCATCGAAGTGATGCAGAAAGTTCGCCAGGACGATGACGTCATGCTCCTCGCCGAAATCCACGGTGAAGGCGTCGCCAGAGCGAAACTCTACCCTCTCCAGAAGCCCTGCCTTTGCTGCATTTTCGCGCGCCACCTGCAGAACACTCTCCCAATCGATCAACGTGACACGTGCCTTCGGATTCCTCCGCGCGATCGCAAGGCCGAAGAGGCCGTGTCCGGCAGCGACATCGAGCACCTTGATCGGCTGATTCGCCTGGCGATCCGCCAGCTCAGCGACTAGGAGCGACGGCAGTTGCATCGTCGGTGCCATCGCGCGGGCAAACTGCACCCATTGCGGATGGCTAGGCGACACAACCCCCGCGTCAGGGAGGGTCACCCTACCTGTCCGCACTACCGACGCGAGGTCCTTGAATGCGTCCATGATGTAAGGAGACAGGAGGAAATCGATGCTGCCGCCCAGATACCCGGGCGCCTTCTTGTCCAGATAAAGGGCCATCTCCCGCGTCATGAAGAACAACTCGCCCGCGTTCTTGAGGAACCCAATCGATACCAGGAATCGGCAAAGGATTCGGATGCCGCGCGGCGACGCGCGGCATACCTGCGCGATCTCCGCTAGCGTCTTGCCATCTTCTCCGACGGCGTCGAACACGCCAAGTTGGATGGCTGCCTTGACGGCGGCGGTCCGATAGTACGCATTGACCGTCGTGTAGAAGAGATCATAGGAGAAGTCGGGGGCTTGGTTTTGAGAGGTCATAAGATAGCTCTTCTTGCCGCTTGTGTATGCTACGATGCGTACTCGAGCAGCACCGCTCGAACGAGAGCTACTACCCGCGACTTGTGAGAATTCAGGAAGAAATGGTCACCATCTATCAAGTACTGGCACACGCGACCCGTCGTCAGTTCGGACCACCTCTTTACGAACTCGCCGTCGACCGAATCGTCGTACTCGCCTCGCAAGACGCTAATGTCGCAGGCCAGGCCTGCTCCCGGTCGGAACACATACCGCTCGCCGATCGCAAAATCTGCGCGCAGTCTTGGCAGTAACCTCTGCATCAGCCGTGCGTCGTCAAGCACCTCAGGGGGCGTACCACCCATCTCGCGAATCGACCGGATGAATTCGTCGTCGTCAAGTCCGCAGATCTTGCGCATGCCGTTCGACAGGTGGGGGGCAGACTTCGCAGACAAGAAATGATGGCGCATGCGGCCCTTCGGTCCGGCTAAGAGACTCCGCGCCACCTCGAAGCTGATCAAGGCGCCGTTGCTGTGGCCAAAGAACGCGAAGTCGATTCCAAGGAGGGGCGCCATCATCACCTGCAACTGCGACACCATCTCGTCACAGTTGCTAATTGGCGGGAGTTCCTGATTGCAACCGCGACCGGGGTACTGAACGCCGATGACTTCGATCCCATCAGGCATTGCCACGGTCCAATCGCGGAATATGTTTGCGTCGCCTCCTGCATACGGAAAGCAGAAGAGCCGTATAGTGGGCCGATCCTGTGGGTTGAACGAGATTAGCCACTGTCCGCGGGACCGTGCGTGCGGATCGAATAGCCCCTCGTTGAGAGGCGCGCCAATTGACCGCTCTCGATGCGACATGGCCATCACATGCCGAATTTCGCAATATTCGTTTCGGATCCATGACTGTGAGCTGCCCTTGGCGAGCTTTCCTCCAAGCATAAGGTCCGATCGCGTAAATGGTATTCGAAGGGAACGCCAGCGCCGTTGACGTACTGCCAGATCGGTCGGAGGACAGCCTCCGCCTTGAGCAGGATTTCCTGGAATTCCTCCTCTGGCTGGGACAGGTAAGTGATGGCACCGCCAGCGCCGAACCTGACGGTGGTGCCGTCATAGGACAGCGTCCTGATTGCGATATTCAAGTCCGCGATTCGGTTGTACCCCAAATAGCCTATCGTGCCGCAATAGATCCCGCGCGGGCTTCGCTCGAGTCGGTCGATGATCTCCATCGTTCGGATTTTTGGTGCCCCCGTGATGGAGCCACCAGGGAAAACTGCACGCAGGAGGTCTACTAAGCTACACTCCGGCTTCAATGTCGATTCGACAGTACTTACCATCTGATGGACCGTCTTGAAGCTCTCGATGTCCATTAGTTTTGGAACAGTGACGCTGCCAGGCACGGATACCCGTCCCAGGTCATTACGCATCAGATCCACGATCATGAGGTTCTCCGCTTGGTCCTTCTCCGAGGCGGCCAGACCCGCGGCATTCTTGCGGTCGATGATAGGGTCGTCTGAACGCGCGCAGGTCCCCTTGATGGGCTTCGTCTGTACCGTCCCGTTCGCGTCCACCTTCAGGAATCGCTCCGGGGAGGTACTGAGGACGCAATCCTCCCGGACCCTGATGAAGGCGCCGAAGGGCGCGGGATTGCCTCTCCTCATCGCCAGATATAGGGCAACGGGATCCAGTTTCTGATCGAACTTGAAGCTGTTCGTCAAGCAGACCTCGTATGACTCCCCGTCAACGATCTTTTCCTTGCAGTGCTCGATCGCGGCCAAATAGTCTTCCCGTCCAAAGTCCATTGATACCGAGATGGCCCTCAAACCCAGGAAGTCCTCTGCGCGGTCGGAGTGAGGCAGCGACTTCAGAGCCTCGGAAGTCGCGTCCATCCAGCCGAGCACGCTCGCGCACTCCTCCGGCTCTGCGACTGCGACCAGCCACACGTCTCCCGACTGATGATCGAACGCCAGAAATCGATCGACGTGCATCCACACTGCGTCAGGAATCGCGTTCCTGTGTGTCGTCGCCGCCCCGAGAGCCGCCTTCATTTCGTAACTCATGTAGCCGATATAGCCACCATGAAACTCGAACGGTAGCTCGTCGACACAGCGAACGAAAGTGCCTTCGAGCGCTCGCTCCAGCGCCGCCAAGTATCGTTCGCCACCAGCGTCCGATGCGACATCTGCCGCGCCATACGTCAGCAGAGCCCCCTGCGCCGCGCAGCCCATGAAAGAGAACTGAGACATACCTTGGCTTACGGACTGACTGTCGAGCCAAAAGCAATTGTCGCGGTCGGCATACAGGCTCAGGAAGACCTTCTCTGGATCGACGACCGTTGTCAGATGCCTGGTGAATGTCTGGAGCTCTCGCCTGCGCTCCCGCACGCCGCGGCTGTCACGGTCGCTCTCGGCGGCGCCACCCGCGATGCTGTCGCATGGGATCGAAAGGAGACGACGAGGTGCAATGTTCTTCTTGGCATATCGATAAGCCTCGTCACGGAAATTAGAGATGATCCGCATGCCGTGCGAAGTAAGTATTGATTCCGGATGAAATTGGACGCCCCACTTCGGCCGACTCACATGCCGCAGCCCCATGATCAGGCCGCATTCCGTTCGAGCCGTGACTACCAGTTGAGCGGGAAGCGACTCCGGGCACACGACGAGCGAGTGGTACCTCACTCCTTTGAAGCTCATCGGTAGTCCCTGAAACAGTCCGCTGCCGTCGTGATGAATGGTCGAGGTTCTGCCGTGGAACGGAATTGGCGCGTGCTTGATAGCGCCCCCGTAGACGTACGCCAGCCCCTGGTGGCCGAGGCAGACCCCCAATACCGGGACATCGTCCTGTTCGAGCGCGTCTCTTGAAACATTGAAGTCGTTCGGGTTGGTCACCGATCCCGGGCCCGGAGAAACCAAGATGCATCCGAAGGAGTCCAGGTCGGTGATTTCGCGCCAGGTGTACTGGTCGTTGCGGACGACCAGCGGCTGGCTTCCGAACGTCTGAGCAACGTAGTCCGCCAGATTCCAGGTGAACGAATCGTAGTTGTCGATGATGAGGCAGCGCATGTCTCAGTCCCCTGTCTCTCTTCCAGCAGTCGGATGCATATGAGGCGACTCGTCCATGGCGTTAACTCGTCCAAAGCGCGACCGTCGCCATCGCGCGAAACTGGCACATGGACAGGTCTCGGTAGTGAGGCCTGGTGGGCTCGCGCCCTGCTTCTACGCTAGCCATGCGGCGAACCATTGAAGCGCTGTGCCAGCGTTGCTAGCCGGGTCGCAGATGGAGCGATCCATGAAGAGTACCGCCCGGGAACTAGCTCTCGCTGCATCAGCGCTCGGACGTTGGCGAACTCGCTGGCTGTCGGCAGATACGCGGCATGCTTCGCCCCTGCATCTGGGGACAAGACGTTTCCGCTCACGTCGATGGGCAGACCTGCGCAGGGGCCGTAGGCCCTGCCGAAGCGCTCGTGAGGGAGGTACAGTTGGAAGTCGACGCCCAGCGCTCGCAGGCTGACGTTCCAGCGGTCGATAATCCTTTGTACCTCGGCGATGAATTGGCGTCGCATGATGGCGTTGGTTGCAAACTCCGCGGCCACGTCCGTTGTGACCAATCCATCGCCGACGCGTGCATCGATGCGGACGACTGACTCTTCGCTGTCCACAAAGTTCCGGGGGATCCGGATCCCCGCCCGAAAGAGGTCGTACGAGCGCTCGGAGTCGTCGTCTCCAAACAGGTCGTAGATCTTCGGCACCCAGTAGTTGAAGTATTTTTGAATCACCGGGAACGGGATCGCACCGCGGTTGAACGTGTCTTCCGTACCCCCGCGCAGGGTAGCCTGGGCGGTGTTGGACAACACTCGCTCCAGTCCAACTACGCCGAATGCGATGTGGAGCGGTTCTTCGAACATCATGAACTTTGCTGCCTTGGCCAGCGGGGCGAATGCTGACTGTGTCACCGCCTGTATCTGGTATTTGCCAACCCTGTCGGCCAGGAAGCACCAAATGAAATGGGACAACCAGTCTTCGGTCGGGTAGTTGAACGCATCTAGCAGGCGAGGGTTCCTTGAATCGCCGCTCAGCCTACTAAGGAGCGCTTCCGCTTCGACGACTCCGTCCGCGCCGAAATGCGCGAGCAAGAGATGAACCATCGCCCAGGTGTGACGCCCCTCCTCTAGGAAGAACAGGAACAGGTTCTCCTGATCGGCTCCGCTCGGCACCATCTGGGTTAGCGTCCGGCTCTGCTCGATGGCCGCGTTCTCTACATCGGCCTGAACGCATATGTGGTGTAGCAAGAGCGTGCGGTATTCGTGCGGAACCTCATTCCACACCTTTTGCCCATGGTGTTCCCCGAAGGCGATCTCATCCTGGTTCGTCGGCACGTGAAAGATGCCCCAGCGATACTGGTCGGGACGCAGCATCGTGTATTCGGCCCAGTCGGTGCCGCTGACCGCTCCGGTCGGCCTGCGGAGCCGCATCGGCTGATCCAGGAACTCGGCAGGCCCCCGCTCGCGCCACCACACGTGGAACTTCTTCTCGTACGAAGCGAGCTGCCGCGCGAGCAACGTCCGCTCGTCGAGGCCAATGTTATTCGGAAGTAGCATGTCGTCACCCTACGCTCTTGAATCAGCCACGTCCGGCTCCGGCGCTCGGGAAAGCCTAGCATCGACGAAGCCGAGGACGTGCTCCGCCAGCGTCACGGGGTCATTAAAGACTTGTAGATGGCCGCCTCTTTCGAGCAGACGGAGCTCGATGGACGGGTGACACTTCGAGAGCTGAACGGATTCTGAGAAGTGGCTGTACGTGTCGTCCCGGCAGTGAATAGCCAGCGTAGGCACCGAACCCAGTACGCTCGCGACTAGCGGTTTTGTGATGCGCTTATTTTCATCATACGCTCTCATGTACCTGGAGAATGCGTATGTCATCTGCGGATCGGGGAGATGCAGCATCGTCAGCTTCGCTGCGGCGATTGCCTCCGTCGCTGGTTCATCCCTGTATTTGTTCAGGAGCTTACCGAGTTTTTCAGCATGCGATGTACCGTTTCGTTCGATTTCCAGGTAGATGGGCAACGCGCATCGCTCGAACTCCGATTTGACGAGCGAGTACCCCAAACCCGCCGGGGCGATCCAAGACATCGTCCGCGGCTTGATATAGCCGTTGGCAGTAGCATGTGCCGCCAACTGCGCCGCCTGACACCAGCCGACGAAGTGAAATTCTGCGATTCCCTCGTGCTTGATGACTTCAGAGAAATGTCTTGATTGGCTGGCCAGCTCGTAATCTGCGTCGCACAATGGCATTGCTGAGTTTGGGCACCCATGGGACTCCCATATCAACACATGGAATCGCCTCGCGAGGATCCGGGCAAGTCGTGACAGCAATAGAAAGGTCATTCCATAGGGAGGCAAGAGCACGAGGTTCTCGCCGCCCTTCCAACCGAATTCGTACAGGGTATGCTGACGCCCGTCTCCGCCTGCTACGCTCAAGTAGCGAACCTCGTCGAGTTCACGTGTGACCATCGACGTATCGATGTCGGTCAAATAGGACGGCTTCGAGCCTAGGGCTGCCGTATTCATGAAGGCAGGCCTCTCTGCAATCCTCCACACTGAGGCTGCCTTCGTGACCAATGGAACGACAAGGGGGATCTAACGGGCACCACCCCTCCGGGTATTAACGAGGATGCGGGCAACTCGCGGGTCCCTACCGCGAAGGCGCGCGCCGCGAGGCGCTGCGCCCCATCCGGGAGAGCGGCTCCTGCGGCGGGGTCAGCGACCATGGCGCGCCAGGGCTTCCCGCAACGATTTCGGTCGCATGTCCGTCCAGGCATCCTGGATAAAAGATAGGCATGTTTCCTTGCTTCCCTGGGGTCCGTCAACCCTCCAACCATCGGGGATCGCACGGCGGGCGGGCCAAAGAGAGTACTGCTCTTCATCGTTGATCAGGACAACATACTCGGCTTCGTCGTTGTTTGTACTCATCTGTTCATTCCTTCGTCGAGCCTTTGAGGCTCGACAAAATAAACCTCGGCCCCGCGTTCAAGGCACAAGGGCCCCGCTCGCTTTTTGTCTCACGCTTCAGCCGACCCGTTGACAAGTAATGCTAGGAGAACCGCTCTTCCTCCAGAAGCTCGATTACACGCCGATGGAGCGTTGCGGTCAACCGAGAATTGCCGCCGATATTCAACATTATTTTTACGTTTCATATAATGGCGACTCGCTGCCGTCAAGCCCCTGCCTACCCCTAAAAACGGGCTAAGCACCCGTTCGGACGGCAAGCCGGATAGCGCGGCACTCGTCCTCAAACGGAGAGGGGGTGAAAACGGGCTGCGGTTGGGTGATTCGGAGGGTTCAGCTAAAAACGGGCTAAGCGGACTTTCCGTCGAGAACCGGGTGGATTTGCTGGTGTAGGTCGCGCAAATGTCCTCGCGCCAAGACCAGTTCATCGACGGTGAGTGGCGGTGCGCCAAGCTGCGCGGTGAGCTGCCTCGCGTGGGTGCGCAGGACGGCTGGGACCGTAAAGACATCGAAGCGCAGACGTTTGGGGCGCGCGCTGCTCAGGCGTTCCGGCAGCGCGTGGCGCTTCAGGACGGTCAGCACGTCGTAGGTCAGCAGGTTCAGACGGTACCAAGCCGCGTTGGCGCCGAAGCGACCGCTGGGTGGCGGGCATCCGGCCAAATCGTTTTTGGTCACGTCGTGCAGGTGTTCGATGGTGCCGGCCTTCTCCCAGTGCCAGCCGATCAGCTCGGCGGCCGACAGCTCATCGCGGTTGCTGACGACGGCTAGATACTTGGTCTCTTTTCCGTCGGAGAAGAGCCTTCCTTGCTTGCTCGAAAAGCGCAGCGCGATGTAACGCAGAGCCGGGGCGTTCTTGGGCCAAATTCCGGGCGTGAATTCGACTTCGGAAAGCGCGACGACTTCGTGCGGACGATCCTCAAAGAGCTGCCAGTGCGCGGCGCCGGACATGCAGACCGCGCGCAGCTCGGGACTCATGTCGGCAGATACGGTAAATGCAATTTTTTGCTGGCAGAGCCACTTGAGTAATTTCTCGTCGTAACAAGCGCTGTACCGTTGAAATCGACGCTGCTTCACACTAGTTGGGAGTGCCGAAAAGGCGCGCTGCGCGACCTCCTTTGTGTTCATGCCCGCAGGGACATTTCCGTCGCGTTACTGGTCGGCGAGCGCTAAATCCTGTTCGGCCCACAACACAGCGGTTGGCTGATAGCCACGGCCTCCTTTGTAGTGTCCCAAAGCCCCCCGCTTGTGGCTCTCGATGATCGTCGCATCCAGGTCCAGAGTCGCCAACGTCGGACGACTCCCAGACACCGCTCGATGGATCAGTTCAGAGTTGACGACTCCTAGCGCGTTGAGGGCCGCATTTTCAGAGGGAATGAAGGCTCCTTTTTGGGAGCGTCGCGACATCTCCTGTTCATCGTGACACAGAGTCAGGAATTCGTGCAGCGCATCCGCCGACGGCACCTCCCGCCCGAGCAGTCGCCACAGCGCTGCATCCTGGCGCAGCACGCGCACATCCTCCACGCACTCGCCGCCAGCCGCAGTACGATCGCCTAGAGCTTGTCGTACTCCGACAGCCCGCGACGTCGCTTGCGCAGACGCAGCTCCACCGTGACCACAGCCTCCATTCCCAATGCCATCAGCGTCTCTGCGACGAGAATCAACCCGGCCTGCGCCGTCAGCTCCATGGGCTTGTTTGCCGCCACAAACCCGAACGGTAGCAGCACTTGCCCCGCAAGAGTTCGCTTGCCACCGTCCGCAGCTCGTTTCGCCATCTTCGCGCGCGTAAGGAGTCGCTCTGGGAGGAATTTTCGACGGAATCCGCCGCGCGCTCTGCCTGCTCCAGGTGATCGATGAAAGGAATCTCATCATCCTGCTCGGAGGACAGAATGCCTTGGCTACAGCGCAGCTCCGCAACCGCCGCACTGACGGGAAATCCAGACTTGATGATCAGCGATTGAAACAACTCGTAACCCCACGTTCGGTCATTCCCAACGGGAATCAGGTCCTCCTTCCGGTTGTGTCCGGAGTAGTTGAGGACCGAGAGGTCATGCGCAACAGAGGCAATCTCCGATGGAGAAATTAGCTCACGGAGCGCCTGTTGCATCGGCATATGCAGCGCAGTCCGCGTCACATCGTCATTGTCGAAAAAGCGATAGGCGCCGCGCGTAAAAGACTCCTGCGTGCGGTCGGCGGGACTGAGGCAGCCGAGGCTGTTGGACGACTGTCCGCGCACCATCGACTGCACCAGCTCGGCAGCGCGACGACGCAGACGAAAATCAGGAAGCGGAGAGGTCTCAAGGAGCGTCTGAAAGTTGGGCATACCCCATCGCTGAGCACCCTCCTTGCCAACCTTCACACAAAGAGGACTTCCCGTCGGTAGCCGCTTCTCGGTCCCCTCAAACCAAGCCCGCCCATCCGTCCGGCAGACCGGATCTCAGACGGTAGTCCGGACTTGTGACCAGCTGAAAGCCCATAGGCTACCGTTGGCCATGAGACATGCGCTTAGCAATGCGGAAGGCCATCTCCATCGCCTGGTGGTAGTTCAACCTAGGATCGCACAGGCTAGTATAGTTCTTATCGAGATCCCCCTCGGTGATTCCCCTTACGCCGCCCAGGCATTCGGTCACATCGTCGCTGGTTAGCTCGAAGTGTACCCCTCCCAGGATGCTGCCGCAACCCTCGTGCACATCGAAGGACAGTTCGACCTCCCGCAGGATACTGTCGAAGCGCCGGGTCTTGACCCCTGTGGAGGTAGCGAGGGTATTGCCGTGCATCGGATCGCTGACCCAAACGACTCGCCGCCCACTTTTCTTCACGGCTTCAACCAACGGTGGCAAGGCCCGCTCTACCTGTTCCACTCCTAGCCGCGGAATGAGCACGATTTTGCCCGGCTGATCGTCCGGGTTAAGAACTTCGATCAGGCGCATAACCTCATCAGGGTCCGCAGACGGTCCCAGCTTCACTCCAATAGGGTTCTGGATGCCGCGAAAAAACTCCACATGGGCACCATCGAGAGCCCTGGTCCGCTCCCCGATCCAAGGCAAATGGGCGGTCAGGCAGTAGTGCCCCGACCAACGAGGCTCGGCTCGCGTCTGAGCTGACTCGTAGTACAAGTTCAGCCCCTCATGGCTAGTATAGAACTCCAATCGGCTCAGCCCGTTGAAGGAGGCCTCGCCAAGTGCCGTCAATATGCTCTGCTCCTCAGCAAGCTGAGGCACGATATGTTGATATTCCTGCCGCAGTTCTGAGGATAGTTTGGTGTCCAAGAAACGCGACAGGTTCCAGTGCGTCGAATGGTTTAGGTCAGCGAAGCCGCCGCCTGTCAATGATCGCAAGAAGTTCAGCGTCAGCGCCGCATGTTGGTAGCCGCTCAGGAGGAGTTGCGGATCCAGCCGCCGGGCCTCTAGCGTAAACGTCGCGCGGTTCATCAGATCGCCAAAATAGCTGGGCAACTCGAGCCTGGTGCCGTCGGGTCCGCTGCGGACCTCTGTAGGGCTTGAGCGGGGCTTGGCATACTGGCCAGCAAAACGACCGATGCGCACCACCGGCTTCTTCGATCTCAGGACAAACACCAGCGACATCTGGAGAAGCATGATTAGCTTGCCAGCGATGACGTCTGAGCTGCATTCACTAAGGCTTTCAGCGCAATCGCCCCCTTGGAGGACAAAGCGGCGGCCCTGCCCGACCTCGGCGAGTTGGCGCTTGAGATTTTCGACCTCTGACGAAGTGACTAGAGGCGGCAGGCAGCGCAAGCGGTCGAGCACTGCACGCAAGGCGGCAGGGTCGTCGTAGTTCGGGTGCTGGGCTGCGGGCCGACCTTGCCAGGAGTCAGAAGACCAGTGGCTTTCTCCGCGAGGAGCAGCGAGGGGCAAAGAGAGGGTGTGCATCGGGTGTGGTCCACTCCGAACTCTTCATTCTGGATAGCACATAAATTCTTCTGGGACGCTATACTTTGCTCGCAAAGGCCCAGCGGGGCCGCGCTACGCATGCTCGACGGGACCCTTTCTTGTCGCGCTGTGTTCGTCTGTCCATCCTTCCGGTGCTGGCCCATCTCCGTAACTCAGCCAACATGGCGCCACTTTCAGCGCTACGGCTAGCCGCTCGGCAGTGTCGGTGCGCGGTCTGCGCTTGTTGAGTTCAATCTCTGTGATCGCCGAGAATGAGACACCGGCTACATCCGCCAGGGCGCGTACGGTCAAGCCACAGCGTGCTCTGACCCACTTCAGGCGCTCGCCAATGCGCTCATGCTTGGCAACCATGTGATCTGCTAGGCGGTCCGGCACGATGGCCATCTCTAGCACCGACTCGTGCAATTTTCAGAACGCAAACTTGATTGTTCAAAACAAGGAACAGACACTGGTGCTCTCAACAGGGCCACCATTAACGCCAATGCACAATCACACGCCGTCGCTGGCCTCACTTCACACCATCGGAGCAAGCTTCCTCGCCAGCCGCCCCTGCCCGCTCGGTTGGCCTACCAGTTCGACGTGACCGATGAGTAAAGAGCGCGACGCGTGACGCAAGGTGAGCTACGCCCACCGGAGCGACGACCACACGGCCATAGAGTTTCGGCGAACTGTCGCCGATGGCCAACGCATCCTGTGTGCAATCGTCGATGCAGTGCCACGATGTGCAACCGCTCCCGCTGGTCTGTCGATGGGTGGAACATCACCTAGCAGTACTGCGTTTGCGCCAAGCGAAGCCTGGGCAAGGAGGAGGAATGAAGTGAAACCTTGCGAAGGAACCCTGCGGGTAACCAAGCCCGTCCGGCGAAGCTGGCCAAGCAGCCGGAAGCGAGTCTTGCGTGGCGACGGGGCGACTCGTCCTGCGAAGCTTAGACAGCGAGGGTGTGGGCCGTGTGATGGAGCCCCGAAAGAATGCTTGTCGTGGGAGCCGATGCTGTACGCAACGCGGAAGGCAACACCGAAGCGCGGAAGAGGCTGAGCGCAGAGGTCCCGCCGGGGTCGAAGAGCAGGGCACGCAGCCATGGGTTCCCCAGGTGTCGCCGCCGGTCAGAAAGTGTAGATTTCTCGCCGGTTAGTGCGGCTCACCAGCGTTGATTCCGCTGATCGTATTTCCGCCAAACGGATGGGACTGCTTTTGTTTGTGTCCCAAGAAATTTCTATGCCGTACGTAGCTGTATAGCGAGCGGAGCAGAGTGCGCAGCAGCGACGGTGGATTTACTTGCGCTGGGTGTGTTAGACCGCAGGGAAAAAGGCAGCGACTCGACTCCTTTTGACCAAGCGTCGAGTCGCTGGGAGAGCGAAAAGGAGGGCCCCTTGCGTCTCCACTTTGGACCTTGTCACAAGCCGACTTCCACGTCCAGACACTCGCGTCGGGTTTCGCGTGTGGCGACGGAGATTTCGGCTCTGCGCCGCTTCCGATGCGCCCTTTGTGGAGTCCTCGCACTGGTCTGTCGCTTCTGTGATCGCGGCCAGATCTACTGCGCGCACGAGTGCTCTCAGATCGCGCGGAGGGAGTCTCTCCGCCGCGCTTCTGTCCGCCATCAGGCAAGCCGTGAGGGCCGCCGCAATCATGCCGCTCGCCAGACCCTCTATCGCGAATCTCGACGCGAATTGCAGAAAGTGACACATCAGGGTCCCCCCTCCCCATCGGTTTCGCTATGCCTATGGGTGGGCGGTGGGCCTGTAGATGGCTGCTTATTAAGATCTGTTCAAAAAAGTAGTCGCATGAAATTCATGCGCCCAAGAACCCGACTCTCCAAGAAGGGATCACGGCCCAGCCGAAGCGGCTCAAGCCCAGCGGTAGAATGATTGAAGATGGCTGGAGCCCGGCTCTGATGACGCGGCACTTCGGCGGGAGCCGACGCACTATTTGCGAATTGCATAGAGCCTTTTCTCAGGAAGACGTCGAGGGCATCGCCAAGCAACGCCTCCCGGGATGACCCTCCAAACTGCCAGCAACGCCTCACCGGTCATTGCCCTGTGGCGAATACTCCGTTACACTTCCCCGAGTTGGCACGGTTCGGCCGGGCCCGGCAAGCGATTTGGAAAACAGAGTCCACACGGCGTCCTTGGCCTGCTGGCCGTCGACAAAGTCGCACGCGAAGACATCTCCGGGGGCCCGTAATAGTACGAAGCGGTTACGCCGCTCACGCTTCTTTTTGTCGTGCTGCATGAACGCCCAAATGGCCTCCACCGCGCGGTTAATGCGAACGAATTTATCGTCGTCAGTTCCATCGTCCGAAGCTGACCTCTGCGCTGAGTCCGGCCGGTCGGGATTCGGGGGTATCGGCAAAGTGGTTGGGAGTCCTAGTTTGTGAAGCAGCAGAGTAAGTTCCGCTGGGAATTGAGGGGCGCACAGGCCCAGGCGTGCGGAGAGTCGGACCGCGCAGACGAGCCCCAGCGCTACGGCCTCGCCATGGCGGAGCTCGTACCGGCTAAAGGCTTCCAACCCGTGGGCGAAGGTGTGGCCAAGGTTCAAAAGGATCCGGGCGCCGTGCTCATACGGATCTTCCTGCACCAGGCCTGCCTTGAGCTGCAGCGCATCCCGCAGCGGGCCAAGCAGCGCCGGCAACACCGCGGCGCCCGATTCAGGCTTAGTGCCCCTTGGGCCGTGTTCGGCCAGCGCTTGCACCCGAGCGTATGCATCCCCCCCCGCAATGAGCGCGGCCTTGACCACCTCGGCCAGGCCCGCCGTTAGCTCGGCGGGTGGGAGAGTGCTCAGGCAGCCAAGGTCTAGGACCACTAGGTCCGGATGCTTGAACGCACCGATCAGGTTCTTGCCCGCCGCGAGGTCGACCCCGACCTTGCCCCCGATGCTGGAGTCGGCCATCGCAAGCAGCGAGGTTGGCACCTGGATCAGTCCGATGCCGCGCAAATACGTAGCCGCCACTAGCCCCGCGACGTCCCCGACGACTCCGCCGCCGAGCGCCAGCACCGCACCGCCCCGCTCTACCCCGGCACCGCTAAGCGCCTGACAGAGGGACTCCACCGTGCTGAGGTTCTTGTTCGCCTCCCCCGCGGAAAAAAGATGTACCGAGCAGCTGATGCCAGCCGCCTTCAGGCCCGCTTCCATCCGTCGGGCGTACAGAGGTCCGACGTGAGTGTCGCTGACAATGGCGATCGGACCGCAGTAGCCGCGGCTAGCCACCGCATACCCAGCAAGGTCCAGAAGGTCGGTTCCGATTGCCAGGTCGTAGCGGCCCGTGGGGTGGGTGACCACGAGGCGCTCGTGCTGCACGGCGATCAAGCGGCAAACGACCTCGGCTATCGACTCAGGAGTCGCGGTGGTGGTGTCCAGGTGGTAGGGCAAGGCGTGGTAGACCGCTGCGCGATCACGCAAAAGTGCGTCGAGCCGCTCGGTCAGGCTGGCCTGGCCGACTTCGGGAGCGGTTGGCCCAAGCAGAGGGCGGGCGAGCCCGGTCCCCAGGCGCCGTACGAGTTCCTCTGTGGTGGCTGTCAGGCAGACCCCGACTCCCAGACCCTCAAGCAGCAGGCGCGACGGCTCGTGCAGCAACGTGCCGCCGCCAGTGGCGATGACCACCTGGGCGGCGGTGGCGAGTTCGCTACATAGCGCCGCTTCATGAGCACGAAAGTAGGCCTCGCCATGGTGGGCGAAGATTGCCGGCACCGACAGCCCAAGGCGCCGCGCGAGCTCTTCATCAGTATCGACGAGCCGCCAGCCGAGCCGGGCTGCACACAGCGCCCCTATGGTGCTCTTGCCGACACCGGGCGGACCCGCCAGATAGAGGCAGCTACTCATAGCCAAACCGCCACGGCGTGCCATCCATCGGCAGGTCGGACAGCCGTAGCCGTCGCAGCCGAATAACTCGCTCCTGCAACTCCGCTAGCGAGTCTCCGCCGAGCTTTTCGAGCAGCGCATCGGCGAGAATCAAGCCCACCATGGCCTCGACGATCGGCACTGATCGGGGGACCTGGCAGAAATCGCTGCGCTCGTACTGAGTGGGGGTCGCCGCAGCTGTTGCCAGGTCGATCGAGCGCAGCGGCGTCAGCGTCGTCGCAATGGGTTTAAAAGCGGCGCGGACGACGATCGGCGCTCCCGTCGAGATGCCGCCCTCGATGCCGCCACAGTGATTGGTTGGCTGCGTGATAGTCTCGCCGACGAGCACATACTCGTCCTGGGCCAGGGTGCCGGGCCGTGCGCAGCCGGCAAAGCCATCGCCGACCTCGACGCCCTTGACTGCATGGATGCTCATCACCGCCTGTCCGATTCGGGCCGACAACCGCCGATCCCAGTGAGTGTGGCTGCCCAGGCCCGGAGGCACCCCGAGCGCCACGCACTCAACGATCCCGCCGATGGTGTTGCGGCTCCGGATGATGTCGGCGATCAGCGCGTGCATCTGGGTAGCGGTCTCGGGGTCATAGCAGCGGACATTTGATGCCTCGGCCGCGGTAAAGCGTGTACGATATTCTTCGTCGCTCGGAGCCGGTGTGGCCAGCGATGGGGGAACTTGGATGCTGCCAAGGCGCATGACGTAGCCCCCGAGTTCGACCCCGAGCGCACGAAGCAGGGCCCGGCACACCGCGCCGACCGCTACCCGCATCGCCGTCTCCCGCGCCGAGGCGCGCTCCAGCGACAGGCGCAGCTCGCGGTAGCCGTATTTTACGGCCGCCGTCAGATCCGCGTGCCCGGGCCGCGGGATGGTCATCGGCAAAAGGTCGCGGTCGCGCCACCGGTCATGGTCGAGATTTTCGATGTGAAGCGCGATCGGCGCTCCCGTGGTCTTGCCGGCCAGGACCCCGGCGCTGATCTGCGCGTGGTCTCGCTCGATCTTCATCCTTGCGCCGCTGCCGAAGCCACGCTGGCGCCGCAGGAGCTCGCTGTCGAGTACCTCCGACGAAAGCGGGAGCCCGGCTGGCATCCCCTCGAGGATGCCGGTCAGCGATGGACCATGCGATTCCCCTGCCGTCAAAAAGCGTAGCATCGGGGCTCCCGGGGCCAAGGATGGTTCATCGTCATGTTTGTCATTCGCATGGTTAGTCGGAAGCCGACCAAGTCGCTGCGATCACCGGACCGGTCTCAGTCAGGTCAGCACCGAGCGACCGCAAGGTAGCGGAGAAACCGGGAAAGCTGTCCGCGGTGACCTCCGCGCCATCAATGGTGGTCTCGCCGGTAGCGACCAGGCCAGCGACGCACAGGGCCATTGCTAGCCGGTGATCGCCTCGGCTACTAACTGCGGCCCCGCGCAGCCGGGTGGGTCCAACAATAATCAGGCCGTCCTGTGTGGGCGTAATATCGGCGCCGAGCTTGCGTAGCTCGGCCGCGGTAGCGGCGATGCGGTCGGTCTCTTTGACCCGCAACTCGCTGGCGTCGGCGATCACGGTCCGTCCGCGGGCCTGCGTCGCGGCCACAGCGAGGATGGGTATCTCATCGATCATCGTGACCACGTTCGGCCCGCGGCAGTACGCGGCCGACAACGCGCGTTGACGCAGCCGCAGATCGGCCACCGGCTCGCCGGCTGACTCGCGCGGATTTTCGACCGAGATCTCGGCCCCCATGGTGCCTAGGGTAGACCACAGGCCACTGCGCGTGGGGTTTATGCCGACGCCGCGCACCGTGAGCTCGCTTCCCGATACAATCGCCGCAGCGACTAGTAAGAACGCCGCCGCCGACGCATCGCCCGGTACAGTTAGCGTGAGCGGCTGCAACTCGGGCGTCGGATGAATCGTGACTACATCCCCGGTGCGTTCGATCCGTGCCCCCATGTTGCGCAGCATGCGCTCGCTGTGGTCACGGGTCGCAGCAGGCTCATGCACACTCACCGCGGCGTCGGCATACAGGCCGGCGAGCAGCAAGCAGCTCTTTACCTGCGCGCTCGCCACCGGCAACTCGTAGGCCAGCCCGCTGAGCGGCCTTTCGCCGCAGCCGGCGAGCGCCAGCGGCGCCAGCCGCCCACCCTCACGACCGATGAGCTGAGCGCCCATCTGGCGCAGCGGTCGCACCACGCGCTCCATCGGCCTTTGGCACAGCTGCGGTGACCCAACCAAGAAGCTAGCGAATTGCTGGCCGGCGAGTAGACCGGTGAGCAGCCGCATTGTCGTCCCCGAGTTTTGACAGTCCAGCGGCGCGCTCGGCTCACGCAACCCATGGAGCCCCCGGCCGTGGATCACGATCTCGGGCTCCCTTGCTGCGCCGAACTCAATCACGCAGCCCAGAGCGGTGAGTGCCAGGAGCGTAGCCTGGCAATCCGCCCCGTACAGAAAGCCGCGCACCCGGCTCAGTCCGGTGGCAATCCCGCCGAGGATCACCGCCCGGTGGCTAATCGACTTGTCGCCCGGGACCACGCAATCGCCATGCAGCGGCGGGCTAGGACGAACGGTGAGCCGCGACGCAGCGGTGGGTCGCACGGTTGCTAATAATCCCGGGGCAACCGGGATGGTGTAAGCGGGCGTCATGGGCAGAGTCAGAGAATGAGCCATCGGGCAGTCCAGCGACGGAAGTGAGCATACACATCCTGCCACGGCGGCAAGTCCTTCGGCAGCATTCGCCACGAACATCCCGTCCTCACCGCGTAACAGCACGCGTCGAGCAGTTTCCGCCGAGGATACTTGGGAGGCTTGCCCGGACCATCATGCTCGAATAGATCCGAGACCAGCGCCCACTCTGCGTCGGTCAGCGCCCACTCTGCGTCGGTCAGCGCCCACTCTGCGTCGGTCAGCGCCCCTGGATATCGAGCCACATCGCCATCATCGCGATGGCTCTCTGTGTATCCGTAGCGTGCTTTGGGAGTCTGTAGGAATCGCTTGGGCGTCTCTGTGGGAACCACTCTGTCTTGCTTAGGAATTCCAGAACTTCCGTCGACAATTGTCTTCCTACGCTGAATTCCTACACGTTTCAGATAACGATACATCGATAGCTGGCAGAGCTGCACTCCGAGCTGCTGATTCACGAGGACACAGAGATCTTCAATGCTAGCCGTGGGATGCTCAAGCACCAAGGTACGAAACTGTTCGATCGCCGCCGGGCTCAACTTCGGTGGTCGACCTCCGGCACCTGTCTCGGACTGCGTCTTCGTTGCTACTCTCTGATTTCTCGCCATGCCGATGTCCTCGTCACGGCGGAATCTATTGCTCCGATCTTAATTTGTAAACACCTTCTAAGTGAGCCATCAACGTGCAACTCTGGGGTGAGCCACCATCAGTCCCAGTGAGTGGCGTCAAATGATCCAACGCATGTCGCCCTCCTTGCCATTCTCTTGAGTAAGCACCGAGCGATGCACTCGGTGGCAATAGGTACCGAGCAAACTGCTGACCGCCGCCTTCCCGCCAAGATGCAGACACCGACTATGCAACTGCGCTCCCGCTCTAGCCGGGATGTTCAGTCTCCGGCTTGGGCTTCCGACCTCGCCTGGGTCGCGGATCGTGGCGCTGGAGCACGACGACCAGCCCCACGTTCTGGGGACCATAGTGGAGCCGCTCAATGAGTCGCCAGCCTTCCACCTCCATGTGCTTGGCCAGTTTCTCGGGCACGTAGCGCTTGGAGTACCCGACGACAAAACGCTTCTCCATGCCTGAGCGCAACTTCACGGTCGCTTTGTTGACGACGGCGTAGCTGCCCGGGATGACGCAGGATGACTGGTCCAGCTCGGTATGAACCTTACACTCCATGACCCCATCGAGGTTGCGCCGAAGCGGGCCCGTCAGGAATTGGAATGCCGTGCTGTGCCAGTCTGTTCCTCGCTTCCGGCTGAGCGTGGGATCGCAGCGCATGATCTCAGACGCATCGGAGGAGTCGGTTGCAGCTGCTGGCAGATCGAGAATCAAGTAGTCACCGTGATCCACCCACGCCAGGCTTCGTCGAAGAAACTGCACCTCGTTATCCAAGTTGGAGAAGGTGTACCCGAACATCGTAAACACTCGTCGCCGCGGGGAGTCGCCCGTCAGCAAATGGGAGTATTCGGGCAGAGCATGGAAATCGCCAAGCAGAGCGAGGACCGGCACCGAGTGGGTCCGAGAGAACTCATCGGAGGCATGCACCGCCGTGCCCAGGAGGCTGACGCTAATGTCCAAAAGGATGAGCCGCAGGTCGCGCCGCTGTCTGCTTCGCAGTTTCTTGATCAGCGTGATCTCTCGTTCGGCGGTGCCACAGCCAAGGCCAACGATGTCACATGGCTGCTCCGTCGCGATCTGATCGCCGAGGATGTTCATCAGCTCAGCCATCGGGAAGGCCGAGAACAAGCTGCCAAAGTCTGGCTGACGAAGCATGCTTCGCCATTCATGTGCTGATACCGGGTCGAGATACTTGAAGACATCGTCGATGACACCCGTCGGGCCCTTCAAGGTCGCCAAGAGCTCGGCAATCAGTGCGTCGGCGTCAAAGCCTGGCGTGATCGTGATTTGCGGCGTGCCAGGCGAGGACAAGCCGAAACCCAACCAGCCGGGGTCGAGGTTGGTCGCTTGGGCAAGCCTGTCCACCGTCTCAATGCTTGGCACAACTCGTCCCTTCTCTATCAACTGGAGACCTTGGGCTGTCATGCCCGCTCGTCCTGCGAGTGCAGCCAATGACATTCGGTGGGTGCGTCGGTATTGGGCCAACCTCTCGGTCAATCCACGACAGCGCGAACTCTGTCTCACGGGGACCGAATAGCACCCGCCGTCAGAGGGGTCAACCTGAGAGTCTAGGTAATTTTCCTGTGAGATCATGTTTCTCTGTTGGATTCATAAACTGTAATTGATATAGATACCGGGCCCAAGTAGGGAAGCAATGGCCCCAAAAAACATCGCCCCAAAATAAAAATAGCCGTCGGTTTCCCGACGGCCTTACTCAGAACGGGTCCTCCCTGGAAAGTTGGCCCGCCACCAAGCGAGGAAAGCATGCCGGATTCTTGGTCCTTGGCAAGTGCCGACGGATTGGTCTACCCATTCTCCGTCGGTGAGCCATCTACTCGTCCACCGTCAGGAGGTCGCCATGTTGGTTGATCTTCTGCCCATTGTGGACAGCTGCCTGCTGGGCGGGCTGTCGATGCTGAGCTGCATCGTCTGGTCGCAGCGCACCCAGCTCAATGAGCTCAACCGAACCGTAGCCGCCCAGAACATTGAGCTCGGTAACAAGCTCGCCACCATCGAGAGGCTGACCTGTTACGACGCACTGACCGGGCTTCGTGGACAACGGTTGTTTGAGACCGCGCTGGCGACGGCGCTTCGATCGGGCACTCCGGTTGCCCTGATTTACATCGACCTCGACGGCGTCAAGCAGCTCAATAGCTCCCACGGTCACCAGTTTGTCGATGCAGTGATTCGGTCGGCGGCGATGGCGATTCGAGCGTCTCTGCGACGGAGCACCGATCGCGATGAGGTCTTCCGTCGCGGCGATGCTGCCGATGAGTTTCTCGTGATCCTCCGAGGTGCACGACTGGAGTTGGGGGCCGCCATTGCCAACCAAATCCTGACGACGCTGCGCCTCCTCCCGACCGCGGTCACGGCCTCGATCGGTGTGGCTGCATCCGATGGCCAGAGCTCAATGAGTGCTGCCGACCTCGAGCGCGCTGCTGAGCTAGCGATGGACTGGGCCAAGTCCGATGGAAAGAACTGCGTGCGTCCGCTCGTCCAGCGGGCAAAGCCGCAGCGAGCGCCGCGTCGAGAGTTTTATCGGCCCTCCACACGTCGACCGGTACGAAAGAGGAGTCCGCTGCCGGCCTCTGTCTCGCAACCGCTGCACGCAGAGAGAGCCGTGCCCGAACACATGACTCCAGCGGCTCTGCCTGCGGACCAACAGGTGATTCCTGAGTCGGTGCTCGTAGAATCTGCGAAGCGAACCCAGGTCGTCGCCTGAGCTGCGAGGCAGTACTCGTACTGAGGCGACCTGCGTGGTCTGCCTCGTCATCTTGCGCGGTCGCCGTTATGGAGCATCGTATGCAACCCGCATCCGTCGCTGTAGCCACAGATCTGTCCGCTGTTTCCCAATCGACTCCTTCGCCGATTCCTGACCCAGAACGGAGTCGCTCCAGAGCACTCCTAATCGCCTGCCTTACCGTCGCCTTGGAGCGCTTCGCCTTCTACGTCGTCTTCTCCCTCTACACCCTCTGCCTGATCGACCGGCATCACTTCACCGAGGCACAAGCCGCGACCCACTACGGCCTCTTCATCGGCCTCGCATACTTCACTCCACTCCTCGGTGGTCCAATCGCCGATTGCTTTGGCCGATGGCGAACCGTGGCCGCTTCCGGAGTCCTCCTATCCCTCTCCTACTTCCTGTTCATTTACGACTCTCTACGCTTCTGGTTTCTATTCCTATTCTCCATCGGGGCCGGACTCTTCAAGAGAAACATCACTGCTGCTGTCGGCGCTCTGTTCCCAGATGACGCAGAGAGAGACACCGCCTACAGCCGCTTCTATCTGGCCATCAACCTCGGTGCGTTGCCTTCTGGTGTCGTTGGTGCGTGGCTCGTCAAACACCACGGTTACAGCCTCGCATTCCTTGTATGCGGTCTGTCCTGTCTGCTCGCCACCGTGCTGTGGTGCTCCGCTCGCTTCCTCCTGTCAGCACACCATCGACCGCCACGACGTCACCACGAAGCGTTAGAGCGAGATCGGCTGATCACCATCTTCGTCCTACTTCCCGTTGCAGTCACCTTCTTCTTTGTGTGCCACCAGAGCGGCTCCTCCCTGACTCTGTTTGCGCGCGACAACACCGTTCCGACCCTGCTGGGAATCGCGCTCGACCCACCTACCTATCAGAGTCTTCAGGCCGCGCTCGTCATCGGGCTGACCCCTATGCTCAATCGCATCTGGCGGAGCCGGCCGCTCGCCACACATCTCAAGATTCTCCTCGGGTTGCTCCTGGTTTCGGGCTCCTGCCTGGTGATGGCTACCGCCTCACTGCTCGGTGGAAATACAGGGCGAGTCAGTCCGCTGTGGCTCATCGGTAGTTACCTCTTGGTTTCCGTTGCCGAGCTCTGCGTGTCACCAGTCGGATTCTCCCTGGTCAGCAAGCTCGCGCCACCGAGAAGAGTCGGGCTCCTCATGGGTCTGTGGCTCGCCGCGATTGCGGTTGGGAATCTGTCCGCCGGACTCATCGGTCGCTACTGGACGGAGTGGTCTCATCACACCTTCTTCCTCGTGCTCTCTGGGCTGTCTGTGCTTGCTCTACCGCTCCTCCTAGCGCAGCGGAAGCGACTCCGAATCATCTTGGGAGGTGCCCCATGATCAGCCGCGTAGTACTCCGAAGGTGCATTCGCTGCGGTGCCAAGGCAGTGAAGCCACGCACCGGTCCAGGTCGCACAACTCGCTATCGAATGATGCCCTGTTTACCGATTCCCAACGAACTTCCGATTCCGGCCTGTGGGCGTTGTCGAAGCGAATATCTCGACGAGACTACGAGTTCCGTTCTCGTCACACAGCTGCATGCAGCATTCCTTGATGATTTGCGGGTGCGCGTGCGACTGGCGACCGATATCCTCTCTCAGTATATCTCCCTTCGGAAGCTCGAACTGCGGGTCGGCATTTCCCAAGGCTATCTGTCCCGGTTACGCGCTGGCGTAGGGAATCCGAGTCCGGAATTGGTCGCGCACCTCGCGCTGCTCTGCCATGACCCGCTCATCAGACTGAGGGAGCTGGAGCAGTTCTGGGCGCTGCCGGCTACGGAGTGGCCCCCTTTGCCACCTCGTATGCCTCGTTGCGATTTGTCTATTCGGGGTAGCAGACCGCGTGCTTCAGGAGGACTCCATGACCGCACCCATCAGTGAACGACTCAAGTTCCGACGCGTTACGGCTGGGCTTTCTCGTCAGAAACTTGCCGACTTGTCTGGTCTCTCGGAATGCACCGTTAAGTTCATCGAGACTGGCAGAACCAGACCGAAAGCGAGCACGCTGCTGCGGCTGCTGAAGACTAGGGAGCTCGGCCTGCTGCTCAGCGACCTTCCAGAGCACATCGCGGCGCAGGTGCAGCCATTCCTTCGAAGAGAGGAAGGGCTCGCTGTCGTGCGATTTCTGCATCCGCTCTTTTGGCACCAGTTTCAGCGAGCCCGAAGGCGCAGAGCGAAGACCCCCATACGACGTCCTTTGACGTTGCTTTCACCACAAGGAGAAGCAGATGAACCAAAGAATGGACAGCATTGTGAAGCAGGCCAAGCGCACCGGAAGGAAAGTTGCGCAGCGCCTAAGACAGGAGGATGCACCGACGCTCGCGAAGGTCTGTGCATTGCGACAGGAGGAAAAGGAATCCTCCCAGATTCGTGTCTGGGGGCCCTATCAGGAAGGCGCGACCAAGTTCCGACTGAAGGTGTCGGAAGGGAGTGTTGAACGGAATCTCACATTCCGCACGCGAGAGGAAGCGGAGGCCGTGAAGGACGACCTGCTCCGGAAGCTCTCACGCGTCAAACAGATCACGATCGCGGAAGCGCTTCTGGAGTGGTCGCAGAATCTCATGGAGGTACGCGGACTCAAGCCGAAGTCCGCGAGGTGGGTCGTACAGGTCTCGCGCTTCTGGCTTCCGCTCGACAAGTCGCTGGCGCAGATCTCTCAGCCAGATGCGAAACAGCTTTACTCTGAACACGTCTCGCGGCCCTGTCCGCGAACCAAGAAACCACCGTCGGCGGCGACGCATCACGAGCAACTACTCCTGGTGCGGCGATTCTGGGACTGGGGGATCGAGCAGGGCTACTGCCGCGACAATCCCTGGCAGTCTGTTCGCAAGATCGGACGGAAGCCGAAGGGCAAGCCGCAGCTGCGCATTGATGAGGCGCGGCGACTCGAAGCGGTTGCGCTGGAGCGGGCGAAGGCCGGTGATGCAGCGGCGCTCGGAGTCCTGCTGATGATCTATCTGGGCTTACGTCAGGGAGAGGTTGCTGTCCGAGTCGCACGCGACGTCGATGATGAAGGCCGCGTGCTCTGGATTCCATCGGGCAAGACCATCAATGCGCGCCGACGGCTCAAAGTGCCCGAGCATTTGCAGCCACTGGTCGTCGCCCTGGCTCGCCCTCAGCGTCCAGATGGTCTCGTCTTCTACCCCGAGGACATCGTGTTCCATCACTCGTATTATGTGAACTACGTGAGGAGACTCTGTCGCACCGCTGGCGTCCCGGAAGTGGTCCCGCACAGCTTGCGAGGTCTCCACGCCACGCTGGCCCTCGATGGAGGAGCAACCGCGGATGCAGTCGCCAAGGCGCTCGGCCATGGTTCGTTTGCGATCACCAGGCAGCACTATGCAAGCCCATCCAGTGTTGACAACGCGCGCTCCGGTCGCGTCGCGGCAGCGCTTGGCTCGAGACCGCAGACAAAAGAGCTGGCTGCATTACTGAGTTCATTGTCCCAAGAACAGCTCGCCGAGCTACTAAACCAGCTCCCAATGCGACCCACACAAGCACCGCGTACCGAGGAGAAGTCGCCAGATTAGGAGTTTCCCACGCACTTCCCAGATCGAGATGAAAAGTCCAATTTTCCGACGAGAAAACCATGACCGATTTCAGCGATGCCAAAGTCGAGTAGCTTGGCCCGCGCGCCTCCCGGTACCGCAGGATCGGGAACAATCATCACATTGCTTGGCTTCAGATCTCTGTGGATCACCGACTTTGCATGAGCCGCCGCCAGTGCATCTGCAAGCTGCGCAGCGAGCTGCACCACTTCGCGCATCGGCAGCCGCTTCCCTTGCTTGTGCAGTCCCTCTATGCGAGCGCTGAGCGTCTGTCCTCGCAAGTATTCCATGACCAGATACACAGGCCCGTCCGGCACCTGCGCATAGTCCGAAATCTGCACGATGCTTGGATGCTCGATGAGGTTGACGGCTCTGGCCTCGTTGAAAAAGCGATGGACAGCATCACGATCCTGCGCATGCTGCGGCAACAGAACTTTGACTGCTACTCGTCGCCCAATCGGCTCCTGTACCGCTTCATATACCGCCCCCATTCCGCCCTGTCCAAGCGGTCGTACAATGCGATAGGGACCAAGCTGCTGCGGAGCACGCATCGGGAACACTCACAACCGCCGGCGTAGGATCGTGCCATTGTCACCCACGACGTAAACATTATTGGAGTCGGTTCCAAAGACGGCATTTAGACCGCTTGATGAACCCGAGGTAAGGGGGGTACATGTACTTTCACCTGCGGCGCACCGAACCACGACACCACCGCTGCCGACAACATAGACGTTGCGAGGGTCACTGCCCCATACACCATTAAATATTATCCCCGTCATGCCATGATTCAGCGGCATACAAGTGTCTGCGCCTACCTGACAGCGAACGATGGTGTTATCGCCAACGGCATAGACGTTATCTGCATCGCTCCCCCACACGCCGTACAGATGCTGGGTTGTGCCAGAATCCAGCTTCGTGCAATTATTCGTTGCTGCGGTGCAGCGAACAATCGCGCCCTTGCCCCCGACGACATAGACGTTTTCGGCATCACTCCCCCACACGCCACAAAACGGTAAACCGGTTGGAACGGTAAGTTTCTCACAGTCACTGGAGCTTGCACGGCAGCGTACAATCTCGGCTGCGCCAGAAGGTGGACCAGACAATCGACAGTAATTTCCGCCTACCGCATAGACATACTCAGCGTCGCTGCCCCAGACGCGGTTGAGATACCCTGTTGCATTGGACTTCAATCGAGAACAGGTGCCTGCACTTCCCGAACAGCGGACGATACTCCCTCCCTGGCCAACAACATATATATTCTGCGGATCACTACCCCATACACCTAGCCGTTGCGACATTTCTTTAGATAATTCAACACACGAGTTGACGTTGGCAGAACAGCGAACAATTTTGCTCGAGTTGCTTACAACCAGAACTCGATCGGCATCACTACCCCAAACATCCATATTCGCATTACTCGTAGATACTGCTCCTTGGCTTAGCAATGTACATGAATTCAAGCTACCAGCGCAACGGAACACTGACTCAGCCGCTCCTACGACGTAGACATTGTTGGCATCACTACGCTATGATCATTTACAACGACCCGCATAAGGAGGTCGTTGTTAATGCGACAGCACGTAGAAATGGGGTCAATGTGGGCACTTTGTGCGACGGTATTCTTGGCTAGCGAGGGGTTGGACACGAAGCCACATAGAATATCGACATTACGCCGCTTGATGGATTGCATGATAAGCTCCCCAATTGAGGGGGTTTGCAATGCGTAAATCTTCCCAATCGGGCCAGGTCGGGCGCTTGCGGGCGGTGGGATACGTGCGGGTCAGCACCGACAAACAAGCGCAGGAGGGGGTGAGCCTCGAAGCGCAGCAGGTGCGCATCCGTGCTCACTGCGTCAGCCAGGACATCGACTTGATCGATCTGGTTATCGACGAGGGAGCGTCAGCAAAGTCACTGGATCGCCCAGGTCTACAGCGCGCGCTGGCCTTGCTCACGAGTGGCACTGCACAGGCGCTGGTGATTGTCAAGCTGGATCGCCTCACTCGGAGCGTCAAGGATCTGGGCTTCCTCTGTGATACGTACTTTCGCGAGGGTTTGCCGTACTCGCTCGTTTCAGTGTCCGACACGATCGACACACGCTCGGCGAGTGGAAAGCTGATGCTGAACGTGCTGATGTCGGTGGCGCAGTGGGAGCGGGAAGCGCTGAGCGAGCGGACCCAGGAGGCCATGAACGAGCTGGCGCGGCAAGGTGTGCAGCTCGGCGCAGCGCCGTATGGGTGGCGGTATGCCCCTCGAACCTCCGAGGGCGAGCGTCGCGAGCTGGTGCCCGACCCGAGCGAACAGGAGGTGGTGCAGAGGATTTGCGCCCTGTATCGCGAGGGCGTGAGGGTGACGCACATTGCGAGGCGCCTCAATCGGGAGCTGACCCCGGCACGAGGGGTGCAGTGGTCGCAGGGCACCGTGTACCGAGTCCTCGCGCGGGCGGGGCTGTGGACCGTCACCAAGACGGGCAAGCGAAAGACGGTGGCCGAAGCGACGAGGGACAGAGCGCTCGCAATCCGCCACGCCCACGCGCACCGAGAAGCCGGGCTGAGCCTCCGAGCGATCGGCGCCGAGCTGTTGAAAGCAAAGATCCTGCCCACTCGCGGGGAGACGTGGCACGCCGCAAGCGTGCTTGATCTGCTGAGACAGGCAAAAACCTAAGCTGCGGGGACAGCTTGGCAGTCTGGCGCCAAACACGGCGCTTGGCTCCCAGCGAAGCCCAACGCAGCCCGCCCGCCCGATCGAGTGCGTCGCTTCCGCTCCACTGCCGCCCGCCCGATCTGCTACGTCACGATCGATCTACCTCGTTAAGCCAGACCTACTGCCGCAAACCCGATCTACTGCGGCACGCACGACCTTGCGTGGCAAACCAGATCTGCTGCGGCATGCCCGAGCTACTGCGGCATGCCCGAGCTACTGCCGCATGCACGACCTGCTGCGGCATGCCCGAGCTACTGCCGCCCGCCCTAGCACAAATGAGGGCCAAACGCAAGCGAGCCGACATTACAACGCCGGGGCGTGGGTACCGCCTCGAAGAATACACCATCTTCACGTGAGCCGCATTCGCACAAGTTCTGAATCAAGTAACTCGGTGCGCACTCAACCGCAGTCGACTTAGGGCTGGTTCTATGGGCAGGTTTCCGCCGTCACTACAAGAGGACTATCGCAGCGGTAGGTGTGGGTCAATACGCACTAGAGCGACTGGCACCTACTGTGCGCGTCACCCCCTGTCTCTGCGGCGCTTGGCGCTGGCAGAGGATGGCCAGATTCTGTTATGTTCCAATCATCAATCCACCATTATCTCTTTTTGAACACCCTCTATGCACGACAGATGTCCAGCGCTTGCTGTCCATATTTTGTTCGCGCAGTCAAATGACATCGCCCCTCGTTGCGAAATCAGTATTGTTTTATCCTCCCGCCAAGCAACCGATACTACCGTTACTCCTGGGGTTAGATCTCTCCATCGAGGCGATCGAATTACGATACGCTTCTCAATTATTGCATAACCGTATACTAAATCATGCTCTCTACCATGCCGAACGGCAACTAGGTATACAACCCCTGCCGCGCTCATTGTGTAGCGGGATGAAAAATTTTCTCGGTCCTGTTCCTGCATTCCTGGATAGGCAGGAGGATAGAGTGGGCGCAAGTCACCGTCTCGGATTCGATCGATTGCGATACGTTGACCTTCAACGCAAAACTCAACCAAGTCGTATTCACTTCCGAGAATATTGTAGCTCACACCGTTGCCAATCGTACCGCTATAGCTACTCATGGTGATACGCTCCCCGTCACAGCAGAGCCCGTAAGCAAGCCCTTGAACGAAACCTCAACAACTGCAATCGAGTTTGACGTGACAATTACAGTCTCATCCTTAAATTCTTCTATCACCTCATGGCTCGTCCCTTCCTTGTAGTAACGAATTCTGGCAACGACATTCGCGTCGCCCACCGGCTCATAGGATATCGTATACCGCACCGAGCCAAAGTGACTCGCAATCTGCGCCCACGGTCCCCAAGTCATCGGCGGTGCATAGCTGCTGAACTGCGACAAGCGGCTCTCCTTTGTTGTTAAGTAATAGAACTGAGTCAGACTAAACGGTAGCTATCTCTAAATCTAGACTAACCTTACCGCTAACCTGTGTTCCACAGAGAGTGTATGGTAATGCACCAAATGTGATAAGGAGCCAGTGAGATGACTTTTTCTCAACACTGAGGACCACAATTCCCTCGCTAGCTTTGATTGAGAATGCAACGATATCCTCATCTATTTGGTAATTGGATGTATTGTTAACACACGCCGTCCCTGTTAATCTAAGCTGTACAGTGTAAAACTTTGAACGCGAGTTTCGAGTTCGAGGAAGACTCGCATGCTGGACAGATGTTTGTTTCGATTCAAGTGCTGCACCTGTCTCTTGTGTGGATTGATTGGCTGTTATAGCTGCTCTGTTGCTTTTCTCGATCAAACACTCTATTTCGTACGCCATTGAGCAAAGAGCCAACCCTGTTTCCGTTGAAGTATCAATCCGGAATTTGGCAAGCTGATACATTGGGGAGTCCCCATTGCTAATTCTTCCTAATCGCTCTATGGAAGAAAATAGAATTTTTGGCAAAGAAAGTACTCTGTCAGTACATAAGTAGAGATCGATTATGTGGTTACGTTCTTCAAATGGCAGGATATATTCAAAATTTTTGCGCTCCATGGTCCATCCTCCTCGCGAGTCTATCGGTTTCCTCAACTGTTCACAAGAACCCGCCGTGTGCTGATTTACCAGGGGTAGTTGTACGAAAACGAACTGTGGATCCCATCGGTCGCACGGCGGGTTTTTGCCGTTGCTACGAAATGACTACCGCAGCGGCATGTGTGGGTCAAGCAGCGATTGGGCGCTGGTAAGACAACCGGGCCAAGTGGCGCTGCCGCTGGCTGGACGCAGGACGACTTTGTATCGTGCGCAGTGGCCAAGTAGGGATCGTGAAGCGCTGAGCGAGCGGACCCAAGAGGCCATGCACGAGCAGGCCAACCAAGGCTTACGGCTCGGCGCCGCTTCGTATAGGGTGGTACGCGCCTCGGAAGTCAGAGGGCGAGCGCTTCGAGCTAGAGCCAGCTCCTGAGAGCAGGCCTCGGCAGGATGGCGAGCTAGGCGGGGGTGTCTGAGCGCAGCCGATCGATCTTGGCATCGAGCGCCGCGATCTGGTCGGAGATCCAGCGCCGTAGGTCCGCTAGGCTGCGGCCAGCGGCTTGGTCGAGGTAGCGCGCGACTTCGCGGTAAGCGTTCCTCTCGGCAGTGAGTCCTAGTAGCCGAAGCTGCCAGCCGTGGAAATCGACTTGCGCCGCGTCGGGTACAGCGTAGCCGTGAAGCTCCGGCGGGAAGTCCTCCAGCCTCAGACCCAACGCAGGGACGCCGATCAAAGCAAGGATCGTGCGCGTCTGAGGCTTGAACTCGTAGCCCATTTCGAGGTGCTTTATCGTCGCCTCTGACACACCAGCGATTGCTGCTAGTCGGCTGCGCGATAGGCCGGCCAGCTCGCGCCGAGTGCGCAGCCTGCGCCCGAAACCATCCTCTTGCTCCACGTCGGCGCACTCCTCGGGCTGGTTGAGCGTCGTCAGGCTCGGCGGGTCGGGGATCGACTTCTTGCCCTTCCCTCGATTCCGCCCGCCCTTCCGGCCAATCGCGGCCATGTGCTCACGGTTCGCGCTCAGCTTCTGCCCGCCAAGCCTGCCGGCCTCGCGCGCTGTTTCCGAGGTAAACGTGTTCGCGAGCCCGACGGCGTGCGCCTTTCGTCCGGCCTTGCTCGCGTTCTGCTGCCGCCACTCCGGCGCCATCCCCGCGAATCCGCGAAGTGTCGGCGCCGGTGTCTCGGCGCCGGTCTGCTCTTCGTTCGGCGGTTTTTCTTCCGTCGGCAAGTCGCTTGCTTCCGTTGGTTCGGTCATGTGAATCACTCCCTTCGTCCCCCGCCGAGGCCCAGCACAGGCGCAACACCGCAAGCTGCGCGGCAGGAGACTCGGCAATCAGCAGCAGCAGCGCGACGAGCGGAGCACTGACACACACGGGCTTTGTCTTCACCCTCGACAAATAGCCTTGCGAAACGCCCGCGAGTCGCTCCAGCCGTCGCTGCGAGAGGTGCGGCTTGATCTTCCTCATCGCCTCACGCGCCAGCCCAAGCAGCCGTTTGTTGTACTGATTCGTCAGCGTCGGGCTCAGCTCCACTGTCGTCGCTGCATCAAAGTAGGTGGAGCGACACCCGCCACAAGTAGGGATCGGCACGTCGTCGGGCACCGCGAGATCCGCAAAGACCCGAAACGCGATCGTGCGCCCCGTCCCCGTGCGCGGCCTCACGCCCAGCCAAAGACAGTGCGGGCACTTCCTCGCGCTGCTCATCGCCCGTCGCCGATGTGAGCGCTGATCTGCCCATCTATCCAGTCCCACTCATCGCACAGCGTCAAGCGAGTCGTCCGTATGCCCTGACGGATGCGCGAAAGCAGATCCATCAGCTTGAGCGTCTGAGCTTGGGCCTCATCGGTAGCGACTCGACGGTTGAACAAGCACCGCTCACAGTCGCAGTGCTCGGCATGGCCCCCGCCCATCCGAATCACCGGGGCAGGCTCGACAATCGTAACGGGAACCAACGGCGGTGACGGCTCTGCAATCTCGACAGGAACCGGCGGCGGGTCGTTGTGCGTGGGTCCGCTATACCCTCCGCAGCCTGGGCAGTGCTCGCGCTTGTCATCTTCGTCGAGTTGCTCGTAGGCCGCGAGCGTCTCAGCAAAGAGCCAGCGATTGCAGATCTTACAGCGCGGGGGATCAGGTGCGCCCTCGCCGCGTCGCTGATAAAGCAGCTCCAGCCGTCGCAGCCGATACCAGACGAGACTGAAGCCAAGGAACGCAAAACCACCGCCGACCAGCGACGGCACCCAGACCAAACTTGCAGGCAAGGCAAATCTCAGATTCCGCGCAGACTTGATCCATAGGCCCCCAGCGGATACGCTGCGCCTCGTTCTGTTGGGGTCATGTCCCGATTGAGCACAGCCAGCACCGCGTTCCTGCGCGGTGCTGGTGATTACATAGTCATCAGCGCACCACAAGCGAACGCATGCAAGAAAAAAATGGGAAAATCCGCATTATCGACGAGCATGTCAGAGCTGCGCGAGGGCTCTTACGTTGGACGCTCGATGATCTTGCAGCGAAATCAGGCGTAGGCCGGGCGACCCTTCATCGCTGGGAAAACAATCAGGTTCAGCCAACCGCAGCGACGCGCGACGCAGTGCGAAAGGCATTCGAGGAAGCCGGGATCGAGTTCTCCAACGGCGGTGAGCCGGGCGTGAAACGTCGAAAGGTTCCGGTGTGACCATGCGGGCGGCTGGTTGGGTTTTCTTGCTTTGGTTGCCGTCGGCGGCGCTGGCAGGTGGCCCCCCGGCGCAGGACTTGGCCCCGCTGCAAAGGCCGTCGCGCCCGATGATCGAGGTAGCGCAGCAGCACTATCAAGCGGGCGATCGGTTCTTTCGTGACGCGCAGTTCGACGCGGCGATCGTGGAGTTTGAAGCCGCGTTCAAGCTCAGCGGCGAGCCCGACATGGTTTACAACCTGTCGCGCACCTGCGAAAAGGCGGGCAGGCTCAAAGAGGCGATCGAGTACGCGGCGCGCTATCAGTCGCTAGTTGTGGGCACCGAAGAAGAAGAACGCGCCCGCCGTAGGGTCGAGTTCTTGCGCGGGCGTTACTCCGTCGAGCAAGCCCAGCCAAAACCGCCCGAGCAGCCGCCCGCCAAACCGTCGGAGACGACCCCACCAAACCCAGCGCCAGCAGCCCAAGCCAGCCAGCCCCCAGACCCGACCCAGACGGCCCCCAGCGCCCCGCCAAGCCCGCCGCCGCCCAGCCAAGCACGCAAGGTGCCCCCCGGCGCGATCGGCCTCCTGGCAGGCGGTGGAGCGCTCGCCCTCGCAGGCGTCGGTCTACTCGCGGGAGCTTGGGCGACTGGCAACCAAGCACGAGCCGACGGCACAAGCTACGCCGATTGGGTCGCACTCAATGACAGGGGCAACGCCTTAAACACCGGGGGGATTGTGCTTTCGGTGGTTGGCGGTGCGCTTGCGGTTGGCGGGGCAGTTTGGGCTATCGTGCCGAGCCGTAAAGAGCAGGCACAGCCAGAGATCGCGGAATAGGTTCGAGCTTATCCAAGACTTGGATAAACGGGGGGAAGACATCCAGTGGATCAACCGCCGTTCGTTACGGGCAACTGAGCAGACTGCTGTAAGTAGAAGTTGCAGAAGACCAACATCAACTACCTCATAGGGGATTAATTGCGATGGGCGCAACCTGGACGCTATATGTCGGACAGCATGAAATCTGTGCTGGTAAGTATGACGTTTTGCCACTTATTTTCACTATTTTCAGGGACAATGAAAGAATCACAGAGAGAGTCCTTAAAGAAGACTCTTCAGAAGAGGAAGAAGATTCTGACAGGATTAAATATCTATATAAAACCAAGGTTCAACATGTGATCGCCCGACTGGATCTAATGGCCTTCACGCATACAAAAGCAGTTAATATTTTCCATGATAAAGACAATGGCATTGAAAGTAACATTCTTTTTGAAAAACTACAAGCCTGCTATGATAAACAATTTACATTTGACGACTGGAAATTCTTGGTGTCTGAAATAATTAAACGCAAAATCCAGCCTTTGATATTTCCTGGCGACGTTACGAGCTTGCCAACTAACTTACCGAAGGGGGTTCTTACCTTAGTCGAATTATCTTCATATTCGGGTAGCTTTTTCAATACATGGTGCTTTCCTGATTCAGATTATAGGTACTATCTTAGAGTATTTCTTGAGCTATTCGACAAAGATGAAGATGTTATTTTAGATTATTCAGAACAAATACAAGGTCATTACTATGAGCCAGAAGATAATTTAGTTGAAGATTCAGTAGCCATACTGTCATCCGGCGTGACAGAAAATTCCCCTATCATTGTGCTAACAGAGGGACCAAGTGATATTGAAATTTTAAAAACAAGTATCGAGGTATTATATCCACATCTTAGTGGGTACTTCTATTTTCTAGATTTGAATCTGCCGTTTAATGAGAAACGGCGTTTGGATCTAGGCGCAAAAATGCTAGCGCGACAGGTCGAGTCTTTTATCAGTGCTAAAATTCAAAATCGAATCATAGCTCTATTTGATAATGATATTGCCGGATGGGATGCATGTGGACATTTGGTCAAAGAAAAACTTCCTGAGAACCTGCGTGTTTTTCCCTTGCCAGACCTTGAATTTACACAAAACTATCCTATTAAGAATAATGGAACGATTGAGATATGTGATATCAACAGAAAAGGATGTTCGATAGAGCTTTATCTCGGCAAGAATATTATCTCGAAGAAGGGAAATAATAACGATTTTATGCCATTAAAAGTATCCAATGAGAACTGGAATCTAGACGAGGCTCAGAAAACGTTGATCCGGCGTCGCTTTCTGAGCGCTCTGCAATCGCGCAAGAATGCCAATCGCCGTCCTCATGACTGGAGCGGTATCGAAAGCATTTTGCAAATGATCATGACTGCTTTTCACTCTTAGAGAAAATCACATCGAGAAGAAATGATGGGTAGGAGGCTACTGCTCAGTCCGTGCTTATCCAAGTCTTGGATAAGCGGGGGATGCGTCGGCAGTCGTGCTTATCCAAGACTTGGATAAGCGGGGGAGCGTCGGCAGTCGTGCTTATCCAAGTCTTGGATAAGCAGTGGGAGCATCGGCGGTCGTGCTTATCCAAGACTTGGATAAGCGGGGGAGCATCGGCGGTTGTGCTTATCCAAGACTTGGATAAGCGGGGGGTGCGTCGGCAGTAGTGCTTATCCAAGACTTGGATAAGCGGGGGAGCGTCGGCGGTCGTGCTTATCCAAGACTTGGATAAGCGGGGGAGCGTCGGCGATCGTGCTTATCCAAGACTTGGATAAGCGGGGGAGCGTCGGCAGTCGTGCTTATCCAAGGCTGGGATAAGCGGCGAGGGCGTCGGCAGTGGTGCTTATCCAAGACTTGGATAAGCGGGGGCGGTGCTCGCTGGGCTTCGCATGACCTAGCCGCGTTTTCTGTCGGGGGTCTGGGTGAAGTCTAGGCGGCCTTGGACTTGGCGCGGGGTGGTTCCCTCGGAAATCAGGGCATAGACGAGCCGCTGCCGGGCGTCGCGGTTGATTCGGCGCTTCGTCGCGGCCAGCTCGGAGCCTAGAACGTGCTCGACGGCGCGGAATAGTCCACCCTCGGGGCGGTACGCTTCGACGGTGAAATAGCCGCTCGACGGGCTGCGCTTCGGGGGGGCGCAGGCGCGGCACTGCTCCGCGAGTAGTTGCGCGATCTGTTTGGTAGTCAGACCTTGCGCGGCCCAGCGGTCAGCCTCGGCCCCGAAGCGCTCGAGGTCGAAGTGGGGCGGCAGTCGCCCGCCCAGTTCGTCGAGGAATGCGATCATGATGGCGTCGCGGGCTGCTCTCGGTCTGGCCATGGTTCACCGTCTGCCGTAGAAGCGCTTGATCCGGTCCCAAGCGGCGTTGATGCACTTGGCTTGCTCCTCGGAGCCGCCCCGGTCGGGGTGCTCTTTCTGGATCGCGTCGTAGTAGGCGCGCCGGGCTTGCTCAAAGGTCGCGCTGCGGTTGCTGCCGATCGTCGCGAAGTCCACATCGATCGGCGGTGGTCGTCGGCTGTTGAAGCAGTCCGAGTTATTCCGGCCCGACGTGCTGCCGCTCGACGTGCTGCCGCTCGACGTGCTGCCGCTCGATGTGCTGCCGCTCGACGTGCTGCCGCTCGACGTGCTGCCGCCGGATGTGCTGCCGCCTGACGTGCTGCCGGTTCCGCTCGACGTGCTGCCGCTGCGCCACGACGCGCCGCCCTTCCGCGCTTGCCTCGCAGCGTAGAAGGCGCGCAGTTCCTCGGGCGTGGCGTTCTCGGGGGCCTTGCCGATGTAGGCCGCGTGCATCTTGGCCCGCTCTCGTCCGCCCGTCTCCCATTTGGCGTACCAGTAAGGGCCGTGCTTGCGCTGCACGCCGCCGCACGTCGGGCAACCGCTCTTTCCGCAGTTGATCCACTCGTAAACGAACGTCGCTGTCTTGGGGATCTCTGGCCCCGGCTCGCCTCGCACGGCTAGCCCTGACTGCTAGGCCGTGCCGTTTTCGTCGCCGGTTTCGTTTTGCGTGGCTGCGAGGGCTGCCGCCGCTGGGGCTTCCGCCCGAGGTGCTGCCGCGCCAGCTCAACGCCCGAATCAACCAGCGGCTTGAACACTTCAAGCAGCAGGCGATCGAGTGCGGCGCGGGCGGCGGCGGCCTTCTCGGCGGCCTTCTGGTCTGCCTCTTGTTGTGCGCGCTGATGCTGTGCGGCCCGCTCGGCTGCCTCTTTGGCGATCGTGGCCCGCTCATCGGCGGCAAGCTTGGCCCGCTCGGCGATCTGCACCTCGACGCGCAGCGCTGAGAGCGTTCCCCGTAGTTGGTCGGCTATCCCGTCGAGTCGCTGCCGATTCGCCACGACCTCGCCGAGCGCTTGCTCGAGTGTCTGTAGCTCTGTCCTCATGTTCCCCCCTGTTTTCAAACAGCCCCAAGCGGCACATTGACCGCCGTCCCGCCGGTTAGGGTCGCGGCGGTGACTCCGGTATCAGC
Source organism: Myxococcales bacterium (assembly GCA_016794465.1). Taxonomy (GTDB): domain Bacteria; phylum Myxococcota_A; class Polyangia; order Palsa-1104; family JAEUJZ01; genus JAEUKA01. The sequence continues at coordinate 5,896 of JAEUKA010000054.1, read as the reverse complement.
GCCGAAGGTGTTGAGCCGGTTTACTACTGGCACCACCCCGCCAAGGCCCTGGAACATCGCCGCGCCTGCGAGCCACTGCGACGCCCGAAACACCGACAGAACCACCGCCGCCACGGTCACATTTGCGGTTGCGTTGTTCGACACGTTGCCAAAGAAGATCGGCGCCGCCGCAGAGTTGACAAGGTACTGCGCGCAGCGAGTCAGGCTGAGCCCGACGGTTCCCGCCGCCGTCGCTGTGCTGAGGGCACCGAACAGGTTGATCACTCCCTCGATCGCGCAGTCGGTGAGCGCCAGCGTACAAGGTCGCGAGTGGCCCACCACCGGGCCGACGATGGCAACAACTGGCGATAGTGCGCCGACGGCGGGCCGATTCCACAGATCCACGCGGCTGCACTCGACGGTGCCGGACTGGACGCGCAAGGCCGGCTGTGCGGCGGCGGTGGATCGCAGTCGGCAGTCGGTGATTAGGATCTGGCTTGGCCCCGTCCCGACGGAAAAATCGTTGTCTGCGAGGATGGCGGGGATCGCACCCTCGATCGCTACGTCATGAAGGATCAGCTTTTGAGCACTGCTGCCCGTAAAGTAGATCCCGGCGGTCTTCGTCGAAGGTGGCACAATGGCGACCCCGGTCCACGTCGCGCAGGTCTTCTCTCTGGACCCGCCCTCGGTCGTCAGGTCGCAGGTCACTTGCCCTCGCAGGATCGTCGAGAAGTCGCCCAGCCGATCGAAGCCCCACACGGCAACGTGCCTTTTTAGGCTCACGTCCTCGGAGTAGTCCCCCGGCAGCACCAGCACCAGCGCCGGATCGGCGGCGGTGCGCTCGCCCGCAGCCACGGCGGCATCGATCGCAGCCTGGATCGATGCAAAGAACGGCGACGACGCGCCCGGCGAGACGACAAACACATCGGGCCACATCGGACCCGCCGCCCCGGTCGGCCCTGGCGGTCCCGGTGGGCCTTGCTCACCACTTGCGCCTGATCCGCCCTCCATACCCCGATCGCCCTGCGGCCCCGTTTCCCCCCGCGCCCCCTGCGGCCCGCGCTCCCCTGGCGGTCCTGGTGGCCCTGCAAGGCCCGGCAACCCCGGCAGCCCTGGTACGCCTTGCGGCCCCTGTGCCCCAGCCTGGCCATCGCGCCCCCTCGGCCCCCTCGGAAGCCCCGCCAGCAGAAAGTAACTGATAACCGCCGCCGTGACGGCTTCGCGCTCTTTTCGCTCCATATCCCCCCCGAGAACAAGAGCAGTCTGATTGATTGCTACTTAGGACAACACAATACGCCGTTAGTCGGTTTCGTGTTGGTGACTAAGTTTACATCATAAGTAGGGCACGTTAAGCCGGTGTTAGCGTTGCATTGGACATTGGGTCTAAACCCTCTGCATGCCACACTGGGCGAAACCACCCCGCCACCTGTGCCACATCCAAAAAACGCCGGAATTAAAGTAAGCGGCATGTTAGTGCATAATGCCATATTTGGATCGTTATACATGAAGCTGGTTGCTCCATAGGCAGATGAAAGGAAGAAACCACCAGCCACAGCAAGACAATCCGAGTCAGTGATTAGGTCAGAATTTGCCGGAATACCGAACGCACTATGACACAGGGTAGAGGCTTTCTTGCTAGCGCCAAAGAGCCCCGGGCAAGTCCAGCATCCGTTTTTACCAACAGGTGCGCCTTTGCCATCGGCGCATCCGGGTATTGATGAGAAATCAGCGATCAACATGTCCATGGCTTGCATATCTGAGCTGCTGGCGCTGTCCTTGCACATCCCGCCTAGACACACCAATCCATCCGGGCATCCTGGCTGGGCGTCAGAACAACGAAGCGGCGCCGGACCAGGATCAAAACAAGCACACAGAAGGACAGCGAACGCAGCAAAACGCATGGTCAACCTCTAGGCGGGATTATGATCCTGTTTAGACCGTTGTCACGCCCGGATCAACAATGATGGAGTAGTCAACACTCACCCCAGCCCCGATTGAGCTTAGAAGCTGGATCGTATAGCTGGTGTGAGTCACCAGCGAGGCAAAGCCGAACTTATCCGTAGCTGTCGTCAACTGGACATGGGGCTGTAGCGTGGCCGTCGTTCCGTCGGGTCGCTTGTAGCGGTAGGGAGTGGCAAAAGTGACCGTGGCAACGTCCGTGCCGGTTGCGATGGCAGCAGCCCCCGCAGTGATTCGCAGTCGGTGAACGGCGTCGGTCTGGGGGTTTACTTCGTTGTTGGTGCCGGTGCTGATGAAAACGACGCTGGCGACGTTGTTGCCGGCGTTGATGCTGCTGATCGTCGGAGACTTCGACGGGTCGCGGTGCGGGTCGATTGTGGAGACGGGGACGCCGAAGAGCTGCGCCCAGCGGGCGGCAAACTCGGCCTTGGTCATGTTGAGTGACATCACGGTGTCAGTTAGCGCGTTGATGCTGCGGTAGAGCTGCACGCGGCCCGCGCTCGTCGAGCCGTTGCAAGAGACGAAGCCGTGGACCACGGCGCGGACTTCCTCGTAGGTCATGGCTAGCGCGGTCGTCGAAAGCTCCCCGACTTGCTGCACGTTCTGCCGGGCGTCGTACATGCCCGCCCGAGGTGGCCACACCATCGAGGACACAAACGACTCGGCGCCGCTGCACAGGTTGGGGCGCAGCTGCCCGGCGGGCAGGGTCGGGATGGTCTGGGCCGTCGGCTGCTGCGACGTGGCCATCGCTAGGCCGGTGTCCCAGTCCATCACAATCGGGAGACGGCTACGGACGGCGCCGCCCCAGCCTTGCGACTCCTGCCAGGCGTCGCGCAGGTCGCGCAGGTCGTAGCGGGTATTTCTGACACGCTGCTGGGTTTGGTCGTCGTACCGCGACCACTGCACAGCGACGGGCACCAGCGCGCCCGCCATCGCTCCAAGTATCTCTTCCATGGTTCTCCCCCTCCTAGCGCCGACTGTTGCGGCGGTCGCTGCGTGAAAACATCGAGGCGAGGCCAAGCCCACCAATCCCGACGGCAGCAGCCGTGCCGAAGTTCGACCCGCCGAAGCTGCCGCCGCCGCCTTTGGTGAACGACTGGATAAGCTGCGCGACGCCACCGCCGACGCGGATATCCTCCGCAAGCACTTGATCCTCGAGCGCCGCCTGGGCAAGCTCCGTCGCTTCCCGCTCGGCGTCCAGGTACTTCAAGAGCTTGGGCATGAGGTCGCCCATCGTCGCACCGGGTGGCAGCGCCGCCAGCTCCGCCCGCGCGGCCTTCTGCGCGTCAAGTGCGTCGTCGAGATCCTCGATCTTCGTCTGCAAGTTGCGGCCATTGAGGAAAGCCGCGACGGTGGGCAGCGCCTTCCCCATCGTGCCAAGCAGCCCCTCGCCGCTTTCCTCGCTGCCGTCTGACGGTGCGCCGCCCTTGCCGATCTTCTGCTCGTAGGCAAACTTGACTTTCAGATACTGCGCCTCGTCGGCAAAGACCACATCTTGGCCTAAGAAGTTCGCCTTGTATCCCGTCTGAACCACCATCGCACCGCCGCCGGGCGAGGGTGCGAACGGATTGCCGCCACCACCGACGGCGCCAGTGAGCTGTTTTATCATCATGCACATGACTTGATCTCCCCCTCTCGTCGAGAGCGCTAGCTCAGCGAGCCGCGCCAGTTGCTACCAAAAATCTGCGCGAGGGTGCCCGCCGGGACGGGCCAAGCTCGCGCGCCATCAAAACCCACAATGCCCACCGTCGCATCCTGGCCAAACGCCGTCGGAGGCTGTCCCCCGCTGGCCTCGGCCCACCGTCCCGGCGTACCTCCGTAGCCGAAGCCCTCGCCCGGTCCTTCCCCGCCGAGCACGGACCCACCCGCGACGACCACAAAGCCCCCGCCCTGCTCTTGGATCACCTGCGACAGCGGCACGTTTTGCCCGCCGAGCTGCCCGAAAAGCTCGATCGTCCGAAAGCCCGCCGGCATCCCGGCCCCCGCCGCCGCTCCCGCCTTGAGCTTGTCAATCTCCGCCCGCGCTTTCGCCAGCTCGGCTTCATTCTTCGCCCGTCGCAGCTCGAGATCGATCTTGCGCTTCTCGGCGGCGAGGGCAAGCCGGGCCTTGCGCTCTTCCTCCTCGGCAAGCCGGGCCGCTTCTTCCTCCTCGGACTTGGAAGCTGCCTCGTCTGCCTCTCGTCGGGCCTTCTCGGCGGCTTCCTTCTTCTGCTTCTGGAGCTGCTCGTACTGGCCAGCGTCCTCGAGCTTGAAGACCAGCCGGAAAGGCTGGTTGCCCTTCAGCTCTACACCAACCGGAGCGAGCCACACCCGCCCGTCCTCGTCGTTGGTGATGCGGATATATTCGGGGGTCCAGTCTGGGCTTGCCCCGCTTCCATCCTGCCGAAGCGTTCCCGTCTGAAGGTTCCCCAAGTCGGCGGTTTCGATCGCGCCGTGGTTGGTGTCTCCTTTCTCCCAATCGTTCACCGTATCGGGGTCGTTTAGTTCTACCACGGCAGAGTCATCCATCTACAGAGTTCGCTATGTTGAGTGATGGTGAACGCGAGCGGAAGGAATTTGCGAGGGCTTGGGAGTCGTGATCTAAGGGCAGAATGCAGCTCTCGATTACCGACGGTGTCACGGAACGTCTTTCGCTCTTCCTGGAACAGCTCGGCAAGCACTTATGGGACAGCAGACAGAGAGCCAGTTTTGCGATGTATGTGCTGGGCCTTCTGTCCTCGCTGCCGAATAAGAGTGTCGAGTCGATTGCGGCTCTGTTCGCTACGGACCCGACGGAGACGGATGCGGTGTACCAGCGTCTCCTTCACTTTTTGGGGGTCGCGCCGTGGCCCGATGCCGACGTTCGTCACGCGGCGACTTCCTTTGCGCTCGCCGAGCTTCAGCGTCGCGGTCCAGTTCAGACGCTTATCATCGACGATACATCGTTTCCCAAGAAGGGCTCTGCTTCGGTGGGTGTCAAGCGGCAGTATTGTGGGGCGCTCGGAAAAGTGGCCAATTGTCAGGTCATTGTTTCGCTCACCGCAGCGACGGAATTTGCCCACATTCCTATCGATATGGAGCCGTACCTCCCAAAGGAGTGGACGGACTCCCAATCGCTGCGGGAGAGAGCGCATATTCCGACGGAAGTGACGTTCCAGACCAAACCAGACATTGCGCTTTCGCTCATCGAACGTGCACTGAAAAACGGAATTCCCCAAGCGGTTGTACTTGCGGACGGAGCTTATGGTACCGACGGAAAATTCCGCGATGGTGTGCGCGAGCTCGGACTACACTATGCAGTGGGAATTCAGCTGGATACCAAAGTGCAGCTGATTCGAAATGAAGACGAATGCGTGTCAGTGAAGGAGCTTCTTGCGCGAGTGGGAGCGCGTCCCTTCCGTCGCTACACATGGCGAGAAGGGAGCAAGAAGGCACTGCACGCGCGGTTTGCATTCTTTCCGGTACGCATTCCCAAATCGAAACATCAGGAATCGCTGTGGCTGATGATTGAGCGACGGGACGAAGCGGTGGAAAAGGACCGAGCGTACCTATGTAGTCTGCCGCAGAATACGCCACGGAAGCGGCTCATCTACATCCTCAAGGAGCGCTGGTGCACCGAGGCTGCGTATCAAGAATCAAAAGGGCAGCTCGGGATGGATCAGTATCAAGGGAGACTGTACACGGGACTGCAACATCACCTCAGTTCGGTGATCTGCACGTATGCGTTTATCGTCTCAGAACGACAGCGCCAAGAGCGAAATGGGAATCCAGGAAAAGGAGTGATGGTGCGCACGGCGGAGATACCGCAGCGGCACAGTCCGACCTCCATCGCGACGCTGCGCAAACGAATCGCGAACGCCGTAACGCCCTGGTTTCTCGCTTCGTTTCCCGCTCGTCCTCGTCGCCAGACCACTCAGATACAGACAGATGTGGCTCCAGTCTTAGCGAACGGAACTGGTGGATGACGCAGTAGTGCTAG
>JAEUKA010000078.1 GCA_016794465.1 Myxococcales bacterium | reverse complement strand
CACCTAGGCAGCTTCAGCAACTGCTCCAGCTGCGGCTCACTGCGCCACTCCTGTTTCTCTGTATCCATAACTTCCTCCTTCTGGGAAGGAGTCTGCGCCACGTCCACAACGGCGAAAAGATGCGGTGCGTCGGGCGGTTACTTCCTCATGAAGACCCGATTGGGTCGGCTGCTCCGACGCTGACCGGCACGGCCGCTTGCTTGAGCCAGCCATCATCTCGGACTGCGGGTCCACGCTGCGAAGCTGACGTAGGTGGCATCGCAAGTCAACCTCGGCAGCGCAATCGGCATCTGCAGGTCACACGCGAGCAGCGCCAAGAAGTCATGCAGGCTATCGGTCCGCACGGCGTCCTCGCAATGCTCGGCGTGGAGCACCGCGCCCCGAAACACCAAGCAATCAGGGGCGATCTGAGGAAGGGAAGTTTCCGCGAGCTTCTCGACGAGGAAACTGTCTGATACAAACAATTCACTTCGCCGCCTAATCGAGACACAGTTCCCCGATCAGCGCCACCCGAGCTTGAGCCACAAGTGCGCCTCGGGTGACGGTTCAGGGTCTTCTTTGAGGTCTACGGTTTGTCGATGTGACTAGTCTGTTGAAAAGAGAAAGCGAAGGAGAACCGCGATGCATCCCAGCTTGCTGTACGCGCCGCTGGTCCTGCTGGCACAAGCAGCTGACCCGCCTGCCGAGGTGGTCCCCGCGAACGATGCACTACCCGTGGCAGAGACAGCCCCAGTGAAACCCCTCGCCCCTCGCGAGGGCCGCCACTCCATCGAGGTCGCCTACTTTGGCCAGAACTTCATCCGCCCCGGACTTCAGGTGGGCTATAGCTTTCGGGCGCTCCAGTCGCCAGGCCGCTTGCATGCGCTGGTCCTCGGTGCCGACGCAGGCGCCTACTTCTGGCTGCGGCATGACTTTGGTGCCTTTGTGCTACCCCGCGTCGGCTGGCGCGGACGGCACCGGGCGGGACTTCAGGGCGAGTTCAACTTCCATCTTGGCTACCTGCAGAGCACGCTGGCCAGTCCCGCGTACCAAGTCGAAGGAGGCCAAGTGGTCGAGGCTTCGCGAGCCGGAGTCTCCAACCTACTGCTTTCTGTCACCGCAGGAATCGGCTGGTTTATTCCGCGTGCGGGTGTGACCCCGTTTGCCCGCGTTGGTGCGGTGTGGCACACGCCCGTGTTTGATCAAGTCTTGCTGCGCTTTGTCCTCAACCTGGGTGTGGAGGTACGGCTATGAATCGTCTGCTCCTCTCTCTGTTTCTGCTCCTGCTGAGTGCTGGCTGCGCGGCGGACTTCCAGGATGGCGATGAACACTTCTACGTCGTTCACAAAGACGCAGCCCTGCCAGTGTGGGTGACTGGCAACTGGCGTTCGGATCGCATCTTGGTTCACGTTCACGGCGGACCAGGGACCACCAACGGCATCTACTGGCAGAAGGACAGCTACCGCCGCATCGCTGACCAAGTGGGAATCGCATTTTACGAGCAGCGGGGCTCTGGATCGGCCCTGGGCAGTCATCGCGAGCTGCTCACCGCCGAGCAGTTTGTCGAGGATGCGCGGGTCGTGATGACGGTACTGCGGGCGCGCTATCCCAAGGCTCGCTTTGCCCTGATGGGACACAGCTGGGGCGGCTTTCTCGGTACGTCGATCTTGCTCGAGCCAGACCTGCAGAAGCTGTTCACCGGCTGGATCGAAATGGACGGCGCCCATGACGCTTCCTGCAAGTCCTTTCACTACGGTCGCGACTATGTGCTGGCCAAAGGAATCGCCGGGGCCGAGGCCTTCTATCGCGATGTCTGGAAGTGCAACCCGCTGACCAATGAGAACAACCAAATAGAGATGTACCAAGGCAAGCTGATCCACCTGTGGCACAGCGAGTTCGTGCGCGCGGCGGGTGGCTACGACGTGAATCCCGATCGGGTGCTCACCGGTAGTGAGACCGCAGAGAGCATCTTCCGCAGCCAGTACGACCTCTACGCCGTGACGCAGCACTCGCCGTTGCCAGTGCAAAACTATTATGGCCGCGACCTGACGCCCCGACTCCCGGAGATCAAAATTCCAGCGCTGGTTTTGTGGGGCCAAAAGGACATCATCACGCCCGTCACCAATGCCGACCCGGCCTACCGTGCGCTGGGGGCCGCTCCACAAGACAAGGAGCTCGTGCTGTTCGATGACTCTGGACACAATCCGTGGGCGGAAGAGCAAGACAGGTTCACCAGTGCGGTGTCTCGCTTCTTGGGAAAGGTGCTGCCGCCCTAGCGATGCAAAGGAGAGTGATTCAGGGGCTCTAAGCAGACTAGACAAAATGGTCTACATGGGATATGCTACCCGGCATGAGACAACAACGGATACAGTTTGTCGTGGATGGCGATACGGTGATCGGCAACCTCTTTCTTCCCGCAGAAGGGGGAATCCATCCCGCCGTGATCGTTGGTGGGCCGATGACCAGCGTCAAAGAGCAGGTGACGGGTGTCTACGCGCAGGCTCTGGCGCAGCGGGGAATCGCGGCGCTCGCGATCGATCATCGCCACTACGGAGAGAGTGGTGGGCAGCCCCGTCAGTACGAATGTTCAGCTCACAAGATCGCCGATCTTCGGGCCGCCGTCGAGGCACTGGCGCAACATCCCGAAATCGACGAAAATCGACTGGGCGCCGTCGGAATTTGCCTGGGCACTGGCTACATCGTATGGACCGCTGTGGATAGTCCGCGCATCAAGGCGGTCGGTGGTGTGGCCGGTTACTACCGAGATGTCGAGGAGATGCGTGGGAAGGACCCTGTTGGCTTTCAGGCGAAGGTCGACCAGGGTATCGCCGCCCGCCAGCGCTACGAATCGACCGGAGAGGTCCTGACCATTCCAGCGGTGGCAACGCAAGGTGATGCAGCGATGACGCTGCAGGAAACCTTCGACTACTACGGCACCCCGCGCGCTGCCCATCCGAACTACACGAACGCCTTCGCGGTGATGTCTCGCGAACACTTCTTGCCCTTCGATGTCCAGCCAGCGGCTGTGCGTTTGCGCGTGCCGATGGTGATGATTCACTCGGAAAAGGCGCTGTCGCCAGCCTGGGCGCGACGCTTCTACGACCGCTTGTCGGTTCCCAAACAGATCCACTGGCTGCCATCCAAAGGTCAAGTGGACTTCTATGATGAGCCGACGCTGGTCGGCCAGGCCAGCGACCTCCTGGTGGCCCACCTGCGGACGCACCTGGGCTGAGTACGGAGGACCATGCTGCCTGGCAGCGCAGCCAAGGTGTAGAGCGCATTTGGTATGAGAGGTCGGTCCTGATAGACAGGATTGTCTAGAGAATCACTCTCTTCAAATTGGTTTTCGAATCGAGGAGTATGCACTACGCTGCGAGCCATGACGGTTCGGAGAGACACACGAGTGGCCCTGCTCAAGGCAGGCGTGGAGCTATTCCTAGAGGGGGGCTACGACTTCGTCGGGACCAACGCCATCCTGGAACGTGCGGAAGCCCCTCGCGGTTCGTTTTATCACCACTTCAAGGACAAGCTAGACTTCGCGATTGCGACGGCCCAGTACTACTACGATCAACACCTGCCGATGCTCGATCGGATGTTGACAGCGGAAGGGCTGCCGCCCCTACAGAGACTTCGTCGTTACTTCGAAGCGCTTCGCAACTACTACCGGGAGCACAAATGGACCGGGGGCTGTCTGCTCGGTATGCTGAGCCAAGAGCTGCCGGATCGCGAAGGCACGGCCCGTGCCGCATTGGCGACGATCTTTGGTCGCTGGCGCCACCGACTGGCCGACTGCCTTCGCGAAGCCCAAGCAAACGGTGAGCTTCCGCTCGATGTCGATCTAGAAGAGCTAGCGGCCTTCCTGATTGATGGCTGGGAAGGAGCGCTGCTGACGATGAAGGTATCCAGAAGTGGGGCTTCACTCGACCGCTTCATCGGAGTCTGCTTCGACCAACTGTTGCACGATCGCTCGTGACAAAACCTCCGTCGAGGTTTGACCAGACCAATCTGTCTATTCTGGGTGACCTTCCCTCGAAATGGTGGACAGGTGGGTTGCATGCTTGAGGTCGTTTGGGGGTCCTTTTTTCGTAGGCGATCGGGCATGGGAAGCCACGTGTGACCCAGCCATTGGAGGCGCGCCCAAGGTGACAACCGCTGAGCCAAGTCACCGAAAACCTAGATCAAATGCCCAAGCTCATCCCTCACGATCCAGAGCCATCACCGTTCCGCACACCAGCACGCACCCCGGTTCCTTCTGCGCCAGAGCCCGCCCCCCACCCACCGGCACCGGTAGCGCCAGCCCGGCAGCAAGAGTGACTGTCGGAGTTCCGTCAGAACGTGGCTGCGCACTGACCCTCGCACTGTTTGGCAAGAAAGTGAGGGCCTATTCCCTACGTGTGATCCCCCGCGATCTGGCTCCGGTCCCAACCGTGCAGAGTGATTCCTTCCGCAACTCCTCCGCACGATCAACAGACCTCTTTGGGAGTCCGATTCACTAGAGTAGACTGCACACCCAGCCGATCGCACAGATGGTGCTTTGTGATACACTAAAATTACGGCCATGTACCCGATCTCACCGGGCGCAATTACGGACTCATCCGTCGCTGTAAAAAAAGTCCTTTACATGGACGAATCAAGAGATTTTTTCGCACCGTCGAGAAGGCTTAATCGTCAACCTGTAAAAACGTCGTTTTTTACCGTGAGCTGGCATCCCAGGTGCAGCGGAAGACCGGACGTAAGGAGCCTCTGGTTTAGGGCCGGACCTGGGACTGTCGGTGGCTCGACGGTGAGCTGGCTACATTCACTGCTTTTGGATGACTTTAGAGTATACGAAATTTATATTGATTGATAGAGTTATGTTTATGAGGCGGACGACGGTGCATTTTACACAATTGTACCTATTCTTATTTACGTAGCGATAGGATGAACGGCTCTGTCGGCTCCTTTCAGATGGACTCCTTTCAGATGGACTCCTTTCAGATGGACTCCTTTCAGGCGGACTCTGTTGCGCTTCAGGTCAAGTTGGACTTTTTTGCTTTCCCACGATTGTAATGGCCGAGTTCGGTTAAGCAGCCATGAGGCTGCGGTTCTGTGTTCTTCGTTTCGCTCTGGCTGTCTCTAGCTTCTGGCGTCTTACCTCCCGTCGCTGAGCTATGTTTCCGAAGTGCACCTCACGCGGCTCGAAGTACCCCAGCGCGGCATGCAGGCGGACGTTGTTGTACTCGTCGATGAGTCGCGCCACGCTCCGCTCCGCGCTCAGGTAGTTGTCGCCGTAGTAGTCGTCGCTGTCTTGCCGCACCGTGCCGTTGAAGCGCTCGACGATGCCGTTGGATTCCGGATGCCGCGCTCGCGTGCGGATGTCGAGTAGGTCGTGCGTCTTGATGACGGCGCGCAGCTCCGTGTTGCAGAACTCGCTGCCGTGGTCGTGCACGATGCGTGGCTTGGCGCTCCCGCAGCTCGACAGCGCCGCTTCCAGCTCGGTGGCGACCGCACGTCCTGACAGTTCCAGAAGCAGCCGGTGATGCACCACGTACCGGCTGAAGGCATCGACAAACGACAGCAGGAAGTAGTGCCGACAGCCGATCCACGCGTACAGGTGAGTAGACCGGGGCATTTCAGCCCCAGCCCCTCGCAGAACCGGACGTGAACCTCTCGGCTCATCCGGCTCCCATCACCGAGCCACCGGG
>JAEUKA010000077.1 GCA_016794465.1 Myxococcales bacterium | reverse complement strand
GCTTCTCATAGAAGCGGCGGCGTTTGACCTCTTGCAGGATGCCTTCCTTCGACATCTTCTGCTTGAGGATCTTCATGGCTTTTTCGAGGTTGTCACGAACTTCAACTTCGAGTGGCTTTCCGATCAACGCAGGCACCTCCTCTCAGCCCAAATTTTGTAGGCGGGCAAAAAGCGCCTTTACAAGAGCCAGGTTTTGCCAGCCGCGTCAAGCGCTTCTTGGCTGGCGCACTGGACCTGGCCCTGGCCTGACCTGGCCTGGCCCCACCGCGTGTGGGCCGTTAACGAGTGGCGCGCGCCCGTACAAGGAGAGCGGTCAGCTCGGCACTGCGCTGCGCTGCGGCTGGACCCACCAGGGACTGCTGGATCTGCGTCACGACAGCCTGCACCCGCAGCAAATACGGGGGACGCTCGGCAGCGGGTAGCGCGAGCAGCAGCAGCCCTGCCTCTTCGATCCACTCTTGATCATCGACGCTCTTGATAAGATGCGCGTCATGTGCCTGTTTTATCGCCAGCTCGAGGCGCCGGATGGTGGCTTGCTCGGGATGAGATGGATCGGGACTCCGGGGCGCGACCCGCTCAATGGCAGCGATGAAGCGCTCGGCTCCTTCGCGCAGCCGTGGCCCAAGCGGCGGACTCCCTTGATCAGCACGGGGCGAAAGGAGTGCGGCAAATCCGACTCGCGATCGTTCATAAAGACCCAGGCGGTAACAGCTCACCGCATCGTAGTAGTCGGCCACCGATTCCTGCACCAACGCCCGCCGAGCGGAACGAAACGCCGCCAGTGCTTCGGCATGACGGCCCAGCTTGTGGAGCACCATTCCCAGATACATTCCGATATCGGGACGCGCACTCTGCTGTTCGACTCTGCGAAAGTAGAGGAGCGCGGACTCAAACTGCTCGGCTCGAAACGCGCGCACCCCATCGAGCAGCTGTGCCTGAACCTGGGCCTCCGCATCCGGTATGGCGGGCTCCTGGGCAAAGGCCACTGTGACGGAAAGCCACCCGCAGAGCAGCGCAGCCAACGTCCCTATTTGGCGGAACGCCCGCACTAGCGCAGTGCCTGTCCTTTCCCCGGCATACCCACGGGCGGAGGCAGCAGGAGCTTGTTCATCTGGCCTTTGTTTTCCCTCTTCGCTTCTGCCACGGCCTGATTCTGTCTGGCCTGCTGAGACGAGAGCGCCGCTGACTTGGACTGCGCGGCCTCGCTGCGCCCGTTGTCCGAGGAATCGCCGGACTTCTGGACTCCCTTGCGAGCGGTGAGCGTGCCCGGAATGCTCGGTCGCTGCCGCACTTCCCGCTCGATCTCGTCGTGGATGGCGCTGCGAATCGACTCTTTGAGCGCGGCCCGCAGCTGTCGACCGACCGCTTTGTCAGGGGCCGCTTCCGTCACTTGTTCACCCCGGACCACTGCCGCTGCCGCTGCTGCTGCACTCCCTTCGCGCACGGGCTGGGCCTTTAGCAGCTCTCGCGGAGGAGCAGCTGGGTGCTCCGGCTCGACATCGGCCAGCGCCTCTCCGGCCAGCCGCAGCTCAGCCAGCGGCGAAGATCCACCGTCTGCATACCCAAACCGGGGAACAAGCAAGGCCCACACCAGCGCCAAGAGCGAAAGCAGAGTCGGCGTGCGCATGGAAGTCCTCATCATCTCAACTGCTTACTGTAATCGATTCCTCGGGCCTTGGGCTTGCGACGATTTGCGACGACAGCCGCTGCGACCTTGACCCGCTGGTTGATACAGCAAGCGGTATGCCGGAATCGAGTGCAGCAGTCTTCGACGGACGAACAGAGGCCCGACAGCTAGGTACTGTACCAGTTGGTACACGCTACCGAGCAGAGTGTACGGAGTGGTTCATTGCCGCGCTCTCAGCCGCAAGTGGTACGATTGGGGGGATGCGCCGCCGTCTCAAAGCCTGCCTGCTGTTGGCGGTCCTTATGTGCGCACCTCACGCGCAGGCCGGTCGTGCCAAGTGGATCACGCAGCCGCAAGAGGCTCTCCAGCAAGCAGTCGCGCTGTTTCAAGCGAAAAATTATGCGCAGGCGATTCCTCTATTGCGGATCGCGCAAGGAGACTCCGAGCTTCGCAACGAGGTGACTCTGCTGCTCGGAATCTGTCTGTACCGAACGGGTGAGCTAAGTCGTGCCGAGACGCTGCTGCGCGAGTCCGAACAGAGTCCAGACAAAGAAACCAAGGAAGCGGCGCAGCTGTTTTTGGGACTCCTGTACGATGAGCTGGGTGCGACGGACAAAGCCCAGGACCAGCTCGGCAAGACCACTTCCTCGCAAGCGTTCGGAAGCTCTGCCCAAAGACTGCTCTTGCAGCGCCGTCCGCACCGGCTCCTGTTCTCACTTTTGGTCGCACCAGAGCTCGATGGCAATGTCCGGCTGACCGACACTGCGACCTGGCGCAATGCGCCCACCGATGCCGCCGATGCCGACATTCTGTTTCTGGCCTCGCTGGGAGTCCGCCCGTTTCGGTTCGGACTGAGCGCAGGGAATGTGGTGTCCTATCGGCAGCAGATTCAGCTTCGTGACTACAGTCTGCTGCTGAACTCGACCTGGCTGGGCTACAGCTATGCAGGGGCGCGCAACCGCGTGCGAGTCCACACCGCGTTTGACTTCGCGCTCCTGGGTGGCAGCAAGCTGTTTATGGACTTTGATGGTCGTCTGTATGACCGACTGTCGCTGTGGTCGCAGCTGGGAGTCGCCGCCAGCTATGGTTTTCGCTATCGCAAGTACGCCAGTACGGACTATCAATCGCTGTCTGGACAGACCCATGTCGGGCAAGTGGATCTCAGCTGGGGAGTGACTCCTGAACCACTCCTGCTTAGCGTTTCCTATCAGCTCGTGCGGGAACAGCTGGAGGCTCCGCTGGCCCCCCTAACCGTCTCGGAGGACTATCGCGCGTGGGCGCACGGACCATCGCTGCGAGCCCGAATCAAGCTCCATCATCGCGTCGAGTGGTCGCTGGCTGCGCAGTACCTTCGCCGGGTGTTCGACTACGTTCCAGGGCCAGAGCTTCCGACCGAGCTGGGCCAGGCGCGCAAGGATCACTTCCTGTCGGTGGATACCTCGCTGGCGATCCGCTTTGGCGGTCACTTCGAGAGCTTTGTCGGCGGATCACTCGTCTCCAATCAGAGTAGCTATGTCGACTATTCCTACCTCAAGCCCTCGGCCTATCTTGGCATCGCGGTGTATTTCGGAGTGCTGTAGGGAATTGGGAATGGGAATGCTCAGCTCTTGCCGGACGCGATCTCGATGCTCTCTGTGGCTGGGTCTACAGTAGTCCGCGTAGGCGCCTTGCCATCACGTAGCAGCGACAGCTCGGCCAGGATCTCTTTGGTGGCACGCTGCACGGTCTTGGAAGCTTTGCGCATTCCGACCGCCAGCGAGCCCAGATAACCGGCGATCTGCAGACTCGCTCCCTTGAGCTCGCGCGTGGCACTGGCGATCTGTTCTACGGTCGCCATGCTCTGACTGGCGCCGCTGTGAATGCGCGAGAGAGCCTGCTCGGCTTCATGCGACAAGTCCCGACCGACCTCTACCTGCTTCTGCGCGCGCTGCATCGAGGACACCGCACTCATCGTCTCGCGCTGGATTCCATCGACAATCTTGGCCACCTGTCGCGTCGACTGAGCAGTCCGTTCCGCCAGCCGCCGGACTTCTTCTGCCACCACCGCAAAGCCGCGACCTTCTTTGCCCGCCCGCGCCGCTTCAATTCCGGCGTTCAGAGACAGCACCTTGGTCTGATCCGCGATGTCTTTGATCAGACTGACCAGACCCCCGATCTCACTGCCGCGCTGATGCAGGGAACGGATTGTCTCGACGGTCTGATTGAAGCTATCAGCGACGGACTGAATCTCTCGACCGGCCTCTGCAACCACCTGCTGACCGCGACCGGCTTCGCTCAGGGAGGCATGCGTCAGCCGCTGCGCTTCCTCTGCACTATCCACCAGCTGCGCGATCGAGACGCTGATCTCTTCGATGTTGCTGGCGGCCAGATCTGCTTGGGCGCGCACCGCATGCACGGCTTTCTGAAGGGAGTCAAAGTGTTGCTCGGTCAGCGAGAGCACTTGTCCACCGCGCTGCTTCCCTTCCGACACCTGCACTTGCAAGTCTTGGGCTTCAGAGTGGAGCTGCGAAAGCTGTGGCGACAGCGCGGAAAGGGAGCGGAGGCGAGCAGACAGACTCCGCAGCAGCAGCACAATGGGAAGGACTCCGATTCCCATTCCTACCAGGAGCAGAGCGACCCGCAGCTGCAGCGCGTGCCGACTTACATCGGTCCGGGCAGAGACATACATGTCATAGCTGTGCTGCACTTGCGACACGCCAACACAGAGTCCCAGTCCGAGCAGCACCAGCAGAATGCTCAGCACCGACGACGATGCCGGTAACAAGCCATTGTGTCCGATTCGATCGCGGAGCTGACGAAGGAATGACATCTAGGTGTACTCCTTCCCCAGGACTCCCAGCGCACTGCTCACGATGGCCAGTGTATCACTGCGGTGCGTCCGACTCGTTGACAATTGCGGTTCCGGTACGAGATGATCGTTTTAGGGGGGCGAGGAACGCAATGGGTCAACGGCTTGCCGCAATTGTGGAACAAGTCCGAAGCCGCACAGATGGACTTCCCAGCGTCGATCTGGCACGGCTCAACCTGAAGGTTGGCAAAGCACTGTCTCGGCTGGCGGCGGTGCTGGAAGACGATCCGGTCCTGATCGCCATTGCCGAAGAGGCAGCCCGCGAGATCATCAGCGAAGGAGACGAGCCGTGAGCGAGGACAAGCTTCTGTTTGATGCAGATCGCAACCTCATCACAATGGGAGATAGGCGGGTGGTGTTCCACTGTCACCACTACAACCTGTTTCTGCAGCGCACGATCGAAGATGGCTTGGGCACACAGGACGCAGAGCGCGTTCAGGTGGCAGCGGCGATGGAAGCCACGCGGGCGATGCTCCGAAGCCGGACTCCGGTGGCTGCGGCTGCGAGTGTTTCCCAGCAGCTTGCGCAGTGCAATCGTCTGTTTGGCGCGCTCGGATTTGGACAAGCCAACCTGACCCACATCACACCGCAAGGAGGCCGCATCACGCTGACCACATCGCACTACGCAGTGGGATGGAAGGCCAAGTGGGGAGTCGCCAAGCATCCTGTCTGTTACTTCCCGCTCGGCTTCTGGATGGGCGCTCTTTCCGTCGCTGCAAATGTAGCTCCAGAGAGACTCCTTGGCCGGGAACTCAGCTGCTCTGCACTGGATGCCGCGTGCTGCGAGCTGGAAGTTGAGGTGCTGTGATGGCGATCGACGAGCGCAAGATCATCGAAGCAGTCGCGGGCTTGGGAATCACTGGGAATGACGAAGGACTGATTCCGGCGTTCGGCCTGTACCTGACCCAGCACCTGGCGGACTACTACAATCGCATCTCGTTTGCGATGGCTCGCCGGCTCGAAAAGACTCCGGAGCTGATCGATGATGGTCGCACGCTGCTGGTGGAAGCAGGCCATGGCTGCGCCTTCAACACCTTCGGCGGAATCATGAAGTCGGCAGAGTGGGATGCCGTGGTCCGTCCGATGCTCCAGACGCGGGAAGACTGGGTCTACGGAATGGCGGCGGTCGTCAATGCGTTTGGCTGGGGGCACTGGACGGTCCGCGATCTGGTCGCCAATCGGCGCCTGGTGGTCAGTGTCAGCGATTCCTATGAAGCAGAGGGCTGGCTGCGCGACTATCCGCAGAGTGATCGGCCGCGCTGCTTTTTGGCCAACGGTGGCGTCGCGGGACTGATGAACCTGCTGTACGTGGGCGACATCACCCAGGGACCCGAGCTAAACGAAGCCTATTATAAGAAGCTCTTTCGCGGGACAGAGAGCTTCACCTCCACCGAAGTACTCTGCCGCGCCATGGGCGATCCACTCTGTCTGTTTGTCGCGCAGCGGCTGTCCTAACGAACGCTCAGGACTCCCAATCAGGACTCCTTCATCAGTACAGAGAGTCGCTCTGCAATCGCCAGGGCACTCTGTCTCTGCTGCGTTCGCTCGACGCTGAGCCGGGGCATGATCACCATCCGTCCGCGTGCTGGCGCCACCGTTAGCTGATGAGTATTCGCCACATCGACGGTATACAGAACCGCTGACCCCCGGATCACGCCGAGCGGTTCTAAGTGCTGCCGCAGACTCGCTGGGAAGGGCTCTGTGGTCAGCAGCTCATACTGATCGCGGCGTACGCAGCCATAGCGCACCACCACTCGCACGGGTCCGGTCCAAAACTCTTCTATAGGAGGGGCAAGCAGAGACACGGCACAGTCCTTGCGAGAGTCAGTATACACGGCAGAGCCACGGGTTCAGCCACGGCGCGCCGTTTTTACTCTCTGCGCGGGACAGCAATTTGCGAAGATGCCGGACATGTCGCAGCTTATGCAGACGGACTTTCTGGTCATTGGTTCGGGCATTGCCGGGCTCAGCTTTGCGCTGCGGGCCGCCGAGCACGGAGAGGTCCTGATCATCACCAAGCGCAGTCCTGAGGATGGCAATACGGCCTGGGCGCAAGGAGGAATTGCGGCGGTACTCGATCCGCTGGACTCCCTTTCGGCCCATGTAACAGACACGCTGACAGTCGGGGACGGACTGTGTCACAGAGACATCGTCGAGCTGGTGGTCAGCGAGGGTCCGGACGCGGTGCGCGAGCTGGGTGATCGCTGGGGCGTACTCTTCGATCGTGCAAGCTCGGGAGAGCTGGATCTGGCGCGGGAAGGGGGACACTCTGCACGGCGCGTGGCCCATGCCAAGGACACCACCGGTCGCGAGATTGAGCGCGCTCTGCTCCTCGCCATCCGCAGCCATCCGCGCATTCGCATCTTGGCGGATCACATGGCGGTGGATCTGCTGACGCTTGCCAAGTACGGCGGTCCGGACTCCTGCTTTGGGGCCTATGTCCTGTCGCGCCACAGTCAGGAAGTTCACGCGGTGCTGGCCAGAGCAACGGTGCTGTCAACCGGAGGAGCCGGCAAGGTCTATCTGTATACCTCGAACCCCGATGTGGCGACGGCGGACGGGGTGGCGATGGCGTATCGCGCGGGTGCGCAGGTGTCGAACATGGAGTTCATCCAGTTTCATCCGACCTGTCTGTATCACCCCGATGCCAAGTCGTTCCTGGTGTCCGAAGCGCTGCGCGGGGAAGGCGGCATCCTGCGGCTGCAGAGCGGCGAGTCCTTCATGGAGCGCTACCATCCGATGAAGTCGCTCGCCCCCCGTGATGTGGTGGCGCGGGCGATCGATGCCGAGCTGAAGCGATCCGGAGCCGACTACGTCACGCTCGATATGACGCATCTGCCTGCGGACTTTTTGGTGGAGCGCTTCCCGGCGATTCATGCGCGCTGTATGCAGCTCGGAATCGACCTGCGGACGCGACCGATTCCGGTGGTTCCGGCGGCGCACTATTCCTGCGGCGGAGTCCTGACCGATTCCTATGGCCGCACCACGGTGCGCGGTCTGTTTGCGATTGGTGAGACGGCGATGACGGGGCTGCATGGCGCGTGTCGGCTGGCCTCGAACTCTCTTTTGGAAGGAGTGGTGTTTGGACGACGGGCAGCGGAAGCGGTCCAGACTGCCGAGGCTCTGTTCCCACGCCAAGTGATTCCCTGGCAGAGCGGCAACGCGCAAGATCCCGATGAAGCAGTGGTGGTCACCCAAAACTGGGACGAGGTCCGCCGCGTCATGTGGAACTACGTAGGAATCGTCCGCACCGACCGCCGCTTGGAAAGGGCCCGTCGCCGCATCGAGCTAATTCGGGAAGAGATCCGCGACTACTACTGGAACTTCAAGGTGACGCCGGATCTGCTGGAGCTGCGTAATGTGGCACTGGCGGCGCATCTTATTATCGAGTCCTCCGCTCGTCGCAAAGAGAGCCGTGGACTGCACTTCAACACCGATCATCCCCACAACGATCCGCTCTATCAGACCGATACGATCCTTCACAAGGACAGCGGCCCGAGTCCTCGCTAGCGGAAACTACGTAGCCGCCGCCCGCAGAGACAGAGTATGTTCCGGCGCATGGCGAAAAAGGGCTATGTCCTCGGTGGTGGCGGATTCCTTGCGGACGGCAAGCAGCAGTATGTGCTGGCGCTGCTCAACCTCGATGCAGAGTCGCCCCAAGCAGAGACGATTCCGCTTTCCTTCCTGGGTCACGGCATCGTGTTTTCCCCGCAGGATCGCTTTCGCGCCGCAGTGTTTGAAAAGAAGGGGCCGGGCGCGTGTCTGGTCGATCTGCGCGAGCGCTGTGTGCTTCGTCCGATTCCGACTCCCGCGAGTCGTCGCTTCTATGGACATGGCGGCTACTCTGCGGATGGCTGCCTGCTGTATGCCACCGAGTCGCTGATCGAGGACGACTTTGCCGGGGTGCTGTCGGTTCGGGATGCGGAGTCGCTGCGCGAGCTGGGCTGCGTACCGACCCACGGCGCATCCCCGCACGACTGTCTGCTCATCGATGAGGGCAAGACGCTGGTGGTGTCAAACGGCGGTGGACCAAAAGACGGCGGCGCGCAGCCCTGTGTCTGTTACATCGAGCTTTCGACCGGCAAGCTGCTCGACAAGGTGGTGCTCGACTCGCCGCTTTACAACACCGGTCACATTGCGCTCTCCAGGCGCGGTGATCTGGCGGTGATCTCGGCGCCGCGCGATGGCCTGCCGTCGCCAAACGAGCAGCTCGGTGCCCTGTCGCTGCGACCCCTCGGTGGACAGGTCCAGACCGTCAAAAAGCCCGGCTCGGTGGTCGAGCGCATGCGCGGCGAGACGCTGTCACTCACGATCTTGGAACCACGGCGGATCGTCGTTGCCACCAATCCGTACGGCAACTTGGTATCGATGTGGCACCTGACCGACGCGACGTTCGTCGGCAAGCTCGAGCTTCTGGGCCCACGCGGAGTCTGCCAGTCTCTCGACGCGGAGTGGCTGCTCGTCAGTCACGTCGTCGGCAGCTCGGTCGCGCTCACCGCCTACACCACGGCCAGCCGCAAGCCGATCGGCTGGACCGTCCAGCCCAGCTACATGAGCGGCTCGCACATCGTCTGTCACGACCTGACTGCGGGTTGAATCAGCGGGGCAAGAGAGAGCGGCTTATTTTTCGTCGCTGGGCGTTGGCAGCCATGGCAAAAGCAGCTCCATCTCGCGCTGCTGCTGCGCCAGCAGCTCACTCACCGCCGTCAGCTCTTTCTGGAGTCGCTGCACGCTCGACCGCAGAGAGTCTCGCTCGCTGCGCAGCAGGGCATTTTCGGCATACAGCTGCTCCAGCGCCGCCGAGTCGGTCACGTCCTGCTCGTCGAGTGTAATGATCGGCAACAGCTGCGTCGGAGCCGCATGGAACGCGATCCCCGAGGACACCGCCGTACCGTCCGGAGCCAGCCCAGTTAACGTCCGCTCGCTGGCCCGCTCGCCGACCTGGGGCTGCAGAACCTGCGTCGCCTTGGATGAAACCGTCGCTGGCCTTTTCGTCCGCATGGGCGTGTGCTCCTCGGGAGCGAGGTCTAGCTAGAACTTCGCGGCGGCGCACAGGCTCGACAGCCAGCTGGGGCACAGGCCCATCGCCAGCACCAGCAGTGTCGCGACCAGCACACCAAGCTTCATGGCACTCGACTGCATCGGCGTCGTCGCTGGGTGCGGAGCCGGCTCGCGGAAGTACATCGCTGTAATGACTCGCAGGTAGTAGTAGACCGACACCAGGCTGTTGGCGATCGCGATCAAGATCAGCCACAGCAGCTTGTCGTCTCCCAGCGCCGATTGAAACAGGTAGAACTTGCCAAAGAAGCCAGCGGTCGGCGGAAAGCCACCCAGCGACAGCAGCGACACCGTCATCAGCAGCGCTGCCATCGGCTCCCGCTTGCCGAGCCCGGCCCAGTCCGACAGCCGCACCCGCTCCTCGCCGCGCTCGTCACAGCCGACCCACGACACCACGCCCATCGCCGCCACCACCGTCAGCGCATACGACGCCAGGTAGAACAAAAGCGGTCCGCGCGCGGCATCTCCGACCGTTCCCAGCGCGACCACTCCGACCAGCAGGTAGCCGGCGTGCGAGATCGAGGAGTACGCCAGCATCCGCTTGACGTTGTCCTGCTTGAGCGCCGCCAAGTTACCGACCGACATCGACAGCACCGCCAGCCATGACAGCACAAACGTCCAGCCCGTAAACGGATCGCGCGCCAGCATCGGCAAGGTCCCTTGCAGCAGCCGAATCAGTCCCGCAAAGCCCGCCACTTTGATGCACGACATCATGAAGCCGGTGACGGGTGTCGGCGCTCCTTCATAGGTGTCGGGCGCCCACATGTGGAACGGCACCACACCCAGCTTGAAGGCAAAGCTCACCACCAGCAGCATCCAGCCGATGTAGAACAGCGGCGCCGTCCCGCGCGACATCGCAATCCGCTTGATGTCATGCAGCGAGGTCGTCTCGGTCACGCCATAGATCAGCGCAATTCCGTACACCAGCAGGCCCGACACAAACGCGCCGACCAGGAAGTACTTCATCGCCGCTTCCGACGAGCGGGGCGAGCGCCGCCACGAGCCGGTCAGCACATACGCGCCGAGCGACATCGTCTCGATCCCGAGGAACACCGTCACCAAGTCGGCGGCCTGAATCAGGATGATCATCCCGCACAGCGAGAACACCACCAGGGCGTAAAACTCGCCAAACTCCATCCGGTGGGCTCGCATGTACGACGGCGCCGAGATCACCCCGAACGTCGCCGCCACCACACAGACGCCCGCCACCAGCAGGCCGAAGCGATCGACCTGGAGCATGCCTCGGTAGATCAGCACCGTACTCTCGGGCAGCGAGCCAGCCTGCCAGACGATGATCGCCAGCGTCGCCAGCAGAAACAGCACCGTCACCGGCATCAGGTAGTTGCGCGAGCCCGGCGGCGGCACGGCCACGGCTTCGCTCGTCTCGGCGGGTAGCTTCAGGTGATGATCGCGACCGACCAGCACCACCCGCGAGAACGCATCGAGCATCAGCAGCACAATGCCGGCCACCGTCAAAAACAACAGCGGCAGGCTCAAAACGAGGTCATTGGTATCGAAGGTCATGGATTTCCTCCGGGGGCCGCCGGCTCCTCGACCTTGGCCTTGACGCTGTCGCCGAGCATGCGCGGGCCACTCTCGGCTACCCCAGCGCTGTACTTCTCTTTGAAGGCCGTGAGCGTCTGGGTGACCGCCGGATCAATGTGCTGAAGGAAGGTGTTCGGAAAGATGCCAAGCCAGAACGCCATCGCCAGCATCGGCAGCATCACCACTGTCTCGCGCGCCGTCATGTCTTGCAGCTTGCGGTTCTGCGGGTTGGACAGCGGGCCCAGCATCACGCGCTGGAACAGCCACAGCATGTAGACCGCGCCCAGCACCACTCCGGTGGCCGCAAACGCCGACAGCAGCCGCGCACTCTCAAACATCGCCGGCATGCCCTCAAAGGCGCGCTCTTTGGCGCTGAACGTGCCCAGGATGACCAGGAACTCGCCGACAAAGCCCGACAGACCTGGCAGCCCAATCGAGGCCATCGTGAAGATGAGCAGCGTCGCCGCAAACACCGGCATCCGCTGCCACAGCCCGCCAAACTCCGCCATCTTGCGGGTGTGGCGACGCTCGTACAGGACACCGACGCACAAGAACAGGCCACCGGTCGAGATGCCGTGCGCCAAGCACTGATACAGCGCGCCGTTCACCGACCGACTGTTCATCATCGCCAGGCCCAGGACCACAAAGCCCATGTGCGCCACCGACGAGTACGCGATCAGCTTCTTCACATCGTCTTGCGCATAGGCCACGCACGAGCCGTAGACCACGCCAATCACCGCCAGGATCGCCAGCCACGGCGCCACCGTCTCGACCGCGTGCGGGAACAGCGGAATCGCAAAGCGAATCAGCCCGTACGGACCGAACTTGAGCAGCACACTCGCCAGAATCACCGAGCCAGCGGTCGGCGCCTCGACGTGGGCCAGCGGCAACCAGGTATGCAGCGGGAACAGCGGCACCTTGATGCAGAACGCCAGCGCGAACGCCAAGAACAGGTAGATCTGCTCCGGCTTCGACAGCACCAGCTTCTGAATCGTCGAGAGCGCGAACGACCACTGCCCCGTCACTTGGTGCGCTTTCACCACCAGATAGAGGATGGCGACCAGCATCAGCAGCGAGCCCACCATCGTATAGATGACGAACTTGATCGCCGCCTTCAGCCGCTCGGTGCCGCCCCAGATGCCGATGATGAAGTACATCGGGACCAGCATCACCTCCCAGAACACGTAGAACACGAACAGGTCGAGCGCCAAAAACGCGCCGAGCATGCCGGTTTCCAAAATCAGGGTCGCGACGACGAACTCGCGGACCTTGTCGGTGATCGCCGACCACGTCGACAGAAACACAATCGGCAACAGGAACGTGGTCAGCAGCACCAGCCACACCGAGATGCCGTCGACGCCAAGCTGGAAGCGAATCCCCAGCGACTCGACCCACGCGAGGTCAACGACGTGGTTCATCTTGGCGGGCTCAAGGCCGGACAGCAGGAACAGCGACGCGAAGAACGTCACAAGCGCCGTGCCAATGCCGACGCTGCGGTGCAGCTGTTCTTCCTCCCGAGGGAGCGCCAGACACAGCAGCGCACCGACGAGCGGCAGGAACGTCACGATGGGTAGGATCATGCTCATGAAGTTCTCCTACTCAACCTTGGCGGAAAGCGGGGTGTTGGCGCCGAAGAACCAGTCGTCCGAGCGCTTGACCATGTTCCACACCGGATCGCGAGCCTCGACGACAATCTTGAACTCACCGGCGTTTCCGTACTCGTGCTTAAGCTCGCTGTTGAAGCGGACATTGGTTTCGTCGAACTTGCCATCGCCGTCCCAGTCAATCGCGTAGATCAGCTGCCCGGGCCGCATCCGCACGTCGCCCAGCTTCAGCGTGACCGTCCGCTTGTCGATCTTCAGCTCTCCCTGAATGCCCTGATAGGCCAGGTAGTACGTCGAGCCGAACAAGATGCCCGCCGTGCCGACCATGACCGCGATGATGTAGCGCTGCACGTCGCCATTCTGGAAGCGCTGCGCCATCGCCCCGAAGATGTCGACGAAGAACGGACCGACCTTGGTCAGGCCACCGTCGATGACGATGTTGTCGACGACCTTCCACAGCAGGCCCGAGACGCGACGCAGTGGTCGCACCAGCAGCACGTCATAGATCTCGTCGACGTAGTACTTGTTCCACAGCAGGCCATGCAGCACGCCGAGCGACTTCTTCAGCCCCTCCGCCCGCTGCGAGATCCCGCCTCGGTACAGCAGCGCCGCCAGGCCAATGCCGACTGCCGAGATGGTCAGCGCGCCGCCCATCAGTGCCCACTCCAGCCAGTGCTCGTGCGGCTCCGGAGACGCCGGAACCATCGCCGGGCTCAGCCAGCTGGTAAAGAACGTAAACAGGTGCTCTGCCGACTCGGGCAGCCCGTGCGTCATGATCGCGGGCACGCCAATCAGGCCCGCCAGCACCGAGCCCACCGCCAGCACCACCAGCGGCAGCGTCATCGACGAAGGTGACTCGTGCAGGTGCGACTCTTGCTCTTTGGTGCCTCGGAACTCGCCGGTAAACACCACGAAGTACAGCCGCCACATGTAGAACGCGGTACACAGCGCCGCCGTCGCCAGCATTCCCCACAGGAGCTTCGGATACAGCGCCACCAAGCTCGCCTGCCACGGCGCCATGTTCCCGGCCATCCGGAACTCGGCTGCAAACGCCCCAGCCAAGATCGCGTCCTTCGAGAAGAAGCCCGCAAACGGCACGATGCCGGCAATCGCCAAGCAGTAGACAAAGAACGTCCAGCGCGTGATCGGCATGTGCTTGCCGAGGCCGCCCATCTTGACGATGTCGCCCTCGCCGCCCATCGCGTGCATTACCGAGCCCGCGCCAAGGAACAGACCGGCTTTGAAGAACGCGTGGGTCATCAGGTGAAAGACGCCAGCGGCATACGCGCCAGTGCCGACGCCGACAAACATGAAGCCGAGCTGACTCACGGTCGAGTACGCCAGCACCTTCTTGAAGTCGCGCTGCACGATGCCGATCGTCGCCGCCATCAGCGCAGTCAAGGCCCCAATGCCCGCCACCGTCATCTTGGCCGCCTCGGGGAAGGTGTCGAAGATGGTGTGACAGCGCGCCACGACGTAAACGCCGGCAGTGACCATCGTCGCCGCGTGGATCAGCGCCGACACCGGCGTCGGTCCCGCCATCGCGTCCGGGAGCCACACATACAGCGGAATCTGCGCCGACTTGCCCGCGCAGCCGACGAACAGCAGGATCGCGATCCAGTAACCCACCGGCCAGCCCATCCACCACGGCGTCATCAGCTTGGCGGCGATGCTGCTGAAGTCGGCGTACTTGACCGTACCCACCACCGTGAACAACAGGCAGATGCCGATGAGGAAGCCAAAGTCGCCGATGCGGTTGACGATGAATGCCTTGCGACCGGCGGTGGCGTTCTTGTCCTCGTGGTACCAAAAGCCGATGAGCAGGTAGCTGGCCAGCCCGACGCCCTCCCAGCCCACGAACGTCACCGGCAGCGAGTCGCCGAGCACCAGGATCAGCATCGCGCCGGTAAACAGGTTCAGGTAGCCAAAGAAGCGCGCGTAGTCAGGCTCATGCTCCATGTAGCCCGTCGCATAGATGTGAATCAGCAGCGCAATCCAGGTGACGACCATCACCATCACCGACGACAGCCGGTCCAGGGTCAGGCCCGCTTGCAGCTTGAAGTCGCCCGCGACAATCCAGTCACCCGAGACAAGCTGATCGACCAGTGCCCCGCGCATCGGCAGGTCCGACGCCACCAGCAGCACCGCTTTGGTCGCGACCAGCGCCGCGCCAGCCACCGCCGAGCACGCCACCAGGCTGACAAAGGTGTTGCCGAGCCGCCGGCCCAGAAGAAGGTTCAGCACCGCCCCCAGGAGCGGCAGCAGGATGATGAGAGAGAGAGGAAAGTTCTCGGTCATAGTCTGTGGTTCCTCGGACTAGTACCGGAGCAGGTTGAGCTCGTCGATGTTGGTGTTGTGACGGTTGCGGAACACGCCGACCACGATCGCCAGGCCAATCGCTGCCTCCGCTGCCGCAACCGCGATGACGAGCAGCGCCAGCGCCTGTCCGCGCATGTCTTGATGCGACCGCGCAAACGCCAGCAGCGTCAGGTTGCCGCCGTTTAAGATGAGCTCAATCGACATCAGCGTGGTCAGCGCGTTGCGCCGCATAAACACGCCAAAAGTGCCGATTCCAAACAGCACCACCGCCAAGATCAGGTAGTGGTGCAGACCGACCGCCAGAAGGTTTTGCACAAGCTGCTGCATGGCTGTTAGTGGCCTCCGTGGGCTGCATCGCCGCCGGCTGCGTCTGCGCCACCTTGTCCGCCCTCGCCTGCGTGCTCGGCCAGGTTCGGTAGCTCGTAGCCAGTGGTTGTCCGCGACACCACCGTACGGGCCACCACCACTGCGCCAATCACCGCGATGATGAGCAGGATCGAGATGGCTTCAAAGGGGAACAGGAACTCGGTGAAGAAGTACTCGCCGATCTTGGACACGGTGCCAAAGTCCGCCGGCGGCTTGCTCATCCGCGACATGGGACCGACTGGCGAGGCAATCACCTCTCCCAGCCGCACCGCCAGGTAGACCAGCGCGCCCGCGCCCACCGCTTTGTCGAGCAGGCCCCGGTCCGAGACGCGCTCGGCCTCATCGCGGTTTAGCACCATGATGACGAACACGAACAGCACCATGATCGCCCCGGCGTAGACCAGCACCTGGATCGCCGCCAGAAAGTGCGCCGACAGCGTGGCATACAGCCCGGCCAGCCCAAAGAAGGTCGCGACCAGTGACATCACCGCCGAGATCAGGTTGCGCTGCGCGATGGTCGAGATCGCTCCTATCACCACCAGCGCCGACAGAATCCAGAACGCCCACGCGGGGGTCCAGCCGGTCGGGGACAGGGACGAGGCCGCGACTTCTTGAACGGAAGCCGGGGCCGCCGAGGCCAGCAGCGAAGCAAGGTCAAACGAAGCAAAGTCCGAAGCTGCGACTGCAATCATGGATGCGCTCCGTGATAGCCAGCGGGAGGAAGCCCACGGCTCTGGGCCAGGCGGGCCTCGAAGTCAGGGCGGAACTTGGTGACAAAGCCCATCATCGGCCACGCC
Source organism: Myxococcales bacterium (assembly GCA_016794465.1). Classification (GTDB taxonomy): domain Bacteria; phylum Myxococcota_A; class Polyangia; order Palsa-1104; family JAEUJZ01; genus JAEUKA01. The sequence goes on along the minus strand of JAEUKA010000077.1, from coordinate 73,988 downwards.
GCCGCCTCACCGAGTGGGCAGATGGTGTTGCCGGCGATGCCGTACGCAATCGAGCTGAGCAGGTCGATGTCGCCCGGCTGTCCGTAGCCATCGGCCAGGCGGGTGCAGATCTTTGCCATCCAGCCGGTGCCTTCGCGACAGGGCGTACACTGACCACACGACTCGTGGGCATAGAAGCGCATGATCCGCGCGCACACCGCGACGATGTCGGTGTCTTCGTCCATCACCACGATCCCGCCCGAGCCGGCCATCGCTCGCAGCGGCTTGCCTGGCGCCAGCTCGAAGTTGTGACCGGGCTTGTACTGCACCGGCTTGATGCGCGGATCGTTCATCAGCGCGTCGAACTCAATCGGCACGTCCAGCTCACTCGCATCGAGCGGCGGCATCGACGATCCCCCAGGAATCACCGCTTTGACGCGCTTGCCGCTGTGGGTACCGCCGCAGACCTCGTCAATGACCTGACGGAAGGTGATGCCAATCGGCAGCTCGAACACACCCGGGCTCTTGAGGTGGCCGCTCAGGCACAGCATGCGGGTGCCGCCCGACTTGCCGGTGCCGACCTCGGCGAACTTCTGCCCGCCGTGCTCGACGATGAACGGGATGTTCATCAGCGTCTCGACGTTGTTGACGATGGTCGGCTTGCCAAACAGACCCTTGACCGCCGGGAACGGGGGCTTGAGCCGAGGCCAGCCCCGCTTGCCTTCCAGCGAGTTGAGCAGCGCCGTCTCTTCCCCACAGATGTACGCGCCCGCCCCGCGATGCACCGTCAGGTCGATCTTCACCGAACCGATGGCCGTCTGCTGCTCACGCCCGAGGAAGCCCTTGGCATACGCCTCGTCCACCGCCTTCTGTAGCACCGCCGCCTCGCGGATCATCTCGCCACGTATATAGATGTAGGCGTGCTTGCAGCCGAGGGCGTACGACGCGATGATCATTCCCTCGATGAGCAGGTGCGGGTCCCAGAAGAGCAGCTCGCGATCCTTGCAGGTGCCCGGCTCGGACTCGTCGGCGTTGCAGACCAGATAGACGGTGTCGGCGCCCTTGGGGATAAAGCCCCACTTCATGCCCGTCGGAAAGCCTGCTCCACCGCGTCCACGGAGGTTGCTCTTCTTGACCTCATCGACGAGCGCCTGCGGCTGCATCGCAAACGCGGGCTGAAGTCGCTTGTAGGCCCCATGGGACATCGCGACATCGATGCGGTTGGCGTTCTCTACCCCAAACAGGCGGGTAACGATCTTGAAGTTGCGATCAGCCGGCATGATTTAGTGCTTTTTGTCGCTGTGATGGGAGGGGTGGTGACCATGCTGCGCCGGCAGCTTGCGACACGCATCGAGCGCCGCATCCACCTTGTCGGCAGTCAGACGCAGGAAGTAGCGGTCGCCGCAGATCATCGCCGGACCGTCTGCACACGCCGCGAGGCACTCTTCCTCGATCAGCGTGAACTCGCCGTCGGCGCTGGTCTGGCCGGCCTTGATGCCGAGCCGCGTCTCCAGCTTGCGCAGCGTCTCGTAGGCACCGGTGAGCATGCACGAGACGTTGGTGCACATCATCAGCACCTTCTTCCCGACCGGCTCACGGTGAAACATCGTGTAGAAGGTCGCGACACCGAAGACGTGTGAGCTGGGCACCGCAAGTCGCGTCGCCACCAGCTCGAGGACTTCTTCGGACAGATACCCGAACTCGTCCTGCGCCAAGTGCAGCACGGGCAGGCAAGCGGCCTGGGTATTGGGGTAGCGACGACAGAGGTCGCTGATCTTGGCCTCGGCCTGAGGGGAGAATTGCAGAGCCATATCACCTTCCGGGGATTGCCATAAGCAGTTATCTCGGCAAGCGCGGCAACGGTACTGGAGATTTGTCCGAGTGTCAATCGGTGGAAAGCGCGGCCTTTGGAAGCGCTTTTCCGACGGCAGCCTAGCCCGTTCAGCGCGCTTGGCCGGGCCTAGGTTGGGCGAGTGGCCGGGGATCGTGACTTCGCTGCGGTGGTGGTTGCTCCTGGGCGCCCGGGTTGCCAAGCTAGAGGCATGCAACCTGCGACTCGACTGCCTGCGGTGGCGGGCCTGTTCTATCCGCGCGAACCCGAGGTGCTGGCCGATACCGTGGCGCACCTGCTCGCCAGCGCCGCGCCGGTTCCGCCGTTCCCCAAGGCGCTGATCGTTCCCCACGCCGGCTACATCTACTCGGGGCCGATTGCCGCCAGTGCGTATGCGCAGCTTCAAGGAGCCAGTCACATCCGGCGGGTGGTGCTGATTGGGCCGGCGCACCGCGTCCCGCTCTACGGTCTGGCGTCGCCGGGGGTCAGCCTGCTGCGGACGCCGCTCGGGGACAGTGTGGTCGATCTCGAAGCGCTGGCGAGCCTGCCCAACATTGAAGTCAGTCCGCGCGCCCACGCCCACGAGCACTCCTTAGAAGTGCAGCTGCCGTTTCTGCAGAAGGTCGTGCCGCACGCCCAGATCGTGCCGCTGCTCGCTGGCTGGACTGCGCCCGCTGTGGTTGGTCAGGCACTTGCCGCACTGTGGGGCGGCCCCGAGACGGTGATCGTGATCAGCTCGGACCTGTCGCACTACCTGCCGTACCTGCAAGGCCAGCAAGAAGATCGCCACACCACCGAGCTGGTCCTTCACCCGCCGCCCAAAGACGAAGTGCTCAGCCCCGAGCAGGCCTGCGGCTGCGTCGGCATCAACGGTCTATTGTGGGTCGCTCGCCAGCGTCACTTGCGCTGCCGGCTGCTCGACCTGCGCAGCTCGGGCGATACTGCTGGCGACAAAGCCCATGTCGTGGGCTACGCCGCCTTCTCTTTCTATGAGGACTCCCATGCTGAGCCAAGCTGACGGTCAAGCCCTGTGTCGTTATGCCCGTGCCGCCATTGCAGCCGCGCTCGGTGGCCAGCCAGCGGTCCCACCCCAAGGCCCGGCGTTTCAGTACGACGCCGCCTGCTTTGTGACCCTGTATCGAGGGGACGAGCTGCACGGCTGTATCGGCAGCTTGGAAGCCCATCGACCCTTGCTCGAGGATGTTGCCGACAACGCGGTGTCCGCCGCCCTGCGTGATCCGCGAAACACTCCGCTTTCACTCGGGGATGAACAGGCGCTGCGGGTGGAAGTGTCGCTGCTGTCGCCGCTCAGCCGCTTGCCGGTCCACAGTCGCGCCGAAGCCATTGCCGCCCTGCGTCCCGGTATCGATGGCGTGGTCCTGCGCTACCAAGGTCGCCGGGGTACCTTCCTGCCTCAGGTCTGGGCCGAGCTGCCGACTCCTGCTGAGTTCTGGCAACAGCTGCTGCGCAAGGCCGGCCTGCCCGCCGACTTCGACCGGCCCGAGCTGCACGTCTACCGCTATACCGTCGAAAAATGGATCGAGGAGCCGTGCCGCCCATGACCGCCCCCAAGGACTCGACCTACCCGGCGCGCTACTTCCACGCCCTGCCCGATGAGCGCATCCAGTGCGACCTGTGCCCACGCGACTGCCGGCTCGCCGAGGGTCAGCGCGGCCTGTGCTTCGTCCGCCAAAACCAGGGCGGCCAGATGATCCTGACCACCTATGGCCGATCGTCGGGCTTCTGCCTTGACCCGATTGAAAAGAAGCCGCTCGCCCACTTCTATCCTGGCAGCTCAGTGCTGTCGTTTGGCACCGCCGGCTGCAACCTGTCGTGCAAGTTCTGCCAAAACTGGGACATCTCGAAGTCGAAGGAGATGGACCGACTCGCTGCCGAGGCCAGCCCCGAGCAGATCGCCCGCGCCGCCGTCCAGCATGGCGCCAAGAGCGTCGCGTTTACCTACAACGACCCGGTGATCTTCGCCGAGTACGCCATGGACACCGCCGACGCCTGCCGCGCCCACGGTATCAAGAGCGTCGCCGTCACTGCTGGTTACATCCACGCCCAGCCGCGCGCCGACTTCTACGCCAAGATGGACGCCGCCAACGTTGACCTGAAGGGCTTCACCGAGCAGTTCTATCAAAAGCTCACCGCCTCGCACCTTGCGCCGGTGCTTGAGACGCTCGAGTACCTCGTCCACCACACCTCTGTCTGGACCGAGGTCACGACGCTGCTCATCCCCGGCTTCAATGACTCGGAAGCGGAGCTGCACCGGCTCAGCGAGTGGTTCGTCACCAAGCTGCGACCCGACGTGCCCCTGCACTTCTCGGCGTTCCATCCCGACTACAAGATGATGAACGTGCCGCCGACCCGCCCCGAGACACTCCAAAAGGCCCGCGCCATCGCCCGCAGCGCCGGCCTTTTGCACGTCTACACCGGCAACGTCCACGACATCGAGGGCGACACCACCCTCTGCCCCGGCTGCACCGAGCCCCTCATCGTCCGCGACTACTACCAGATCCTCTCCTACAAGCTCGACCCGTCCGGCGCCTGCCCCCGCTGCGGCCACAAGCTCGCCGGCCACTTCGCAACCCACCCCGGCTCCTTCGGTCGCCGCCGCCTCCCCGTCCACATCGGCAGCAGCGAGCGCGCCCAAAACGGCGGGGGTTAGGCTGTCGCAGGTCACCAATTCAATCGCACCGACCCCCGACCGCTGTACCTGATTGAATCAACTCATTCGATCCGACCCCCGACCGCTGTACCTGATTGAATCAACTCATTCGATCCGACCCCGACCGCTGTACCTGATTGGTTGGAACCATTCAGGTACGACCCCGACCGCTGTATCCGATTGGTTGGAACCATTCGCACCCACCCCCGACCGCTGTATCCGATTGGTTTGGCGGGCTGCGAGGGGCTAGGACGGGCTGCTAGAGCGGTTCACGATGTCGGGGGACGCGCCTTCGTGGGCGATGGCGAACAGCGGCTGGGCCATCGCCTCCGCCGAGCTGAGCACCACCCGCGCCACAAAGCGCAGCGCATCATCGGAAAAGTCCGTCTCTAAGGTGGGCAGGGTGACGCGGAAGTAGACCTCGCCGCGCTCGGGATTCAAAATCCACGCGCCCATGTACGACCGGACGTTGAGCGTCGCCAGCGCGACAGTCAGCACCGGGAAGCGCTCGGGCGGCGCGACAAACGGCAGGGTAATCGCCACGGTCAGCATGTCGCGCTCGGGCCGAGGAATGAACAGCAGCGGCACGTCGCTATCGAGCAGCCGGCAGCGCACCGCGATCTGCCCCGCTTCCTCGCTGGCACGAAACGGCAGCCGCAGGCGCTCGGCCCAGGCTTTGACGGTGCTATAGCGTAACGGGAAGCTGCTCATACGGCGGTCACTCGGTGGTCGGGCTGACATCTTATCGCACTTTGGCCTGTCCAGGCTATCGCGCGGGTCACGAAGTCCCCTTGTATCCAGCTGGCATTCCGGCGCTGGGTTGGACAGCGGACTCTTTGTCCAAAACGGCCCTACGCCAAGAACATTGCCAGTGCATACATCTGCTGATCTACGATACGCGCCACGCATGCCGCCGCTTACTGCTATCTCCGTCGAAGGTTACCGCTGCTTTGCAGAGCGCACGAAGCTCACCCTGGCGCCACTTACCTTGCTCTATGGCTGGAACAACTCCGGGAAGAGTTCCCTGCTGCGGCTCCTGCCGATGCTTACCGACTCAGTTGCAGAGTCAGTCACGTTGCCCTTGGCACCGAGCGGTGTCTTTGACCCAGAAGTCACGCTGCGGGATCTGGTCTGGAAGGGAGGGGAGGTTGCAGAGATCGTTGTTGAACTTGGCTTCCCCGAGGATCAGAAGCTTCGCAGGGTACGATTCACGGTCGGCTTCGAGAGTCCGACCAATCGCCCAGTCCTTCGCGAGGTAGTCCTGACTGGCCCAAGTGATCGTGTGTTGCTCACGGCCACTCACAAGCCCGCTTCGGCCAAAGATTGGTGGGAAACCGTCCAGCACTACGAAGTGGCGCGGCCCGGCAAGACCAAGACCGCGAAGCAGGTGGTGACCACGGAGGCACTGGAGTTTCAAGGGCTGGTGCCTGATGCTTCCGCCAAACCGCCGTGGACGCAGCTCAGAAAGCAGCTCCTCGGCCTGCGCGACTCGGTGCTGTGGCTGCGCTCGCAGCGTGGGCCACTGCGTCGATTTTTTCCCGACCAAGGTGCCATTCCCAGGCTGCTCAAGCCCGATGGGAGCGATGCCGAATACGTCCTACGACACCATCCTGATATCACGCAGGCCGTATCAAAGTGGTACGAGCATCACGTCGAGCGCCGCCTGAAGGTTCAGGATGCAGCCGATCGTCTGTTCCGGCTGGTCCTAGAAACCACCAAGCGCGCTTCCTGGGGCGTTGATTTGGTCGACTCAGGGCAAGGTCTTCAGCAAGTCTTACCAGTGCTGGTGGCTCTTGAAATGGCTCGTCGTCATTCCAGTGGGGGACCGTCCATCGTTGCGATCGAAGAGGCGGATGCCAGCCTTCATGACAACGCCCAACGCTGGCTGGGTGAACACCTCTGTCAGCTCGCGAGTGAGCCGAGCCCGCCTGCTGTCATCCTGGAGACGCACTCGCAGATCTTGATGTTGGCCGTTCAGCTCGCTGTCGCAAGCGGTACCTTGCCCCGAGAAAGAGTGCAGATTTACTGGGTTTCCACCGATGAAGCGGGTCGTGGATACGCGGAGCCGGTGACGCTCAGCCCGCAAGGGGAGCCCGAGGGACGATGGCCGCCCGCGTTTGCCGACAAGCTTGCGCTTTCGCGTGAGCTGCTGCGGAAGAAGCTTGGAACCTAGCGATCATGATCGCGATCCTCACCGCAGATCTGTTTTCCCAAGCAAACACGCTGCCCCTGCTGACGATCTTTCAGCTCGGAAGCGAAGGCCGTCACATCATCTGGACCCATCCAGTTCGCGATCCGGCGGACCAGGCTTCTTCAGCAATCGGGCTGTGGCTTCAGACGCTCCCACTTTTCTTGCGGGAGTCAGTGGCAGCGGTCCTTGATTTCGGCACGGAGTCTTCGATTGCTGCTGGCACCCTGCGGATCGTCATCACCGCTGACACCGAACGCCAGATCTCGCCTGGATGGCCGCATGTCACGCTCACGGATGGACTGCGCTTATTGCAGACTCCACTTACCGTGGTTCTCGAAAACCGGCGCAGCGATCGTGCCTTTTTAGAAGGCATCACGCTCCCTGCGCAGCGTCCATCTTTAAAACAGGCGGTGGCAAGCGGCTGGCTATGCTTCGAGAGCAGTGGCGGAATCCCAGAGCTGGTCAAGCGACTGGAAGATCAAGTCGAGCAGGAGAAGCTCCCCACTCAGCAGCGAAAAGAGGCCGCTCTCTGCCACCTGCGCTGGTGGTGTCTGTGTGATCGCGACAGCAGCAAGCCGGGCGGTCTCTCGGACCAGGCGGATCGATTGGAGACGGCAAGAAAGGAGCTCAAGCCGGAGCTTCCCTATGGACCCCTGCGGCGCCGCATGAGCGAGAGCTATCTGCCTGAAAAAGCGCTCGAGCTATGGGCCGACAAGCCAGCGAAGGAAGACGAGCGGCGGCTCCGGCAGACCCAGCTCGCGGCGTGGAAGAAGCTGTCACCAAGCCTGCGCGAGCGCTTCGAGCTGAAGCAAGGCTTTCTGTGGGGACTGTCCGGCGCTCGGAAGACGCAGCTCATGAGCTCTCCCAAGCACACGGTTACCAAGGCTGAGCTTTTGCGCGCCCTCTCTCCTCAGACACCTGCGGAGAAGACGCTGGTTACGGAGCTTCACCGAGACAAAGCCTTCCTTCAAGCGCTCAAGTCGGGTCTGGGAAACGAGCTGAGCGCCCTTTTTTCGGACGAAAAGTTCCAAGAAGCCTGGCTCAACGGCGAGGTTTCACATGCTGAGCGATTCGATCTGATCCAGAGCATCCTGAGCAGGCTGTAGCCATGGCACGATCTCCTTTTGCTTCGAACCCAGTGATTGTCCGGCTCCCCGTCTTGGTCGAGGAAATTGCTTCGCGTGGTATCCGGATTCCCCGCTTCCAGCGGCCCTTCGAGTGGAGCGATGGGCAGCGCTTGACCCTACTCGACAGCATCAAGCAAGGACTGCCCATTGGCAGCCTTTTGACCTGGAAGACGAGCACCCACAAGCTGGCTTCTTACGAGAAGCTAGGTCCGTTTGCACTACGTCCTGCTCTGGATGAAGCCCAGCGTACCTATCTGCTCGATGGGCATCAGCGGGTCTCGACCTTGTACGGCGCGCTGTGGTCTACGCCGGTCGCCACCGACTCTGAAGAAGAGACCAGCTCCGACGACGAGACGCGCTGGCCGATCTACTACGACTTGGAAGCAGAAAAGTTCCTGCTTGCTGGGCGCAAGCAGAGAAGCCGCCCCAATACCTGGCTGCCATTGTCCACGCTCTTTGACGGTGAAGCGCTCTGGCAAGCCCTTGCTCCGCTACGAGAGTCCGGCAGGTCTGACCTGGCCAAGCGGGCGCGAGCCCTGGCCGAGACCTTTACCGACTACCAAGTTCCCGTGGTGCCAATCCTCTCTGAAGACCTGCCACAGGTCATCGAGAGCTTCCGCCGCATCAACAGCCAGGGGACGGCAATGTCCGAGGTCTCGATGGTGCGTGCCCTCACCTGGAGCACCGACTTTGATCTGGTCGCTCAGCTTGAGCAGCTCATCGGCGTTCAGCTCGTACCGCTCGGCTGGGGAGAACTGGAACCCCAGGAGCTGCTCGATGCCCTGAAGGTCTTCTTTAAGCTAAGGGTCTACGACTCCGAAGCCACCGAGCTCTCAGCCATCGTAAAAGATACGAACAAGATGACTCGCTTTGCGAGCTGCTTGAAGCAAGCGATCCAGTTCCTCCTTGCGCACTGTGGCATCGCCGGACCCAAGCTCTTGCCCTATCGTTATCAGCTCGCGTGCTTGATCGCTGCCGCCGGGGAAACCGAAAAACTCGGGGGCGATACAGCTGCTTGCAACCGGCTCGAGCAGTGGTTTTGGGCCACCACCTACCAAGAGTATTTTGGCGGCGCCATGGATCGGCAGCTCCGCGAAGCAGCCGAGCATGTGCGGGCTCTGGCGAAGGGCCCAGTGGGCGTGGGCCCAGCTCACGGCCTGGGCAAGCAGACTGCGCTGCCACGCTCCCGACGGTTCCAGCTAAAGTCAGCTCGCTCCCGAGCCCTGGCTTTGCTGCTGCTGCGTCAACAGCCCCAGCAAGAGGATGGAACCGTTCCGACCACAGTGGCCGAGCGGGTATCGCGAGAGGGCGGGGTGACCATCCCCAAGATTGTGACCTCTTCGCAGCTTTCACTGGACGAAGGCGCACTGTCCGATAGTCCCGGCAACCGCTGGATCGCGCTGCCGGAACACGTCTTCGCCATGATGAACAAGCTCCGGCAGGGCCCCGTCGGATCGACGTTTCTGCGCAGTCACCTGATCAGCGAAGCTGCCGCTCGCTCTTATGAAAATCAGCGCTACGCTGACTTCATTCGTCAGCGCGAGACGGACCTTTTTCGAGAAGAGGAACAGTTTGCGGCGGCGATCGGCGCAGCCCAGCGCGTGCGTGGAAGAACATCCAAGTCGGGCCGCTGACCCAGGGACATGTTCCGTTTGGCGAGCGGACATGGCAGTTGATGTGTTGGGAGAAGGCCATCGAGGGACGCGATGAACGTGGCGAGCGGGCAGATTGGGAGCGCGGGGTTCGTTGACACACGCCGCTTGACCGCTCCAAACTAGCGACAATGCAGCAGAAGCTCTCCCGATTGCTGGCACTTACGGGACGGTGGCTGTGGCCGGCTCAGAGCCTGTCGCGGGGCTGGCTGCTCGTGCTGGTGGGGCTGCTGCTGACTGTCCTGCTTCTGCCACTGCCGGCGCTGCTCCTTGATGGCCTGGTGATGGTGAGCTGGCTGCTGTCGGGACTGGTGCTGGCAAGAGCGGTCTGGGCAGGAACGCCGCAGAAGCTGCCGCAGCTGCCTACGCTGCTGTTGCTGTCGCTGCTCGGGCGGCTGGGTCTGACGCTGGCACTGGGGCGGCTGGCACTCGGCGGTGGTGGGCTGGGCGTGGTGACGACTGGGGTCGCATCGCTTGTGACCGGGTCCGAGGTCGGGGTCGGGGTGCTGATCCTGGGTGCGCTGCTGCTGGCCGAGTATGTGCTGCTGGCCCGGGGTGGCGAGCGGGTCGCCGAGGTCGCAGCGCGCTTCGTGCTGGATGCGATGCCCGGTCGACAGGCGGCGATTGATGCCGATGTGCGCCAGGGCTCGCTGGGGATGGTGGAAGCGGCGAGTGCGCGGGCGGCGCTGGGGCGAGAGGCGGAGCTGTACGGATCGCTCGATGGCGTGCTGCGGCTGCTGCGCGGCGATGTGCTGTTGACGGTGCTGGTCTGGCTGGGGCTGCTCGGCGGGCTGGTGATGCAGCTGTCGGGGGCGGAGGAGCTGCCGCTGGCGGACGCTCTCACGCGGGCGGCGGGGCTGGTCGTGGCGGTGGGCCTGGGTACGCAGGTGCCGGTGATGCTGGTGACGGTCGCGGCGGTGCTGCTGCTGCTGCGCAGTACCACGACCGAGGTGGGGACAGACCCCGAGCACACCCCGGCACAGCTCTGCATCTTGGTGGCCCCGAGCTTGTCCCTGTCGGCGACCCAAGCGGCGGCGGTGGTGAGCCGCTTGTTTGCGCAGCTTGGGCTTCTGCCTCCGCCGTGTGAGGTGGTGGTAGAGCCGCAGCTGACCGCGCAGCTCCGGGTGCTGTTTCATGGCGCGCAGCTGGCACAGCGGACGCCGGGGGATGCCGAGACAGCCGAGCAGGCACTTACGACCCTGCTGAAAGAGCTGGCGCCGGAGCTGCTGACCCTCGATGGCCTGCGCGCGGAGCTGCAAGAGCTCTCGCAGACCCGACCGGCGCTGCTGTCGGAGGTGGTGCCAAAGCGACTGCCGCTGGGACGCCTGCTGTTGGTGCTGCGGCGGCTGCTGGCAGAGCGGGTGTGGCCCCTGCCGATTGCGGCGGTGCTGGAGACGCTGGCGACCCTGCCGGAGCTGGATGCCGATCCCGAGGTGCTGGTCGAGCAGGTCCGCGCTGGGCTGGGCCGGCACCTTGTCTCGGGACACCTGCCGCTTTTGACGGGTGGTGAAGTGGGCGATGGACTGCCGGCGCTGGTGCTCTCGAGCGAGGTCGAGGACGTGCTGCGGGAGACACGGGTCCGCAGCGGGGGTCGACTCGGGCTAGAGCCAGAGCTGCGACAAGAGATCATCGATGCCGTGCTGCTGGCCAAGTCGCGGGCGCCGCTGGCGGTGCTGCTGTGTCAGCGCGACATTCGGCGTCAGGTGCTGCTGCTGCTGGCGGCGACTCCGCAGGCGCTGCCGGTGCTGGCGTTCTCCGAGCTGCCGCCGCAGCTGCCGGTGCGCGTGATCTCTCGCATCGGCCCTGGCGCCGGTTAAGCGAAGTCGGCCCCGCTTACGCAGCTTGCGAGCTTTCGCCGGGCAGCACGGTCGGACTCGCGCGCCGCCGCCGCGACCGCTCGAGAAGAGACGGCACGACCAGCAGCAGCACCACCACGCACTGCGCCAGCACCACCTGCCAGCTGGGATGCAGCCCCAGCATCGGCACGCCCGACCACTCCTTGCCGAGCAGCCGCACCGCCGTCGCGCCCAGGTAGCCGCCTTCTTGCAAGGCATGCACGCCGTTGCCGGTCATCACCAGCGCCAGCAGGGCCAAAAGCGCACTGCTCACCAGCATCACCGGTCGCGGGTTGAGCTTGCGGCCAATCCGTCCCACGACCAGCACCACCGCGATCATCACCACGACCCCGAGCACCGCGCCCCAGATCACATCGCTGCGACCGTGTGGACCGGCGCTGACCAGCAGGGTTCGATAGAACAGCACCACCTCGACCGCTTCCCGATAGACCGCGAAGAACGACAGACCGACGAGCGCCAGCTTCTGACCGATCGGCGCTTGCTCACCGGCCCCTTCGACCCGTCGCCGCAGGAAGCCCAGCCAGTGGCGTGCCTCCTTGGCCCCGATGATCCAGTGCGTCATGGTGACAAGGATCGCCGCCGCGAGCAGCGTCATCAGGCCCTCGGCCAGCTCGCGCTGCGCCCCCGACACCAGTGCACCGACCGCCACAAACGTCAGCAGACCCGCCGGCACCGCCAGCAGCCAGCCAAGATGAACCAGCCGGGTCAGGTGCCCCTGGCCACTCTTGCGCAGGAACGCGAGCAGCGCGGCAATCAGCAGTGCCACCTCCAGCCCTTCCCGCAGCGCAATCGTCAGCGAGGCCACAAACGCCGCCACCGTTCCGCCACTGCCCCGCTCGGCTTCGGTGAGCAGACCCGCCGCTTCGCTGATCTTGCGCTGCACGGTCGCCGCGTCCTGCCCGCTCTGGGGATCGACCGCCTGGCGCAGACCCATAAACGAGCCTTCGATGCGCCGCAGCAGCTCGGGCTGCTCGATCCGCAGGGTGGCTTCACTCGGCTCGACCCCGTCCAGGTAGGCGGAGATTGCCAGTCGCTGGGCAGCCGGATGATCACCGCGCTCGACCGCGACCCGCAGCTCGGCCAGCAGTGCCCGCGCTCGCTCGAAGCGCAGCGGACCTTCCACACTGGTCACAAACGGCGCCTGGGTGCGCAGCACAGCCAGTGCCTCGGGACAGCGCGCGGCATCGAGTCCGCCCGCAACCAGCTTGGCGCACAGCTCGAGATCCGACTGCTCGGCCAGATCGCCGAGTTGCAGCGCCTGCACCGCCTTATGACTCGCCAGCGCTGATGGCTTGCCCTGCCCCGGCACACCGTGTCGCAGCCCCACCACATAGAACGCCAGGTTCCAGCGCTGCTGCGCCGGCAGCGAGTCAAAGCTCGGCATCCCGGTCCCCGACAGCCCGAAGGTCAGCGCATGGAAGGCCAGCTGCGGGGCGACGTTGGGCATCTTCTCGGCATCGAAGAACGACACCGGGGGCGGCTGGAGCTTGCGCGCAACCTCGGTATCGGCCCGACCGCTTGCGCCATGACAGGACGCACACAGCTTCTGAAAGTCCGCCTGCGCCTCTGTCGCCGACACCTTGGCCGCGGGCACCATCTTTAGCTGATACGACTCCTTGAGGATCTGGCGTACCGCGCGGCAGTGCTCGCTGACCTGCTGACCGGGCGCTTTGGCTTCGACAGCCGCTTGCACCGCTTGCAGCGTGGCGAGGAGTCGCTGCTGATCCGCCGCCGACCCGCCCAGCTGGGGCAGCAGCTTGCTGGCCTCGGCAATCAGGTTGCGCTGCTCGGCGTACTCACTGTCATCGAGCACCCGCCCGTCCTTCACTGCCGCCGGATAATCGGCTGCGATGTAGTCAACCAGCGCCGCAACCTGCTGAGTCTGCCGCAGAAGCTCTCCATCCGAGGCCTGCGCCCCGATCGGAAACAGCCAGCCCAACAGCGTGAACAGTCCAATATTGAAAATCGTTTTCAACATCCACTCAAATCATGATCCCCCCGCAACACAGCTGTCAAGCGACTGCTGGCGCTCGTCACCTAGAGCGGGCTTGTCGGCTGTGCGGCTTCCGCCTTATCGTGGAACGTTAAGATCAGAAGATCATGTCGAGACTCATCCTCCTAGTCAGCAGTGAGCCCGTGCGAGTGCGCGGGGTTCTTTCGCGCATCCCCGGCGTGGTTCCCGCAGCCGCGCTGGTCGATGTCCCCGCAGCCAGTGAAGATGCGCCACCTAGCGTCGGCAAGACGGTGCAGCTGGATCAGGGCTTTTTCATCGGTGGCGAGCCGCTGCTCCAGCGAGGCAGTCACGACGAGCTAGCCAGCTACCGCACCTTGGCCGGCCTGCGCACCGATCAGCTGCTCGCAGTGGTGGGAGAGCCGCCGCTCAGCCAAGGTGTGTTTCGCTACCGCCAGTTCCTGTGTGCGGTGACGGGTCAGCTCGGGCCAAATCCGTCGCGGGCGCAGCACACCGCCGAGCTGCCTGTGCCGCTGCGCGAAAACCTGCGCGGTCGCAGCGAAGCCGAGCTGTTCTTTCACCAGCTACTCGGGCACCTTCACGATGCGGACCCGGCGTATCTGACGGCAGCAGAGCTGACGGCGGAGACAGCGGCGGCAGTGCTCGCCAAAGCGCTGCGCCAGGCGGTGCCCGATGAGCAGGGACCGGGCGTGGTCGTGGCGCTGAGCCATGGGGAGCTGCTGGTCATCGCCCGCCGAGGGGTGTGCAGCCTCCGTCATCACAGCCTGAGCGAAGGCCCAGGTCCCGCCGCAAGCCAGCAGCTAACGGTAGCGGTGGCAGAGGTCGGCAGCCCACCACTTGCAGGCGATCTTCTGGCCGTTCCACCCGGCAAGGCCCTGTGCCTGACCTCGCGCAGCAGTCGCCCGACGCTGATCAGCCTGTCGTAACGCCAGCAGCAGCGGCTGTCAGTAGGGCCGGACGACGAGGTTGTCAAAGTGAACCTCGGCTTCCCAGTTGTTGAAGGCAAAGTAGCTGTGCTGCGGACCTTCCAGCGGCGCCAGATCGTCCATCTCGAGCGCCAGCTTGCCATCGACGTACCAGCGAACCAGCCCGTCCTTGCGAGCGATCAGCCAGTGATAGCGCTGTCCCGGCACCACCGTCAGGTCAGCGCGCGTCTTGCGATCGTCGGCGTGCTCGTCCATCCGACACAGCGCGCCCAGTCGGTTGCGCCAGCCGCCCTGAATGAACACGTACGCCGTCGAGGTATACGACACGGTCTTGGCAAAGCTCTGGCCATCGCCGAACGCTTCGACCTTGATGTCACCATCGGGACTCTTGCTGTAGACATCGAGCTCGATCACTGCGTCCCGGGGCAGCGGCGTGGTCAGCCACAGCGGATGGTTCTTGGCGCCCGACACCACCAGCTCGCCCGAATCGATGCGATAGGTGCCCGGCGGCGCGGTCGACTTCCAGCTTGGCCCAAGCTCGGCCCGGTCGAAGGCGTCCGAAAACAGCGGCGGCTTGGGCGAAGGCAGCTTGTCGCGACAAGCCGACAGCACCAGCACCGACAAAACAAAACAGCGCAACGGGGTCATGAGCGAGCTCCACCAACCACCAGTCATGGGTGAGCCCCGTCTTAGCGCATCGGACTGCCGAGCGCACGCCCCGCTTTGCGATCGAGCAGCCACACCAGCTCTCCGGTCACCGGTGCAATCGCGCGAATCGGAATCTCCGCCACCCGCGCATCGCTCTCGAGTGCTGCCGACACCGCCGCCACTTTGTCATCGCCCGCCACCAGCACAATCACCTGCCGCGCCAAGTTGAGCACGTACGGCGTCATCGTCACCCGCTGCAGCGGCGGCTTGGGCGCATCGTAGACCGGCGCACAGAGCCGCTCACTGCCAAAGCTATCGAGCGAGGGCGTCGGCACGTCACTGCGCAGCGGTCCTGTCTCGGGATCATCGAGTAGAAAGTCGTCATCGACGCCGGCCAGCAGCCGCGAGCCCGGAAAGATCGACGCGGTGTGACCGTCTGAGCCCATGCCCAGCAGTGCC
Organism: Myxococcales bacterium; assembly: GCA_016794465.1. GTDB lineage: Bacteria > Myxococcota_A > Polyangia > Palsa-1104 > JAEUJZ01 > JAEUKA01. Next base: position 58,676 of record JAEUKA010000077.1, on the reverse strand, counting down.
AAGTCGAGCCGAGGCTCGGTCTGGGGCAGCACCTGCCGCAGCACTTGGTCGTAGCGCAGCGCTGCTTCGTCCACCGACAGATCGGTCGGTACCGGATGCACCTGCGACGGCGGCACCGGCACCAGCGATAGCAGCGTCTCGCGCGCCATCCGGTAGTTGCTGTCCGGACTGTCGAGCGCCACCATTCGCTCATCGGAAAAGCAGACGTGGACGCGGGTCCAGTCAATGCTGTCGATGTGGGAGAGCAGCTGATACAGGCGCCGTGGGGTGTTGCCTCCTGCCAGTGCAACCACGAAGCGACCCCGGGCGGCGATGGCACGCCGAGCGGAGTCAACCAGCCGCTTTACCCCTTCCCGGGCCAGCGCCTCGCCGTCTTCTCCGATCCATATCTCGGGCGCTCGTCCACTCACCATCGCACCTCAGACTGTTCTTGCGCTTGCAGCATCACGTCGCCCAACAGCAAGGCCGCGCCGAGCCGCAGCGCTTCATACATCAACGGATCGCGCCCGCCAACACCTAATGCGGCGACCAGCAGCTCGGCATCCGGGCGACCTCGCATCGGCTGGGTCCGAGGCGGCTGAAACGGACTACATACTTCGATGCCGCTGCCATCCACGCTGGTCTTGGCTGACAGACAGCTGTCCTGCTGATGAAGCGTCACCTGCACAATGCCTGGAGCCGCTGCCTCGCGAGGGGTCTTTACCAGCCGCAGCTGCACCGGACGCTGCACCGGACTGCCCGATCCCGGGACCAGCCCGATCGTGCCGTCTTCTTGCAGTGTCGCAGTGGGGGAAAGGCGCAGCCTCCCGAGCAGCCAGCCGGCCAGCAGCAGCGCCGCCGCCTCACCACCTTCTGCGTAACCGACCTGTAGCTCGCGGAGCGTGGTCAGCCCCTTGCGCGACTCCGGCGTGTCGTACAGCGACGCAATCAGCAGCCGCCACGGCCACAGCCGCAGCCAGCCGAGATCCATCAGCTCGACCTGCTTTTTGCCGATCGGATACAGCTCGTCGAGCACCTGCGCCACCGCCGCCAGCTCTTGCCACGAGCGCAAGCGTCCACTGTCGAACAAAAAGCGATCCGCATCGGCACACAGCGGCCGCAGCCAGTCCGCGTCCAGCGCGGGGTTGTGAACCAGCAGCGCCGTCGGCACATCGGGCAGCAAGAGCGACCGCACGAGGCTGGGCAGCCGCCGACTGTGCAGCTGCGGCGTCTCAATCGTGATCTCTTCGGACACAATCTCACGACGACCGCTCTGGCTCTCTCGGAAGTTCGCTTCGACCGAGGCATGCAGGGGTACGCCGTCGTCACCGATGATGCTCGCGTCGCCGGGATCTTCGCTCTCGTGCAGCACCAGCAGGCGGCTCGGGACGCTCTCGGACACCGTATCGAGGACCTGCTTACACAGCAGCAGCTCGCCTTCCCCGTGGGTGTGGACAATCAGGTTCCACTGGCAGGCCCGCGTCACCGCAAAGCCAGCACCGGCAGCCTGCGCGCGCTCACTGGCCCGTCGCCACAGGGACAAAAGCTCTTGCTCGATGCGCTCGGGGGCCACGCTGACGGATGCGCCTTGGGTAAACGCCGCCACTGCATCGAGCGGCACCGCCCAGCCTTCCCGGCGCTCACTCCGCCGATAATCGCCTGGGCCACTCATGGTCGTCGCCACACCCGACCGTCACGGGCCAGCAGGCTCGCCGCCACCTCGGGGCCCCAGGTTCCCGGCTCGTACGATGGCAGTGGCGAGTGGCTGATCGCATCGCGCTCGGCCCAGCCACGGAGGATGCGATCACAGTACCGCCACGACGCCATCACCTCATCGCCGCGCGCAAACAAGGTGCTGTCGCCGAGCATGCAGTCAAGCAGCAGCCGCTCATAGGCTTCAGGAGGCTCGGTGCCAAAGCTTGTGCCATAGCGAAAGTCCATCGTCACCGGACGCGGCTCAATCGTCGGCCCCGGCACTTTCGACAGAAACTTGAGCGTAATGCCTTCGTCCGGCTGGATGCGCAGCGTCAAGACGTTCGGCTCATGCGACAGCTTGCCCTGCGGCCCCGAAAACAGCGCGTGCGGCAGCTGCTTGAAGGTGATCGCAATCTCGCTGACCCGCCGCGCCATCCGCTTGCCGGCCCGGACGTAAAACGGCACCCCGCCCCAGCGAAAGTTGTCGATAAACAGCTTCAGCGCCACGTACGTCTCGGTCCGTGAAGAGGGCGACACCCCGCTCTCGCTAAGATAGCCCTCTGCCGGCTGGCCTTGATGAAAGCCCGCCGAGTACTGACCGCGCACCGCAAAGCGCTCGACCTCTGACAGCGGCAGCTCGCGCAGCGCCCGCAGCACTTTGACCTTCTCGTCATGTACAGAAGAGGCTTCAAACGCCACCGGCGGCTCCATCGCCATCAGCGTCATGAACTGGAACATGTGGTTTTGCACCATGTCGCGCAGCGTGCCGGCCTGGTCGTAGTAGTTGCCGCGACCCTCGATGCCAATCGCCTCGGCCACCGTGAGCTGCACGTGGTCGACGTACTTCCCGTTCCACAGCGGCTCAAAGATGCTGTTGGCAAAGCGGAACATGAGGATGTTCTGCACCGTCTCTTTGCCCAGGTAGTGGTCGATTCGGTAGATCTGGTCCTCGCGCAGGACCTCCAAGCAGACGCGATTTAGGTGCTCCGCCGAGGCGAGGTCGCGGCCAAACGGCTTTTCAATGATCACTCGCGTAAACGGCCGCTCGCCCGGTGAGATCAGCTGCGCTCGCCCGAGATGGCGCAAGATCGTCTCGAAAGACTCCGGCGGCGTCGAGATATAGAAGATGCGATTGCCACGGGTGCCACGCGAAAGGTCGATCTCCCCCAGGTGCGACCGCAGCCGCTCGTAGGCCGCTGGATCGTCGAAGTCGCCGCTGACGTAGCTGATCGCCCCGCCGAAGCTGTCCCACAGCGACTCATCGACGGGTCGGCGCCGCGCAAACTGTCCCACAGCCGCTCGCATGTCGTCCGCAAATGGCAGGGGCCGCCGCGCCATCCCGACAATCGCAAAGCCAGAGGGCAGCAGTCGCTCACGGGCCAGCGAGTACAGCGCCGGAACCAGCTTGCGCCGCGTCAGGTCCCCCGATGCGCCAAAGATCACCATCGCACAGGGCTCGGGCTGCCTGTCTCCGACCAGCCCCTCCGCGAGTGGGTTTCCGCCGTGCAGTCGATCCATGAACACGTGGCCCTTTCCGGGCCCGGACGAGCAGAGTCGCCAGGCCTAAAGCCACAATATCTTGCCGGGGTTTTGGAGACGCTAGAACAAAAAAGCGAGCCGCTGCCGCTCAGGCGGGACAGCGTCAAATAGGCAGGTCTGACGAAGAATTAGTGCGAGCGGCGGCGGCGGCGAGTGGCGAGCAAGGCACCAAACAGCAGGGCACCCGCCGACAAGGACACCGCGCTGGCGCCACCAGGAACGGTGCTGCAGCCGGCGAGCCGATCCGAAGACTCGAAGGTGTCGTCCTTCATTTCCTCATCGGGCGGGCTGTCGGTTGGAATGAACTCGCAGCTGCCTTCCCACGCGACGCAGCGGGTGCCAGTCGGGCAGCGCGTCCAGCGGCAGGGATCGTCCACGCACTCGCCACCTCGGCAGCGGCTGGTGCCTTTGCACTGTTTCTCGGGAGGCAGGCCTTGGCACAGCGGGTCAGGAATGCAGCGCTTCTGCCCCGCATCGCAGACCAGGCCGGCGCCACAGAAGTACGGGCACGGGTCTGGTGCGCAGGTTCCCATGTTGCAGCGCGTTCCCTTGGGGCAAGCCTTGGTGCAGGCGCTGATGCAGATGCCGGGACTTGAGCCATCGCTCGCGCAGTACGAGTTCTTGGCCCCACAGCTCACGCCGGTGCACGGGTTGGCCTTGCAGACGCCCTTGACGCACAGATCGCCAGGCGTCGGGCAGCCATTCGAGTAGCAGGTGTCATCGCAGACGCTGCCCATCCCGACATCGCCGCCGCCGGTGATGATCTCCAGGATGCTCGACAGGGCGGCATTCAGCTCGACATCGTTGTCCGCCTTGAAGTACTTCTCCGGCGTCATCGCAGGTCGGCCACCCGCGTTGGCCATCTGGGTCATGCACTGCTGCTCGCTGGCGCTGAGTCCACCGCCGAAGCCGACCACAAACGTCTCGATCGCGGGACTCGCCATCGCCGCATTGCGGATCTGACCGACGGTACCGTTACATGAGTCCGGCTCGCCGCTGCAGCCCGGCCCGCCATCGGTGATCAGCACCACGAACTGCTTGCGGTCGGGATCGCGCATCTCCTTGATCATCTGCGCATCCCGCATCGCACTGCCGGAAGGAGTGCCGCCGCTCGGACCGTTGGCATCAATCGCCATCTTGATCTTGGCCTTGGTGTTGTAGTCCGGCGGTGTCACCAACTGCGAACCACAGCCGCTGCCGCCGATCGGAGGGAAGATCGAGATGCCGATCGGGAACTGGCCGTCCCACTTGTCGATCACCTTGTTGATGGCGACCTTGGCGACAGTCCAGCGGGTCGCGCCGGCACCAGCACCAGGCACCGAGGCCGACATCGAGCCCGAGCGGTCGAGCACAAACTGGACGTTCGGACACTTGGCAGCAAAGACGGTCGAGACGGTCAGGCTAGCGCACAAAGCAACAAGGGAGGCTAAGCTCCGCGAAGCGAGTCGGAAATCCATGGGCAACGCTCCTGGCAGGTAAGTTGAGCAAATCACATCACAATCACCTGACAGTGCAAAGCCTTTCGATCTCTCCAGTACCTAGTGAGTGCTCGCGGTGGGCTAGCGGATCGGGAATGGGCACACAGCGGGGGCGACGAAGTCGGTAAGCTGGCTGGCGAGCGCAGAGGCAGACTCGACGACGAAGTCGGCTCGCGGCTGGTAGACGCAGGAGCGGAAGGCCAGGCCTCCGCGCGACGACTCTTCCTTGCTGGTCGGGGACAAGTCCGGACGGGCCGGGCAGCCACCGACCTTCAGAATCCGCGCCGCAACATAGCAGTCCAAGAACAGCCGCTTGTCGAGGTGCTCCCGCAGCAGCCCACCGATGCGCGCCAGTGACCGCAGCCAGTAGCTGGTGTCGCACCACGGCGGCGGCGGCTTCAGTCCCGACAGCGCCACTCGATCGACCTCGGGCAGCGCCAGCAGCGCGCCGAGCAGTCCCGACCACAGCTCCTCCGCGAAGGACTCACTGCTCAGCGTACAGATCAGGACCTTTTCGACCGTGGCGGGAAGCTGCGCGAGCGCGGCGGCCACGTCCTCGGGAATCACCTGCCCCACCGGAGCCCGCAGCTGACCCTTGTGCGGATCAATCGACAGGTTCAGCCGCCCCAGGCCCGTCCACGTTGCTGTCGGCAGACTCAGCGCGCCGGCAATCGTCGTCGTCACCGTGACCAGCCGACCTTGCGCCGCCGCAACCGCCACCAGCCTGCTCAGCGGCTCCAGCACCGGCGCGATCGGCTCCGACAAGGCAATCGCTAGCTCTTGGTACGGCAGCAGCTCTAGCGACTCGCACAGCAGGTCGATGGGAACCCCGCTCTGGGCGGTGCCCTCGCGCTCGCCCAAGTAACAGAACGAACAGCGGACGTGACAGCGACCGCCATCGAAGTGAACTGACAACACACCAAGATCTACAGCCAATGTTCCGTCACTTGGCGCAGACCTACCCTGGCGCACCTTGTCATTGTGAGAGCCAAGCACCGGGAGAGAAGTTCGTCGCATTGACAGGGCACCTTTTTACAGAATATCGTCGAAAATACTTCATGATGCGTCTTGAACAAGCTGGCCGCACCCACGTAGGGCTCGTACGGGAAAAAAACGAAGATGCCATGCTGCTCGCACCCGATGTCGGGCTTTATGTGGTGTGCGACGGCATGGGTGGCCACGTCGGCGGGCAGGTCGCCTCGAATCTGGCGGTGAAGACCATTGATCAAGTGGTCCGCAGCCAGCAGCGACCGCCCCCTGAGGATCGCGAGATCCTGGTCACAGCCATCAAGAGTGCCAACCGCGCCATCTTCGGCCAAGCCCGCCAAGATCCGACTTTGCACAACATGGGTACGACGGTGGTGGGAATTCGCCAGCAGGGCGACTCGCTGCAGGTCTGCCACGTTGGCGACAGCCGCATCTATCGGCTGGTCTACAACTCGGGCGAGCTTGTCCAGGTCACGCGCGATCACTCGCTGGTCAACCTGTACGAAGACAACCCAGAGCTGGCCCGGCGCTACGGTCCGCCCAGCGACAACGTGATCGTCCGCGCGGTGGGTCTGCACGAAGCGGTCGAGGTCGAGTACCAGACCGTCAACATGCAGCTCGGCGATGTCTACCTTTTGTGCTGCGACGGCCTAACCGACATGGTGGACGACTGGATCTTGCGCGAGGTCATGTCCGAAGCGGCCACTGCGCCAACGCTCGATGAGTCCTGTGATGCCCTCATCCGCGCTGCGCTAAGCTTCGGCGGCGTCGACAACACCACCGCCATCCTGCTCCGCGTCGCCCAGTAAGTCCGCTGGCGCCGCAACCTCCACGCCGATCTTGTGCAGCCACGAAGGCAAGTGCTCCCGAGCGCGCTCGGCGTGAAGAGCCCGCCTGCCACGCTTGCCCGCTCGCTTGGCCGGCTTGCCTTCAAACGGCGGCAGCAGCCCAAAGTTGATGTTCATCGGCACGTACTTTTCGCCGTGAAGACGCGGCGCAGTGACGTGATGATACAGTCCGCCAATCGCTGTCGTCGCTGGAGGCAGAGACAGCGGCAGCCCCGCGAGCTTGTCGTGCAGCAGCACCGCCGCGAGCAGACCCATGGCGGTGGACTCGATGTAGCCCTCGACGCCGGTAATCTGGCCCGCAAGGTGGATGTGCGGCGCCGCTCGCAGCGCCAGCGAATCATCGAGCACCTTGTGCCCTTCGACGTAGCTGTTGCGATGGATGGAGCCGAAGCGAACAAACTCCGCTTGGTGCAGCGCCGGAATCATCGCGAAGATGCGCTTCTGCTCGGGATAGGCCAGCCGGGTCTGAAAGCCGACCAGATTGTAGGCGGTGTGATAGCGGTTCTCGGCGCGCAGCTGCACCACTGCATACGGCAGCTCACCGGGCCGACGGGGATCGACCAGGCCCACCGGCTTCATCGGACCGAACGACAGCGTCTCCGGACCACGCTCTGCCATAACCTCGACCGGCAAGCAGCCCTCGAAGTAGCGCGGCTCCTCGAAGCGATGCGGTGTGACCTTGCGGCCCGCAAGCAGCGCCTCGACAAAAGCGTAGTACTCGTCCCGATTGAGCGGGCAGTTGAGGTAGTCGCCCTCCTCTCCCTGGTGATAGCGCGAGCCTCGGAAGCAGCGGTCGTAGTCAATGCTGTCCGCCTCCACAATCGGCGCAATGGCGTCATAAAAGTACAGCCGGTCCCCGCACAAGCGTCGCAGCGTCCGCGCCGCACCCCCTTCGAGCAGCGGCCCCCCCGCGAGAATGCACGGCAACGCGGGCAAGTCGTCACACAGCTGGCGCCGCAAGCGGATGTTGGGATGGCCCACCACCAGGGCCGTGATCTGCCGCGAAAACTGCAGCCGGTCGACCGCCAGGGCATCACCCGCTGGCACCCGCGCTGCATCGGCACAGGCAATGATGAGCGAGCGCGCCGCCCGTAGCTCGGCCTTGAGCAGCCCCGCCGGCGTCTGCGGATCATCGCTGCGCAGGGAGTTGCTGCACACCAGCTCGCCGAGCAGTGGCGTGGTGTGGGCAGGCGACATCCGCACCGGCTTCATTTCAATCAAGTCGACCTTGTGACCGCGCTCGGCAAGCTGCCATGCAGCCTCACAGCCCGCCAGGCCACCACCAATCACCGCAACTTCAGGAACAAACGGCTTTTGCACGGCGCGGACTATAGGGAAATCGCGATACGCTAGCAAAAGGGGGGCTTATGAAGACCATCTTCATCCTGACTTCAGGGGGCGATGCTCCCGGTATGAATGCAGCGGTGCGGGCCGTGGCCAAGGTCGCCGCCGCCCAAGGCGTACGGACGGTCGGCGTACTCGATGGCTACGACGGCCTGATGGACGGACGGTTCCGTGAGCTGTGCCAGCCCACCGACCGAGGCTTGGCAGTGATCCCTGATCTCGACACGGCTGGATCGCTTGGGGGCACGCTGATCGGCTCGGCTCGCTCGGCCCGCTTCCGCACACCCGAAGGCCGGCAGCATGCAATTGCCAGGCTCTCCGCAGCCGCAGGTCTGATCGTGATTGGCGGCGATGGCTCGCTCACCGGCGCGCACCGGCTGGCTCACGAGTGCGGCACCCCGATCATCGGCATCCCAGCGTCGATCGACAACGACATTGGCTGCACTGCAACCGCGATTGGCGTCGACACGGCACTCAACACCATCGTCGAGTCGTGCGATCGCATCTGCGACACCGCCATCTCGCACCGCCGCGCTTTCGTGGTCGAGGTCATGGGCCGGCAGTCCGGCTACCTGGCGATGGCCAGCGCGGTCGCTGCCGGTGCCGATGCGGTGCTGTTCCGCGAGCAAGCGCGCAGTGCCGAAGACATCATCCGCACCGTGGCGCAGACGATTCGCACCGCCTTTGAATCCGAGGTCGGCAAGCGCCGCGTCCTCATCCTCAAAGCCGAGGGCGTCGACATTCCCTGCACCAGCTTGGTCCGTCGCGTGGAAGAGGAGCTACAACCGGTATTGCCCGGCGTGGAGATCCGCGCCACCGTGCTCGGTCACTTGGTGCGCGGCGGTCGTCCGTCGTTTCAAGATCGCATGGTGGCGGCTCGGCTGGGTCGCGCGGCGGTGGTGGCGGTCCTGCGCGGCGAGAGCGATCAGATGGTGTCGTGGCTACAGCCTGCCCAAGGTGGCCAGCCGACCGAAGATCCCTCGGTGTTCCGCTATCCGATCGAGCGCGTGCTGCAGGAGTCTAGGGCGCTCCTCGATGGCTCAAGTCCAGTGACCAAGTGGCGGGTCAAGATGATGTCCGAAGTCTCGGGCGTGCTCGGACTGTAGGCGGGCGGTAAGCGGACTCTGGTAGGCTGCCGCCCATGCAGGCAGGGAAGTCTTTCGGAAGACTGGGGCTGTGGCTCTCTGGGCTCGTCTTCGCGTGTGCATGCCAGCCGCAAGAAAAGAAGAGCATTGTCGTCCACTGGCAGCTGATCGATGGACGCTCTTGCGCGGATGCCGGAGCCGTACGGGCCGTGATTTCGCTGGCCGGTGGCGCTGAGCACAGTGGCCGCTGCAGCCTGCTGCCCGATGGCAACCGCATCACGCTTCCCGATGCCTATGCCCAGGCTCCACTGTCTGCACGGGCCGAGTCCGCCGAACAGGCCGTGCTCTACCGCGCCGAGCTGACCCTGCCCGAGAGCCTGCCTGAGCTTGTCGAGCTGGTGCTGTACTACTCCGGCGGTCGCTAGCGCTGGTCCCTGTGCGAGTGGACATGCAGGTCTGCGCATCCGACGGCCTACAATGTGATACCGTGGCCTACCCTTTTTTGAGAAGCCTCCCGCAATGCCTCTGTTCAACGCAGGTCTGCTCATCGGCGGCAAGTATCGCGTCATCCGACGGATTGGCGCAGGTGGCATGGGCGCCGTCTTCGAGGTCGAGAACACCGCGCTCGGTGGCCGCGCCGCCCTCAAGGTTCTCACCATCAACATTCACGACCAGCCAGAGTATTTTGCGCGCTTTCAAAACGAAGCCCGCGCCGCCAACCAGAGTGGCCATCCCTGCGTGGTTCCGGTCTACGACTTCGGCCAGCTGGACGATGGAACGCCGTGGCTGGTCATGCCGTTCCTGGTCGGAGAGACGCTGTCCGCGCGCATCGCCCGTGCCAAGAGATCGCCACAGGGCGCGCTGGGACCGGACTGTCTGTGGATGATTGGTGACATTGCCTCGGCGCTGCGGGCCACCCATCTGCACGGCATCGTGCACCGGGACTTGAAGCCTGCCAACGTCATGCTGGTGACGGACCCATCGACGAGAACGGGGGAGCGGGCGATGGTGCTCGACTTTGGCATCGCCAAGCTCCACTGCGACCATGTGACCCGGGCGGGCGCAGTGCTCGGCACGCCGGTCTACATGGCGCTAGAGCAGTTCCAAGACTCGGCCACGGTCGATGGCAAAGCGGATGTGTACTCGCTCGGCTGCATCGCCTACCAGATCGTCACGGGCCGGCTGCCTCACGAAGCCGGTACAGCCGTCGAGCTGATGACGCAGCGCATGGTCGCAGCGGTGCCGCGCCCGAGCACGCTGGTGCCATCGGTACCGGTCCGGCTGGAAGCGCTCGTGATGGCGATGCTGGCGCAGGAGCCACCGGCACGCCCGACCATGGCCGAAGTCGAGGAGTCGATCCGGCAGGCACTCACCACACCGGCCCGGCCGCTTGTCCAAGACCCGGCGGCACCAGCCGTGGTGGCGGCGCCGGTCCCTTCCGGGCTCGTGCAGCCACCGGTTGCGGCCCAGCGCCCGCCGCAGCCAGCTGCGCCCCCTACGACCGCGCCCCTTGCATCTCCTAGGCAGCGTCGAGTTCACGTTGTCGCCGTGGCACTGCTCGCTGGAGTGGCGGCGGTGTCGTCGTTTGGCCTTGCGCTGCGCAAAAAGCCCGCGCACTCGGGCGCAAGCAGGCCGACTCTGCATTCGCCTGCGCCAGCTCTTGCACCGGCGAAAGTCGAGCTGCCACCCGCTGCGCCACCAAAGCCTGCTGCGCCGCCCGCTGTGCTCGCTGAGCCGCCCGCTGCGCTCGCTGAAGTGGCCAAGCCCGCCGTGCCAAAGCCCGCAGCCGCAGCGTGCGAGCCGCAGGGAATCAGTGAAGGCTGCACGTTCACGCCCCAGCTCTTGCCGGAGCAGCGAGCCGCCGTGGTGTCAGCGCTCCGCCACGGCAACGTCAAGCTGTGCGGCCAAGATCGACTGGTCCTCAGCGGCATTCCAAGGCACCCCCGCATTCGCTCAGCGCCGCCGTACCTGTCGCGCCAGCAGCCAGTCTTGCTCTACGGTCTGCGCGCCCTGCCGGGAATATATCCCACCCAAGTGGAGATCCAATGTCGCCGCGACTAGCTGGGCTCAGCCTCACCGTGCTTGTGGCCCTGGGCGGGGTGGGCTGTCAGGAAGAACTGCAAGCGCTGCGCAGCCAGCAAGAAGAGCTGCTGGCCAAGCTGGCCGAGCTCCGTGCCGATCACCAACAGCTGGTAGCTCGCGTCGAAAACGAGAACCGGGCGATGTGGAGCCAGCAGCTGTGCAAGAGCGGTAAGGTGTCCGAGTTCATCGCCGATGTCCAAGCCGGAGTCCCTGGGGTCTGTACGCCGGGCTCGCTGGAAGCCGCGCTGACCTTTTTGAATGGCTTGCCGTATGCAGTCGCCAGCTTTCGACCTGGGATCGACACGATCACGCTGCCGCTCTCGCGAGAGGGACAGCTGCGCGATCTCCTCGACCTGCGCAACCTCCACCCCTCGACACGGCTGGTCATCTTGGTACAGCCGCATGTCGAAAACGACGAGGGCCTCGCCGAAGCGCAGGTGGTAGCGACCAAGTACCTCACTCTGATGCGCTCGCTGGTTCCTTCCCAGGCCAAGCTGCGCTTCCTCGGTCCGTATCTTTTGCCATGCCGGCTGCGCAGCGAAGTCAGCCGCCGCTTTCAAGGCCCGATGGATCGTCCCGTGCCGGGCGAGCCACCGGAGCGCGCCGCCCGCATCCGGGTCTGGGCGTTTCGCACCGACTGCTAGTGCTTGGAGACACCATGTCCGTGGTCCGCACCCTGGTCTTCTCGCTCCTCACCCACTTGCTGCTGGGAACAAGCCTGGAGTCTGCCCAGGCTGCGCCCACGCGGACCTTTCTGTGGGGCATTCAGAACGGCTGCGAGAGCTTGCCGGAAGCAGATCGCTACCTTGCCAGTCAGCTGCAAGCGGCCGGCAAGTCGGTGTGGCTGCTGCGCTCTCCGCAGGGTCAGCCGCTGCCGGTGTGCTCGCCGCACCAGAGTGTCCGCTGTGGCGAAGCGCTGCGCAGTAGCTGTCAGGCCGCGCAAGGGCAGCTGCTCGGTGGCACGATGGTGCGCGGCAAAGAAGTCCTGCGCTTTCGCCTGTGGCTGTATGACCTCGCCAGCGGACAGGTCGCCTACCAAGACGACTACTGTCAGTCGTGCGATCCGATGAGCGCGCTGGCTGCGCAGGCCACCCGACTGCTCGCCAGTCCGCAGCCCGGTAGCCGGCCCGGACAGACGCCGATGTACTGCGGGCAAGACCAGGCTCCGCCGAAGGGAGCCAGTATCAGCCGCCCCGTCCATCTGGTCGTCTTCGGAGAGGGCAAGCACAAGCCGGTGCTGCTCGCGGCCCTCAGAGCGGCGATTGTGGAGCGAGGTCGCCCGGTCCAGCTGGTAGCGCTGGATGCCAAGACCTACACGATCGATGTGCTGCAGCGGATTGTGGCCGGCCAGCCCGAAGCGCAGGTGGTCGGCGTCGAGCTGCTCCGCGATGGCAAAGTGGGGCTGTTTGTCTACGACGCCCGCACCGAGCAGACGGCCGACAGAGTGCTGGACTGTCCTGACTGTGCGCAGAACAAAGACAGCCTGTTGGGCCAAGTGCTGCCGGCGGTTGGCACCCTGCTGACGCGCTGCTTTGGACAGCAGTGCGGCAGCAGTGGACACCAAGGTCCGCCGCCACCTGAAGCCTGCGCGCCGTTTGCCACTGCGGCGTGTCCCGGCTCCGACTCGCTCTTCCCGCTGGGACCGCGCGCCATCGACTGGGGGACTGGTCCAGCGGCTTCTCGGCTCGACGCCCGCAAGAGCGCCACGCTCCAGGCGCTGGTCTGGAGTGGCGTCGGCATCTCGGCGCTGACCACGCTCGGACTGTTCATCGCCAACTCCACCGAGAGTGGCACCCGCACTGATCCCCGAGGCTTCCGCATCAGCGACACGCTGCTTTATCCCGCGTGGAGCACGCTCGGCGTGACGCTTGGACTCATTGGACTCGCCGTTCCGACCTCGGTCCTGCTCTCGCAAGCGACCCCCAGCCATCCACCCACCACGCCGGCCCCAGACAGCCAGCACCCAGCCCCGCTGCTCATCGAATGCCCACAGTAGCCACGACTGGAAGGAGCCAAGCCATGCGCCTCTCTCTGCTCGCCTTGACCCTCGCGGCCGGACTGCTGGCCTGTGAGCGCGGACCGCAGGTCACCGAAGTACCACCGGGCTCTTGCACGTCAAGCGACATGCGAACCGGCGACCTGCCACCGCCTACGCCCGCCTGCGCCGCAGCTCAAGGCCTGCCGGGCGACAACCTGCTCTGCGTCGACTTCGACAAGCTGCCTTCGCTCAGCGACTCCAAGCTGATGGGCTGGGACTTCACCACCATGGGCGGCAACTGCTGGGAGCTCCTCGGCGGCAAGCTGCAAGTCCGCAGCTTCTCCACTTTCATGGGCAGCTGCGGCTTCCTGCTGCCCCCCCTCAGCAGCGCCGACTACCAAAAGTACGCCAGCTTCACCTTGTCGATCGTGCAGACACTCGACCTCAATGAAGCCAAGCAGAAGGTCCAGCTGATGCTTGGAACCGATGATCCTGTGACGCGCTTGGTATTTCAGACCACTGGCATCCAGCCCCGCCAGCGCAACTTGTTCGAGGTGACCAAGTCGGCCCTGCCCAACGGGGGCAGCGGCAGCTACCAGCCGCTGTTCAAGCTGACCTCCGGTGCGATGGTAGGTAGCGTCAACGCGGGCTGGCAGATCGAGTCGATTGCGATCAACGGCTCGTTGTAGCTTCGGGTCCGGTCAGTGGCGGCGCTGCGGATGGTGTGACGGCTGGCTTTTTGCGACGACTGCCGCCGCCTTTGCGCTTAAAGACATCGAGCGAGCGCATCACCTCGGGCTGGCTGCGATGCGCCGCCCGCAGAATGCCCAGCGCTTCAATGTACTGCCGGTAGAGCTCTGATTGGCAAAGTTGGCGGGGACGGGTGGGCTACCCTCGGTCTTTCCCACACGACCACTGGCTGTGCGGCAACGTATTGGTTGCCCTGGCAGACCTTTCACCACAGTGCCGACACTCCTTGCTTCCACGGGACGAGGCTGCCTACAGTGCCGGCGTGGTGCAGCGAACTTCGCACGGTGAGTCGGTTTCCTCGCTCTTGGCAGGTCAGAAGCAGCGGCTGGTGCTGGTCTTGGCGTCGCTCCTCTTGAGTGTGCTGCTCGGGCTGTTGCTCTCCCGGCAAGGACGGGTGGCAGAGTCTCCAAAGCGGCACAAGCTGCGGATTGGGCTGTCGTTTGACACGCTCAAGGAAGAACGCTGGCAGCGCGACCGCGCGGCGTTCGTCGAGCGAGCCAGTCAGCTAGGGGCCGAGGTGATTGACCTTGCGGCGAACTCTTCGGATGTCCAGCAGATGCGCGATGTCGAGTCGCTGCTGACTGCGCAGGTCAACCTGCTGGTGATCGTTGCGCACAACGGCGCCGCGATGAGCAAGGCGGTACGGCTGGCCCACGCCGCCGGAGTGCCGGTGATGGCCTATGACCGACTGATTCCCGAGCCGACGCTCGACTTCTACATCTCGTTTGATGCCGTTGCGGTGGGCGAGAAACAGGCCCGCTATCTGGTGGATCACCTGCCGACGCCGGGGCACGGCAAGATCGTGCGGCTTCACGGCGCCAAGACCGACCACAACGCCCACCTGATGAAGGAAGGTCAAGACCGGGTGTTGCAGCCGCTGCTTGCCAGTGGAGCGCTCGAGGTCGTACACGAAGACTGGGTCGATGACTGGAAGCCAGAGCACGCCAAGCGGATCGTCAATGCTGCGATTGCCCGGGGGCTCTCGTTTGACGCGATCTTGGCTCCGAACGACGGCACGGCGGGTGGCGCAGTGCAAGCGCTGCGCGAGGATGGCAAGCGCGAACAGGTGCTGCTCACCGGCCAAGATGCCGAGCTGTCGGCCTGCCAGCGCGTCGCGGCGGGCAGCCAGACCATGACGATCTACAAGCCGCTCAAGGTCCTGGCCGGACGGGCAGCCGAGGTGGCGGTGGCGATGGCCGGTGGCAAGCCAGTGGTCGCGCGCAGCTCGATAGCGGTCGAGCGCACCGAGGTCCCGGCGGTCTTCGTCGAGGTCATCGCGGTGGACAAGAGCAACCTCCGAAAAACGGTCATTGCCGATGGCTTCCACGCTGAATCCGCCATCTTCCAGGGCCTGTAGCGAGTGTGTGGTGGCTGAGCCAGTCCTCACGCTGCGCGGCGTCACCAAGCGCTTCTCGGGCATCTTGGCGCTCCGCGAGGTGGAGTTCGCGCTGCAGCCGGGCGAGATCCATGCCTTGTGTGGGGAGAACGGCGCTGGCAAGTCAACGCTCATCAAGATCCTGTCGGGCGTACATCCGCACGGCAGCTTTTCGGGTGAGTACCTCCTCGACGGACAGCCGGCAGAGTTTGCATCGGTGCGCGACAGCCAAGCGCGCGGCCTGGCGGTGATCTACCAAGAGCTGCCGCTCGTCGAAGAGCTGTCGGTCGCGGCCAACATCTTCCTCGGCGCCGAGCCACGTCATAAGGGTCCGTGGCCACTGTCTCTGCTTCTCGATGAAGACCGGATGCGGCGCGAGTCCTGCTCGCTTTTGGCACGCTTTGGGATTGCGATGCAGCCAGACCGCCTGGTGTCGAGCCTGGGCGCCGGTCAAAAGCAGCTGATCGAGATTGCCCGGGCGCTGCGCAATCGCTCACGGGTGCTGATTCTGGACGAGCCGACAGCGGCGCTGACCGATCGCGAGAGTGAGTCGCTGCTCGGACTGCTGCGGGAGCTGCGCCGGCAGGGCCAGAGCATCCTCTACATCTCGCATCGGCTTGACGAAGTGATGGCGCTGGCCGACCACATCACGGTGCTGCGAGACGGGCAGAGCGTATTTTCGGCGCCAGCGGCGGAGACAACGCAGGAGCTACTGGTCCACAAGATGGTCGGTCGAGCGCTCGGGGAGCTGTTTCCGGTGCGAGCGGAGCCAAGCGCCTCACGCGAGCTGCTGCTGGAGGTTCGCAGCTTGTCGGTCGCGGAGTCCGCTGCTGCGCCGCCGCGCCTGTCAGACGTATCGCTGGACCTGCACGCCGGGGAGATCGTCGGCATCTACGGACTGCTCGGCGCGGGTCGCAGTGAGCTGCTGCTGCACCTCTACGGCGCCTTTGGCAAGCGGGTGGCCGGCTCGGTGAAGCTGCTCGGGAAAGGACATGCGCCGCGCGGTCCCATGGACTCGATTGCCGCCGGCCTGCTGCTGGTCAGTGAGGACCGCCGCCGGTATGGACTGGTGATGGACGAGTCGCTGCGCTTCAACTTGACGCTGTCCTCGCTGGCGGCGCTGGTCGAGCACGGACTCATCAACCAGCAGCGCGAAGACCGCGTGGTCGAGGAGCTGTCGAGTCGGCTGCACATCAAAGCCAGCGGGCCGGAGCAGCCGGTGCGGACGCTGTCGGGCGGCAACCAGCAGAAAGTGGTGCTCGGCAAAGCGCTGCTGTGTCGGCCCAAGGTGGTGCTGCTCGATGAGCCAACGCGCGGCGTCGATGTCGGTGCCAAACAGGAGATCTATGGACTGCTCCACGAGCTACGGCGCGAGGGATTGGGGGTGCTGATGGTGTCTTCGGACTTGCCAGAGCTGCTTGGGATGAGTGACCGGGTGCTGGTGCTCGGTGAAGGCACGCTGCGGACCAGCCTGCCCGCACAGCAAGCGACGCCAGAGCTGCTGCTGCACGCGGCGATCGGACTGCCGAGCCCACGGGCGATGTCCCCGCAGGAGGCGCAATGAGCAAGCCGCTGGAGTGGCGTGATCTGTCGCTGCTGGTGGTGCTGCTGGCGCTGGGCCTGTTTTTCGGGCTGCTGGCGCCGCAGTACCTGTCCGCGCGCAACCTGAGCATGCTGACGATCGAGTTCGCGATTACCTCGGTGCTGAGCCTGGGCATGCTGCTGGTGATCTTGCCCGGTCACATTGACCTGTCGGCAGGCAGTGGCGTCGGACTGATTGGCGGTGTAGCAGCGGTGCTGATCATGCGCTACCAAGTCCCGGCCGAGTTGGCGATGCTGGCCGCCATCGCGTTGGCGCTGCTGCTGTGGCGGGCGCAGGGCTTTGTGATCTGGAGCCAAGGCATCCCGGCGTTCATCATCACGCTCGGCGGGCTGCTGGCGTGCAAGGGGCTGTTCTGGCTCACCATTCGCAATCAGACGGTGCCAGTGAGCCCGGGCGGCCAGTCGAACCTGCTGTCGGTGCTGACCACTACCTATCTGCCGCCGATGCCATCGTATCTGCTGGGAGTGGCCGTGATCGGGCTGCTGGGGCTGGCGGCGCTGCGCAGCCATCGCCGGGCGTGCCAAGAAGCGGCGGTGCAAGCCGAGACTCCACCAGATGGCGAGCTGGCCTTTCTGCGCTGGCTGTTGGCCTCGCAAGCGCTGGCGCTGGTGGTGCTGACCTGTGGACAGTTTCGCGGCCTGCCGCTGCCGCTTTTGATCCTGGCCACGGTGGCAGTGGTGGTACAGGTGGTGACCCAGCACACCCGGCTGGGACGGGCGCTGTACGCGATTGGCGGCAATGAAGAGGCGGCAGTGCTGTCGGGCATCCCGGTCGGCAAGGTGGTGGTGACGGCGTATACGCTGCTCGGGGGGCTGGTGGCGCTGACAGGCCTCTTGCAGACCGCGTATGCCGGCGCATCGACCACGACCGTGGGCGAGCTGATGGAGCTAGACGCGGTGGCAGCCTGCGTCATCGGCGGCTGTAGCCTGCGCGGGGGTCGCGGCAGCGTCGCTGGGGTGCTGCTGGGCTCGCTGGTGATGGCCAGCCTGCTGTCAGGGATGTCGCTGCTGGCAGTCCCTCCCGAGGCACGGTTCATTGCCCGCGGGCTGGTGCTGGGACTGGCGGCGTGGCTGGACGTGCGGCTGTCGAAGCTGTCGCGTGGCTCACTCGCCTGAGCGGTCGGCGGGATCGAGCCGGTTGTCGAGCCCGTACTTGCGCAGCAGCTCTCGCAGGTGCTTGCGGTCGATCTGCGCCTCACGCGCCGCCGCCGACAGGTTCATGCGGTGGCGCTTCATCAGGTCGACGATGTACTCGCGCTCGAAGTGCTCGACGAGCTGACCCTTGGCTTCCTTAAACGGTAGCGACGAGCGCATCGCGGGCGGACTGGAATGAACAATGGTGTCGCCCAGCTCCTCCAGGTTGAGGGTGTCGCCCTTGGCCAGCACGCAGGCCCGCTCGATGACATTGCGCAGCTCGCGGACGTTGCCAGGCCAGCCGTAG
Source organism: Myxococcales bacterium (assembly GCA_016794465.1). Taxonomy (GTDB): domain Bacteria; phylum Myxococcota_A; class Polyangia; order Palsa-1104; family JAEUJZ01; genus JAEUKA01. The sequence continues at coordinate 40,493 of JAEUKA010000077.1, read as the reverse complement.
CTGTGCAGGCGGCTCCGCTCGGCTGGCGGTAGCGACAAGGTCTTCTCCAGCGAGAACTGCTCGACAAAAGAGTCGGTGAGCAAGTCGATGTCGCGGCCCCGCTCGCGCAAGGCCGGCAGCTGCACGCGGATGACAGCAAGCCGGAAAAACAGATCCTCGCGGAAGGCCTTGCGGGCGACCTCTTCCCGCAGATCACGGTTGGTCGCAGCAATGACGCGCACATCGACCTGCTTGTAGGAGCTACCGCCCACGGGCCGAACCGCTCGCTTGTCGAGCGCGCGCAGCAGTGAGGGCTGAAGCTCCAGCGCCAGCTCGCCAATCTCATCGAGGAAGATGGTGCCGCCGTGGGCCTCTACAAACGCGCCCATGCGGTCCGAGATGGCGCCCGTGAAGGCTCCTTTGACATGACCGAACAAGAGCGACTCAATCAGCTCGCGCGGGACGGCGCCACAGTCGAAGACGACAAAAGGACCGGCGGCGCGGCGCGAGTGACGGTGGATTTCCTCGGCGACCAGCTCCTTGCCGGTGCCTGTCTCTCCCTGGATGAGCACGGTCGAGTCAGTCGGCGAGATGTCACGCAGCAGCCCAAACAAGCGCCGCATCTTGGCGTCGCAGCCGAGCAAGCTGCCGAAGCGATCGTCCTCGCTCTCGATGGGCTTCAGCGCTTCTTCCTGGGGCAGGAACTTCAGCACAGTCTTGCCGAGCGTGATCTCGGTGCCGAAGCCGACGACAATCTCTTTGAAGCGCGCGCCAAAGGTGAAGCTGCCGTTGGTCGAGCCGAGGTCGCGCACCACCACCTGGCTGTTTTCGAGCACTGCGGTGGCGTGGCGACGCGAGACGGTGCGATCGGACAGCACCAGCTCGCAGCTTGGGGAGGAACCTATCGTGATGGGTCGGTCGGTGAGGACAACCTGCTCGCCCCGGTCGGGACCGCCGATGACCAAGAAGACGCCACCTGGCCGATAGCGCGTGAACTCCGGAACGTCGTCGAGGACGCTGGTCGAGTTGGGGTCTTTGGGGAGCCCTTCCCTCGAAGCGGGACTGCTTTCCGCCGAGTGCTTCATGGTTTTGGGGAATCTTAGCTCACGCACCCCGGCGCACAAGGCGCAGTTTTTGCTTCGCTTTTGGCACACCGTATGTAACGACCCCGATGTGGAGGCTGCCGATGAAGCGTAATCTGCCCGTGCTGCTGCTACCGTTGCTGGCTCTGTCCTGCAATCCCGCAAACCTCGGTGGTGAAGCCGACTGCCAAGCTGGGGACACTGCGTGCCTCGGCTACGACCCGAGCAAGCCTCCGCCAGGCGGTCCAGGCGCGTATGAGAAAGTCGGCCCAAACGGGTCCACGCCTTTTGACCCAAGTGGCGACGGCTCATCGGGGGTCAAGGTCGACAAGGACGGCAACATCGTCCTCGATACCAAGAGCTTCGGCGGCACGCTGTCACCGATCATCTGGGTCGCCAACAGCAGCGCCGGCACCGTGTCGAAGATCGACACCCGCACGATGGCCGAGGTGGGCCGCTACTACACCCACCCCGGGGGCAACGGCGATCCCTCCCGCACCACCGTCGGTCTAAACGGCGACATCGTGGTCGCCAACCGCGCGAGCGGCGACGGCAACCGCGCTTCAGCCGTCCACATCGCCGGGGACAAGTCGCAGTGCCTCGACCGCAACGGCAACGGCAAGATCGACACCTCTGAGAACAGCTCGCCGCTCGCCTGGGCCGAAGGACAGCCGAACAACCCCACTGACGAGTGCATCCTGTGGTTTACCAAGCTCTCGGTCAGCTCGCTGCCCCGCGCCGCCGGCTTCAACGCCGGACTTGGTGAGACGGACACCGTCGTCTACATCGGCCTGTACTCCACCCGCGAGCTAGTCCGCCTAAATGCCAAGACCGGCGCGGTCATGAAGACCATCAGCGTCGCCCCGGCCATGCCATATGGGCTGGTGCTCGACAAAAATGGCGATGTCTGGGTGCGTGGTGCCGAGGGCAGCCTGGCGGTGGTACAGGTCAGCAAAGGCGACCAAGTAAAGATCTACAACGGCACGCTGGCCCCCAAGTGTGGCTACGGCATCGCGGCGGACGCAGCCGGTCGCATCTACACGGCGGGAGGCAACTGCGTCGGACGCTTCGATCCCGCCACCGAGACGTGGGAAAACCTCAGCCTGCAGGCGCAGGGCATGCAGTCGGGACGCGGTCTCGCCGTCGACAACAAGACCGGCATCTGGATCGCCGACACCTACACCGGCATGTATCACGTCGACGGCTCGGGCGCGCAGATGGTCTATAAGGGCAAGACCGCCACCATCTCGAGCAACAACGTCGGCGCCGCAGTCGACTTCGACAACAACCCGTGGGTCATCAGCCAAGCCAACAGCGCGGCGTATCGGGTGAACCCGACGGACTACTCGACCCAGCGGGTCAACGTGGGCGTCGGGCCGTATACCTACAGCGACATGACCGGCTACCAGCTGCGCAACGCCGGGGCACCGTCGGGCTTCTGGCGCCACACCTTCCAAGGCTGCATGGGAGCCTCGATGACGCGCTGGCTGGAGCTGGCCTATCAGCTGCAAGCGCCAGCGGGCACCCAGGTGACGATTCGCGTCCGCAGTGCCAACGACAAGGCGGGACTCCAAGCCGCGCCCTGGACCGAGATGGCGAAGATCCCCTCGGATATGACGCCGATCAAGCTGCCCGGGCTGACGGGAGCGCTGCTGCAGGTCGAGTTCGGAATGAAGAGCTCGGTGCGTGACGTGACGCCGATCCTGTCCGGTGTGAATGCCGGCTACTCCTGCGTGTTTGGTTAACCACCAGTCCCGCGACTGACCTGATGGATCGTTCCATCAGGTTGCGGTCTGCGCCCCGCAGTCTTGCCTTCCCTTCCAGCCCTTGTCGTTCAACCTGCGTGCGCGCGCTACCATGCCGCACATGCGTAGCGTCATCCTTGGATTGTCGGGTCCCTATCACGAGCTGGCGGCATGCTTGCTTGTCGACGGCCAGGTCGCCTGCATGGTCGAGGAGGAGCGGCTCAGTCGGACTCGCCACGGCAAAGCAGCCCGCATCGACAATGCTGCGGAGTGGCCCGAGCGCGCGGCTGTGGCGTGCTTGGCGGACGCGGGGCTGACCTGGGCGGACGTGGACCATGTCACCTATCCGTTCGTGCCGACCGAGCGACTGCGCAACATCGGCAGTGACGACCGACCGGCGCCGTCCAGCTGGAGCAGCGAGGATGGCGAGCGCCGCTTTGTCGCCGATGTACTGTCGGTCGAGTCGCTGGTGAAGCACGCGGCCGGTCAAAAGGCGCGCTTTGGCTTTCACTTTGTGCCGCACCACCTCAGCCATGCCGCCAGCGCGTATCTGCCGTCCCCGTTTGAGTCCGCAGCGATCCTGGCGGTGGACGGCATCGGCGAGTACGACACCACCTGGCTCGGGCACGGCGTGCAGGACACGCTGGCGGAGAAAAAGGCGCTGTCTTATCCGCACTCGCTCGGGCTGCTGTGGGAAGTGGTCGCGGAGGCGCTCGGCTTTGGGCCCTATGGTGCGACCAAGGTGATGGGGCTGGCGGCGTACGGCGATCCAGATCGGTATGCGGCACTGCTGGCGGCGGTGCTGTCGCTGGGGGAAGAGGGCTCGTTTGCGGTGGACGGAACCCGGCTGCGCTTTCGCGATGAGGGTCCGTGCTGGGTGGCGCGGGAAGTGGCGGAAGCTCTGGTGACTGCCACGACGCCTCTGTCGCAAGCCGGGGCAGACCTGGCCGCTGCGCTTCAACAGCGAACCGAAGAGGTGCTGCTACATATCGCGCGGTGGCTTCAGCGGACGACCGGAGAGCGGGCGCTGTGCCTGGCGGGTGGGGTGGCGCTCAACTGTGCGGCCAACGGACGGCTGGCGCGGGACGGCGGCTTTGAGGCGATCTTTGCGCAGCCGGCAGCCAACGATGCGGGGACGGCGCTGGGGGCGGCGCTGCTGCTGTATCACCGGATGCGGCCAGGTACGACCCGCTGGCGACAGACGACAGCGCGGCTGGGACCGGTGCGAACGGAACACGAGGTCCAGTCGGCGCTGGCACACAGTCCGCTGCGCTCGCTGCGTGTGTCCGATCCAGCGGAAGAAGCGGCGGAGCGGCTGGCGCGCGGCGAGGTGGTCGGCTGGTACTCATCGCAGCGCGGGGAAGCGGGTCCACGGGCGCTCGGCGGTCGCTCCATGCTGGCGGACCCTCGGCGGGCGGAGCTGCGCGACCACCTGAACCTACACATCAAGCGGCGCGAGTCGTTTCGACCGTTCGGCCCGGCGCTGCTGGCGGAGCATGCGACGGACTGGCTCATCGTGCCCACAGCGGCGGCTCCGCTGTTGCCGTTTATGCTGGCGGCGGTGCCGGTACAGCCGACGCAGGCGGTGCGCATCCCAGCGGTGGTTCACAAGGACGGCAGCACCCGGCCACAGCTGGTGCCCGCCGATGGCTCACGGTGGCGGCAGCTGATCGAGCGGTTCTATCTGCGCAGCGGCGTGCCGATGGTGCTCAATACCTCGCTCAATGTGCAGGAGCCGATCTGTGAGACTGCGAATCAAGCGCTGCGGCTGGTGGCGGAGTGTGGGCTGGATGCGCTGATTGTCGATGACCATGTGGTGGTGGCGGCAAGTGAGCCGGCCTTTTCGCAGGCTCCACAAGCCGCACTGCGCTTTGAGCCCGTCCAAGACCGCTACGGCAAGCGGCTCGCGCTGGTCTTCGGCAACGAGGCCAAGGACGGCCAGTGTCCTTTTTACCGGCGAAAGGAGTGCAGCCACTGCGACATCGGCGCGGGCGAAGGTCAGGCGGTGGACGCTCTCGGCCATGCGCAACGGCTGGCCTGGTTTGACTACCACTACCGTCGCGAGCTGCCCGAGGTGACGCACCTTGTGCTCTACAACAGTGGCTCGCTGCTCAACCCGCGTGAGATGTCGCCTTCCGCGCTGCGGACGATCTGCGACTGGGCGGCGCAGCTGCCGTCTCTGCGGATGCTGTCGCTCGATACGCGAGAGCTGTTCGTGAACCGGCAGCGGCTCCACGAGCTACGGCTGCGGCTGCCCGAGCCGGTGGCACTGCGGGTGATCTTGGGGCTGGAGTCGGCGGACGACGAAGTACGGCTGCGGCTGCTGAACAAGCGGATGTCGCGCGCTGCGGTCGAGCGGGCGGTGCAGGAGGTGGCACAGAGCGGCACGAATGTCGGGCTGTGGGTGAGCCTGGTGTTTGGTCCGCCGGGAAGACCGGGGCCAGCGGCGATCAGGGATCTGCTGACCGGCATCCACATGGCAGTCGAGCTGGCCGAAGCGCACCGCCTGCCGCTCGACTTCAACATTCATCCGTTTTACCCCTCGCGTCGGTCGCTGCTGGCCCATCCAGAGCATCCGCGCGCGGACCTGGCGCTGCTCGACGAAGCGCTTACGCTGGCGCAGGCAGAGCTGACCGCACGGGGCAGCTCTGCATCGCTGTTTGTGGGCTGGCAAGACGAACGGCACGACCAGCACCAAGCGGTTCGGCTGATCGAGCGGGCAGAGCGAAGCGAGGAAAGAGAAGCGAGCAGACGGGCAGCGGGCCGGCGGGATTAGTGTGGCGCAGCAGCGGGGGCTGGATGCCCAGCTGGGGCGTGCGGAGCAGCGGCTGGCGCAGCAGGTACCGCAGGCGCAGCAGCGGGGGCGGGCTGTCCAGCAGGTGCGGCGGCTGGCGCGGCAGCGGGGGCAGCATGCTCGACCGCAGCGGGTGCGGGCGCTGGGGCAGGTGCGACCTCGACGGGTGCCTCGGGCAGAGTCGACGGCTTGGCGTTGGCAGTCTTGTAGCCAGCGCGGGTCTTGATCGGGTCAATCATGCCGCGCGTGCCCAAGTCAATCAGCGTCGGGGTAAAGAACACTGCCACAAACAAGAAGCTGGCCATCAGGATGACCAAGTTGAGCTTGTTGTCGTAGAGCAGGTGCATGAAAAACAGCGCCACCAGCGTCGCTTTGATCGTCGCAACAATCATGGCCACGATGGTGTTGGCGCTGCCAAAGTCGAAGCGCGAGACGATGACCGTGAACGCGGTGAGCACCACCAGCGCGCCCCACACCCCGAGATAAATCGGCAGCGGCGTGATGTGCGGCTCGTCGTGATCGTGGCCGTCTGTGTCGTTGTGGTTCGTGTGTGCCTGCGTCATGACTTACCCCACCAAGTAGAGGAGCGGGAACAGGTAGATCCAGATCAAGTCGACAAGGTGCCAGTACAGGCCGACGCACTCGACCGGGAAGAAGTACTTCGAGCTGAAGTCACCACGCATCGCGCGCAAGAGCACCCAGGTGATGGCGATCATGCCGATGACGACGTGGAGGCCGTGGAGGCCGGTCATCAGGAAGTAGATTCCGATGAAGATGTGCGGCGAGTCGAGCGACTTGAGCTTCTCGACAAACTCGGCGCCATGCTCGTGGGCCAGCGCCGCGTAGTCGGGATTCCAGTGACCCAGCGGTCCACCACCCGGCAGCGTGCCAAGGTGAAACTTGTGCGAGTACTCGAAGTACTTCACGACCAAGAAGGCCGCGCCGCACAGGAGCGTAATCGCCAGGAAGCCGACGGTCTGGCCCTGCTTCGACAGCTGCGCCGAGCGGACCCCGAGCGCCATCGTCAGCGACGAAAAGATGAGGACCATGGTGTTGACCGCGCCCAGCTTCCAGTCGAGCAGCTGGTGGACGGTCTTGAACATCTCGGGGTGGGTATAGCGGTACGCGGCGTACGCCATAAACAGACCCGAGAACAGCAGGATTTCAGTCGCCAGAAAGATCCACATCCCGAGCTTGGCCGCTTCCGACTCGTCGCGTGGCGAGGGGAAGTGGTGCGCGTGATGATAGGTACGGGCCGGATTGCTCATAAGTGCTCCTTGCGGCTCGCAGAAGTTTGAAAACGCCTAGTGGCCACTGCCCGCGTGGCGGTCGTACGGACCCCGGTCCACGGTGGGCTGACCAGCAAAGTTCTCGACCGGGGGCGGCGACGGCGTCAGCCACTCCAGCGTGGTCGATTCCCACGGATTGTTCCCCGCATCCTTGCCATTCGATAGCGAGCGCAGCAGGCAGATGAGGGTCATAAAGAAGCCCAGTCCGAGGATATACGAGCCAATCGTCGAGACTTGGTGCAGCGGCTCGTACTGTGGCAGGTAGTTGTAGTAGCGACGCGGCATGCCAGCGACGCCCAGGAAGAACTGCGAGCCGAACGTCAGGTTGAAGCCGACAAAGGCGGTGGCGCAGGCCCAGTTGCCGAGCTTCTCGCTGTACATCTTGCCGGTGAACTTCGGCCACCAGTAGTGCAGGCCGCCGATGAAGGCGAACATGGTGCCGCCCATCATCACGTAGTGAAAGTGCGCGACGACGAAGTAGGTGTCGTGCAGGTGCAGGTCAAGCGACATCGTGGCCAGGTACAGGCCGGTCAGTCCGCCGATGAGGAATAGCCACAAAAAGCCGAGCGTGTACCACATCGGGGTCCGCAGCACGATCGAGCCCTTATAGAGCGTGGCCACCCAGTTCAGGATCTTGATGGCGGTCGGGATCGCGATAAGGAAGGTCAGGCCGGAGAAGATCATGCCGGCCAGCTCGGACTGACCCGAGGTGAACATGTGGTGTCCCCAGACCAGGAAGCCGACGATGGCGATGCCAATCGAGGACAGCGCAATCGCTCGGTAGCCGAAGATGGCCTTGCGCGAGAAGGTGCTGATGAGGTCGGAGATCACGCCAAAGCCCGGGACGATCATGATGTAGACCGCCGGGTGGCTGTAAAACCAGAAGAAGTGCTGGAACAGGACCGGGTCACCGCCGAGTGCCGGATCGAAGATGCCGATGTGGAGGACGCGCTCCGCAATCAACAGCAGCAGCGTGATGCCCAGCACCGGGGTCGCGAGGATCTGAATCACCGCCGTGGCATACAGCGCCCACACAAACAGCGGCATGCGGAAGAAGGTCATGCCGGGGGCGCGCAGGCGGTGCACCGTCGCGATGAAGTTCAGACCGGTAAAGATCGACGAGAAGCCGAGGATAAACGCCGCCAGCACCATCGTCGAGACGCTCGAGTTGGTGGTGGTCGAGTACGGGGTGTAGAACGTCCAGCCGGTGTCAACCGCGCCACTGAAGATCGAGTACACCGCGATGAGGGCGCCAATCACGTAGATGTAAAAGCTCGCGAGGTTGACGCGCGGGAAGGCGACATCTTTGGCACCGAGCTGCAGCGGCAGGATGATGTTACCGAGCGACGCTGGAATCGACGGGATGATGACCAGGAAGACCATCACCGCGCCGTGCAGCGTGAACAGCTGGTTGTAGGTGTCGGCCTCGACGATGGTCTTGCCGGCGGTGAGCAGCTCGGTGCGGACCAGCAGCGCAAACACGCCGCCGAGCATGAAGGCGGCCCATACGAACGCCAGATACATGACGCCGATGCGCTTGTGATCGAGCGTAAGCAGCCACGACGCGATGCCGCGTGAGCTGTTCCAAAAGTTCGGAGGACGCTGCCCGGGTTCAGAAGAACTGGGGGTGTACTGGGTCATGACTGAACCTCGATTACTTCAGACTCTTGATGTAGTCGATGAGGTGCCCAAGCTCCTTATCGGTGAAGCGTCCCTTGAAGGGAGGCATCGCGGGAGCAAAGCCCTCAACAATCTTGGCCATCGGGTTCTCGATCGACTCACGAAGGTAGTTGTCGTCGACGGTAAGCTCACCCTGGCCCTGGATCTTTTCTTTGCGACCAAACAGCTGATGAAGGCGCGGACCGATGACCGGCTGCGGCTGCTCGGCCGCACTCTTGATGGCGTGACAGGCGTTGCAGCCGCCCTTGATCTCGAACAGCGACTTGCCGTGCGCGATCGGGTCCGAGTCATTCACCGGAGCATGCGCATCCAGCCACTGCTGGTAACCCGCCGGCTGCATCACCTTGATCTTCGCATACATCACCGAGTGGTCGGTGCCGCAGTACTCCGCGCAGAACACCTGCTGCGGGCCTTCCAGCGTCGGCTGGAACCACATCACGTTGTACTTGTTCGGGACCGCGTCCATCTTCATCCGGAAGCTCGGGACAAAGAAGCTGTGCAGCACGTCGTTTGACGTGATGATGAGCTTGACCGGCTTGCCGATGGGAACCGCCATCTCGTCGGCGCTCTGGGCACCGTTGGGATACTCGAACGTCCACTTCCACTTCTTGCCGGTCACGCGGACCTCCAGCGCGTCCTTCGGCGGCACGAGCTGGTCCATGAAGTTCTTGAAGCCCCACGCGAACAGCCCCATCACGACGAACAGAGGGATGACGCTCCAGAGCACTTCCAGCGTGGTGTTGTGCGAAATCTCGACGGCCTGGTGCTCTCCGCCCCGATAGCGATAGCGGTACACGAAGTACACGCCCGCGCCAGCGATAAGCACGAGGCAGAACAGGCACAGCGCGGTCAAAGACAAAAAGAGCGTGTCGTACGCTCCTGCCAGCGTTGATGCCTGGGCTGGTAACCCATAAGCAACTTCTGTGTTTGGCTGCATCATCCGTTCACCCGAGCGCGGCGATCTCTCCGCCACGCGGCAATAAGGAACGATCCCAAGACCATCATCGTGAGGACGCCGCCCACGCGGACCAGAGCGATGGCCGCCAGCGAGTAGCGGCGCTCTTTCGGGTCGTAGTGGAAGCACCAGAGGAGCAGCTTGTCGAGTGGGCTCCCGATTCCGCCCAGCGAGGCTTCGACCAGCGCCAGCCGCAGATCACGCTCTGGAAACGTGATTCCGTACAGGATCTGCGACAGCCGACCGTCAGGCGTCAGCACGAAGATCCCGGCGGCATGCGCCCACTGCTTGCCTTCCTCATCCCAGCGAAAATGGAAGCCGACTGCGGCGGCGACCTTGGCAATGTCCTGTTCCGAGCCAGAGAGAAAGGGCCAGTCGCGGCCCACATCCCCCAGCTCCCGTTTCAAGCTCTGCAAATACACGGCTCGCTTGGCAAGCGCGAGGTGAGGCTGATCGCGCGGGTCGATGCTCAGCGTCACGACTTGATACTCTTTGCCGGGCGAAAACGGCAGCGGCCGCATGCCCTCCACCAGTCCGTTTAAGACCAGGGTACAGAGCATCGGACAGCTGTAATACGCCAAGGCCAAGATGACCGGTCGCCCGCCGACAAAGTAGTCGCGCAGCTGCACCTGTTTGCCTGACTGATCCACGAAAGAAAGGTCGAGAGGAACCTTGGCCCCAAGCGTTCCGTCGATGGCGATGCCTTGAAGTTCCTTGGGCACCTCTTGCTCGGCACGCGCTGGACGGACTACGCCCATCGTCGTGAAGAGCAAGCCAACGAGGAGCACCCGGGACAGCGGGCTCATCTCTTGTTTTCCTCGATCACCTTCTTCATTCCCTCTGTGATGGGAATGTGAACGGTGCCCTTGGCCTGATCGACGTAACCGACATTCGACAGGCGCTTCTCTTCGAGAACCCGCAGGCTGGTCAGCTCCTGATCTTGCCCTCCCAAGCTGCGCTCTTGAATGAGCTTCTCGGAGTAGCGAATGAACACGGAGTTAAACAGCAGCGCAGTCCCAAAGAAGACCACGCTCAACACCACCCCCCACACAAACAGCTGGAAGTTTGGTGGCTGCTGCTCGTCGACGGCTACGTCGCCGTGACCATGGTTGTCCGCTTGCTCAGCCATTGTCATACCCCATCGAATCCGCCAGATGCGGGTCCTTGATCGGAATCAGCGCTGCCTTGCCGAACGTACGCGCCGCCACTCCGAAGAACAGGCCAGCGGTGCCCAGCACAGCCGCGAAGTCGTAGAAGGAGAACGCCATGTGCTCGCGGAAGAGCGGCATGATCAGCCAGTACAGATCGACCCAGTGCATCACCACCAGCAGCGCCGCGAGCGCTTTGAGAATCGTCGGGTGACGCTTGGCCGTCCGCGAGATCAGACCGAAGAACGGCACCAGGAAGTGAAGCAGGATGAGCGTCCAGGTCAGCGTCGACCAGCCGTTCTCCCAGTGCTTGCGATACCACACCGTCTCTTCGGGCAGGTTGGCGTACCAAATCAGCATGAACATCGAGTACGCGATGTACGCCCAGAACACCGTGAAGCCGAACATCAGCTTGCCGATGTCATGGAAGTGCTCGTCGTTCACCACTCCTTCCATGTAGCCGTAGCCTTGCAGGGTCCGCGCCGTCAGGGCAATCAGCGCCAGCGAGGACAGCATCGTGCCCGCAAAGCCGTAGACACCGAACATGGTAGTCGCCCAGGTCGGATCGACGCCCATCAGCCAGTCAAAGGCCGCGAACGTCAACGTCAGACCGAACAGAATCACCGTCGGTGGCGCTAGCTTACGCAGGAGGAGAATCGTGTGCGCGTCGCCGCTCGTGTCCACTTCCACCGACTTGCGGTAATAGAACAGGCCGGCAAAGGTCCAGAACGCAAAGTAGATGACCGCGCGCCCGAAGAAGAACGGCACCGTCAGGTACCACGTCTTCGACTCCATCGCGACCGTCACTGCTTGGCGGTACTCGGGGTTCTTGATGCCCTCGATGTTCATCCACGGCAGGATGTCTTTGGCAAACACCGCAATCGGAATGAACAGCAGGATGAGCCACGGCGTAAACGAGCCGTAGTTTTCGGCAATACGACGCAGCACCACGCTCCAGCGCGCGCCCACCAGATGCTGGAGCGCCGCAAAGAACATCGCGCCGACCGCGAGCGTCAGGACGTAGAAGAACGCCACCAAGTACGCCGACAGCGACTCCATCCGGGTCGCTTCGGAAAAGAATCCGGAGGCGGTGGCAGCCAGCCCGAGCAGCCCGATTCCGCCGAAAATCATCGCCCAACGATTGGCGGCTCCGACGGGAATCTGTAGCCGCGCGGCAGACAGATCGGTGTGCATTGCGCTCATTTGAGTTGGCCCCTCTGCTCAGCGGTGAGCTGCTCGACCTTCAGTCCTTGGCTGCGCTGCAGAGCCCGAACGTACGCAACAATCGCCCAGCGGTCCGCAACCGGCACCTGATAGGCGTAGGACTTCATGGTGTTCTTGCCGTTGGTGATGGTCGAGAAGATGTCTCCCACCGGCGTATCAAGCAGGCGCTGCTCGGAGTACGCAGGCACGATCCACGAGCCCAGCTTGTTCGCGCGCTGGATGACGATTCCGTTTCCAGAGCCCGAGCGGTCGTGACACGGCGAGCAGTAGATGTTGAAGCGGTCTTGGCCGCGCTTGAGCAGGTTCGCATCGACCGTGACCTGATCTGGGAACTTGTCCACCGGGCGGCCTTGCTCGTCCTTGCCGGTGTAGTACGCCGTCTTCACCACAGGCGCCGAGGTGCTGAGCGTTCCTTCCTCAAGCGGGCGCATGACACGGCCGTCCTCGAAGAAGGGGTTCTCGCGCTGCACTTTGCCCTTGTCCTGCGTGTACATGTTGCGCTGCAGGTGAATGGGCGGGTCCTCGGACGGATTGCCGCGACAGCCTAGGAGCGTTCCACAGACAAGGACCACGGCGAGCGACGATGTTGTAAAGCGTCTTTGCATGGGCCTACGTCTCCGAAATGTCCCGAACGACCGTGATCTCCGTGCCGCCGGCAGCTGCCAGCGCTTCACGGGCTCGCGCTTCGCTGAAGCTCGGGTCTGTGGCCTCAATCGCCAGGAAGAACCCGTCATCCGAGAAGCGCGGAAAGCGGTCGTGGGTAAACAAGGGATGGTACGGCTGCGGCAACCGACACAGCGCAAACAGACCAAACACGGTCGTCAGCGCGGACAGAAGGACCATCAGCTCGAAACCAACCGGCACGTAGGCCTGGTACGAGATGATGGGCTTGCCGCCGATGATGAACGGATAGTCAAAGCCGTTCATCCACCACTGCAACAAGATGGCGCAGCCGACGCCGGTCAGACCGCCACCGAGCACCAAGTAGGGCAGGATGGTCGGACGCAGCCCCATGGCGCGATCCATGCCGTGGATGGGAAACGGGGTGTAGGTGTCGATCGCCGAAAAGCCAGCCTGACGCACCGCCTTCACGGCCTCGAGGAGCGCGCCCGGCGACTTGTACTCGGCGACAACGCCCCAGACGTTGTCTTCAAAGGTAACTGCGGTCTTGGCAGACATCAGTGAGCCTCCTTGCCGTGATCCGCATCGTGGGCATGCGGACTCGCCCCCGGCGTCACGCCCTTGATCTCCGAGATGGCGATCATCGGCACGAATCGCAGGAACAGCAGGAACAGCGTGAAGAACAGACCGAACGTGCCAAGGTACATACTCACGTCGATCCAGGTCGGACGGAAGTAGCCCCAGGCCGCCGGGGTAAAGTCACGATGCAGCGAGGTCGCGATGATCACGAACCGCTCGAACCACATACCGATGTTCACGAAGATCGAGATGATGAACATCAGCGGCACCGAGCGCCGAATGAACCGGAACCAGAACAGCTGCGGCGAGATCACGTTGCACGAGATCATCGTCCAGTACGCCCAGGCATACGGACCCATCGCGCGGTTGATGAAGGTGAAGCGCTCGTAGGGGTTGCCACCGTACCAAGCGATGAAAAACTCCATGCCGTACGCGTAGCCGACCATCGTGCCAGTCACGAGCATGATCTTGTTCATGTTCTCAAGGACGCGCATCGTGACGAGGTCCTTGAGCCCGTAGAACTCGCGAGCCAGCACCATCAGCGTCATGACCAGACCGAAGCCCGAGAACACTGCGCCAGCAACGAAGTAGGGCGGGAAGATGGTGGCGTGCCAGCCCGGCAGCACCGAGGTCGCGAAGTCGAACGACACCACCGAGTGAACCGAGAGCACCAGCGGCGTCGAGATGCCGGCCAGGATGAGGTAAGCCCGCTCGTAGTGCTGCCAGTGACGGTTGCTACCTCGCCAGCCCATCGCGAAGATTCCGTACAGGATGGCGCGGGTGCGAGTGGTCGCTCGGTCACGCAGCGTCGCCAGGTCAGGAATCAGTCCGACATACCAGAACAGCACCGAAACCAGTCCGTACGTCGAGACAGCGAACACGTCCCACATCAGCGGGCTGCGGAAGTTCGGCCACATCGACATCTGGTTCGGCAGCGGAAACAGCCAGTACGCGGCCAGCCAGGGACGACCGGTGTGGAAGATCGGGAACTGCAGCGCGCAGAGCACTGCGAACACCGTCATCGCTTCCGCAAAGCGGTTGATGGCGGTGCGCCACTTCTGCCGAAACAGAAACAAGATGGCAGAGATGAGCGTGCCGGCGTGGCCGATACCGATCCACCACACGAAGTTGGTGATGTCCCACGCCCAGTAGACCGGGCTGTTGTTGCCCCACACACCAACGCCGGTCGTGACCAGATACGTCAGCGTTGCGCCGTAAAGGCCGAGGAGGCTTATCGCCACCAAGAAGCTCAAGATCCAGCCGATGGGGGTCTTTTTGACCTCCAGCTCGACCGGTCGGCAGACTACGTTCGTAATCGCCGCAAAGCTCGGATTGTTCTGTAGGAGCGGCTCGGGCTCGAGCACTGCCGCGACCGCGCTTCTCTCGGCACTCATGGATGGCTTGCTCCAGTCTCGTGCGTTTTGTGTTCACCGGCAGGAGCGTGCCCAGCCGCCGCAGGAGCGTGTCCCGCAGGAGCATGACCACCGCCGTGCGCTTCTTCAGGCGCCTCAGCCTCAAGAGCCGGGTTGGGATTGCGAATTCGCGCCAGATACGTGGTACGCGGCTTGGCGTTCAGCTCCTCGAGCATCGCGTAATGCCGTGGGCTCTGCCGAATCACCGAGATCTTGCTCTTCTGATCGGTGATGTCACCAAACGTGATCGCGTCGGCCGGGCACGCCTGCTGGCAAGCCATCACGATGCCGCCATCGACCACGTACTCCGACCGTTCCTGCGTGTCTCTGAGCTTGGCCGAGCGCTGCGCACCCCGGATTCGCTGCACGCAGTAGGTACACTTCTCGATGACACCGCGCGAGCGCACCGTGACATCGGGGTTCATCGCCAGCTTGGCCACTTCCGGAACATCGCCACGGTAGTCGAGGTAGTTAAACCGCCGCACTTTCCATGGACAGTTGTTCGCACAGTAGCGAGTGCCGACGCAGCGGTTGTAGACCATGTCATTGAGGCCATCGACCGAGTGGGTCGTCGCCGCGACCGGACAGACGTTCTCGCACGGAGCGTCCTCACACTGCATACATGGCACCGGCTGGTGGACCATGTGCGTCGTCTCATCGCCCAGCTCGATCTTCTGACGGCTGCCGTTGTCAAACGCGATCGGCTCCATCGTGAAGTAGCGGTCGATGCGAATCCAGTGCATCTCGCGGCCCTTGCGGACCTGCGGCTTCCCGACCACCGGCACGTTGTTTTCGGCCTGACAAGCAATCGTGCAGGTCCCACAGCCCACGCAGGCCGACAGGTCAATCACCAGGCCCCACTGCTGACCGCTCCGCTTGTAGGGGTCCCACAGCGCGAGCAGCGGCGGGTGGTGAACCGCGTGCTGAGCAAAGTTCGGATGCTTGCGGAACTTGCTGATCGTCGCCTCTTGGAGGAGTGGACGACCTTCCATCGCGAAGTGATCCTGCGTCGTTACCAGGCCCGTCAGGTGGGTGGTGTCGCCAAACCAGTAGTCGCGCGGATCTTCGTACTTCTTGCCCAGCTTCTGGATCTGCACCTCGTCGGACCACAGGCCTTCGGAGTGGCGAATCTTGTAGGCGTTGAAGCCGGCGCCGCGACCGACCTTGCCGACCGCATCTGGATGGTGGCCGTACCCGAGCGCCAGCGACACCGTTCCAGCGGCTTGACCCGGCTGGACATACACCGCCGCTTCGACCGACTGGCCGCGCACGGTCAGCTGCACCATGTCGTTGCGCTCTAGCCCCAGCTCCTTGGCAGTGTCAACCGAGACGAGCAGCGCGTTGTCCCACACCAGCTTGGTCAGCGGGTCGGGCAGCTCTTGCAACCAGCTGAGGTTGGCATAACGACCGTCATAGACCGAGTTCGAGACGAGGAACTCGATCTCCCAGGCCTTTGGCTGAATCGCCGCAAGCTGCGCGACCGCTTGACCAACGTCTGCGCCTTTGAGCGTCGGACGCACTTTGTCGAAGGTCGTACCCTCGATGATGCCGTCGTGAAGCGCCTTTCGGAATGCTCGGTCGAAGAAGACCGCCAGCGACTCTTGCGGAACCGCTGGTGCTGGTGGAGGTGTTGTCGCACCCACCGCTCCAGCCGGTGCAGCCACTGCGCCAGTTAGAGGAACCGCCGCACCCACCGCAATCGTCGCAACCGGCTTTCCAGCAACGACCGGCTTCCCAGCAGGCCCTGGCTTGATCGGCTTGGCCGCTGCAGCGCCTTTTCCAGCCGGCACTGCGGGCGCAACCGGCTCCACTGGAGGCGGCGGTGGTGGCTGAAGCTTGGCCGCAGCCACTCCGCGCCAGGTGTCACGCACCAGCTCGTAACCGCGCACCATGTTGCCAGTGAGCAGGAAGTTGATGAGCTCGATGTCAGACCAGCCCTTGTAGAGCGGCGCAATCAGTGGCTGCACGATGCTGGCCGTGCCATCAGCGGCGCGCAGATCTCCCCAGGCTTCCAGGAAGTGGGCGCGTGGAATGTGCAGCGCCGAGATCAGCGCCGTCTCATCGCGATACAGGCCCAGGTGCACCACCTGAACCTTCTTGAGCTTGTCGCCCAGCCCGAGGTCAGCCGGCGCATCAAAGACCGGATTGCCGCCAAGGACAATCACGGTATCGACTTGGCCAGCATCGAGTGCCGCCGCAAATCCCTTGATGGCCTCGCGATCGAGCAGCCGACCGGCATCGCCCGCCTTGACGTAGTTCACCGTCTCGCCGACTGCCCCAAGTGCCGCATGAATCGCATGGACCAGCGCATGAACAGAAGCCGGAACCGCCTTGCCAACGACCAGCAGCGCTTTGCCCTGGGCCTTGAGGATGTCATCCGCAGCAGCACCGACAAACTTGCTGTCGATCCCCGCCGGGATGCTCTTGGGCAGCTGGGAAACCACCTCGGGCGGCAGAGCCAGACCACGCTTCGACAGCTCTGCACCAAGCGCGAGCGCAAAGTGGGCAACCAGGCTCGGCTTGAGCCGCAGGCGATGATCGGCGTTGGTACCGGTCACGGTCCATGCGGACTCGACCACATACAGCCGATTCATGTCATCGGTGACTCGGTCGACCTTGCGACGAGCGGCGAAGTGCCGGGCATTGCGAACACCATCGGGCGTGTGCGCCACGAAGTCCGAGCCAATCGAGACAATCACGTTGGCCCTGTGAACCTCGTGCAGCGTCACGAGGTCTTCGCCGAACGCCTGCCGACTGCCCTGACGAGTTGCGTCCTCGCAGATCGCTTCCCACGTCCACCACTTGGCGTCCGTCCACTCTTTGCCGAGCTGATCGCGAAGGCGAAGCAGCGTCGGTGAAGTCAGTGCCCCCGAGAGGATGTGAATTCCGTGGCCCTTGTCAGCAGCCCACTTGGCGCGACGGGTCTTGAAAAAATCGGTGATGGCATCGAGCCCAAACAGCACCGGCTTTGGCGCCGCGCCACCATGACCACCGCCGTGCTCGCCATGGCCTTGTCCCGCTGCTGGACTTGCCTTTTCGGCCTTGCCAGCAACCAGCGGTCCCGACGAGCGGTCTGGATCATACAGCTCCAGAATCGAGGCCTGGGCAAACGTGCTGGTGCCGCCCATGCTCATCGGGTGGTTCGGGTTGCCTTCGATCTTCGTCGGACGACCTTCATGACTCTCGACGAGCAGACCGTACACTGCGGAACCAAGTGGCATCGCAGTGGCATAATATGTAGGTAAGCCGATCGCGAGATCTTCCGGCGACCGCGTATAGGGAAGAATTTTCTCTTCCGGGCGACGGCAGCCGGCAAGTCCTGCCAGCGCCATCGAAGCGCCGAGCAGGCCCATGAACGAGCGGCGGGTCAGGGGATTCATTACCTCGGGCGGAACTTCAGACGGTAGCTCACGCTCGAGAGACTCGCGATACAGCGGACTGTTCTGTGCGTGGTCCGTGCTACGCCAGTAGGTCTTTTCGCCTGGCGTGACGACAGGCCACTTGGGAAGTGTTGGCTTCATCGGTGACACCTAGAGCAATCGGTAGGTGGCGCAATCTTGAGTTCCTGGGCCAGCTTCTCCCCGAACTCACGACGACGAACGTCGAGCGGCTTGTCGCCCGGCGGCTCCCAGCCCATGTTGGTGATCTGGTCGAGAGGACGCAGACGCGGCGCTGGATCGCGGTGGCACTCGAGGCACCAGCCCATCGACAGCGGCTCGACTTGGCGCACGGTGACCATCTGATCGACTCGCCCGTGACACTCGACGCAGCCAACGCCACTTGTGACGTGGCGGCTGTGCGGGAAGAAGGCGTAGTCCGGGGTCTTGTGAACGCGCACCCACGGAATCGGCTTGCCGTAGGCCCACGACTCCCGCAGCGGCTGAAGCTTGGGAGAGTCCTTCCGCACATTCGCGTGGCAGTTCATACAGACCTGCGTCGGAGGGACTGTGGCGAACTCGGTTCTTTCGACGTTGACGTGACAGTATCGACAGTCAAGTCCAAGGTCGCCTGCGTGAAGCTTGTGCGAGTACGGAATGGGTTGGTTGGGCTCGTACCCCACGTCCGTATGTCGCGGGGAGAAGTAGTACCAGACGCCAAAAATGGCGCCAACGAGCCCGAACAAAACGGCCGCTACCGAAAGCGGAGGCAACCGGTTCGTCCACGGAGGGAAGACAAAGCGTTTGTCAGATGTCGGCTGGTTGGTCATATCGGAACGCCTCTACAGGAATCATCAGGGCGGGCGCTGGCCAGTTCATCGGCGATGCACATACCGGCGCGCAGCCTATCAAAAGGCGCACCGAGAAAGCAAGCTTAGGATTTGTAGGATCGCGAGGAGGGGGGAACTATAGGTGAGTACAAGGATTTCGGGCGTCCACGCCAACCCGACTAGCCTGCTCTCCCGCCGGTAGGGACAGCGTCACCGGATCGTCCAGATCGGCGGTGGCAGTACTCGCTGCTCGCGGGTTGTAGATTTCAGACTCACTCGTCGCCTCGGTGGTCTTGCCTGCTTTCCGGGTCAGGCCACCGGTCACCAAGATGCCGCCGTCTTGCAGCAGGGTCTGCTGATGCCCAAACCGCGCCATCGCCATCGCGGGCAGCTGCCGGAAGGAGTTCTTGCCCGAGTCATACACCGAGGCCTGCGACAGCGTACACAGCAGGCTGGTGTCAGCAGAGCTCTCGCAGTCGTTGCAGCCGGACACTTGAGTCGCTGTGCCGCCGGCGATGACCACTCGCTGGCCAGAGGCCGTCGCCGATGCAGCCTCGTACGATGCGGCGCGGTAGTGCGGCTGGGCAGAGCCACAAGCGCCCGGAAGATATGGCGTCACGGCACGCAGCGTCGGAGCACTCGTGTCATCCTTGACCGAGTAGACTCGGACCGCACTGGCAGCCGCTGGCGGTTGACCTGGCGCCGGCGTCGATGAGTCCGTCATCTGAAAGCCACCGGTCAGCAGCACATCGACGGGATACGTCGGGCTATCCCCGAGCGCTCCACCGATTCTCGTCGCGGTATGAAAGGCTGTCGGTACTCCCATCAGCGTTTGCCCCATCGCCGCCGTCGCTGTAGGCGTTTCTGGAATTCCCGTCAGAAGGAGCGCCGTCATCGGAGGGTCCATCGCCGCCGAGGCTGGCCACGATCCACCAATGGCCAGCGCCGAGCGCTTCGAGATCGGAGTCAGCGACGGTGCCAAAAACCCGGCCGTCAGCGCCGTTTGGCCATAGACCTCGCCACTCTGCCCCGACCACGCCACTGCCTTTTGCACCGCCGTACCGGCAGTCGGCTTCAGCAGATCGACATAGATCGTCGAGCTACAGGTCGGCATCGACGTAAACTTCGACCCACCAATGCTGACCAGTCCACCTTGCGACAGCGCGGCCGTGCCCGCAAAGCCAGCCGCGTCGGTCTGCGCCACCGCTTCGCTGGTCACCGTCCACTTGGCTCCGTCGGATTTAAGCGTCAGGATCTCAGCTCCAGCGGGTGCAGCCTCCCCACACGGAGCGAGCCGCAGCGGAGCATTCGTGATAGGCGTCGTCAGAACCTGTCGACCGCGCGGCGCCGTAATCCCGCCGAACACCATCAGCTTGACCTGCGTATCGGTAGCGCTCAGCACCGCCGTCTGATGAAAGGCCCTCGGCAGCGGTCCTTTGCCCGACACAGTGACCGCCTGAAACGCTGCCTTGCTGGGTTCGTACAGCTCGACGGTATCGGTCACGCCCATGCTCTCTGCGTTACCGGCTGAGACACCCGTCTCGACGCCGCCGTAGATCAGCACCTCACCCCCCGGGAGCGCCGTCGCCGAGTGAAAGCCGCGTGCCGCCACCATGCCGCTTGCCGGGCAGTTCCAGCTCTCGACCTCGAACATCGGCAGGATGCCGGGACCGCCATCGGCTGCGACGCTAGACTTGCCCTGGAGAGCGCCCGTGAGCACACGCTGCCCTGCCGGATCGAACAGCTCCGCGAAGAACGCGTACTGATTGCGATCGACGGCCCCAAGGTCAATGCTCGGGTGTTCGTCGGGCAGCTTCGCGGTCAGGTCGCACTGAAACTGCCAGCTTGACCCTTGCTTCTGCAGCACCGACAGACGCACCGTGCCCTCACGCAGCACGGCGGCCAGCGGAAAGCCGCTCTTGTCGGTCTTGATGCAGGCGTGCTGGCTGGCAGACTCCGCCACTTGCAGCTTGATGCCGGGTCCGGGGCTGCCTTTGCAGGAAACAAGCCCGAGGAGCCCGACAGAGAGACTAGCGACACGCAGACGATAGAAGCCCATTACGTTACACGGTAGCGTACGGGCGTCGGAGCGGTCAATTGCGCACCGCAGAGGTGGCGTCGCGGCGGCAGGGTGGTGTGGGCGGTTAGTCGCGGGACGAAAAGCGGAGCAGCAGGCGCAGCGCGGTCACAAAGATGTTGAACAGCGCCGCAAACAGCATCAGCGCGCCTTGCACGGGATTGTCGTAGTCCGGGTTGTTCAGCACGTCGCTCGTCGCGTAGACCAAGCTGATGACGCCGAATATGCCGATCCCGATGGTTATCAGCAGGCCCAGTCCATCCAAATGGATGAAGGAGTTCACGACCATCGCGATGATCAGCGCAAAGAACATCCCAGTGAGCAGGCCCGCTGGCGCCGAGAACTTCTCTTTCGAGAACATCACGTAGCCGGTGACCGCCGCGAAGACTCCGCCCGTTACGGCGAGCGCAGCGGGAATAGTATTGGGCGCCAGGTAGTTGGCAACGGCCAGCAGCGGACCAAGCGCAATGCCCGAGACAAACCCATCCGCCGCCAGCGCGACGATGCCAAGGGCCGGGCTCTGCCGCGACGCCCACATCGCCACCATTGGCACCACATTCAGCAGCACCAGCGCCGAGATCCAGCCCCACGGTCGGATGAAGAACGAGATCATCGTCGGCGAGGTCGCACAGGTATAGCCACCGACGGCAGCCATCACGACGCTCACCAACAGGAGCGCATAGGTCTTTTTGGCCAAAATCGCTCGATCGCCATCGAGCACCGTGGTTCCAAAGAGCTTTTCCGAGAAGGACAAGGTCGACATGGTCATCTCTCCATGGAGGGTTGCGTTGCTTGCCCGTCTATTATGATCACGGGTTGCGCTGCGCGAAAGTGCGACATCGCAACGACTGTCTCCCGCAGCTTGGGCGGTAGGGTCAAGTCCGAACTTTCCCCCGGGTGATAAGGACCGCTGGCCGCTGCTACGGTGACTTGCCGCTGAGCAGGGCTTCCAGCGCCGCTTCTTCCAAGATCGGAACGCCATGCTTGGTCGCAGCCGTGCGCTTGTCTTCCCCGGGATCAGCGCCAATCACCAAGTAGCTGGTCTTCTTCGTTACCGACGAGGTGAACTTGCCGCCAGCGGCCTCGATGCGCTTTTGAAAGTCACCGCGCGGCTTCGACAGCGTTCCGGTGATGCAGAACGTCTTGCCGAGCAGCGGTCCCGTCGACACCACCGGCTCATTTGGCGATAGCCCGAGCGTGATGAACTTGCGCAGCAGCGCCTGGGTCTGTGGATCGCTCAGGTAGTCACGCACCGCTCCGGCCCGCTCGTCACCAAAGCCATGAATTCCCACGAGGTCGCGATACACCGCCTCAGGATCGGCCTTGAGCAAGCTATCGAGTGAGCTGTACTGCTCGGCGATCTTCTGCGCCCACACCCAGCCAATCCCGGGAATCCCGAGCGCCGTCAAAAATCGCGAGAGTGTGGCCTCGGTCCGCCCGGTGGCAATCGCGGCCAGGACATTGTCGACGCTCTTTTCACCAAGGCGAGGCAGTCGCAGCAGCGCAGCCCGCGTCAGGGCAAACAGATCGGCCAGATCTTTGATCAGCCCTGCTGTCACCAGCGACTCGACGAGCTTGTCACCGAGGCCCGTGATGTTCATCGCGTCGCGGTTGCAGAAGAACGTGACCGCCTCGCGCAGCTGCCGAGGACACGGCTTGGTATTCGGACAGCGCAGCGCCACCTCGCCGGGCCGCTTGATCAGGGTATCGCCACACTCGGGGCACTTCGTCGGGGGAGGAATCGGCCGCAGCTCGGACTCACGACCTTGGCGACGCTCTTTGACGACGGCGAGGATCTGCGGAATGATCTCACCGGCTTTCTCGACGAGCACGAAGTCGCCGACCATCACCCCGAGCCGGCTCATCTGATCCCAGTTGTGCATCGACGCGCGTGAGACGGTCGTCCCCGCCAGCTCGACCGGCTGCAGCACCGCCACCGGCGTCACCACACCGGTTCTACCAACGCCGAGCTCGACATCCAGCAGCTTGGTCGTCGCTTGCTGCGCGGGAAACTTGTAGGCAATCGCCCACCTCGGTGCCCGCGCCGTAAAGCCAAGCTGCTCTCGCTGTCCGAGGTCGTTCACTTTGAGCACCAGCCCATCAACCTCGAACGGCAAGCTCGCCCGCTTGTCCTGCCACACCGTCACCTCTTTGAGCAGCGCATCGAGGCTACCGACGGTCTTGGTATCGGGATAGACCGGCAGCCCGAGCCGCCGCAAGTAGTCGAGAAGCCCGCTGTGAGTGGCAATCCCCGGCGCGTCACCGACCACTTCATAGACCAGGACACGCAGCGGCCGCTTGGCGACGATCCGTGAGTCGAGCTGCTTGAGCGTCCCGCCAGTGGCATTGCGCGGATTTTTGAACGGCTCCTCACCTGCCGCCAGCCGCTCGACGTTGAGCTTGTCGAAGGCCTCGCGCGGCATATAGACCTCGCCCCGCACCAGCAGATCGACCTTTTCTTTGAGGATCATCGGCAGGTTCTTCACCGTGCGCAGGTTCTGCGTCACGTCTTCGCCGATCAGCCCGTCGCCCCGCGTCGCCCCGAGCACGAACACGCCCGCTTTGTAGGTCAGCTCGATGCCGATGCCATCGATCTTGGGCTCGACGACCAGCTCGGGAGAGCGCCGATCGCCAGCGCCTTGCAGCCCCCGCACCACCCGTCCAAAAAAGTCGGTCAGGTCGCCCGCCGAGTAGGTGTTGTCGAGTGACAGCATCGCCACCGCGCGCTCGACCTTGACAAAACCGGACAGCGGGGTGTGGCCGACCCTACGTGTCGGAGAGTGTGCGACCACCCAGTCGGGATGCGCCGCCTCGATCGCCTCCAGCTGCTTCTTTTTTTGGTCGTACTCGAAGTCAGCGATGCTCGGGTCGTTGTCGACGTAGTAGCGACGATCGTGCTCGAGCAGCTCCGCGACCAGTGCCAGATACTCGTCACGATTCCCGTCGCTGCCAAACAGGCCAGCGGTTGCCTTGGCCTCGACCTTTTCGACCCCAGAAGCCGAAGTTCCCGTTGCGGCCTTCGATGCACCCTTTTTCTTCGCGCTCACAAGCGACTCCTCAACTGTTCAGGTTGCCCAAACTTGCGTGGGGCCATGATAGCAGCCTGAGCCGTCCGACTCACTTTGCGGTGGTGTCGGGTTCGTCGGCTTTGTATTCGCTGTAGTGGCCGTAGTAGGACCGATAGCCCTTGCCGCTGACATCGATGGCATTGAGGACCACTCCGACGATGCGGCCCCCGACATCGAGCATGTGCTGCGCGGCTCGGGTGGCGGCCTCACGCGGGGTCTTGCCGTGGCGGACAATCAGCAGCACACCGTCGACGAGCGTCGCCAAGATCGCCGGGTCAGTGACCGGTACCGCCGGAGGTGAGTCGATCAGCACCCGATCAAAGCGCGTCCGGACCTCGGCGAGCAGCTTGCGGAAGTGCTGACCATTGAGCAGCTCGGCTGGATTCGGCGGCGTCGGTCCCGCTGGCAGCACCGACAGATTTTCAACTTCCGAAGAACGAATCGCCTCGTCAAGCGACACTTCCCCGACGAGCACACTGGTCAGCCCCAGCGTCGCACTGATCCCAAAAGCCCGCGCAATCCTCGGTCGCCGCAGGTCACAGTCGATGATCAGCGTCCGCGCTCCCGACTTCGCCAGCACCGTGCCCAGGCTGACACAGCACAGCGTCTTGCCCTCCCGAGGCAGCGACGAGGTAAGCAGCAGCGTCTGTAGCGTCTGATCGGCGCCGGCAAACATCAGGTTGGTGCGAATCGCCCGACACGCCTCTGCCACCGTCGAGCGCGGATGATACGCCACATACAAGTCCGGCGGATGGCGACCCCGGCTGTCCTGCGCAAAGCTCGGCAACATCCCGAGCAGCGGCAGCCCCAGGTGCGTCTCGATGTCCTGCGGCGCCTTCACCGTTCGGTCGAGCGCATCAAACACAAACGCCAGCAGCACCCCGAGCAGCAGCGCCAAAATCACCGCCAGCGCCAGCACCACCCGCACCCGAGGACTGACCGGCACCTTCGGCGTTCGCGCATAGTCGAGCACTTTGATGTTCGACAGCCGCAGCCGCCCGACCATCCCGCTCTCTTTGCTGCGATTGAGGATCAGGTTGTACTGCTTCTGAAGACTGTCGGCATCACGCTTAAGTTTGTTGTAGTCAATCTCCAGCCGCGACAGCCGCATGCCTTCTTGCTTCATCTGGGCCAGCTCGGTCAGCACTTTCTGCTCGTCGGAGAGCGCTTCGTTGTAGCGAATCTGCGACGCTGACAGCGCCACCTCGACCTCACGAGACAGCTCGCGCAAGATCTGCTCAACCTTCGACGACTGCTGCTGGACCTGCGGGTGGGTGTCTTGGTAGCGCGACCGGAGCTCGGCCAGCCGTCGCTGTTCCTCGGTATAGGCGCGCCGCAAGTCACCGAGCAGCTGCGGCATGTCAATCCCCAGCACCGGCACGTGCAGCGCGTCCAGCTCTTTGAGCTTGCGCAGCTCGGTCAGCTGGCTCTGGCGCTGCATCTTGCGCAGCTTCACCTCGGTGAGCGCATCGGTGTACTTGTCGATCTGACGGGCCACTTGGTTGGCACGATCTTCCATGCTCACCGTCAGCAGATCGTGCTTCGACTTGAAGTCGTACAGCGCCACTTCCGCGTCGTGTAGCGACCTGCGCAGTCGATCCAGCTCGTCGGCCAGCTGCTCGGTGGTGCGCTGATTGACGACCTCTCGGGTCTGCGCCGCGTCCGCGACGAACTCATCGGCCACCGCATCCGAGATCTTCTTCGCCCACGCGGGCTCGGTGTGACGCGCCGTCAGCAGCAGCACCCGCGTCTCAGCCACCACGTCGGCGGTGTAATAGTTCAGCAGCGCTTCCCCGGCTTCGTCGAGACTCTGCGGCAGCTTCCCGCCGGGATAAAAGCCGGGTACCGTCGTCAGCTTCAGCCGCGCTGCCACCCGTCGAGCCAGCGAGTCCGAGGTCAGGACCTTGCGACTGGTCTGCAGAAAGTCCTGCATCAGGTAATAGTTCGCCGGCGTCGGATCGACGACATCTTGGACGGCGCTGCCAAGCACCTGCGGCACACTCGCCTCGACGAGAATGCTCGCTCGCGTCTCGTAGATGCGCGGCTGCGACTGCGTCCACAGCGCTGCCAGCGTCGGCCACAGCACCAGCATCAGCACCACCGCCCACCGTCGCTCCCACAGCACTCCAACATAGCGCGACAGCTCGCTCGATCCTTCGTCGGAGCCAAGGCGACCCCGCAGCTGCGGCACCACCGCCCGCCCGACGGACGGACTGGGGGTGGACGAGGTCTGGGATTGGGAGCTCATCGTGAGGCGCTATTGTGCCACTTTCCGCTCCATCTTCACGCACGGAAAGCAATCGGGAGCGGGGGCAGGACAACAGTGCAGACGCGGCTCGTCGAGAAGTTAGATCTCGTCGTCCTCGCCATCGCGCTGCAGCACCACTCGATGACGAGCCTGCGCGAGCGTGCTCAGGGCCTCGGCGGTGCGGGCAATGACCTCAATCGAGCGATGGAACTCCCCAAGTCGCGTCTCTTGGTTGCGGGCCAGCTCCCGGAGCGCCTCAATCGCTTGGAGGATCTGATCGCCACCCTTGGTCTGTTCTCGCTGCGCGGTGTGCAGGTGCGACACCATCTCACTGATCGACTCAATCGAGCGGGTGATCTGCTTGCTGCCTCGCGTCTGTTCTTGCGACGAGCGCTCGACGTGCTTGGTGATGTTCTTCATCCGCTCGGCGGCCTTCAGGATCTGCTCCGAGCCGCGCGCTTGCTCGCTGGTGGCGGTGGCGATCTGCTGCACCGTCTCGGCGATCGAGCCGATGGCGTCGGTGACCTGCTTGCTACCACGGGCCTGCTCGACGGTGGCGCGGGCGATGTCGCGCACCATCTGGGTCGCACGCTCGGCGGCTTCGAGGATCTTGCGCAGGGCTTCTTCGGCTTGGTGGCTGACCTTGACGCCTTCATCGACGGCTTTGGCGCCGCGCTCGACGGCATCGATGGCGTTGCGCGACTCGGCCTGCACGCTCTTGATCAGCTCGCCGATGTCTTTGGTGCTGGCCGACGAACGCTCGGCGAGGTCTTTGATCTCATCGGCGACGACGGCGAAGCCTTTGCCATGCTCGCCAGCCTGGGCAGCGATGATGGCGGCGTTGAGCGCCAGCAGGTTGGTCTGCTCGGCTACGTCGTCGATGATGCGGAGGATCTTGTCGATCTCGCCAATCTTGTCACCGAGTCGAGCAATGACGCGCACCGTGCCTTCGGAGTAGCCCTTGATCTTGTTCATGCCGTCGATGGTCGACGTGATGGCTTGGGCTCCGAGTCCGGCGGCGCGACTCACCTCTTCCGACAGCCGTGCCGTCTCATTGGCGTTGTTTTCGACCTGACGAATCGAGATATCCATCTCGTTCATCGACGAGCTTGTCTCTTCTGCCGTTGCTGACAGCGCTTCGACGTTCTTGGCGACCTCGCGAATCGAGTAGGTCATCTCCTCGATCGACGTGGCCGACTCCTGCACCGCGCCCGCGAGGTTGACCATGTTCTCGGCGACCTCGTCGTTCGACGCGGCCATCTCCAAGATCGACGAGCTCGACTCTTCGGCGCCTCGGGCCAGCGTCTCGACCGACTGGGCAATCTGCTTGGCCGAGGTGGTCATCTCGTGCAGCGACGCACTGGTTTCCTCCAGCGCGTGCATCTGCTGGCCGATGGTGTTGCGCAGATCGGCGAGCACACTGTTGAGATCGCCGCTGGTCTTCGCCTGCGTACCGAGCTGCCGCGAGAGATCCTGATAGCGCTGATAGAGCAGCTTGCGCAGTCGCTCCATCAGGTCCGCGATGCTCCCGAGTGGCTCATCGGCACCGAGCGGAACCGGCTCCTCGAACTCGCCACCGACGAGCCGATTCATCGCCGAACGCAGCTCGACGACCTGGGCCCCGGTCCGAACCTGCAGCGCAATGTTGACCGCGATCACAATGACGACCACGGCCGAGATGGGCCACGCAGCAGCCTGGGCGTCGCGCGACACCACGAACAGCAGACCCAGCAGCAGCGCCGCAAGGGTGACGTTAATGAGCAAACGCCCACGGACGATGTGGTTCATCGCGCATCAGTTTACAGCGAAAATAAAACGAAATCTGTCTTTCAAATCTGTAGGTAACAAATCGGCCCACGGTTCCGTCCACCGGCAAGACGCCACCGGGGCTGCTCACACGATTCACACAGCGGGGCCGCAAGCGCATTGATCAGTGCGCGGGAAGGTGCGATGCTTCCGTCGCTGAGCCTGACTACCCAGGTCCCAAGGAGCCATCAATGACCGAGATCACCCAGCTTACCGCCCGCGAGATCCTCGATTCGCGCGGCAATCCGACCGTCGAAGTCGAGGTCGAGCTATCTGGAGGCGCCGAAGGTCGTGCGGCCGTGCCCTCGGGAGCATCGACTGGAACCCATGAAGCCCTGGAGCTACGCGACGGAGACGCTGGCCGTTACCTGGGCAAGGGCGTCCTGCGCGCGATCCAAAACATCGTCGACATCATCGAGCCGGCGATCCTGGGAATGGATGCCAAAAACCAGGGGGCGCTCGACTTGGCGATGCTCCAGCTCGACGGGACACCCAACAAAGCGCGCCTGGGTGCGAACGCCATCTTGGCGGTGTCGCTGGCGGCGGCCCGAGCGGTGGCCCACGCACATGAGCTGCCACTGTACCGATACCTGGGTGGAGTCGGGGCGCGGCTGCTACCGGTGCCACTGCTCAACTTGGTCAATGGAGGCGCGCATGCCGACAGTGGGCTCGATGTCCAAGAGTTCATGGTCGTGCCGTACGGTGCCTCATCGTTCCCCGAAGCTCTGCGTGCCGGTGCCGAGATCTTTCACCACCTGAAAAAAGTGCTCAAAGCCCAAGGAATGGCCACTTCCGTCGGTGATGAAGGCGGTTTTGCCCCCGCCCTGCCCCGCAACGAAGCGGCGCTTGAAGCACTCATGACGGCGATTGCCAAGGCTGGCTACAAGCCCGGTGTCGATGTCGGCATCGCGATGGACGTGGCCGCCAGCGAGTTCTATTCCGCCGAGCGCGGCGCCTACAAAGTCGACGGCAAAGAGCTAAGTTCAAGCGAGCTGGTCAGCTGGTATGTCGACCTTGTCGGGCGCTACCCGATCTGTTCGATCGAAGACGGCATGGCCGAAGACGACTGGAGCGGCTGGAAGCAGCTCACCGACGCACTCGGTCGCAAAATCCAGCTTGTGGGCGACGACTTGTTTGTCACCAACCCGACCCGCCTACAGCGCGGACTCGACGGCGGCATCGCCAACTCGATCCTCATCAAGGTCAATCAAATCGGCACGCTGTCGGAAACCATCGACGCGGTTCACCTCGCCAAGCACCGAGGCTACACCGCCATCATCTCGCACCGCTCCGGCGAAACCGAGGACACCTTCATCGCCGACCTCGCCGTCGCCCTGTCCACCGGCCAGATCAAGACCGGCTCCGCTTCTCGCTCCGAGCGCATCGCCAAATACAACCAACTGCTCCGCATCCACGAGCAGCTCGGCGCTGCCGCTCGCTACGCCGGTCGCTCCGCCTTCCCCACCCTCCGCTAGCGCTCGCCAGCCACGCAGCCACGCGCCGTTCCTCGAGGATTTCGATTTGCCTGGCGAGCAAGCTTCGCTATGGTCGCGGCGCTTTGCAGACAGTCAGATCCACGCAGGCGGCCCCTCAATCGCCGCCGCCTTCCCTCGCTGAGCGACAGCTGGCCCGACTGCAGCTGCAGGTCTTTGCGCTGACCTGGCTCAGCTACGCCTCGTACTACTTCACTCGCAAAAATCTGTCGGTGGTCAAGAGCCGGCTCTACGACACGCTACACATCTCGACGACGGCGCTCGGCACGATCGAGGCGCTGTACCTGGCTTCCTATGCGCTCGGTCAGTTCGTGAGCGGGGCCGTCGGGGATCGCATCGGCGCGCGCAAGCTGCTCTCCATCGGAATGATCGGCTCGGCGCTGACAGCGTTCGTGTTCGGAGCTAGCTCAGCGGTGCTGCCGTTTGCGCTCGCGTTCGTGGCCAATGGCTTTCTGCAGTCGACCGGCTGGTCGGGCAACGTCAAGGCGATGCAGCCGTTCTTTTCGTCGACCAGCCGAGGCCGAGTGATGGGGCTGTGGACGACCAACTACCAAGTGGGCGGGCTTCTGGCGACGGCGCTGGCGACGTTTCTGCTGACCCACTTTGGCTGGCGCAGCGCGTTCTTTGGACCGGCGCTGTGGGTGGTGGTGGTGGGCGTCTTGATCGCGCTGTTTCTCGTCGAAAAACCAGAAGAATGCGGCCTGCCCCCGGTCGAGCCCGAGCTGACTCGCCTGCGACCCGACCAGCCGGTCCGCACCGACGACCAGCCCGACGAAGGTCCGACGCTGTTTGAGCTGCTGCGGATGAAAGTGCTGTGGACGCTCGGCCTGGCATA
This sequence comes from Myxococcales bacterium, assembly GCA_016794465.1. GTDB lineage: Bacteria > Myxococcota_A > Polyangia > Palsa-1104 > JAEUJZ01 > JAEUKA01. The sequence goes on along the minus strand of JAEUKA010000077.1, from coordinate 10,251 downwards.
TTTTGGACTGAAGCTGATTCGCTACAGCCTGCTGTTTTGGCTGCCGTTCTATTTGAAGCAACACCTGCACTACAGCGAGGCGCAGGCCGGCTACCTGTCGCTCCCGTTCGAGGTCGGCGGAATCGTCGGCTCGGTGGCGGTCGGCTGGCTCTCGGATCGCTACTTCCGTCACAGTCGGCTCAAGGTAACGGTGCCGGCGATGCTGCTGCTCGGAGTCGCCTTGGTGTCGTATCAGCTACTCGGCGGGCGCGGACTGGTCGTGAACGCAGCACTCCTCGCCATCGTCGGATTTTTGCTGTTCGGCCCCGACTCGCTGCTCTCGGGCACGATGTCGCAAGATCTCGGCGGTCGCGCGGCCACGGGTCGGGTCGCCGGCATCATCAACGGCATGGGCTCGGTTGGCGCCATCTTCAGCCCGCTCATCGTCGCCAAGGTCAGCGAGCGCTTCGGCTGGAGCACCCTGTTTTTCGGCTTCTGCGCCGTGACGGTCGTGGCCGCTGCGCTGCTGTTTCTGTCCGCCATCTTGGTCGAGCGCCACCGCAACACCTAGCAAGCCCAGCCTAGCGAGCCCAACCAGTCGTCCCGCTTCGCAAGAGGGTTGTGTGACCATACCACCTTGGTACACACTGCGCGCCAATCCACCTACAAATATCGAGGTCTTTTCATGAAGCGAACAAGTGCCTACCTGGCGCCTGGCTTTGCGGCGGCGCTGCTTTTCGTGACATCCGGGCTGCTGGGCTGTGCCGAGCCGGTCAGCAAGTGCGGCAGCGGACTGTCCGAGTGCAACGGCGAGTGCATCAGCGACAAAACCGATCCCAACAACTGCGGCAGCTGCGGCAACAGCTGCGCCAATCCTCTCGTCTGTAGCTCCGGTCAGTGCAGCGACAGCTGTGCCGGTACCCAGAGCGCCTGTGGCCGAGCCTGCGTCGAGCTGACCTCGGACGCGATGAACTGCGGCAAGTGCGGCGTCAAGTGCGAAAACGGCGCCACCTGCGTCGAGAGCAAGTGCGTCGGTGGCAACCAGCCCGAGTGCATGACCCGCGTTCCCTTCACCACCAGCGGCAGCTACGACCTGGACGCCAAGGTGGTCCAAGTCTCCGGCAAGCTGACCAAGAACGGCGCAGCGGTCGCCGACGGCACCAACCGGGGCTACCTCGTCTTCGAGAACAAGCAAGGCGGCTCGCGCACGATGCCGTCGTTCAAGGACACCGGCGACACCACCTACCAAGGCAGCGTGTTCGCCGGCACCTACGACATCTACTACCAGCCGTCCAGCTACTGTTCGTCGAGCACGCCGCTTCCCTGTCAGCGCTGGCTGCTGCGCGAAGGTGTGACGCTCAGCGTCTCGGGCTCGCTCGACTTCGATGTCAAGACGGTCCAAGTCTCTGGCAAGCTCACCAAGAACAGCTCCGCAGTGCCCGACGGCGTCAACCGAGGCTACCTCGTGTTCGAGAGCAAGCAAGGCGGCTCGCGCGCGATGCCGTCGTTCAAGGACATGGGCGACGCCACCTATCAAGGCGAGGTCTTCGCCGGCACCTACGACATTCGCTACCAGCAGAGCTCCTACTGCAGCGAGCGCGGGCCCCTGCCCTGCCAGGCGATTGTGATCCGCCAAGGCGTGGCCCTGGGCACCTCAGGCTCGCTCGACTTCGACGTAAAGACGGTGCAGATCTCGGGCCGGGTGACCAAGAACGGCCAGGCTGTCCCCGATGGCGCCAACCGAGGCAGCCTGTCCTTCGAGCTGAAGCAAGGCAGCACCCGCAACATGGCCGCGTTCAAGGACATGGGCGACGCCACCTACCAAGGCGAGCTGTTCGTCGGCACCTACGACGTGCTCTACGTCAAGAGCTACTACTGCTCGGCGGGCGGCGTCCTGCCCTGCGGCAACCTGCGACTGCGCTCCGGACTCGCGGTCAGCACCTCGGGCTCGCTCGACTTTGACCTCAAGACCGTCCAAGTCTCCGGCAAGCTGACCAAGAACGGCGCCTCCGTCCCAAACGGCTCCAATCGCGGCGCGCTGACGTTCGAGCAGTCCGACGGCAACGCCATCACGATGCCCGCGTTCAAGGACACCGGCGAAGCCACCTACCAGGGCGAGGTCTTTTCCGGCACCTACGACATCACCTACGCCCCGTCCTATTACTGCTCGACGGGAGGCCCGATTCCCTGCCAGCGACTGCGCCTGCGCAAGGCGGTCGCGCTCGGGACCTCGGGCTCGCTCGACTTCGATGCCAAGACCGTCCAAGTCTCCGGCAAGCTGACCAAGAACGGCCAGAAGGTGCCCGACAGCTCCAGCCGAGGCAACCTGACCTTCGTCCAAAAAGATGGCGGCAGCCTGGCGATGCCGTCCTTCAAGGACGCGGGCGAGACGACCTACCAAGGCGAGATCTTTGCCGGCACCTACGACGTAAGCTACCAGCCGAGCTACTACTGCTCGTCTAGCTCGGTACTGCCGTGTCAGTCGGCGGTGCTGCGCGCTGAGATCGTGCTCGGGACCTCGGGCTCGCTCGACTTCGACGCCAAGACCGTCCAGGTGTCGGGCAAGCTGACCCGCGACGGCAGCGCCATCCCCGACGCCGCCAACCGAGGCAGCCTGTCCTTCACCGAAAAGGGCGGCAGCTCGCGCAGCATGCCGTCGTTCAAAGACAGCGGCGAGGCGACCTACCAAGGCGAGCTGTTCGCCGGCTACTACAGCGTCTTTTACAACCCCAGCTACTACTGCTCCACGTCGAGTCCGCTGCCTTGCCAGTCGACTCTCCTGGTGGGCTGCCCGGCTGGCAAACCGTAGACCCTTTGCTGGAAAGAGGCATGACATGAACTGGAAGAACCTGATCCTCGGCACGCTGTGTGCCCTCGTGACAAGCTGTAGCGATCCCAATCCACCGCCAGCGCTCGAAGACATGATGTCGGTGTGGGATGGCGACACCACCGGCTGTATGAGCGGCCAGTTCCGCTGCGGCACAAGCTGCGTCGACACCGCCACGTCGCTTGACCACTGCGGCCGCTGCGACAACAAGTGCGGCGATCGGCAGCAGTGCGTCGGTGGTGGGTGCAAAGACCAAGTCGGCGACTGCCGCAAAGAAGGCGGCTGCGGCAAGAACTACTACTGCGATCTCAACAGCGGCGCGTGCAAGCCCGGCTGTGGCGCCAACCCTGACTGCGGCAAGAACGAAGCGTGTGACATCTCGACGCACAAGTGCACCTGTGACTCGCAGTCACATGACTGTGCCGGCACCTGCGTTCGCTCGGACGATGTCAAGACCTGCGGCACCCGCTGCGACCCCTGCCCGACCGACCCGAACGGCGTCACGGCCTGTTACAGCGGCATGTGCGACATCTCGTGCAACCGGCCCTACCGCGAGTGTACTGGCGTCGCCGGCTGCTCGGAGTGCTGCGCCGACTACGACTGTCCGTTCGGCTCGGGCAAGATCTGCGTCTCGAACAAGTGTACCGTCGCGACCCGCTGCACCAAGACCAGCGAGTGCAACACCGATGAGGCCTGCAAGTCGGGCGTCTGCACCAACACGCCTCCCGGCGGCGCCTGCGTCGCCACCACCGACTGCCCGATCGGCCAGTTCTGCCAGAGCAACAAGTGCGCGATCGTCGCCTGCCCGGCTGAGTCCCACGGCTTTGCGAACTCGGCTTGCCCGATCGGCGCCGGCTGTCGCAAGGCTCGCTGCGTGGACCTGATTGGCAGCTACTGCAACAGCTGGAGCGACTGCGGCAACGACTACACCTGCGACTCCGCATCCGGCACCTGCAAGCTCATCCCCGGTAGCCGTGACTGCACCACCAACTACAGCTGCACCAACTACAGTGTCGGCTATGCGTGCGTGAACGGGCACTGCCTCAACGTCGGAACCTCGTCGGTCTATGCCGAGGCGGACATCGAGTGCGGCTTCGGCTACTACGCCAAGAGCATCAACAAAGCCGGTCGCAGCAGCTACTGCTCGGGGATGTGCTCGGGCACCGGCTATCCGACCTGCGCGGCGGGCTACAGCAACACCTGCTCGACCTCGCGCTGCAAGGCCTATGGCTCGTCGGCTCGCGGCTGCTGCTCGCGCATCCACAACACCTGCACCTACGACTCGGACTGTAGCGGTCTGAAGTGTGTGAGCGGTCGCTGCGCCTCGAACATCACCTGCTCGTACACCAGCAGCTGTCCGTTCGCGGAGAAGTGCGACACCGGCACCTGCAAGTTCTCACCGGCCCGGACCTGCACCGCCGACACCGACTGTGGCAACGGCCAGGTCTGTATGTCCGGCAAGTGCGGCCCCGATGGCGAAGCGCCGGCCTGGAACTAGCGCAGCGACTTTTCCCCACGCTGCGTAGCCCTCCCCTCCTCGTGTAACATGGGGCCATTCCGGCCCCAGCCATCAAAGAGCTCCTTCGGACAGCCCACTTTGTGATGACGGCGGAAGAGCTGCCGCCGGTTTCACTCATCCGCATGATCCGCACGGCGGCCCCGTTTGTCAGCCTCACCGAGGCGCGGGTTCAGTACGAGCGCGTCGTCGAAGCGATGGACCGAGCAGGCCGCACCGGTCGCTTCCTTCTCACCGACCTGCGGCTTGCGCCACCCCGCACCGATCCCGGCTTCGAGACGCTCATCGCGGAGATGCGACCGCGCATGCTCCGAGGCTATCGGCGCCAGGGCGTGCTGACCCAGACCGCCGCCGGCACGCTCCAGGTCAGCCGCCACTCACGACAAGACGGCATCGAGGTCCTCATCTCCGACTCCGAGTCGCAGATCCTGGGCTTCTTCCAGATCGCGGCCAAAATGACGCGCTAGCGGCATCGCTCTTGGTGTCGACGCGCTAGCGACGCATTGCCCGCTTGATGTCGAGCTTGGCGTCTTTCTCTTTTTGGTCTTCGCGCTTGTCGAAGTGCTTCTTGCCCTTGCCCAGGCCGATGAGGACCTTGATCTTGCCGCTCGACAGATAGACCTCCAGCGGCAGCAGCGTATAGCCCTGCTTGGCGGTCGCATCGTCGAGCTTTTTGATCTCGGCCTTGTGAAGCAGCAGCTTGCGGGGTCGGCGCGGCGAGTGGTTGAAGCGGTTGGCAAACGCCCACTCCGTGACCTGCATATCGACCAGGAAGACCTCGCCGGCTTCGACCTTGGCATAGGCCTCATTGAGGCTCGCCTTGCCGTCCCGCAGCGACTTGACCTCCGAGCCGACCAGCACCATGCCCGCTTCCAGCGTCTCCTCGATGAAGTAGTCATGTCGCGCCCGGCTGTTGCGCAGCAGCACCTTTTTGCCTTCACCCTTGGGAGCACTCATCCGGTCACATTAGCCCAGGACTCGCAGCCGCAGCTTGCCATCCTCGTTGAGGTTCTTCACATAGTCCGGCACCCCCGGCAGCCGCGAGGTCAGCGGATTGTCAAACACCGGAATGTCGAGCGGCCGGTTCTTCGCGAACACGTCATGGCGACCGTGCTGCTTGTACCACTCTGCCACCGTCGCATTGGCCATCATCTGCTCGACGATGTTGCGCCAGCCGACGCCGGTGTTGTAGGCGCAGAAGCTGATCTCGCCCATCTGGGTGCCGTACGGAATGATGCACATCTCGGTGCGGCGGAAGTCGTAGTTGAACAGGTCCTGGAACCACATGCCGGCGACGAACAGCACCCGCCACTCGAACTCGTGGGCATCGGACTCGAACTCGCCGACCTTCTTGCCGCGCGCGCCGGTCTGCGACAAAAACTGCTTGAACAGCGTCAGCAGGTCGTAGCCTTCCGGGGCCCGCTCGGGTCGGAAGTTGCGAATCAGCGCCAGCGCGGTCTGCGCCATCGCCACGGCTTTGGGCATGTTGCCATCGGTGATGACCGTCACGTCCTTGGCGAACTGCTCGACATCCAGGAACTCGAGCAGCGGCACCATCTTCTTGGTCTTCTTGTTGACAAAGAGGATCGTCCCGACGCCGCAGTTCGGATGGCAGCCACAGTTGACGGCGCCAAACTTGGCGTTCTGCTCGATCAGCAGGTCGGTCAGGTTGGAAAACGGCCCCATCGCGGACAGGGGGAACCAGTCGCGCATCGGCTCGGTGACGCCGGTCTGGTTCTTCATGTCGTGGACCAGATGCGACAGCGTGTAGCGCTGCTTGTGCCGCGTCTCGTCATCGATGTCTTCGTCGCGTCCGGTGAAGCTGACCGGCTGGAACGACACCACGGTGATCTTGTCGCTGTTCTCGATCGCAAACTCGATGATCTTGCCGACTTGGTCGTTGTTGACGCCGTTGACGATCGTCACGACCAGGATCACGTCGATGCCGGCGCCGTGCAGCTCCTCGATCGCGCGCAGCTTGACATCGAACAGGTTGGAGATCTTGCGGTGCGCGTTCGACTCGTTGCTGGTGCCGTCGAACTGGAGGTACGCCATGCGCAGACCGGCCTCTTTGGCCTGCTTGGCAAAGCCGGGCTCGCGGGCAAAGCGCAGGCCGTTGGTCGCACACTGCACCGCGAAGTAGCCGACCTCGCGGGCGTAGCGAATCGCCGGCAGGAAGTGCGGCGACAGCGTCGGCTCGCCCCCCGAGAACTGGATGCTCATCTGGCGGCGCGGCTTGACGTTGATGGTGTCGTCGAGGATGCGCTTGACCTCATCCCACGACAGCTCGTGGACGAAGCCGACTTGGTTGGCATCCATGAAGCACGGATCGCACATCATGTTGCAGCGGTTGGTCAGGTCGATGGTCATGACCGCGCCGCGTCCGTACTTCATCGTCGAGGTGCCATGCGAGCGGAGCGAAGTCTCGAGCGTCGGAAAGTCACGCCCGGGAAACAGCTTCTCGATCCGCGCCATGAACTGCGGGTCGATCGACATCACATCGCTGCACAGGCCGTGCTTGTCGCAGGTCTTTTCCATCAAGATCTGGCCGTCGCGCTCGATGATGTGGGCCTTGACCTCGCCGGGGCGACCGTCCACCAGATCGGTCAGCTTGCGCCGTCCCGACAGGATGTCTTCGCGGACTTCCTTCACACACTTGGGACACAGCGAGTCGGTTTCTCGGGGCCAGCCGAGCGTGGGAAACGTGCGCTCGCGGCTCTTGAGCAGCGGCCCGGGTGCCCAAGTCGGGTGGGGAGAAGGTTGCTCGAACTTCGCGTTGAGAAACTTCACAAGCGGCCAAGCAGCTTGCGCCATGGCCACCGCTACGCGAGAGGTCTGCTTTGCTAGCTGAGTAGGGAACTGCATCGGGATACTCCTAAGAACGTTCGGGACGAAAACCCGCAATAGGGTGAACGAATAGTGCAGTCTTTTCCGCGCCCGTAGGAGTGGGGAAATTCCCCCAGGCTTTCCCAAAAGGTCAAGCCCCAACCACACACCCGGTCAGCCAGGCTCCAGCAAGCTGTTCACCAGCGCGAGCAGGAAGGGCTCCGTGGCTTCGACCGCTTCGTGAAGCCGCGCTGCATTTTCCATCAGCAGCTTCGGATCAAGCTGAACCGTGTACGCATGCCGAAAAAAGTGCCGAAACTTGAGGATCTGATCCCACAACGGCTCCACTGCGCTCGGATACACCGGAGGTCGAATCCCCGGCAGCCCCATCGCAGCGTCTGCGAGCAGGTTGCGATGCCACTTCTCTTCTTTGCGCTCACGCAGCCCCAGACTGCGCTCGATTCGCAAAAGGATTGTCTCGAACGCCTGATAGGCGTGGTCTAGGGACATCGCGACGAAGGCTTGTGAAGTCCGTGCCATCCGAGGATCTTCTGACAATGCGCCATCTCGGTGGCTCTTGACCGCAGCCCAGTCGCGCAGCAGCTCGGCGCGAAGCTGGGCGACTCGGGCCTCTTCTGCTCGGTGGAGAGGTGGCGTCATAGGGGCACTCCGTCTCTGCGGACGCGCTCGGCCAGGCTCGGCGGCGCTTGCGCGAAGGTCATGGAGTGAACGGGACGATTGCAGCTCCGCCAGACCTGCGAGGCTAGCTCATCGGCCCCGTCCCCTTCGATGATCAGGTCGATGTCGCTGCGCTCGCCGGGGAGCCCCCACGCAAACGAGCCGAACAGCCACACCTGCCCCGCAAAGCCCCGCTGCCGCGCCTCAGCCATCACCTCCGCCAGCTGTGCCAGCACTTCTGCGCGAGTCTGCTCGGCCTCCGCCCGCTCCTCCACAATCTCCCGCTGAATGTTCGCCCGCACCGCCCGCCGAAACGCCGCCAGCAGCGCCGGATCAATCTGCTGAGTCATCGCTAGTCCCTCGCTCCCGCCCTTGTCTCTAGCACGCACCGCCCAAGGCCGGATCGGAAAGGGCGTCCACCGCCGCCAGCAGCCCCGCAAAGTGGGAGCGCAGCGATGGCAAGTCCGCATAGGCGATCACATTCCTGGCAAAAGACGCTGGCGAGGTCGAGATGCCCAGCAGCGCGGAGTAAAACCGAAGGTGATCTTTGCTCGCAACAAAGGGCGTCATGCCGTTTTGCGCCAAGAGGTCGGGAATCTCCCTCGTCACTTTGGCGATCAGGCGATCGGCTCCCAGCTGGCGCGACGGATCGAGCATCTTTTTCGCCGTCTCCATGCCAAGCGCCAGCAAGAGCAAGCAGTCATCCATCGTCCGCTTGGACACGGCGGGGAAGTACTGATTGATCCCGGCATCCCCAGAGACATAAACAGCAGCCCGCAGCGACGGCTGATCCAGCGACCGAAACACCCGGTCATGCTGCGGATGCGGGGCAAGCACCACGTCGGGAAAGTAGGGACGAAGCACATCCTGCACGCTCGTCACGACCGAGTCGATCGCGCCATCGTCCTGATCACGCAGCACCAAGATCCGCAGGCAGCCCCGGACTGACTCCGGCAGATCCCGCTGCGACTTCAGAAAGGAATCGATGTTGTCGCGCAGCAGCTGGGGCTGGCTGCCTTGCCCGCCGCAATCGACCACCTCCAGCTGCTTTTTGGGAAGCAGCATTCGGTCCGCGAGTCTGTCCACCACCGCTTTCTCCGTAGCTCCTTCGGCGAATACACGGATCTTATTCATCGCCAGCCTCTGCGAGCGGGGGCGCCTCGGGGTCCGGGGCAAGGCGGAAGCGGAGCGGACTGCCTGCATCCCCATCGGGCACGCGCGGATCGAAGCCCATGTTGGACAGTCGCTCTAGGTCCTCAGTCGAAAACGGCGTCGCGGAGAACTCGCCTTGGTGGAGGAACGTGCGCAGCGTTCGCAGCTTGTCTTCGGGCAGCTGTCCCGTGCGCACCAGGCCGACGAGCTTGGCCACCACTTCCATGCTGTGGGTCGCCAGAAACACCTGCAGCGGCTTCTTCTGCAAAAGGTCCGCCACTTCGGTGAGCAAGCGGCCCAGCGTCAGCGGGTTTTGGAACAGCTCCGGCTCCTCCCAGAAGAACACCCCCGGCTCGTCATCGGTCACCAGCTCCGACAGTGCAATCAGCGGCGCCAGCACCTTGAACGCCGCCCGCGCGCCATCGCCAAAGTCATCAATCGACAGCGACGGACTGTCCGCCGGAGCAATCCGGCCCTGCATCCACTCGTGCTGCGGCCCGGTCGGCATGAACATGATCTGAAACGGCTCGGCAATCCCCAGCACCCGCCCGACCCGCTCCGCGATCTTCTGCTGCCACCCCTTCACCCCGGCGTCCAGCATCCGGTTGTAAAACTCGGTCGGGAGGTGCTGCAGCGTCTTCTGCGCGTCATAGAAAAATGTATGCGCCGCAGTCGGCAGCTTCCCCGTCAGATACCAAGCCGCATCCCCCCGAGATCGATACGTCAGCGGCTTGTCCCAGAAGTAGACCGTCCGCTTGGGTGGCTCTGGGGGTGGTAGCAAGGACGAAAGCCACTGCGCCGGCAGCGCCCAGGACTTCCCTTTTTCCGCGTCATCTGCCCCTAGGAAAGCAGTCTGCAGCTCGAACTCTTCCGGCCAGCTGTCCGCGAGATCATGCGGTGAAAGCAGGATCGAGGTCTTCGCCGCTCCGGCCCGCCGAATGCTGACACTAAGCAGCTTGATCGGACCTATCTGCGGATTCGGCGGAATCCACTGACCAAGGCCAGCACGCTGCGCTGGATGCAGGTGCTTGGTCCAGACCCGTGCCATCGGGTGATCCCCGAGCAGGTCGGAGCTGGCCAGCTGAACGATGGGATTCCGCTCCACCAGCCTGGAACCAATCGCCGCGCGTACGCCGACCGCACAGCCCAGATACATCGCTTCCAGCAGGGCGGTCTTGCCGGAGTTGTTGGGGCCGATGAGGACGTTGAGCGAGGTGAGTCCCTCCACCTTGCCGAGCCGAATGCCGCGAAAGTCGCGCAGGCCGATGCTCTC
>JAEUKA010000004.1 GCA_016794465.1 Myxococcales bacterium | reverse complement strand
CCCGAGGACGGCCTGCGTCCCGAGCTTCAGCTGGCCAATGCACTCGGCAAGCGCGTCGAGCGCTACAGCAGCCTGATTGCGGCGGCAAAGGAAAGCACCCTCGCGCTCGCGGTCGGTCTGCATCACGAGCTGGTCCTTGCGGTGTCCGACTGGCACAAGAGCCGGCGCGACCTCCTTGGCGAGTTTCGTCCCCGCCATGACCGCGAGCTGGTGGCGGCGGCAAACAAAGTGCCGGGCATTGCCTCGCTGCTCAGCGTCTTCGACGACAACGGGCTGACCTTGGCGTTTGTGACCCCGCCCACCTACACGCCGTCGTATCAGGGGCCAGCGACGATTTCCGCGCATGCAGAGTGGCTCTATGCCAAGCACCGACGGCTCACTCTCACGGCGCTGCACGAGTTTCGCGCCGAGCTGGGGATGACGGAAAGCACCGAGGACTTGGAACAGGCCCTCGTTGCCCAAGAGTGGTGTGAAGACTGGCCGGAAGCCATGCCCGCCGAGTGGCTGCCAGCGTCGGACTATTACAGCGGCGAGCTAACCCCTCGACTGACCCGCGCCCGTGCCACCGGGGGCCAGCGTGCCGTCGCACAGACCGCCAAGCTGATCGAGCTGATTGGTTCACCGACCCTCGAAGATGCCGCACCGACCATCCGGGCGGCTTGGCTGCCCACCGAGGTCACGCAGGCATTCCTTCAGCATCGGCTGCGCATCGAGGTGCCCGAACTGCACTGGTTTCGGGCGCTGCTCAAGCCGGTCGGCATCGACTACTCGGACCTGGGCAAGCTCGACGAGAGCCTGCAAACCGCGATTGGCTTTATCAACCACGACCTGACGTGGTTCCACCCCGCCTACACCAAGCAGACCGATCCCGCCAGCGGCGTCGAAGAAACTGCCGAGGCGGCACTCGACCGCGCCCGCGTCGAGTATGTGGCGTCGATCAACAGTTCGTTTCTGCAATGGCTGCCGACGACGCCGTATCAAGAGCAGATCCTCTCGGCCTACAAGCGCGTCTTTTTGGGCTATCGGCAACCGCAGTATCCGACGAAGCCGCTGACGATTGCGCGCTGGGGCAGCAAGATCAAGCTCAAGCCCCACCAAGAGGCGGGCGCGTGGCGGCTCATCCAAAACAATGGTGGGCTGAGTGCCTTCGATGTCGGAGTCGGCAAGACGCTGACCGGCATCGCGACGATGGGCTATCTCCGAGAGATTGGTCGAGCGCGCAGGCCGCTCATCATCGTCCCCAATACGATTGTGTGGAAGTGGCACCGCGAGATCCTTCGGGCGCTTCCTGACTATCGCGTGGTGGTGATTGGCTCGGTTCGATATCTCGGTCGCAACGGTATCTACCAGTCGCGCCTCGACGAGCGAGCCGAGCGTCTGGCCAAGTGGACCGAGTTCAAGCTGGGACTGTACGACTGCGCGCTCTGCACGTTTTCGGTGTTTGCCTCGACGGGCATCACGGAAGACTCGCTGCGGCTGATGGTCGAGGAGACGCCGAGCCTGCTCCGGCAAGTCGGACTCAAGGGCGCCAAGCTCACGAGCGATATCGAAAAGCTCGACGAGCTGTACGAGAAGCGCAGCGCGCTAGCGAACAAGCTGACGGCGCTGCGGGCCGAGTTGGAAGGAGCCCCGCCGAGCGGACTGCCTGACGACGACGATGAGGACGAGGAGAGCGACGATGGCGATTAGAAAGAAGCCCAAAGCCAAGCCGCCTCGCTCCCGAGAAGTCGTCGAGAAGGCCATCGCCGCCGCCACCCTGAGCTTGGGCCGCATGGATCGACGCCTGGCGAGGCTGTCCACCATCAAAGGCCGGCTCGAAGCGGCGGCGAATCAGACGGAGCACCGACGGGCCATCAACAACGAATCGATCAACGAATGGATCGCCGAGTTTCGAGAGGACAGCGAGGGCACGAGCGACGGCATTGATTTTGAGTCGCTGGGCGTCGATCTGCTGATTCTCGACGAAGCGCAGAACATGAAGAACCTGTGGCCCGTCGAACGTCGCGAGGGTGGTGTCCCCAAGTATCTGGGCGCCATCTCCGAGGGCAGCAACCGGGCGATGTCGTTTGCACTGCGGGCGTTTCTGACCCAGCGCTTTACCGGTGGCAGTGGCGTCATTTTGCTATCGGCCACTCCGGCCAAGAACTCGCCGCTAGAGTTTTATACGCTCTTACAATTTGTCGATCACTACTGCTGGGTCAAGCGCGGTATCAACAACAATGACGATTTTATCGATCGCTATCTGCGCTTAGAAGTCCGGGCTATTCTCAAGCCCGACGGGACCATCGAGAGTCGTGCCGCGGTCGTCGGCTTTATGGTCCTCTATGAGCTGAGAGACATCGTGTTTCGCTTTGGCGATTTCAAAGACGCCAAGGATGTCGGCTTGATTATGCCGGAGACCCGGCGACATCAAGTGTTCATCCCAATGAACGAGGCCCAGCGCAGCAAATATCAGCGCTATCGGACAGAGTACGAAAAGATCATTACCTCGCGGGATTTCAAAGAACGCTATCGGGCGCTCGCGATCTTGTCGGCCATGGGCTTGGTCGCGCTACATCCCGAGTTGGACGAGCCGCCGGTCACTCGCGCTCTCGGTCCTGGCAAAAAAGAGACGCGGGGCTGGAACTGGAACAACGCGAAGAACTTTGCCCATCCGGCCTCGCCCAAGCTGACGCGAGCCGTCGAGATCATCATGCAGAAGCCGCTGTGCGGTCACATTGTCTTCTGCGATAACGTCGGCATCCATCGAGTGCTGCGCGACTTGTTGGTGGCCGCTGGCGTCGATCCGTCGCGGATTGCCGTGCTCAATGCGGAACGGGCGCCCAAGCCTTTGCAGCGGCAGGAAATTGCCGAAGGCTTTAACGGTCAACCTGCGATCATTGACCCAGAGACCGGACGGGTTGAGCAAGAAGCCGTCGAGCCGATTTACGATATCGTGATTGCCAATGCGGTCGCTTATGAAGGCATCGATCTACAAGTGCGCACCTGCGATATCTTTCACTTGGATCTGCCGATGGAGCCGGCCACTTTGCAACAGCGCAATGGTCGCGCAGTTCGCCAAGGCAATATGCAATCGGTGGTCGATATCTATTATCTGCTATCTGAAAAATCGTATGACGCGATCAAGCTGGGACTGATTACCGGCAAGCTGCGCTGGATGTCGGACATCCTCAAGGGCGCCGACCGCGAGACCAACAATCCTGCCGCTGGCATGGATCTCAGCGTCGAGGACATGCTGCTGATGCTGGCCGATGACCCGGAAGCGGCGAAGGCGGCACTTGCGGCCATCAAGCTGCGGGCAGACCAGGAGCGACGCGAGAATGCAGCGAAGCGGGCGTGGCAGCGACTCGGCAATCTGATCTCGTATCTGCGGATGGCGGGGGCGCGCGAAGACGAGCTGGAGCGCGAACAGGCGCGCAAGCAGGCGCTCGACGAAGTGACCTATCTGCGGTCGGTGCCGGTGGACCTGTGGCCGTGGCTGTGGGTCGTAGAGCAAGTGCTGGCAGGCGTGTCGACAACCACCATCTCAGTATCGACGGAGGAGCCGACCGGCGCAATGGCGATGAAGACCCGCCCGATCTGGGATGGGCTGTATCTGGAGACGGACCAGGGGCGCGGCCTGCACTTCGCGGCGGTGACGGCGGGGGGCTATTCGTATCGGGTCGACGGCAGTCACGTATGGGAGCGACCGAAATACGGGCTCTTGCCAAAGTCGGATGCGAGGGTGATTGGTCAGTCGCCGCCGGAAGCTTTTCGGCTTAAGCCACCCGACGACTCGACGCGCTGGCGCAAGACCCTGACCGACAGCCTGGGCAATCGTCAGTGGTCCTCGGACCTGGCCTGGCTCGGTCTGTTTGCTGCGCCCGATGCGTGGCGGGCGACGGTTTGGGTCGATTACGGTGCTGCCATCGTCGCGGCGATCGGTCGAAGTTACGATCTGCCGACGCGCTCCAGCGAGACCGTGGTCTTTGCGCCCGGAACCAGCGTGGCCGACGTGATTCCACCAACCGACGCGGGCTTTGCCGAGCTGCTGGGTCGCGTGTCGAGTGGCCGTCACCGCTACGCCAAAGCCAACGAAGTCGCGCTGGCATGGTGGGGACGGGAGTTTCCGCGCGGCTTCGTCGATGAACGGGAACTGGTGTTGCTCTCGGTTGAGGGTACTCCGGCGACGCTGCTTCGGGTCGAGCCGGGTGCGCAGGCGGGCTTTGTGGCAGCGGAGACGGGGCCGCGACGCTGGCAGGTTGGGCACGGGCCGACGAAGGCCGTATGGGGTCCGGCGATGACCGACGTGGACCTAGCCAAGCTCGGCGTGCGCGCAATGGCCAGCCTCTCGGTGAGTGGCGGCCTGGCTGTCGACCAGCCGGTGACACCGACGGACAAGCAGCTTGCGCTATTGGACTGGCTGGCGACGCAAGGCGAGCTGCCGACGCTATCTGGGGTCTTGGAACACTACGCACAGCAGTAAGCGGGCGTGATGCTCGTCGGACTGCGACGGAACGCACAAGGGGGGAACATGGCGAAGACTTCTGCGAGAAACAGCAAGGTGATGAATGGCTTGGCGCTCGGGCGGCAGGGGAGCGCGACGGCGATGGCGGCACCGGCGCTCGGTCGGGCGATGGTGCTCGATGCGCAGCGGGCGATGAACTCGGTAGCGGGGCAAGTGGTTGACGCCGAGGTGAAGCTCAAGAAGTGGTGGGACAAGGCGCAAGAGCACAACTCGACGGCGACCGAGGCGGGCGTGGATGCTTTGGGCTCCGTCGGTGGGCTCATCTCGTTCGAGGGCATGAACGCGATGCTGCGCTACTTGGGCGACAAGTTTCCCAATGCCATCGGCGAGAACATCGACTACTGGCAGAGCGTCCCGCACCTGACGTTGGGCGTCGTCGGCTACCTGGCCGAGATGTTCACGCGAGAGAAGGCGACCAAGAACGGTCCGCCGATCCTGACCAGCTTTCCCCGTCGCGTCGCCAAGGAGTGGTCAAAAGCCTTCATCCTGCTCGGCGCCGTCAACCTGTGGCGAGCCGTTCGCGTGCGTGGCGGCGATGCCAAGAAGCAAGCCTCCGAGGCCGCAGCCGTCACGGCGCAGCTGGCCGCAGCCAATGCCGAAATCGCCAAGATGAAGCAGAAATCAGCATAAGGGGTGTGCCAATGAACTCCTTTAACGGCTTTTCGCGGGGAACTGGTGTTGAATTTGCTTTGTCGTTTGCGGCACGGCTGCTGATGTCGATTGCCAATGCGATATCTATCAATCAGTCCGCTAGTGACCTACAAGAGCTGGCGCGGACGGTGCAGCCCAAGGAGCTGTGGGCGATGTGTCTGCTCCTGGTGGCGTGGTGGAGCGATCAGCTTCCGCAGCCGGAAGCGCAGGCGGTCGACGAAGCGTTCAAAGCTGTCGATACCAGCGTCGTCCGCTCGGGCTTGTCGATGATTCGGGACAAGCTGGCGCTGTTCATCCGCTCGGCCTACGCCGCGCAGGACGACCTGGCACTCGCCCGAGCCGGAGGCGGGTTTACCTACTTCATCGGCGACCTCGGCCTGCGCCGAATCCAAAGCGTGCTGAGCAGCGACTCGGTTCGCACGGTGCTCGCTCGACTTTTGCAGCTCTATCCGCTCGATTCGGACTTGGAGCGCTCTTTTTCTCTGACGGCGCAGGCCCAGCCCGTGACCGCGCCGCCACCACCGCCCCGGCCTTCGCGGGGAGACAGCTTTGACCGGTTCGGACTGAGGCTGCCACCGACGGAACCGCCCCAGCTCAATCAGCGCGAGCGGACGATTGCGACCCTACACGGCCTTGGTTACACAGAGAGCGAGATCGACGAGTTCCTCACCCGTCAGAGTCAGGGGTAGGTGCATGTCGGGAACGGAGTTCGACAAGCCAGACTGGTCATCGACCGGGGCGACGCTGAAGACGATTGCGGCCGGCGGGGTGCGGCTGTCGCGGGCGCTGCTGATGGGGCTGGAGAAGACACCGGCCAAGCTGGGGAAAAAGGGACTCGAGCTGCTCGACATCCACAACCTGTGGACGACGGCGCTGATCCTGGTGTTTTGGCTGGCGGCGTCCGTGATTGGGGGGCCGCTGGGCATTGCGGTGAACGGGGTCTTGATTGCGCTGGCGCTGGCGGCGATTCCGGCGCTGGCCGTCGAGCTGGGAACGGAAATCAGGGACGGTCTGGTGCTGTCGTGGACGGCGACCAGCGACCAGGAGCTTGGGCTTGCCGGGGCCTACTTTGCGGAAGCCTTCAGCACCATCGGCGTCGAGGCGTTCCAGCTGTTCGTCACACATCGCGTGTTTGTGACCCTCAAGCCCACTCTGCTCAAGCGGTTCAAGGTTCCGGTGTCGCTTGAAACAGAGGCCAAGGCCGCGCGAACTCGTATCGAGGCGAAGCTCAAGGAAGCGGCAGAGAAGGAACGGAAGGGAAAGCTCGGCGAGCTGGTGAAGACAGCGGCAGAGCTGACAGCGGCCGGGGGAGTCAAGCCAGCAGCGGCCTACGTGCCGACGGCAGAGATCGCGCTCGGAGCAGTGGCAGCAGTCGGGGTAGTGGCAACGGTCATCGTGCTTTCCAGGGGGAAGAAGTGAGCCGCGATTCCGACGCGACGGCGGCACTGGCACTGCTCGGAGTTGCGGCGCTGCTGACGGCGGCGGGCGCGCTGACGCTGGTCGGTTCTGGGGCAGTCCAGACTGCCGATGCAAATGATGTGGAGGCCATCGCACGGATGCTCGCGTCGGAGAATCCGAAGGGCAGCAAGCTGCTGTGGGTCGAGCAAGTGTGGACGCAGCTCCGCTCGCGACGCCGCAATCAGACTGTCTTCGACCGCATCACGGGTGGGATGGGATTCGGTCCGCAAGGCGGCAAACGCCCGGTCGCGACGGATGAGCAGGCGGGGGAGCGGCATCGTGTCGTCGCTCGATTGGTGCTGCTGGGGACTCTGCTTCCGCAGTGGACCGAGGCTCGCAAGTTCTTCGAGCCGGTGCAGCAGGACTTGGCTTTTGCCGTGGCGACGCGGGCGCGCTCGAAGCAGGCGCAGGGACTGCCGCTGACGCACCAAGAGCGTCGCCTGCTCGGCTACCAGCACGACGCGACCGGGATTCGTCAGAAGTGGTCGAAGGAGGGCTCGCGCCGTCTGGGCTCGATCGATGGGGTCGAGTTCTGGACGTAGGGCCAAACGAAAGGGGGGAGACGATGGTGGATGTCAAGGCGATTGGGCTGACGGTGCTCGACGTGGTAACGGGGGTCGGTGCCGCCGTGGCCGGAGCGTACGGGGGTCCGGCGGCAGCAACGGGAATTGCGACCGCAGGGGGCGCAATCAAGAACCTGGCGACCGACGGAGAAAGCCAGCCGGCAACTCGAAGTGAGCGGTTCGATAAGGCGGACTTTGCGACGCGGACCAAAGCGACAGAGGGGAAGCGCGCAGGGCTGCTTGCGCAAGCCTCCGATGCTGAAGCGACCAAGGCAGAGCTGCGGGCGCTGGGACACAGCGAGGAGAAGATCAACGGGATACTCGCCGGAAAGACGACGGGGCCGGCGGCTGTTGGTGCGCCGATTGTGGCGACGGAAGGCCAGCGTGCCGCCGAGAAGCCCGGTCAGGAAATCGCCGCGCAGCCTGGGGCAAAGACCGGCTGGGACGGAACGAACACGTCTGAGCTGGCGAGCATCGGCAAGGTGATTTGGGGAGCCCTCAGCCAAAAGGGCTAAGCAAGAGGGGACATCAACAAAGGGGGGAGTTCTTGACGCGATATCGCTATGAAATACGAACGGGTGATACTTGGTATGCGGGGACGGACGCGACGCCATCGCTCGGGCTGACCGGAACGCAGGGTTCCATGAAGCCGATGGAGATCAACGACCCCGACAGCAACAACGATTGGGAAAAGGGAGACGTGAATCACGGCACGTTCACTACCCAAGAGCTCGGGAATCTGCAAACGGGCACGCTCAGTCATGACGGCTCGGGAACCGGATCAGACTGGACCGTCGACTACGTGAAAGTGACCAACGATGAGGACGGGCGGATCTGGTCTGCGGGAGTGAATGCCGAGATCAAAGCGAATGCGCCGTTTCGGTTGGTGTTTTCGCTGGTCGATAAGGGGCAATTCGACATTCTCGAAGCGCGAAAGAAAGAGGAGGCGGCGCGCAAGAAGGGGGAGGACGCGGACAAGGAAGCCGAGTTGGCTGCTGCCGAGGAAGATCGCGCAGCGGCGGAAGAGGAGCGGCAGTTTCGGAAGGACTTGGAGAAGGAGAAAGCCAAGCTCAAGCGGGAACTGGCCGTCGCCAAGCAGAAGGCCGAGCTGGACAAGCTCCGTGCGCAGCTTGCTCCACCGGCGGCCTCCGCCCAAGCTTCGTCGGGTGCGACGGGTGGCGGTAATGTGCGCTCCGTCGAGCTGTTTGGCGTGCTGAATGGTCAGAACGTGCCGCTGGTGCGCGCCGTGCAGCAGGGACCGACGGGCTTTGTGGTCGTGCCCGGTGCGCGGGTGATGCGTGGCGATGGACCGGGGGACGGCTTTGGCCTCGGAGGGTCACCGGGTCGCTGGTCGACGCTGTACAGCCAGAGTCCGGCGGACTTTGGGCTCCCAGCCACGGTGGGAGTGCTCGGGAGCGACGGTTCTCGGGGCTGGGTGCTGTCGGGTCAGTTTTTGGCGCAGCTCCTCGGCAGCAATTGGCAGCAAGTGATCTCGTAACAACGAAACAACCAAGGGGGAATAGAACCAGATGGCTCAAGACATTACGAACAACATCGGTGGTGGTGGCGGCTATGGCGGTGGGGGCAACGGCAACCCGTTCGCTATGCAGCAAAACCAGCAGCCACAGTATGCACCCGCAAGCTCAGGCGGATTCCCGGCTAAGATCGGGGGTGTCCAAGTTATGTTTTATTCGGAAGCGGACGCGCTGCGGGCGCAGATGGCGCTTCAGTCGGCCAGCGGAAATCAGGCGGCAGCAGCTGGAGCACCGGCCGGCGCCCCGAACTGGATGAACATTGCCGCCAATGCCGGCTCGGCAATCAACAACCTGTTTCTGCGCAGCAACCTGAATCGAATCATTGACGACTATCAGCGAGCGCTCACCGTCTCGAATGAAACGCGCGCCCGGCTGGTGCAGTTGCAAAGCAAGTACCCAGAGCTGATTCCGGTATTGCTCGATGCGCATGACGCCGAGCGAAAAGCGACAGAGACCGCGCAAAGCGCACTGGAGTCAATGGTCAGCGCCAATGGAATCGCGCTGGGTGTTGATGTCGTAAAGATCGCGGGTGATTTCATTCAAAACGGCAATGGACCAGCGAGCATCTTTTCTGGAAACAGTGGCAGCGGAACGCTCTTGGCTGGAGCTGCCGGTTTGGGCGTTGGCCTTCTCGCTGCGCGCAGTACCACCAATAGCAATAACTCTCGATAGAAATAGGGATAACGACATGGATGAAAAACTCAGCGCAGTGCTAACAGGTCTTATCGGCGTTACCGCAGTCAACGTGATTCGCCGTGACGACGACAACAACAACCGCATCCGGACCCAGCAAGACGATCTCGACTCGCTCAGCCGGCGCTTCCGTGACTTCAGCACCAACGGTCACATTCTTCGCCAGTTCATGCCGACCGTCGCCGATCTGCTGGCGGGCACAGCACTGGCGCGCTCGTCGGAGCAAGCGGCGACGCTTCTGCCCACGCTGTCGAGCGTCAGTCGTCCGGATCTTCTGTCGTCGATGGCCAGCGCGGTCAAGGCGTTCACCTGGCCTCCCGTTGAGGGCGAATACACCAGCAACGGCTACATCACCAAAGCTGGCGAGCTGACCAGCCTCGGACTCGTGCTCACCTACGAGGAGGTCCGAGCCTTCCTGCACGGACTGGTCCTGTCCACCTCGCCCAGCACCGAGGCCAAAGGTCAAGCCTACGGAGCGGCGAGCGGCCTTGTGCGCGCCATCATCGAGCAGAGCTTCACCACCGAGGGATGGCTGGCAACTTGGAAGCGGATTTTTTCTGGTGCGGGAACCAAGCACAACACGGCTCCCACCGTCGCGGCGCTGCATCCGATGGTGGCAGTGACGATGGGAGTCGGTGCCAATGATGGAGCGCTTGGCCTGAAGCTGACCGTCAGTGGCGCGGTCGATGCCGGTGCGCAGCTCGTGAAGGTGACATTCGGAACCAAGTACACCAACCCGCCAGCGGTGGTGGTCGGTGGCCCGCATGATGTCGCGAGCGTCACCATCGCGGACTTTACGATCACCACTCGCGTCGCCTATGCCGCCAACGACGTGGTCCAGCTGCCGATGGTCGTGGGGTCTTGTGATGCCACTTAGCTTCTACGATCAAGTGGTGCGGAAGACGCTGGACCCAGGCTACCGGTTCGTTGCCCAGCAGGTCGACAACTGGGGCACACTGTGCACTCCGGTTGGGGGTTCCCTAACCCAGGCTGAGGTGGCGGCGTTTGCCAACGGACTCAGAGCCTTGAGCACGGATCCGGCGCTGGCCTTGCTCGTGTCCGGAGTTGCTGACCGCATCGTGGCGTGCTGCCCCGCCATCGTTTCCCCATCTGAGGGAGGCATTATCGGCAACCAAGTCCGTCGCCTGACGCTCGACCCTGGCGCTCGGCGACTGGCTGCGGTGCTGGACGCGATGCGCGTAAGTTGCTGTTCCAACCTGCCGTAGTGCCGTAGTCTGCGGTATGAAAGCCTTCTCAGTCTCTGCCGCGCTCCTCCTCGTTCCCTTCCTTGCTTGCACCATCGCAGACCCCGCTGGGGTCGCACTCCTATGTGACGCCAACAACCCCTGCCCAGAGGGGCGCCAATGCACGGACGGTCAGTGCTCAGACCCATCCCCCCAAGATGCCAGCGTCAGCGATTTGATCGTGATCACTGACCTAGTCGAAACCCCCGGTTGTCGAGCGGGCAACGGCACGCGCCTGGGAATCGGACAGTGGCTGTGTCCTGGTAGCTTCGGCGGAACGTCTCCCAAAGCGTCGGTGCTCTGTGCAACGGGATTCACGCTGTGTGCCGCGCTGGACGCACAAGCACTCGCGGCCTGCGCCACCGCCCCCGGTTTCTTCGCCTCGTCCGTAATTGGCTCGCGGAAAGACACGGCGCCCGTTGGCACTGGCCAATGTGATCAGAAGGAACTGATTCCTGTCGTCTACGGCTGCGGAGTCGGAAACGGGATCGTCGCGTCGATGGCGTGTTCCGGATTTCCGAAGCTCATCGACTGTACGAGCTTCGGCTGGACCTGTGGAACTACGCTCGACGGCACGTCCAGCATCAATCCGAAGAACGGGGTTCTCTGTTGTAAGTAGTGCGGCAGGAAGCGGCGGCAGCGAAGTGATGCTGCGATGTGAAGTGCCAGTCGTCGGCCTGCGACAGAGCGGCAGGCGCGACGTATCACACCGTGTCAGGAGTCCCAGCAGGAGCCCCACGGCGCTTGGCATAAAACTGATCAAATCGACCGAGAAGGAGCTGCTGTACTTGCGCGGGCCACCAGTTTGCATTCCCTCGCGGCGTCAGATATCCCGCCTCGCTGAGCAGCTTCGCGAGCTGCGGATAGCTCGGCCTTACACCCGTTCGCTGAATCAAGGACTCGCAGTATTTGCGAGGAGTCAGAATCGTCGTCTCCTTCGTGCTCGCCATCAGTTGGTAGACGTTCGACTCTGTGAACTTACGCCCCTTAAACGGAAGGTATCCCAGCTCGTTGAGAATGTTCGCGATGCCTTGGTAGGTAGTCCCCCGATCGCGCAGCTCACGCATCTTCAGTTTGACTTCTTCGTCGCTGTGAGCCCGCTGATTCACCGGCCTACAGACATGCCATCCCTTCCGAATGTTGAGATTGTAGATTACAGACACAGTCCATGACGCTCCCTGCGGCGGTGGAATCTGTTCCGCGTTGAACTGCGTCGCGATCTTCTGATAGCTCACCCGCGCTTCGATCATCGACTGGATCCGAGACAGAATGATCTGCTCGTCCGGATCATCCACCAGGACGCGATACCGAGGGTTGTCTGGCGACGGCACAGCCTTGCTGCCATAAGGAGCCTTCCCAAAGTGATACCCATTCCCACGGATGTGTCCTATCGCCTCCTTGACGCGTTCCCCACACGCCTCCCTTTCCATCTGCGCAAACACGAGAAGAATACTCACAAGCGCTCTCCCAAGCGCAGAGTCGAGCCGTATCGCCTCTCGAATCGCCACCAACTCCTTCGTCCCATCTGCAAAGTGTGTTTCATACAGATCACAGAAGTGCTTGATCGAACGACTCAGCCGATCAAACTTGAGCACTACCACCACGTCGGCCTTCGTCGCCAACGCACGAGCCAGCCCCTTCCTATCCGCCCTCCCTCCCGATTCCACATCCTCATGAATCTGAAGGAGTCGCAGCCCGATCGATTCACAATATGACTTGATCGCGGCCCGTTGTGCATCCAGAGACAGCCCATCCGCCGCTTGCATGTCGGTACTGACGCGGACGTATCCCACAGCCGTCCTTTCAGAGGTTCCCATCACATTACGTTCTGCACGGTGACGCATCATCACGGACTCCTATCGCGCGCCAAAAAAGTAAGGCGCTGTAGGAACAGCCTTAAACCCCATTCACGTCGCCTACCACCACCGACCTTGGTGTCGTGCCGACGGAGAAGTTGACGGCGCTGCCGAAACCTCCTAGACCATTGCCCAGCAACACACTGACGCTATTGTTGCCAACATTCGAGACGGCGAGATCAGATTTCATATCGCCGTTGAAGTCTCCGACCGCAACGGAGCTGGGGTTTGTGGCAAAGGGGATCTTGGCAGTAGCAGCGAAGCCCCCCAAGCCATTGCCCAGCAGTATGTTGACCTCGTTGCTGCCATAGCTGGCGACGGCGAGGTCAGGCTTTTTGTCGCTGTTGAAATCGCCTACGGCGACCGACATGGGTTGGGTGCCAGCGGGAGATTGGATGGCGGTCGCTAGCACGCATACACGCGAGGGCAACCGAGAGAATTCCAACGTCCGTTCTGCAAAGCCGTTGAGATTGCTGGGAATTGGTTCTGTCAGACTGCCTGATGCCAGTTTGCAGTCCACACTGTCCAGGCCCACGGCATCGAGCTGCACCGTGCCTTGGCTGCCCACTGGCAGCCGCACAGCGAACCGATGCTGATCCTGGTTGATGAAGATGTCGGCGTCCGCAGTTCCGTTGAGGCTCGGACGCACGCGGATTCGCTCCACTCCGGCTGGCCAAGCTGTGATGTTGACGATGAGCCCTGGTTCGCGACCACAACCCCATGGCGAAGCCAAGATGAGAACAAGTAAGGATGCGGGGCTGAGTCCGCCACGATTGAGCTGACGTTGCTTCGTGCGCATGAGCCTCCCGTTACATGCTTGTCGGGAACAATCGGTACTGCATCACGCCCGAGAGGTCGGGCTCGCGCGCAGCCACTCCGACCGCCGTACCCACCACAACTGCTGCCGCTGCCCCGCCCACGATGGTCCAAAACCACCATGCCTTGTAGATCGGCTTCTTGTCGGCTCCACCACGATCTGGGACCGGTGCATTCTTGCCTACTGCTCCTTCGGGGACCACGGCAAGCGAGCTTGTCGCAGTAACCGGCCCGTCCAGTGCTGTCGGTGTAGCCTTCTCGATTTCAGCCAGATATTCGCGAGCCTTCGATGTCTGTTCCGGGGCCGACATTCCTGAGTCAAGGAATTGTCGATAGAACGGGGCCGCTTCGCTCGCCTGTCCTTGCTTGTGAAGCACGCGGGCGATGCTGTACAGAAGCGCGGGGTCGGGATGGACCTCGTAGGCCAGCTTGTACAGGCGATGTGCTTCGGGTAGGTTGCCCGCCTTGGACTGCTGCTGCGCTTGCTCGAACAGTGCATTGCAGGCTGAGTTGGTGGCGCAGTTGGGTGCAGGCGCTTGGGACTGCGCTGACGCGGGACGCAGGGACCAGAGCACCAGCAGAAGCCATAGAAGAGGATGGCTAGTCTTCAAAACCAATTCGCCTTTCCGCCGGAGGTTTGGCCTTGATTGAGGGCGATGCGCTAGCGGGTGGCCGCGCGCTGGGCTGCGGCGGCAGGCGCCGGGGGTTGAGCGGCACAGTTGGTTTCAAGGTAACAACGTGTCCTGCATCCTGGTCTGTCGAGAGGGTGAGAAGTTCGTCACGGTAGCCATCCTGGCGCAGATGTAGAACGATGCGTCCAGGTCGCGCCGCGCGCTCCGTCTGGAATGGCGTTGTGCCCAACGTCTGACCCTGTTCGTCAACCACTGCCACTCCAGACGGCTTGCTGTCGAGATGCCAAGTGATCGTGCGCGGATCGATGGGGCGAACCGTAACGGCTGCCTCTGCTACAGCCGGTTGTGCAACCGTATTCGATGTCGCCGCAGACGGTGCGCGGGCTGATGCTTGAGCAGGTGTGCGGGACCGCGGATTCAGCATCGGTACTGCGGCAGCGAGTAACGCGACGGCACCGCCGCCGACAATCAACGCTGTTCGGGATGAACGACCAAGCCGTCCGATCTGAGACTGGCCTGCTGCTCGCCCCAGCGTTGTAGCTGGAAACGGAACGGGCACTGCCCGCGTGGCATCGGGGTCCGTGCTATGGACTGGCCGGGAGCGAACCACCGAGCCACCGCCCGTCTGCTTCGAGAGGAGCCTGCCGATGTCATCAGCGGCCTCCGACATTGCAGGTCGAAGTGCTTTATCTTTGGTCAGCAAGCGATGAACTAAATCAGCAACGGCCTGCGGGACTTTGGGGGCTAGGCTGAGCAGCGCCGGTGGGGTTTGGAACAGATGCATGCCCAGGATCTGTCCCGCTCCCTCTGCAACAAAGGGTGGGCGACCGGCGAGGACTTCATACAGCACGCAGCCCAGCGCATACACATCGGTTTTGGCATCGACGCCGCCTGCACCAGCACACTGCTCTGGCGACATGTAGCTCGGAGTTCCCATCACTGTCTGCGTCGCCGTCCTGACCCCGCCCTTGTCTCGGTCGTGCGTTAGCTTGGCGATACCGAAGTCCAAGAGTTTCACGCGCTCACCGCTCGGAGCAACTGCATCCGCAACCAGCATCAGGTTGTCGGGCTTTATGTCGCGGTGGACGATCCCTTGTGCGTGGGCGATGGCCAGGACGTCGGCAATCTGAAATCCAAACTGAAGAGCCGTCACGACCGCCAGTCGTTCGCCGCGTGCGCTGAGTTCGCGAATCCGACGCCCCAAGCTCTGTCCGCGCAGGTACTCCATAACCAAGTACGCTGTGCCGTCAGTCGCATTCCCGAAGTCGGACACCTGCACAATGCTGGGGTGCTCCAACTTGCTCAGGATCTTTGCTTCGTTGAAGAAACGAGCGACAGCGTCCTTATTGCCCGCGTACTCAGGGTGCAAGGTTTTCAGCGCGACTCGTCGGTCGAGTGGCTCCTGCCTGGCTTCGTAGACCGCACCCATGCCGCCTTCGCCAAGCAGACGAACGATGCGGTAGGGGCCGAGGCGATGGCCTTCTGCGAGCGCGGTCATGGTACCTGCGGAGCGATTCGCACGAGCATACTACTCCAGTCTCATATTCGCGCTCGGCAGGGCTGTGGTCAACGGCAGGCTATGCGTAGATCCCCGATCCGGGAGTGGGATGCCTTGCCGATCAGCTACGCTGCACCGAAGCGTTTGCCGCGATCCACTTGGTCAATCGGCAGGTCAGTTGGACTCGCGGGCCGCATAAGTGGCACATGCAGTGTCCAGGCGGGCCGTGCGAGGGAGAACGCGTCGAAGCGCATGCTCGTTGTCTCGCGCTTCTTGCCGGCGTGGTTGAAGTGCAAGTTGCGGACAAAGCCGAGCTTTTCGTAGAACGACAGGGCACTGGGGATGGCATCGACGCTGAGGAGTCGACAGCCGGCCCGCTCGGAGATGTCGATCAGGATGTCGAACGCGAAGCGCATGAGGGCCGACCCAACCAGCGGAATCGTACAGGACTTGTGTCGTGCGAGCCGACCAACTTTCAGTGCGGGGACGGTTTGAGCCGGTGGCACATCTGCTCGCTGTAGCTCGCCTTTTTCGTCAGGGTTGAGCCAGATTGCATCGGTAAGCAGAGTGACATAGCCTACCACTCTGCCGTCTGCGACTGCGACATAGGTCTGGCTCATCGACGTGGCCGAATACCGCAGCGCGTCGGTCTTCAGGAAGTCGTTTAGGTCGGCGTGGTGAGGCTCGTCGCCGCAAGTGAAACCTGAGACGTCGTACTGACCGGTGTAAGGGTGAATGTCCACGGGGAGCTTGCCTAGCGTGGCTTCGTGGTCAGCATGGACGGAGGGAATGGTGCGACGCGGCTCTGAGACAGACGCTCGCGGGACTCGGCACGTCGTCGCGCGATCTCGTCGGGGGAGGCGCACTCCTTCAGCGACTCGATCAGGAGGCGGGCGTCATCGCCATACAGCGGCGGAGTTGCTTCGATTGGCTTGGCCATGGGTCTTCCTCTAGTGTGATGCAAGCTTGCTGTGCTGCCGAAGCGCAAGAACGATTTGCTGACGACATCAACCTACCGCTCCCGCACAGCTTCGCAAGAGCAATAAATCACGGCGAGCCGAGTCAGCCAGTATCCGGGGCCTTGCGACGCTGCACTAACGCGGGTCTGGACTTGGTACGCTGGCGTATCCGACTGGTGCCTTGCCATCGCCGAATGCAAGCCACGACGGCTCAACCTTCAGCGCAACGGCCAGCTTCTCTAGGGTGTCGGCGCGCGGGATGCGGCGATTCAGCTCGGTGTCCGAAATCGTCGATGGCGACACTCCCGTCGCTCGCGCAACGTCACGCACGGTCAGCTCAGCTTGCTGACGAGCCCATTTGAGACGCTGACCAATGCCTTTGCTGCGCACGGTTGGCTTGGTAGCACCATCTTTGTCCTGTTTTGAGATCAGAAACTTGCGAGTGTCCTGTTTTCAGGACAAACATGCGGCCTGTCGAGCACAACAGGAGCGAACTCATGCAGACAAATTGCACGCCGACTGTCGTCGCAACATTGGATCTCACAGACGAAAATCAGCGAATCATCCAGACGCTCATCGAGCGAACGCACACCGGACGCTGGCCGCTGTGGCGCTCGCTGGGTATGCGGAGGCTCGGCGGGCTGATATTCGAGGCTGTGCAGTGGTCGCCACGGCGGCGCACTTCACATCCCCAATACAGCCTGCTGCGCTGGGACATCGCAGGTCTCGGCGTTTCATGGCAGGACATGCCATCGCAGATTGCTGCCATCGAAGCGCTGGAGGCTGCCGTGCCTCGCCTGAATGCGCTTCCAAAACCAGCGCTCTCGCTCAGCATCAATGACATTCCTCGTGTGGACTGATCCGCCGGATGTCCGCAGCCGACCAAATGTGGCTTGTAGAGACACCGTTCTTCCCGCACTTCGGAACCTGACGGCGAGAGCCGAGCAACGCTGGGCCATGACCTTGTGACACCACTGTGGTGTCACGTCTGGTCTTTGTGACTCAGCAAGATGTGTAGTGGTGACACCATGGTGGTGTCTGACCTGGCTGTGCCGACTAAGCGCGGAGGCTGGCGACTGACACCAGCGTGGTGTCTTTGCCGTCGGAAGCGCATTCGACCGGCCAGCGTTCTGGAGAGACACCACGCTGGTGTCTTCGCCACCGATGCTGAGCCGAAAGTAGATTGGATGACACCAGCGCGGTGTCATATGATTGATAGGTTTTGTTCTACTAACTGTGGGGGAGAGACTTCATGGCTGTGCAGATCGCCTTGGCCAACCACAAGGGCGGCTGTGGCAAGACGACGCTCGCGTCGCATCTACTTTGGTGGGCAGCGAAACACAAGCTTCGCGCCCACGGGGTCGCCATCGACCCGCAGGGCAACCTGATCCAGCGCATCATCAACGACCCGCGATTGCAGCGCGAGCGCGTCTACCGTGCCAATGACTGGCTGGAACTGACGTACTCGCCAAACGCGGCGCCGGGCGGGACGTTCAACGCGGATGTCGTGGTCTTCGACTTTCCGCCGGGCTTTGACATCTGCAACATCATTCAGCCTCACCTGTGGCTGGTGCCGGTTGACGGTCGCGAGGCAGTCGATGGCCTGATGACTGCGCTGCGCACGATGAAGGTTGCGGCAGGTGGCCTTGGTGTCTATGCCGTTCCAAACATGCTGGACGGTGCCGGACGCATTCCCACCAATGCCGTGCGTGACGCACTTGGTAAAGTGTCCGGCGTCAAGGTCTGGCCCGCATCAATCCCCGACTCGGGCACCATCCAGCGCTCCGCCGAGTTCCGCGCGCCAACTTGGCGCATTCCGAACGGCGCGGGTAGCGCAGGCGACGAAGCCATGCAGGCTTTTTGCACCGAAGTCTTCCGCCTGACCGGCCTCACGCGGCGGGGACGGTAGCCTATGCGAGACAAAGACAAGGTCTCGCGGAAGCTCTCTTACGACCCTACGCCCAACATGGCGGGCCTGTTCGCTGAGAGCGTTCCGCAGGCCGCCGCTCCCCAGCCGGTGTCTGCAATGGAGCAAGTGGCACCACCGCCACCTGTGCGCACTTTTCAAGCCACAGATTCGCCGCCAGCATCCGAAGCTCGACGAGCGCCTGAACGCCCACGTCCGAATCCCAAACGGCCTAGTCCGGTACTCCCCACAAGTGCCGCCGCCAAGCCCGATCGTCCATCGCCAACAGGCGCTGCACCTCGAACCCGATCGGTTGTGGGTGAGCAGGAACGCGTCCGACGAACACTTCGCATCCCCAAGCATTTCGACAAGATGCTGCGCGAACTGGCCAAGGCCCTCGGCGTCAATCTGAACAGCGCGATCCTCGCGAGCATCGAAGCGGAGTGGCAGCGATGTGTCGGCGGTCCTCAAAGAGTTCGGCGCAGCGAAAACTAGCGATACCGGATTCCAGATAAGACGAAGTCGGCAGCAACGAACATTTGGAGCGTGAATCATGGGGGAAGACAAATCGTACCGAGGTGCAGCCAGCCAGTTTTTCGTAGCAGGTGAGCTCTGCCGCCGCCGCTTGGTTGCCGTCGTCACGCTGGGCAACTGTCCCAACACCGACGTGCTCGTGAGCAACCAGGCTGGGACGCACTTTGCACACGTTCAAGTGAAGACATTCCGGCCTGGGGTGGACAAAGGAGTCTCCGTCGGAATCAAGGCCGAGTGTGACTACGGGCCAAAGTTTTTCTGGGTACTTGCGGGAATTCCAGAACCATCATCGGACGCCAAGCCAGAGTACTTTGTAGTCCCGTCTGCCGACATGGCCCAATTAGTGGCAGAGAATCATCAACTATGGCGAACCACCAAGGGAAAGAGAGGCCAAACTCGTAGCCAAGACACCACCCTCCGCATAGTTGGAATTCCTCCGGCCCTCATGAGCGAAACCAAGAAATCGATAGAGCAGTATCGTGAACGCTGGGACCTGATTGGTGATTGTTGCCAAGGAAATCTTCCGCAATCGAAGAATACTGAGCCAATCTAGCCGCAGTTCCGTCGCGCAATGTCAGCCTGGGTCAGACATGTACGAACCATGGGCGCTCTGACACTCGCGGCCTTCGTTTTGCTGTCAGAAGAAGCTGGTTCTTAACGACCTCTTCCGTCGCCAGATCAGAAATGTCTTGATCCGTCCCCAAAATAACGCCCTCCCCCGTGTCGGCATAGTCCGGGGACTCGGGCTCGTGCAGCTTGGAGATTCCGAAGTCGAGAAGGCGGATGGCGCTCTCGTCCGGGGTGATCATCACGTTGCCTGGCTTGATATCGCGGTGCACCACGCCGGCGGCGTGCGTGGCAGCGAGAGCGTCCGCGATGAGTCGCCCAATGCGGACGGCGCGGAGAAGGGAGAGGGGGCCCTGCCGCTTCAGCACGCGGTCCAGGGACGTCCCCTCGACGAAGGGAAAGACGGCGAAGAGCTGTCCATCCGCAAGATCGATGTGCCGCGCGGCAACGATCGCCGGGTGCTCGACTCGCACCGAAGCCCGCGCCTCGCGGAGGAACCTGCGCATCGCGCCAAGCTCGTGCGCAGACTTCGGGGAGATCACTTTCACCGCGACTGGCTCGTCGGTCAGGCGGTCGCGCGCGCGGTACACCACGCTCATTCCGCTCACGCCGAGTACGGACTCAAGCTCGAAGCGGTCGTTCAGCACGCTGCCAATGGCCAGCCCGCCAGGGTCACCGCCACCAGTGACCCGGCGTAACAGCGCAGTCAGGTCCCGCGCTCCCTGGTCGACGCGCTCGCGTAGCTCCGCGTTGAGCTGCGCCAGCTCCTTGGAGCGCTCGACGATCAATCCCACCTGGGCCTGCACGCGCTCCCCGAGCGACTGGTTCAGCGCGGCAAGCTCGACGCTCTGCGCCTCCAGCTGCGCACGCTGGCGGTCGATGACGAGCCGCGCCATGACCTCGCGCGCGAGCAGGGCCAGGTTCGAGCGCCCCACGATGAGCACCGCGAAGCTGACGGTGAAGACGACGACCAGCTCGGTGCGCGCCACGACGCGGTTCGACTGCAGGCCGATGATTCCCGCACACAGCACGGCGGTCGCCAGCGCCTGCGTCGCGATGAGCGAGCGGAGTCGCGGCCGAAACACGAGGACCATGCTGAGGTTGGCGACCAGGAAGAGGTCCACGGCAGGCCGTGTGCGCTGGATATTGGCGGAGGACAGCGCCCCCCACAGCGCGGCACAGGGAATGAGGGCGTCTACCGCGCGCGCCGCGAGGGCGGGTCGAAACCTGAACATCGCCTGGCTGAGGGCAAAGCACGCGATGAGCAGGTTGGTCAGCACAATCGCGTTGTCCCGCCACAGTCGCGCCGCCGGGTCGACGGGTACCACCGCCCAGGCAAAGACCCCCTGCAGGATGATCATGACCACGAGGAGCGGGGCAATGACCAGACGCCCGCGGCGGAGATTAAACGACGTCCGCTCGGCCTCGACGGCAAGGCGTTCCTCATCCGAAAGCGCTTGCCCGTACTCCCAGCGTCCCGCGATGGTGGAATCCGATGACACGAGAATCAGAATAGCCCGATGGGTACCGCGCCGGTACAACGTCCCACACGCTCACGACATCATCGGTGCTCATAAGGCCTCGCCCGATCCAGCGAAGGGGAAACGAACATTCCAATCGCCAACCGCCTTGCGAGCCGCCAACGCGGGCAGCGACCGACGCGGGAGCACGAGACGCTCGTCTCAGCTCTCTTTACGTTGTATCGGGATCGTTGGGTAGAAGGCGGGTGCCATGGCTGCATCATCCGCTGAGCCGATCGAGCACAAAGTTTGTGATTGGCTTGTCAGTCCCATTCCCAAGCGGCCACGTTTTGTCGAAATCGCCAGCCTTATGGGGTCGGGCGATCGCCAGGCTCATTGGCCCAGGCGGGCGGTGTCTTGGCTCTGACGGCAGTCTCGTAGCTTTGCGTCCAGCATCGAGAATGGCTCGATCAGACAGGCTTTCCAACGGCGCCGCGACGGTCGCACATTCAACGATCGCACGCGTCCTATTCCACCGGAGGCAGGCGCTCTGATGGCGCAGAGTCGGACCCTGCGGCGAGCGACGGCAAGATCTGGCAACTCTGGCGGAATCTTCTGATCGTCCAGGTCCAGCCGTGGCACAGGTCTGGTGGCGCATGGAGGAAAGTAGGCGAACTTTCAACGACCACAGGTCCACTCGGGCCATCGGCATTCAAGGGGAGCGCACCAAGCAACTGGAGCGTGCGCTGCCATGAGCCTCTGAATCACCAACCTGCCGCCAACGCTTCTACCACCCTTCCCCCGATAGCTCGACGCGTAGCCTGGTATCCGCACCGCAGCGCTGAGCTCACCCGCACGCCCACTCGCGAGCCTGCCTCCGCTGATGTCCGCCGCCACCCTACTGAACAAGGTTCGGCCGAGGTGTTGTGCTCTTGCGGTACGCTTTGGCTCCGGGGGTACTAAGATCGATCTTGCATTTTCTGCGGATCTGTAAGGCGCGCAGCCGATCCGCGCCCTTCGGTCTTGGCTTAGCTTCATCTTGCGACATCCAGGGACCGCGCCCCGTGCGGTGCGGCCAGTCCGTCACGTGGTCGCGGAAGCGAATACACCGTCGGAGAGACATCCCGTTGTGGCAGTTCAACTCCTCCATTGTGCGCGCACAGTAGAGACTTCGCCGCGCTGTCCCTGCCGCCCGAGACACTGGCCACGACCGCCAACCCTTCAGCCGCCCGAGACACTGGCCACGACCCGCCGACCCTTCAGCCGCGCGAGCACTTCGCGCCGCTCCACGTACCATCGGCACGCCTGCCTTCGCGCGCGGCGTCTGCGGTCGCGTAGGTGGGTTCGCTTTGCCGTGAGTGCCAGCGTTTCCAGTCGGCGCGCAGCCGTGGAAGCAGCAGCGGTATCACGACACGCTGCACACGCAAGTCCGATGGCGTCGATGGCCGGTGTGCCGGTGCAGCTCAAGCTGACAGTCCCTATTTCGACAGCGGCGCTGCATGTAGTGACAGTTCTCGCAGATCGCTGCCAGCCGTCTACCAGAATTGGTACGTATATTCTCAACAAATCAAGCAGCAGATCGCTACTCAATTGCCATCATCCGGTGATGTACAGCTAGCTGAAAAACCCCCTTGAATACAGCTAGCTGATTCAGCTAGGTGAATTCAGGAAGCCGAAACAGCTAGGTGAATGCACTTAGCTGAACCCGCTACCCGAATCAGCCACCTCGATCGACCACCTTGTCTAATAAGCATGTGGGTTTGCTGTGGAGAAGTGTGTAAAATCACTCAACCAGATGAAATAAAAAGCAAGTAGCAGAAGGGCACAATTTTTGCTTATGACGCACTTTGTGACGATATGTATACACCCGTTCGGCCACTTGGTTCGACTAAGTGAACCAGCTAGCCGAACCAGCTATGTGAATACAGGTAGCTGAATCACCTAGGCGTATTCACCTAGCTGCATTCACCTAGCTGAAGATCGGCCCCGATGCCCGATCCACTTGCGCGCGGAGACAGGTCGGTTGATCGCAACGAAGCTTTTTGTACTGGAATGGAAACCAATCCACGCAATTTGATCCGCCAGAGGCTTGCGGAAGATTGAGCCTCTGGAGCGGGCGCTGGGTTGCCCGCTTGGTCGTCCGGTCGGTTGACGGCGACGCACTGTGCTGGCATTACCTCTCGTCGAGTGCAGCCAGCGGACCGGGACACAGGCGAGTGCCGCCATCGGTAGTCGTCGTGTCGGGAATCTCGC
>JAEUKA010000096.1 GCA_016794465.1 Myxococcales bacterium | reverse complement strand
GCCGTACCGATAACCTTCTGCGAGACCACTTGGACCAGCGCGGAAGGCAACCCTGGGGATCATCTGACGGTAGGCAAATCAGCAAGGAGAGCGCAGCATGGCCACTAGTTACCTTTCGCCGGGCGTATACGTTGAGGAAGTTGACCGCGGTTCAAAGCCGATTGAGGCGGTAGGAACCAACACGGTTGGATTCCTTGGCGAGTCAATGATGGGTCCTGTCAACCAGGCAGTCCTCATCACCAACTGGACGCAGTACGTCAAGACCTTCGGCGACTTCACCCAGTCCACCTTCATCTCGCACGCGGTGTACGGCTTCTTCAACAATGGCGGCTCGCGCTGCTACGTTGTGAACGTCGGTGCGCCTGCGAACCTCGACCTCAGCCCCGCCGACACCAAGGCCGCTGCCGAGAAGGCCGCTGCCGTCAAGGCCGATGGCTCGCCGACGACCGGCACCAAGGTGGACAACGACGCCCGCTACATCGGCAAGGACAACGGTCCTGGCGCCCGCACCGGTCTGAAGTGCTTCGAGGAGATCGATGAGATCTCGCTCGTTGCCGCCCCTGGTGTGATCTCGGCTGCCGTTCAGGATGCGCTCCTCACCCACTGTGAGAACCGCAAGGATCGCTTTGCCATCCTCGACAGCCCCGAGACTGTGCAGGGCGGTGTCGACAAGCTGCCGCGTCCGCGTGACAGCAAGTACGGTGCGTACTACTTCCCGTGGATTCAGGTCTATGATCCGGAGCGCGGCAATGTCTACATTCCGCCGTCGGGTCACGTGGCCGGTGTCTATGCCCGTACCGACAACGAGCGTGGTGTTCACAAGGCTCCTGCCAACGAGATTATGCGCGGCGCTCTCGGCCTGCGTTACCAGATCTCGCGTGGTGAGCAGGACATCCTGAACCCGCGCGGCATCAACTGCATCCGTCTGATGCAGGGCAATGGAATCCGTATCTGGGGCGCCCGCACGCTGTCTTCGGACCCGTCGTGGCGCTACATCAACGTCCGCCGCCTCTTCATCATGGTGGAGACTTCGATCGAGCGCGCTACCCAGTGGGTCGTGTTCGAGCCGAACGACTTCCGCCTGTGGAAGCGGGTGACGCGGACGATTGCGAGCTTCCTTACCTTGGTATGGCGCCAGGGTGCACTGATGGGCGAGACGCCAGAGAAGGCGTTCTTCGTCAAGTGCGATGAGGAAACCAACCCGCCAGAGGTCATCGACGTGGGTCAGCTCATCGTCGAGATTGGCCTCGCACCGGTCAAGCCGGCCGAGTTCGTCATTTTCCGTATCGGCCAGATGCCTGCTGGTGGCGGCGTCCAGGAGTAGTTCTGTAAAGGGCGGGGAGAGCCCTGGCTCGAGTGAGTCAGGGCACCCCGTCGTCAAATTGGGAGGTCGGCAATGGCGATCACTAAGAATACTCGTGCCTATACTGGCGGCAAATACAACCTTGAGTTTGATCCGAACGGTAATGCGGGCTGGATCAAGGACGCTGATGGTGGTCATGCCGTCGCAGACGTCGTCACCGAGAAGATGGGTGCCGATGTGCTGGCTCGCAAGCACCTTGGCAACGTGAAGTACGAGGACGTTTCGTTCAAGTGCGGCACGGGCATGTCTCGTGAGTTCTATAACTGGATTGACACGGCAATCAAGTTCACCAGCAACGTGGATGGTCGCAAGAATGGCGCAATCGTTCACTTTGACTACGACTACAATGAGCTGAGCCGTCTCACGTTCCACGAAGCGCTCGTGACGGAGTTCGCCATGCCGGCCCTCGATGCCTCGTCGAAGGACCCGGCGATGATGACCGTCAAGTTCAAGCCGGAGTGGACCCGCAAGACCTTCGGTGGTGGCGGCAAGAAGACCAGCTCGAACCTCAAGCCCGATGTGCAGAAGAAGTGGCTGCCCGCCAACTTCCGCCTGCGCTTCACCAATGATGCGAGCTTTGATTCGGCGCTTCAGAAGGTGAACAAGATCGAGGCGCT
Source organism: Myxococcales bacterium (assembly GCA_016794465.1). Classification (GTDB taxonomy): domain Bacteria; phylum Myxococcota_A; class Polyangia; order Palsa-1104; family JAEUJZ01; genus JAEUKA01. Next base: position 110,108 of record JAEUKA010000096.1, on the reverse strand, counting down.
CACCATCAAGCAGAAGGTGGTTGAGAACGCGATTGGTGAGCAGCGCGATTACCAGCAAGAGCCGGCGGCGATCGAGTTCCCGAACTTGGTCATCACGCTTGCTGAGTCGCACGCGGATAAGTTCTACCAGTGGCACGAGAACTTCGTGATCAAGGGTGTGAACGGCGATGATCAGGAGAAGACGGCGATGCTGGAGTACCTGTCTCCAGATCTGACCACCGTCCTGTTCACGCTGACCCTTGAGCACTGCGGTGTCTTCAAGCTGTCTCCCGACAAGATCGAAGCGGGTGTCGAGTCGATCCGCCGCGTGAAGGTCGAGATGTACTGCGAAGAGATCAAGTTCTCCTACGGCAGCGCGGTGTGGGCGTAGTCTAGGAACAGCTTCCGCGAGAACTGCTGTCCGACAGGTGAGTCGGCTCGCGGAACTTCATGTGATGTGGGTTGGGACAGGCGGCTGGGGGGACTCAGTCGCCTGTCCCGCTTCAGGGCAGAGATCTTTGTATTTTGATCGAGGGATGTAAGTGGCCCAAGCTCGAAGTTACGTAAACAGTCGCTTTTATTTGGAACTTGGTCGGGACCCTTCCGGCTGGCTGTTTTCGGCCGACGGTGGGCATGTTCAGACAGAGTCCGTCAACGAGCGGATGGCCGGCGGCTATCCCGTTCGCAAGCATGCCGGAAGCGTCAAGGTCGACGACATTACCGTCTCGTGCGGAACCGGCATGACCAGTCAGTTCTATGACTGGATTGTCAACAGCATGAACTATCAGCACGAGCGCAAAGACGGCGCGATCGTGCATACCAACTACGATTTCAAAGAAACCGTACGACAGAATTTTCAGCGTGCTCTGATTACCGAGATCGGTCTGCCTGCGCTCGATGCGGCCAGCAAAGACAGCGCGAAGATGACGATCAAGTTCTCACCGGAGATGTGCGAAATTGAGTACAGCGGTGGGACGCAGAAAATGCGCGCCGTGCCGATGGATCCACCGAAGCAAAAGCTGTGGACTCCCGCCAACTTCCGCGTGAGAATAGATGGTCTGGATGATGCTTGTCGGAAGATCTCCAAGGTCGAAGCGATCTCGATCAAACAGAACGTGGTCGAGAACACGATCGGCGAGCGACTCATCTTCGACAAGGAGCCGGCACAGATCGACTTTCCCAATGTGATCCTGACCCTTCCGGAGTCCGATGCGGCCAAGTGGTACAAGTGGCATAAGGAGTTCGTGGTCGAGGGCAAGAGCCACTCGACGAGCGAAAAGCAGGGCGCCATCGAGTACCTCAGCGCGGATCTGAAATCGACGCTGTTTACGCTCGGACTGGAGAACTTGGGAATCATCAAGTTCACGCCAGACAAAGCGGAGTCCGGCGGCGAAAAAATCCGCAACGTCAAGATCGAGATGTACTGCGAGAAGATGAACCTCAAGTACGAAAACAGGGCAACATACGGCTAATCGTAGAGAGTGAAAAGCATGGCATTCAAGACCGAGTTCCCGTTCACACTCCCCAAAGGCTACATCGACAGTGAAGGCAAGCTGCACCGCAACGGTGTGATGCGGCTCGCCACGGCGAAGGACGAGATCGTTCCCCTGCAGGACTATCGCGTTCAATCGAACCGCGCCTACTTGGTCATCGTTCTCCTCAGCCGCGTCATCACCAAGCTGGGTGAGCTGGCGGTCGTGGATACCGAGGTGATCGAGAATCTGTTCTCGACCGATCTTGCGTATCTGCAGGAGTTCTATCGGCGCATCAACGAAGAAGGGGCCCCCCGCATCCACGCAAAATGTCCCTCGTGTCAGCACGAGTTTGACATCGATTTGCTGGGGGGAGGGGATGGCCGCGTAGTCGGCCAGGGGGGATAACGAGCTACCCCCTGGAGCAGCTGTACCGGGAGGTAGCCTACATCTCGTATCACTTTCACTGGCCGCTTGACGACATCCTGAACATGGAACACGACGAGCGGCACATCTGGCTTCGCGAAATCGCTCGCATCAATCGCGAGATCAACGACGCCCGCAAGCGCGGCTAGACATCCTCCAGATATCGATTCCTATCATTCCTTACAGGGGCTCCTGTTCGTGTACGGAGTCCTACTTGCAGGTGTTAGGAGTCCAAAAGGAGTCCGAAAGGAGTCCTAAGGGAGTCCGAAAGGAGTCCGAAAGGAGTCCTCCTGCGGTCGTCTCCGTGGCCGCTGCCGAAGTCTTGTCTTGACCGACAAATTTTCAAGCAGACAGCCCGGACTCTCAGGTAAAATGTTCGCGCACGGTTCTCCAGTTTCCGCTTCTCTGCGACGGTAAGGAAGCCGATGGGGAGTCGCGGCACCCAAAGTCCGTCAAAGGAACTTGCATGGCACCTCGAGAGATCAGACCGCCTGGCGTATATCCACTCGGTGCAGGAGCTCGCTATACCTCACTGACCATCGCCGATACCCACGTGGCCGGCTTTGTTGGCATCGCCAACCGGGGGCCGCTCGATGTACCGGTCTTGCTGCAGTCGTGGGCCGAGTTCATCGAGGTCTACGGCACCACCAGCGAAGGCCACCTGGCGCGGGCCGTGGAAGGCTTCTTCCTCAACGGCGGCAAGAGCTGTTACGTGGTGCGGGTCGCGCGAAGGCCACGCGCTGGCGAGCGGCTAGAGCCCTTCCACGCGCTGCAAGCCGAGCGGGTGCTGCGCGATGCCTGGGACAAGTCGACGCTGCGGGTGCTCGCGCTCAATGAAGGTCGCTGGGGCAACAGCGTCTGGGTCAAGACCACGCGTAGCACCGGCGCCAAGACGCTGCTGACGCTGGACCTGCCGGTGGGGGCCGGTCAGGCGCGGGTGACCTCGACGCGCGGGATCGAAAAGGGCTCGCTGTTGCGAATCTTCGACCGCGACAACAGCGACTACATCGTCGTCACTGACATCGACGAAAAGAACAAGACGCTGTCGTGGGGCTTCGAGACGCCGGTGGTCCGTCGCTACGCCGCCGCCGCGCCAACCTACGTCGAGGTGATCGAGTTCGAGCTGTACGCCTCGCTGCGCGATCGGCGCGAGGTCTTCAAAGGGCTGCAACTGCATCCGCTTTCTCGTCGCTACGCCCCGCGCATCATCAATGAAGAGTCGTACCTGATTCGGCTCGAAGACCAGGGCTCGACCTCGCCGTGGCCGAACAACCTGCCGATCGAGTCGCCACTCGACAAGCTGACCGGTGGCCGCGATGGCACCGAGGGCATCACCGCCGAGGACTTCATCGGCTACGACAACGGGCTCGACGATCGGCGCGGGCTGATGACCCTGGAGCACGTCGAGGAGATAGGCGTGATCTGCGCCCCCGACGCCATGCTCGCCTATCGCAGCATGTCGGTGCCCGAGGCGCGCAGCTACGTCCAGCACATCCACGACGCGATGATCGGCATCTGTGAGCGCTCGCAGGATCGCTTTGCCATTCTCGACGCGCCCGACACCCGCGACATCGAGGAGGTCAGGCGGATGCGGCAGCGGCTCAACACCAGCTTTGCCGCCATCTATTTCCCGTGGGTGATGGTCGCGGGTCCAAACGGCACCCAGCACAAGGTGCCACCCTCTGGTTACGTCGCTGGCGTCTACGCGCGGACCGAGCAGCAGAGCGGTGTCCACAAGGCCCCGGCCAACGAGCAGATCCTCGGCCTCACGCAACTTACGCTCCCGCTGTCCGATGATCACCTTGGACAGCTCAACTCTGAGGGCATCAACACCATTCGAGCGATGACGGGACGAGGAATTCGGATCTGGGGCGCTCGCAGCTGCTCGGAGTCAGACGATTGGCGATATCTGAATGTGCGACGTTTGTTCATTATGCTGCGTCGCGCAATTGAAAAAGGAACTCAGTGGATATCATTTGAACCCAATACTGTAGAAACATGGTCGCTGATTGAACGAGAGGTGTCTTCGTTCTTAAGTGATCTATACATTAAGGGGTATTTTGCTGGAAACTCACCGGAGGAGGCATTTATCGTGAAGTGTGATGGCGAAACAAACGCTCATGAAGTTGTAGAGAGCGGTCGCCTCGTCACGGAGATCCGGGTAGCACCAGCAATCCCTGCTGAGTTCATTTACTTTACGATTGATCAACAAATGGGCGAGCGCGTCGAACCGCGCTGAGCAGAGAGGTATCTAAGACATGTCACGCCGCGAGGCACTGCCTGTTTACTACTTCACCGTCGAGATCAAAGGCGTCCAACAAGGCTTCTTTCGCTCCTGCTCGGGGCTGAAGTCCGAATCGGAAGTCATTACGATCCAAGAGGGCGGAGTCAATACCACAGAGCTCAAGCTGATGGGGCACAATAAGTATTCCAATATTGTGCTCAAGCAGGGATTTGTTGATTCCGAGTTGTGGGCACTGCGTCAAGGTTATGTCAATGACGAACCCGGCAAGAAGATGAAGCGCATCGACGGCCTCATCGTTCACTATGGACCAGGCGGAAAGCGGCTTCACAAGTGGCGTTTTCGCAAAGCCTGGATCTGTAAGTGGGAAGGGCCGGAGTTTGACGCTACCAAGAACGAAATCTCTGTCGAGAGCATTGAAATCGCTCATGAAGAGCTGACGTACGAAGGCTAACCATGTCGGACTCACAGCGCAATTCGTCGGCACCGGACTTTCAGCCGCTGGGCACCACCGCCTCGCTGCGGATGCTCGGGTCGGTGATGGGCCGCCTTCAGGGGGGCTCGTCGGCGCGTGGGGCGCAGCCATCGCACCACAGCGGCTCGGAAATGACCGTCGCTGGTGGTGAGCACGCCACCGGGGACGAGAAGAGCTCGGCGTCGGCCCGAGGCAGCCAGCAGCCACAGGTGATGCTTGATGCGGGGTGGAGCCCGTCGCTGTCGCGGACGGCGATGCAGCTTCAAGAGCAGCGGGAAGCCTCGGGGCCGCTGTGGAGCACTCTCCCGAAAGCAGACCTGAAGCCGGTGGTCAGTGCTGTCGAGGCGGACCTTGGCGCCTACCTGGCGGCGGAGCGTCAGAGCGGACGGGTGACAGGGCTGCCCGTGGTGGCTGGTGGAGCGGCTGACGAGCAGCTTGGACGAGGTGGGCCAGGTGGCAGCTCCTCGTCGCAGATTCAGAGAGCGGCGGTCGATGCGTCGACCCGCTTGCTGGATGCGGTCCGGGCGCAGGCTTCAGCCCAAGCGATTGCCTCAGATAACAGGATATCGCTGGGTGACTTGACCCTAATCGCATTTGCTGATAGCAAAAAGCAGATGGCAGCGGCGTCTTCTCATGTCGAGCATACGCCAGATACACATCCGCTGAAGAAAGCTATCGACAATTCTGCCAATAAGAAAATGATGGAGGACCGGAAGGGCTTTGAGACGAAGCTCAAGAAAGTTGCTGAGCTAGCGCTTGAAAGCCTTGAAAAGTCCATGCGGATTTCTAAGGAAAGGTTCGGATAACATGGCTGAACTAGAGAAAGCAGAGCTCCACGACTGCGACCGTGGCGGCAAGTTGACGGTACTCTTTAACCCGAAAGAGTTTACGGTCGAGAAGCAAGTCCAGTGGACCCAAAAAGAGGGCGCCATGACCGATGAGCCCCCCGAAGAGTTCACCAAGCCGACGCCTGCGAACTTGACTGTGACGCTTCACTTCGACACGTATGAGGAAAAGAAATCCGTAATGGAATATACCTCAAAAGTGGAGAAGCTTGCGCTGATTATCAGCAAAGAGAAGCCTCGTCCGCCCCTTTGCAAATTCGTGTGGGGTAAGTTCGTATTTCAGGGCGTCGTTGAGTCTGTTCAACAGAAATTTACGATGTTCCTGCGCGATGGCACACCGGTGCGCTGTGAAGCCACTGTCAAGATGAAGAAGGCAAGCTCGGCTGCGACTGGCAAACAGGGAGGTTAATTATGGCACCGTCGCAAAACCCCAAGGTTAGTCTACCGAAAGTACTTGTCGGTGGAAAAGAAATCGACCTGAGCGACATTTCCAGCTTGGTGATCAAGAAAGACCTTGACCAGCCGGATTATGCCCAGATTTCTCTCTCTAACCTGGGTGATACTTCGGGTGGAAACAAGTTCTCAGCAATGCTGAAGCCCGGTACCGACTTGATCGTAAAGATAAAAGTCGAAGGTGAGGGCGAGCAAGAGCTGTTCAAAGGCTATGTGCATGGCGATGATCCGACGTATGATGCCCACTCTCCAGTGGCAACGGATCTTCAAGGTATGAATGCAATGCACAAGCTTACGCGTGGTCGTAAGACCCGCACATTTACCAATCAGACCGATCAGCAAATCATTCAAAAGGTGATTAGCGAAGCGGGTCTGTCGGTAGATTTTGGTCGCGAGCCACCGACATTGCGCCATGAGCACTTGCACCAGAACAATATGACCGATCTCGAGTTTTTGCGGATGCGCGCAGCTCGGACCGGCCGTGTAATCTTCTGTGAAGATAAGACGATTTTCTATACCAAGCGTGAAAAAGACCAAGGCCCTGTTGCAACGCTTGATTACAATACAGCCGGTACCGGCGCGCTGGAAAACTTTAAGCCCAAGATGTCTGCTGCTGCGCAAGTGAAGAAGGTCATTTGCCGAGGCTGGGACCCGTTTGCGTCAACCCGAGAAGCCCAGATGATGGAGTGCAAAGCGGAAGGTGGCGCTTCGCCGCTCGGTGGTGAGAGTGGTAGCAGTGCATTCGGTGATAGCCCGGATGTATATGAGTCTGGTATCCCATTCCGCTCGAAGGAAGAAGGCGATCTACTGGCGAAGTCCCTGCTGGAAGAACGGCAGATGAACTTCATCAATGCGGAAGCCACCGGACTTGGTAATGCTGAGATCAAACCCGGCAAAGTCATCGAGCTGCAAATGGGCAGCAATGAAAAGCGCTTTAACGGCAAATACTATGTGGTAGGCGCAGAGTTCTCCTATTCGCATAGCAGCTCCGGAATGGGCGAAGGCGCTGGCATGGGCGGCTTCAAAGGCAAGTACAAGCTACAGCGCGACGCTGGCATGTAAGCCTTACATCCTCCAAGCCTTCCCGCGCACACCTGCGCATCCCTGCTTACACCCACACCATTTCCACCCACACCATGGCGAATAGGCGGTCCGGCTGGTCGCTTCGCTCGACCCAGCTGCTGCGGTCGTCGGATGTCAACGGGCACGACGGAATCGACGCTGCTTGGACGCGGGGGTTTGCCGGGAAGCCTCGCTCCTTGGTAGGGTGAAAGGATGGTTGCTGTGCAACATCAGGGTCCAGCTGCGGCGCGCGTGCGCCAAAAGGGCTGGATCTCTGCGATGTTGCTGTCGGTCCTGGCGCATGGGCTGGTGTTGCCGCCGCTGCTGGCTCGGCTGGCCGAGCGCCCCGAGACGCCGCTGGAGCTGACCTACGTGGACAGCGACGACACTGGTGACTCGCCGTCCGTCGATCCCGCACAGCCGTCCGACGCTACCGATGCGATCGCGCTGCCGAAGAAGCCACCTGTCTCGCCGGAGCAGCCGCCCGAGGAAAAGCTTGCTGAGCGACGAGAGCAGCCGCCCAAGCCGCCCGAGGTCAAGCCCGAGGTCAAGCCACTGGAGGTGACGGTGATGCCGCACCTCAAGATGGTCGATCAGCAGCAGTTTCCCGACGAAGCGGACAACAAGGACGCGCGCTATCTGGCCCAAAAGAACCACAGTGTGGCCGTCGATACGCAGGCGAGTCAGCGCAATCTGGTCGAGCAGCTCTCGGGACAAACATCGGCGAGTTCTCCGTCGGAAAATCAGTCGCCACAGATCGGGGAAGCGCAGCAGAAGTCGGCGGAGCTGCAGGATCGTCCCGGTGATCCCAAGCGACTGCCACAGCTGGCGCCACCACCGACGCCGGTCGCTCAGATGCCCAACCTGGCGGTGGCGCAGAACGCCCAGCCGAGTCCCAAGCAGAGCACTCCCGAGGCACAGAGTGTAGGTCGCGCCGAGAAAGCGGGCGGTGAGACGCAGCTTGGCGACGGACAACAGCTGCTTGCCCAAGGTGGCGGCCCCGAGTCGCTGGCCAGTCAAGGCAAGGCCGAGCGAGCCGAAGGGCAGGCGGGCTCTCCGGGGCTGAGTCCGTCGCGGCTGCGCCATCAAGACTACGACCGGATCGTCGGCTACGATGTCGCCGAGTCGGAGCGACGAGCCGCCGCCCGGGCCGAGCGCTCGCAGGGGCAGGGTCGATGGGACCGCATCATGGCCAAGCAGGCACTGTTCCGCTCGGCGCTGGAGAACTTTACGCCCAATGTTCGCGTCGGTAACCAAAGTGAGCTTGGCACCCGAGCCCATCCGTTTGCGGCCTACATCGCGCAGGTTCACCGGCAAATTCACCGATTTTGGGGCGATGGCTTCTTGGCCGACCTCGATCGGCGGGCGGGCCGAGATCCCTATCCGCGCAGCTTGGTGGCGGCGATCGAGCTGTCGATCAAGCCCGATGGCACGCTCGGTCAGGTGATCATCTCCAGCCCGTCGGGCGTGTTGCCGTTTGATGCGGCGGCGGTCGATGCAGTCGGCAGTGCCGCGCCGTTTGGTGAGCCACCAGCAGCGATCAAGAGTCGCGACGGCAACGTCTACATCACCTGGCACTTTCACCGCGACGAGCGGCAGTGTGCGACCGACTTCGTGAATGCGCACATCCTGACTACACCGCCGAAGACCGGTCCAGGCACGGGGACGCCGCTACCCCCGCCGAGCAAGCCGCTGTTTGCGGAAGCGGGCAAGTCACGGCCAGAGCTGCGCAGCGAGGTGCGGACCGAAAACCCCTCGGAATCGCGTCCAGAGCCGCCACGACCGCTGCTGGGTCTGCCCAAAGGGTCGGCAGCGCGGGGCGGTGGCACGGACACGGTGGAGCCGCTGGCGCCGATTCGGGCCCAGGCGCTGACCAAAGTGCCCGATGATGCCAAGAGTGCTGCGCTGCGCTGGCTGGAGGCCTTTGAGCGGTCGGATGCGAAGCGTATGAGCGCCGGCAGTGCCTTGCCATTTACGTCCGGCGGCAGGACCGTGGCCAGTGATGCGGCGGCGCTGCGCTCGTTTTTCGATGAGATGATGGCCGAGGGCATTCCCAAGCGCGATCGGCTGCACTACTACACGCTGGCCGAGGTCAAGGCGCGACTTGGTCGGGCTCCGCGTGGCGCCGACGGAGACGACGTGGCGTTTGCTTGGGTCGAGCAGGGCGGCGAAGATTTGATCTTGCTGCTCGAGCCCACCGACAAGGGTTGGAAAGTGGTTGGCCTCGAGCGCTAGCCGAAGATCGCCGCGCGCGACACCTCGTGATATTGGTCAAAAGCATGCGACTCATCCCCTACGCTCTGTCCGACGTTGGCCGCAAGCGGGCCCACAATGAGGACAACTTCCTCGTCGCTGAGAACCTCGGCCTGTTTGCGGTGGCGGACGGGATGGGCGGGCACCAAGCCGGTGAGATGGCGAGTCGCTTGGCGATCGAAAAGCTGCGCGATCAGGTGAAGCCACCGCCGCAAGCAGCGACCCGAGCCGACAACCTGACGGCCCTGACCCGCGCGATGATGACGGTGGGCGCCGACATTTTCGATGCAGCGCAGTCCGATCCCGATCTGGAGGGCATGGGCACGACGCTGACAGCGCTGTGGGTGCAGGGCCGGCGCGCCTACATTGCTCACGTCGGGGACTCGCGAGCTTACCTTTATCGCGACGGCAAAGTGCAGCAGCTGACGTTCGATCACTCGTGGGTGGCCGAGCAGGTGCGCGCTGGTTTTTTGACCGAGCAGGAGGCCCGCGAGTCTCGCTTCCGCCACATCATCACCCGATCGGTCGGCTTCGAGCGCGATGTCCAAGTCGATGGCAGTGTGATGTCGGTGCGGGTGGGCGACTGCCTACTTCTGTGTAGTGACGGCCTCTCCAACTTCGTCGAGGAGTCCGATTTGATCGAAGTGCTGAGTCGGCAGCTGTACCGCGATGTGCCGCAAGCGCTGATCGATCTCGCCAATGCACGCGGCGGCGACGACAACATCACTGTTGTACTGATTCAGATCGCCAACGATCTCGGTCCCGAGGGTCGCTTGACTCTTCCCGGTGGTCCCGTCTCGTAGCGCCCATCGCCACCTACCTCTCGCCATTCCAAATCCTGCACCGCGCAATCGAGCTGAACCCCGAGCAAGCGCTTGAAGTGGTCAGGCCCGCTCGGTACGATGCGCCGTCTTTCCACGTCAGACTCGCTGTGCGGAGGTTCCCATGTGGCACTCGTCGTCGAGCAGGTTGGTCAAGCTGAGCCTTGGGCTCGTTCTCGCGGGGTCGGGCTGCGCGGTCGAGGATGGCGACCGAGGCAATGACATCACCACCGGCGGACCCATGGAAGGGGATCGCTGTAGGAGCGGCGAAAAGCGCTGCCAAGGCGGGGCGCTTCAGTCGTGCAGCGGTGGCAGCTTTCAGACCAGTCAGGTCTGCGGCGTCGCTCAGATCTGCGATCCGGGCCGAGGCTGTCTCGATTGCTCGCCAGTCTTGCCGACCACCTGCGTCGGTGACAAGGTCCACACCTGCAACTCCAATGGCACCATTGGCGACGAGAAAGAAACCTGCCAGCCACTCAGCTGCCGGGGCGGCAAGTGTTCGACGGTGTGTAGTCCCGGCTCGGAGCTGATCTACGTCGTCGACACCGACAATCGCCTGCTCAGCTTCAATCCCCGCGACGGCAAGTACGAGTACAAGCTGATCGGCACGCTGTCGTGTCCGGCCGGCACCGCATTTTCCGGTGGTCGTGCGACCCCGTTCTCGATGGCCGTCGATCGCACCGCACGGGCCTGGGTGCTCTACTCCAGTGGCGAGATCTTTTGGGTCAACACCGTCGACGGTTCCTGCAAGCCATCCGGCTTCGCCAGGCGCCAAAATGGCTTCGAGACGTTCGGTATGGGCTTTGTCTCCAACGCGGAAGGCAGTGAAAATGAGACGCTGTTTTTGGCGGGCGGGCCGTACGACAACCAGCGCGTCGCCAACCTGGCGTCGGTCGATCCGAAGGTGCTGATGGTAAATAAGATCGGGAGCCTACAGCTGTCGGCGCAGAGCAGTCCCGAGCTGACCGGCACCGGCAAAGGCGAGCTGTACGGGTATTACCCAGGATCGGCGCCATTTGTTGGACAGATTGATAAATCATCGGCAGCAACGGTGCGGCGCTGGAGCCTCGGATCGATGGGCGGGACTCCATCGGGCTGGGCGTTTGCACACTGGGGCGGGCGCTTCTACATCTTCATCACAGCGGTGGTGGGCGCCGCAGATCGCTCGATGGTGTTCGAGTTTGATCCCGCGACCGGCAAGGCCACCGAGGTCAAGACCAACGCCAGCTACAAGGTCGTCGGCGCCGGCGTGTCAACCTGCGCGCCCGTGATCATCGGCTAGGTTCGTTCGGTCTGGCGGGTGAGACGGGCGGCGGCGAGTAGCTCGGTGAAGGCCTCGTCGAAGCGGCCGGTTCGGGCCCGCAGCCGTGCCAGGCGATCGTGCAGATCGGCACTGTCCTGCGGGCTCACCGCTTGCGACTCGGCAAAGGCCTGCTCAGCGGCGAGAAAGTCTCCACCAGCGACCAGGGCATCGCCAAGCGCCCGACAGAGCAGCGCGCGACCGGGACCACTGGTCGTGTAGTGAAGGCCCGCCCGCAAGGTCTGAATCGCTCGGGGCGGGTCTTTGAGCTTGAGCAGCGCCGTCGCGTAGGCAATCCGCGCCTCGTAATACGACGGGATCAGCTGCACGGCGGCCTGCAAGTCCTGGCAGGCGTCGTCCAGCTCGTTGCTGCGCAGCTCGGTGATGCCACGAGTGTAATAGCGGCGAGCCATGAGCGCGCTCATTAGTCGATCTCCAGCAAGCCGAAGCGACCACCGGGGCTGTCGTTTTTCTCCGTCTGCGCTTTATCGGGACGGGCCGGACCAGCTGGCGCGGGACCTGCTGCCGGGGCAGGCGTCGTCGCTGGTGCTGGTGCTGCCGCCGGACGTGCGGCGGTCGGTCGTGCGGCTGGTGCCGTTGCTGCCGGTCTGGCTGCTGGCGCGGCGGCGGGCTGGGGGCGGGCGCTGCTGGCGTGACCAACGGCGTGAACCCCGGGTGTTGCTGCTGTCTCACGCGTCTCGGTGCCGGGCGAGGCACTGGCGGGTGGCGGCGCGGCAGGTGGCGGCGAGGGTGCGGCCATGGGCTGGACGCTGACCACTCGCTGCACCGGTAGAGGCTCGGGACGGCTGTCGGCCAGCTCCAGCGGCTGAAGCCGCCCGTCGATGCGCACCATCACTCGGCCCGCCTGAAGCTCGAACAGCCGCAGCTCTGGCAGATCCAGTCGCAGCTGCAAGCGCTCGATCAGCTGCGCGAAGCTGAGCCCAGTCAGCTCGTCTTGCAGCTGCATCGGCGGCGGTGCACCACCATCGACGACATACTGACGGAAGACGTGGGTCAAGATCTCCAGCAGCTGTTCGGGCTCGAAGCGGCTCAGCGCCTCGCGAATCTCTCGGGTCTGGCGGCGTGGGTCAATGCGATCGCTCATGGTGTTCCTTACCTGACAATGCGCGGGAAAGTGCTCGGCGCCATGGGGTTACCCTAGCGGCTGGTGGAGGGCCGATCCTCCGACGAGAGCAGTCGGCAGCTCAGCGCCCATCGTGACGCACTGCACCAAGGTGCACTGATCGACCACTGCGTCGCGGAGCAGTGCTCGATGGAGGTTACATTTGACCAGCAAGGCCCGTCGGAGGTCGGCGCGGAGCAGGTTGGTCTGGGCCAGCTCGCAGTCGATGACCGTCGCGTCGGACAGCTGGGCACGAATCAGCTCGGGGCTGCCGTTTTCGACGCTGACTTTCAGCTTGATGAGCGTGGCGCCGCGAAACTTGATGCCGTAGGCGCGGTTGGGAAAGAGTGTGCAGTTTCCGAAGTACGAGCGATCGGCGCGCAGGTTGTCCATGTCGCAGCGGTTGAACTCGACGCCCTCGCAGTGCGCTTTTTCGAGGCACAGCTCGGTGAGGTTGCAGTCCGAAAAGCTCGCTCGTACAAGCGTCGCCGAGGTCATGTTGGTGCTGCGAGCGCTCGTCCTCAGGAACTTGGTTCGGTGGAGCTGCGCGCCGGTCAGGTTCACCTCGTCGATGCTGCAGTCCTCAAACGTCACGTCGCTGAGATCGGCCCCCACGAGCGAGATCCCCTGCAGCCACAGCTTTTTGATCGTGCAGCCACGCAGCTCCTTGTCGCGGAACCGAATCAGCACCTGCTCCTTGCTCTCGACCACGTCCGCCATATCCCGCCTCTCCGTCGCTGGTTTGCGCGATTCCTACTCACTTTGTGAGTTGGCGTTCCCGCGCACGTCTTCCTGTTTCTTCTCTTTTTCGTACTGCTTGAGCGCTTCCTTCATCACTTCCGACATGTGCGCTTTGAGATCTTTGCCGTATTCCTCTTGGGCGTGCTTGTCCGTCTCGTTGCCGAAGTCCATCGCATAGGCATCCTGCTCGCCGTGCGCTTCTCGCTCCATCGGCGATGACGGATCACCGGCACCGTGAAAGTGCAGGCCGCGCTGCTGCTGACGGACGTGCGTCAGCTCGTGGGCCAGAAGTGCGCCACCTTGCACCGTCGAGAAGTTGCTCTGCCAGCCCTCGCGGACCAAGATCATCTCGGTGCCACCGACGGTCACTGCGTCAGCGCGATAGCGACTCGTCACTTCCTCGGCGAGCGGTCCACGATAGACCCGAACCCCGCCGAAGTTGCCGCCGAGACGCCGTTCCATCGCCGACCGCGTGTGGAGATCGAGCGACTCACCCCGACCCGCGTCGCGCATGATCAGCTTCGAGAGCATGCCGGGGTCGTATTTCCGGGCGATTTCGTGATCCAAGCGAAATGCTTGCTCGTCGTTGTCCTGGGGAGCAGGGCCCGCTTGCTTGGTCATAAATACTCCTCGCGTGTTAGCCAGTTTACTTCATTTCGATTATCGGTGGCGTCGCCTTGTCGGTTGTTAACCCTCGACGAGAAGACCCCTTGCCGAAGCGGGCAGAGTGTGATGAAAGTGCCCCCACGACCGACATCACCTACCATGTAGGTACCATGTAGGTACGATGTAGGTACGATGTAGGTAAGCGAGGTGCCGCCGCTGGTTGTTCGACTGAGCGACGACCTCTCATCGTGACATGTGACAGGACAAATGACACCAACTTGGACCTTGGACTCGCTCTACTCGGCAGACGGTGACCAGAGCTGGGCGGCGCGGGATCTGCGCTGCTTGTGGCATCCGTTTACCCAGCAAGCCGAGTGGCAGCCGCTGGTCATCGTCGCCGGCGAAGGCAACTACCTCCTCGATGAGCACGGGCGCCGCTATCTCGACGGAGTTTCGTCCCTGTGGGCCAACCTGCACGGGCATCGCCACCCCCTGATCGACGCTGCGGTGGCCGAGCAGCTCGGGCAGCTGGGGCACTCGACGCTGCTTGGACTGAGTCACAAACCGGCGATTGTGCTTGGTGAGCAGCTGGTCGCGCTGGCGCCACCGGGACTGTCGCGGGTCTTCTACTCGGACTCGGGCAGCACTGCCGTCGAGGTCGCACTGAAGATGGCGTTTCAGTTTCACCAGCACGGCGGGGACTCGCGGCGGCAGCGTTTTTTGGCCCTGCGCAACGCCTATCACGGCGACACACTCGGCTCGGTGTCCGTCGGTGGTATCGAGCTGTTTCATCAGCTGTTTTCCCCCCTGCTTTTCCACACCGAGCGAGTCGAGCCCGAGCTTGCGGAGCTGGAGACGGCCTTTGCCACGCACGGCCACGAGCTGGCGGCGTTTGTCGTCGAGCCACTCATCCAGGGTGCGGCGGGGATGCTGCTGCAGCCGCCCGGCTTTCTGCGGCGAGCGCGCCAGCTATGTGATCGGTTCGGGGTGCTGCTGATTGCCGATGAGGTGGCCACCGGCTTTGGGCGCACTGGGACGATGTTTGCCTGCGAGCAAGCCCAGGTCACACCGGACTTTCTGTGCGTCGCCAAGGGTCTGTCGGGAGGCTATCTGCCGCTGGCCGCGACGCTGACGACGGAGGCGGTGTACGAGCGCTTTCTCGGGCGACGCAGCGAGCACAAGACTTTTTTTCACGGGCATACCTTTACGGGCAATCCGCTCGGCTGTGCGGCGGCGCTCGGCAGCCTCGAGGTCTTTCGGCGTGAGCGGGTGCTGGACGGCTTGCCAGCAAAGCTTGACGCACTGGCGAGTGTGCTCGACGAGCAGCTGTCGGCCCATCCCAATGTGCGAGAGATCCGTCGCTGCGGCCTGATGGTGGGCATCGAGCTAGGCCGCGATCGCGAGCGACCGTTTCCAGCGGAGCGAGCGATCGGCGCCAAGGTCTGCGAGGCGGTGCGGAAGCTGGGCGTCATCCTGCGGCCGCTCGGCGACGTGGTGGTGCTGATGCCACCGCTGTCGATCACTGTGCCGGAGCTGCGCTTTTTGGTCGAAGCCACGCGCGCGGCGATGGATGAAGTGGTGGGCGCAGAGGCCCGCGACGTGGTGCAAGCGGAGCGGTCGGAATGAAGCGGGTCTTGTTTGTCACCGGAACCGACACCGGCGTCGGCAAGACCACCGTCAGCGTGGCGCTGCTGGCTGCTTGGGCGAAGACAGGCCGGGTGGTGCGGCCCCTCAAGCCGATCGAGACGGGAATGACCGATCACACGGAAGGCAGCGATGCCGCACGACTGGCGGCTGCCGTCGGACTTCGCGAAAACGACACCATGCTGTGGCGCTTTGCCCTGCCGGCTGCTCCAGAGTCCGCAGCGATGGCGGAAGGCAAGCGGATTGATCTGGGGCAGCTGATTGCGGCGATTCAACAGCTACCGGGCGAGAACCTCCTCATCGAGGGGGCGGGCGGGCTGCTGGTGCCGGTTGCGCCCGGCGTGGTGATGGCTGATCTGGCGCAGGCGCTCGGGGCACGGCTGCTCATCGTCGGGCGGACGCAGCTTGGCACCATCAACCACACGCTGCTCACGCTGGCAGAGTCGCAGCGACGCGGTCTGCCTGTCTGTGCGCTGATCCTAAACCGGCTGGGCGAGGCGGTTGGCCCGCAGGAGGCCGATACGGCCGCCCGGATTGCCGCACATGGAGGCGTGGGGCCGCTGGGGCCGTTTCCGTTTTCTCGGCAGCAAGATCCGGCGACCCTGGCCGCGCTGGCCGCACAACACCTGCCGATCGATGCCCTGTTTGAGCGGGCGTTTCTGCCTTGATCGCCTGCAAAGCCGTTCTATCGACCGGTCGGTCAAAAAAACCCTGGCGAGTAGTTGACCGAGCGTTCAAATTATCTAGCAATGCGCAAGCGCAGCGAACCAGCGGTGGCCAAGGATCTGAACCCGGACGCCACCACTCACTCTGACGGCAGCCCTGGAACCGAGGCCCGCCAGCGAATCTGCCAAGCGGCCTTTCAGCTGTTTGCGACCCGTGGTTATTCGTGTACTTCGGTGGCTGACATTGCGGAAGCAGCGACGGTGAAGAAGTCGATCCTCTACTACTACTTCGCCAGCAAAGAGGCCCTATATCAGTCGCTCCTCGTCGAGAGTGCCACCCACCTGCGCGGGCTCTTGCACCAAGGACTGCAGAGTGCCGGGCTCCGCGTCGAGGAGATCGCCCAGCGTCGGCCCGGGGAAGGGGAGGCAGTGAAGACGCTGTCAACGCTGGCCGAGACGATCCTGATGCTGGCGCGCGACAACCGCGAGTCGGTGCGGTTCTTTCTGTCGCATATCTTCGCGGTGGACTCCGATCGGCCACCGTGTAGCGCGGTGTCTATCGAGCAGGTGCCGCAGTCGCTGATTTTTTCTGCTGCCGAGGCTGGTGTGGCCTCGGGTGAGCTGGCTGGTGATCCACATATGTTGGAGCTAGTCATTTTGGGCGGCATTCAGGTGTCGGTGATTCGGCATCTGCGCTCGCCCGAGCGATTTCCTCTTCCGACGGGACACGGACGAGAGCTGGTGCAGGCGGCGCTTGGTGGGTTTCGTCCCGAGCACAAAGGACAAAAGGGCGGCGAGAGCCGTTCGTAGCAGCAAGGCGGCGAGAGCCGTCCGTTCAAAGGGCGGCGCAAGCCGTCAGTTCAAAAGGACCAGCCGTGCGTACAGCGACTTTGTATTTTTTGCTTTGGGGAGCCGTCGCGCTGACCGGATGCAAGAAAGATCCTGGGAAGACAGCAGCGACGGTAGCAGCCCAGCCGAAGATCCTCCGCGTCGAGACTGCCAAGGCCGTCAAGCACACGTTCAGCGGTCGGCTGCCGATTACCGGAGAGCTCAAGCCGGTGCAGGAAGTGGTGCTCAAGTCGAAGGTCGGTGGCACCGTCGTGCTGCTCAACTTCGATGAAGGCGATCTGGTCAAAAAAGGCGACTTGATCGCCAAAATTGACTCAGGCAATCAGCAGGCGCAGCTGCGGTCGAATGCGGCGGCGGTGGCGATTGCCGAGGCCCAGCTGTCGCGCAGTCGGGCCGACTTCGAGCGGGTCAATCGCGACATGGAGCGGATCGAGAAGCTGCATGCCTCGGGGGCGGCGGATCAGAAGACGCTCGACGACATCAAGAGCGGAATGAAGCTGGCGCAGGTGTCGGTGCAGGCCGCCAACGCGCAGCTCGATCAGGCGCGAGCGGTGCGCGATTTGGCCAAGAATGCCGTCGGTGAAACCAAGTACATCGCGCCGATTTCCGGGGTGATCAGTCGTCGCGGCGTGTCGCTGCATGAGTACGTCGATACGATGAAGAACCGCGACATCGTGACGATCGTCGACAACTCGGCGATGGAGCTGGTGGCGCAGCTGGCGGCGGATCTGGCGGCGGGCATCACCAAAGGTGCGCGCGTCGAGTTTCAGGTCAACGCGCAGACGCCCAAGACGCTGGAAGGCGAGATTACGGCGGTCAGCCCGACGGTGGACCCGAGGACGCGGACGATCCGGCTGCGGGTGCGGATTCCCAATGCCGACGGCATCCTCAAGGGCGGCATGTACGCGACCGGCAACGTGATCGCGGGCGGCGAGCGGCAAGGCATCGGCGTTCCGATTACTGCGGTGCGTGAAGAGACGGTGTCGCCCCCTGCGGATCTCGACGGCGATGGCGAAGAAGACAAGCAGAGTGTGATCTGGCGCGTCAACGGGGAAACCGTGGAAAAAGTCGTGGTTCGGACCGGCGTCACCGACGGAAGCATCACTGAGATCATCGGTGGCGTGCAGCCGGGCGATCAGATTGTGACCTCGTCACCGACGGGACTAAAGCCAGGTAGCAAGGTGCTGGTGCAGCTGTCCACCGCACAGGCGCAGCACAAAAATCCGTAACTTTGAGTCGCTGCGCGCGGCAGGTTGCGCGGCGTCATTTGGGGTGGAGGCCACCGTGGTTCTCTCAGACATTTCCATCAAGCGGCCCGTGTTCATCACGATGATCATGCTGGCCTTCGTTGTGCTCGGCGGCTTTGCGTTTCGGCGCCTCGCCGTCGACGAGTTTCCCAACGTCGATCTGCCGGTCATCACCGTCACGACGGTCTGGCCGGGCGCCGGTCCCGAGTCGGTGGAGAGTGACATCAGCAAAAAGATCGAGGAGTCGCTCAACACCGTCGCGGGCGTAAAGCAAATTAGCTCGCAGTCGCTCGAAGGCGTGTCGAGCGTCGTCGTCGTCTTCCACCTTCACGTCAAGATCAACGACGCGGCCAATGATGTGCGAGAGAAGATCTCGCGCATCAAGGCGGACCTGCCGCAGGACGCCAAGGACTCGCTGATTGAGCGGCTTGATCCCGGGGATCGGCCGATCTTGGCGCTGGCGCTGTCGTCGCAGTCGATGTCGCTCAAAGATCTGACCGAGCTGGCCGACTCGTCGCTGCGCAAGAAGCTGGAAAACGTCCCTGGCGTCGGCAAAGTGACGCTGGTCGGTGGCGCCAAGCGAGAGATCGAGGTGCTGCTCGATCCGGCGCGGCTCGATGCGCGCAACGTGCTGCCGATGGACATCATCAACGGACTGAAGGCCTCGAACATCGACTTGCCGGCGGGCCGCATCGAGCGAGGCTCACAAGAGACGCTGCTGCGCGTCGCCGGTCGGGTGCGAGAAGTGCGCGAGTTTGCTGAGCTTCCGCTGCGAATGCCGACGGGTGGAGTGATGCGGCTCGGGGACGTGGCGACGCTGCGCGACGGTGCCGAAGAGAAGCGCAGCCTGTCGCTGGTCGCCAAAGGTCAGTGGCACGAGGGCAGCAGCGAGTTCAATGTTCAGCCGTCGGTGGCGCTAGAGATTCGCAAGCAGTCAGGCCAAAACACGGTGCAGGTGGCCGACGCCGTCCGAGAGCGGATGGCCGAGCTGCGCGTGGATCTGCCGCAAGATGTCGTTCTCGACGTGGTGATTGACAACTCGGTCTTCATTCGTGCGTCGGTCGAGCAGGTCGAGGAAGATCTGCTGCTCGGCGCGATCTTGACGGTGGCGATCGTCTTTCTGTTTTTGCAAAGCTGGCGCTCGACGGTGATCACCGGACTGACGCTGCCGATCTCGGTGATTGGGGCGTTTACGGCGATCTGGGCGGCGGGCTTTACCCTCAATCAGCTGACGCTGCTGGCGCTGACGCTGGCGATTGGACTGCTCATCGACGACGCGATCGTGGTGCGCGAAAACATTGTCCGGCACGCCGAGATGGGCAAAGACCACGTCCGCGCCGCCAAGGAAGGTACCGACGAGATCGGTCTGGCGGTTCTTGCGACGACGTTTTCGATCATCGCGGTGTTCGTGCCGGTGGCGTTTATGGGCGGCATCATCGGGCGCTTCTTTTTCCAGTTTGGCATCACCATCAGCGTCGCGGTGCTGCTGTCGCTGTTTGTGTCGTTCACGCTCGATCCGATGATGTCGTCGGTGTGGCCGGAGCCGCATCACAAAGGCGAGCGCAACTTCTTTATGCGTGCCGTCGGTGGGTTTAACACTGCATTCGATCGAATGGCGGTGGGGTATCGCGGCATCATCGCGTGGGCGCTGCGACATCGTATGGCGACGGTCGCGCTGACGGCGCTGATCTTTATTGCGACGATGGGCCTCGGACCGCTGGTGGGCTTCTCGTTCTTCCCCGAGACGGACCGAGGCGAGTTTGTGGTCATGCTGCGAACGCCCGTCGGAAGCTCGCTCAGCTACACCGAAGCGAAGGCCCGCGAGATCCTGCAGCGCATCCACGAGGACCGCGACATCGCCTACACCTACACCACCATCGGTGCCGGCGCGACGGGCACGGTCACCGAGGGGCAGATCTACGTCAAGCTGCTCAAAAAGGCCGCACGGACCCGCAGCATCTTCAAGATTCGTCCCGATGTGCGTGAGCGAGTGAGCCAGCTCGTCGATGTCACGACCTCGGTGGTGGATGCGGGCGGCATCGGCGGTCCACAGTCGCCGCTGCAGATCAGCGTCAAAGGTCCAGAGCTGTCGCAGCTAGAAGCGGTATCCAAGCAAGTGCTGGCGACGGTGCAGACGACACCGGGCGCGGTCGATGTGCAGATCAGTCAGGAAAACACCAAGCCGGAGCTGCGGCTGGCGATCGATCGGCAGCGGGCGGCGGATCTGGGCGTGTCGGTGGCCGAGGTGGCGACGACGCTGCGGGTGCTGGTGGCGGGCGAGCTGGCCGGTAACTTCGAGGACAAGAGCGCCGAGACGTACAACATTCGAGTGCGCTTGCCGTCGACGGGACGGACCAGTCAAAAAGACATTGCGCGGCTGTTCGTGCCGGGGGCAATGCGGGCCGAGGGTGGACGGGCGCTGGTAGCGCTCGATCAAGTGGCGAACCTGTCACGAGGAGTCGGTCCGTCGAAGATCAACCGCATCGATCTGGCTCGCGAGGTGCGCATTACCGGTGGCGTCGAAGGTCGACCGCTCGGCGATGTCTCGAGCGACATCAAGGCCGGCATCGCGAAGCTGGAGATGCCATCTGGCTACATCGTCGACCTCGGTGGTCAGAGCAAAGATCTCAAGGAAACGGTCGGCTACTTCGTCGAGACGCTGTTTCTCGCGATCGTGTTCATCTATCTGGTGCTGGCGTCGCAGTTCGAGAGCTTCCTGCAGCCGCTGGCGATCATGCTGTCGCTGCCGCTGTCGCTGATCGGCGTGTTTGCGGCCATGCTGGTGTCGCGCGGCACGATGAACATGATGAGCATGATCGGACTCATTATGCTGATGGGCTTGGTGACCAAAAACGCCATCTTGCTCATTGACAATGCCAACCAGCGACGGGCCGAAGGGATGGAACGGATGGAGGCGCTGATCACCGCCGGCGAGATTCGACTGCGGCCGATCTTGATGACGACCCTGGCGATGATCTTCGGCATGCTGCCGCTGGCGCTGGCACTCGGTGAAGGCTCGGAGTTTCGCTCTCCGATGGCGCGCGCGGTCATTGGCGGCCTGATCTCGTCGACGGTGCTGACGCTGGTGGTGGTGCCGGTTGTCTACACCTACCTGGACAGCCTCGGAGAGTTTTTTACCCGCAAGTTTGCGCCGAAAGCCGAGCCGCACGACCTTGGGCATGGCTCACCGCTTTCGCCGTCGCCGATTCAGGCGGATGCTGTCGTGGAGCTTACGCCTCTGCCGATGCCGCGACCGATGAGCCAGACCGACCTCGGGATCGTTCGCGATGGAGACACTCTCCGCAAGTGAGGTGCAGCCTGGGCAGTGCCGGTCGCGCAGGCTCTCACGACCATCTCTTCCTCGGAAATCGCATGGCAGTTGATTGACCGGCGTCGTCTGCGACTGTTATCGTTTTTAGAGCTTTTGGAAGCTTTCATCATGCGGGCCTACACTTTTTTACAGCTGGCGCGTCTCCACCGCAGCACCACGCTCGGGTCATCCTGGCTATGCTTGCTGGTTGCTGTCGGACTCCTGCTGAGTGGTCCGGTTCGCGCGCAGCGGACGCAGCAGCTGCCCGCACTGACGATCGCAGGTGACCCGGTGGCGCCCAATCCTCGCACTGAGGCGGGCACGATTTCGCCGGGCACGGGGCTGTGTGCGGCGTATCGACTGCTCGGCTCAGGCGTCGACCCGACGATGATCTTCAAGCCGCGCAGCCCCGGCTTTCCCAGCACTGGCGCGACAGAGTTTCCCGACTCGATCAACGCGTTTATGGACGGCATGACCGGCGGACCGATGAGCGGCATGCGCATCGACGAGACGATGCAGTCGCCGTTCGACCTGACCAACTTTTCGGTGACGCTCGGGGTCGACAGCCGAGGTGACTTCATCAGCACCCGCAACTGTCCGCCGTACATGGGCAAAGATGACGGCTGCTGGTTCCCGGCGGCTCCCCACGACCCGCTGGTGCTGCAGAGTCCGTTCGGCAGCCGCTTCCGAGGCTTCCTCAACGTCTTGCCGGAGTGGGTCAATCAGAACATCCACTTTGGCTTTATCACCGACGACGCTGTGGCGATGTACATCTACACCAAGGCCAAGCCACCCATCGGCCCAGAGGCCAAGCTGGTGATCAGTCGCGGCGCAGTGATCGGCACATCTCGTTACCGAGTGACCAACACCGTTCGCTTCACCAAGGCTGGCCTCTATCCCATCGAGGTCACGTACGCCCAGTACGGAGCGGCAGCAGCGCTGGAGATGGTGGTCCTGTTCGATCCGAGCTTTGTTGATATCGATCAGGATGCCTCGGTTGGTACGCCGCTTGGGACCAATCGCTTTACCCTTGACTACACCCAGCCGACGCAGTTTTTTCAGACTGCATCGGGGGTGCTGCCTTATGACGGCTCGCCGACGAGGTGTCGACAGTGTCCGCGCAGCGTGGCGAATGTGCCAAACCAGCCCGCTGGCACCTGCGACGCCGGAATGTTCTGCAACGAAGCGGCCGTCTGCGCCCCCTGCATCGGCGATCAGTTCTGCGGCAAGTCGTGTCGCGAGTGCCTGGCTCCCGAGCCGTACTGCATCCGCGATCCGCGCGATCCCAACGGCGACTATCTTTGCGCCGAGTGTGTCGACGACAGCCACTGCACCGCCGGTCGCAAGTGTGTTCAGGGCAAGTGCGTCAATCCGTGCAACTGCTGCCCCGGCCAGTTCTGCGTACCGACCGACCCCACCAAGCCCGAGGCCCGCAACTGCTCGCAGTGTCGCACCGACGGTGACTGTGGTAGCGGCAAGTGCGATCTCCTCAACGGCCGCTGCGTCGACAAGCTCCCTGACTGCAACGCGGACGAGCGCTGCGGCAAGAACTGCGTCAGCTGTCCCGATAGCACCAAGGACGATCCACAAGGCAAGCGTCCTTACTGTTTAAATGGCGAGGTCTGCGTCCAGTGTCGCTACGACGCGGACTGCAAGGTCGGCACGTTCTGTCGCAGCGGTGACTGTGTGCCTTGCACCGACGACCGGCACTGTGGGCCCAACTGCAAGACCTGCGGCGTCGACTACGTGATCGAGCCCGACGGCAGCATCTCGAACAAGCCACCGACGGACAAGCCGTTCTGCTACTCGCCAGACAATCGTACCGAATCCGCCAAATGTGTACGCTGCCTTTCAGATAAGGACTGCGGCGAAGGCGGAACTTGCGACCCAACGACCAAGCAGTGCAACACCACCTGCCTCACACCCTGCGCCGCCAATCAGGTCTGCGACGGTCAAAAGTGTGTGCAGTGCTTTACCTCGGCGCAGTGCCCGTGTGGAATCTGCGTCGACGGCGCGTGCACACCCAGCTGCGAAACCAGCTCGGACTGCCTCGGGACGCAGTGCTGCTCGAAGGACAGCAAGACCTGCGTTGCCGGGCGCTGCAAGCCGGGACTGACGGCGCACGGCGGAGCGCTGTGCTGTAGCGGTGCCCAGATCGGCGCCACCGAAGATCCGATCGCCCCGGGACCGAATCGCGGCCTGTGGGTGGCTTCGCTGCTGTCGCTCGGCCTGCTGGGACTGCTGCTGATGCGGAGGGTGCGGAGCTAACCATGCGCGCCGTGCGGCTGGTCATCGTTGGACTGTGTCTGATTTGGTCGCTGCGTGAGGCGGCCGCTCAGAACGTACGCTTCGATGTCCAGAACTTCCGACCGACGCCGGGGCCGCGCGATCTGATCATTGTTCCGCAGTCGCAGCCGCTGTCGCATCTCTCTGGGGCGGTGGGCGCTTATTTCAGCTTCTCGCTCGATCCGCTGGTGCTGCTCAACAGCGAGGGGCAGCGCGCCGCCGATGTGGTGAAAAATCGCCTTGAGCTCGACTTGATGGGAGCGATCGGCCTGTCCAACTGGCTCGAGCTGGGCTTTGTGTTTCCGGTGGTGCTGTTTCAGCAGTCGAGCAACCTCGAGGCGATCGGCGAAGAAGGGCAGATCAAGAGCAATGCCGTCGGTGACTTGGCGGCGATGTTCAAAGTGCCCTTTGTGCGGCGGCTGTCGTACGCGAGCGGCTTCGGCGTGGCACTGCAAGGGCGAGTGAACTTTCCCACCGGCGATCAGAGTGCGTTTGCCAGCGACGGACGAGTCACCTTTACGCCCAGCTTTGTGGCCGACTACCGGTTTGGGATGGGCGCGCTCATTGCCTTGCAAGCCGGGGTTCACATCCGACCGGCGATTGAGTTCATGGACGTGAAGCTCGGTCCCGCGTTCGTGGGCGCTGCGGGCGTGGAGATGCCGGTGGTGCGCAAGTGGGGCCTGACGACGCTTGGTGGGGTCTACTTCAATGTGCCGCTGACGGTGCTGCCCGAGTCGATTCGCCAGGTCCCGGCCGAGGCAATGCTCGGCATCCGCTGGTACGCTTCGTTTGGAGTGACTTTTACGACCGGCTTCAACTTCGGCGCTGACTGCGGCTTCAGCATCCCGACGTTCCGCTACTTCCTGTCGGCGGTCTGGGTGCCCGGCAAGACCCGCGAGTACGAGGCGATCGAAGGCTTCAAGAAGCCTCCCGACGATCCCGACGGTGACGGACTGATCGCGCCGATCGATCACTGTCCCGATGTGAAGGGCCCGGCGGAAAACAACGGCTGTCCCGAGATTGACACCGACCGCGATGGACTCGTCGACCGAATCGATGACTGCCCGACGCTGCCGGGTCGCAAGGCACTGCATGGCTGCCCGCGCGTCTATGCCGACAAGAACAAGATCAAGGTCCTCGAGCGGATTCACTTTGCGACCGACCAGGACGTGATCTTGCCCGAGTCGTTTTCGGTGCTCGAGGAGATCGCCGACTACATCAAGGCGCATCCCGAGTGGCTGGAGATCTTGATCGAAGGTCACGCCGACTTCCGCGCCGACGATGCCTACAACTTGAACCTGTCGCAGCGACGAGCCAGCGCGGTGCTCAAGTTCCTGCTTTTGCGTGGGGTCGAGCCGTCGCGGCTCCGAGCCCAAGGCTTCGGCAAGAGCCGGCCAATCGCCGACAACAACACCGAAGAGGGCATGGCGCTCAACCGTCGCGTCGAGTTCACGATTCTCAAGGTCGCGCCGGGCCATCAGCTGCCGTCGATCGAAGGACCGGAACAGCTGAAGGTCGAGCCGGTGATTCGGAGTCAGAACTAGATGCCGGCGAGGGGGTCGTCCGCGCTGGTCGCTGGCCTGTGCGGAGTCTTCTTTTCGGGTTGCTATCAGGGCGAGTGGAGACGGGGGACGGAAGTACCGATCTCGGCCACGACGCGCCTAATGACCGTCCGCACCGTCGAGACGTGGGAGCTTTCCCAGCCCGGCGGCGGCTATGTGTTGCAGCTCAAAGGCTCGACGATGCCGCGCTGTCGGCACGCGCTGTATGGCAAGACCAGTCGCACCGACACCGGAACGTTTGAGCGACTCGGCGGCAACTGGTGGAAGGGCGCGGCGGTCCTGACCGGCATCGCCGGGGGCGCGGGACTTGGCGTCGGCCTGGGCGGCTGGATCTCGCTGCTCGACACCAAATATGGACCGCCGATTACCTACGCGGCGGGTGGCGCGATCGCCGCCGGTGGCTTGGCGAGCTGTCTGGCGTCGATTTCCCACGGCAGCAAGGCTCGCTACGCTTTCTGCGGAATCTTGACCGGCTTTGGCGCGTCGCTGCTGGCCGGTGGAGCGCTATCGACTCTGCCCGGCTCTTCTTCGACCACGACAACTCCAATCGGCGGAACGACCGGCACCACGGCGACGCCAAGCTCATCGCTGATCGATCTGCCAACGTTCCAAACCATCACCATGGCCGGCGGTGGCTTGATTGGCGTGTCGATACTTACCGGCATCATCGGCAACTCGTGGCAGGGCAACGAAGATCGCGTCCGCACCGAGACGAGCAGCAGCACGGTGATGTGGGACGACCAGCAGCCCGAGCAGGCCTGCAATGCGCCCGCGTCGCTGATTGCCCGCAGCGCGATGCTCAACATCGTCGTCGAAAACATTGCCAGCGGACCGGGCAGCGAGGAGCGGCCGCTCAAGGTGCGTGTGCAGCTGGTGGGGCCGGGGCCGCAGATGGTCGACCTTCGCTCGATTCGGCAGGCACTACCGAGCTGTGGGGTGCTGACGGTGAAGGTGGTCCCCGACGTGGCCTATCCGGCGTTTCAAGAGGACTACACACCGCTGGTGTCGCCCGATCTGCTGGGCCAGGCGGTTCGTCCGGTGTTTTCGCTGGTGCTGCCGCCCGAGGGACTCTTGCTTGAGCCGCTCGTTGCTGGATATAAGCCGCCCGTGCCTGCGAAGCCGGTGCTGCACAACCTGTCGTCCGAGACGCTGCGCTCGATCGAGCGGGCCTGTAGTGGCGAGTCCGCGACGCTGGTGAAGCCCAAGCCGAAGGCGGTCGTGCCGGTGGTGGTGGCGCCTCTGGCGAGTGAGCAGCCGCAGGAGCAGCCTGTGCCAAGTCCGAAGCCGTCGCTGCCCGATGATCCGGGACTGACGCCGGGGCTGCTGCTCACTGCGCCTCGGGAGGGTCGCGAAGACGAGGCCAACTGCAGCCGTGAGGCGCAAAAAGCACGGCTGGTTGACTGTGAGTATCAGTGTGGAAGAAACCTGCAGGTCATGACATGTCTGACCGCGTTCCGTTCCTGCGTGACGGCGGCTCGTACGGCGAGTCAGCCTCGGGAGGCACGGACGCAGTGCGAGTCGACCTGGCAGGAGTGTGTGAGTCAGGCCGGGCTGTCGAGCAGCACCTTCCGCGCCTGTGCCGAGGCTTGTGCCGACGCCAACACGCCAGCGCTGTGCCGCGAGTCGAAGCCGCAGCGCCTCCAGCCCTGAGCGGACGAGCCGGCTTACGGTAGGTCGGCGCAGAGGCCGGTCGGAGCGCTCTTTTGGCAGCGGTTGAGGCCGACTCGATTGGCGGTGCCCTGATCCTCGATGTCGCTCTTGCCCGAGCGGATGCTCTGGTTCTGCTGGACATCGAGGTTTTCGGTGCCGATGCCAAGTGCGATGGCGTTGCGCGGGCTGTCGGCGATGGTGTTCTGGATGACGACCGTGTCTAGCTCATCGTCGACGAAGATGCCATCGCCGCTCTCGGGGAAGCAGCTTTCAACGGTGGTAGCGGTGCTGCGCTTCAGCTCGGAAAAGGCGTTCTTGCTGATGCGAACCTTGCCGTCGCCGTTGAGTCCGCTCTGAATCCCGAGGTAGGTGCGGATGAAGCGATTGTCGTAGGCGACCTGGGGACTGTCATTTTCGCGCAGCCACAAGCCGCGATCGGCATCGACGACGACGTTGGCGGTGATGAAGGCCTGTCCGGCGCGGTAAAAGTCGAGTCCGGTGCTGATACCTCGACACGGGTCGCCGGTGTAGCGCAGGTCAAACAGGTTGTTGCGGTCGGAGGCTCCGGCGGCGCCACTTGCGAAGCGGATGCCGGTCTGCGGCAGGCTGCTCTGTGGGCCGGCGCCTCGGATCATCGAGTTTTGGACGACGACGCCGGCATTGGCTCCACTGGCGAGGATGGCGAGCGCTTGGAAGTTGCGCACCGTCGACTGCGTGACCTGGACCGAGCCGCCGCCCGTGCCGTCGCTGGTGACGCCGACCGAGATGATGTTGGTGCAAGAGGCGGCGAAGCTAGCGCCCTGGCCGCGCACGTTCTCGACGACGACGCGCTCGAGGTTGCCGGTCGAGTTGTGGTAGCGGACGCCGAAGTAGCGCTCGGTGCAGGTGGCGTTGCTGCGTCCATCGATGGTCAGGTCGCGGAGCGTCGCAAGAGCGCCCGGCTTGATCTCGACGACGTAGGTGTAGCGAGGCAGGTAGGTGGAGGTGACCGTTGACTTGGTTCTCGTCGCTGGGCTGCGAATGATCGTGCGGCCAGCGCCTTTGCCAGTGATGGTGATGCCGGCGCGGCCGATCGAGACTTGCTCGGTGTAGACCTGCGCCTCGAGCTGGATGTCGGTGCAGGTGGCGTCGTTGACCGCCTTCTGAATGGTCGCAACGGTCCCAGGCACCTTACATACAGCGGCTTCCGCGACCTGGGGAACCATCGACAGCGAAAGCAGCGAACAAGCCAGAGCGGGGAGCGACTTCTGCATGGGCGATCTCCTCGATGCCGGTCGGCGTGCACAAGCGGAACCCCGCCGTGCTGGCCAGACCTTGTAACCTACGGTTGTTATTAGCATTTTTTGGGAGCTTCACCCAGCGCGAAGGCGCGCTAAGCTTCTCAATGTCAAAACAGAAGTGAGTGAGGAGATGGTCATGAACAAGCAGCGAGTGGGTGCCGGTGCCAGGCTTCGTTCCTGGGCAGTCTTTTGGGCCGCGCTGGCGATGACCAGCTTGGGCGCTTGCGGGGCCGGCGTGAGCGACGGCGATGTCGCTACCTTGACTGCGGCAGTTTGCGTCCCTGGCGACAAGGGCGGCGACTTTGGCTGCGGCTGCACGCTCAACAACCAGTGCACCGGCTTCGACGACGAAACGAGGCTGCTGCTCTGCGATGTCCCGAGCGGCGGCAGCGTCGGCAAGTGCAGTGACTGCTTGAGCCTCATGGCTCGCCCGTCCGGCTGCGCCTGCACCGTCGATGGCGACTGTGCAACCGGACTCAAGTGCAACGGCCGGACGTGTCAGGCCTTGCGCAAGCGGGGCGAGTTCTGCGTCCGTGACAGCGACTGTGGCAGCGACGCCACCGGCAGCATGACCTGCCTGCCGAGCAAGAACTGGTGTGGACCGCTGCCGATCGCCTCGTTTTGTGACTTCAACCTCGACTGCTTGAGCGGCATCTGCAGCCTGGGCCGCTGCTCGACGGGAGACAGTGGCCAGCCGTGCTCGATCGATCGCAACTGCAAGGCCGGACTCATCTGCAATACCGTCGCTGGGACCTGCGGCAACAAGCTCGCCGACGGCCAGCCGTGCCTTCGCAACACCGAGTGTCAAAACCAGTGCAACAGCTTTAGCGGCACCTGCAAGCTTGGCACCACCGGAACCGTCTGCACCACCGCAAACACCGACGGAGACTGCGCCTCCGGACTCAGCTGCGTGGACTGCGGCGGTGGCGTCAAGACCTGTCGTACCGGCGGCTTGTGCAGCTAAGTCGGGTGGTTTTGTTGCCTGGCAGCACATCCCTCGGGTAGATTCATCGGCCCAAGTAAAGGAGCACGCGCTTCATGCTCGATTCGGTGCGGCAGAACTCTCGATCTGCAGTCATCTACATTCTCTTCGGCGTCCTGATTGCCGCTTTTATCGTCAGCTTCGGCCCTGGCTCACCGACGGGTGACTCGGTCTTCGATGGGCTCGGCGGTCGCTACGCGGCACGCGTCCACGGAAGTGAGATCAGCGAGCAAGAGCTGAGCTTTTCGTTCATTGCGCTGGGTCTGCCGAGTCGGGGCGAAGCGCAAGCGCAGCGTCTGCGAGAGGTGGTGATGGATCGCCTCATCGAGCGGGAGCTGCTCGCTCACGAAGCCGAAGAGTCGGGGCTGCTCGTCTCGGAAGATGAAGCGGCCAAGCTGCTCGTCGACGGCAATATGTTTGTCGCCGGGATTGCACGCAAAGTCGAGCCGTACGCGATGCGCGGCGGTTCCCTCGACTACGAGCGACTGCGAATGGTGGTGCAGAACTCGTATCGTCTGACGATGAAGCAGTTTGTTGAAATCCAGCGCCGCGAGCTGCTCGCCGACAAGTTTCGGCAGCTGTTGCGGACGGGGACGCGGGCCTCGCTCGACGAAGTGCGGACCGATTTCGAGGACAAGAATCGCCAGACCAACCTCGAGTACGTTCGCTTCGCGCCCTTCCGCTATGAGCAAGAGGTGGTGGCCAGCGACGATGATATCGAGGCGTGGGCCAAGGCGCACGAAGCGGAGGTCAAAAAGACCTACGAGGAGCGCAAGCTGCTGTACGTCAAGCAGGACAAGAGCGCGAAGCTGCGGCGAATTCTCCTCGATGTGAAGAAAGACGCGAGCGAAGCGCAGGTGACTGAGGCCAAGGCCAAGCTCGCGGCGGCGCTGGCGAGCGTGCAGGGCGGCAAGTCGTTCGCGGAAGTGGCGATGGTGCTGTCGGAAGACGAAGCGACCAAGCGGCGCGGCGGCAGCGTCGGCTGGCGGAAAAAAGGCACCACCGACTTCGGGACCGAGCTGGAAGCCAAGATCTTTGCCGCCAAAGAAGGCGAGCTGATCGGTCCAGAGCGGAGCGAGCGCGGGCTTGAGCTCATCAAGGTCGAAGGCTTCCGAGAAGGTGACATTCCGATCGAAAAAGCGCGGGCGGAGCTGGCCGAGGAGCTATATCGGTCGGCCAAAGGCAAAGAGCTGGCGCAGGCTGGGGCGATGGATGCCGCGACGAAGCTGAAGGCGGGCGGTAAGCTCGCGGAGCTGTTTCCGAAGGATGACTCTGACGCGGCGGAAGCGCAGGCCAAGGGCAGCAAGATTCAGGTCGAGGAAACCGGGATGTTCGCGCGCAAAGGCGACACCATTCCGGGCATCGGTTCTTCGGCGGAGCTGGTGAAAAAAGCGTTTGCGGTCAAGCCCGGCGAAGTGGTGGGGCCGATCGATGTCAGTGGGGCGTTTCTTGTCGCCATGCTCAAAGAGCGCAAGGAGCCGGACTTGGTGGATTTCGACAAGAAAAAAGACGAGCTGGCCGCAGAGTACGGTCGCACCAAGTGGGCGCGCTTGATGACGGAATATGCGCGACACGCCTGCGTCGCCGCCAACGCCGACGGCAAGCTCAAGGTGAACCAGACTCTGATCGCTGATGAGCCGCCTGCCCGTCGCGGCGCTGCACCCGCCCTGGCCGTGTCCAAGTACGAGCCCTGCAAAGATCGCTTCTAGTCCGTTCCCCGCAACAAGCAACGACACAAACCACCGGCGCCGTGAGTGCGAGTCCGGGGCGCTTTCAGTGCTCGGCGGCTTGCTTGCGGGCCGCTTGGCGGAGCTCGCGACCGGTGGGGCCGCTGCCGAGCGTCTGGCGGGTGGCGGCACCGTGTCCTTCGCCGAGGATGCCGCGTGCGTAGGCGTTCCACTCGAAGGTGTCGGAGTGCTCTTTGGTGTGGCAGCCAAGGCAGGTGTTTACGTCGGGACGTGGGATCGGGATCTTGACCTTGCCGGGCGCAGCGACGTGAAGCGAGCCGGGGCCGTGACAGACCTCGCAGCCGACGTGACGGAGATCCGGTCCGACGCCGAGGGGTGGCGTTGTCGCCTGCTGCCATTTGAAGAGGGTGAGCAAGTTGCTGCCCGCCGGGGTGTCAAAGGCAGTTGCGTGGCAGCCGACGCAGTCGTAGGACAGCTCTTTGCCGACTTGGACGAGCGTGCGAAAGGCGCTGCCGTGCTGGGTGGCCTGCCACAGCTTGTGCGCCGGCTCGTGGAAGTGACAGGCGCCGAGGCAGTCGGTGGTGCCCACATAGCGTGGACTGCCGGGCAAGGTGTCGGGCGGCGGTCCGGTGAGTGCGGTCAGGTTGGCTTGGCCGATTTTCTGATCGAGCTCATCGATGCGCTTGCGGACCACGGGATCACGCGGCAGGCTGCGTGTCACTGGAATCAGCTCTGCCGTCAGATATCCGTCGCTCGGTTGCGGCTCTTTTGAAAGCTCCGCCAGCTGCTTTTGAAGCCCATCAAGCTCGGTTCGCTGCGTACTGACAAACGCGGGGTCGGCAGTCGGGTCCTTGGCCAGCCCGGCGAGCAGCTTTTCAGCCGCGCGCGTCCGTTCCTGGAGCGCCACGATCTGCTTCTGCCGCTGCTTGGCGGTTGCGACAAACTTCCAGACCAGCTTGCCTTGCGAAGAGGGATGCAGGCTGACCCGGAACAGTCGCTCGCCTTTGTGAGCCGGCGTGAGAATCAGCGCGTCGTGAAAGAGCTCCGGCAGCTCGACCCCGTCCTCGATGTGATCATTGACGCCTGCGACCCACAGCTTGACATCGGGGAACTTTTGTGCAAGGCGGCGGACTTTCTCTCGGGGTAGCCCGGTGAGCACGATCACGGCATCGGCTCCGTCGGTACGCAGGGCCTGGAGCTGCTGGCCGAGCGCCGTCGCCGGATCACTCACGGAGACGCCCGTCGGCCAGGTCGCGCCCGGATCGGCAATCCCGATCACCCCAAGCCGCAGACCAAGCCGGGTCCGGATCTCGCGCGGGACCGTGGTGTCGCTCGGCAGACCGGTGAGGTTGGCGACCAAGCGACGGTGGCCCGCCAGCTCACGTTGGCCGTGCTGGCCGAGCAGATCCTCGGGCTGAACCATCACCAGCGCCGCCAGCTCTTGCCAGGTGTTCTCGATGAAGTCCGCTTTTAGCCGCGCCTGCGCCTGCTTGCTTGGTGGCAGCGATTTCGGCTCGTAGCGCAGACCGCCCGCATCGAGGAGAAGGCTGCTCTCGGGCGCCTGCTTGAGCAGCGCAGCAATCCGGGCAATGTCGCCCAGCGGAGTCGAGGTACAGCCACATGGCTCGGTGGTGTTGAACATCCGCGTCGCCACCAGCAGCTCGATCGACTTGGGCGTCACCGCTTGAGCGACCGTCGTCGGTGTCACCGTTGCCGGGGTTTGGCCCGAGACGCAGCTTCCTGTCGCAAGTCCGATCGTGCCAAAGAGCCAATGTAGCCGGCGGTGCGACCTTCCCACGGTGGTGCTCCGTTACTGCGCTGCGCTCTCGGCGAGCGGGCGGGCGTCCTCGATCAGCATGTTGGGAATGCCATCGTCGACGGAAAAGGTCAGCTT
Organism: Myxococcales bacterium; assembly: GCA_016794465.1. Classification (GTDB taxonomy): domain Bacteria; phylum Myxococcota_A; class Polyangia; order Palsa-1104; family JAEUJZ01; genus JAEUKA01. The sequence goes on along the minus strand of JAEUKA010000096.1, from coordinate 77,253 downwards.
GCAGGCCGGGCAGGCCAGCGCCACCGGGGCCGTTTGCTCGTGGAGCAGCCCCTTACATTTGGGGCAGCGCAGGATCGAAAGCAGCTCAGGGCTCATCATCGGTCGGGAACCTCTTTTGTGCGCTTGTAACAAACTCCGCTCCGCCTGCACAAGCGGCTGCGATACTCACCGTTGGCGAGCGGCGTGTCACGTCGGCGTGTCACGTCGTCGTGTCACTGGGGCGCGTCACTCATGGGTAATGGCCCGCACGACCGGCGCCGCTGCAAGATGTCGCTGCGCCGCCGCCAGCACTTGGGCCAGCGTGACTTGCCGGACCTGCGCTCGGAGCTGCTCGACGTAGCGGATGTCGCGCCCGACCTTGGCCAGCTGAAGCAGGAGCAGCGCCAGATCGTCATCATCGGCCATCATCGCCTCCAGCTGGCGATCGTAGGCGATCTGGGCCTGGCTAAGCTCCACCGCGCTTGGACCCTTGTCGAGCAGCAGCCGCAGCTCTTCTTGAACCGCCGTCAGCGCCGACTTGCCATTCGGCGGCGCACAGGTCGCCAGCGCCGCAACGTTGGCGTTGTCATCCAAGGTAGGTATCCGCAGAGAAGAGCGCACCTCATACGACAGGCCGTCTCGCTCGCGCAGCCGCTGATTCAGCCGCGAGGTCGTCGACGCCCCAAAGATCTGCTGCCACAGCAACAGCGCCGGATAGTCCGGATCGGTGTCCTTACACGCAAACGGCAGCAGCATCGCCACCACCGCACTGTCGCGATCGGGCAGCTGCACCGCCAGGTCAGCGGACGCGACGCGCTGATGTGGACGCGGCAGCCGGGCAAAGGGACGCTTGGCGACAAAGCCCGCAAACAGCTTCGATACCTGTTGAAAGACCGCTTCCGGCTCAAAGTCGCCGATCAGCACCAGCAGCGCGTGCTCTCCGCCCATGAGCTCTCTGGCCACAAAGCGCACATCTTCGAGCCCGGTCGCTTGCAGCCGCGCGAGCTGCTCGCTGGTCGTCGGAACATAGCGCGGGTCACCTTTTGGCCACGGCGCGGCATGTCGAAGCAGCTGGATCATCGCCTGCGCCATCGGGTTGTGGGTAAGGTCCTCGGTCTGCGCCAGCGCTTGCTGCTTGGCCCGCTCGAACTCGGCGGGAGCGAGCCCTGGCGTGGCCAAGATCTCGTGGAGCAGGGCGAGCAGCCCCGGTAGCTCACTGCGCACCGTGCTGCCCGTGACTTCCAAGTGCTGACTGAGCAGCCCTGGCAAGCCGGCCTCACTCTTGGTCGCGAGCGTCGCCTTGCGCAGGTCCAGCTCATCGAGCAGCGCTTGATGGTCACGCAGCTTCGTCCCCCGCAGCAGCAGCGGCGCGAGCAGTCCCAGCGCCGACTCTTTGCCGCGCAGGTCCGCTTGGTTGCCCAGCGATAGCTGCATCGCCAGCTCGACGTGCTGACCTCGGGTCCGCTTGGGCAGCATGATCAGTCGCAGCCCCGTTGGCAGCTGCTTTTCGACGACGCGCTGCGCAATCGCAGCCGGTGTCTGGACAAACGGCTCGCCGGGCTGAGCTTTGGCGCCGCCTTGGAAGTCGCGCAGCATCGTGGCCACATCGACCGTCGGGCGAGCATGCCGCATCGGCGGTAGCTCCTCGGGGAGAAACTGCGCCACCGTCCGATTTTGCCGGGACAGGTACCGGCGCGCCGCCTGCTGCACCGCTGCGAGATCGAGCCGCTGCATCCGATCGCGCAGCAAGAACAGCAGTCGAAAGTCCCCGAGGGTACTGAAGACTCCGAGCGCGTGCACCAGCTCCGTCGGACTGCGCACCAGCCGCTCGTGACTGACGAGCGCACGCACCTGAAAGCGACGCAGCTCTTCGGGGGAGACGCCTTTTTGCGCGACCTCTTCGATGATGCGCGTCATGGTCTGCTCGACTTTGCTCGGGTCGCCGCCGCTGCGCAGCTCGGCCAGCACCAGCAGTCCACCCGGCTCGGCCCGCAGCTCACTCTCGGCGGCCACGCTCACGGCCAGCCCGGTATCGACGAGCGCTTTGTACAGCCGACCCGAGCCCGGTCGCGTCAGGATGTCTGCCAGCGCTGCCAGCGCCGCCTGATCAGGGTCCGCCGCCGACGCAGCGTGATAGTACAGCCCCACGAGCGGGAGCTTGCCGACCCGACGCACCGTGACATGACGCTCGCCGTCTTGCGCGGGCTCTTCGGTGTAGGTTCGCTCTGGCGGAGGACCGACTGGCCGGATCTTGCCAAACAGCTCCCCGACCAGCTGCAGCATCTTTTCCGGCGCAATCGGTCCCGAGATGATGAGGTGCGCATTGTCGGGCCGATAGTGACGCGCATAGAACGCCTGCAGTCGGACCAGCGACACGCGCTCGATGTCACTGCGGGTACCGATCGGATCGCGCCCATAGCTGTGAACCGAAAACGCCGCGTGATGGATGCGCCGCAGCAAGATGTCGCGTGGATCGCTGTCGGCCAGCTCCAGCTCGTTGCGGACCACCTGAAACTCTCGCGACAGATCGTCTTGCCGAAAGCGAACCTGCGTCATTCGATCGGCTTCCAGCGCGAGCGCGACCCGCAGGTTGTCTTCACTGGGCAGGTGCGTTTGGTAGTAGCGCGTGTGATCGACCTCTGTCTCGGCGTTCCACTCACCGCCTCGGCGGTTGATCTCTTCGTCGGGCTTGGGGAAGCGCGCCGTGCCCTTAAACATCAAATGTTCCAAAAGGTGCGCCATCCCCGCCTCGCCGTACCCTTCATGCCGCGAGCCAACCGAGTAGGCGACCTCGACGGTGAGCGAAGCGGCCGAGGGCTCGGGCACCAGCAGCACGCGCAGCCCATTGCTGAGCCGATAGGACTGAACGCCTTCGACCTCGAGCTCGCGAATCGGCAGCGGGTTTGCTGGAGCGCCCTGTGGCACTTTGCCCCGGGCCGGCGAAGCGACATGGACCAGTAAAAGCAGCAGAGTCAGCCAGCGCAGCATCTTGGAAATCTAGTACACATTGGGCGGCAATGTTCCCACCGTGGGCATACATCTCGGCGAGAAAGTTCGTAAGGTCTTGCTTGACACGGAACGTGCGGTCGCAAACGATCCACATATGCTGACCGACAATATTTCGATTTTGCTCCAAGCGCGCATTACCACTGCGATGAGCCGACGCCAGCGACGGAATTCATTACGCACTGCGTCGTACCGAGCTCTGCTTTTGGCGGCCTCACTGGCTGGATCGGGGTGCTGGGAAGTCCCGGTGGCAGAGACACTGGTGGATGGCTTTCCCAATCCCGACGGCGCTCGGGTCGACATGAGCCAGGGCGGCGATGGCGGCGGACCGGCAGTGGTCAGCTGGCGCTGGGAGAGCCCGATTCCCCAAGGCAACAACCTGCGCGCGCTGTGGGGCTCGGCTGGCAAGAGCTCCGATCAGGACGACTTGTATATGGGCGGCGAGGCCGGCACGCTCATCACCGGGCGCTCGACTGGCTGGAAAGTGCAGCGCAGCCCGGGCAGTGGCAACCGCACCATCCTCGGCATGAGCGGCTATCAAGCGAGTGGCGTTCCCCAGGCGGTGGCGGTCGGAATGTATGACCTGACCCTCCTGTACGGCGGCTCGCAGTGGAGCGACCAGAGTCCGCTGATTGGCACTGGTGACGGGCAGCTGACCTCGGTGTGGGCCAGTGCAGCGGGGGGCGAGCTGTTCGCGGTGGGCACCACGGGCCGCGTCTACCGCATCACCCGGTCCGGTCCGTCGCTAAGTTTTGCGCCAGAAGCGCAGGGCGTGACCACCGACTCGCTGTTTGCTGTAGCTGGGGCCGCTGGGACGATGGCCCCCGATGTCTATGCCGTCGGTGCCAGTGGGCGGGTCCTGCATCGAGGCAGTGATGGCAAGTGGGTCATCGAAGCAAGCGCGATGGCCGCCCAGCAGCTCAACGCTGTGTGGGTTGGTACAGGCGCACTGGCAGGTGAGGTCTACGCGGCCGGCGACAGTGGCATCATCCTGCGCAAGACCGGCGGCAACTGGAGCTTCGAGCGTCCCCCGACCACCGCCAACCTGACCGCTTTGTGGGGCGCTGGCGACGAGCTCTATGCCGTTGGTGCCAAGGGTACGCTGCTGCGACGCAAAGCCGGGGCGTGGCAGATCGAAGCGGCGGGCCTTACCACCGAGCTACTGTCCGCGCTGTGGGGCACCGATCGCGGCATGGGCACCAACACCGTGTACGCCGTCGGCAACCTCGGTACGATCCTGCGGCGCGAGCGCGATACCTGGAGCCAGGTGTCCAGCCGAGTCACCCAAGCCTCGCTGGCTTCGGTGTGGGCTGCGAGCCCGTCGGAAGTGTATGCGGTGGGCAGTGACGGACTCATCGTCAAACACGTCGGAGTCGGCGCCCAAGGCAGCTGGAAGATCATTCCCAGCTCCAACAAGACGACGCTCAATGCGGTCAGTGGCTACGTACCACCGACGGGGGATGCCGATGTCTGGGCTGTGGGCGCCGAGGGCACAATCCTCCATCAAGCGGGCTCGGTGTGGGTTGTCGAAGGCGGCGTGCTCGGAGTCGCTGAGCTGACCGGCCTGTGGGTCGGCGCCGATGCGGTCTTTGTCGTCGGTCGTGGCGGTCGCATTTACAGCCGCATCCAAGGCAGCTGGAACATCGAGCTAGGACCGATGGGGCCACCCATCACCGACGATCTGTTTGCGGCTTGGGGCACGGGCAGCAACGACACTCGAGTTGCGTACGTCGTCGGTTCCAAAGGCATCATCCTGCGACGCGACAAGGCCGGCTGGACGCAAGAGGCGGCGGGAATGACCACAGAAACCCTGGTTTCGCTCGTCGGAACCGCTGAAGAGGGGCTGACGGCGCTTGGCAACAAAGGCTCAGTGCTGCGGCGCTCGGCGGGAAAGTGGACACTGTCATCGGCGCGACCGCTGGCGCAGACTGGGGCAACTGGCGTGGCGGCGTGCGCGGTGGCCAAGACCGGCGAGCTGTGGGGCGTCGGCACTCAAGGCGTGATCATGCGTCGCGTCGGGACCGACTGGCAGGCCGAGCAGTCTCTGACCAACCAGCCGTTCACCAGCGTCGGCTGCGCCGGACCTGACGACATCTACGTCGTCGGCCCAAGCGGACTCATCCTCCACAAATACTAAGCAAGCCACGCGAGCGCTTTTGGCTGTTAGGCGCTGGCGCGGAGCAGCTCTTGGCGGACATCGCGGAACACCAGCCGCGCTTTTTCCAGGCTCTTTTGGCCCAGTCCGACCAGGGAGTCAAAGCGCTGCCGCAGGGTGGCTTGCTCGCCTCGGATCGGCCCGGTCTTCCCGGCCAATACTGCGCTCGTCGAGGTGCTGACGACAGTCAGATACTCGCGTAGGAACACCGACGGACGGGAATCGGCGCCAGAGAGCAGCGCCATCGAGCGAGCGCGGGCCTGGCTGCTGCCTTCCCAGTACTGAAAGATGCCTTCGCGGATCGCTCGGGTGCCTGGCTCGACGCCTCGGAAGACTTCGTAGAGCGCGTCGGCCAAGACCTCGCGGACCCGTACGAAGCGGTAGCGTTCGATTTCGTAGCGACGGAGCGCGGTGTCAACCTGCTGTGGATTGGAGAAGTTGCCGGCATCGCGAAGCAGCCGTCCGAGTCGCTGCGCATCGGTGAAGCAGACCGTCATGCCAGCGGCGGTCAGCGGGTGAGCACAGCCACCGGCATCACCAACGATCGCTGCCCCGGGGAGCACCGCTTGGTCGGTCCGAATTGCTTCGTTGGCGGCAATCTGCGGCGGCTCGCGATCAAGGGACTCGAGCAGGGCGCGGGCAAGCGGGGCCGGCAGGTGTGGCGCGTATTCCCGTCGCAGAAGCTCGGCTGCGCCTTTGGGACCACCGGACAGCTCGCGGGTTACATCGAAACAGCCTCGGGCATCGCGGGCTCCGTCAGGACCGCCAATCGGATAGATCAGCATCGGACCCCAGGCGCCCAGAAAGATGTGACCGAAGGTAGGGCAGGGTAGGTGCTTGGCGCCATCGGGCAGCCGCATCGCCACCGAAAACGACAACAGGCGCGCTTCTTCGCCCAGGCCAAGCAGCGGTCGGATCTTGGAGTGCCGACCATCACAGCCGAGGACCAAGCTCGCCCGCAGCGTCACACTTGTGGTCCGCACCCCGCTGACGCGACCGCTGTCATTGCGCAGCACTTCCTCGACCTTTTCGTTGAAGCGGAAGGTGACGCCGGGCTGCTGCTCGGCCCACTCGCGCATGCCGGTGACGAGGTCGCGGTGCTCCATGGCAAAGCCGGTCGGGCGATGGTTGGCGATCTCGGCGTAGGGCAGTCGGGTGACCGGAACTTCTTTCGCTTTGACGACCGCGAAGCCATCGACATCGACGCCGCCATGCTTGCGGAGCGTCGGCAGAAAGCCCAGCTCATCGAGAACCTGAGTTCCCGTCGGATGAAGCAGCTCGCCCGCGAACCGTGGCTTGTGGCCAGTGCGAGCTTCCAACACCAATATTCGCCGTTTGCCATTGGCCAAGGCGGTCGCCATTGCGCAGCCGGTGACACCACCACCGACGATGATCACGTCCGCATCGAGGCTCGCGTCGTTTGTTGTCTCCATATCCATCACCGCATCCTTTGGCGTTTGTCGGTTCTGCGCTGGCCTCCCCTGTTCGTGGTGCCTGGTCCGGTTGTGGGTGTGCTGCATCGCACCCTTGGCGGCCGGTTGTGCACCGTCGCACGAAGGGCAGTGCAGCAGCGCACTGCGATGCACCGGGGGAAAGCTCAGCTCAGACGAGAAGCCAGTGCCGAGGCTTCTTGGCGCAGAGTCCCAAGCAGTCGGTGTGCCAACCCCCTACCCGTCGAGATCCGCTGCTGAACCCGCAGCACCGCGCCAGCATGCTGTGATATATTCGCAACGTGGCAAAACGTGTCCTATGCGCATTGGGTGTATCTACGCTACCGATCGGTAGTGCGTTCCTGAGGCTGGGCCTTCCCGCCGTGCTGTGCCTGGTTTCACCGGCTGTGCAAGCGCAGAGTGCAGAGCCCGCGACTCAGACCGCTGGGTCGGCTGCGTCGCCGGTGCAGCCGAGTGCCGAAGAGATGGCTGCCGCCAAGCTGCACTTCGATAGTGGGGCGCGCTTTTTCCAGGACGGAAACTACTCGGCGGCGCGGACCGAGTTCGAGTCAGCTTACGGCCTGTCGAAGCTGACGCCGCTGCTGTTCAACATTGCGCGGGCCGCCGAAAAACAGGGTCAGCGTGAAGACGCGCTGCGTTATTACGAAAAGTATCTGGCGACCAATCCGCCCGACGCGGAAGACATCAAAAAGACGGTTGCGACGCTGAGACAGAGCGATGGCAGTGCAGCGGCAGTGCCGGGCGTGGCAGTCCCGCCGCTCGATGGTGGGCCGGGCTGGCTCAAAGGCTATCCCAAGCTGCCACCGATTCCGGCGCTGGTGACGCTCGGCGCAGGCGTGGCGTTCCTGGCGATTGGAATTGGCACGGGTGTCTCGGCGCTCTCGGTTCAACAAGAAGTAGGCACGGCGAGCAGTCGCTACTGGACCGGGGATGTGGCTGCGCTATACGACAAAGGGAAGACACTGAACAATACCGCAATAGCATTTGATGTACTTGGCGGTATTGCACTTGCGGGTGGCGCCGCTTGGACTGGATATTGGATTTATCTACGCGGCAAACAATCGAGCCCAGTGACGGCGCCAGCTGCGGGGCCGACGGCTCGGATTGTTCCGACGGGAAGTGGGCTGGCTGTGGTTGGGAGATTCTAGCCTTACGAACCTCTGCTGGAGTACGGACTATGCGAAAAATTATGCTCTTTCCGATCGCTCTACTATTTGGTTGTTTCAATCCTGATCTGACCACTGCAACGCTTATCTGTGACGCAAGCCACTTTTGCCCGGATGGCTATTCTTGTATCGATGGCCTGTGCAGGCTCGGGCCGGGAGACAACCCGTCGCCGGTCACAGACGGTGGCATGACAGTCGTCAGCGGTTGTGCTGACGGCAAAGGCTCGGATGTCAGCAGCAGCGTCACCAAGCCAGCGTGGGCCTGTCCCGGTACCTACCAAGCGGACAAGGACAGCACCAAAAACGCCGAGCGCCTGTGTGCCGCTGGATATGCCATCTGCACGAACGCAGACTCGGTCAACCAGAGCGCCTGCGGCAGCGTCAGCGGGTTTTTCCTCGCCGATGTGCCGGTGCGCTTTCAGAACTTCAACTCCTCGTGCGGAGTCGCCGGCGGAGGCCAGACCCCCGCGTGGGGCGGCTGCGGCAAGTCGACCGGCAGTACATCGAACATCTCGGCGTGCAGTGGCTTCACGCGTGCGATGTACGACTTCAACAACAGTCAGCTGAAGATCAACTCACCGTTCTCGCCGCTCGCCGGCAGCACGCAGAACGACGCCGGCTCGAACGGCGTACTTTGCTGCAAGCGGTAATCACTTCCAGCGCCGCGCTGGCATCGAATATAGTGCTCGAACATGGAGACAACCACTACCCCGGCGCAGGCGCAGGAAGCCGCTCATCCCGCCCTTTCCAAGCCGCTTGTGCCAGCTGATGTGCCGGTGCTGCGCGAGGCCTTTCGGCAGATGCTGTTCATCCGACGCATCGAGGAAGCCGCTGCCAAGGCCTACGGTCAGGGCAAGATCGGTGGCTTTCTGCACTTGGTGATCGGTCAAGAGTCGATCTGCGTGGGTGCGGCCCTGGCGCTGCGTCCGACGGATTACATGGTCGGCTCGTATCGCGATCACGGTCACTTTATGGCCAAGGCGGGCAGCACGCTCGATTCAGGGAAAGCGATGCTGGCGGAGCTGCAAGCCAAGGACACCGGCTGCGTGCGCGGGCTTGGCGGCTCGATGCACATGTTCAGTGCCGAGCATCGCTTCCTCGGCGGCTACGGCATCGTCGGTGCGCAGGCGCCACTGGCGGCGGGGGTCGCGTTCGGCAGCAAGTATCGCAACCTCAGCGAGGTGACGCTGTGCTTCCTCGGTGACGGCGCGGTCAATCAAGGTGCGTTCTTCGAGGGCATGTCGCTGGCTGGCCTGTGGAAGCTGCCGATTGTGTTCATCATCGAGAACAACCAGTACTCGATGGGCACGCCGCTCGAACGGACGCTGGCGCATCCCGACATCACGCTGCGAGCGTCCGGCTTTGCGATGGCGCGCGATCGCTTCGTGTCCGACGATGTGCTCGAGGTGCGTGATCGCATCAGCATCGCCGTCGAGCGGGCGCGGACCGAGTTTACGCCGTCGCTGCTCGAGATTGAAACCTATCGTTATCGCGGTCACTCGATGTCCGATCCGGGCAACTACCGCACCAAAGACGAGATCGAGCGCTGGAAAAAGCGTGACTCGATCGAGCTGGCTCGGGCGCGTCTGCTCAAAGTCCTGCCCGAGGCGGAGCTCACCGCGATCGAGGAGCAGGTCAAGGAGGCGGTGGCCGAGTCAGTGCGCTTCGCCGATCAATCGCCACCGGCGCAAGAGTCGACCATCTGGAGCACGGTCTACGCTCAGCCAGGGACGGACCCTCGGCGGATGTAATGCGCGTTCTGTGGCTGGGCCGGGCGCACTATCAGCCGGTGCTGCTCCTACAGCAGCGACTGCGCGCCCAGGTGCTGGCCGGTGGGGAGGAGACGATCCTCTTTGTCGAACATCCGTCGGTGATTACGCTCGGACATCGCGCCACTGCCGCCGATCTGCTGGTTCCCAAAGACGTGCTGCAAGCAGCGGGAATCGAGACGGTACGGGTCCAGCGAGGCGGTCAAGCGACCTATCACGGACCGGGCCAGCTGGTGGTGTATCCGGTGGTGCGGCTGCGCGGTGGAGTCGTCGGACATGTCGACTGGCTGACGGAATCGGCGGTGGCGACGGCGGCGCGACTTGGGGTCCCGGCAGAGTATCGTCCTGATCCAGTCGGAGTGTGGGTCGGCGATCGCAAGCTCGGTGCAGTCGGAGTTCACGTCGAGCATCAGGTGGCGATCCACGGGCTGTCGCTCAATGTGACGGCGGCGTCGACCGAGGTGTTTCGCCAGCGACTGTTTGTGCCGTGTGGCGCGCGTGGTGCCCAGGTGACGAGCCTGGTTGAAGAAGGGGCGTCACGAGCCCTGACGACGCACGACGTGGCGATGCTGTTTGCGGCGGTGCTGCTGTCCCAGCGTGAGCTGGCGCCGCTGCCCCTGCACAGCTGCAGCGTCGAGTCACTTCTTGATGTAGTGCCGACCGCTGTCGCGCGGTGAAGCTTCGTCGGGATTGTCGCTCACCAGCCAGCCTCGGCGCCGAAACCACAGGAACATCACCCCCGGCACGACGCCAAACATCAGCAGCAGCGCCATCGCAAACGCGACCGACGACTTGAACGGCATCATCTCGAAGTTCATGCCAAACAGTCCGGACAGAAACGTAACCGGAAGAAGCAAAGCCGACAAAATCGTAAGCTGCTTCATGATTTCGTTGGTGCGCTGACCGACTGCCGACATGTAGGCATCGACGCAGTTGCCGAGCAGATCGCGGCCAGCTTCGATGCTCTCGTAAATGCGAGTGAGGTGGTCGTAGATGTCGCGAAAATACGGCGCGGTGCGCTCGCTGACACACGGACTGCCGCCGTGCCGAGCCAGGTTGCCCATCACATCGCGCTGTGGCGACAGCACCCGCCGCATCGACACCAGCGTCTTGCGCATCGAATAAATGCGGTGCAGATCGGCGCGGCTCGGGTTGTCAAACAGCGACTCTTCCATGTCGTCGAGGATGTCGCCCAGCTGCTCGAGCACGGGGAAGTTTGCGTCACACAGTCCGTCGGCGAGCAGGTAGTACACAAAGTCAACGCCGCGCCCGAGGAGCTGTGGGTCGTGCTTGACGCGATGCCAGGTGTGCTCGAGCGCCGGGCTGTGCTGATCGTGAACCGTGACGAGAAAGCTCTGACCGAGGAAAGCGTGCGTCTCCAGCATCGTCAGCGCGACCATCTGCGAGCGGCTCTCGGCCCACAAAAGTCGCGGCACATGCAGCGAGTTCTCCTCGGACAACAGGCTCTTGGTGGTCGGCAGGACGGTGAAGTTGTGGGTCACGACGAACAGGTACGGACTCGCTCCCGCGTACTCCTCGAGCTTGGGCCGCTGATCGAAGTGCAGACAGTCCTCGAGCGCCAGCGGGTGGAAGCGAAAGCCCTGCGCGATCAGGTCCAGCTCCTCGGGAGTCTGCTTCGACAGATCGACCCAGCGCAGCGTGCCCGGTGTCGGCGTCAGCACCGCCGTCCGCGCCGCCGCTTCCGAGAGCTCGCGAATCACCGGCTGTCCGCCATCGGTCGAAAGCTCCAGGATGCGAATCATGCTCGTCTCACCGTCGCGTTAGAGGGTATCCCGATCCGTTGCCAACTTGCGAGAGAGTTTAGACGAGCTGTGCCCCCGGCGCTGTCCCCCCAGCTAGGCCTTGAGCGCGGCAGTCGCGAGGATGCGCTCACACAGCGAAGGAAAGTCGAGGCCGGCCTGCGCGGCGATCTTGGGCACCAGGCTGCGATCGGTAAGTCCCGGCAGCGTATCGATTTCCAGGCAGACAGCGCGCCCGCTCGACGACAATAGCAAGTCGGTGCGCGTCACTCCCGCACAGCCGAGCGCCAGATGCGCCCGTCGCGCCAGGTCATGACAGAGCTGCCGTTCCGCTGCTGACAAAGGCGCCGGGACCGAATATTGCGTATCGGTGCGCTGGTACTTCGCCGCATAGTCGTAGAACTCACCGGCTGGCCGAATCTCGACATCACCCAGCACCACACCGTCGAGAACAGCGACCTCGATCTCGCGCCCGACCACCAGCTCTTCGAGCAGCACCACGCCGTGCAGTCGCTGCGCCAGCTGCAGCGCCGGATCAAGCTGCGACTCGTCTCTCACAAACGTGATACCCACCGACGAGCCTTCTCGCGATGGCTTGACCACCAGCGGCAGTCCAACGCGCGCCACGTCGGCGGGACCTTGGTACACCGTCCAGCGCGGCGTCTCGATGCTCTCTTCCATGAAGACCCGACGCGAAGCCACCTTGTCCATCGCCAGCGCCGACGCCAGCACGCCCGAGCCGGTGTATGGAATGCCCGCACACTCGAGCAGCCCTTGAATGCAGCCGTCTTCCCCGAGCGTGCCGTGGAGCGCCACGAACGCGACCTCAACTCGCTCGCGCCGCAGATCCGCCCACAGGTTTTGATCCGCCCCCGTCCAGTCCAGCGATGCAACCGAGTGACCGCGCTCGGCCAGCGCCTCGGCCACCCGTCGACCCGATGCCAGAGCCACTTCACGCTCGGCAGATGGCCCGCCCATGATGACGCCAACCCGTTTTTTCATTCCGGCTCTCCGATGATCTTTACTTCCAGCTCGAGAGAGACACCGAAGCGCTCTCGCACGCTCTGCCTGGCCAACTCAATCAGTACAACAAAGTCGCTGGCCTTGGCCGAGCCGACGTTGACCAGCCAGTTGGCGTGGGCGGCGGCAATCTCTGCGTCGCCGCTGCGAGTGCCTTTGAGCCCGCACGCCTCGATCAAGCGACCGGCGTAGTCTCCCGTCGGATTCTTGAAAAAACTGCCCGCGCAGCCGACGCCATGTGGTTCCCGTTCGCGACGACGCTTGCGCAGCGCCGCCACGTCGGCCTCGATTGCGGCTCGATCGCGCGGTGGCAGGAGCAGCCGCGCCGAAACCACCACTTCCGTCGGAGGCAGGGCCGATCCGCGATAGACAAAGCCACAGGCCGCGTGTGGACGATGGATCAGCTCACCGCTCTCGCTGACACTCATTACCTCGACGGTCACGTCCTTGAACTCACCGAGATACGTGCCGGCGTTCATGATCAAGCCCCCGCCGATCGAGCCCGGGACGCCGCCCAAAAACTCGATACCACCGAGGCAGCGACGAACCGCTTCACTGAGCAGCTTGCCCGTCGAGACACCAGCTTCGACCGTCACAGGTATGCGCGGGTCATCCGGGGTCGCGGTGCCGAACGAAAGACCACGCAGCTTTTCCGTCGCCAGCAAGACGCCGCGAACCCCACCGTCGAGGACGAGCAGGTTGGAGCCCGAGCCGAGCGCTCGACACGGTAGACCGACTGACGCGCAATAGCGACGCACGCTCATGACCGTCGCGATGCTGGCCGGGGCAATCCACGCATCGACGGGCCCACCGACCCGCAGCGTGGTGTGACGGGAGAGCGGCTCATCAAAGCGGGCTTCCCCTGCGCCTGCCAGCAGACCGAGGAGCGCCTCTCTATGGACCGACGAAAGCGGCATGGTGCTCGCGTTCTAGCCCGAGCGCTCTCGTCTGCCAATTTTTCCGGTCCGAGACTCGCGGAGAAGTGCCCGTAGCCCTTGCAAATCTGCGCGCAGTTCACATAGCCTTTAAGATCTATTCGGGCCTTGGTTCGGCTTGGTCTTCGTCGGCGAAATGCGACTTTGCCTTGGCTCAAATGTGGCCGAAATATGTGCTATCTCTTACAAAACGGGGTTTGTTGGTTATGCGAGTCATAGCGGTGCGTTGGGCGGAGTTGGAGACAGCGGTTGAGCGCAATGCCCCTGACACCGAGAGCTTTCTCGATACCCGCTCGGGTGAAGTGATCACGCTGGTCGAGTCGGCACCGAGCGTCGAGGAGCTGCGCTCGAAAGTGATGGGCGGGGGCGATGCCTATCTGCGGGTCGAGCCGGCGTCGTCGCGAGAGCAGTACAAGTGGATGGAGCGCTTTGTGGCGGGGGTAACCGAGCCGGTCCTGCGGGAGCGACTGATCATCAGCATCGACGGCAAAGGGGCGTTTCGGCGCTTCAAAGATGCCTTGCTAAACTATCCCGTCGAGAGGGAGCGCTGGTTTGCCTATCGCGGCGAGCTGCTCCACTGGCACATCCAGGAGTGGTTCAAGCGCGATGGGCTGACCACCGTCGAGCCACCACCGTGGGGCGAGGTTCAGGCGCCGATCGAGAGTGACGTGCAGCTGCCCCGCCCGGTGACCAACGGAGATGCGCCTGGAGACGGCTATCGGCGCAGTGCCCGTGATCTGATTGAGCAGCTTCCTGCCGCAGAGCTACCGTCGGCGATCGCTTTTCTGGAGTTCCTTCGCGATCGCGGCAGTGGTGACTTGTTGCGTGCGCGTCCTCCGTCTGGTGGCCGGCCCAAGCAACCCATCCCAGGAGCCTAGTTGCCCCCCATCGGCTTCATTCTCAAGCGTGATCAGCCCGACGCCGTACCGCTGTGCGAGCAGCTGGTGCGGGCGCTTCGCGAGCGAGGCCAGACCGAGCTGGTGCTTCGCGATCACGTCGAGCTGCCTGCGTGGATTCACAGCACCAGTGAGAGTGAGCTGCCGCAAGAGCTGGCGATGCTGGTGGCGCTCGGTGGCGACGGGACGATGCTCTATGGTGCGGGTCTGCTCGGAGATCGGGCGGTATCGCTGCTGGGCGTGAACCTTGGGCGGCTCGGCTTTTTGACCTGCAGCACTCCGCAGGAAGCGTGTGAGACGCTGCTGGCTGCGCTCGATGGCAAGCTTCCGACGGAACAGCGGCATCGGCTGCGCTGCCGGGTCTACCGTTTGCCTGCCGAGCGTGCCGATCAGACTCCGCGACCGGAAGATCTCCTCATCGAGCGGACGGCCGTCAACGATGTCGTGGTCAGTCAGCCGAAGATGGCGCGACTGTTCGAGCTGGATGCGTTTGTCGACGGTGATGCGGTCGCAACCTATCGCGCGGATGGGCTTCTCATCTGCACACCGACGGGCTCGACGGCGTATAACCTGGCGGCAGGGGGGCCGATCCTGATGCCCAACATGGAAGCCTTGGTGCTGTCGCCGATCTGTCCACATACACTGACCGCGCGGCCGCTGGTGGTCCATCTTCGCTCGCTCGTCGAGGTGCGCCCCGGTCGAGATGCCGCCCAGGTGTTGCTTACCGTTGATGGTCAGTGGAGCCACATGCTTGGGCCCGGCGACATCGTGCAAGTGACCTGTTCAGACCATCCGCTGACGATTTTTCGGCCCCTGCGGCGATCGTTTTTTGACCTCCTGCGCAACAAGCTGCACTGGGGCCTGCGCGTCTAGACGCAGCTGCTGACTCGGTGTTTTGCCCAGCGCTCGCCTCGCGCGGATTGCCAGGCCGGGCGAATTGGGGTACTTACCGCACGCTGGCCCGCGTGGCCTAGGGATGAAGATGAAGAAGGACCTAATCCAAAAAGTTCTCGAGAGTGAGTCCGCCGTCAAAGCCGAAGGCAAGGGCGGATTCCTGGTCAGCGACGACGTCGAGCTCACCATCATCATTGATGTCGGCGGCCAAGAGGCGCTGGCGATTCAGAAGGTCAAGCGGGTGACGCTGTCCGCCGAGACGCTACAGATCGAGACACACAAGGGCGAGCGGCTGTACACCGACGCTGCTCTTGGGATTCGCGCCCTCAAGTTCAGCCCGCAAGAGGCCGGCAAGTCGCGAGGCGCTGGCTTCACCGCACTGCGCTAGGCTTCATCGATGACCGGCGTAGACAGTGTGTATCCGTTCGGGCTGGCCCCGGCACCGGGACGGCAGCGTCGCATCGCAGTGATAGCTGGCGACGGAATTGGTCCCGAGGTGGTGGCGCAGGCGCTGCGAGTCGTCGAGCCGCTGGGCGTGCCACTCGACATCGAGCACTTTCCGTGGTCCGCCGAGCATTATCTCAAGACGAAAGAGACGCTGCCGACGGGGGCGCTGGTCCGGCTCCGCGACGAGTTTGATGCGATCTTCTTTGGAGCACTCGGTGATCCGCGTGTTCCCGACGGAGTGGTGGCGCGCGATGTGCTGCTAGGGCTGCGCTTCGGGCTCGATCTGTATATCAACCTGCGGCCAGTGCAGCTTCTCGACGAGCGGCTCTGTCCGGTCAAGGGGAAGACGCGGCGCGATGTGAACTTTTGGGTCCTGCGTGAGAACACCGAGGGGCCGTATGTGCAAATGGGCGGCTCGTTCAAGCGCGATACGCCCGACGAGGTAGCGATCAGCGAAGATCTGAATACCCGTCGGGGTGTCGAGCGAATCATTCGGGCGGCCTACACGCTGGCCAAGGTGCCGCACGGCTCAGCGCATCCGACGCCGCGCGTCTGTATGGTCGACAAGGCCAACGCCCTGCCGCACGCCCACGGACTGTGGCAGCGGACGTTCCGCGTGGTGGCCGCCGAGCATCGCGAGGTTCAGTCGAGTCATCTGTTCGTCGATGTCGCCGCGATGGAGTTTGTGCGCACGCCGGAGCGCTTTGATGTCGTCGTGACCTCGAACCTGTTTGGGGACATCCTGACCGATCTGGGGGCGGCGATCTGCGGAGGTCTGGGCGTCGCGGCGTCGGGCAACATTCATCCGGGGCGCTGCTCGCTGTTCGAGCCGGTTCATGGCTCGGCGCCCGACATCGCTGGCAAAGGGCTGGCAAATCCGCTGGCGGCCTTTTTGACACTGGCGATGCTGTATGACCACCTGGGCGAGGCGCACTGCGGCGATCGACTGCGCAAAGCGGTCGAACAGGTCGTGCTCGCGGGGCGGGTGACGCGCGATCTTGGTGGCACGCTGTCGACTTCGGAGTGTGGTGATGCGGTGCTGGCGGAGCTGGCGACAGCGACGAGAAACTGACCATGCCCTGGCGGTGATCCTCATCCTATATACTGGCCCAAACGCCAATCGGCCCGGCTCTGCGGCGCACTGTTTGCGACGCTGACGAGGAGAAACGTGAAGATTCATTTTATTGGCATCTGCGGCACCGGGATGGGGGCCGTGGCCGAGCTGCTGAAGGCGGTGGGTCACGAAGTGCGCGGCTCCGATGAGCACGTCTATCCGCCGATGTCGACGCAGCTCGCAAGTGCCGGGATCGCGCTGATGGAGGGTTTTGCCGATCGGAACCTCGACTGGATGCCGGAAGCGGTGGTGGTCGGCAACATCTGTCGTCGCGATCACGTCGAAGTGCTGGCCGCGCAGCAGCGGGGCATTCGACTCACATCGTTTCCTGCCATCGTCGAGGAGCTGCTTCTTCCCGACAAGCTGCCACTTGTCGTCTGCGGCACACACGGCAAGACCACCACTTCGTCGCTGGCCGCTTGGACGCTACTCAACGCCGGGCGGGACCCCTCGTACATGATCGGCGGAGTGCCGCTCAACATGGGCCACAACGCTGCCGTCGGCAAAGGCCCACAATTCGTGCTGGAAGGCGATGAATACGACTGCGCCTTCTTCGATAAGAAGAGCAAGTTCCTTCACTACCGACCGCAGGTCGCCATCCTGACCAGCATCGAGCTGGACCACGTCGACATCTTTCCCGACCTTCCGCACATCAAGCAGGCCTTCCGTGAGCTGGTCGCCCTGATTCCCGAGGCAGGTGTTCTTGTCGTCAGTGCCAGCTCGGAGCACGCCCTAGACTGCGCCAAGGCCGCTTCCTGCCGCGTCGAGCGATACGGAATCAGTGGCAGCTGTCCCGACGACATCGAGTGGCGCGCTGCGGTCACCGGTATCAAGACCGGAGGACGGACGACATTCCAGGTTCACCGTCGCGGCCAGCTCTACGGCAGCTTCGAGCTGGGACTTTCCGGTGCGTACAACCTGGAAAATGCGGTCGGCGTGATCGCTGCTATGGCAAATCTTGGCCTCTCGCCCGAGGAGATCGCATCGGGAATTCGGCGGTTCGTCGGAGTCAAGCGCAGGCAAGAGCTGCGGGGCGTCGCTCAAGGTGTCACCGTCGTCGACGACTTTGCCCATCATCCGACCGCAATTCGCGAGACGCTGCGAGGCCTGCGTGGTCGCTTTGGCACCGGGCGCCTGATCGCTGTCTTCGAGCCGCGCTCAGCGACGAGTCGAACTGCGGTGTTCCAGCAAGAGTTTGCCGAAGCACTCGCTGCTGCCGATGAGATTGTCGTGGGCGCCGTCCACCTGCCGGAAAAGGCGCCGCCGGGCAATCGGCTCGATGTCGAGAAGCTGGCCGCCGACATTCGCAAGCGGGGAGTACCGGCCCGAGCGATCGCGGACACCGAGCAGATCATCGATACGTTGGTCCAGCGGGCCTCTGCCGGCGACACCGTGGTGATTATGTCGTCGGGAAGCTTTGAAAATCTGCATGAGCGCTTGCTTCACAAGCTGGGCGACGCGGTCCAGCCATGTCCACCCTCCGACGAGCCCAAGGTTCGCAAGCTGCTGTCGCTGGTGAAGTTGCCAACGGTCGGCGTGCCCGACGATCTGGCCGAGCTGTGGACGCTCAAAGACCCGCAAGGCGAGGTCATGGGCTGCGTTGCGCTGGAAATATATCGCGACACGGCGCTGCTGCGTTCGTTGGCGGTTCATCCGGAGCGACGAGGGGAAGGGCTGGGCTGGATGCTTGCCGAGATGGCGCTTCTGCGAGTCCGCCAGCGAGGGCTGCTCCGCGTCTGTCTTCTGACCGAGCACGCGACTGACTTTTTCGCCGAAAAATTTGGGTTTCGCCCGGTCCCGCGTGAGAGTCTGCCTCCCGAGGTGCAGGGCTCATCGGAGTATCAGCGGTTCTGCGGTCATGCCGTCGCGATGGCGCTTGAGATCACCTGACAATTCATCGCAGCCAAAAAAGACCGCTTGCCTCAGCCCGCAAATTGAGCGAAATTTCCAACATTGTGACAGGCGGGCGTACCCGGCGAGCACAATTCCGTGAAGTAAAAAAGTTTCTTGACAGACGCCGGGCAGTAAAGGTACTACTCGCTGCCTCGCGGCCGTCGGCGCTTGCTGGCGTAGCTCACTTGGTAGAGCAGCTGACTTGTAATCAGCAGGCAGTGGGTTCGATTCCCGCCGCCAGCTCTTTGAAAACAAAACAATCGCGGAGGGGTGCCCGAGTGGCCAAAGGGAGCTGACTGTAAATCAGCCGCGTCTACGCTTCGAAGGTTCGAATCCTTCCCCCTCCACTTAGTATTCGACTTTGATTGCATGCGGGTGTAGCTCAGTTGGTAGAGCTCTAGCCTTCCAAGCTAGACGTCGCGGGTTCGAACCCCGTCGCCCGCTACTTGAAGACAATGTGCCCATGTAGCTCAGTTGGTAGAGCGCGTCCTTGGTAAGGACGAGGTCTCCAGTTCAATCCTGGACATGGGCTCTTTTTGTAGAACGACAATCAAACGCGGGCAGCAGCTCGCGAACTGGTCCGAGGATAGAACATGGCTCGCGGTAATCGTGTACTTGTGACGCTCGAGTGCAAAGAGTGCAAGCGGCGTAACTATCACACCAACAAGAACAAGCGCACCACTCCGGACAAGCTGGAGTTCAACAAGTATTGCAAGTGGTGCCACCGCCACACCTCTCACAAGGAGACGAAGTAGTCGCGGCAGTCGCTTCTCTAATGGAGCGGCGGCAAATTGTCGAGTTTAGGTCAGTAGCTCGAACTGGTAGAGCGGCGGTCTCCAAAACCGCGGGTTGGGGGTTCGAATCCCTCCTGGCCTGCTAGTGATTGCGGAAACAAACATCTTGAGCTTGGCGAGGGCCCCGGGGTGATCGGCGGAATCGGCTTGAGCGCCCAAGTGGAGCAAGACGGAAACGATGGAACGAAAGTGGGTCCATATCCTGTTTGCGGCAGCCGGTTTGGCGCTCGTGTTCTTGCTGGTCAAGACCAGTGAGTGGGTGTGGAGCTATTTCGCCAAACCCAAGCAGCTCATCATATACACGACTTCGTTCGTCCTTGCCGGGGTAGGCGTGTACTCGGCTTGGCGCAATGAGGAGATCTTCGGACTCGCCTCGGAGTGTGTCACCGAGTTAAGCAAGGTTTCATGGCCCACTCGCAAAGAGACGAGCGCGGCTACCCTCGTCGTGATCGTGACTGTGATCATCGCCTCACTTTTGCTTGGCGTTTTCGACGCCACGTGGGCGTACATGACCAGCCTCCTGTATAGCTAACAGGATCATCCCTTGGGCAAAGCGGCGGTGATGCAATGGGTCTAAAGTGGTACGTCGTACATACCTACTCGGGCCACGAGAACAAGGCCAAGCTCTCGCTCCAGGAGCGGATCAAGCAGGCTGGTATGGACACTGAGTTCGGCCAGGTCTTGATTCCGACGGAGTCGGTCCTTGAGCTCGTGAAGGGTCAGAAGCGGACGACGACCCGCAAGTTCTATCCCGGCTACATGTTCGTGCAAATGGCAATGTCCGAGCGGACGTACCATCTTGTCAAGAACACAGCGCGAGTCACCGGCTTTCTGGGTGGAACAAATCCCGTCCCAGTGAATGAAAAAGACATCGCGCAGATCAACTCGCAGATGTCAGAGGGCTCCTCAAAGCCCAAACCTCGCGTGTCCTTTGAGGAAGGCGAGAGCGTTCGGGTGATTGATGGACCGTTCGCAAACTTCGCAGGCATCGTCGACGAAGTGAAGCCTGAGAAGCAGAAGGTGAAGGTCCGTGTCAGCATCTTCGGTCGAGCTACCGCAGTGGAGCTCGACTTCGCGCAGGTAGAGAAGGCTTGATTTTCGAAATCAGAATCCGGGGACAAGTCTTCTCCCGAGGCTGGGAACATTAGTTCACAAGAACGTTACGGGCTCATGCGCTAAGTCCTTGCTCTCAAAGGGCATTTTAGGCATCCTGTTGCCGCTCGGTGGTAGTCAAACCGGCGTCAAATACCTGACAGACTCGTAGGAATCAGGCCATCATGGCGAAGAAAATCACTGGCTACGTAAAGCTGCAAATCCCCGCCGGTAAGGCAAACCCCTCGCCGCCCGTCGGACCGGCCCTCGGCCAGCACGGCGTAAACATCATGGAGTTCTGTAAGTCTTTCAATGCAAAGACGCAGGGCATCGAAACCATGATGATTCCGGTGGTGATTACGGTCTATTCGGACCGTTCGTTTACCTTCATCACCAAGACTCCGCCGGCTTCTGTTCTCGTGAAGAAGGCTGCCGGTCTGTCCTTACAGAAGAAGCCTGGGGCCGGCTCGAAGGTACCGAACAAGGTCAAAGTCGGCAGCATCACGAGGAAGCAGCTTCGTGACATTGCTACGCAGAAGCTCTCAGATCTCAACACCACCAATGTCGAGAGCGCGATGCGGTCGATTGCCGGTACTGCACGTTCGATGGGCATTGATGTTGTAGAGGGATAGCTCCCTCTCGCCAACCGCAGCATACAGCGGGAGACTTTCGGGGCGTTGCCCTGAGTCGATAAGGAGACGAAATGGCCAAAGCTGGAAAGAAGTACGCCGCCGCCCTGAAGCTGATTGACCGTGAGAAGCGGTACAGTCTGGCGGAAGGATTTGAGTTGCTGCCCAAGCTGAAGATCTCAAGCAAGTTCGACGAGACGGTCGACCTCGCCGTCCGCTTGGGAGTCGATCCAAAGCACGCCGATCAAATGGTCCGTGGCGCTGTAAATCTTCCACACGGAACCGGCAAGACGGTCCGAATTGTGGTGTTCGCCAAGGGCGACAAGGCGAAGGAAGCCCAGGATGCTGGTGCAAATTTCGTCGGCGCAGAGGATCTTGTGGCGAAGATTCAGACCGAAAACTGGCTGGACTTTGATGCAGCGGTGGCGACTCCCGACATGATGGGTGTCATCGGTAAGATTGCTCGGATTCTCGGTCCACGCGGCCTGATGCCCAACCCCAAGGTTGGCACCGTGACCACCGATGTGACAAAGGCCGTCCGTGAGCTCAAGGGTGGCCGTGTCGAGTTCCGCGTCGAGAAGAGTGGAATCGTGCACGCACCGATCGGTAAGGTGTCCTTTGGTCCGCAGAAGCTGCGTGAGAATGCACGGGCGCTCATTGAGCTGCTCCTCAAGCTCAAGCCGTCCTCTGCCAAGGGTCAGTACATGAAGAGCATTGGCCTGTCGACGACGATGGGCCCTGGTCTGAAGCTGGACATTAACGAAGTCCAGGGAGATCTAACCGCGAAGTAATCCCTTCGGCAGTTTCTGTCGAAGTAACGCAACCGTCCTAGAAAGCAGGAGCCGTTAGGCTTAATCACCTGCCGAGACTTGGAGTCCTGGGGTATGGATCGGAACGAAAAAGCGCAGCAAATCGCTGAGTTGAAAGACAAGCTCCAAAAGAGCGCGGCGGTGGTCATCTGTGACTTCCGTGGCCTTCAGGTGCCAGCGGTGACGGCTCTCCGGGAAGACTTCCGGAAGCAGCAGTGCGAGTACAAGGTGTATAAGAACACCCTCGTGAAGCTCGCCATCGCTGGTACGCCCATGGAAAAAATGGGCAAGTACTTGGAAGGTCCATCGGCAGTCATTTTTTCTTGGGATAGTCCTTCTGCTGCCGCCAAGGTGGCGCGGGATTACGCCAAGAACAATGAGAAGTTCAAGATCAAGGGTGGCTACCTTGAGGGCGTTCTGGATGACAAAGGTGTCATCGCTTCGGCAGATATGCCGGGCAAGGACGAGATCAGGGCATCGCTGCTTGCGACCTTTATGGCTCCAGCAACCAACGTCGTACGCACGCTCAACGCGGCTGCGCAGAACTTTGCATACGTCCTCGACGCACGGAAGCGCGCGCTCGAGGCACAGGGCTAACTCCAAGGAGAAACTACAATGAGCAACGCAAACATGGACCAAATTGTTGATCAGCTCTCACAGATGTCGGTGATGCAGATTGCCCAGCTCACCAAGCTGCTCGAGGACAAGTGGGGTGTGAAGGCTGCTCCAGTGGCGGTTGCCGCTGGTCCGGCTGCTGGTGGCGCTGCGGCTGCAGCTCCGGCCGCTGTTGAGCAGACTGAGTTCTCGGTCGTACTCACTGGTGCTGGTGCCAATAAGATTGGCGTCATCAAGGTTGTTCGCGAGATCACCAACCTCGGCCTCAAAGAGGCCAAGGATCTCGTGGACGGCGCTCCCAAGGAGCTGAAGGCTGGCGCAACCAAAGACGAGGCTGAGACGATCAAGAAGAAGCTCGTCGAGGCTGGCGCCACCGTCGAGATCAAGTAGCTCGAGGATTGGCCTGCGCCAATCAGCTACACAAGCTAGGAAGTGGGGCCGACCGACGGCTCGCAGGGAAGAGTGTCCCTGTGGGCCGCCGGTTTTTGTCACATTCGGCGCTACTTCGCATTCTGCCTCCCGACTTGATCGAGCGAGGGCTTCGCTCGAAGGTCAGGGAGGGTAGACAACCTCGTTGGGAAAGCACGCTGCGCCGGGAACCCCCGCCATGAGATTCCCGAGGAGCTTTCCTGTGAGCCTTGTGCACTTCGCTGCAAGGGACAGAAAGGGTCGCTAATGGCTTCGGTGATTCAGAACAACTTCCGGGTCCGCAAGAACTACGCGAAGATCACCAAGATCATTGACATCCCCAACCTCATCGACATCCAGAAGCAATCTTATGACAAGTTTTTGCAGAAGGACACGCCCTCCGATCAGAGGGAAGATGTCGGTCTGCAGGGCGTGTTCAAGAGTGTCTTCCCGATAAAGGACTTCTCTGAGACATCGTCCCTGGAGTTCGTTTCCTATCACCTCGACAAACCCAAGTACGACGTAGATGAGTGCCGTCAGCGCGGAATGACTTTCGCCGCGCCGATCAAGGTGGTCATCCGCTTGGTCGTTTGGGATACCAACGAGGAGACTGGCTACCAGTCGATTCGCGATGTCAAAGAGCAGGAGGTCTACTTTGGTGAGATCCCGCTGATGACGGAAAACGGTACCTTCATCATCAATGGTACCGAGCGCGTTGTCGTCTCCCAACTCCATCGCTCGCCCGGCGTGTTCTACGATCACGACAAGGGCAAGACCCACTCCTCGGGCAAGCTGCTCTACAGCGCTCGAGTGATTCCGTACCGTGGCTCGTGGCTCGACTTCGAGTTCGATCCAAAGGACATCCTGTATGTCCGGATCGACCGTCGGCGCAAGCTGCATGCCACGGTGCTGCTCCGTGCGCTTGGTTACTCGACGGAGGACTTGCTCAACTACTTCTATGCCACCGAAGGCATCTTCGTCGAGGCAGACGGGCACTACGGCAAGTCGCTGGAGTACGATCTGCTGCCGGGGCAGCGGGCAACTCGCGACATTCGTCACCCGGGCAACAACGAAATCCTGGTGAAGAAGAATCGCAAGTTTACCCGCGCGGCGATTCGCAAGCTGCAGGAGTTCGGAATTGATCGACTCCCGGTCGAGTCTTCCGAACTGGTCGGCAAGGTTGCGGCGCACGATGTCATCAACGAGCAGACTGGCGAAGTCCTCCTGCAGTGCAACGAGGAGCTGACGGAGGCCAAGCTCGAAGAGCTGCGGCAGCACAACATCTCGGCCTTCAAGGTGCTGTTCATCGACGGTCTGAACGTCGGTTCGTATCTTCGCGATACGCTGATTGCGGACCGGCTGTCGACGCCCGAGGAAGCGATGATGGAGATCTATCGTCGGCTTCGTCCTGGTGATCCGCCGACGCTGGAGACTGCTCAGCAGCTGTTCAAGAACCTGTTTTTCAACGCCGAGCGCTACGACCTGTCGAAGGTCGGTCGTCTCAAGCTGAACTACAAGTTCAAGATCGATGAGCGGCTCGACAACTGCGTGCTCACCAAGCGCGATATCTTGGAAACCGTTCGCTATCTCATCGAGCTAAAGAACGGCAAGGGCGCGATCGACGACATCGATCACCTCGGCAATCGCCGCGTGCGAGCCGTCGGTGAGCTGATGGAAAACCAGTACCGTATCGGTCTGGTTCGCATGGAGCGCGCGATCAAAGAGCGGATGAGCATGTCTCAGGAAATTGAGACGCTGATGCCGCATGACTTGGTGAACGCCAAGCCTGTCTCGGCGGTGGTGAAGGAGTACTTCGGTAGCTCGCAGCTGTCGCAGTTTATGGATCAGACGAACCCGCTGTCCGAGGTCACGCACAAGCGTCGTCTCTCGGCACTTGGGCCAGGCGGTCTGACCCGTGAGCGTGCCGGCTTCGAGGTCCGCGACGTTCACGCCACGCACTACGGACGTATCTGTCCGATTGAGACGCCAGAAGGCCCGAACATTGGTCTGATTGCGTCGCTGTCGACCTACGCTCGTGTCAATGAGTTCGGCTTCATCGAGACGCCGTATCGCAAGTGTGCCGACGGCAAAGCGACCGATGATGTCGAGTTCTACTCGGCGCTTCAGGAGGAAGGCCACTTCATCGCCCAGGCGAATGCCCAGGTCGAGCGAGACGGCAAGTTCCTCGGGCCGCACGTGTCGGCGCGTCATAACGGTGACTTCGTCCTGTCTCGTCCGGAAGAAGTGACGCTGATGGACGTGTCGCCGAACCAGCTGGTGTCGGTGGCAGCCTCGCTGATTCCGTTTCTCGAGCACGACGACGCGAACCGCGCCCTGATGGGCAGCAACATGCAGCGTCAGGCGGTGCCGCTGATTCGGACGGCTGCGCCACTCGTGGGAACTGGGGTCGAGGGCATTGTCGCTCGCGACTCAGGGGTCACGCTGGTGGCAAAGCGTGAGGGCATCGTCGAGTCGGTGGATGCGGCGCGCATCGTCGTGCGTCCGCTGGAGCAGGATCTGGATGATATGGCCGGGGCGAAGCCGGACATTTATTCGCTCGTCAAGTTCCAGCGCAGCAACCAGAACACCTGCATCAATCAGAAGCCGATCGTCGAGCGAGGAGATCGGGTTCGTCCTGGTGATGTTATCGCTGACGGACCGGCCTGCGAGATGGGCGAGCTGGCGCTGGGTCAGAACGTGGTGGTCGCCTTCATGCCATGGGGCGGCTACAACTTCGAGGACTCGATCCTGCTCTCGGAGCGACTGGTCAAGGAAGATGTTTACACCTCGATTCACATCGAGGAGTTCGAGTGCATCGCCCGCGACACCAAGCTCGGCAAAGAAGAGATCACCCGCGACATTCCCAACGTCGGAGAGGAAGCGCTCAAAGACCTCGACGAGTCGGGCATTGTTCGCATCGGTGCAGAGGTCAAGGCTGGCGATATCCTCGTCGGTAAGATCACTCCCAAGGGCGAAACTCAGCTCAGCCCGGAAGAGAAGCTGCTGCGTGCCATCTTCGGTGAAAAGGCCGGCGACGTACGCGACAGCTCGCTGCGGGTTCCGCCCGGAGTCCAGGGCATCGTCATCTCGGCTCGGGTGTTTGCTCGCAAGGGCACCGAGAAGGATGAGCGCGCCAAGGACATCGAGGACGCCGAGAAAGAGAAGCTCATCACCGATCAGCGGGATGAAGTGAAGATTGTCTGCGAGTCGTATTACGCCAAGATGCGGCGGCTGCTCGAAGGCAAGACCACTGCGTCGCGTCTCGTCGATGACAAGGGCAAGGTGCTGCTCGCCAAGGGGCAGCAACTCGACATGGCGACTCTTGAGACGATTCCGGCTCGTCACTACCGAGAGCTGCGGGTTGCCGAGGGAGAAGGCCGTCTGGAAGAGCGCGTCGAGCAGCTCGCTCAGCGGCTGGAAGATGACATCCACGCCATTGAGTCGGTCTACCGCGACAAGATCGCGAAGCTGACCAAGGGTGACGAGCTGCCACCGGGCGTCATCAAGATGGTCAAGGTCTATGTGGCCATCAAGCGCAAGCTCGCCGTCGGTGACAAGATGGCCGGTCGGCACGGCAACAAGGGTGTCGTGAGTCGCATTCTGCCCGAGGAAGACATGCCCTTCCTCTGCGATGGTACGCCGGTTGATGTGGTGCTAAACCCGCTCGGAGTTCCGTCGCGAATGAACGTAGGCCAGATTCTCGAGACGCACCTTGGCTGGGCGGCCCTGCAGCTAGGCAAGCAGATCGAGAAGGTCTTGCAAGGTCGGTATGGCGCCGCGCAGCTTCGTGAGCGGCTCAAGAAGATCTACACGACCGATCAGGCGCACGCGTTCATTGATGCGCTCGATGAGCACGACCTCAAGCGCTTTTCCAGCAAGCTGGTGCGCGGTGTTCATACGGCAACGCCAGTGTTCGACGGCGCCAAGGAGAGCGAGATCAAAACGGCGCTCACCATGGCCAAGCAGTCGGACAACGGCCAGTCGATCCTGTTTGATGGCAAGACTGGAATCTCGTTTGACCACGATGTCACCGTCGGCGTCATGTACATCATGAAGCTGCACCACTTGGTCGACGACAAGATCCACGCCCGGTCGATTGGGCCGTACTCCCTTGTGACGCAGCAGCCGCTGGGTGGCAAGGCGCAGTTCGGTGGTCAGCGGCTTGGAGAGATGGAAGTCTGGGCCATGGAAGCGTACGGAGCTGCGTACGCGCTGCAGGAGTTCCTCACCGTCAAGAGCGATGATGTCGTGGGCCGCACGCGGATGTACGAGTCGATCGTGAAGGGCGAGCACAACCTCGAGTCTGGCCTGCCAGAGTCGTTCAACGTGCTCCTCAAGGAACTGCAGTCCCTGTGTCTCAACGTTGAGCTGATTGAAGACCCGAGCGCGCCTCAGAAGGACACCGCATCGTCGGCGGTTCAGCTGATGGCTCGTGAGGTGGTTGCCAAGATTGGCGCCGCTTCGTAACGCGGTAGGCTCGCACTTTCAAGGAGAGGTCTCGTGAAGGATCTTTTTAACTTCTTCGAGAAGCCCAAGGACCCGCTTTCGTTTAGCGCCATCCGCATCAGCTTGGCGTCACCAGATAAGATCCGCGAGTGGTCCCATGGTGAGGTGAAGAAGCCAGAAACCATCAACTACCGGACCTTCAAGCCGGAGCGTGATGGCCTCTTCTGCGCCAAGATCTTTGGGCCGGTGAAGGACTACGAGTGCAACTGCGGCAAGTACAAGCGCATGAAGCACCGTGGCGTCGTCTGCGAAAAGTGCGGCGTCGAGGTCATTCAGTCCAAAGTCCGTCGGGAGCGACTCGGTCATATCTCGCTCGCGACGCCGGTTGCGCACATCTGGTTCCTTAAGTCGCTGCCGAGCCGGATCGGAAACCTGCTCGACATCACACTCAAGGAGCTCGAAAAAGTTCTGTACTGCGAGTCGTATGTCGTGGTCGAGCCGCGCAACTCGGGACTGCAGGTCGGCGAGCTGCTGACCGAAGATCGCTACCAGAAGCTCGTCGATGAGCTGGGCGGAGACGATGCGTTTGAAGCACGAATGGGCGCCGATGCCATCCGTGATCTGCTGCGCAAGATCAACATCCATCAGCTCGGTGAGCAGCTGCGCGGTGAGATGCGCGACGCAACCAGCGAAGCGAAGCGCAAGAAGATCGCCAAGCGACTGAAGGTGGTCGAGGCCTTCCGCGAGTCGACGAACAAGCCCGAGTGGATGATGCTGGAAGTGATTCCGGTGATTCCGCCGGACCTCCGTCCGCTCGTACCGCTCGACGGTGGCCGCTTTGCGACGAGCGATCTCAACGATCTTTATCGCCGCGTCATCAATCGCAACAACCGTCTCAAGCGCCTGCAGGAGCTGAACGCCCCTGAGATCATCATTCGCAACGAAAAGCGGATGCTGCAGGAAGCGGTCGATGCGCTGTTCGACAACGGTCGTCGTGGCAAGACCATCACCGGACCGAACAAGCGGCCACTCAAGTCGCTGTCAGACATGCTCAAGGGCAAGCAGGGGCGCTTCCGGCAAAACCTGCTCGGCAAGCGCGTCGACTACTCCGGTCGTTCTGTCATCGTCGTCGGTCCAGAGCTGCGCCTTCACCAGTGCGGTCTGCCGAAGAAGATGGCGCTCGAGCTGTTCAAGCCGTTTATCTACAACAAGCTCGAGGAGCGCGGACTTGTTACCACCATCAAGAGTGCCAAAAAGATGGTGGACAAGGAGCGCTCCGAGGTCTGGGACATCCTCGAAGAGGTCATCCGTGAGCATCCGGTGCTGCTCAACCGTGCACCGACGCTGCACCGCTTAGGAATCCAGGCCTTTGAGCCGGTCCTGATCGAAGGCAAGGCGATCCAGATGCACCCGCTGGTCTGCGCCGCCTTCAATGCCGACTTTGACGGCGATCAGATGGCTGTTCACGTGCCGCTGTCCATCGAAGCCCAGATGGAAGCCCGCGTGCTCATGATGTCGACCAACAACATCCTGAGCCCCGCGCACGGCAAGCCGATCATCATTCCGTCGCAGGATATCGTCCTCGGCTTGTACTACATGACTCGCGATCGCAGCTTCGTGAAGGGCGAGTATCGTGAGGCGCGCAAGGGAGAGTCGCCGGCCGGAATCTTCTCTTCTCCTGAAGAAGTACGGATGGCCTACGACCACGGCGGGCTCGATCTGCAGGCGCGGATCAAAGTGCGCATGGTCAATGCCGATGGTGCGTCGCCTGGGAAGTCAAAGCTCGTCGATACGACCTGCGGACGCGTGCTGCTGTCGGAAGTTCTGCCGGCCGCGCTGCCGTTCAAGCTCGTCAATCGCACGATGGGCAAGAAGCAGCTCGGAGAGCTGATCGATACCTGCTACCGAATCTGCGATCAGAAGGAGACGGTGCTCATTGCCGATCGGCTGCGCACGCTCGGATACTCGCACGCGACGGCGGCCGGTATCTCGATCTGCATCGATGACATGCGCATTCCCGCCAAAAAGAAGCTCTTCCTAGAGCAGGCCGAAAAAGAAGTCACGGAGATCCAAGACCAGTACAACGAGGGTCTTATCACCGACGGCGAGCGCTATAACAAAGTCGTCGATATCTGGGCCCAGGTCGCCGAGCGTGTCGCTACTGAGATGATGGGCGAGATCAGCACCCAGATCTTCCGCGATGGTCGTGGCGAGGAGAAGCGACTTCAGTCGTTTAACCCGATCTTCATCATGGCCGACTCGGGCGCTCGTGGCTCGCAGCAGCAGATCCGTCAGCTGGCCGGTATGCGTGGTCTGATGGCGAAGCCGTCGGGCGAGATCATCGAGACACCGATCACCACCAACTTCCGCGAAGGTCTGTCGGTTCTCCAGTACTTCATCTCGACGCACGGAGCACGCAAGGGTCTGGCCGATACGGCACTTAAGACCGCAAACTCGGGATATCTGACGCGCCGACTCGTCGACGTGGCGCAGGACTGCATCATTGCCGACTATGACTGCGGCACCATCGAAGGCATCGAAACCACTCCGCTTGTCGAGGGTGGCGAAGTCATCGAGCGCATCGGTGATCGCATCTTGGGCCGCGTTCCGCTCGACGACATTGTGGACCCGTACAGCGGCGACATCATCGTTCCTGCCAACACCGAGATCACCGAAGAAGAGGTGACGCTCATCGAGAACGCCGGCATTGATCGCGTCAAGATTCGATCGGTGCTGACGTGCCAGACGCGACGCGGTATCTGCGTGCAGTGTTACGGACGTGACCTCGCACGCGGCTACTTGGTCAACATTGGCGAGGCGGTCGGTGTCATTGCCGCCCAGTCGATCGGCGAGCCGGGAACGCAGCTCACGATGCGTACGTTCCACATCGGCGGCGTCGGTCAGGTCCGCATTCAGTCGAGCAACCTCGAGTCGCGCAGCACCGGATTCATCAAGTTCGAGAACATCCAGATCGTTGAGAAGCTGAATCCGGAAGCCACCGATCCGAACGAGCGCAGCTATCTTGTGGTCATGAATCGCCACGGAGAGCTGGTGATCGTCGACGACGCTGGTCGCGAGCGGGAGCGCTACGCCCTTACCTACGGGGCCAAGCTGTATGTTCGCGAAGGCCAGAAGGTCGAGCCGAAGAAGCTCCTTTCGGAGTGGGACGCCTTCTCGCTGCCGATCCTCACGGAAGTCTCGGGGCTCATCAAGTATGGCGACATCCTCGACGGTGTCACCATGCAGGAGCAGCTCGACGAGCACACCGGTCTGTCGCGCAAGGTAATCATCGAGTCCAAGGACGCCGATACCCGCCCGCGCATCACGATCAAGGACGACTCCGGCAAGACCAAGAAGATTCCTGGCACGAGTCAGGAGGCGCGCTACTTCCTCCCGGTCGGCGCCAACATCTCGGTCCAAGACGGTGAGCGTGTCGAGGCTGGTGACATTATTGCGCGTATCCCGCGTGAGACGGTCAAGACCAAGGACATCACCGGTGGTCTGCCCCGCGTCGCCGAGTTGTTTGAGGCCCGCAAGCCCAAGGAGCACTCTGTCATCTCTGAGATCGACGGTGTGGTCAGCTTCGGAAAGGACACCAAGGGCAAGCGCAAGGTCGTCATCACTCCCGAAATTGGCGAGCCCAAGGAATATCTGATCTCGAAGGGCAAGCACCTCTCGGTTCGTGATGGCGATCGCGTCAAGGCCGGCGAGCCGCTGATGGATGGCAGCTCGAATCCTCACGACATTCTGCGCGTGCTTGGAGAGAAGGCACTGGCCAAGTATCTCGTCGACGAAGTGCAGGAAGTCTATCGGCTTCAAGGCGTCAAGATCAACGACAAGCACATCGAGGTGATCGTTCGCCAGATGCTGCGCCGCGTGCGGGTTGTCGATGTTGGCGATACCAACTTCCTTGTCGACGAGCAGGCCGAGCGACATCTGTTTGAGGAAGAGAACGAGCGCGTGATGGCCCAAGGAGGCCAGCCTGCGCGTGGTGAGCCGCTCCTTTTGGGCATCACCAAGGCCTCGTTGTCGACGGAATCGTTCATCTCTGCATCGTCCTTCCAGGAAACCACCAAGGTCCTTACGGAAGCAGCGATCTGCGGCAAGGTGGACTATCTGCGCGGCCTCAAAGAGAACGTGATCATGGGTCGATTGATTCCTGCAGGAACCGGAATCCCGACCTATCGGCGGCTTTCTTTGAACGTCACCGTCGATGAGCCGGCTCCTCCGGCCGATCGAATGGACCCGGCGATCGCGATCGCAGAGGCCGCAAATGGCGCTCCGCAGGCGATCGCAAGTGGTGGCGCAGAGGAGTAGTTAGGACGGAAAAGAAGCGAGATGGGAACTTAAGTTCCCGTCGGAAAAGCGCGTAAGTCAGCAGATCGCAAGATCTTTTTGTTGACTAAAAAGAGACTCTCCGTATACTGCGCTTCTCTTTGTGCTCGCACACTGGGACGTAAAACACGGCGATTTAAGGAACCGATCGGATGCCTACGATCAATCAGCTCGTCAAAAAGGGTCGCATCAAGCAGAAGAGAAAGACCTCTGCTCCGGCCCTCAAGTCATGCCCGCAGAAGCGTGGCGTGTGCGTTCGCGTTTATACGACGACGCCGAAAAAGCCGAACTCCGCACTGCGCAAAGTTGCGCGTGTCCGGCTGACCAACCAGATCGAAGTGACGACTTATATTCCCGGGGAAGGCCACAACCTGCAGGAGCACTCCGTGGTGCTGATTCGCGGTGGTCGTGTAAAAGACCTGCCCGGTGTTCGTTATCACATTGTTCGCGGAACGCTCGATACGGCGGGTGTCGCCAACCGGCGCCAGAGTCGTTCGAAGTACGGCGCCAAGCGGCCCAAGTGATAGGCACGAGGAAGAGCGATGCCACGCAAAGGTGAAGTTCCCAAGCGGGAAGTACTGCCCGATCCCAAATTTACCGATCAGCCGGATGATGTTCGGCGTCGGATTACCAAGTTCATCAACACCGTGATGGAACTCGGCAAAAAAGCAGTCGCCGAGAAGATTGTCTACGGTGCCTTTGACAAGGTCGCGGAGCGGGCCAAGGAAGATCCGGTGAAGGTCTTCGAGCGCGCGATGGGCAATGTCCGTCCTAAGCTGGAAGTCAAGTCGCGACGTGTTGGTGGTTCTACCTACCAAGTTCCGATCGAAGTTCGGCCCGATCGCTCGCAGGCTCTCGGCATGCGGTGGTTGGTTTCTTACGCACGGGGACGCGGCGAAAAGACGATGGTTGAGAAGCTTGCTTCCGAAATTCTCGACGCATCGCAGAATCGTGGCAACGCTGTGAAGAAGCGTGAAGACACCCACAAGATGGCAGAGGCCAACAAAGCTTTTGCGCACTACCGTTGGTAGATTCGGCCACGGCGGCTCGGGCGCGAACACATGGAGCCGCTGCAGCGCTTTCAACTTTTTGACAACAACGTCTCTGTAACCGGCGCCCGACGAGAGGGACAGCAGCGAAGAGCAGGGTAGAGGGATACCGCGATGGCTAAAGAGAAATTTAATCGTAAAAAGACCCACGTGAACATCGGAACGATCGGCCACGTCGACCATGGTAAGACCACCCTTACGGCGGCCATTACCAAGGTTGCTTCCGCCAACTTCGGTGGCGCGAAGGAAATCTCTTACGATCAGGTTGCCAAGGCTTCCGAGTCGCAGGGGCGTCGTGATGAGACGAAGATCCTGACGATTGCTGTCTCGCACGTTGAGTACGAGAGCTCCGTCCGTCACTATGCGCACGTCGACTGCCCGGGGCACGCTGACTACGTCAAGAACATGATTACCGGTGCGGCCCAGATGGACGGAGCGATTCTTGTCGTTTCCGCCGTCGATGGTCCGATGCCGCAGACGCGTGAGCACGTCCTGCTCGCTCGTCAGGTCAATGTTCCACAGTTGGTCGTCTTCCTGAATAAGGTTGATGTCAATAGCGACCCAGAACTACTTGAGCTGATCGAACTAGAGATTCGCGACCTGCTCAACAAGTACAAGTTCCCGGGTGACGATGTTCCGATCGTCCGTGGCTCAGCGCTCCAGGCGCTCACAGGTGTTCATAGCGACATCGCTGACGGTGCAGTTCTGAAGCTTTTGCAGGCCTGCGACACCTTCATTCCGACGCCGGTTCGTGAAACAGATAAGCCCTTCCTGATGCCGATTGAAGACGTGTTTACGATCTCTGGTCGTGGCACGGTGGTCACCGGCCGTATCGAGCGAGGCATTATAAAGGTTCAGGAAGAAGTCGAGATTATCGGCTTTGCGGAAACCCGGAAGAGCACAGTCACCGGTGTCGAAATGTTCCGCAAATTGCTCGATCAGGGCGAGGCGGGCGACAATGTCGGCTGTCTTCTCCGTGGTGTGAAGCGTGAGGAAATCGAGCGTGGGCAGGTATTGGCCAAGCCGGGTTCGATCCTTCCACACAAGAAGTTCATGGCCGAAGTGTACGTTCTGAAGAAAGAAGAAGGTGGTCGTCACACGCCGTTCTTTACGAACTACCGGCCGCAGTTCTACTTCCGCACCACCGATGTGACGGGCACAGTCCGTCTTCCAGAGGGTGTGGAAATGGTTATGCCAGGTGATAACATCCAGATGGAGATCGACCTGATTACGAAGGTCGCCGTCGAGGAGCAGCTTCGCTTCGCCATCCGTGAAGGTGGCCGTACCGTCGGCGCTGGCGTTGTCACCAAGATCCTCAAGGATGACGAAAAGTAGGCCTCCGGGCAAGCGAGCGAGCTAATGACAACGCCCAAGATACGCATCAGGCTCAAGGCCTATGACCACAAACTGCTCGACCAGTCGGCGGGCGAGATAGTGGATACGGCCAAACGAACTGGGGCCAAGGTTGCGGGTCCCATCCCGCTTCCGACTCAGATCAATAAGTACTGTGTGCTGCGGTCCGTGCACATCGACAAGAAGTCGCGTGAACAGTTCGAGATTCGGACTCACAAGCGGCTGCTCGACATCCTGGAGCCGACCCAGCAGACTCTTGACGCGCTGATGAAGCTGGATCTGTCGGCGGGCGTTGATGTCGAGATAAAGACCTGATCCCAGCCTGCGTGGATAACAATCATGGCCAAGTTCGACGTATTGAACCTACAAGGCAAAAAAGTTAGCGAGATTGAGCTCGCTGATGATGTCTTTGCCGCTGAGGTCAAAGAACACGTGCTGTGGGAAGTAGTCAAGCAGCAGCTTGCTTCCCGCCGCGCAGGCACTCACTGCACCCTCCGCCGTGGCGAAGTGCGTGGTGGTGGAAAGAAGCCGTACCGTCAAAAGGGAACCGGTAATGCCCGTCAGGGCTCTACCCGTGCGCCCAACTATGTCGGTGGTGCCAAAGTCTTTGCGCCCAAGCCGCGTGACTACTCGTATTCCGTTCCCAAGAAAGTTCGAGAGGCTGCGCTTCGGTCCGCACTTACGGTGCGGGCAAATGAGCAGAAACTGGTAATCTTGGAGGACTTCGCGCTGCAGGATGCCAAGACCAAGCAAGCGGTGAGCGTGCTCAATGGTCTGGGTACTCCCGCTGCGCTGGTGGTGGGGTCGGCTGATACAGCCAACGCCAGCAAGGCGATGCGCAATCTGGAGGCTGCCAAGTTCCTTCCGGTTGAGGGTCTGAATACCTACGACATACTCAACTATCCCTCGTTGGTACTGACGGTGAAAACTGCTAAGACCATTGAGGCTCGACTGTCTGCCACTGCGCAGACTCCTGGGGGGGCGCCATGAAGCCGCACCAGATCGTTAAGCGTCCCCTTCTTACTGAAAAGGGGAGCAGGCTGAAGCAGATTGGTGAGGGCGAGAGTGCACGCTCAACAGTCTTCTTCGAGGTCCACAGCGAAGCGAACAAAGTCGAAGTTCGCAAGGCAGTGGAGGTTCTCTTCTCCGTCAAGGTTGCCGATGTGCGGACCATCAACGTGCGCGGCAAGGTCAAGCGGATGGGTCGCTTCGTTGGCCAGCGTGCCGATTGGAAGAAGGCCATCGTAACCCTTGAGCCTGGCAACAAGATCGAGTTCTTTGAGGGCGTCTGATGGGAATTAAGATCTACAAGCCGACCTCTCCTGGCCGGCGCGGAATGACTGGGTTTGACTTCTCCGAGATCACCAAAACGACTCCTGAGAAGGCCCTGACCAGCGGCAAGCTACAGCGTGCTGGTCGTAACAACGGTGGCCGCATCACCACCCGTTTTCATGGTGGAGGTCATAAGCGTCGCTATCGCCAGATTGACTTCCGTCGGGAAAAGACTGGCGTGCCAGCAAAAGTGGCTGCTGTTGAGTACGATCCGAATCGTACCTGCCGCATTGCGCTGCTCCACTACGCGGATGGAGACAAGCGCTACATTCTCTGTCCGGACAAGCTGGGTGTGGGTGATACGGTGATCTCTGCGAATACTGCAGATATCAAACCAGGCAACTCACTGCCGCTGCGCTACATTCCGCTCGGAACGGCGATTCATAACGTCGAACTGAAGATCGGAGCAGGAGGACAGTTGGTCCGTTCTGCTGGTGGTTCGGCGCAGTTGATGGCCAAGGAGGGAGACTGGGCTCAGGTTCGTCTTCCTTCTGGCGAGGTTCGACGTGTTCACATGAGCTGTCGTGCCACTGTCGGTCAGGTTGGCAACCTTGATCACGGCAACATCCAGTGGGGCAAAGCAGGCCGCCTGCGGTGGAAAGGACAGCGTCCTCACAACCGTGGTGTTGGTATGAACCCAGTCGATCATCCGATGGGTGGTGGCGAAGGGCGCTCCTCCGGTGGCCGTCACCCCTGCTCGCCCTGGGGTATGCCGACCAAGGGATACAAGACCAGAAAGAACAAGTCGACGGACAAGTTTATCGTACGTCGACGTGGCTCAAAGGGTTAGTAGACGATGGCTCGTTCGATCAAAAAGGGACCCTTCGTTGATAAGCACCTGATGGTGAAGGTGCTCGATGCGGTAAAGACCAAGAGCAAGAAGGTCATTAAGACTTGGTCGCGTCGCTCGACGGTGGTTCCCGAGATGGTGGGTGTTACTTTTGCGGTTCACCAGGGCAAGAAGTTCGTCCCGGTGTTCGTGACCGAGAACATGGTCGGCCATAAGCTGGGTGAGTTTGCGCCGACTCGAACCTTTCACGGTCACTCTGGTGATCGGAAGGCGAAATCTGCTGCGCCAGCGAAGCCCGCTGCGCCAGCGAAGAAGTAGGGTCGGGTCGATCGCGGAAGGTCGGTGTGACTTTTCGCGGTCCCCCTAAAAAATCGGGTTGAATTTGGACGGAGGAGCGTGGTAAGTCCACGCACGTCCTCGTTATTGCTCGGTGCCGGGAACTTTAGACATGGAAGCCAAAGCCGTTTGCAGGCATGTGCGAATTTCGCCCCGTAAGATGCGCGTGGTTGCCAACCTCGTGCGGGGTAAGCGAGTCGATGAAGCGATGGCGATGCTCAAGCATACGCCGAAGCGCTCGGCGCTCGTCATTCGGAAACTTCTGCTGTCCGCTGTGGCCAACGCAGAGAACAGGGGTACTTCGGATGTGGACTCCCTCGTGGTGAGGGGCTGTTCGATAGACAACGGGCCCATTCTCAAGCGCTGGATGGCGCGCGCCATGGGTCGTGCCAATCGCATCCAGCACCGGACTAGTCACGTAACCATCGTCGTCGCAGAGTAAGAAGGCAGGGCAATGGGCCAAAAAACGCATCCGATAGGATTCCGCCTCGGTGTCATTAAGAGCTGGAGCTCGAAGTGGTACGAGGAGAAGAACTACGCAAAGTGGCTCCACGAAGACGTCAAGCTCAAGACTGAGATCAAGAAGAAATTGAGCCATGCCGGAATCGCGGGAGTAGAGATTGAGCGCGCTGCAAACAAGGCGAAGATCAACATCTACACTGCTCGTCCAGGCATCGTCATCGGCAAGCGCGGCGCCGGTGTTGAGCAGCTGAAGAAAGAGATTCAGGCGCTCACCGACAACGAAGTTTTCCTGAATATTCAGGAAGTTCGTAAGGCAGAGATCAACGCCCAGCTGGTCGCTGAAAACATTGCTACGCAGTTGGAGCGCCGGGTTGCGTTTCGGCGGGCAATGAAGAAATCAATTCAGACGGCGATGAAGTTCGGCGCCAAGGGAATCCGCGTCGCTTCGTCTGGGCGTCTTGGTGGTGCCGAGATGGCTCGATATGAGTGGTATCGTGAAGGTCGGGTGCCGCTGCACACGCTTCGCGCAGACATCGACTTTGGCTTTGCCCAAGCCTACACCACTTACGGCGTCATCGGCGTCAAGTGCTGGATCTTTAAGGGCGAGGTGCTGCCGGTTCGCGGTGGGGCAGCAGCGACGCGCGCTTCGTGAGCCGGGCGCAAGGGTCGTTTTACAGAGGCTGATATTTAGGAATCTTGGAGCTAGTTCATGTTATCGCCCAAGAGAACAAAATTCCGTAAAGCCATGAAAGGCAGGACCTGTGGTCTTGCCAAAGGTGGTAACACGGTTTCCTTTGGTGACTTTGGTCTTCAGGCCGCTGAGCCGGGCTGGATTACCTCTCGTCAAATCGAGGCTGCGCGTATTGCGATCTCTCGTCACATCAAGCGTGGCGGCAAGGTCTATATTCGCATCTTTCCAGACAAACCGACCACGAAGAAGCCAGCTGAAACCCGAATGGGTAAAGGCAAAGGCAACAACGAGGATTGGGTCGCTGTTGTCCGGCCTGGCCGCGTGATGTATGAGTTGGAAGGAGTGTCCGAGGAACTGGCTCGGGAAGCGTTCCGGCTCGCTCATCACA
The DNA here is from genome assembly GCA_016794465.1 of Myxococcales bacterium. Lineage (GTDB taxonomy): Bacteria > Myxococcota_A > Polyangia > Palsa-1104 > JAEUJZ01 > JAEUKA01. The sequence goes on along the minus strand of JAEUKA010000096.1, from coordinate 39,239 downwards.
AGCTTCCGATCGACACTCGCTTCGTTGCGCGTGAACAAGGAGGCGTGTGATGAAAATCTCTGCTGCACTGCGTGAAATGCGGGAGTCTTCTCCTGCAGAACTCGACGGTCGGCTCGGTCGGCTAGAAGATCAGCTGTTCAAGCTGCGCGTCAAGCACGCCACCAATCAGCTCGAGAACGCGAGTCAGATACGAGCGACTCGTCGAGAGATTGCTCGAGTTATGACCATCATGGCGGAACGTCGCAAGGGAAGCAAGTAAGCCATGGAAAGCAAGAAAGAGAATCCTGCCATCGAGCAGGAGCGTGGCAACCGTCGGAGGATGGTGGGCGTCGTTACCTCGGACAAGATGGACAAGACCGTGGTGGTGATGGTGACTCGCCGAGTTCGGGATGCCAAGTTTGGCAAGTTTGTGACCAAGCGCGCGAAGTACAAGGCGCACTCTGCGGACAACGGCGCTCATGTTGGCGACAAGGTGGCTATCATCGAGTCGCGTCCGCTTTCCAAAGAGAAGCGCTGGCGAGTGGTTGAGTTGATCGAGAAGGCACGGCGCGTCTAAACAGCACCAAGGTTGGGTGATTAGCCATGATCCAAATGACAACCGTCCTCGACGTTGCCGACAATTCTGGTGCAAAGAAAGTGTTTTGCATCAAAGTTCTTGGCGGCTCGCGGCGAAAGTATGCCTCGGTAGGCGACGTGATCGTCGTCTCTATCAAAGAGGCCCTTCCTAACTCGAAGGTGAAGAAGGGCGATGTGGCCCGCGCTGTGATTGTGCGAACCGCCAAAGAGGTGGCTCGTCCGGATGGCAGCTACATTCGCTTTGACACCAACTCTGCAGTGCTGGTCAACAAAGAGAACGAGCCGATAGGGACTCGAATCTTTGGGCCGGTAGCTCGTGAACTCCGTGCCAAGAAGTTCATGAAGATCATCTCGCTTGCGCCGGAGGTTTTGTAATGGAGCGCATTCGTAAGGGCGATCTGGTTCAAGTGATCGCCGGCAAAGAGAAGGGCAAGCGCGGTCGTGTGGTCAAGATCATCCACAAAAACGATTCGAGCGATGACCGTGTTGTCATTGAGCGACTCCAGATGGTCAAGCGCCACACCAAACCCTCTCAGAAGAACCAGCAGGGCGGAATCGTTGAGAAAGAAGGATCGGTTCATCTCTCGAATGTGATGCCGATCGATCCTCAGACGGATAAGCCGACAAGGGTACGTATCATCTCCAAGGATGGAGCCAAGCAGCGCATCGCCAAGAGTGGTGCGGTAATCGAGGCTCAGAGCTAAGGCAACTGACAGTTCGGGTCCTGCCAAGTTCGTAGCGATTGGCAGAAGCGAACGGAGTCACAGACAGATGGCCGACGATAAGAAAAAAGAAGGCGCGAAACAGGCCAAGCCGGCTGCTCCAGCGGCGGCTGCAGGCAAGGGCGGTGGCGGCAACAAAGCCACTGGACAAAAGGGCAGATCTGCCGACAAAGGCAGCAAATCCGAGACTGCTCCTGGTCCGGCAATCAAGCGCATGGCGCCGCCGCGACTGAAGACGGTTTACGGCAAGGAAGTCATTGCCCGTCTGCAGAAAGAGTTTGGCTTCAAAAACGTCAATCAGGTTCCCAAACTCGTCAAGATCACCATCAACATGGGCCTTGGCGAAGCAATTGGAAATCCCAAAGTGATTGACTCGGCTGTTGAGGAACTGCGCCTTATCTCCGGTCAGTCGCCAGTCGTTACGAAGGCGAAAAAGTCCATTGCAACCTTCAAGCTTCGTGAAGGTCAGAAAATCGGTGCGATGGTCACGCTTCGCAACGAAAGGATGTGGGAGTTCTTCGATCGCTTCGTCAGCCTGGCGCTGCCTCGCGTTCGTGACTTCAAAGGTATTTCCCCTCGTTCGTTCGATGGCCGTGGTAACTTCTCGGTCGGTATTCGCGAGCAGATCATCTTCCCCGAGATCAACTACGACAAGATCGACAAGATCAAGGGCCTTAACATTTCCATCGTGACCACTGCACGCACCGACGAAGAAGGACGTGCTCTGCTGCGTTACCTTGGGATGCCTTTTAGGAGCTAACATGGCGCGTCTTTCCAAGGAATGGCGGGCGGACAACAACGTCTTCAAGTTCAAGAAGGTGGACAAGAACGGCAACGTCAGCTCGGTGCGACAGCGCAATCGTTGCCCGATCTGTGGTCGTCCGCGGGGCTTTATGCGGAAGTTCCGGCTGTGCAGGATCTGCTTCCGGAAGATGGCTCTGCGCGGTGAAATCCCCGGTGTTGTGAAGTCGAGCTGGTAAACAAATGACGGATCCAATCGGCGATATGCTAACCAGAATCCGCAACGGCATCATGTCCCGCAAGGACAAGGTGGAGATGCCGGCCTCGAACCTCAAGGAGCGAGTGGCCGAGCTGTTGCGAGATGAAGGATATGTTGAGGCAGTGACTCGTAGCGAAGCGGAGAAGGGCAGTGTCCTTACTGTTGCTCTTCGCTACGGGGCTGATAACCAAAGCGCGATCCAGACTCTGCGTCGAGTATCGCGTCCTGGTCAGAGAAAGTACGTCGGCAGTGATGCCATTCCGAAGGTTCGTTCGGGCCTCGGTGTGTCGATTCTGTCGACTTCTCGCGGTGTGTTGACTGACCGTCAGGCTCGCAAGTTGGGCGTTGGCGGCGAGCTGCTCTGTGAGGTCTGGTAATGTCGCGCATCGGTAAATTGCCGGTCGCTGTGCCGGCCGGAGTGAACGTCACGATCAAGGACTCGCTCATCACCGTGAAGGGTCCTAAGGGCGAGCTCAAGCGCAAGATTCCAGTTGGGGTTGCGGCGAAGCTTGAGGCCGGTCAGCTAATGGTTTCTCGTGCTGGCGATGGACGGGATGAGCGGTCGCGTCATGGCCTACTTCGAGCGCTGGTGGCCAACATGGTCAAAGGTGTTTCGGAAGGATATGTTCGGCAGCTAGAGATAAATGGCGTTGGATACCGCGCGGAAGTTGCTGGCTCCAAGCTGAATCTTGTTGTGGGGCTGTCTCATCCCGTGGAGATCGTCCTTCCGGCGGGCATTCAAGCCAAAAGCGAGAAGGCCAAGAGCACTGTAAATGCCGGTCAAGACGCTGTGATGCTGACGCTGACGGGTAGTGACAAGGAGCTGATTGGTCAGCTCGCGTCGAAGATTCGCAACACGCGGCCGCCGGAGCCTTACAAGGGCAAAGGCATCAAGTACTTTGAGGAAAAGCTCAAGCGCAAGGTCGGCAAGACCGGAGCGAGCTAACCGGGCTCGGGTGAAATCATGGCTACGAAGGAAAACGCACGCCTTAAGCGGAAGCAGTCGATCCGCAAGCGAATCTCGGGCTCGGTCGAGCGGCCGAGGATGTCGGTCTACCGCTCGATGCAGCACATTTATGTGCAGGTCATTGATGACTCCGTCGATGCGAAGAGCAACACGCTCTTGGCGTCCTCGACCCTCGATCCGGCGCTGACAGAGTCCCTCAAAGGGATGAAGAAGCGGGAGCAGGCCAAGCAGGTGGGCAAAAAGATCGCCGAGCTTTGTCTGGCCAAAGGAATCGACAAGGTCGTCTTTGACCGAAATGGTTTTATCTACCACGGTCGCGTCTCTGCCTTGGCAGAGGGAGCGCGCGAGGGTGGCCTCAAGTTCTAGGAGTCAGACGTGGCGATCAACGTGAATGAGGTCGGCGAGCTCAAAGACCGTGTTGTGTATATCAACCGCGTCGCCAAGGTCGTGAAGGGCGGGCGACGGTTTAGCTTTTCTGCACTGGTCGTGGTTGGTGACGAAAACGGTCATGTCGGTGCGGGTCTTGGGAAAGCCAACGAGGTTCCCGAGGCCATTCGCAAGGCAACCGACCAGGCCAAGAAGAACCTGTTTAAGATTCCGCTCAAGGATGGCCGCACCATTCCACATGAGTCGCTTGGAATCTTTGGTGCTGGCAAGGTTCTGCTGCGTCCGGCGTCTCCTGGTACTGGCGTGATTGCCGGTGGTGCTGCTCGTGCCATCGTCGAAGTCGCCGGAATCAAAGACATCCTGACCAAGAGCATCGGAACGTCGAACCCGCACAACGTGATCCACGCAACGGTCGAAGCGCTCCAGCAGCTCCGTGATCCACACGAAGCTGCTCGTCGGCGTGGCAAGACCCTTGAAGAGATCCTGTAGCGCAACGAGGAATACGATGGCGCTTAAATTGAAAGTAACGCTGGTTCGCAGTGCTATTAGCCGTCCTGAAGTTCAGCGGCGGACCGTTCAAGCACTCGGGCTGACCAAGCTGAACAAGTCGCGGGTTCTCCCCGACAACCTGGCTGTGCGCGGCATGATTCGCTCGGTAGCGCACTTGGTCCAAGTGGAAGTGGTTGAGTAGGTTCGTCATGGGAACTTCTTTACACACACTCGCTCCGAATCCTGGTGCTAACCGTCCGAAGAAGCGCCTTGGGCGTGGTCACGGCTCTGGTCTTCACAAGACATCTGGTAAGGGCACCAAGGGCCAAAAGGCGAGGACCGGTCATCACGGCATTCCGAAGCCGGGTTTTGAAGGCGGTCAGACGGCAATGGCTCGTCGTTTGCCGAAGCGCGGCTTTAACAATCCCTTCCGCAAGGAGATCTTTGCGGTAAACCTCGGCGACATTGCTGCCCGCTTTGAGAATGCAGGCTCGGTGATAGGGATTGATGAGCTGAAGAACGTTGGCCTTGTGCCGCGCTCTGCGAAGCTGGTGAAGGTTCTCGGTGAAGTTCGCGAAGGCCAGAAGCTTGCTGATAAGCTTACTGTCAGCGCGCACTACTTCTCGGCTTCCGCCAAAGAAAAGCTCGCCGCTGCCAAGGGCTCCTTTCAGGAAGTGGCAGTCCGAGCAAAGGCCAGCGCTTCGTAGCTGCAAGCTCACTCGCCGCGCTGACCCGCAGAAAGTAGAGACATGGCGTCCAGCATCGCCAATATCGCTAAGATTCCAGAGCTAAGACGACGCATCCTTCTGACTCTGGTTCTCCTCGCGGTCTACCGCGTCGGAGTGTTCGTATCGGTTCCTGGTGTGAACCGACAGGTCATGAAGGACATGGTCAAGGCGGCCTCTGGGTCGTTTCTGGGTCTGTTCAACATGTTCTCTGGCGGTGCGCTGGAGCAGATGTCGATCTTTGCGCTTGGCATCATGCCGTACATCAGCGCGTCGATCATTCTGCAGCTGCTGACGGTGGTGATTCCTGCGCTAGACCGTCTCCAGAAGGAAGGCGAGCAAGGCCGCAAGCAGATCAATCAATACACACGATACGGAACGATTGTGATCTCGATGGTCCAGGCGTTCTTTATCGCGCGATATTTGGAGTCGTCGAGTCGTACGCAGTTTGGCTCGGTGGTGGCTGACCCAGGTCTTGGTTTTGAGCTTCTGACGATGCTCACACTGACCACCGGTACGGCTTTCATCATGTGGCTTGGCGAGCAGATTACCGAGCGGGGTATCGGCAACGGCATGTCGCTGATCATCTTCGCCGGGATAGTCGCGCGCTTCCCTGATGCACTGGTTCAGTTGCTGCAGAAGTCGTCTGGACAAGGCGACATGACGGTCTTCGACCTTCTCGTTATCACGGGAATTGTCGTGGCGGTCATCGCTGCAATTATCTTCTTCGAGCGCGGCTATCGGAAGATTCCGGTGCAGTATGCGAAGCGAGTGGTGGGCCGAAAGGTGTATGGCGGTCAGAGCTCGCACCTGCCGCTCAAGATCAACGTTGCTGGAGTCATCCCGCCGATCTTTGCGTCGTCGATCTTGCTGTTCCCTGCGCAGCTGGCTGGATTTGTGCAGTCTTCGTGGATGCAGAGAGCGGCCGATGTCCTCAACCCGGGGGACTGGCGCTACAACACGCTCTACGTCGGACTCATCATCTTTTTCTGTTACTTCTACACAGCGGTCACCTTCAATCCGGTCGACATCGCTGACAACATGAAGAAGTACGGTGGGTTTATCCCTGGCATTCGTCCTGGCAAGAAAACGGCCGAGTACATTGATCGCGTATTGACCCGGCTCACGCTGGGTGGCGCGCTCTACATCTCCGCAGTCTGCGTCCTTCCGACGTTCCTGCAGCAGAAGTTCAAGGTTCCGTTCTACTTCGGCGGTACCTCTCTGCTCATCGTCGTCGGTGTTGCTCTCGATACCGTTCAGCAGATCGAGAGCCACCTCATTACCCGCAACTACGAAAACGTCACTGGGCCGAAAGGTCCTCGGATTCGGGGTCGTATCCCGCGGGCTCGCTAAGAGCGTCCTGCTCACCGCAGCAAGAGGTGCCGATGCAACAAAATATCTATCTGCTTGGTGCTCCCGGGGCTGGAAAAGGAACACAAGCTCAGCTTCTCTCTGAAAAGCTGGGAATCCCGCAGCTCTCGACGGGAGAGATGTTGAGAAGTGCTCGCCTAGAAGGCAGTGAGCTGGGAAGTCGGGTCGCTGCCATTATGGACGCAGGCAAGCTTGTGTCAGATGGCATAGTGATTGAGCTGGTTGAGCATCGGCTGGCTCGTGCAGATCATCAAGACGGCGTCATTCTGGATGGTTTCCCACGGACCATCCCGCAGGCGGAAGCGCTCGATGCCTTGTTTGCAAGGACTGGACGCTCGGCCCTCAAAGTGATTGCGGTGGATGTGCCTGCGGATGAGATTCGACGCCGACTGCAGGGTCGTCGCTGGTGTACACGCTGCAAGAAGACCTATCACATCACTGACAATCCTCCGCCGCCAGGGCAGAGCTGTGAAGGCGGTGGGACGTGTCTGCTAGAGCTTCGCTCCGATGACAAGCCGGAAGCCGTTGAGAAGCGACTACAGACCTATGCGGATCAGACGGCTCCACTTTTGGCCCACTATCGAGCCAAAGGGACCTTTTTCTCGGTCAATGGAATGGGGAAGATCGGCGACATCTTTTCCGCAGTGATGGCTTGTATCTTGGCTTGATCGGCTCGGTAGTCGATCGCTGTAACAGATGAAGATCTTCTTCAAGACCAAGTCCGAGATCGCCAAGATGCGCGAAGCGAACCAAGTGGTGAGCGACGTGCTGGATTTGGTTGCGGAAAACTGCCGACCGGGTGTTAGTACAGCCGAGCTCAATGAGCTTGCCGATCGCGCTCTTAAGAAGGCAGGCACAACCTCAGCTTTCCTTGGCTACAGTCGTCCGCCCTATCCGGCGGTGATCTGTACTTCGATCAATGAAGTGGTTGTGCATGGGATTCCGCGTCGTGACGCCGTGCTCAAGGACGGAGACATCATTGGCATTGACTTCGGTGTCTTTAAGAGCGGCTTCTGTGGAGACTCTGCTCGGACGGTGATGGTCGGCAATGTTTCGAGTGAAGCGCACAAACTGGTGGACTCGACGAGGCAGGCGCTTAGCTTGGCCATCGAGCGCTGTGTGCCGGGCAATCGGTTGCAGGACATTGGCTGGGCAGTGCAGTCTTTCGTAGAGCCGCTGGGATATTCGGTGGTTCGTAAGTTCGTCGGTCATGGCATCGGCCGAGCGATGCACGAAGATCCGCAAATACCGAACTACGGAGAGCCGAACAAAGGGCTTCGGTTGAAGGAAGGAATGGTCTTGGCGATCGAGCCAATGATCAACGTGGGCGGCTATGACATCGATGTGCTCGATGATGGCTGGACTGCGGTGACGAAGGATGGATCGCTCTCGGCTCATTTTGAGCACTCGGTTGCGATCACAGAAAACGGACCTGAGCTTCTCAGTCGATGGTGAGCCGTCGTCGGCAAAGCGCCATCTTGAGTAAGTTTGTATTTTTCTTGCAATAACGTGGATTTCGGGCTACACAAGGCCCCCTAGGTCGCGACCCTAGCTCTCGGTCGCGTCGGAGACAAAGACGATGAAAGTCAGAGCGTCGGTCAAAAAGATTTGTGAGAAGTGTAAGGTCGTACGGCGCAAGGGCGTCGTGCGAGTGATTTGTGAGAACACGCGCCACAAGCAGCGTCAAGGCTAAACGATAGGCAGAGGAACCCGATATGGCTCGTATCGCTGGCGTAGACCTTCCGCGCAACAAGCGGATGGAGATCGCACTGACGTACATTTACGGCATCGGCAAAGCTCTCTCGAAAGAGATCTTGAACCGGGCCGGCGTCTCTCTGGACAAGCGTTCGGACGATCTTGAGGAAGTCGAAATCCGCAAGATCCGTGACGTGATCGAAGCAGACTTCAAGGTAGAAGGTGATCTGCGGCGCGAGGTGTCAATGAACATCAAGCGACTCATGGATCTTGGCTGCTACCGAGGGCTTCGCCACCGTCGTGGGCTTCCGGTGCGAGGCCAGCGAACACACACCAATGCTCGTACTCGCAAGGGTCCGCGCAAGGGTGGTCTGGCTCGCAAGAAGCCGGCCGGTGGAGCGTAGGACCAGGAGCGTAAGGGATAACCATGTCGCAGCAGCCAAAGAGCAAGGTTAAGAAGAAGGTCAAGAAGAACGTCCAGAGTGGCGTTGCTCACATTCAGTCCACCTTCAACAACACCATCGTCACCATCACTGACGTATCGGGGAATGTCATTTCCTGGTCTTCAGCTGGTGTGCGTGGTTTTAAGGGGTCGCGGAAGTCGACTCCGTTTGCTGCCCAGCTTGCGGCAGAAGATGCCGCCAAGAAGGCGATCGAACACGGCATGCGGACTGTCTCGGTCTACGTGAACGGACCCGGTGCCGGTCGAGAGTCTGCACTGCGAGCGCTGCAGTCCGCTGGCTTTAAGGTCAGCCTGATTCGCGATATCACGCCGATTCCGCACAACGGCTGTCGGCCGCCGAAACGTCGTCGAGTCTAGTCCAAAATACGGTCAGCAGAGGCTCCGAGTAGCCCTCTGCGGCAGATGGGGAGTGATTCCAACTGCCGTTTGAGATCAGCACCGGACCGGCAGCCTGCGAGGCTGCACCTGCGGGCGATAACGAAAGCGACATCTGGAAGAAGAGAGAACCATGGCTCGGTACATCGGTCCTGTTTGTCGGCTCTGCCGGCGCGAGGATATGAAGCTGTTTCTGAAGGGAGACCGCTGCTACACCGAAAAGTGCGGTCAGGAGCGCCGTGCATACGCCCCGGGACAGCACGGACAGAACAGTCGGCGTCGCAAGGCGTCCGACTACGGCGAGCAGCTGCGTGAAAAGCAGAAGGTCAAGCGTATCTACGGCATCGCCGAGCGTCAGTTCCGCGGCTATTACTTCCGTGCGAATCGCATGAAAGGCGTAACCGGAGAGAACCTTCTGATGCTGCTAGAGCGGCGGCTGGATAATGTCGTCTACCGGCTCGGCTTCGCGAGTGATCATGCGGAAGCGCGGCAGCTGGTGCGGCACGGTCACTTCTCAGTGAACGGCTCGCGGGTCGACATTCCTTCGTACTTGGTCAAATCCAACGACGAAGTCCTGGTGCGCGAGAGCAGCAAGAAGGTCAAGCGCATTGGCGAGAGTCTGACCGCCGTCGATCGGCGCGGTGTGCCACAGTGGCTCGAAGTGGACAAAGAGAACTTCCGCGGGAAGGTCAAGTCCCTGCCTGCACGTGAAGACTTCACGATGCCGATCCGTGAGCAACTGATCGTCGAGCTTTACTCGAAGTAATCGCTCTTCTTGGAGACAAGCAAGATGGCTACCGCGCAGGCAAGTGTGCCGACCTATGCTCGCAACTGGCGCGAGCTTATCCGCCCCAAGATGCTGGAGGTGGATCGCGAGACGTTAACCCCAACCTATGGCCGCTTCTCGTGCGAGCCTCTGGAGCGTGGGTTTGGCACGACCCTTGGCAATGGCCTTCGTCGGGTGCTCCTGTCGTCCCTTCAGGGGGCGGCAATCTGTGCCGTCAAGATCGAGGGCGCGCTGCATGAGTTCCAGACTCTCCCCGACGTGGTCGAAGATGTCACCGACATCGTTCTGAACCTCAAGGACGTGCTCATCAAAGTGCACGATGCCAAGGCGAGGACGCTGCGGATCGACAAAGACGGTGAGGGCGAGGTGACCGCCGGCGATATCGTGAGAAGCGAAGGTGTTGAGATCCTCAACCCATCGCATCACATCGCGACGGTATCCCGAGGTGGCAAGCTCCACGCTGAGCTGCTGGTTCAGATGGGCCGTGGGTATGTCTCGGCAGAGCGCAACAAGCAGCCGAACATGCCGATCGGAATGATTCCCATCGACGCGCTGTTTTCACCGATCAAGAAGGTGAACTACGTCGTAACCAACGCTCGTGTTGGGCAGCAGACCGATTATGACAAGCTCACTGTCGAAGTGTGGACGGATGGTTCAGTGAAGCCAGAGGACGCGGTGGGCTATGCCGCCAAGATCCTCAAGGACCAGCTGACGATCTTCATCAACTTCGAGGAAACCTACGAGCCGCTCGACGAGCCGGTATCGGAGGAGCAGAGCAAGCTCAATGAGAACCTCGACAAGTCAGTCGAGGAGCTGGAGCTGTCGGTGCGCTCCGCGAACTGTCTGCAGAACGCCAACATTCGCTACATCGGCGAGCTGGTGCAGCGGAGTGAGGCAGAGATGCTGAAGACCAAGAACTTTGGTCGGAAGTCTCTCAAAGAGATCAAAGAAATCCTGGCCGAGATGAATCTATCGCTGGGAATGAAGCTCGAGGGCTGGGAACCGCCGTCGAGCCGCAACAAGCTCTAACGAACGCGCAGAGACAAAGACAATGCGTCACCAAAAATCTGGCAGAACGTTTGGCCGCAAGGCCGATCACCGGAAGGCGTTGTGGTCGAATATGGTTTCGTCGCTCATCCAGGCCGAGCGAATCCAGACCACCGACACCAAGGCCAAGGAGCTACGGCGCTTCGCAGAGCCGGCGATTGCCTGGGCAGTCTCGGTAGGCTCCTTGCTGAGCAAAGATCAAGAGAAGCGCACCGACGAAGAGAGGACCCGTATCGTTCACGCGATGCGGATGGCGCAGCGGATCGTTAAGAACCGCACCGCGCTACACAAGCTCTTCGACGAGCTGGGCCCGCGCTATGCAAGCCGGCACGGTGGCTACCTTCGCATCATCAAGAAGGGCTTCCGTCACGGCGATGCCGCTCCGGTGTCGATCGTTGAGCTGGTGGATCGGCCCGAAGCCGAAGCCCCGGCGAAGTAAGCCTTCCTCACACCTCGCTCTTTTTGCATCACGTCAAGCTGCCAGCGGCGCTCCCCGAGACGGTCGCTCGGCCGTCGCCCTTCCTTCCCAATCCTTACCGTCACGTCGGTCCCTTTTTTTACTTCTGCGGGTCGGGCTCGACCGTTGGTGGGTCCGCGAGCTTACTCCTACGGGTCCGGCTTGGCTGTTTCGTCCGGCTCGTCCATTTCTGGGTCCGCGAGCTCCTCGGCGTGGAGCAGCACTCGCTGGCGGCGGCTTTGATCGGTCCACCACACAATGGTCTGGATGAGCTGCGGCGCCGTCTTGGGATCGCGGAGCTTGGCGATCGTGCTCGGGTTCTCGATCGAAAGCGCTGATTCTTGTCGCCCGTCGTCGAGACGGATCACCACCAGCTGCATCGTGCCGTCAGGGCGAGCGCGACGATCCTCCCACAGTGCATACTCTTGGTCGGTCGACAGCGAGAGCAAGCGAGGCTGCTCGGCGGAGGGGAGTTCGAGGTCGTGGAAGGGCGCAGGCAGTGGCGCAATCCGAAGCTGCGGCTTGGTTTCGATGAGCGTTTCGCCCCACAGATAGCGATGGCCATCGGTCAGCCAGCGACCGCGCGGGCTGCTTTGGCCCAGCAGCCCGGTGAGGACGAGCTGGTCGACATCGGCGCGGGCCAGCGTCACCTCACGAGGGTTGCTTCCGAAGCAGATCGCCAGCCGAGGGTGCCTGGTCGGCTGCAGATCGCAGTGGGCAAACTCATGGGGCGGCCACGACAGCCAGCTGGTCGCCGTGAGCCGCACGCGCTCTCGGAACGGCTGGACACGAAGCTCGGGCGGCTGCTTGTACTGAGCCAAGGTCTTGAACGTGCTCAGCTCGGGCTGCCACTGGCTTCCGCAGAACGTGATGAAGGCAAACGGCGCTGCCAAGATGAGGCTGGGCAAGGGCAGCAGCGCATACCAAGGCCGCACATCATACTGATCGGACATCCGTGCCTCCCATCGACCCAAGCTTAACAGCGACGGACAAATCCTCGCAAAGAGGATGCGCTGTAGGCAGGCAACAATCTGGTCGCCTGTTATCAGATGTAGCCATAGATACAGAAAACGGTCGAAGGAATCGCCGACAAGCGGGAAAATAGCCCGGACCATTCGGCGGAGGAGACGATTTCAATGGGGGCAGCACGCGTTGTGGGATGTACTTGGGGGCTACTCTGTCTGCTGGGCTCGGGGACGGCGACGGCAGGTATCCATGGGCCGGTGTTGGTGAAAGCGGGCCAGCTGCTCGACGTGCAGACGGGGATACTGCACGCCAAGCAAGCGCTGCTGATCGAAAACGAGCGCATCAAGGAGGTCGGCCCGGAGGCGCAGATCTTGGCGCATGCTCCGTCGGGGGCGCAGCTGATCGACCTTGGGGCGTATACGGTGCTGCCGGGCCTGATCGATGCGCATACGCACCTGACCTACCGGGTGGATGTCGCAAGCTTTGCCTGGCTGGGGGTGTCCACTCCGCGTGAGGCGCTGCTGGGGGCACGACATGCGCGGGCGACGCTGCTGGCGGGGTTTACGACCGTGCGCAACCTGGGAGCGCGCGGCTATGCCGACGTGGCGCTGCGTGAAGCGATCCGCGCTGGTGATGTCGTTGGGCCGAGGATGCAGGTGTCGGGGCCGGCGATCGGATCGACCGGCGGGCACATGGACTCGAACCTTTTGCCGTATGCGTTTCGCTACAGCGAAGAGGGCATTGCCGACGGGCGCGAGGGTGTGATTCGCAAGGTCCGCGAGGTCGTCAAGTACGGCGCAGATGTGGTCAAGGTCGCGGTCACAGGTGGGTTCTTGTCGGTCGGCACCAATCCCAACGTCGGCCAATATAGCGACGAGGAGCTGCTCGCCTTGGTGGCCGAGGCGAAGCGGCTGGACCGTCCGGTGGCGGCGCATGCGCACGGGACAGTCGGCATCAAGCAGGCGGTGCGCGCGGGCGTGGACTCGATCGAGCATGGCACCGAGCTGGATGACGAGTGCATTCAGCTGATGAAGTCGCGCGGTACCTATCTCGTTCCGACCGTGTTCCTGTGGTCGCATTTTCCCGAAAACGCGCGCCCGCCCGAGGTTTCACAAGAAACAGCCGAGAAAGCGCGCGAAATGGCTCCGAAGGCCAAGCAAAACCTCTCAAAAGCGCTAAGAGCGGGCGTAAAGATTGCGTTTGGTACCGACTCCTCGGTGTATCCGCACGGCATGAATGGCCGCGAGTTCGGTGCGCTGGTCGAGCTGGGGATGTCACCGCTCGGATCGATTCAAGCCGCAACGCTGCACGCGGCCAAGCTGCTGCGCTGGGCGGATCGGGTCGGGCAGCTCAAGCCGGGCTTTTATGCCGATTTGGTGGCGGTGCCGACCAACCCGCTCGCCAACGTGCGCGTCCTGGAAGACATCCCGTTTGTCATGAAAGGCGGCGAGGTGGTCAAAGACCAGCGGGTGAGCGGTTCCTGTGGACAAGGCGCGACATCGTCCTTCGCAGCGCCACAAGAGGACGGTACGCTGCGCCGGCATGGATATCCTGGTGTTTCTCTGCTTCCTGCTGTCCGGCGGCTCTGGGCTGCTTTTCGAGGTGCTCTGGACGCGGGAGCTGCAGCTCGTGTTCGGCTCGACGACGCTGGCGATGTCGACGGTGCTGTCGGTGTTCATGGGTGGGCTCGCGCTGGGCAGTCTCATCGGCGGCAAGCTTGCTCCCAAGGTTAAGCGGCCGCTGGTCGCCTACGCGCTGGTCGAGGCGGGTGTCGGCCTCTACGCGCTGCTGCTGCCGCTGGTCCTGGCACGCTATCCAGCGCTGAACAGCTTTTTGTGGCGGACCGTCGGTGATCACTTCGTGCTGCTGTCGTTTTTGCGCTTTTTGGCGACCACGCTGGCGCTGATCATCCCGACGACGCTGATGGGCGCGACGCTGCCGCTGCTGTCGCAGTACGTGTCGCAAAAACCCACCGGGCTCGTCGGGACCTCGGTGCGGATTGGGACGCTGTTTGCGATGAACACGACCGGAGCAGTGGTCGGCACGTTCCTGTCGGGCTTCATCTTGCTGCCGCGACTTGGGGTGACGCGGACCAACCTGCTCGGAGCCGGTACCAACCTGACCTTGGCGGCGCTGATCCTCGTCGGTGGGCTGTTGTGGCGACGGCGCCAAAGGGCAGCGGACCTGGCGAGTGAGCCGATCGGCAGCGATAGCGACGGGGACGACAAAAATAACGAGGACGAAGCGCAAGCGGCCTCGGAGCTGCCAAGTCCCCTTCGACTGCGGCGACTGGCGGTGCTGTCGTATGCGATCTCGGGGGCGACGGCGATGATGTACCAAGTGCTGTGGACGCGGGCGCTGGCGATCATCATTGGCTCGTCGGTGTACTCGTTTACGCTGATCCTGCTCGCGTTTCTGATCGGGCTGGCGGCGGGCGCGGCGGTGGTGACGAGGCTGCTGCCCAAGATTGCGCGGCCAGTGCTATGGCTCGGGTCGCTGCACGCGCTGACGCTGCTGGCGGTCGGCTATTCGTATCTGATGTTCGATCGCTTGCCGGGGATCTTTCTGTCGATCCTGCGCTCGGGGCAGCTGGGTGTCGACGAGCTGCTCTCGACTCAGTTTGGGCTGTCGGCGCTGGCGATCTTGCCGGCGACGCTGGCGATGGGCGGAGTGATGCCGCTGACGATGCGCATCTACACCGGGAGCGTCGACGGGGCCGGGCATGATGTCGGGATTGCCTATGCGATGAACACGCTCGGGGCGATCGTCGGTTCGTTTGCGGCTGGGTTTTTGGTGCTGCCGGGGCTGGGCTTGCAGCGCGGGCTGCTTGGTTGTGCCCTGCTGACGGCGGGTGTGGCGGCGCTGCTGCTCTTCTTTGCCGAGTCGCGAGCCAAAGACTCGATCAGCGACGGTGAGCCGCCGGTTCCCGAGCCTCCGACAGCTGAAAATGCACCCAAGCGAGTCGTGCCGATCGTCCTGGCGGGGCTGGTGCTGGTGACGGCGGTGCTGTTTGCCTGGCTGTCGCCGCGCTGGAACCTGACCCACTTTGCGGCGGGGCTGTTTCGTGTCTCGGTGGCGCGGTCGGTGGTGCGGCTCCACAACCGAGTGCTGCCCGACCTGCTTTATTACAAAGATGGAATCGCGACGACGGTGTCGGTCGAGCGCTGGGGCAAGACGATCGCGCTGAAGAACAACGGCAAGGTCGATGCCTCGAACTCCGACGACATGGGCACGCAGATCATGGTCGGGCTGATGCCGCTCTTGTGGCATCCGACGGCGCTCGAAAAGCCGCCTCGGGTCGCGGTGGTCGGCTATGGCTCGGGGGTGACGATTGGCGCGGTGACGCAGTTTCCGATTGCGCATGCCGACGTGATCGAGCTGGAGCCGGCGGTGGTCGAGGCCGGCGATCGTTTTTTTGCCGAGGTCAGCCACCTGCCGAGCAAAGATCCGCGCGTCCGAGTCATCATCGGCGACGGTCGCAACTTCATGACGCAGGCCAGCTCGGTGGACGATCGCTACGACGTGATTGTCAGCGAGCCGTCGAATCCGTGGATTACCGGCGTCTCGAACCTGTTTACGATCGACTACTGGCAGCTTGCCAAAAGCCGCCTGGCCGACGACGGCGTGTTCTGTCAGTGGGCGCAGCTGTACGAGCTGTCGCCGGTGAACATCAAGACCCTGCTGCGCAGCTTTGCGAGCGTGTTTCCCCACACCTACGTGTTCACGTCGGAGTATGGCTCCAGCGACATGATCTTGGTGGCAACCAAGCGACCGCTGCCGCTCGATCTGCAGCGCCTGCGCAAAAACTTTCGGATTCCGGCACTGCGGGCCGAGCTGTCACGGGCCGGGATCGATCGCGCCGAAGAAGTGCTGGCGGACCTTTTGCTGACTCCCGACGAGCTGTGGGCTTTTACCGTGGGGGGGCAGATCAACACCGACGACAATGCACGGATCGAGTTTGCGGCGCCGCGTGATCTGCTCGGCTACATGCGTCACGAGTCGTCGGTGCCGCGTGTCCACAGTGATGACTGGATCTATGGTCGTTTCGAGCGCTACCTCGTCGGTCATGGGCTGCCGTTCGAGGTGCCGCCAGCGGGACAAACCGGCCAAGTGACTGGCGAGCAGCGGGCTGAGGTCTATGCGCGAATCGGGCGGGCGCTGCTGATGCGGGGCAAGCGCAAGGCGGCGGCGCGGCTGCTGCGGCGCTCGCTGGGGACAGGTGGCGGCCCGGAGGCAGAGGAGCTGGGGCGGCTGCTGGCGATGTTTGGGCCGCAGACGGCCAGTGCGCAGGAGGAGCCGCTGTCTCTCGACTGGGATGGCCAGAGCGAGCACTTTGCCGATGGACTGGGCACACCAACGCTCCCGGTCGGGCTGTCCGCAGCGGAGCAAGCGCAGATCCTGCGGCAGTGGCAAGACGCGGTGCGCAACCTGGCGAAGCGCGAGTACGTGTATGCCCTGCGTGAGCTGCGCGAGTGGCCGATGCGCTGGATCGATCAAATGGGCCCGAGTGTGCGGCTGCTGCTCGGCTACTTGCTCTACAAGGCCGACCTGGCGCCCGAAGCGCTTGATCACCTGGCCGAGCTGTCCGACGACGAAGCCTACCTGCAAAAGCACCCCGGCGCGTTCTATTACCTGTCGCGGACGCAGATGGCGAGCGGCAAGCCTCGGCAAGCGGTGCGCAACATGGAAAGCTACCTGCGCCAAAAAAACGCTATCGCTCCTCGCTTGGGAAGGTAAAATGCCCGCCCCTAAGGCAAGGTGTGTCGGCGCTCATACTGTCCGACCTTTCGTGCAAGGTTCTTTTTGTCGGCTGCGACGGGACCGCGCGAGCTTGCCCACCGACAGGACAGACTTGGTTAGGAGGTTTCTGGGATGCGCAACTACAGCGAAGCAGAGATTCGGGATGTCGTCGTCATTGGGCATGGTGGTTCGGGAAAGACTTCGCTGGGAGAGGCCATCTTGTTCGACGCCAAGCTGGTCACCCGGCTGGGGCGAGTCGATGATGAAACCTCGAACCTGGACTCGGAGCCCGAAGAGAAAAAGCGCCGGGGCACGATCAATCCACACGTCTATGCGGTGGAGTGGCAAAAGGGCAAGCTCAACCTGATCGACACCTCGGGGCAGGGCGACTTCATCGTCGACACAATGGTCGCGATCGGCGCGGCGGACTGTGCGCTGTGTGTCGTCTCAGCGTCGGATGGCGTGCAGGTCTACACCGAGAAGACCTGGGAAGAGGCCGATGGACTGCACATGCCGCGCGTGCTGTTCGTCAACAAGATGGATCGCGAGCGGGCCGACTTCGACGGTGTGCTCGAGCAAGCTCGACGGGTGCTGTCCCCGGCGGCGGTGGCGGTGCAGCTGCCGATTGGCGCCGAGAGCAGCTTCGAGGGCGTGGTCGATTTGATTGGCCAGCAGTCCTACCGCTTTTCGGAAGATGGTCGCGACGTTACGGTCGGCGAGGTGCCGGCTGCGATGGCGGCGGCGGTCAAAGAAGCGCGCGACAAGCTGATCGAGGAAGTCGCCGGCTCGGATGATGAGCTGATGTCGGTGTACTTCGATGCCGGGACGCTCACCGATGAAGAGCTGCAGATCGGGCTACAGCGCGCGGTGGCGGCGGGCAAGCTGTTTCCGGTGTTTTGCGGCTCAGCGGCGCAGAATCGGGGCGTGCAGGCGCTGCTCGATGGCCTGACGGCGCTGTTGCCACCCGCGTCGGCGGGTCGATCGCGTACCGGCACTGGCAAGGCGGGGGCCGAGGTGCGGCGCTCTCCAAAGAGCAGTGAGCCGATGTCGGCCTATGTATTCAAGGTGATTCCATCGGAAGTCGGTAAGCTGGCGCTGGTGCGGATTGTCTCCGGCAAGATCTCCGCCGATGCGCCGATCTGGAACGCAACCCATGAAAAGGGCGAGCGCGTCGGTCAGCTGTACGTGTTTACGCCCGGCAAAAGGACCAGCGTTCCCGAGGCGCATGCCGGTGACATCGTCGGGCTGGCCAAGCTCAAGCAGACCCGCATCGGGGACACGTTCTCGGATGAAAAAGAGCTGGTGAAGTTTGCGCCGCCGGCGATTCCGGCCCCGGTGGTGCGCTACTCGCTGCACATCAAGGGCAAGACCGACGAAGCGAAGCTGGCGCAGAAGCTGCACGACATTCACGAAGAAGATCTGGCGCTGTCGGTTGAGTACGATCCGGCGACCAAAGAGACGCTGATTGGCGGCTGTGGCCCGGTGCACATTGAGGCGACGCTCGACAAGCTGCGCCGCGTCGGAGTGGAAGTGGATCTGGCGCCACCGCGCGTGCCGTACCTGGAGACGATTCGTGGCCGGGCCAAGAACGTCGAAGGCAAGCACAAGAAACAGACCGGCGGCAAAGGTCAGTACGGCGTCTGTTACCTCGATCTAGAGCCGGCGCCGCGTGGCAGTGGCCTACAGTTCGAGGACGCGATCGTCGGTGGCTCGATTCCCCGGCAGTTCATTCCGTCGGTGGAAAAGGGCATCAAAGAGCGCATGGTGCGTGGTGGGCTCGCCGGCTACCCGATCGCCGATGTCAAAGTGCGGCTGTTCGACGGCAAGTATCACGATGTCGATAGTGACTCGCGCAGCTTTGAGATGGCGGGCAGCAAGGGCTTCCTGACCGCGTTCAAGCAGGCGCAGCCGGTGCTGCTCGAGCCGTACATGAAGATCGAGGTCGCCATTCCCGAGGAGTACATGGGCGCGATCATCGGCGATCTCAACAACCGACGGGCGCACATCGGCGGCATGGAAGCCAAGGGCAAGAGCCAGGTCGTGATGGCGCAGATTCCGATGAGTGAGACGCTCGATTACTCGGCGTTTTTGCGCTCAGCGACGGGTGGACGGGGCAGCTTCAGCCTGGCGACCTCGCACTATGCAGAGATGCCGCAGCAGCTGGCCGACAAGGTGATCGCGGCCAAAAAGCACGTCGAAGAGGAAGAAGAGTAGGCGCAGTCGCGGCGGTTTACAGGGCAGTGACGGTGCCGCCGACGATCTTGAACTTGCGGGTGGTGAACTTCATCGCCAGGGCGGCGGTGTCAAGGCCGGTAGAGTCGGTCTTGACCTCGCTCTGGCTGATGAGGTGAAACGTTGCTTGCGCCTCGGCTGGCCCGATCTCGACGATCACGAAGCCGTGCTGGTCGGGGGCGGTGAACTGGATCGCGGGGTTGCTGTCGCGCAGCGTCTGATCGAGGTTGGCGACGACCTTGTTGTAGCCCGGCGTGTCGATGGCAAAGCCAAGTCCGATGGCGGCGGCCTGCACCGACTCTTGAAGCGTGCCCGAGCTGATGGCCGGCGTGGTGAGTGACACGGAGGTGTCACCGCCCAGCAGCGAGACGAAGCCGCCGTGGATGTCGCCGGAGACAAACAGCGTGGCTGGGATGGCGTTTGACTTCAGAAACTCGATGAGCTCGCGGCGCTTGTTGGGGAAGCCGTCCCAGCCGTCGACGCCGTAGAGGAACACGTTCTGGAAGTTGGCGGGGATGCCGGTGGTGCTGGTCAGGTCAAAGATGCCTTCGGTGGGCATGACCGAGCTGCCGAGGACGCGGAAGGTTGCCTTCGACTCGGTGAGGGTCTTTTCCAGCCACTCTTGCTGGGCGATGCCGAAGACATTTTCGCTGTCGTGGTTGCTCGTCTGCCACTTATATAGTGCGTACAGCTCGAACAGCGGCTTGACGACCAGATAGCGCGCGCCCATCGACGAAAACAGCTGCTGCTTGCCCATGTGCGCCCAGGACACACCTCGCTCCATATCGCGGGCTGGCGGAACCAGCAGCGCGGTCTGCATGGTCGCCTTGAGCACCGCGTTGACGTACAGGAGCGCCAGGTTGCCGGTCACCCAGCTGGCCGCTTTCTGCTCGGCGTCGGCCTGTGGCAGACCGGCGGACACACAGCCAGCGACGGCGGCCAGCAGCAGCACCTGCTTTTGCCGGGCATACAGCGGCGCATCAATGTCGATCACCGCAAAGTTGTCGTTCGCGGCAAACGCCGGATAGGCCCCCAGGGACTGCAGCGCCAGCTGATCGAGCGCGAGGCTGCCGGGATAGGCCTCCTCGGGGATCAGGTGATCGGGCCGGAAGCTGCGGTAGTCGGTGAGCACAAGGTGCAGGTGCTTGCCGAAGCGGAAGTCGCGGAACAGGCGCGTCTTGGGGTACAGCTCGCTCTCGATCACCTTGAGGCTGCCGGACGGCGACGAGGCGTCATCGATCGGCATGTACTCGAAGAATGCTCGCTCGGCGGCGCGGCGACGAGGCGGGTTTAGCTCTTGGCTCTTGCCGTCGCTGTCGGTGCTGTTCGGGCCGAAGCAGTCGTTGGCGAACTCGTGGTCGTCCCAGATGACGATCATCGGATAGCGCTCGTGGACCTTCTGCAGCACCACGTCGGAGCGATAGCGCTTGTAGAGGTCGCGATACTGTCCGACGGTCGCTGCGGCCAGGCGACTGCCGACGGTGATGGCGCCAGCCGGATCGGCAAAGCGGACGCCACGTGGTCCAGTCGCTGGGGTCGCCGCAACTTTTTCGTACACGTAGTCGCCGAGGCCGAGCACAAAGTCGAGATCCTCGTCGAGCTGGTTGAGCCGCTGCCAGGTGTTGTAGTAGCGACCGTCGAAGTCTTGGCAGGACCAGAACGCAAACTTGACCGGCTTGTCGTCGTCGACGCCAGGGGCTGTGCGGGTTCGGCCCTTCACCGACGAATAGACGTTGTCAGGCCGAACGAGCAGGAAGCGATAGTAGTAGGTGGTGCGCGGCGAAAGACCGATGACCTTGATGCGCAGGGTGTGGTCGCTGTCGGCGCTGACGGTCAGGGTCATGCTGCTGTAGATCACGGCGGCAAAGTCGGCATCGCTGGCGACCTGCAGGCGGACCTGGCAGGGCTCGCCGGGGGCAGCCGGATCGACGACTCGGGTCCATAGCACGATGCTGTCGGGACGGGGATCGCCGGATGCCACCGACTGCGGAAAGTACTGCTTGCCGTCGACAATCTCGAGCGTTCGTTCCGGATCAGAGCAGGCCGGCAGAAGCCAGGCCCCGGCCGTGGTGGCGACCACCGCATGAAGAAAGGATCGACGTGAGGGCTGTTGTGGCTGGGAACCGAGCTTTTGATCAGAAATTGGTTTCATAGATCACTATTTTTACAAAAGAAATCGGTAACACCAGCCCAAACATGAGCCGGTCGCTGCCAGGAAGCCAAAAGCCGTGGTAAGGTCGCCGCCCATGTCAAGCATCAACCGCTCAGAGAGCATTTCCAGACTCGATCAGATCAAGGTTTCCTCGTACTTCGGCTGCGACACGTTCGGCTGGCGCACCATGCAAGAGCGGCTCCCGAAGGAAGTGTTTCGCGCGCTTCGCAAGTGCATCCGCAAAGGCGAGCGCCTGTCTGCCGAGGTCGCTCACGTCGTCGCTCAAGCCATGAAAGACTGGGCGATTGAGCGCGGCGCGACCCACTTTACCCACTGGTTCCAGCCGATGACCGGCGCGACGGCTGAAAAGCACGATGCATTCATCACTTGGGACGATCACGGCGGGCTCATCGAGTCGTTTTCAGGCGCGCAGCTGATCCAGGGCGAGCCGGATGCGTCAAGCTTCCCGTCGGGCGGACTGCGTACCACCTTCGAGGCGCGCGGCTACACGGCCTGGGACCCGGTCAGTCCGGCGTTTCTGATGAATGGTCCGCTTGGCAAGACGCTGTGCATTCCGACGGCGTTTATCGGCTATCACGGCGAAGCGCTGGATCACAAAGTGCCGCTTTTGCGAGCGATGGACTTCGTCGGGCAGCAGGCCAGTCAGACGCTGGCGCTGTTTGGTCATGCTGGGGCGGTGGTGACGGCGCAGTGCGGGGCCGAGCAGGAGTACTTCCTCGTCGACCTGGAGCTGTATAAGGCGCGGCCCGACCTGATGTTCTGCAACCGCACGCTGCAAGGGGCGCGGCCACCGAAGGGTCAGGAGCTGGAAGACCACTACTTTGGCGCGATCAAAGAGCGGGTGCTGCGCTTTATGCAGGATCTCGAGCTGGAGCTGTTCCGACTCGGGATTCCCGCCAAGACCCGGCACAACGAGGTCGCGCCCAACCAGTTCGAGCTGGCGCCGATTTACGAGCCGGCCAACGTCGCTGCCGATCACAACCAGCTGCTGATGGAGGTGATGAAAAAGGTCGGCGAGCGGCACGAGCTGGCGGTTCTGCTCGGTGAGAAGCCGTTTGCGGGCGTCAACGGCTCGGGCAAGCACGTCAACTTCAGCCTCGGCGCGGACGACGGTCAGAACCTGTTTGATCCCGGTCACTCGCCGGAGGAAAACCTACAGTTTCTGTACTTCCTGTCGTCGGTGCTGCTCGGGGTGTTTCGTCACGGCGCGGTGCTGCGGGCCTCGGTGGCGTCGGCGAGCAACGACCATCGACTGGGCGCCAATGAAGCGCCGCCGGCGATTATGTCGGTGTTCCTCGGTGAGCAGCTCAACCGAATTCTCGATCAGCTAGAGAGTGGCGCGGTGCTGGCCTCGTCGGAGCGGCTGCAGCTCGACCTGGGGATTCCGGCGCTACCGGTGCTGGCCAAGGACTACACCGATCGCAACCGCACCAGTCCGATGGCCTTTACCGGCAACAAGTTCGAGTTTCGTGCCGTCGGTTCGGGCCAGGCGATTGCTGTGCCGCTCAAGGTGATTCAGACCCTCGTCGGCGACTCGCTTGCGTGGATGAACCAGCGGGTGCGCGAGCTGGAAACCAAGCAGGTCGACCGTCGGCAAGCGCTGATGGAGGTCATCCGCGAGGTGGTGACGCTGACGAAGCCGGTCCGCTTCGATGGCAACGGCTACTCGGCGCAGTGGCGTGAGGAGGCAGAGCGTCGTGGCCTGCCGCACGCCAAGAACACCGTCGAGGCACTGGCGGCGTGGGAACAGCCCAAGACGCAGGAGCTGTTTGCCCGAGCCGGCGTGATGTCGACGCTGGAGCAAGAGGCGCGCATCCATGTTCGTCACGAGCAGTACGCCAAGAGCCTGCTCATCGAAGCGCAGGTGCTACGCGAGCTGGCCGAGACGCAGATCCTGCCGGTGCTGCTCGAGGATCTTGGCAACAAGGCCAAGTGTCTGTCGCGGCTTCAGGCGGTGGGGCCGGCGACGCAGATGCCGACGCTGCAAGAGTCGCTGACGACGCTCTCGGGGCAGGTCGATTTGGGGTATGGACGGGTGGCGGCGCTGCGCAGTGCGATCACGCGGGCCGATGCCGTCGAGGACCTACATGGTCGCACTCTCGCTTTTGCCACCGAGGTGCTGCCGGCCTGCCAGGCGCTGCGCGAGGTGCTCGATAGCCTCGAAGATCAGTGCGATGCCCGGCTGTGGCCGCTGCCCAAGTACCGCGAGCTGCTCGCTCCCCTTGGCTAACTTTCAGACGGAGATCTTATGAGCGAAACCGAGCCGCAGCGACCTTCGGTGCCGACGCCTTCGTGGCGACGGGTGCATACCCAGCTTCCTGCCAAAGTGGACGTGGCGATCATCGGCAGTGGACCCGGTGGGCTCGTGGCGGCGGCGCTGCTCGCCCAGGCCGGCAAGCGCGTCATGGTCTTCGAGTCGCACTATGTGGCCGGCGGCTGTGCGACGCAGTTTCGGCGCGGACCCAAGCAGGCGCGCTACCACTTCGATGTCGGGCTGCACTACATCGGCGACTGCGACCGCCAGGGGACGATTCCGCGCATCCTCGATGAGCTGTCGGTGCGGGTTGACTATCAGCCGCTGGATCAAGACGGGTTCGACACGCTGCTGTTTCCGGGGCTGACGTTTCGGATTCCGGCCAGCCTGGAGCTATACAAAAAGCGGCTGCTCGACCTGTTTCCGGCGCAGCGCCAGCCGATTGAGCGCTATGTGAAGCTGCTCGCGGCGGTGATGAAGGCGATGCGGGCGGTGGAGCTTCACGACAAGCCGCCGCTCACCAAGCTGCTGCCGCTGGCACTCGATGGGCTGCGGCTGGCTCCGTATCGGCGGGCGACGGCGACGCAGATGTTCGAGAGCCTCGGGGTCAGCGATCCCAAGCTGCGAGCGGTGCTGCTGGGTCAAAACGGCGACTACGGGCTGCCTCCCAGTCAGGTCAGCGCGCTTCTGCACCTGGGGCTGGCGGCGCACTACTTTCGCGGCGCGTTTTATCCCAAAGGCGGCGGTCAGATCATCGCTGACCGCTTGGCGGCGCGCATCGAGTCGCTCGGTGGCCGCATCTGCCTGCGCCACACCATCGAAAAGATCCTGATCGAAGACGGGCGAGCGGTCGGGGTGCAGATTGCCGCGCGCGACGAAGAGCCGGTCCGCCAGGTGTACGCCGATGTGGTGCTGTCGAATGCCGACTACAAGCGCACGCTGATTGACCTCGTGGGGCCGGAACACCTGCCGAGCGAGTGGCTGACCCGAGCGCGTGAGTCGAAGATGGCGGCGGCGCTTTACATGACCTTCCTGGGCATCAAGGGCGATGTCCGCGACGACGGCATGCGCGCCACCAACTACTGGCAGTACGACGGCTTCGACATCGACGAGATGTACCGCGACGACCCGACGCAGCCGCCCAAGATCGCGGCCTGCTACATCACCAGCGCCAGCTTGAAAGACCCCGAGCACGCGCTCCACCACGCGCCCGCCGGCTGTAGCAACGTCGAGGTGATGACGATTGTGCCCGGCGCCGCGTCCCGCTGGGGCATCCGCGACGACGAGGTCCTGTCCTGGGGCTACCGTCGCAACGAGCGCTATCACCAGATCAAGCAAGCGGTCGAAGACAACCTCGTCGGTCGGCTCGATCGGCTGTTTCCGGGGACGGCGGCGCGCATCTGTTATCGCGAGTCGGCGACACCGCTCAGCCACAGTCGCTTTACCCGGGCGTCGGATGGCTCGGGCTACGGGCTGGCAGCGACGCCGGAGCAGTTTCTTGACAAGCGGCCAGGCTATCGCGGACCCGTCGAGGGGCTGTATCTGTGTGGAGCCTCGACGCGAGCTGGACACGGCGTGGCCGGCGCGATGCTGGGAGGCTTCAAAGCCGCGCAGCGGATCTTGCGACACGGCGGACCGCGCTAAGCCCCGCGCTCATCGCCACAGCTTGTCTTGGGCCGTCGCACCGATCGACACACAGCCGAGCTGCTCGGGCGCAAGTCGCAGCGCCGTCATCAGTACTTCCACATACGCCTCTGCTTCGACCGTCAACGTGCCGTCGCGTCGCGCACGCTGCGGAATCGGTGCCAGCTCGCGGTAGACCGGTCGACACTGCCCGAGCAGCGCGGTCAGTCGTCGCTGACGATCGAGACTCGGCTCGACCACCACCCGAATTTCGGTCAGCAGCCCCGCGTCGTTGCGGACAAAGAACTCCTCCAAGTCGGGCGTACCTGGACCCACAAACTGATACATCTCACACAGGCGCAGCCGACCGAGTCCCGCCAGGCGATCGAGACAAGTCAGCGCCAGCGAGTCGACGCCACCCACGACCGCCAGCGCATACCGAGCCGCCACCGCATCAAACCAGCCGACCCGCATCGGCCCTTGCCACGGATTGGCGACATTGTGCGGCTCATCGAGTCGTGTCGTTAGCACCGGCTCTTCACTGACCAGCGGGCCCGGCCCATGGCGCGTCGCATAGGCTCGCAAGATCCCGACTCGGGTCGCTGCCCTGCCGGAAAGCAGCGTCTGCGCATTGCCAAAGCTGGTTCGACTGGGCGTCACAAACGGAAAAAAGCCGTGGACCGCATCGAGCAGCACGCCTTGGGCACCCTCGAAGACGAGCGGCTGCTCTTCATCGGCCAGTGCGGCGGCCAGCTGCGAGCCATCATCGACGGTGATTCCCGACTGCAAGAGCTCGCGGTAGCCCTCGCACAGCTGCCCGATCCAGTCGCGTCGCTGCAGCTCCTCCAACAGCGCTCTCGGCTCGGCATCGAGGCTTCCGGTCGGCCACTGGTCCAGAAGCTGCTCCGCCTGATCGACCTTGATGAGCTGCACGAAGCGCAAGCGCTGCAACAGGCGCTCTCGGTCGAGCAAGTCTTCCACTCGCAGCGACGGCAAGCTCGGATTCTGACTGTCGAGAAAGGCCTGCCCGACGCCGAGCCCGCAGCTGCCATGTCGATCCGTCCCGCGTGACAGCTCGCGCAGCCGTCCCAGCAGCTTGTGAAACGGCGTCACCACCACACTGCGCGTCGAGAGAGTCGTCCGCGAAAGCGGCTCGACCACCCCAAGCCGGGTCAGCTGCCGAGCTTCCCGCAGCAGCGCCAGCGGCTCGACGAGCATATACGGCGACAGCAGCGTCTTTGTCCCCGGCTGCAGCATCCCCGCGCCGAGCTGCGCAAAGCAGTGACTGCGCCCGTCCGCCAGCACGACATGATGCGCGGCCTGCGGTCCGCCGTTGTAGCGCACCACCCACCCAGGACGAGACTGCCGACGCACCCAGGCATCGACGAAGCTGCCCTTCCCCTCGTCGCCGAGTCCGAGCCCTGCGACGACCACAATCGGCGCCCCCCGCTGCGACACCTGCTAGAACGCCAGGCCCTTCTTTTGCTGCACCAGCTCGCCCTGCGCTTTGAGCAGCAGCTGGTTGGCCTCGTACAGCTCGCGGCTGCGGGTGCGAATCTGCGTCGCCAGTCGCTCGCGCTCACGGGCCTCGTTCTCGAGCATCTTCTTGTACTTGTCCTGCACCAGCGCTTCGTCGGTGACATCCCGCTGAATTTCCAGCGCCCCGACCTGCTTGTTGTTCTCGTCGAGGATCGGGATCGCTGACAGCACATACCGCCGCGTCGGAGCATCGTCAGGCTGGCCGATCGGCTTGCCATCGATCTCGTCGAGCCGCACCTGCCGGCCCTCGCGCCAGCACTGCTGGGCAATGCAGCGCTCTTGGCAGATCGTCAGCCGCATCACCTCGTGACACTTCTTGACTTTCAGCTGCCGCGCCTCGGGCCGAGGGAACAGCGAGAAGAACGCCCGGTTGTAGTCGACGATGTTGCGGTCGTTGTCGCAGATAAACCAGCTGTCGATCACCACGTCCGAGGTGGCCTTAAACTGCTGGATAAACCGCTCCAGAGCTGGGTGCATACGCGCGATCGTAGCGAGGATTGACCGGCGGGGCAAGGGTGCGTAGACTCGGGGTTAATGTCGAGCCAGCGCGGTGTGTCGATTAGCGTAAAGATGATCTCCACCAGCCTGGTGCTGATCATTCTGATTACGGGCCTCCTCGGGACAGCGAGTACTTATTACGGACGGCGCGCTTTCGATGAGGCGGCCCAGAAGCTGTCCGAGGCGTATGACTCGGCACTGGGAGCCCGGGCTCAGACGCTGACAGCGGCGATGTCCGAGAGTGCGCGCGCCGCGCTGATGCAGTCCGACTACAGCAGCCTCAAGACGTTCGTCCCCAAAGCGGCCAAGACCGATCCCGATGTCAAGGCGCTGTACGTGATCAGCGACACCGGCTACGTGGCCGCCCACAGCGACGAGCGCTGGAACGACGCCGAGAAGAAGATCACCGAGGTCGATCCGGTCATGGGCCCGGAGCTGGAAAAGCTGACCAAGCCGCTCGAAAAGACCATCGAGGTCGATGAGGGCGGTCAGAAAGACACCCGGCGGGTGTTCGCTCGTCCGGTCGTGACGGATCAGGGCAAGAAGTTCGGCACCCTGGTGGTCATCTACTCGATGGCGTCGCTGAAGAACCAGCTCCGCTCGATTGAGGAGTACAAGCTGGCGCAGGGGCAGGCGTTCGTGGTGCAGGTCGCAGTCCTGGGGCTGGTGTTCTTGGCGATTGCGGCAGGCATCTCGGTGTTTCAGAGCTTGCGCATCACCCGGCCCATTCAGCAGCTGGCGCAGCGGGCCGACCAGATTGCGCGCGGTGACCTGACCACCCGGGTCGAGATTCAGTCGCCCGACGAGATCGGCATGCTCGCCGAGAACTTCAACTTCATGGCCGATCGGCTGCAGGTCCTGCTCGAAGAGACGGCGGCCAAGGCAGTGCTCGAGAAAGAGCTGGAGCTGGCGCGCACGATTCAAGAGACGCTGGTGCCGTCCTCGGAGCTCATCACGCGCGGGCCGGTCCAGGTGGTCGGCCACTTTCAGCCAGCGACGCAGTGCGGAGGCGACTGGTGGGCGGTCTACGACCTGCCGGGCGACCGCGTGCTGCTCATCATCGGCGATGTCACCGGCCACGGTGTACCAGCGGCCATGATCACCGCAGCGGCCAAGGCGGCGTGCGATGTGGGCCGCGCACTCGAAGGCGAGCGCATCACCTCCTCGCGCATCCTCGAGATCATGAACCACGCCATCTACGAGAGCGCCCGCCGCAAGTTCGTCATGACCTGCTTCGCCTGCGTCATCGACCAAAAGACCAAGGTCATCACCTACGCCAACGCCGGCCACAACTTTCCCTACCTGTACCGGCAGCCGAGCACGCTCAAGGAAGGCGAGTCGGCCTTCACCGTCCTGATGTCGCGTGGCAACCGCCTCGGTGACGTGCCCGAGTCGACCTTTACCGAAAACACCCAGCAGCTCCGCTCGGGCGACAAGATCGTGTTCTTCACCGACGGCCTCATCGAGTGCGAGAGCCCAATGAACGAAGAGTTCGGCGAAAAGCGGCTCCGTCAGGTGATCGGCCAGACCGGCGATCTCGCCCCAACGGCGATGCGCGATGCGCTGATGGCGCAGGCCGCCCAGTTCTACGCCGACAAGCCCCGCAAAGACGACATCACCCTCCTCATCACCCAGATCTCGTAACGCGCAAGCAGCCGGGCCCACAGCGAAGCGACCCCTGGTGTTGCGGCTCTAACAGTCACGGTGGGCGAGGGCAGGCGCAGGCGATCCGGTAACAACCGTATGGAAGCTGGTGGCGGGCGACCCTAAAATCGCACCATGCTACAAGAGCTTTCGCCCGGCAGCGTGGTGTCCGAGCGGTTCCAGATCGAGCGGATGGCGGGCAGCGGGGGCATGGGCGCGGTCTATCGCGCGGTCGATCGGCAGACCCAGCAGCCGGTGGCGGTCAAGGTGCTGTTTGACGGGGCCGACAAGGCGCGCTTTCACCGCGAGGCGCTGCTGCTCGCCGAGCTGTCCCATCCCGGCATCGTCAGCTACGTCGCGCACGGCCACACCGATGGCGGGCACCCGTTCCTGGCCATGCAGTGGCTGCCAGGACACGATCTCGCCGAGCGGCTGCGCCACGGGGGCCTGAACCTCAAAGAGGCATTGCACCTGGCGCGCCGAGTCGCCGAAGCCCTGTCCGTAGCCCACAATCGCGGCGTCGTTCACCGTGACATTGTCCGGCTCGCCAACTGCCGGCAACCGCTAGGCTTTTTGGTTGCGAGGAATCGCTTGGGAACGGGGGAATGTCGTTGCCAGGCTGCTTGGGCTGCGGTCGTCGATCCGTGCTAGCGCAACCTCAAGCAGGACAAGCACTCCTCGCTTCAATTCTCCATCAGCATCCAGGTTGCGGCGCTCGAACTCGGGATGGCGCTTGGCGTCCAGGGTTAGGACTTTGATCGCGACCCGCTTGCCGATTGTCTCGTGAACGGCCTCGAAGACCGCGCCCATACCGCCCGCTCCGAGCAGGCGCACCAGCCGGTATTCTCCGATCAGGTCGCCCTCACGGACTGAGACAATGTGGGTCATGCGCGCAGAGCCTGAAAAGAATCGAAAAAGATGTTCTTACCTTATGAAAGGGCACTCAAGGCGGGCTTCGCAGGGCGAAAATCGGTTCGGGTCTAGCCGGCGTGCAGTTTTGCATTTGCAAAATCGGGCCAACCCCGGCCTGGTGCCGGTTTTCTCTTTGCAACATCGACCCAACCCCGGCCTGGTGCCGGTTTTCACTTTGCAAAACCGGGCCAACCCCGGCCTGGTGCCGGTTTTCTCTTTGCAAAACCGGGCCAACCCCGGCCTGGTGCCGGTTTTCTCTTTGCAACATCGACCCAACCCCGGCCTGGTGCCGATTTTCGCCACCAAACGCGGCCAGACTGCCCGCGCACGGGGCGATAGGCGTGGCTAGGCTCGCTCTACCAGGGCAGCGGCGCCCATTCCGCCACCGATGCACATCGAGATGATGCCGTAGCGTCCGCCGCGACGACCCAGCTCGCGGGCGCAGTAGATGGCTTGGCTGGCAAAGTCCTCATTCAGTTCCCAAAGATCGATGTCGGACACCGAGGTTCTGTCAGCTCCATCTGCGGGGGATGCCACAGAGCTTTGCGTCTGTTCCCTGCGCTACCGAGAGAAAGGTCCATTCAGGGAACGGGAACTCTGTCGTCCCGCGACGGGGGTTGAGTTCACCGTGACATCAAGCCGTCGAATTTGTTTTTGGTGGATGGCGATCCGGGGAAGGTGGTGCTGCTGGACTTTGGGATTGCGCGGCGCGGCTTTGGCGGGCGCTCGGCGGCGATGACGCAGACCGGCACGATCGTGGGCACTCCCGAGTACATGGCGCCCGAGCAAGCGCGGGGGCAGTCGCAGCTGAGTCCGGCTGCGGATGTGTTCTCGCTTGGCTGTGTGCTGCATGAGTGTCTGACGGGCCGGCCGCCGTTTGTGGCTGCCCATGTCGCCGCCGTCCTGGCCAAGATCCTGTTCGAGGAGGCGCCGCCGCTGCGCTCGCTGCGTCCAGAGCTGCCGCCCTCGCTGGAGCTGCTGCTGGCCAGCATGCTGCGCAAAGACTCGACCAAGCGGCCTCAGGGGGGTGGCGCGGTGCTGTCCGAGCTGCTCAGCCTGCCCGAGCTGCCGACGCTGCAAGGGCCGGGCTCGGAGCGATCGGTGGTGGCGCCATCGATTCGTCAGAGCGAGCAGCAGCTGGTGAGCGTGCTGCTGGTCAGCGAGGTCACCGAGGTGTCAGCGCTGGCGACGATGGCCCAGGCCGATGATGCGGTTCAAAAGGCGCGGCTCGAGACGCTGCGTACCCACCTTGCGCCGTCGGGGCTGCTGCTGGAGCGACTGGCCGATGGCTCGCTGCTGGGGACGCTGCATCAGCTGGGCTCGGGGGCGGCGACGGACCTGGCGGGACGGGCGGCGCGGGCGGCGCTGCACATTCACGAGCGCTGGGGCGAAGCGGTGGTGGCGATCGCGACCGGCAAGGGCATGCTCGACGGGGATGTGCCGGTGGGCGAAGCGGTTGATCGAGCAGCGCTGCTGCTGCGACAGCGCACGACCGGCGGTGGGCCGCACTCGGTGCTCCTGGATGAGCTGACGGCGGGCCTGCTGGATGCACGCTTCGAGGTGACGCGGCTCTATCACGGGGCGTATGCCCTGCGCGGTGAGCGGCTGACCATTGACGAGTCGCGCAAGCTGCTTGGCAAGCCCACCCCGTGTGTCGGTCGCGAGCAAGAGCTTTTGGCGCTGTCGGCGGTGCTCAGTACCTGCATCGAGGAGTCCACCCCGCGAGTGGCACTGGTGGTGGCGCCTGCTGGGGTGGGCAAGTCGCGGCTGCGGCATGAGTTTGTGCGGCGGACGGCAGCTGGGCCAACGCCGGTCGAGGCCCTGCTCGGTCGTGGCGATGCCATGAACCCGGGGGCGCCGTATGGGCTGTGGGCCTCGGTGCTGCGCGGGCTGTCGGGACGACTTGATGGCAAAAAACCGCAGGAAGCGTGGGCGCATCTTCTGCAGCGCGCGACCGAGTGTGTGGGGGAAGCCGAGGCCCCGCGTGTGGCGGCGTTCTTGGCGGAGCTGGCCGGGCTGAGTCCGTCGGTTGACAAGTATCCGCCGCTGCATGCTGCGCGCTCGGATGGACGGCTGTTTTTCGAGCAAGCGACCCAGGCGGTGACCGACTTTCTGCGCGGAGCTTGTCAGCAGCAGCCGATCTTGCTGGTGCTCGAAGACCTGCAGTGGGGCGATCCTCAGAGCATCGAGCTGACCGAAGCCGCGCTGCGTGCGCTGCCCGAGTCGCCGTTTATGGTGCTGGCGCTGGCACGGCCAGAGTTCGAGAGTCGGCTGCCCAAGCTCGGCAAGGATCGTGGCCTGCAAGAGATTTACCTCGGGGGACTGGGCAAGCGAGCCAGCGAGCGCCTGGTGCAGAGCATCCTGGGGGCCAAGGTGGCTGCGCGGTCGGTGCAGCGCATCGTCGAGCAGTCAGCCGGCAACGCGCTCTATCTGGAAGAGCTGATTCGTGCCTTCGCCGAGGGCAAGACCGAGCAGCTGCCCGGCACGGTGCTGGCGATGCTACAGGCGCGGATTGGTCGCCTGACCACCGAGCAGCGGCGGGTCTTGCGGGTGGCCAGCATCTTTGGCGACACGTTCTACCGAGGCGGGGTGCTCCAGCTGCTCGGGCATGGCAGTGCCGGCGGCAGTGGCGGCGATCACATCGACCAAGTGCTGCGCGAGCTGACCGATGCCGAGATCATCGAGCGCCACCGCGACAGCCGCTTGCCCAGCGAGGTCGAGTACGTCATCCGCCACTCTTTGCTGCGCGAGGCCGCCTACAGCCTGCTGACCGATGACGATCGCCAGCTCGGCCACCGGCTGTGCGCCGAGTTTTTGCGCCAGGTGGGCGAAGCCGATCACGCGGTGCTGGCGCGGCACTTCGAGCTGGGTGCCGACCTGCCCGCAGCGGTGACGCACTACATCGAAGCGGCCAGCGACACCTGGAACCGGGGCGGCCTCGAACATGCCGAGCAGCTGTGTGAAGCAGCGCTGCGCTGCGGAGCCAGTGGCGAGCTGCTGGGCGCCGTTCGCTGCGTCCAAGCCCAGCTGCGTCTGTTCAACAATCAGCTGGCGGTGGGACTCCAGTACGCACGGGAAGGGCTGTCGCTGTCACCACCGGGTGGGCGCTTCTACTACTGGTCACTGCTGGGGCTGCTCGCTTCCGCCACCCTGCTTGGCCGCATGGAAGTGGTGATGGAGGTGCTGCGCGACTTCGACGGACGCCTGCCGCACCACGACGCCGCCGGCTATTTCCAAGAGTTCGCCTCGCTGATCGGCCAGCTGTATGTGTTCCTGGCGATGCGTGACAAGGCCCGACAGGCGCTCGGTCAGATGCGTGCCGTCTGCGATCTGTTCGAGGGCGACCCCCAGTGGCCGCTGTTCCACGCCAGCTGGCAGCGGGCCCAGGCCGCGTTCGAGATGTACCTGGGCGACAATCCCTACCAGGCGCAGGCGATGCTACTCGAGTCGAGTGCCACCTACCTGCGCTTTGGGCAGCAGCGGTTCGGGGTGCTGGGGCTCCTGGATGCGGCGATGAATGCGGTGCCGCTGGGAGACTCGGCGCAGGCGCTACAGCTCGGGCAGCAGGCGCTGGTGCTTACGGCCCAGCTCGGCGATGCCCACATGCGCTTCTTCGCCGAGATCGTGATCTGCGGGGGCCACATCATTGCCGAAGACTCGTCAGAGCTGGATGCAGCGCAAGACCGGCTGCGCGAGATCCTCGCGAGCGCTGGGGAAGATCAGATTCGGCGGGGGCAGGTGTTGTCGCTGCTCGCTGCCGGTCACTTCCATCGCCAAGAGTGGGCGCTGGCCGCCGAGCGGTTTCGCGAGTCCGTCGAGGTGCTGCAGATGCTGCCTGCGGTCTTGCCGTACTCGTACGCCAGCCTGGCAGCCGCGCAGCTGCAGCTGGGGCGACTCGACGAGGCCGCGCAGACCGCCGAGCTGGGCCTCATGACGATGTCGCTGCTCGAACACCGAGGTCCGTATGCCGCTTCGGTCTGGCAGGTGCAGGCCGAAGTGGCGCAGGCGCTGGGCAACGATGAAGGCGCACGCTTGGCACTGCGGCGAGCGGTCGACAACCTGCGGCAGCGGCTGCTGCTGGCTCCGACCGAGCACGCGCGGCGCATGCTGCTGCAAGGCGTCTCGCATCACCGGCGGACGGTCAGTCTCTGCAAGGCACTGTTTGGGGAAGATCTGCTACAGCCATAGTTCCAGCCGAGCAGCGAGGCGGGGGAGCGCAGAGGCGCTTAGCGCAGGGCGGTGACGGCGGCTTTGACTTCGTCGTAGTTTGGCTCGACGCCGGGGTTGGGCGCGACCCACGAGTAGCGGATGGTGCCGCTGCCATCGACCACGAACACCGAGCGCTTGGCCGCGGTGTAGCCCGCCATGCCGGCGAAGTCGTCGTGCGCGATGCCGAAGGCGCGGACGGCCTTGCGGTCGTAGTCCGACAGGATCGGGAAGTTCAGGCCGTTCTTTTCCGCAAACGCCGCATTCGAGAACGGGGCATCCACGCAGATGCCGAGCACGCTGGCGCCGACATCATTGAACGCGGCGATCGAGTCGCGGAAGCTGCACAGCTCCTTGGTGCAGACGCCGGTGAAGGCAGCCGGGAAGAACACCAGCACAGCCGTCTTGCCCTGGAAGTCGGACAGTGACACCGGCTTCCGCGCGCCATCGAGAAGGGTAAAGCTTGGGGCCTGGGAGTTTGCTTCGAGCATGGGCAGTCTCTCCTATCGGGGGTTTGGGGACTTAGGTATCTGGACTACAGCGTGGGCAGGACCTGCCGCGCTGCCGCCAAGGTCTTTTCGATGTCGCTGCTCTGGTGCGCCATGGACACAAACGCCGCCTCGAACTGTGACGGCGGCAAGTACACGCCGCAGCTGAGCATGCCGTGAAAGAAGCGCGCAAAGCGAGCGCTGTCGGCCCGCTTGGCATCGCTGTAGTTGTGGACCGGCCGATCGGTGAAGAACAGCGTGAACATCGAGCCGACCTGATTGCACACCGCCGGGATTCCCGCCCGCTGACACAGCAACAGCAGCTCGGTCGCAAGGTAGGTGCTCGTTTGCTCCAGCCGCTCGTACAGACCGGGCGCTTGCAGCTGCGTGATCATTGCCATCCCTGCCGCCACCGCCAGCGGATTGCCCGACAGCGTACCGGCCTGATAGACCGGGCCGAGTGGTGCAATCTGGTTCATCAGGTCCGCCCGCCCGCCATACGCCGCTGCCGGCAGTCCGCCGCCGACGATCTTGCCCAGGCAGGTCAGGTCCGGCCTTACGCCATAGCGAGCCTGCGCGCCGCCGAGTGCCAGCCGAAAGCCGGTCATCACCTCATCAAAGATCAGCACCGTGCCATGGTCCGCCGTGAGCTTTCGCAGCAGCGCTAGGTAGCCCGGCTGGGGTGGAACACAGCCCATGTTGCCGCACACCGGCTCGATGATGACCGCCGCGATCTCGCTTTCGCCGCTGGGGCTGCGGTGGTTGCGGAACACCGCTTCGATCGCCGCCGCATCGTTCCACGGCACGGTCAGGGTGTCGCGCGCTGCGCCTTCGGTGACTCCCGCAGTGCCGGGCAAGCCGAGCGTCGCTGCCCCCGAGCCCGCTGCCACCAGCAAGCTGTCGGCGTGCCCGTGATAGGCCCCGTCCATCTTGACGATCTTGGCGCGGCCTGTCGCCCCCCGAGCCAGCCGCAGCGCCGACATCGTCGCTTCCGTTCCCGACGACACCAGCCGCACCTTGTCCATCGAGGGCACGCAGCGCAGCAGCAGCTCGGCAAACTGCACCTCACGCTCGGTCGGGGCGCCAAAGCTTAGGCCCTGCGCCGCTGCTTCAGCAATCGCCGCCAGCACAGTCGGCTCCGCGTGCCCCAAGATCATCGGCCCCCACGAGCCCACGTAATCGACATAGCGGTTGCCATCGACATCGCGCAGCTCGGCCCCCTGTCCCGAGACGAAGAACACCGGGTCGCCGCCCACCCCTCGGAAGGCGCGGACCGGTGAGTTGACCCCCCCAGGAATGCTCTGCTGCGCGCGGGCAAACAGCTCCTGCGAGCGGGGACGGAGGACGGACGGGGCGGACGTGGACTGGCTCTGGTCGCTCATGGCTTGGTTGTGAGAGAGTACTGCAAGGGGCGCCATGGTTTGTCAGGGATTCTGCTGGCTGTGGGCGTGGCTGCTATCCGGGGCGGCGCTGCTGCTCGGCTCAGGCTGTGTTCAGCTCGGCTCGGCTACGCTGGGCGTGACGCAGCGCGACTTCAATGAAGCGATCGTACGGGCGCACAACGAACAGCTGCTGCTCAACTTGGTGCGCCTGCACTATCGCGACAATCCGTACTTCTTGGAGGTCGGCGGCATCACCTCGCAGCAGTCGCTGGGCGCTTCGGCTGGACTCGGCACCGACTTCACCGTCAGCACCGATCCGCTGCGCACGCTCGTCAGACCGAGCCTGGGCATGTCGTACAGCCAGACCCCGACCATCGTGCTGTCGCCCCTGTCCGGCGAGGCGTTCGTCCGCAAGCTGATCTCGCCGCTGTCGCTGGAGGCGCTGCTTCACCTGACCCGCTCCGGCTGGAGCATCGCCCGCGTGCTGACGCTCATCCTCGATCGGGTCGGTGGCCTGCGCAATGCACCCTCGGCAGCCGGGCCTACCCCCACGCACGCGCC
The DNA here is from genome assembly GCA_016794465.1 of Myxococcales bacterium. Lineage (GTDB taxonomy): Bacteria > Myxococcota_A > Polyangia > Palsa-1104 > JAEUJZ01 > JAEUKA01. The sequence goes on along the minus strand of JAEUKA010000096.1, from coordinate 2,960 downwards.
CCACTTTGCCGAGTTTGCCCAGCTGGTCGCCGATCTCCGGTCGCTGCAGCAGGCCGACCTGCTCAACCTGGCCTACGAACAGCACCAGGAAGGCCCGACGCTGGCGCTGGAAGTCCGGGGGCTCAAAAGTCACAGCGAGCCCCTCCGGCGCATTCGTCAGCAGCTCGGTCTGACGCACGATGGCATGCGCTACTTGCTCACCCAAGACGTGCGGCGCACGGGCCGTGATGTCGTGCCGCTGCGGCTGCGCTCGGTCCGCAGCATCCTGTTCTTTTTGTCGCAGGGGGTCGATGTGCCCCAGCTGCATCGCTTGAGCGGCCTGGTGACCACCACCCGCCATCAGGATGGGCGCCCGTTCGACTGGCGCGAGCTGCTCGGCGGGCTGTTTCAGGTCCGCACCCGCCGCGACGAGCCCCAGGCCGCCTACGTCAAGATCCGCTACCGCGACCACTACTTTTACATCGCCGACAACGACCTCGAGAGCAAGAGCACCTTCATGCTGCTCACCGAGATCTTCAACATGCAGGCCGGCCAGGGCGTCTCCCTCATGCCCACCCTCACCCTCCCCGTGGGTCGCTAACGCAACCCGAACGGCTCTCCAAACCCTGTCGGTTTGGTGGGCCGTGCTTACATGCAGGTCGAGCAGGGGGCGGGCGTGCCTCGGAAGCTGCCTTTGGTGAGGAACCACTGCTTTTGGCCTGCGGTGCCGGCCATCGTGCTGGTCTGCTCGTTGACGTGATAGTGATAGACCGGCACGGTGGGACTGTCGACGGTGACGCTGGAGTGCCCGCCGGTTGCATCGAGCGTCGGCAGGCTGCCGTCGGGGTCTTTGCGGCCATAGATCGGGTAGCCGTCGCGCATCACGCCGATGAAGTTCGCGTCGTTCTGCGAGATCGGATACGGCTCGGAGTGATAGTGGTACGCGCTGGTCGGAGTCGGGTGCGCGCCGCAGCGGTCGAACGTCATCGCTTCCTTGAAGATGTCATCGCCCGGCGCCGCGAAGTTGCCGAACACTGGCACGCCGTTGAGCGCCAGGCCGACCACCGCGCCCATCATCACTTGGCTGGTCATGTTCGGAGCCACCGGGAACTGCACCACGTAGCTCTTCTTGGCGAGCTGGTTGGGGTTCTGCACGCCGCCGGTATAGGCCTCGTAGCAGGGGTCGGTCTTGGCGAAGTAGTTGCTCTTGTAGTCGGGCAGCCCGTCGGCTTCGGCCTGGATGTAGGTCGTCCCGCCGCCCACTTTGCTCAGCTTCACGCGACAGGAGAACTTCAGCCAGTAGCCCGAAAAGCCCGCTGCCTTGCGCTCAGCATCACAGGCAGAGGTGTCCCGGGTCAGCACCGCGCAGCCGGCGGTATTTACGGTGGTGGTGGCGGTGGTCGCAGCCGTTTGCAGGCACTGGCCTTGGCTCATGTCAGGGGTGGTGGTGGTCGGGGTGCCGCAGCCCGATACCCAGGCCGTGCCGCAGACCGCCGATCCCAGGGAGGCAACAAACAAGAACGTGTGGTTTCGCATCGAGTCCTTCCTTTCGCAGGCATTAGACCCGCAATCGGCTCGGCTGGGCCAGGGCAGAGCGCTTGTCAATGGCTCACAAACCGGGCCGGCTCCAAGTAAGATGGCTGGCTTGGCGCAGTCCCCCTCGTGTGAGGGTGGGCGCCTCCAGGCACCCATTGAACAGGAGACAAAGGAAGATGATGCGATATGTCCTTCTTGCGCTGTGTGTAGCCCCGCTGTTTGGCTGTGGGGGTGGCAATGCTCGCTGTGACATGCGGCCCAGCACGCCGCAGTGTACCGACTGGCGCGGCTCGATTACGCCGACGTGGATCACCCAGGAAGCGCTGTGCAAGACGCTGAGCGGCACCGGGGTCGGTGGCATGTTTGCTTCGGGCGAGACTTGTCCCACGGCGGACATGTGGGGAGGCTGCCAGGCCACCCAGGGCGATGGCAGCAAGCAGACCAACTGGTACTACAAGGGCGACAAGTACAAGACGCTCGCGGACGCCCAGTCCAAGTGCGACAGCGGCATGTCGTGGATAGATCCGCAGTAGATTGCGGCCATGAAGCACCTGGACCGAGTAGAGCAAGCGCTGGGCGTGAAGCTGCCGAAGCTGTTTCGGCGCCTGTGGGCAGATGGGGCGCTCAGCAAGCGCGACGCAGCGGCGGACCCGGTCGCCGTCTTGCAGTACCTGATCGACTTCCAGCCGGTGCCGCCCGAGGAGCTGCTGGCCAAGCGCGAGGAGCTGAAGACGGTGTTCCAGGTCGCGGTGGACCAGCACCAGCTTCTGCCGTTTGCCACCACCGAGCAGGGGGACCACTTCTGCTTCTACTTTGCGGGAGCGGCTGGCGATTCGGTCCCGGTGGTCTACCTGCCCTACGATGAAGACACCGCCCACATTCAAGCCCAGGACCTCGCGGACTTCTTGTTCCGCGCGATGCTGCAGCACGCCACCACCACGCCCGCCGACAGCCTCGCCGCCGCGCGCACCGAGTACCTGCGGATGTGTGAGGCGCTGCGTCCCTACCTCGCTGCCGAGCGGCTGGCGCTGCTGACCTCGATCGCGGCCAGCAAGGGCAGGGCGCGGCTGCTGCCACCAGCCGAGGCGCGCAAGCTCATCAAGCAGCACCTCGCCTTCCCCCGCCTGAGCAAGCAGTTCGTCTACACCACCTAACCGCACTTGGGACCGCGCCCCGCTATGCCCAGGAGTGCGCCCCGCTATGCCCAGGTATGCGCCCCGCGATGGCCAGGTGCGCGCCCCGCGATGGCCAGGAGCGCGCCCCGCGATGGCCAGGTGCGCGCCCCGCATGCCTAGGAGTGCGCCCCGCGATGGCCAGGAGCGCGCCCCGCGATGGCCAGGAGCGCGCCCCGCGATGGCCAGGAGCGCGCCCCGCGAGGCCCAGGAGCGCGACCCGCGAGGCCCAGGAGCGCGCCCCGCGTGCCTCGGAGTGCGCCCCGCGGTGCC
>JAEUKA010000008.1 GCA_016794465.1 Myxococcales bacterium | reverse complement strand
GTCATGCGCCAGCACCGCCCTCGTCAGCATCGACTGCGGCAAGCGCCGATCTCTCTGCACCTGACAGTCGAAGATCTGAACCACCGACGCGTGGCGCCGGCTCTTCCCCGACAACCCCCCGTCGATTCGCACCATCAAGTCCGCGCGCCGGGTCGTCAGCGGTAGCTCCTCCGGCAGCTTCAGCACTTCGTAGGTCTTCACGTCGGGAATCAGCCAACGCAAGAGCGCCTCGAAGTTGTGCGCAAACAGCTCTTTAAACGTCGTGTCGTAGGTCTGCGGCATCTCCCAACGTCTGTAGCCGCTGCGAGGAGTCGTCGCCAACCGCATTCAGGTGTCAATGTGTCGATTGCTTCCAGCCATGACGCTGCGCGAGACAGTCACTTCCGGCTCCTTATCGGCTCTCGAAGTGATTCATGGAGGGGCCGCGCAGCTGCTCGTGACGGGGAAGGTTCTCGACCGGACGCAGCGCTGTCCCAAGCTCTGCGCGACCTTTCAGGATGGCGATGTGACAGTCATCCACCGTCGAGCAACTGCGAATCCACGCAACGATCCGGCTCCGCTTGGCAACGGCCTCCACATCGAACGAAAAGAGCATCGCCATCAGCGGCCAGATGAAGAAGCCGCCCGGTCGGACGCGACTCCGCAAGATCGGCGGAACGACCTGCGAGCCGTAGTGACCCTCTGCAGCCGAAATAATGAAGCCGGTCAGCGCGGACCGGAAGGTCTGTTTGGAGTAGATCTGTTCGATCCCGCGCTTGTAAAAAGCAAACCCTGGACTCGCCTGCTCCAAGCTCACAGCGCCGAGAAAACCACCGGCAGCGGTAAGCTCTGCGATCGCGCGCAATGATGCCGCATCCGACACCTGATTGAAGCGATCCGCACCCAGTCCAATGCTCACGAGGATCTTGAGGGAAGGTCGTTCCAGCTCGGCAACCGTGGCAACGGACACGGCATCCTCGATGGGATCACCAAGTCCTTCTTCATCCCCAACCATCAGCGAGTCTGATCCGCCATCGAACAGAATCACCGCATCGACGCTGTGCCGCGCCACCAGCTCGCGATACAGCGTCCGTAGCTTCGGTACGGTGAACGCGCGGGCGTAGTACGCATAGATGGAATGGGGCGCGTGCTCGGGCTGCTCGGCATCGAGAAACGCGCAGAGATGTACTTCCGGACCGTAGTGCGGATCGGGCACGCTGCGCGCGGTGACCAGCTTGACGATCGCACCCTCACCGAGATCAAAGACGGTAGGGGCCGTAGTGATCCGGTGCGGCTCACCAAACGAGTAACTGCCAATGATCACGCGCTTCCCCAGTCGCGCCAGCTCCGGAAGCAGCGTCAGTCCGTGCAGGAAGTCAAACCCACCCCCGCAGCCACAGAGTAGGACGGTCTTGATCGCAGGGTCCGAGAGCCGACGAAGAAAAGAGGGCACCACGGCCCCAACAGTATCATGCCCGGCCGCGCTACCTGACACACGCGGCGGTTAGGGAGTCGGGGACAGGCGGCTGCGGAGGCGACTCTGTTTCTCGAGCAGGGCTTTGTGCTCCTGCTCCACCTTTCGCAGCTCCGCTTCAACGTGCAGCCGCTCTTTGGCTGCCACGGCCAGCGTCTCCGCTGCTGCGGCGGCTTCGGCTGCCTTCAGGTCTTCCCGTAGCTCCGCCAGCTCCGCTTCCTTCTCTGCTATCTGCGCTCGCAGATTCTCTATCGTCACCACTCTTTGCTTGCTGTGACCAAAGAATCCACTCGCAAAGTCCCTCGGTAGCGTCGACCCCGGCGTGTGCGGCATCTGCGCCAGCTCTCCGTGCGTCAGCTTCCGCTTCTGGTTCACCTTGTCGATGAACGCCTTCCGCTCTCCCACCTTCCGGAAGTCTCGCAGCTTGCTCGCCGCCTCGCTGTACGCTGTCTCGGCCTTCTGCGCCGCTTTGACCAGCTTGTCTAGCTCTTGTCCGATCGCCAGCAGCCCCGGGTCACTGGACGCAAGCAGCGAGGGCACAAAGTCCTTCACGATCTGCACTTCCTCCCCCAGCACTGGCTTTTTCACCTCGTGCGGCCGCTTGACTCCGAAGTACCTCTGGTACAGCTCGCTGTCCCGCTGCTGCCCCGTCCGGTCCAGCAGTGCATTCGACAGCCGATCCACCTGCGGGTCCAGCATCATGTCCAGCGCATCGATCTGCGCATCCGCCTCCAGCTTCTCGTCTTTCAGCTGCTGCTCTTTGGCTGCCAGCTTCTCCAGCTCTTTGAGCAGCAGGTCATAGTCTGCCGCCTTCGTCGTGGTCTGCGGGTGGGCACGCAGCCGCGCCGCTGTCTTCATCAGCTCTTCTCTCAGTGCAGACAGCGAGATCTCATATCGAATCGTCAACAAGGCCATGGTCGGTTCCTCTCTTCCTCTCTCCTACATGTGGGGAGAAAAGCAACCTGACCACGGTCCAGCCATCCGCAACCCCCCTTTTACAAAAAAAGTGACCAGGGCAGCCGCTTCCCACTCCACTTCCAGCCATGACTTCGCTGCTGACAGTCACCTCCCACTCCACATCCAGCCATGACTCTGCTTCCGGCAGCCGCTTCCTACCCCACTTCCAGCCATGACTTCGCGCATGCCAGTCACTTCCTACCTCACTTCCAGCCATGACTTCGCTTCCGGCAGTCACTTCCTACCTCACTTCCAGCCATGACTTAGCTTCCGGCAGTCACTTCCTACCCCACTTCCAGGCATGACTCTGCGCAAGCCAGCCGCTTCCGGCTCCACTTCCAGCCATGACGCTGCGCGAGACAGTCACTTCCGGCTCCTTATCGGCTCTCGAAGTGATTCATTGAGCGGCCGCGCAGCTGCGGGCTCGTCCTGGCCGGGCTTGGTTCCACCCGGGCGGTTTGGTAGCTTGGGGCTGTGACGGTTTTGCTTGGAGGCTCTGCGATGGCTTGTGATCCCTCGGTGCCTGCGTCCCCGGCCAGCTTGGCGTACGCGGACTGCTTTGCTCAGACTGTCGACTATGCCGCGCGCTCGGCGGTGTACTTTGGTCCCAAGACGGCGGTGGTCGATGTCGAGCGCGGCGCGGCTGGCCGCTTTGACTACACGACGCTCAATGATCGGGCGACGCGGCTCGGGCACTTTCTGCGCAGTCGCGGGGTCGAGCGCGGGGATCGCGTCGGGCTCCTCGGTCAAAACGGCATCGAGTACATCGATCTGGTGCTCGCGTGTGCCAAGCTCGGGGCGGTCTTTGCGCCCTACAACTACCGGCTGCACCCGAGCGAGCTACTTGAAGTCATCGCCAAGACCCGGCCCAAGGCGTTTGTCTACGGCCCCGAGTATGCCGAGCACGCCGCCTACCTTGTCGCCCATCACCCGCCGCTCACGACCTACCTGCGCACCGGCATCGGCACCGAGTCTGGGGACGCGCTGTCGCTGTCTGGGGACGCGCTGTCGTTTGAAGCGGTGGTGACGCAGACGCCGATCGCCGGTCCGCCGCTGTTTCCGCCCGGTGAGGGGCCAGGAGGCGAGGACATCTTGTGTCTGCTCGGTACGGGAGGGACGACGGGGCTGCCGAAGTCGGCGATGATCTCGCACCGGATGGTCGCCCACAACGCGCTGACCACGATGATCCACGAGCTTGTGCCCGGAGACGTGACAGCGATCCACACGCCGATGTTTCATACCGGCGGACTGCTCGTCTATGCGCTGCCGCTGCTGCTGTCGGGGGGCAAGGTGGTCATCCTGCGCAAGTGGGACGCCGCCGAGCTGCTGCGCGTCATCGAGCGTGAGCAGGTGACGATGTTCTTCTGTGTGCCGACGCAGTATCAGATGTTGCTGGATGCGCCGAGCTTCGCCAAGACCTCGTTTGCGTCGGTGCGGTTTGTGACAAGTGGGGGGGCGCCGCTGCCGGTGCCGCTCATCCACGCGTTCCGCCAGATCCATGACATCCCGTTTAAGCAGGGCTTTGGCATGACCGAGTTTGGTCCGGGCTGCTTCAGCATGGGCGCCGAGTACGCGCACAGCAAAGCCGGCTCGATTGGGCGTCCCAATGCCCTGGTCGGCGCGCGGGTGGTCGATGACGACGGCCACGACCTGCCGACCGGACAGGCGGGTGAGCTACTGCTCAAGGGTCCGGCGATGTTCTCGGGCTATTTCGAGGACGAGGTCGCGACCCGCAGCGCCATTGATCCGAGCGGCTGGTTTCACACCGGCGACATCGCTCGCATCGATGCCGACGGCTTCTTCTTCATCGTCGACCGCAAGAAGGACATGTTCATCAGCGGCGGCGAAAACGTCTACCCGGTCGAGATCGAGCGCGCCCTTTACGAACACCCCGCTGTCAAGCAGTGCGCGGTCATTGGCATTCCCGATGAAAAGTGGGGGCAGGTCGGTCGCGCCTTCGTGGTCCTGCACAGCCCGCCCACAGCGCTGGCGCCGGCCCCCTCGGAGGACGAGCTGCTGGCATTTTTGCGCGGCAAGCTGGCCCGCTACAAAGTGCCCAAGAGCGTCCGCATCCTCACCGAGCTGCCGCTGTCTCCGGCGGGCAAGATCCTCAAGCGCTCCCTGAGCCAGACTTAGCCGCTGCCGCCGCCGCTGCTGCTGCCGCCGCCGCTGCCGCTTGCTGCGCGACCAGCTCTTGGATGCGTCGCAGCGCCACCCGTCGCAGCTGTTCTTCCAGCAGCGGCAGATCCGCCTGCCGGGTCAGCCAGAAGATCAGCGCCAGATCCACCTTGTCACCAACGGTCAGAAGCTGCACACGCGGTGCTGGCCGGGACAGCAGCCCTTCGGCCACCACCACTGCTTGCTGTTCCAGGTAGTGAGCCAGCGCGTCGATGTCAAAGGCCGCCGAGACGTTCAGCCGCACCTCGGCCCGCACCCCGTGGTCGGTCGACTGATTGACCAGTCGTGCCGTCACCAAGTCAGCGTTGGGCACAATCAGCAAGCTCCCGTCCGCCATGCGAATCTGCGTCGAGCGCAGCCCGACATCCAGGACCTCGCCGCTCTCCATACCCGGCAGCCGAATGCGGTCGCCAATCCGGAACGGATGATCGAGCGCCAGCACCAGCCCGGCGATGATGTTCGACAGCGCCTGCTGCGACGCGAGTCCAATCGCCAGCGAGGTCACTCCGAGAGCCGCCACCACCGACGACACGTTCTGCCCAAAGTGATCGAGGATCAGGATCAGCCCGGCCAGCCACAGCACCACCTGGGCCAGCTTGGACAGAAGCGGCACCAGCGCCCGCCCCGAGCTACTGCGCGGCGTACTGGGCGAGCTCTTGGAGCTGTCGTCTTCGCCGCCCTCCAGCTTGGGACGCACCACCGCTTCCACCAGCAGCCGCGACAGCGAGCCGAGGCCGCGCACCCCGACCATCACCGCCGTCACAAACAGCGTCCCGGCGATCCAGCGACCGGGTCCACGCATCGCCGGCCAAGCATCCTCGACCGCTTCCGATAGACCGGCAAACAGGATCACGTAGCGCAGCGGCCGCGCACACAGCGACAGCAGCTTGGCACCAAGCGGACTCTCGGCTGCCAGCAGCCGTCGGCTCAGCCAGCGACAAAACCAGCCTCCCAGCCAGGCCAGCAGCAGCGTCAGCGCGACAATCACCAGCAAGTGCACCAGGCCGACCATCGCCGGACTGGCATGCACAGACTCCACCAGCCAGCGATCCAGCGACCGGATCAGCGAGTCGACCGGCACCTGCATCTTGGCCAGCCAGCTCGTGGCCGCCGGCGACTGTCGAGGGGTTACAATAAGGGTTTCGGCAGGCTCCGCCGCGCTCTGAAAGACCATCACCCGGCCATTATTTCACATCTGCCTTGGGCGGACGGGAGGTCGTGATGAGGTCCACTTAAGCGATGACGAGTGTGACGGAACTCTTCGGAAGGAAGGACTCCTCCGGGAAGAAGGAGTCGGGCGGGGCGGGGGCTACTTCTTGGCGGCGAGCGCTTCTTTGATCATGGCGTCGAACTTCTCGAACGGATAGGCGCCGGCGATCTTGCGACCGTTGATGAAGAAGGTCGGCGTGCCCATGCCACCACCGGGGAGGCTGTTGCCATAGCCAAAGTCGGCATCGACCTGCGCCTTGTAGCGACCCGAGTCGAGGTCGGCCTTGAAGCGCGCCACGTCGATGCCAATCTCGCCGGCATACTTCTCGAGGCTACCCCGGTCGAGCGCGCCCTGGTTCTCGAACAGCTTGTCGTGCATCTCCCAGAACTTGCCTTGGGCGTGGGCAGCGAGCGCGGCCTCGGCGGCGGGCTTGGCATTCTGGTGGAAGGGCAGCGGATAGTTGCGCCACACCACACGGACCTTGTCCTTGTAGGTTTCCTTGATCTTCTTCAGCGTCGGCACCACCCGCGAGCAGAACGGGCACTGGAAGTCCGAGAACTCGACGATGGTGACCGGAGCGTTCTTGCTGCCGAAGCTGGGACCGTCGCCTGGATCGACCTTGTAGACCGTCTTGTCTTCGGCCTCGTCGTCTCCGGCTGGCGGGGCGGCGGCCTTCTCGACCGCGCTCTTCATGATCTCGTCGTAGACCTTGGCAGGCGGGATCTTCTTCGTCTTGAGCAGCGCATCCACATCCTTGAGCGCGCTGTCGACGACCGCCTTGAAGCTGTCAATCGGCTGGGCTCCCGAGAGGCTGCGACCGTTGATGAAGAACGCCGGGGTGCCGTTGGCGCCAATCTTGTTGCCCTCGGCCAGCTCGGCATCGACCTTGGCCTTGTACTTGCCCGAGTCGAGCGCGGCGGCAAACTTCTTCATGTTCAGGCCCAGCTCTTGCGCGTACTTGTCCAGGTTCGGTCGGTCGAGCGCTTGCTGATTGGCAAACAGCTTGGCGTGCATCTCCCAGAACTTGCCCTGCTCGTGCGCGGCCAAGGCAGCCTCGGCGGCAATGTGCGCGTTGTTGTGGAACGGCAGTGGCAGCTGCTTGAAGACGACCCGCACGTCCTTGGGATATTCCTTCATCAGCTGGGTAATCGTCGGCTCGACCCGCGAGCAGAACGGACACTGGAAGTCCGAGAACTCGACGATCGTGACCTTGGCATTGGCGGGACCCTTCATCGGCGCATCGCCAATCAGCGCCTTGTAGACCGTCTTGTCCTCGGGCGGAGCCGCAGCCGGAGCCTGCTTGGGCGCCTCGGCCTTGTCCTTGCCGTCTTTGGTCAGCTCGGCGTAGAGCGCATCGGGTGCCGTCCCAGACTGCAGCTTGGCGTTGGCCAGCTTGATCTCGTTTTGCACCATCTTCTCGAAGTTCTCGAACGGCTGCGCTCCGTGGAACGGCTTGCCGTTGATGAAGAACGACGGCGTTCCGCGCGCCCCAAACGAGTTGCCCTCGGCCAGCTCGTCATCGACCTGCTTTTTGAACTTGCCCGACTCCAGCGCCGCCTTGAACTTGCCGACATCGAGTCCCAGCTCGCCGGCGTACTTCACCAGGCTGTCCTTATCGAGCCCCTGCTGATTGGCAAACATCTTGTCGTGCATCTCCCAGAACTTGCCCTGCTCGTGCGCGGCCAGTGCGGCCTCGGCAGCGATGTGAGCATTGTTGTGGAAGGGCAGTGGCAGCTGCTTGAAGGCAATCCGGATCTCGCCATCGAAGCTCTTGCGCAGCTTGTTCAGCGTCTCGACCACCCGCGAGCAGTACGGACACTGGAAGTCCGAGTACTCGATGATGGTGACCTTGGCGTTCTTCGGACCCATCGTCGGTCCGTTGCCAACCGGCACCTTGAAGACGATGCTCGGGTCGGGCAGACGGAACTCGGGCGGCTTCTGCTGCTGGGCCGGCTTCTCGGCAGCGGCCTGCTCTTTGCCGTTTTGAATCAGCGCGCCGTAGATCTGGTCGGCCTTGACGCCGGCCTTGATCAGCTTGCTCGCGGTGGCCAGCTCCTCGTCGACGATCTTCGAGAAGTTCTCGTACGGCTGCGCGCCCGACAGCGACCGACCGTTGATGAAGAACGCCGGGGTGCCGCGTGCGCCGAACTTGCTCGCTTCGGCCTGGTCGCGCTGGATCTGCTCGTCGTACTTGGACTTGTTCTGGCCCAGGTCCGACTTCCACTTGGCGACGTTGAGTCCCAGCTCTTGCGCGAACTGCTCGAAGTGCTGGTCATCGAGCTTGTCTTGGTTTTGGAACAGCTTGGCGTGGTAGGCCCAGAACTTGTCATCGCCTTGCTCGCGCGCTGCCAGGGCCGCCCGCGACGCCGGAGCCGCATTCTGGTGGAACGGCAGCGGGTTGTGCTTAAACGCAACCCGCAGGTCCTTGCCATAGCTGCGCTTGAGCTTTTCCAGCGTCGGCTCGACCCGCGAGCAGTACGGACACTGATAGTCCGAAAACTCGATGATCGTGACCTTGGCGGACTGGGAGCCCGTCACTGCCGCGTTGCCAACCGGAATCTTGTAGCGCTCGACCGATGAGTCCGGGGCTGCGGCTGCTGCGGGCCGGTTGCCGTCGTCCTTGTCGAGATGCACGCGCTGCCCGACGAGGAAACCGACAATCAGGGCACCGAGTGTGCCCAAGATGACGCCTGTCTTGTTCATTCCTAAACCTCTCTCAGGGGAACCGTCTTGAGTCATGGCTTATTTGGTTTTGTATGAAGAAAAGGGCTGGCTGGCCGACTTTATTCCCGGGACCGATTGGTCGCCCAGCTTACAGGGAAAGATATTTTTCTTAGAGCCGGCGGCACACCGAGCAAGCCTAGTGCCTCGCGGCCAGGATACAAAGCTACCCACGATTTGCAAGCATTGCGGCGATCTACCTCGCCGCTGGAAACCACGGTCTGGCGGGATCTGGCACCTTCCTCTTTGCGCCCCAGCGGCTCCAAGTCATCCCCCGCCACCTTCCCCTTTGCGCCCAGGATGATCCAACCCTTCCCCTGCCACCTTCCCCTTTGCGCCCAGGATGATCCAAACCTTCCCCTGCCACCTTCCCCGATACGCCAGGGGATGATCCAACCCTTCCCCCGCCACCTTCCATGAGGTGCGAGGGATCACCCAACCCTTCCGGGGCCACCTTCCCTTGGTTGGAAAGACCGGGATCTGCCGCCTTTCGCCGCTTGCGTCGGAAGTGCGGTATTCTGCTGGGTATGTATCAGCCTCCGCGAAGTCAGTCCCTGCGGGTCTTGTGGGTAAACGTCCTGCTCTCTGCGCTGCTGCTTGGTCCGGCAGCGTGTGACCGTGGCCGTGATGAGGTTTCTGCGGTCGGTGATGCTCATGCCGCCTCTTCACCTACGTCGGACAAGCCCCCAGAAGGAAGGACCAGCATGCCCAGGTCGAAGCAGTGGAAACAGGTCGATAAGCTGATCGAAGAGCAGAAGCTGGAGGAGGCGCGCACGCTCATTGCCAGCATCCGCGACGTGGCCAAGCAGAGCGGCAACGGCGAGGAGTGGACCGAGACGCTGATCAAAGACGTGCAGCTACAGATTGGCCTGCATGGCTATGAGACGGCGGTGCGCTTCCTGCGCGAGCAGCCGTGGCCGCAGGACTCGCTGTCGCAGGCGGCGCTGGAGCTGTACTACGCGCACTCGCTGATGACGTACCTGTCGGCGTACTCGTGGGAGATTGGCAAGCGCGAGAAGGTCGAGAGCAAGGAAGCGGTCGATCTGAAGGCGTGGACCAAAGAGCAGCTGTTTTTGGAAGCGGCGCGGTCGTATCAAAAGCTGTGGCTGCGGCGGGTCGAGCTGGGCAGTCTGCCGGTCAAAGCGCTGGCTCCGTATGTGACGCCGAACAGCTATCCGCCGCACATTCGCGGCACGCTGCGCGACGTGGTGTCGTACCTTATCGTCGAGCACCTGGCCAACACCGAGGGCTGGACTCCCGAGCAGTCGAACGACGTGTTCCGGCTGCCGTTTGCGAAGCTATTGAATGATCCGGCGGGGCCCGACCAGCAGGGCAAGCTCGATGATCCCAGCCAGCATCCGCTGACCAAGATTGCGCGCGTGCTCGGGGACCTGGAGTCGTGGCACTTGCAGCAAGGGAACGCCGACGGACAGCTCGAGGCGCGCCTGACCCGGACCGAGCGGCTGCACAGCTCGTTTGCCGAAAAAGCCGACCGCGACGCGACGATTGCATATCTGGAACAGAAGCTGCTGCCGGCGCACCAAGGTCGGGAGTGGTGGGCGCGCGGTCAAGCGCTGCTGGCGCAGTGGGTGCGGGCGAGCGGTGATCTTGCGCGGGCACGCAGCCTGGCCGAGCAAGGTCACAAGGCGTTCCCGAAGTCGTACGGCGGTCAGAGCTGCCTATCGCTTCTGCGGTCGATCGAGGCGCCGGACTTTCAGCTGGCGAGCATGCTGGTCGATGGCGCGCGCAAGCGGTCGATTCAGGTGACGCACAAGAACCTCGGCAAGCTGTACTTCCGCGCCTACGAGCAGGACCTGAAGAGCCGCATCGAGTCGTCGAAGGACTACAACCTGCTGTGGGGCTATCAGGAGATGCGCGCGATCGTCAACAAGCGACCGAGCGCCGAGTGGACCGTTGAGCTGCCGGCGACGCCGGACTTTCACAGCCACACCACGTTCGTGACGCCGCCGCTCACGGGACCGGGCGCGTATGTGGTGATGGCGTCGTATCTGCCGGACTTCCGCGAGTCGAAGAACCGCGTCCAGGCGATGAACTTGATCGTGACCGACCTCATCATCCAGAGCCGGACGCGCGGCGGCACGGTCGATGTGACGGTGGTGTCGGGCGAGACGGGTCGGCCAGTCGAGGGCGCGCAGGTTCGCCTGTATCGCCAAAACTGGCAGGAAAAGCACAAGAGCCTGCTGGAGCAGAAGACCGACAAGACCGGCTACGTGCAGTTTCCATCGGTCGGCAGCAGCGGCGTGTTCGTGCTGGCGGAGCTGGGCCGGGACCGCTCGATTGATCCGAACACCTATTACCTGGGCAATGAGCACGAGCCATCGGCGCATCAAGCGGCCTTGGTGTTTACCGACCGCAGCATCTATCGGCCAAGCCAAAAGCTGCTGTGGAAAGTGGTCGCGTACGAGGGCAAGCAGCACCAGGGCAAGCTCAAGGTGGCGCGCGAGGCAACGGTGCAGGTGCGGCTGCTCGATCCAAACAGTCAGCAGGTGGCGACGGCGCAGGTGCGGACCAATGAGTTCGGTACGGCGGCGGGCGAGTTCCTGATTCCGACCGGGCGACTGCTCGGCAACTGGCGCATCGAGACGACCGGCTTCCACGGCAGCGCCTATCTGAAAGTCGAGGAATACAAGCGACCGACGTTCGAGGTCAGCCTCAAAGACCCGCAAGTGGCGCTGCGCCTGAACCGACCGGCGACGCTGGTTGGCGAAGCGAAGTACTACTTCGGACTGCCGGTCACCGAGGGCCGGATCAAGTGGCGGATCAAGCGCCAGACCTTCTATCCGTGGTGGTGGGGTTACTTCGGCTTTGGCGGCGGAGAAGACGGCGGCAGCAGCGAGCAGACGGTGGCCTCGGGGACTTCCGAGCTGCGCCAAGATGGCAGCTTCGAGATTGCGTTTACGCCCGAAGCCGATGAGCGCAAGGGCAAGTTCCTGACCTATTCCTACGCCGTCAGCGCCGATCTCACGGATGACGGGGGCGAGACACGCTCGGCCAAGCGCAGCTTCCGGCTTGGCTTCGTCGCGGTCGAGGCCCAGATCACAAGTGAAGTCGGCTTTGTCGCCAAAGGCAGCACAGAGAAGCTGACCATTCGGCGCCAGAGTCTCGACGGGACGCCGCGCGCCGGGGAAGGTAGCTATCAGCTGTTTGCTTTGCAGTCGCCGCCGAAGACGCTGACGCCGGCGGAGCAGCCGCGCCCCGAGCCTCCGCGTGACGACAAGCAGGTCAAGCCGTGGAAGACGCCGGGGGACCAGCAGTTTCCGCGCTGGGATCGCAGCCGCCAAGCCGAGTCGATCCTGGCGACGTTTGCCGATGGTGCGGTGAAGGCGCAGGGCAAGCTGACGCACGGTGCGGATGGCACGGCGGTGGTGACGCTGCCCGAGCTGCCGCCGGGTGCGTATCGGCTGCGCTACAAGACCCAAGACGAGTTCGGCGCAACGGCTGAGGCGTGGAAGGAGCTGGTGATTGCCGATGCCAAGACCAAGCTGGCGCTGCCGCTGCTGGTGTCGGCGGAGCGGACGCAGGTCAAGGTGGGGGACAAAGCGCGCCTGCTGATCTCGTCGGGACTGCCGGATCAGACGCTGTTTCTGGAGCTGTTTCGAGACGGCAAGCTGCTGTCGCGACGGCTGCTGCCGGGTGATGGCGCGAGCGTGATCGAGCTGCCAATCGGGGAAGAGGATCGCGGCGGCATCGGCGTGCAGGTGTGGGCAGTGCGTGATCACCAGTACCTGGCGCGCAGCCTGGCGATTGCGGTGCCGTGGGACAACAAGGATCTGAAGGTGACGTTCTCGACGCTGCGCGACAAGCTGCGGCCAGGTCAAAAGGAGACTTGGCGCGTCACGGTGCGCGGGCCGCAGGACAACCTGCTGGGCACCGGCATGGTCGAGCTGCTTGCCTACATGTACGACCGCAGCCTGGATGTCTTTGCGCCGCACTCGCCACCGTCGATTGCCGGCTTGTATCCGAGCCGCAGCAGCATCGCCTACGGTCGGGTCAACCTCGACAGCCAGCATCCGCAGTGGATCTATTCCAACAGCATCTGGGACAGCGTCAGCGTGTCGTCTTTAAGCGGCGACCAGCTGGTGTTCCCGGACAGCTATGGAATCGGAGGTCCAGGCGGGCGCGGTGGGATGGGGTTTGGACGGATGCGGATGATGGCTCCGGGTGGAGCAATGCTGCCGCCCTCGGTGGAAATGGCGTCCCCGAAGTCCGCGGGGGCGCCTGCTCCCGAGCCAATGGCCGAAACCGCAGCAGCCAGTCCCGACTCGGGCAAAGACCGCGAAGAGTCCAAGGCAGCACCCAAAAAGGAAGCCCCAGGAAACGGCGCCGCCGCCGACCAGCCAGCCGACTCGGGCAGTACGCTGCGATCGAACTTTTCCGAGACAGCGTTCTTTGTTCCGCAGCTGCTGACCGAAAAAGATGGCAGTGCCGCGATTGAGTTTACGGTTCCGGACTCGGTGACCTCGTGGAATGTGTGGGTCCACGCGCTGACCCGCGATCTGTCGGGAGCGAGCGAGCGCCGCGAGGTCCGCACCGTCAAGGAGCTGGTGGTCCGTCCCTATCTGCCGCGCTTCTTCCGCGAGGCCGACAGCGCTGATCTGAAGGTGATGGTGAGCAACGCCGGCGACAAGCCGCTTGCGGGCAAGCTCCAGCTGGAGATCTTCGATCCAGAGACGCAGCAGAGTGTGCTGCCGCTGTTCCAGGTCCGGACTCCCAGCCAGCCGTTTTCCGTCGAGCCGGGCAAAGGAGTCAGCCTGACCTTCCCCCTTTCGGCGCCGCGTCAAGTGGGTGTGTTTGCCTTCAAAGTAACCGCCCAAGCCGCCGACTTTGCCGATGGCGAGCTGCGTCCGCTGCCGGTGCTGCCGAGCCGTATGCACCTTGCTCAGTCGCGCTTTGTGACGCTGCGGGACAAAGACTCGCGCACCATGACGTTCGAGGATCTGAAGCGGAATGACGATCCGACGCTGATCAACGAGCAGCTGGTGGTGACGCTGGATACGCAGCTGTTTTACACGGTGCTGCAGGCGCTGCCGTATCTGGTCAGCTATCCGTATGAGTGCGTGGAACAGACGCTCAATCGATTCCTTTCGACCGGGATTGTCTCGTCGGTGTATCGCGAGTTTCCGCAGGTTGCCAAAGCGGCGGAAGAGTTCAGTCGCAGAAACACGCAGCTTGAGCCCTGGGATGCAAGTGATCCCAACCGCAAGATGACACTTGAGGAATCCCCGTGGCTGGAGCGGTCGAAGGGAGGGCGCGATCCCGGACTCCCGATGTTAAATACGCTCGATCCGCAGGTTGCGCAGGCGCAGCGGGACTCGGCTCTGCATCGGCTCCGCAAGGTGCAGACCTCGTCGGGAGGCTTTCCCTGGTTCCCCGGTGGTCCGCCGAGTCCGTACATGACGCTGTATCTGATGAGCGGCTTTGCGCGCGCGACTGAGTTCAAGATCGACATTCCCAAAGACCTGGTGCAGCGCGGCTGGAATTACTTGGCGCAGCACTATCGGCAGGACTACGTAAAGCTGATGAAGAAAGAGGAGTGCTGTTGGGAGTTCCTGACTCTCCTCAACTACGTGGCGACGGCGTATCCGGACTCCTCCTTTACGGGGGATGCACTCTCGATGAGCGAGCGCAAAGAGATCCTCGACTACACGTTCAAGCACTGGAAAAAACACTCGCCGTACATCAAAGGACTGCTGGCACTGACGCTCAAGCGGATGGGAAGGCCGCAGGATGCCAAGCTGGTGTGGGACTCGGTGATGGACTCGGCGAAGACGGTGCCGGATCAGGGGACGTTCTGGGCCAAGGAAGACCGCTCGTGGCTCTGGTACAACGACACGATTGAGTCGCACGCGTTTGCGCTGCGGGTGCTGATGGAGCTGGACCCGCAGAATGCCAAGAAAGACGGGCTGGTGCTGTGGCTGCTCCTGAACAAAAAACTGAGCCAGTGGAAGTCGACACGGGCGACGGCAGAGGTGATCTATTCCTTGGTTCACTATCTGCGCCAAGACAAGTCGCTGGGAGTCCGTGAGGAAGCCACCGTATCGGTCGGTCCGATGGTGCAGAAGTTTGGCTTTGAGCCCGACAAGTACGTAGGAAAGACGCAGATCATTCTTCCCGGTGCGCAGATCGAGCCGCAAAAACATCACACCGTGAAAGTAGAAAAAGCCACCAAGGGCTTCATGTTTGCATCGACCACCTGGCACTTCTCCACGGACAAGCTACCGACGGAGAGCCAGGGCGACTTCTTCCACGTCGATCGCAAGTACTTCCTGCGCCAAAACAATGGCAAGGAATGGACGCTGTCACCGCTTGCGGAAGGAGCGATGATTCAGCCGGGGGATGAGATCGAAGTGCAGCTGTCTCTGCGCACCAAGCACGCGGCAGAGTATGTCCATCTGCGGGACCCGCGCGCCGCCGGACTAGAGCCCGATACGACGGTGTCGCGCTACAAGTGGGACCTAGGAATCGGCTGGTATGAAGAGGTACGAGACAGTGGTACCAACTTCTTTTTCGAGCAGCTCCCGGCGGGTCAGTACACCTTCAAGTATCGGCTACGCGCCAACCTGGCCGGGCACTTCCGCGTCGGTCCAGCGACCATTCAGTCGATGTATGCCCCCGAGTTCACCGCCTACTCCGCCGGTCACATGATCCACATCGGCGCGCAGAAGTAGGAGTCCGCTAGAACCTGCAAGCGCGTCGCGCGGAGGAGTTCACGAGCGCTTCTTCAGCATGGCGCGCTTGGCCTGGGCGGGAGGAGGCTCGGGATTGGGTCGCTCGTCACGAAAGTCCGCCAGCTCGACATCTGTTCCGCCAGTCCGTGTCCACACCCGTCCGCCCGCTGTGAACACCAGTCGATTCTGCTGATCGCGCCCGGACCAGTCCGCATCCTCGACTTCGCGGGTCGAGCGGTGATACGGCGCTTCCCCGCTCACCACTTCGACGCCCTGCAGCGGATGCAGAGGATGCGTCTTCCCCGCGCCGCGCAAGATCACTTGCCGATTCCCAACGAAGCGCCCGCCGCCTCCGTAGGTCGTAGACATCGGCCACAGCACCAGCGCATGCAGCCACGGGGGTCGACTCAGCGCCGTCCACGAGTCACTGTAGCTCGTCTGCAAGCGCCTCCCTTGGTGCGCCGCATACAGAAACAGCTCGCCATCGGGAGACAGATCGCACTTCTCTGCATAGATTCGCCCGCGAAACCACGAGCCCGGCGTGAACTGGTCCTGCTTGGTATTCCACAGCGTCAGCCTCACCCACGCAGCCGGACCCCTGCGAATGATGACCGCAGTCGGTGCACTCGCGGCCATGATCACAAACAAACGGGGAGGCGGAAGCGGCGTCATGCGGACATTCCCAATCGGCGAGCCATGCGGCACAGACTGCGGTTAGGAATAGCGCGGCTCGTCGCCGGTTTCGATCCAGTGGAGGAGCTGCTCAACTCGCTTTTCGGTGGTATGGAAGGCCAGGACTTTGGCTTGGCTCCTGCGGATCAGCGCGGCACGCTCGGCGGGATTGTTGCGGAGGAACTGGATCTTATCGGCCAGGGACTCAGGACGCTGATCATCGAACAGCAGGATTTCCTGTCCATCTTCAAACAGCGCATTGGTGCGGGGGCGATCGGGAACCGCGTAGGAAATCACGCACTGACCGGCAGCCATCGTCTCGACCACTCGTGAGGAAAACAGCGCCGAAAACGATCGCAGGTTCAGGTTGGCAATTCCCTTTTGCACCGCGCGCATCATCAGCTGATGGGAATAGGTCTTTTGACTGCGCAGCGCTTCCACTTGGGCAGCCAGTCCCCCGACGAGAAAATCGAGCCGGGTCTGGTCGCGCGGCACCCTGTCCGTGGAAGCGGAAAAGAAGCGACTGATGGCATCGAAGTGACGCAGTCGGTAGTCCTCTTCCTCGCCGATCGCATCGACAAACTCGACCATGTTGGAGAGCGCGGGATGTTCCAGCAGCGTCTTGCGATCGTGAAGGAGTCGCCCAAGAAACGTCGCCCGATTATGCGCCGGAGGAGGCGGATTCTCGACGACAAACTGGCGATTCACAAACACCGGCAGGAAGACCGCGCGGACCCCCGGATATTCGGCAAGGGAGTCCACATCCTGTTCATCCGGAAACAGCACGTGGGTCAGGTACGGCAGCCGCCGCAGAAACACCGCCGGCAGATCGGAAAACAGCTGGTCGTATTCGCCGCGATACAGGACCCGTGACTCGGTCATCAGCCCGACGCGGACCGGCGCCAGGTTGGCCAAAAAATCGAGCAGATCGGGACTCAAGTTGCTGTACTGCATCTCGATCCAGACCTGATCGAAGGAGCGACTGCCGATGATCTCTTTGAGATGAGCCAGCCAGCGCGTCGGCGGATGATCGGGAGGCCACACGCTCAGCGCTGGCACCGTCAGCACGTCGGCCTGCGCGGCCTGGAACGCGTCGTCGAGCCCGATGCTCATGCTGTAGCCGTAGCGCTTGCTCGCGGCCAGCGTTGTCAGCTCAAGAGGAAGGTTGAGGATGCGGAGCTTTTTCATGGAATCTCCCCAGGTCACACGCCTACCAAGCGCTGCCGATCACAAGCTGCTCGGTTGCGGCCCACAGCGACGGTGGCAGCGGTGACGCGCCAATCTGCTGCGCCCTCCCAACCCCCGCCAGCAGAGCCGCTTCACAGTCACGCGGTGCATCGCCAATCGCCACGCTGGCCGGCATATCCAGGTGCAGCTCGGCCTGCGCACGCAGAAACATTCCGGGCTTGGGCTTGCGACAGTCACAGCCGTCTTCCGTCGCGTGTAAGCAGTAATAAATGGCATCAAGCTGCGCCTCGGGATGCGCCGCCAGGAGCAGCTCGGTCATGCGCTGATTGACCGCGTGCAGCGCCGATTCATCGTAAAATCCGCGCGCGACTCCAGACTGATTGGTCACCACCACAGTCAGGAATCCGGCGCGGCGCAGGCGGACAATCGCCTCGGGAACTCCGTCCAAAATGACGACTTTTTGCGGGTCCCCCAGATAGCCCGGATCGTGAATCAGGGTCCCGTCCCGATCCAAAAATGCAGCGCGCCGCACGGACTAGATCACCACGCGCGGCAGGCCGGCCACAAATGCTCGCCCAAAGGCCTGATCGATCACTTCACAGAGGATGTGTCCGACGCTGATGTGCAGCTCCTGAATCCGATCCGGAGTCTGTCCCGGCACCAAAATCGACAGGTCGGACAGCGCCGACAGCTCACTGGGATTCGGACCACTTAGCGCCATCACCAGCAGACCCTGCGCGCGCGCTTGCTCGGCGGCTCGCAGCACGTTCGGCGACTTTCCCGAGGTCGAGATACACAGCAGCACATCGCCAGTCCGCCCGAGCGCCTCGATCTGTCGCGAGAAGATCTGCTCGTACCCAAAGTCATTGGCAATCGCCGTCAGCGCCGAGGAGTCGGTCGTCAGCGCCACCGCCGGCAGTCCGCGCCGAGGATGCTTGGAAAATCGCCCCGTCAGCTCTGCCGCCAGGTGCTGACAGTCCGCAGCACTGCCCCCGTTGCCACACAAAAACAGCGTTCCACCGGCCCCCAGCACCGCCAGCAGCTTGCCCGCCACCGCCGCAATCGCCGCACTCTGCTTTTCATTTTCCAGCAGCTGCTGCCGCAGGTTGATGCCGTCGCGCAGAGATCGCCGCACGATGGCGTCGATCCACTCAACACTCGAGTCAACACGCGATTCCTCGCTGACTGGCTGCGGATGATTGTGATTGGCCGGTCGCTGCGACATGACGAGGCGCGGAATATAACAGTCCGCCCTCTGCGAGCAAGCGAGCTGTTGCGGGCTTTTCGCTTGCCCCAACCCCGGGGACAGCGCTATGACCGGCGCACCTTTGCTTACCTTGGCTTTCCTATCACGCCTGGCTGGCCGTACTTGCCTGTCTGGCCTCACTTGAAAGAGCGCAGCGATGATCATCAGCCGCACTCCCTTTCGGCTCTCCTTCTTTGGTGGCGGAACCGACTACCCGGCGTTCTATCGCCAGCACGGCGGCGAGGTTCTCTCGACGAGCATCGACAAGTACTGCTACCTGACCTGTCGCCACCTGCCGCCGTTCTTCGAGCACTCCATCCGCATCGTCTACTCGACGATTGAGAACTGCCGCCGCATCGACGAAATCCAACATCCGGTGGTGCGGGAAGCGCTGCACTTCCTGGCGGTTGACAGAGGGGTCGAGATTCACCACGACGGGGATCTGCCGGCGCGCAGTGGCATGGGCTCAAGCTCGGCGTTTACGGTGGGGCTGCTGCATGCGCTGCACGCGCTCGCCGGACGGATGCCGACCAAACAACAGCTGGCCGAAGAAGGCATCGCAATCGAGCAAGAGCGCCTGCGCGAGCATGTCGGGTCGCAAGATCAAGTCGCGGCGGCGTATGGCGGCTTCAATCATGTGGTGTTTCAGCCGAGCGGCGAGATACAGGTCCGACCGATGGCGCTGCCTCGGGAACGAATTGCCGAGTTCAACGCGCACTTGATGCTTTTTTACACCGGCATCCAGCGCACCGCGTCGTCGATTGCCGAGGGCATCGTCAAAGAGATTCCCAAGTCCGAGAGCATCTTGCGCCGCAGCCGGGGCCTGGTCGGTGAAGCGATGCTCGTGCTGAGCCACGGCGGCGATCTGCTCCCGATTGGACAGCTCCTCCACGAAGGATGGCTGGCCAAGCGCAGCCTCAGCAGTCGGGTGTCAAATCCCGAGGTTGACAAGCTCTATGCGACGGCGCGGGCGGCGGGGGCGCTGGGCGGCAAGCTCACCGGGGCGGGCGGCGGCGGCTTCATGCTGCTGTTTGTGCCTCCCGCCAAGCAAGCGCGGGTTCGCGAGGCGCTCAAGCACCTTATCCATGTCCCGTTCCGCTTCGAGAGCTCGGGCAGTCAGATCATCTTTTACGACCGCGAGCAGGACTACTCCGCTGAGGAACGGGCACGCAGCACCCAAGACATCACCCACTTTCGCGAGCTTGCTGCGCCTGGGCCGTAAACCACTCGTCAGCGAAACCTTCCGTAAGCGAAACCATGATGGAACAAGCTTCCCGAGTCTGGGTGGCCGGGGCAGAGACGCTCATCGGTCAAGCAATTGTTGCGGCACTGCGTCGAGAGCTGCCGGTCGAGTCGGTGATTCCCCCCGAAGCCGAGCCCGAGCTGGCCGACCCGCACGCCGTCGAGGCTTTTTTTGCGCAGCATCGTCCGCAGTACGTCTTTGTGGCAGCCGGTCTGTCGGGCGGAATTGCCCACAACCAGCGCGAGCCAGCGACGCTGATGCTCGACAACCTGCAGGTCGTGACGAACGTGATTCCGGCGGCGCATCGGCACGGCGTACGCAAGCTTTTGTACCTGGCCAGCTCGTGCAGCTATCCGCGCGCCTGTCCGCAGCCGATGGCGGTCGAGAGCCTTCACACCGGACCGCTCGAGCCAACCAACCTGGCCTACGCGATGGCCAAGCTGGCGGGGCTGGAGCTGTGTCGCGCCTATCGTCGGCAGTACGGCGCGCCGTTTTTTACCGTCATCCCGGCCAATGTGTTTGGTCCGGGCGACGACTTTTCACCGGAAAACTCACATGTAGTTTCCGCCCTGCTGCGCAAGTTCGATGAAGCCCAGCGGTCCGGGGCCGAGTCGGTGTCGATCTGGGGCAGTGGCCGCGCCCGCCGAGAGTTCATCTATGTCGATGACCTCGCCGACGGCTGCCTGTTCCTTTTGGATCGCTACGACGGGGACGATCCGATCAACGTTGGCAGCGGCACCGACCACTCGATCGCGGAGCTGGCCGCGCTGTGTGCCACCACCACGGGCTTTGCCGGCGAGATCCGCTTTGACCCAAGCCGCCCCGACGGGATGCCAGAAAAGCGGCTCGACCTCGGGCCGTTGCAACAGCTGGGGTGGCGTGCTAAGACGCCGCTGCCGGTCGCGCTCGGGCTTACCTACGAGTGGTACCGGAACCGAAGGAACTGCCTATGAACCAAACCGAAGTCTTCTACCGCCAGGTCCTGCGCATCCGGCGAGTCGAAGAGGAAGTCGCGCGGGTCTATCCCACCGACAAGATCAAGAGCCCCGTTCACCTCTCGATTGGGCAAGAGGGCGTCTCGGTCGGCATCTGCGCGGCGCTGCGCAAGACCGATGTCGTCTGTCCAACCTATCGCGGCCATGCGCTGTATCTGGCCAAGGGTGGCGACCTCAACGCGATGATTGCCGAGCTGTACGGCAAGGTAACCGGATGTACGCGCGGCAAGGGCGGCTCGATGCACCTGATCGACGTGGCGGCGGGAGTGCTCGGCGCCTCGGCGATCGTCGGAACGACCATTCCACTCGCCGTCGGCTATGCCTATGCACAGCGGGTCAAGAAGACCGACACCGTGGTCGCGAGCTTCTTCGGGGACGGAGCGGTCGACGAGGGCGCCTTTCACGAGAGCATGAACTTTGCAGCCCTGCACAAGCTGCCGGTGCTGTTCGTGTGCGAAAACAACTTTTATTCGATTCACTCGCCGCAGCTGGCCCGGCAGCCACACGCCAACCTGTGCGACCGCGCTTCGTCGTACGGCGTCAAGAGCGAGCAGCTCGATGGCTGTGACGTGCCGGAGCTGTATGCCCGTGCCCAGGCGGCGGTCGAGTCGGTGCGCGCCGGCGACGGTCCCCGCTTCCTCGAGTGCATGACCTACCGATTCCGCGAGCACGTCGGTCCCAACGAAGACTTTCACGCCGGCTACCGGTCCCGCGAGGAAGCCGAGCCGTGGTTTGCCCGCGATCCGCTGCGGCTGCTTGGTCAGCGACTCGATCCGATTGTGCGCACCCGCATCGAGGCCGAGGTCGAGCTGGAGATTGCCGACGCCTTCGCCTTTGCCGAGTCGAGCCCGTTCCCCCCGAGTGAGGAGCTGCTCGCCGATGTCTATCTGGAGGCCCAATGACCCGCAAGCTGTCCTACGCCGAGGCGCTGCTCGAAGCGACGCATCAGGAGATGGCGCACGATCCGTCTGTCGTGGTGCTCGGCATGGGCGTCGATGACTTTCGCGGCATCTACGGCACGACCAAGGGCCTGGCCGAGACATTCGGACCCGAGCGCTGTTTTGATACGCCGCTGTCGGAAGATGCGATGACCGGCGTGGCGATTGGAGCGGCTCTCGGGGGCATGCGACCGATTCACGTCCACATCCGGATGGACTTTGTGCTGCTCTGCATGAACCAGCTGCTCAACATCGCCGCCAAGGCCCGCTATATGTACGGAGCGTCGGTGTCGGTGCCGATTGTCGTGCGCTCGGTGATTGGTCGCAGCTGGGGTCAGGGCGCGCAGCACTCGCAGGGTCTGCACTCGCTGTTTATGCACGTCCCGGGGCTGAAAGTGGTTGCGCCGTCGACGCCGTACGATGCCAAAGGGTGTCTGGTGCAGGCGATTCGCGACAACAACCCGGTGATGTTCGTCGAGCACCGCATGCTCCACTTCCAGCGTGGCACCGTGCCCGAGCACCTGTATGCGCTGCCGTTTGGACACGCTCGGGTGCTGTCGCCGGGGACGGACGTGACGATTGTTGGGATCTCCTACATGGCGGTCGAGTCGCTGCGGGCGCAGTCGCTGCTGGCGGAAGTGGGAATCTCCGCCGAGGTGATTGATCCGGTGTCGCTTTTGCCGCTCGATGTGGACACGATCGCCGCCTCTGTCGCCAAGACCGGACGGCTGCTGATCGTCGATACCGCTTGGACGAGCTGTGGAGCGACCGCTGAGATCGTCACCGCCGTGTTCGAGCGACTCGGTGGCCGCAGTGTTCCGTTTCGCCGACTCGGGTACGCCGCCGCGCCGTGCCCCACCACCAAAAACCTCGAGAACCTCTACTATCCGACCCCGGCGACCATCGCCCAGGCCGCTCACTCGCTGGTGCGGGGCGACAAGCAGCCGTGGCAGCCGCGCAGCGTCGAAGCGCCCGAGGTGGTCGAGTTCAAAGGACCTTTCTAAATGAAGTCGTATCTCCTCGCCGAGCGCACCATCGATAAGGCCGATCTGACGGATCTAAAAGACTGGCTCGAGACTGATCCGTGGCTGACGCAGGGTCCGCTGGTGCGCCAGTTTGAAGCCGCCTGGGCCGCGTGGCTGGGCCGCAAGCATGCGCTGTTTGTGAACTCGGGATCGTCGGCCAACCTGCTGATGTATGCGGCGCTGCTGGCCCAAAAAGATCTGCCGAATCGCAAGGTGATTGTGCCGGCGGTGAGCTGGGCAACGACGGTGGCTCCGGCGATCCAGCTCGGCTTTGAGCCGATCATGTGCGACGCCGATCCGCAGACCTTCGGACTGGACCTTACGGAGCTGGAAGCGCTGTGTCAAAAACACAAGCCAGCGACGGTCATTGCGGTGCATGTGCTCGGGACGCCAAACGACATGGAGCGCCTGTGTGACCTGCGCCGTCGCTATGGCTTTGTCCTGCTTGAAGATGCGTGCGCCGCCACCGGGTCGCGCTGGGACGGAGCCCACGTCGGCACGTTCGGCGAGCTGAGCTCGTTTTCGTTCTTTTATGGCCACCACCTGTCAACGATCGAGGGCGGAATGGTCACCACCGACGACGAAGCAACGCACGATCTGCTGCTACAGCTGCGCAGCCACGGCTGGGCCAAAGACCTTGCGCCGGAAAAAGGCGACGCGCTGGCTCGACAGGCCGGGGCGATCCCGTTCAACAAGCCGTTTACGTTCTATCTGCCGGGCTTCAACGTGCGCGGAACCGACCTGCAGGCCCGCATCGGTCTGTCGCAGCTGAAAAAAGCCGACCACGTCGTTGCCCGTCGCGCCGAAAACCATCGTCGCTATCAAGAGCGGCTCGGTGGCCAGGCCGGCTTTCAGATTCAGCACTGTCCGCGCAGCATCACCTCGAGCATCTCGTTCTGCGCTCTGGCCAGCTCACCGGCCCACCGCGAGCGCATCGGCGCCGCCATGGCCGCCCAGCGCATCGAGACGCGCCCGATCGGCGGTGGCAACATGTCGCGTCAGCCGTTCTGGGCCGAGCGCTATGGCGCCGCCGTGTTCCCGATGGCCGACCGCATTCACCAGACCGGGTTCCAGCTGCCGAACCACCCCGGACTGTCGCTCACCGACGTGGACTTCATCTGTGACACCGTGCTGGCAGTGACGGAGTAGCGCCATGGCCATCGATCTCGTCCTCATCCACCCGTGCAGTCGCAAACAGGTCTACCAAAGCCTGGCCGACAATCTGGCTGCCGTCGAGCCACCGGTCTGGGCCGGACTGCTCGCCACGTATGCGCGAAAGAAGGGCTTCTCGGTGGCGCTCCTCGACGGGGATGCCGATGAGCTTTCTGCCGAGGCGATGGCCAGCCGGGTCGCCGAGCTAGATCCTACCCTGTGCGCGATTGTCGTATATGGTCACCAGCCCTCGGCATCGACCCAGAGCATGCCCGGTGCCAGTGCCGCCGCCAGCGCCATCCGCAAGCGCGAGCCGAGCCGCAAGGTACTGATGCTCGGTGGTCACGTCGCGGCCTTGCCTGAGCGGACCCTGCGTGAAGAGTCGGTCGACTTCGTCTGCGGCGGCGAAGGCCCCGTCACCCTGGTCGAGCTCTTATCGGCCCTCCAGGCGGGCGAGACGGACTTTGCGAAAGTGCGCGGCCTGTACTGGCGCGAGCGAGGGCTTATCCGTCACTCGGCTCCGGCGCCGCTGGTCCAAAATCTCGACGATGAGATGCCCGGCGTGGCCTGGGATCTGTTGCCGATGGCCAAGTACCGGGCGCACAACTGGCACTGCTTTGGCGACCTGCCTCGTCAGCCGTATGCGTCGATCTACACCACGCTCGGCTGCCCGTATAAATGTACGTTCTGCTGCATCCAGGCCCCTTTTAAGAGCGGCGAAGAGAGCCTCGGTCACGCCGCCACCAGCAACAGCTACCGTCGCTGGAGCCCTGCATCCGTCATCGCCCAGATCGACACCTTGGTGAACGTCTACGGGGTGCGCAATCTCAAGATTGCCGACGAGATGTTCGTGCTCCATCCCAAGCATGTACTTGGCATCTGCGACGCGATCATCGAGCGCGGCTACGACCTCAACATCTGGGCCTACGCCCGCGTCGACACCGTCCGCGACAACATGATCGACAAGCTGCGCCGCGCCGGCTTTCGCTGGCTGGCACTCGGGATCGAAGCGGCAAGCGAGCGGGTCCGCGACGAGGTTCAAAAGGGCTTCGGCCAGGCCGAGATCCGCCACACCATCGAAGGGCTGCGCGCCGCCGGCATCCGCGTCATCGGCAACTTCATCTTCGGCCTGCCCGAGGACGACGCCGAGACGATGCGCGCCACTCTTGACATGGCGCTCGACCTGGAGTGCGACTTTGTAAACTTTTATAGCACCATGGCCTACCCCGGCTCACCTTTGTACAAGACCGCGATAGAGCACGGCTGGGCGTTGCCGGACAGCTGGAGTGGCTACTCACAGCACTCGGTCGACACGCTGCCGCTGCCGACCCGCCACCTGTCCGCAAGTGAGGTGCTGCGCTTCCGCGACCAGGCCTTCCAGCGCTATTTTTCCGACGAGCGGGTGCTGGCGTTTATGTCGGAGCGCTTCGGCGTCGCCAACACCGACCACATTCGTGAAATGACCGCCAAGAAGCTTGAGCGGAGGTACGCCTGATGAGAGTCCTTGTCACCGGAGGCGCCGGCTATCTGGGAAGTGTGCTCAGCGAGCATCTCCTCGACGCGGGTCACGCTGTTACTTGCCTCGACAACCTGTCGCTGGGGCAGTCGGGGCCGTTTCACCTGTGTGAAAGTCCGCGCTTTGACTTTGTGCGTGGCGATGCCCGCGACGAGGCGCTGCTCGGACGGCTGCTGCGCACTGTCGATGCGATCATCCCGCTCGCCTGTCTCGTCGGAGCGCCGGCCTGTGATCGCGACCCGTGGACGGCGCGCGCGGTCAATCTTGACGCAGTTCGCTTGCTCAACCGCCTGCGCAGCCGCGAGCAGCTGGTGGTCTTCCCGACGACCAACAGCGGCTACGGCACCAAGTCGGGCGATACCTTCTGCACCGAGGAGACGCCGCTCGAGCCGATCTCGCTCTACGGACAGACCAAGGTCGCCGCCGAGGCCGAGCTGCTCAGCAGCCCAAACGCCATCACCCTGCGCCTGGCCACCGTGTTCGGCATGTCGCCCCGTCCGCGACTCGACCTGCTCGTCAATCACTTTGTCCACGCCGCTGTCACCGAGGGCTTCGTCGTCATCTTCGAGAAGCACTTCAAGCGCAACTACATCCACATCCGCGACGTGGCCGACGCCTTCTTGCACTGCCTTACCCACCATCCACAGATGATTGGCCGGCCGTTTAACGCCGGGCTCGACGACGCGAACCTGTCCAAGGAGGAGCTGGCGCAGAAGATCAAAGCGCACGTGCCGTCCTTCTACATTCACTTCTCCGAGGTCGGCAGCGATCCCGACAAGCGCAACTACATCGTCTCGAACCAGCGCCTGCGCGAAGCGGGCTTTGCGGCGCGGCGCTCGCTCGACGAGGGAATTGTCGAGCTGCTCAAAGGCTATCGCATGATGGCGCGTGGCCCGTACGGCAATGTCTAGCAGGCCGAGCGGGCTGACGGCGGCGATCCTCTGCGGCGGACTCGGGACACGGCTCCGCTCCGTCGTCAGCGACCGCCCCAAGGTCCTGGCCGAGGTCGCCGGTCAGCCGTTCCTGACCCTGCTGCTACGTACGCTGGACGAGGCAGGCATTCGGCGCGTCATCCTTTGTACTGGGTACAAAGCTGCGGCGATTCGGGCGATCTACGGGACGGTCTTCGGCTCGCTGACGATCGAATATTCCCACGAGGACACACCGCTCGGCACCGGCGGAGCCCTGGCCCAGGCAGCGCGCTCCGTCGAGGGTGACCTGCTGGCACTCAACGGGGACTCCTACTGCGCGGTCGACTTTTCTGCTCTCCTTTCCCATCACCGCGCAAGTGGCGCCGCCGCAACCCTGTCGGTGTGCGAGGTCGCCGACACCGCCGCCTTTGGTCGCGTCACCCTCGACAACCAAGCGCGTGTCCTCGGGTTTTCCGAGAAGGGCGCAAGCGGTCCCGGTCCCGTCAACGCCGGCGTCTACCTTCTCCCCAGTGACTGGCTGCGCGAGGTCGTCCCCGGTCAGTCGGTGTCCCTCGAGCGAGAGCTGCTGCCCGCCTGGCTGTCGCGCGGCGTCGGGGCCTTTGCAGTTCCCGGTCCACTTATCGACATTGGCACCCCGCAAACCTACGCATTCGCCCGTCACGCGCTGTCGAATACGTAATCAAGCTACGCCATTCAATCACGAATAATCAATCAATTAACATCAATACATGGTGTGTATGAATCGGCTTAAGATTGAGCCACTGCCACGGGTCGATGGAAATCAAAGGTATCTGCCGCCATCTTTGCAATGTACTCGCCAATCGGCAGTGAGGCAGTAGCAGCCGGTGACGGAGCATTGCGTACGTGAATGATCGCGCCGACTTGATCAAACACAAAGTCATCGACCAACTCGCCTTCAGCAGTCAGCGCTTGAGCACGAATTCCAGATGGCCCCAGGTCCACTCCATCGGCGGTAATATCTGGCACATATTTCTGAATTGATTTTACAAATAACTTTTGACTGAAGTCACGAATCATCTCATCAAGACCGGTACGCCAGAATTTAAATGCCAATTTGCGAAATCCCCGTGCGCTCAATGTTTCCCACAAATCCGAGGCATTAAAATCTGACCGTCGGTAGCTTTCTCGGCCAAACGCCAGCACGGCATTGGGGCCTAACCACATACTGCCATCCATCTTTAGCGTCGAATGCACACCCAAGAACGGAAAGTTCGGATCGGGTACCGGATAAATCAGCGCCTGAATCAGGTGTCGCTGCGATTCTTTGAGAATGTAGTAATCGCCACGAAACGGAATGATGCGCGGATCGAGTGCGCCTCCACTGGCAGCTGCCAGACGGTCTGCGTACACTCCCCCACAGGTGATCAAGTGCCGGGTAGCGAAGGCATCGACCTTGGTCTTGATCCGCACTTGCTGGTCAGTCTGTTCAATGGCTGTGACTTCTTGTCCGGTCTTGATCACACCGCCCATTGATTCAATATCACGCACAAAAGAATCAACCACTTGTCGATAATCAGTAATACTCGTATTGGGCGAGTGGAGCGCGCGAACTCCGACGGCATGTGGTTCAATCTCTCGCAGCTGCTCAGGACCAATCAGCGCTATCTCTGGCACGCCATTGGCCACACCGCGCTGATATAAGTCTTGAAGCCGGGGCAGCTCGCTCTCTTCGGTGGCCACCACTACTTTGCCACAGCGTCGATAAGGAATGTTATGTACCTGGCAATAGCGGATCATTGCCGCTGCTCCTTTGATACATAACATAGCCTTTAATGATCCTGGTTTGTAATATAACCCAGAGTGAATCACACCACTGTTGCGTCCGGTTTGATGCTGAGCAACCTCGGACTCTTTCTCTAGCACAGTGAGCTGCAAGTGCGGAAACCGTAAGAGCAGTGCGCGCGCTGTAGACAGCCCAACAATTCCGGCGCCAATGATCACAAGATCTATCGACGATGAGGCCTTCGACATCTTGCGAGTCTACCCACCGACATTCTTTTCACGCAAACAAAAACGTCACCGCAGCACTGTCCCATAACAGGCGCCATGCCCGATACCCAGCGCGACTGTCACATCGACTCCCTGGTTCCTATTGCTTGGACTCTGGACTGACCAGCAGGGGGGAGCGGCCATCGGTAAAGATGATCTTGGTGTTGGGAGAGCTCGCCAGGCTGCGGAACGCCTCGATCGCCTTCCACTGGATCAGCGCCGAGTTCAGGCCGTCGCCGATGGTCTTCTGCGCATCGCGAATGCCCTCGGCCTCAATCCGTCGCCGCTCGGCTTCGGAGCGCTCGCGCTGTAGCACAAACTGCATGCGCTGCGCCTCTTGCTCGGACGCCAGCTTCTCTTCGATGGCGCGCGTCAGGCCCGCCGGCAGCTGGATGCTCTTCATCAGCACCGACTCGATGATGAAGCCGCGCGCGCGCAGAATGCCGTCCATCGCCTGCGCGATCTCGCGCTCGATCGTACTGCGCTCGCCGCTATACAAGTCCTTGGCCGGAAAGCGCGCGCAGACATCGGCAGCCGAGGAGCGAAAGACCGGAATGATGACCGTCTCTTCGTAGTTCTCGCCGATGGTTTCGATGATCTTGGGCGCCTGCTTGGGCTCGATGCGGTAGAGGATGCTGATCTGCGCCTCGACGTTGACGCCTTCCTTCGACGGCAGCGGGAGCGTGACCATGTGGTTGATGCTCTGGGTCGGGACCTTGATGATGTCGGTCGAGACTGCCTCATAGAAGGCCAGCCCGGGCGGCAGCGGATGGGGGGAGAGCTTGCCCCAGACGCGCTTGACCCCGACCTGCCCCTGACTGACCACCGTACAGCCGGAAACAGCCAGCGCGCCCAGCGACAGCAGCCACGTGAGAGGGATTCCCCAGCCGGACCAGCGAGCAGACAGCTTCGTTTTCATGAACGGAAGATTGCATGGATCTTTGCCTGCCGATACCCGCAATTGTTTACGAGAATCTGGCCGTAGCGGGGGTCTTGCACGATGCCTAGTGATGCGCTCGGCAAGTACACGCGGGAGTTGATGGAGGGCGTCGTCTCTGTAAGCTCTTCCTGGTTCAATCCCTACGCTCAGCTGTCACTCTGCTCTTCGACTTGCAAGGCCAGCTCTGTTGCAACCTGCGCAGCGGTCAGCCGCCGGATCGGATCGGCATGCAGACAGCTCGCCACCAAAGCACACAGCGCGGGATTCAGATCCGGAAGTTTGGTATGCAGCGACGGCGCCACAATCGGCTCACCGTGGGCAGCCAGCTCGACGGGAGGACGCGGAAACGGCGACTCTCCGGTGAGCAGCTCCCAGGCAATCACTCCCAAGCTAAACACATCGGCGGGCGCTCCCGCTGCTTGGGAACCACCTCGACACTCCGGTGCCATGTACATCGGAGATCCAACCATGACTCCTGGCAGAGAGATCTCGATCCTGTCCGCTGATGCAGAGATCGATGCTGCCGGTCCCAGCTTCTGTTTGGGATACGTTCCGGACTCTGCACCTTCTTTGGCTTTGAGCGCTGCGACGCCAAAATCGAACAGCTTGATGCGTGGGACTGCGCCATCGTCCGCCACCAAGATGTTGCTGGGTCGTAGATCACGATGAATGATCCCGCCTTGATGAATCACCGTCAGTGCATCCGCAACTTGCTTGAGTACGTGGAGCGCAAAGCGAGTGTCCCGATAGCGACTCCGCAGCTGCCGGAGGGTCTTGCCTTCGACCAGCTCCATCACCAAGAACGGCACTCCTTCATCGGTGACATCGACATCTTTGATCGACACCAAGTTGGGATGATCCAGCCGCGACAAGATCTGTGCTTCACGCAGAAAGCGCACCAATCCGGCCTGATCCGTCGCTTTGGTCAGGACCTTGGCGGCCAGGTGTTTTCCGTCGGTCATGCGCTCGACTTCCACCACCACTCCGCTCGCTCCTGTGCCCAGCAGACAGACCACTCGGTAGTGATCTCCTAACAGAGACTGGACTTTGATCTGCGCCTCTCCTTTGGCACCAGCCGGTCGACTGAGCATCAGCTCTAGGAGTCGCTGGGAGCGCTGCTCGATCTGACGCCGTAGCTCACTGTTGAGCTGCTTGGCAGCCGCATTCTTTTCCGATAGCTGACGCAGTCGCGAGCGGACATCCTCTCGCAAGCGATTGAGCGCATCGGCCAGCGAACGCAGCGAGCTGTCCCGCGACACCGCAATCGGAGAGTCCAGATCTCCGTCTGCCACCCGCTGCGCAGCCGCCAGCAGAACGTCCTGCTCGGCAAGTCTCTGTTTCACTTGCGCCGCTTCCATCGCGAGTCGCAGAGTCTCACCGCGTGACTCGACAAAGCGACGCACCACAATCACTCCGACCGAGGTCGCAAACAGCGCCACAGAGTACTGCGTCAACACCACGTAGCGCTTGATCAGGTGCATCGCAGAGAACAGATCGTACAGCGTTGGCATCAGGGAGATCGCCAGTCCACTGCTCAAGATCCGACCATCAATGTGACCCAGCGCGTTGATCCGCACCGCATTCACCAGCAGCACCGCCACCATCGCAAGCAGCAGAATCTGCAGCGGCAACAGCAGGTATTCCAGAGGCACGCCTCCCAGCCCAACCACCATCACCCCACACCCAAAGAACCCCACAAACAACCACGTCATATAGCGCAGGAGTCCGAGCGGTCCTTTGCCAAACAGACTGTCAACAAACCCACACAGAGAGGCCGCCATCAGCGTCAGGGATGACAGCTCCAGTGCCCGGGCCAGCTCTTGGGCGCCGAACAGAAAGATCCGCAGCTGCGATCGCGCGAGCAGATAGACGCCCGCCATCAGCGCAAAGCTTCCGTACAGCGCAAACGCGCGCTGTCTCTGCAGCGCCGCCAGAGACAGTCCGGTCAGCGCCAGCACCAGCAGCATCGACCCCACCATGATCGTAGAGAGTCCCGCTTTGATGAGCGAAGCCACCACCATCGATCGCTCACCAAGCTGCTGTTCGCGATGGATACCGAGGTGCCAGTAGCGAGACTGAACCCGCATCACCAGCAGCTTGCCTTGGTAGTCCGGTCCGAGCGGTAGATAGGCACGGTAGACTCCGCTCAGCCGCGCTTGGGAGTCAAAGGAGCGCGGGGATTTCGCGATCAGGACTCCATCCAGATAGGCCTCATAAAACTGATCGACCGACATCACATACAGAACGGGATCGAGCAGCTTGGGACCGACGAGCCGCGTCCGTATCCACAGCTCGGTATGATGATTCCTACCCGGGGGTGACTCGACCTCTCCTTGCGCGAAGGAGCCATCGTTCCAGTCCGGATTGAAACAGAGAGAGCGGCCATCCAGACCCAGTGGACAGCTCCCGTACCGGTATTCCCACACCCCTTGATAGGTCGAAAGGGAGCCACTCACCGGCAGCTCGTGCTCTCCCGAAAAACAGCCCGACATCAGGAACAGAATGATCCAGACCAGCGACCGGAAGACACGCAGGCGGTGTCTCTGTTCTCGACGCTGTGGCCTGGTCGATTCTGTCCTTGGGCGAGTAGGATCTGACTTCATCGCCTAGCTCCCCACCAGAAACAGAGTGATCAGCACCCCAAGACAGATGGCAATACATAGTGTCAAAAGCGCCATGATCTGCGCTCTCCGCTGCGGTGTCAGATAACCACTTTGCCGAAGGCTCTCGCGCTGCCGCTCTCCCGATGGTTGCTTCGCGCCGTTCTTGATCGCGGGCACATGACTGGTCGGTGTCTGCTGCTTCCCTGCGATGACATTCATCAGCTGCCAGTCCGCTGGCGGCCTGTTTGCCGGAAGGATCTCTGTCGCATCCTCCGGCAGTGGTTTGCCGACGGGCGGAGTAGGAAGCTGTGGCACTGGCTCCGAAGATCGCTCAAACGGACCTCGTCCGAGCTGATCGCTCTGCAAGTTGCCGAGAAACTTCAGTCGCTGCGCCACCTCGACCATCGGTGGCCGAACCTTGGGGTCCTTGGTCAGCATCGAGGCAATCAGCTGCTCGAGCCGCTCATCGACTTGAGGCGCAAACTGCCGCAGCGCCGGTGGCGGCTGAAAGATATGCAGCGCGATGTACTCCCCGGGCATCTCTGTCTCGAACGGAGGACGACCGGCGAGCATCTCAAACAGCATCACCCCAAGCGCATACACATCACTGCGATCCCCGACATTCTTGGCACCGCGACACTGCTCGGGAGACATGTAGATAGGAGTCCCCAGCAGCATGTTGGTCCCGGTCCGAAACGCCCCCTTCCCGTTGTCCGCAAGCTTGGCGATTCCAAGCTCAATGGCGACGATGACGCTCGAAAATCCTTCCCCCTTTCCGAGCGCTGCGCAGGGGAACGACCGGCCCTGCTAACCCACTGCCGCCTGTTCGCTTCTGTTCGCTTCTGTTCGCTTTAGTTCGCTGGTGAGTCTTTGCGATAGCGCGCAAAGCCGAGCTGCGCGATGTCGATGCCGGGCAGACTCGCGCAAGAGAGCAGACCGTGTGCAAAGTCCAAAAGGAGTCGCGGCGAAGGGAGACTCTGTCCATCCGCATCGTAGATCGCCAGCTCAAACGCCAGCGCCTCCGGAGGCAGCTCCAGCGACCGCTCCTCGTCGAGCATCATGTCACAGAGCAGAGACGGATCACGCCGCTCCAGCTCACGCAGCGCTCGCGAAAAAGTCTTCAGACAGAGTGCATCATCAAACGTCAGTCCAATGATCGCACAGTTGTCGCCGCGCTCCGGATGACCCTGACAAGCAGTGGTTGACATCACACCAGAGAACAGATGCAGGACCTCGACCAGCGGCTGGACTCCTTCATCGATCTCGGGATCACTGCCAAACGCCTCCCGCTCGGCGCTCAGCCAGTTGGCCGAATAGAACGAGCTCACCAGCGTCTCCGTCTCCACCGGATTCTCTTTCGTTCCCCAGGTCAGGTACGTCGTCCCGTCCTGTCGTCTCCAAACTTCCCAGCGCCGCAGCTTCGTCAATGTGAACTCTCCTCAGGGCGGCGGGCTGACGCACGCGCCCAGTCGCATCTTATGTCAGATGTGGCCAAAGTGAGCGATCCACTTGCAGCAAAAGTTCCCTACGCCGCTGGCTGGCCTGCTTGGGCCGCAAGATCGCACCATGCCTAAGCCGGCTCAATATGAAGCATCTCATCTGCTTCATATTGTCGTGTCCTGTATCCGCAGGTAGACCGGCCCACCAAGCTGCGCGCTTCCCACCCACTTCCCAGCTCGCCAAGTGCGCAGTGTCTCCGACGAAGCCGTGCCTACCGATGATTGGCGATTCCAAAGTCCAGAATCTTGGCGCGCTCGCCACTCGGAGCCTCGGCATCCGGCACCACAAAAATGTTCTCTGGCTTCAAATCTCGGTGGATCACCTGGCTGGCATGGGCTGCGGCCAGTCCCGACGCAATCTGGCGACCAATCCGAATCGTCACCGCCTCGGACAGCGTGCGCTCCCGCATCATCCGCGCGCGCAGCGACTCCCCTTCCAAAAACTCCATCGCCAGATAGGCCGTCCCCGTCGAGGTCGTCCCATAATCAAACACCCGCACAATCGCCGGATGCTGCACCAAGTTCGCCGCCCGCGCTTCGTTGAAGAACCGGGTGGCCATTTCGGGGTTTAGGGCTAGCTCGCGGTGGAGGACTTTGATGGCGGCGCGGATGCCGATGTCTTCACGGAGGGCTTCGTAGACGACACCCATGCCGCCCTCTCCGACCTTTTGCACCAA
>JAEUKA010000025.1 GCA_016794465.1 Myxococcales bacterium | reverse complement strand
GCGGACACACCGAGCACCTTGGCCAAAGACTCGATCACATCAATTCCTGATTGACCGCCGTTTTCGATCTTCGCAAATGCACTCGGGCTCAGTCCTCCCAGTCGTGCGAGCGCGGCCTTGGTCAAGCCTTTCTCCTCGCGGCTCGCCTGCAAGCGGGCACCCATTTCCTCGCAAGTCGCCGCCGCAGTCTCTGCTGCTGGCTCACCGATTCCATACGCGAGCCAAGCGGGAGATGCCTTCAGCGCCACCGCCAACCGCGCAATCGTCCTGACGGTGGGAATGCGGGCTCCCCGCTCAATGTCACGCACGGTGGCTTGGTCCCCGCCCATCTTCTGCACCACAGCCTTTGGCGTCAACAACGCGGCTTGTCGCGCCTTGCGAAGACGTGTTGGCAAGCCAAAGTGCAGGGGGTTTCTCCGTCCTCGAACCATCGACTCGGCTTAACACGCAGCGTCGGCACAAAAAATTTCACAGTCTTTCCGTCAACTTGGCATGGTTAAGAGTATTGCTCTGGCAGATGAATCTAGGTATTCCTACCACTTGAGTCCGGCATGTTCTGGGCTCGTGAAAAACAAAAGCCCCCGGCGCAAGCCGGGAGCCCATCGTCGCGTCGGACCCACGCCCTGAGAAAGCCGGTCCGACGCAGACCGGAGGAGTCTATGCCCAGTCCCACCCGCCACGCAAGTCCTTCCCGTCGTCTATCCATCGCTCGTGCCGCCCCGAGTTTGTCGTCGCTCGTGACACTCGATCTGAGCAAGCCAGGGGAGAAACGCGCACATGATTTCCTGTGCTACGCGACGAACCAGCGCGACCCAATGTGGACTCTGCTTGATGTGCAGCGGCATGCGAATGTGCTTCTGTGCGTCGTGCGCTGGGTCTGTCCGCACCGGAATACCAAGCCGTTTGCCATGGCCGAAGTCAGTCTGATCGAGTCGGCAGTTCGGTGGAAACACTACGCAACGAAGGCGGAAGCGAAGAAGGAATCACAACGGCGCGCGCTCAACACGCCTTCATAAGCTCGGAAGCATCCGAAAGCGTCACGGCTCGCGAAAGCCACGAACCCAGTACCGTAACATCCTTGCAAGCCAGAATCCGCGCTTCCACGTCCGCAGGAATCGCAATCCCTCGCGCACGCAGAACCATCAAAATTCCGTCGCGCAGACCTTCCTCTTTTCCCTCTGCTCGCCCCCTCGCTTCACCCTCTTGGATTCCTTCCACGCGCCCTTCTTTCTTGCCCTGCTGCAAGCCCGCTTGTCTTCCCTCTTGCCACCGAAGCTCTGCTCTCTGTTCTGCCACTTCAGACAGAC
Organism: Myxococcales bacterium; assembly: GCA_016794465.1. GTDB lineage: Bacteria > Myxococcota_A > Polyangia > Palsa-1104 > JAEUJZ01 > JAEUKA01. Next base: position 15,164 of record JAEUKA010000025.1, on the reverse strand, counting down.
TCTGTGCCCACTTTCCAAACTCCTGGGGGTCGGTTGGGGGCGTTGGCAGGTCTTGCAAAATCGGCTCGCCTAGCGTCGGTGGAATCGGCAAATCCGTTCGCATCGCATCCGCTCCGCAGAACGTCGCGATCTTTTCCAGACACGCCGAACGCACTCGCTCTGCAAGCACAAGGACTCGCTTTTGCAGCTCGGCCAGTTCCTCTGCCGTGATTCGATACGACATCGAATAGCGGGCATCTATGTAGGCCTTCTTCAAGAGATCAAACAGGTGTTTGTCGTCGGGCTCTGTCTTGGGCAGGAGGTCTACCATCTGCGCGTGTTGCTCTCCAGCTTGGACTCCCAACAACTCGATGTCATGGGTTCTCTGTTTGTATCCCGAAAAGACAAGGATCGCCGCGTGATAGTAGCGCTCCGTCGCTTGGTGAAGCAGGAAGGCGGCATGCTTAAGAAGACTTCTTGATGCATAATATCTGCATCCTCGCCAAAATTCCGTCGCACTGTCGTACCAGTTTTCAAAGTTCCGTTCCGCCAGAGCGAGTCGTTCCTGAGCATTCAGCGCCTTCGGCTTCGCGAGGGAAAACCGCCGTCTGTCGAACAGCATCACTCCTTCGTTTGCGATGTCCGACCAAAAATACTGGCCTATTCGGATCTCTTTGTTGATGAACTTGATGTCGTGAACAATCATCGTGAGCGGTGTGTCTCCGATGATCGCGCGCACCTTCTGTTCCAGCTCCCCCCACACCGTCAGGTCGTTCACCTGCTTCTCATTCTCGACGACAACCAGCAAATCATAATCACTTTTGTAGCCCGTTTCCTGGTCGTCCACCCAGTCGCCGCGGGCACGCGAACCAAATAGGATGAGCATGTCGATAGGGATCGCCACATCAGGGCTTGTGAACACAGCCGCAATGGCCTGAAGTTTCTGCTGCTGGTCGTCGGGAAGGTGGTCGATTGTCGTCTTCATCGGAAGCCTTCGCGCAGCGCTATACCACGTCGCGGGCTAGCTGTCAGCGCATGTCCAACCGCAGTAACGGCATTCTGGCCGCTAACTTCAGCACACACTGTCATCATCCCCTCACCGTGACCTGTTTCGTTTGGGCTGGTCTTTGCTGCTGCGGACATGCTTCGCCGCTGTCATTTCATCTCGGGCTCTATCGCAAGCGGAACAAGCGAAGCGCTGTGCGTTGCGAAGAATGAAACGCAAACGAGACCGTTCGGATTGGTTGCGTTCGATATCTTCGTCATCGTTCGAACCGGCCATTGATTGCAGCCGCAGGTGCGATCGCGAGAACGCATCCTACCTGACTACCGATCGCACCGTTGCGTTCGCATCGAACGAATCCTGTACCCCACCGCCAAGGAGGCCGCGCGGCACGACAGGTCTCGGGTCCGCACTGTTGATGGTCCAGTCCAGACAGGTCGGACCGCCATGCGTACCCGCTCACGGCATTCTCGTCAACCAAACCATTCTGCGTGTTCCGTTGATGGCCACCAAAGTAGCGTTATTTCCATTCTCGTCGAGAAAATCGTCGGTTTGACGTTCCGTTGACATTTCGTTGATGACCCGTTGACGTTCCGTTGACGCTTGGTTGATGATCGGTTGACGCTTGGTTGATGACTGGTTGACGTTTCGTTGGCGGCTTGTTGCTGCTCTCGTTCCTTTCGCGCATGCCATCTGGCTGCGGTCGAACTGATGACAGTCCCGTGGAGAGCACAGAGTCCGAAGACCGTGCTTCCGAGCCGTTCCGTTCTGATGTGCGATCTTTTAGAGCCTGCTCGCCGAACGCTGCGCTGCCGCGAACGCAAACGGAAGCACACATGGGCGTTCCGTTCGTGCGTTCTGGATGCTTGCGCTAGCGATTCCGTTCGCGGTACGATTCAACCGATGAAGTGTGCGTTCTGTAGCAAAGCGTTGCCCCAAGGGAGCAGTTCCCGGAAGCGGTTCTGCGATGACTCACACCGTGCGAGCTATTGGCGGGAGCACTCCAAGCAGAGCCCCAAAGCTAAGCGCGGGAAGGAGCTGAACGGAGCGAAGTCGCAGGTCGGTGCAAGTGGGACGGACAAACCAGCCGGTCGAAAGCCGCAGATTCCGCGAGCACATCGGCACACAAGCGAGCACAGCCCGGCGCGCGTTTCGATGGCTGAGCAGCTCCGCGGCCTGGCACCAGAAGGCGCCGTAGGCTATCGACTGGTGTTGCCAACACGGACCCCCGATGATGTCCCGCGTCTGTCTCCTCCGCTCGATGCGAACGGCTATCAGGGTCACTATTCCCTTTGTCCGTTTCAGGCTCCTTTTGACATTCGATTGATCGACGGACAGACATACCGAGTGCTGTGGATTGGTGCATCCGGGGAGGTCATTCCTCCGAAGCCAGATGGAACGATTCCCGGTCTTCACTTCTTCCTGACCAGCAACATGGAACCAGTCGGTGTCGAAGCAGAATCCGCATCCGGTGAATCACGGCTTGCGCACATTCCTACAGAGACAGAGCGTCTTAGGAATGCGCTGGCTACAGCTATACCCGCGTTACAAGAACTACTCAGGTGCCTGACTGCGCTTGCAGCAGAGCAGAGCGCAGCAGATCAAGCGGCTTCCGAGGAATCGGTTTCGCTGACGCAAAAGGAATCGGCACCTCCTGTTGAATCTGTAACTTCATCGGAATCCATCACAGCGTCGGAATCACCTTCGCAGAGCGAGACTTCAGTGGATGGGAAGGGAGTCTCTTCACAATCTACTGTTGAGAACTTTCCTACGGACCCACATCCACAAGCAGAGGACTCCCAACACTGGGATGATCAGCTGATGAGCGAAGAAGAAAGACAGTGGGTGATGCGCTGGGCGCTCGATGAAGACAAGGTGACGCTCCTGTTTCGCGAGCTCCTTCGCCGAGCAAAGGGAGTCGACTCGCGCGACGCAGCGACTGACACCACCTATATTCCCAGAGCCGAAGACGTCAAGGAGCTCGCGAGGATCGAAGGGAACTTTGCCATGGCAGCGGCGACTGCCGAGCTACACAGGGAGCTGACGAGGGCTCCGCTTGCAAATCCGACCGGCGAGTATTCGCAGCCGCGGCACATTCCATCCCTTGGCGACTTCGAGAAGCAGAGAGTCCTTGCCGCATTCCGTTCCCCCGAACAGAGAGCGCACTTTGAGTATCTCCTGAGTCGTCGCAATTCACTGCGAGTCGGTGTTGCGCTCACGCCGCAACCGAAGGCGCCAAGCGGTTTCAACAGAGAAACGCGTCGCAAGCTGGAGAAGCTCTTTGCGGATACCCGAGCCACCGCACTCATGGCAGCGCTCCTCCAGCCGGAATGGACAAAAGCAGAGAACTCGGTCAGGAAGGACTCTGCGATTCCCCCATCCTTGCTTGCTTTGAATCGAATTTGAGTGAACCGGACTGCGGACCGCTTGGCAAAATGGCGTCCTCGACGCTCATCACAGAATCAGCGACGGACATTTGCCACACCTACACTCCGCCCTCGTCGCCACGCACCGATCAAGACACCAAACCCTTCCGCACGGACGGATAGGATTCGCGCCACCACACAGCCGACCGGCCAAACGTACCTAAGCATACGTTTATTCGATAGAAGAGAGCCGCCATAGACCCCTTTTATTTAAGGCATCGGCGACGAAGAAATCTTTTTCGTTGACGCGGATCTAAACGGCGATAAGAAGCTCGATATCGTGACGGCCAATCGGGGGAATAACTCGCTGTCGGTGGTGCTGAGCAACCCGCTTGGCGGCTACCTGCCGGCGATTCCGATGGCGACGGACAAGGGGCCCGTCGGAGTGGTCATCACCGATATCAACCGCGACGGCATCTTGGACATTGTGTCGCTTCAGCAGACGGCAGAAAACATCAGCGTCTTTCTGGGCTCGGGCCTGGGAGTATTTGGCATCAAGCCAGTCGATCTGGTGGTCGGCAAGCTGCCGGTGACGCTGTTTACGTCCGATGTCAACCGCGACGGCATCGAGGACCTTTTGATCGTCAACCAAAACGACAACCGCGTCCAAGTACTGGTCAACCGCAGCAAAACCACGATCAACTTCGATACGTACAGCCTCAGCACCGGCACAAAACCAGAGTCGGTGGCCTTTGCAGATGTCAACGGCGACGGCATTAGCGATCTGCTGGTGGCCTGCTCGGGCAGCAACACCATTGAGGTCTTTCTCAACATCGCTCCCGACGGACTGAAAGGCACCACCGCCCAGTCGTTCAAGATGCCAAGCTCGTGCATGAACGGGATTCGCCGCGTCGCTGCCCTGGATGTGATTCAAGACGGTCAGCTCGATCTGGTCGGACTGTGTGGGAATGGTGGCGGGATCATGAAGAACCAGTCTTTGTAGTCTCGTCCCCGTCGCTGACTCAATCTCGCTTATATAACAAAATCTCCCTTATATAATCGGAGCCACTACGCACCCGGCGTGCCACAACGGCCGCTGCGGGAGAGTGGGTTCGAGCTCTACGGTGGGGATGCTGGGTCACAGGCGCATGCGGAGCCAAGCGGTGGGTCAGGGTCTAGCAGCCTTGCTTGGGGTCGCGTCAGCGATGGTGGAAAGCCCGCAGGCTCACGCCGAGATCGCGATCGTCGGAGAGTCCGTCGAGCTGCGTGCCCCAGCGAGTGAGCCACTGCTGCTCAAGGTGCGGCTGCGAGTGGCCGCGACGCAACAGAGCGATCCCCAGCGAGCGGCGCCACCGACGAGTGTGCTGCCGCTGACTAGCTGGAAGCGCGACGGCGACGACTGGGTGAGTGAGCCGACGAGCAAGCTGCCAGGTCTGCGCGCAACCGTGCGAGTCCATAGCCGCAGCGACGGACAAAATGAAATCAGCGTCGAAACGAAAGCGTCTGCTCCGGTCTGGCTGCGCCTGCTCTCGCTCGAGCTAGAGAGTGACTCCAGCGGAGCAGAGATCGGCGGTCGCGATCTCCGGCCAAAGAAGGTCACCACCCGCGCCGCGCTGTCGGGACTTGATCCAAAGTGGGTGATCCTGCGACCTTCCCACAAGCCGTGGACGATGCTGGTCGACGACGATGTCGATGGCGTCAAGGTGCAGGTGCTGCAGTCGCAGGTGCTGCTCCAGACCGATCTGCTGAGCAGTGAGTCGCGGCCGTTTGTCTACTTTCAGCAGTGCACCGATCACTGGCGAGCGCCGAATCACAAAGCGTCGCTGGAGACGCGGCTCTTGCAGGAGGGTGAGACGCTCTCGACGAAGATTGTCGCCTACGCCGGGGTCGCAGTGCCGCTGCTCAAGGCGCGCTTTCCCGAGGGACGACGTGCCGCGTTTGTGATCACCGATCACGCCGATCAGACCACCACGGGGACGCTGCACGCGCTTGCGGGTGGTACGTCGCTCGTGTCCTCGCCGCGCTTTGGCAAAGCGGGACTGCTCGGCAAAGGACTCCCGATCACCAAGTCGCTGTGGTTTCGCAGTGGAGAGCCGGCGCCAGCAGCGTCGTGGGCTCATCCGCCACGGCCAGTACTGTCGCCGTTTCAGAAGCACATGCACTCGGTGGTGGTCTATCACAGTCGCTACGAGCGGCCGAAGGTAGACCCGTCGGGGGCGGGACGACCGCAGCTCGATGATCCGGCGATGGCAAGCCTGACCGATCGACTGCACAGCGCCGGCTGGGAGATCAGTCCACACTCGGCGACGCCGCAGGCCGATGATCGCGACAGCACCGAGGAAGCCCTGCGCTTCTTCGACCAGTACGACGCACGGACCTGGATCGATCACCAGCCGTATACCAACTGCGAGGCGCTGACCAACCGAGGCTTTCAAGGGGGCCGCGAGGGGATTGCCGATCTGCTCGAGCGCCACAGCTATCGCTACGCTTGGTCGGGCATTGATGTGCCGCCGTCACCGTCGCTGAACTTGCTTACGCCGCAGCGGCTCGACCAGTATGCGCCGGTGGTCTATCCGAGCGGGCGACTGGCGACGGATACGCCGGGCTCACTGTGGCTGTTTTCGACGATGATGACCTACATCGAGAGCAGTCGCTTTTTTGCGCTCTACAAGAAAAAGTCGCTCGACCAGCTGGAGCAAGAGCGCGGCCTGCACATCGCCCACACCTATCTGGAGGCGTTTCACCCGGCGGGGAGCAAGTTTGCAAAGCGCAACCTGATGCAGGCCGGCAAGCTCCCTGGTGAGATCGTGCCGCACCCTCGGCTAGAGCAGCTGCTGTCCCAGCTAAAAAATCGGGTCGATCGCGGAACGCTGTGGGTGCCGACGCTGCAGCAGCTTGGCGATCACCTGCGTGCGATGGGTCAGGTGACGGTGCGACTGCTGCCGAGTGGCGCCGCGACGGTCCATGCGCAAACCCAGGTGCGGGCGGCAACGTTTGTGGTGCCACGACCCGGACTGACGGTGCTGGTCGATGGCCAGTCGCTCACGACGGTGCGCACCAGCAAGACCGAGACGACGTTCTATGTCGATCTCGCCGCCGATCAGACGGTCAAGATCGAGCTGCGCGATGCCCAGCAGCGCCCGGTGAACCTGCTCCGCCCGTCGAGCGCTCCGACGCTGATCGCCAAAGTGAACCGGTCGCCCGACATGGTACGATGAAGGCTATGAAGCCTAACAATCAGCCCACTACCCTAATCACCCTCGGTCCGCAAACCTCTAACACCCGGCGTCGGCTCTTGCGTGGCGCACTTTCGCTTGGCGCTGGACTGGCGCTGCTCGGCGCTGCTGCCTGTGGGCTTGTCTCGACGAACATCCTCGATAAGACCTTCGAGCTCTCCGCCCAAAAGTTCAGCCTCGATTTTGGCACCACCACCGGCAAGGTTCCGACGGTGGCTTGTACCGTTGCGGGAGATCCGAAGTGCACCACCCTGGCATCGCAAGTCTCGGCGGCTGGTGGTACAGCGACGGGAATCTGTGACACCACCGCCAAGTCGTGCAGCGCCGAGATCATGGTCACCAAGAGCTATCCCGTGACACTGAGCAACGATCCTTCGTTTGCCCAGACCATCGGCAGCAAGGCGATCTCGATCGTGAAGGCGATCGAGCTAAGCTATGGCGCCAGCAACATGTCGACGGTGAATCTGCCGGAGATGATGCTCTACATCGGTCCCGATACCGCCAAGCTGCCGACGGACAAGGACGTGTATCTGATCGACAAGATCCCGGCCATCACCAAGGGCACGGTCATCCCCGACAAGTCGCGCAAGATCATCGTGCAGGCCGGCTCGCCCGCGTTTGAGCGCTTCAGCTACTACCTGTCGAACCCCAAAGTGCCGTTTTTGCTGATGCTGAGCGGCAAGCCGGTCGTAAAAGCCAATGACGATCTGCCCTCGGGCAAGGTCGATGTGACCATCACTCCGGCGTTTACCGTCGGGTTGCCGCTGTAAGGAACCCGCCGGTGCAGCGCGAAGGCTTCTTCGGAAGGTAATGGCGCTGCCGTCCCAGCCCTGTCGTCCGCCTCCTCCGTTCCTTTGCATTTTGTTGATCTGGCTGGGACTGTTCCATTTTGGAACACTTCCGTCGCAGGCTGCGTCCGAAAATCCTCTGCCTCGGCCCGGTGAGTGTGCGCTGTGGGCCGGTCAAGCCCGGCTGCTGGCGCGGCGCCTGCTTGCGCAAGCGGTTCACAGCGAGCGCCCCGAGCTGGCTCGTTTTTATGTCGAGAGCGCCTTTTCGCTGTCGCCCGCTCCACCGCTGCTCTACAACCTGGGGCTGCTGTGGCTGCGCAGCGGTCATCCCGTCGAGAGTGCCGATCTGCTTCGTCGCTATCAAGCCGAAGTGTGGCCCGAGCTTCCCGACGATCACCGCGCCGTCGTCAGCAAAGCGCTCCAGCCACTGCCCACGCCGAGCTACGAGGTCGAGCTAGAGACGACAGCCGACGCGGTGGTGTATGTCGATGATCGCCTGGTCGGACGCGCGCCGCTGCGGACGCCGCTGCTCTTGCCAAGTGGTCCGCACCGTGTGCGCATCGAGCTGGGCTATCGACATGCCGAGGCCAACGTGAGCGATCCGGCGACGACAGCGGCGGGCTTGGGGCCGATGCCGCTGCGGCTGCCGCTCCCGAGTGCGGTGGTGCTGATCGCGCCGGAGCTTGAGGTCGGACACGAGCGTCGCCTGGCAAGCCTGCTCACCGCGCAAGGGATCACGCTGGTTCCCGCCCGCGATCGCGAGCTGCTCCTGTCGCAGCTGCCCGATCGGACCGGCTGTCTGACGCAGACGAGCTGTCAGCTGTGGCTCGGCGAGCAGCTCGATGTCGAGCACGTGATGGTCGTGCGCAGCATCAATGTCGTCGGAGTGTCGAGTGAGCGGCTGTCGCGACTGACGCTGGAGGTGATGGCGGTGCCGAACGGGGCGCAGCTGTTTCATCGGCAGACGATCTGTCCCGACTGCACGCCGCTGCGCAGCGAGCCGTTCTTGCAGGCGCTGGCGCGGACGGTTCGACGTGAGCTACCGATGCTGACGCGACAAGATCCCTCGACGGTGAGCGAGCCCGCGCCGGTCGGCTTTGCGGAGCTTGCGCCGGTGCGACTGTCGCCGTGTGCGCTCGCTCGCGGGACCGCTCGCCGGCCGGCTCGACGGCTTCTCGTCGACGAAAATAGTGTGCTTAGTGACAGCGAAGCGCGGGTGCGAATCGAGACGGCGTATCAGCTCTCTCCGTCGCCGCTCTTGCTCTACAACCTGGGTCTGCTGTATCGGCGGCTTGGGCAGCCACTCATCGCGGCAGAGCTGCTCGGACGCTTTATGGCGACGGCGGGGACCGAGCTGACCGTCGAGCGCCGCACCAAAGCCGAAGCAACGCTGTCCGAGCCCCAGCCACCGAGCGCGCAGGTGTTGCTGACGGGGCCTGCCGGTGCCATGGTGTTTGTCGACGGAAAACTACACGGCTCCCTACCACTGGAGTCGCCGCTGTCGCTGTCGCCCGGGCCGCATCGCCTGCTCCTTGAAAGTGGCTATCGCACGACCCCGCATGAGCTGACGGTGCGCGCGGGAGAACAGCTCCAGCTCCACCTGACCTTGCCCGACGCGGTGCTGCTGTTGCCCGACGAGCAGGCGATGTCCGAAGTGCCCGAGCTGATGTCGATCGCCCGTCGCGCCGCCGAGGACGCTGGCGTAATCGTCATCCCCGAGCGCGATCGCGAGCTCCTGGTCCAGAGCTCTACCGAGTACACCGGCTGCGAGCGCAGTCTTTTGTGCATGCGTCGCGTCGGCAAAATGCTCGGTGCCCAGAGTGTGATCATGCTTGAGCGACGGCCCAGCCGGGTGTGGGCAGGACGGCTGGTGCGCAGCGACGATGGAGCCCTCGGCAGCGCCACCAGTGAGGGTTGTTCAAGCTGCACCAGCGACGATCTCGCGATTCGACGCATCATCCGCCAGCTCATTCCTCGTCGCCAGATACCGCAGATACCGCCCGGCCAGCCGCTGCTCGAGTCCCAGCCCCACGCCGTGCTCAGCCTCGATGGATTTGTACTCGGGCCAGCGCCCCAGCGACCGCTGCTCCTGGAAGGTCAGTACAAGCTGACGGCGCAGCTGTCACCGCTGCACAGCGTCACGGGAATCTTGCACGTACCGACGGACACGGGCCTGAGGCTGAGCTTTTCGATGGAGCCACCCCGTCGCCGATCGCCTCGGCTTGCTCTTGGGGCGCTGCTGATCACTGGAGGCGCGGTCCTTGTGGCGACGGGAATCGGCTTTTGGGTCGATGCCGCCCGTTCGCCATCACCGCCCCTGACTGCACCGGAGTCCTCGCCATCCGATCGCCCGGGACTGATCGCCGGACCGATCTTGGTCGTAAGTGGCGCAGCGTCGGCGATTGCGGGTGGCGTGCTGCTCGGGCTTCGCGGTCGTTGAAAGCCGGGGCTTGCTCCGTGTAGCGTTTCGCAGGAAATCGGCACTGCGACCGTCTACCCGTGACGAAGGAGTCCCCCACATGACCGAGCCCCACGCCTTACCCGTGAAGCGCCAGCCTACATTCCCCACACCCACTCACACCCGCTCGCTGCCTCGACGGCTGCTGCGAGCCATGGCGCTGTGTCTCCTGCTGCTGCCGAGCGCGCTCTTGGCCGGGAAAGCGCCCGAGGACTTGCTGCAGGGCTCGCTGCTCATCAGCGACTCGTCGTTTCCTCTCAAGTGGACCTCGCCTGGCGAGTACGCAAGCCGGCTCAAAAAGTTACACAAATCGTCGCTTAATTACGATAAGAAGACCGGCAAATTGACCGTCTACTACGCGGCTTTCTTCCAGTACCCGGTCAACGACGTGCAGGTCAACTTTGTCATCTACGACATCACCAACGGTCCGAGCGCCAAGGTCAAAAAGGGCGCCTGGGAAGCCTTCCTGGGCCGCAAGGGCGAGCGTGCACTGTTCAACTCCGTCGAGATCGACAAAGAGGACATCGAGATGAACAAGAAGTACCTCTTCGCCATCGAGAGCAAGAGCAAGATCATCGCCAAGGGCGAGATCACTCTGCGCGGCGAGCTGCCAAAGTACTCGGGCAAAGTCGAATTTTCCGAGGAAGACACGAAAAAGAAAGAGTGAAAGGCTCCCCATGATGAGGCCCCCGGCGAGCATGCGAACTGTTCTTCTGTGTGGCGTGACGTGGCTCTTGCCGTCGCTCGGATGGGCCGAGGAGACAGCGCCCGCCGTGCCAAGAGCCCAGACGGGAGAAGCGGCAGGTCAGCCGGTCCTCGCGGTGCCTGTGGTGGATGAAGCGGCGCTGATTGCGAAGCTGCGCTCGACGACAGAGAGTGACGCGGTAGCAGCCGCCCGCAAGCTAGCCGAAACCAAGACCGCTTCCGCTCAAGCGGCGCTGTTTGATGCGCTGGCCATCGGCGTGTCCCCCAAAGTGGCAGCGGCGGCACTGACGGCCTTGGCGGCGCAGAAGAGCCCGGACGCGCTGCCGATCCTCCAGCTCTACACCCGTCATCGCAACCCCGAGCTGCGCAAGCGTGCGACGCAAGGGCTGGCGGCGCTGATCGTGGCGCCCGATGAGTCCGAGGTCGCGGCCAAGTCGCCGGTCGGCAAAAAGCCGGTCAAGGTGACCACCAAGTCTGGCCCGACGGTCCCGCATGAGGAGCTGGCACCGAAAGTCGTCCCGCAGCTCATCTTTGCCCTGTCCGATGCCAGCGCCGAGGTCCGTCAGGTGGCGGCGGAAGCGCTTGGCAAGCGACGCGAAAAGTCGGCGGAGCCGGCGCTCATCAAGCTGCTGCTGCGCAAAGACTCGGCGGCACCCGAGGCGCTGGGTCTGATTGGGGGTCCCGATACCGCTCGCGCCCTCGGTGAGATGATCGGTACGGTGCCAAACTACCTGATCACCGCGACGATGGGCGCGCTGCTGCGCCGTCCCGACTTTGGCCCCGAGCCGATGCGAACCGAGGTGGTGAAGCTGCTCGGGAAGATGCCGGGCGATCAGCCGGTGGACTTTCTGACCGACTACGTGAAGGCCACCGAGACGGACAAAGAGACAAAGGCCAGGCCGTCGCGCGCCGAGGCCCAGAAGATCATCGAACAGAGGACCGCGAAATGACCATGAAACCGACCCTTGGCGGCGGACGCTTGTCACGGACTTCGGCCTCGCTGGCTTCGGCGGCGCTGACTGTGGCCTGTGCCACCACGCTCTTTGGCTGTGCTGAGGCGGCGTTCTCGGTGCACACCCAAGACAACGATCTGGCGACGCTCAAGCCGACGGTGGAGCGGATCAAAAAGACCCAGGTTTCACGCGCGCCACGCTCGGGCACAGGTCACGCGACGGTGTTTGTCTCGGTCGGTCCCGAGCGCCGCTTTGGCCAGACCGAGCCGAGCAAGTCCGTCGAGCAAGCCCTGATTGGCTACGACCTGACCTCGGGCAAAGAGCTGTTCTCGGTGCCTGCCGAGGTCCGCTCGCGCTTTGTCGTCAGTCAAGGCGTGGTGATGTATCGCGAGGGCGCCGGCGAGCTGCTCCTGCGGGACGCCCAGAACGGCAGTGTGCGGGCCCGGGTCGCGCTGGAGCCGGGCGAGACGCTGGCTGGGCTCGCATCCGACGACAGTCAGCTGTACTACGTGACGCGCGCCAAGATCGGCGGCGAGAACAAGAGCTTCCTGACAGCGCTGCTACCAAACGGAACGCGGGTGTGGCGACTGCCGGGGCAGGGCTCGATGGGCGCGCCGGCGGCGTGGGGCGGGCTGGTCGCGGTGCCGTATCGCTATCAGGATGTGGTGGTGCTCGACAGCAAGAGCGGCCAAGAGCTGACGCGGATTCGCCAAAAAGACGAGCAGATTGGCTTTGTCCGCGAGGGCAAGAGCGGCTTCCTCTACGGCGTTGGGGCGAGCGGGGCGGCGCTGCTCGACGAAAAGAGCCAGCTGGGTGAGCGAAAGACGATCTCGTACCTGTCGCCGCAGCTCGGTGAGCGGGTGCGGGTGTTCATGCACTGGGACGGTTATCGCGCCGAGCAGACCGACTTTTCGGCGTTCGATCGCAACCGCCTGCTGTGGGACGCCGAGGCCCAGGGTGACAGCCTGCGCTTCTCGGACGATCAGACGGTGCTCCACTCGTATCGGTTCCTGTTCGGGATGAACGCCAAGGACGGGACGGTGCGGTGGGCGTTTGCGAATCCTCGGCAGACCTTGATGGCGTCGGACCTTGTCGACCAGCTGGTGCTGTACGTGGCGCAGGACGGCGAGATTGGCGGGCTGACCAGTCAAGCGGGCGCCAAGGTGATTAGCCAGCGGCTGTCGCTCAAGCCGGGTCAGCAGGTGCTGGGCGCGAGCTTTGACGCGGCGGGGCTGGCGGTTCCGACGACGGAGCTCGGGAAGGCCGAGCCGGTGCTGAGTGTGCTGCGCGGCATCATCTTCGATCGCGACTCGTCGTTTTTGTCGGTGAAGAGCTTCGCGGTGCAGGCGCTGGGGGCGGTGCCGGGCAAGGAAGCGGCGGCGGAGCTTCTGCGGGTGATCACGGCGGAAGGCATGCCGACCGAGATTGCGCGCACGGCGGGTGAGGTGCTGTCGCGGCGCAAGGACGACCCGAAAGAGGTTTCGACACTGCTGCTCGCGGCGCTCAAGCAAAGCTACGACTACCTGGAAGACAAGCGGCCTCGGGGGCTGGATGTGCTGGCGCGGGTGGCGACGGCGGTGAGCGCGACCGAGACGGTGCCGCTGCTGGCCGAGCGGCTGCTCGATCCGAACACGCCGGCGGCGGCGCTCAAAGATGTGGTGCTGGCGCTGACCAAGCTGGGCGGCAAGGACGCGATTGCTCCGCTGCGGCAGTCGCTGCTGCTGTATCGGGCCGATCCGCTGTTTGCGAGTGATCCGGAAGTGCTGAAGCGGGCCGGTGAAGGGCTGCTGGCGGTGGGTGGCGAGCCAGAGCGACGGCTGGTGCAGTTCGTGTCGATGGAGCCGCATACGCTGCCCGGCCTGGCGACCCACTTTCGCAAAGTCCTCGACGATCGCGCCGCCCCCAAGCCCGCCCCCAAGTCCCCAGTCAAGCCCGCTCAGCCGCGCTAACCGCCTACCTGTTCCCACCTGCTACCACAGCTCCCTTTTGATCCTGGGTTCGATAGAGCCGGCTTACGGCTTGGGATGACTGGCGAACCAGCCCCACACTGCGTTGGCCCACACCCCGCGCGGGAAGACCGGGATGTGGCCGCCGCCTTGGATGGTCCACAGCTCGGCAGCGCCACCCGGCTTGCAGCCCGGGAAGCGAGTGACCGTCGTCTCGGTGCCATCCAGGTTCGTCTCGAGGTCGAGGTTCGGCGCGCTCGGATCGGTGGTAAGGGAGCAGCCGCCCACGCCCGCCCAGAACTTGGCGCTCTCTAACGCCGACGGCACCGTCCAGCCCGCCATCGTGCCGCCCGAGTAGGGAACGGCGTCGTCCTTGTCCCCGTGAACCTGTAGGACGGCGACCGGCTGTTTGGGCTTGCAGCGATTGGCGGCGTCGGCAAAGTTCGCGCCCGCCAGCGAGACGATCGCGGCGATGCGCTCCGAGCGGTCACAGGCGTAGCGGTAGGACATAAAGCCGCCGTTCGAGTGCCCGACCAGATAGACCCGCTTGCGATCGACGCGGTAGCGGCTGGCCATGTCATCGATAATCGCGTCGATGTATGCGACATCGTCGATGCCCTTCTTGTCGAAGTCGCAGCAGACATCGGTGGCGTTCCAGAAGCGCTTGTTCTTCGAGTCATAGGTGCCGTCGGGATAGGCCTCTAAGAAGCCGAGCCGATCCATTTCCAGACTCAGTCCAAAGTAGACATCCTGGCCGACTCCGTTGGCGCCGTAGCCGTGCAGCAGCACCACCAGCGGCCAGTTCTTGCTGGCGTCGTAGTTCTTGGGAACCTTCGACTCGTAGGGTCGCGCCTCGGTGAGCTGCTTGGCGGTCTTCTGCGCCGCCTCGCTCGGGACCAGCTGGTCGGGATCGACCACCGGCGGCTCTGGCGTTAGCTGTGGATCTTGGCAGCCCCCGAGCACTCCCAAAAGGAGTCCCGCGCCACCGAGTCCGAACAAAAAAGCAGTCTGTCGCTTGGTCTTCATACCGGCACGCTAACACAGCGGACCGGGTGCCAGGAGAGGTGGGATTGCGCAGAAGAAATCGGGCTCGCTACGGCATGTAGCGCCAGACTGCGTTGCCGTACCCGACCAGCCACAGATCACTTGCCGCCGGAGAGTGAATCTTGCTGAGGATGCGATCTCCGAACGGACCCGCGACCTGCTTCAGGCTCGTGCCATCCCAGCGCAGCACCACGCCGCTGTCTCCCGCAATCCAGACATCGGTTTCGCTCAGCGCCGCCACGGTGTTGAGAGCGGTCGTCACCCCACTTGGGATCTTGGTCCAGCTGGTTCCGTTGTAGCGAATCACGAGGCCCCCAGCACCGACCATCCAGACATGGCTGCTGGGGGAAGGGGGACCGCCGACGCCGATGAGGACATCGCCGACCACCGTGGGAACCGCAGCCTGCTTGGTCGCAACGCCGTTGTTGATGCGGATTCCTTCCGTTCCACCGACCGCCCAGACCTCGCTGGAGGTGCGACCCCAGATGCTCTGGATGGACGCACTCGCGGTGACGTAGATCGAGCTGGTCGGAAGGGCGCCGCTCGCATAACGGTAGATATTCCCAAAGGAGGTTCCGACATAAAAGTCGTTGGCCGAGACGCCGCCGACCGCAAACACAGTGGACGTGATCGTGGCCGCTTTCATCGAGGTCCAGGTGTTGGTCGCGGGCGTGTACTTGTAGACG
>JAEUKA010000023.1 GCA_016794465.1 Myxococcales bacterium | reverse complement strand
ATTCAGATCGATTGAGAATCTAATAAGCCATCAGATCGACCACCTTATTCGACCAGCAAATTCAGCTACCTGGATTCGACCCACGGATTCAGGTACCTGGATTCGCCTACTTGGTTCAGCTACCTGGATTCGACCACTTGAATTAGGTAGCTGGATTCGACCATCAAAGTGCGTCCTCGCAGCACTTGTCACTGCTTTCCGGGAATGAGAAGCGATGATCTCAATAAGTGGCCCGTTAAAAGTCAAAAACGGTATGTCGAACACAAGCGCGATCGAATGCTCGAACGGGGCCTCGTTCAGTGTGTGGTTCAGCATGTGATTCAGGATGAGAACCAATATCTGAACCAGAATGTGAAGCAGCATTAGGAACAAGCGCTGGCTCGCATCCAGGATCGAACTGTGGACCAGCGAGTGAACCAGCACATTGGCCAACATGTTGAACGCCATGTCGGACGAAGTCTGGTTTCATAGACAAGCAAGAACTATACCAACATGGGATTCTTCTGTGATTTCGCTGATTTGCCGGTTGGAAAATCTCGTCGCACCGTTTTTGAACGAAAGGTCGGCCACAACGTCGAACACAGCGTCGGACAGCCGCTCGAACGCATGGTGAGTCGCAGCTTGTCCGACGGGCTGTTTCAGCGTGTGGTTCAGCATGCGGTTCGCCGTGTGGTTCGCAACGTCAGACGCATCGTCGAACAGCCTTTGGGACGAAGCTTCGGTCGCAGCTTCGATCGCAGCCTCGCACGCAACATCGGACAGACACTCGTTCGCATCGTGATCGATCGGCCTGCGAATGGGAAGTTGGGTGCTCAATATCGGGATGGAGGCCGTGCAAATTGTGTCTCAGAAGCAGCCGATCGGCGGAGGTCGACGGCACAGATGGATCGGCTGCGTATGCGCCTGATACGCTTTGGGGGCCGTGACGGCCTTGGAACAAGCGAGGCAACACACACTCGGGGCGGGCCGTTCGTCAGTGGCAGCAGGAGCGCGCACCGACACGACCTGGCAAAGTAGGGAAATCGTTGGGATCAGGAATTGGGTGTTGGGGACGGAGTGGGGGATCCCCTCGGTCGAAGTGGACTGGACTCCTCGAAACAACTTCGCGAAGCGCTCCCTGGGTCTTTGTGTACCCTGGCGCATCGTCTTCGCCACACAGGAACAAGTCATGACCATCGGACGAAATGATCCCGTTTCGAGGTGCAAATGCCGCCGGCCATGGCGCGGCGCAAGAGGGAGTTCCCGCAACTTGGGCGGCTCGCGTGGCACGAACCTGTGCGTGAGTATGTGTCGACTCGCCTGTGGACCAGCGTGCGCCGCAGTCGTGAAGCCGTTATTGCAGTGCCCTGCGGTTCCCTTCGGAATCTCGCAACGAAGCTGGGCACTGCCTTCGCGCGCGTCGAAACCATGTTTGACCACTGGACGAGCTGATGCACCTCTGGCTGAACTTTCCAGCATCCTGGGACCTCAAAGAGGCCTCGTCTGACAAGTACCTTGCGATTATGTCCGGGCCTGGGTCTGGGCCCGCCAGCGTCCCCGACGCCCTCGTCACCTACGGTCCGATCGGCGCTCGCCCAGATGAGCTGCGTGCGTGGATGGAGCAGATCGCGCAGAGCGATGCGCCCGCGGGTACCAGGGTTCGGCTCGGGACGGCCCAGGAGCTCGTTAGCCATGCCGGCTGGCCGCTGCACCTGCTCCAGGCCGATCTCGTGGATGGCAAGGGCAATGTCCTGGAGGCCCGGCTGTGCGCCTTCTTCCTGTTCATGGAGCACATCGCCGTGGCCACGGTGCGGACCCGCGACCGGGCGCGGCAGGAGGCGCTCAGCCAGGAGCTGCTGCAGATCCTGGCGAGCCGTCGCCCCGACTGGCGCAGCGAGCCTGTGTGCCTGGCAGAGCTGTGGGACCTGGAGTCGCCCAAGCCGGCCCCGCCGCGCGCCGATGCGCGGCCGCAGCCCATGGTCGACACCGCTGAACTCGCCGCGCTGCTGGCGCAGGTAGACGTGGAGCTGGCCGCGCGACCGACCCCGCGCGAGCAGCTCCGCCGTGGTCAGCTCCTGCTGCAGCGCCCAGCCGAGGCCCTGCCGGCTTTCCGGGGGGGGCCCTTGCGCTGAACGCCGACTCCGATTCGGCGCACTACCTGGCGGGCATGGCGCTCGGGGCGCTGAGCCAGCACCAGGAGGCGATCATTGAATGGGAAGCAGCGCGCAAGCTCAACCCAGCGCGGAGCGATGCCACCTACAACCTGGGCCAGGCCTACTACAACCTTGGGCAGTACCAACCGGCGCTTGCCGAGTTCCAGGCCGCGTACGCGGCGGACTCTACGGACCATGCGGCGCTGCGCAAGCAGATCCAGTGCCTCTATGCCCTCGGCCGGTACGACGAAGGCGAGGCGGCCCGAGCGGTCTTCCGGCAGAGCTGGGCGGAGACCTCGGAGCCGCGCTTCCACCTCATCAACGAGTACGTCTTCGATCAGTTTGATGGGGACAAGATCCGCGTCCACGCCATCGAGACGATGCGACCGCGCGACCCATCCATGTACGCCGTCCTTACCTTTGCCGCCGTCGACCTCGCCGATCAGCCACTGCCCCTGTCCGTGGGGTGAAAAGGGGCGACCAGTTCACGGCCCTGGGCACCGCCACCGAGCTCCCTCCCTACCCGGAGCTGAAGAAGACCGTCCTGCAGCTCCTGACCAACTAAGGCGTCTCGGCTGCGCGGCCGAACATCCCATCTGATTCGGCTGGCCGCTACCAGAGCTCAGAGCCATGGCAGGCGATAGTGCTGCGCGAGACTAACCAGTCTAGCCAGGCCAGGTTGGGTGCGTATTCGGCCTTGCTGAACCGTGGGGTCTGAGTCCAATCGCCGCCGAGGAGCTAACTGGATGACGGCATAAGTATGCTGTTCGGCCTGCTCGCTGCGATGGTCTGCCGACGGGGTCCAAGCAACGGTTGCTGCCAACGATTGCTGAGGGAGGCCGCGGCCAGCTGCGATGGCCGGTGCTGCGCTGTCCGTTTGACACCCGAACGGCGGCAGGGTAGGTTGCTTTTGTGATGAATATGAATATTGGTCAGAGGAGTCCCCGGCTCCGACCCCAGTCCGCTGGTTTAGTATTGATTGTCGCATGTTCGCTCGGCGGAGACTGCAGGCGAGACATCTGCATCGCCAATCCCGAGGACTCACGCTGCCAGGTTCCACCCAATGGTGGTCAGCTTGCTTTGCCGCAGCGTATCTATTTCCGGGATAATGCATCGATCGATCTCATGAAGGTCAATCAGGAGTATTCAGCCCAGTTGATCTTTGCCGACAAGTCCATGATGCCGCTGGGTAAGATCGAGTCGGGCGCAACCAAGCTGAGCATCCCACTAAGTCAAAATGACAAACTAGGGCCGGCGAAGCTGCAGTTCACAGTATCCAAGGACGGCAGCGTGGCAGAGGTCGATGACGTTCGACTTTATGCCAAGGCAGTTCTGAAGCCCACCCAAATTCCCTATTCAACCAATCTGGCGCCAAACAAGGACGGCGTGCCGACGAAGATTGGCATCGGTTTGATGCCCCGGAAGACCCCGCCCAGTATCCTGGTCAGCTTGAATAGGACTGACTCGCCATCGGCGACCTTTATTAAGCTTTACCAATATAGCGAGGTGCAAGAAAAGCTTGTGTATGTCGAGCCGGTGAACCAGGCGTTCATCAACGAGGCCAACCTGCTTTCCATTGCCACCATACCCGACGCAGTGGTGAAGTATTATTATACCATCTCTGGGGCGAATACCCCTTCCTCCAGCGGTTTTTGTCCCAACATGCTCCCGAAATCCACCTGCACGATAGGAGTCCAGTTGGATTCTGGCAACAGCCTGGCGGTCAAGCAGTTTGTTGCCGACCGCCGCTCGCCACCGTGGGGTATTTATGCCATCTCCAAGGACGGCACGAGTCTGAGTGCGTACCAGCTGGCAGAAAACGACGTCACCAACGTCCCAGTGCCGATTCCCAGCATGGCCGGGATCACGGACATGCTGGTTGCCGCTGGGGATCTTGATGGCGATCAGAGTATCGAGTTGCTCGTCTGGCAGAAGCCGGCGGGGAAGTCCAGCGCGCTCGTGCTCTCGCGCGGGGTCAGCGGCTTCCAGGTCAATCAGGCTTATACCCAGGCGCTCGGTATGGCGCTCGGGACTGGCGACATTTCAGCAATCGCCGCTGGCGATCTCGATGGCGATGGCATGGATGATGTCATCATAGGCAGGGCTGGAGTGCTCTCCGTAGTCTCGAACCAGACCGTGGATCCCAAGAAACCGACGTTTGGCATGTCGCAGGAACTTCCACCGCCACCATCACAGTTTGCGACCATAGAACAGATTAGCCTCGGCACCCTGCGGCCTACCCAGATGAAGTCTACCGATGTCTGCCAGGACATCGCCATTGCATCAAGCAATTCAACGGGCTGGCTGGAAGTCTATATCAACAATCCGACGTAGCCGGACATCCGCGAAGGCCCGTACAGAATGTCGAACATGGAGCGCACATCGATGTGGAGCCGATTGTCGTCGAAGCTGGTGATTGTCCTGGTCTCGGGGCTTATCGTGTGGTCTCCGGCCAAGGCAGTCAGCGCCCCCGGTGACGCGCCCCAAGACTCCGGCCTGATAGCGGCTCCTGCTCGGCCCCAGTTATCCACCAAGCGCATCGTCGCGGCCAGCATCCTGGCTGGCGTGGCGGTTGTGGCGCTCATTCCCTCCATCCTCTACGCTACTAAGGACGGACAAGATCTCCCGGGTCAGACTGTGGGGTCGGGTCACTGGTATGTTACGGATTACACGACGTATTATGGCCTTGGTTTCGCTCTGGCCGGTGCCGCGACCCTCGGGGTCGTGGTCGCGCAGCCGTGGAAGCGCCCCGCTCCGCCGCCGAGTCCACAACCCCCGTCGTCGTCCGCTCATATGCAGCGGCTGAGCACAACCTCCGAGGTGACTCTGCCCCTGGCCGTGCCGCCCGTAGAGCCGATGGCCGATCCGCCTATCGTGACGCCGCCCAGACCCGAGAGCGAGAATCCGCAGCCCGTGGTTCCACAGCCGACAACACCGCCGCCGGAGCACAGCGTGGTGCCTCCGCTGCGTCCCGCAGTTATCGCACCGGTGCTGCGCCCGCCGACTCAGCGCCCCGTCGATCCAGCGCGTGAAAGCAAGTGTGATGACGAGATGACCGGCCTGCTCAGCAGCCTGACCCTCGACAGCCCAGAAGGCTCCCAGGACGCGACGGGCCGGCCGTCGGCCTATGCCAACCGACAAAAGAATGTCCGTGATCCCGGATTTCGGGCGTGTGCCAAGTACGTCGACTCGCGAATTCGCGAAAGGCACGCCGACTGCAAGAAGGGAAAGTTTGGCATAAATGAGGTCAAGGCGCTGATTGGTAGGGTCAAGTCCAACGTCTCGGAACACCCGAATGCCAGCTTTACCGAGAAATGCGAGCCCATCGCGGGGAGCGACTCGCCCGCCGTTCCGTGACGCCAGCGCAGCCCGGTCAGCTCGGCGGCTTGGTGGGGGTCTTGCCAGGGGCTGGCGGCTCGGCTGACTTTTTGCCGGCCTTGCTCTTGGCCTCTGCCGATGGCTTCGCCGAGCTGTCGTGCGACGCCGGGGCCGGAGGTGCCGCCAAATCGTGCGGCGCCGCTTGGTCAGGTCGGACGCCGAGATCCACTGGGTGGCTCGGCTCCGCATGGCGGGCAAGATCTGGTACCAGCTGCAGCGCTGGCTGCCGCGGCTGAACCATCACCCACTGGCGAAAGATCGTGGTGAGTACCAGCGAGGCGAAAAGCAGGCTGATGACGGCGACGCCGATGAGCTGGGCCAGCGGCTGGCGCGACCCTTTGCTGTGCATGAGCACGCGGAGCCGGGCGGCCACTTCGGCCATCGTTGGGCGGTCCGCTGGCCGCGGCGCGGTCATCTGCGCGATCAAGACCCGCATCAGACGCGAGCCGAGCCGCTTGTGTCCCGGATCGATCGGTAGCTGGCCGCCCAGGAGCTCGTACAGGACGCTGCCGAGTGCAAAGACGTCGGCCTTCTCATTGACCTGGAAGGCATCCCGGCCCTTGCCCTGCTGCTCCGGCGGCATGTAGGCTTCGGTGCCCATCACGGTGCCGATCTGGGTGATGCGCCGCTGGCTAGGCGGCTGGCTGGACGTCTCCAGCGCAATGCCAAAGTCGAGGATCTTGACCCGCTCGCCGCCCTCGATAGCCGGATCGGCGACGATCATGAGGTTCTCCGGCTGAGTATTAGATCACAAATTTTCCGTCGAGAAATGGCTGTTGTTCATTGCCTTGCGGAAGTAATAGGGAAACCTCTATGTGGTCTGAATCTCCTCGGAAGATGACCTAGACCCACATCGTGAGCGCAGCTTGTGCAGCAGAGATTCTAGCTCATCTATGCCGAGATGATTTAGTAATCCATCTAACTCTATCTCAGGACGCTTCGACTCTCTGGCCAGGACCGCTGCGACTCGGCTCGACTCGCTGTTGCTCACGCTGGACGCGCTGGCGTAGTGAGTCTTAGTCATCTCGAAGCTGCCGTGACCGAGCGCTTTGGCCACTGCATCCCCCGTTGCGCCACCTTCCAGCGCGAGGGTCGCGTGCATTCCTCGCAGGCTATGTGGACAAACCACCGGAACCCCGGCAAGACGGCAGAGCCGCGCGAGCTGTACCACGTAGTAGCCATGATGGTGAATCTTGTGGCTCGATGGATAGAGGATCGGTTCATCAGGATGCATTCCCTCGATCCGCTTCAGAATCAACGGACGAAGCTGCTCGGGAATCTTGAGCCGCCGTCGCGCATTCTTGGTCTTTCCCGACGGAATCCAGAGCACGCGACCCTCGTCATCAATGTCGCGCGAAACCCTCGCCGCGACCTCTCCTTGCCGCAGTCCCAAGTACAACATCAGGAGGATTCCCAGCGCAGGGAGATCACCGCTCTGCGCGCGCTGCATCGCCACCGCTTCGAGCTTTCTCGTCTCATCAATCCGAAGCTGCGGCTTTCCTACGTTCGCTTTTCCGACCTTGCGAACCTTCATCCAAGGGTTCGACTTGACGTATTCCTTTTCCATCGCCCAGCGCCAGAAGCGACGCACCACCCAAAGGAATAGATGCTGAGTTGCCGTCGAGACTTTTTTCCTTCCGTGCCATGCGGGCCGCTCGATCTGCTGATGATAGAGGTCATGGGCTTGCTTCTCCGTAAGTTGGGACATCACCAGAGACGGCGGTAGACCCTGGGCCATCTTCTGGTAGTTCTCCATCGTCACTGGCTTCACACATTGGGTCAGCTCGGCAAGCCACTCCTTCAGCGCTTCACCGACGGTCTTCTTGGTCGCTTGGGTGTACTTCTGTAGCAGCTCCTCCTTGACTCGCTCTGCTTCCTCCCACGACTCAAACAGGAGGCTCCGCTCGACTCCTTTCTCTGCAATCTTCAGCCGAAACTTGGTTCGATCCGCATACGGTCCCCACACGCGAAGGGAGTCCTCCTTCTGCTTGCGCTTGTGTTGACCCTCGTGGTCATTCAGCGACGATACTTTCTGCTGAGTGTGCTGCTTTCTGGTCTTCTTTGCTTGCTTGAGCGCACTGTCGATTGTTCGGTTCATTGTTCTCTCCTTCAAGTTGGGTTGTCGGTTTCTGCCCCAAAAGACGAAGTTGGTCTTCCACGACGCTGAGCTTCTGCTTTGCCCACTCGTCCAGCGCCCTGATTTCAGCAGTCTGCGTCTGGATACCTGCCCACCTCAGCACCTCGTGATATGCGTGTTCACTGCTCCTCAGCACGAGGTAGCGGAGCTGGTAGCGCTGGAACTCATCGAGGGTTTTATGATCCACGGAGACTGGAAAGTCCCCCTTCCTCCAACCAAGTTCATGGACTGAATAGAGGTCCAGCAGGGTCCGCTGGGATGCCATCTGGCCCCGCTCCACCTTCTTGATGGTGGCTTCCGAGAGGCCAGACAGCCTTGCCAGTCTGTAGCGAGAGAGCCCAGCAGCTTGTCTGTTGCGTTTCAGCAGTTTCCCAAACGCGATCCACTTACTCTTGCTCATGGGCAGAGTCCTTTGATTGCTCTACAACCTGCTCTTTGTTGAGGCGGTATCCCTTTTTGCCAGCGCCACCCTTGCGACCAATCGCCCGCATGTGCTCTCGGTCGCGACTGATGGTGCTGCCGCCCATCCTTCCCGCCACTCGGGCGGTTTCCGAAGTCCATCTGTTGGCTGTGCCGTTTGCCTGCGAGGCTCGTCCTCCCTGTCGAGCCAATTCCTGCAAGTCCTCGGGAGCCAGCAGTGCGAACCCTCGCTTCTGCTTCGGTTTCTGTTCAGACGTTGTTTGTTCGACTTGTTTGTTGGTCATGACCGTCTCCTACTTCTCGGCGGCTCGGACGGATGGATTCGTCATCCGGCAGTGTCCAGAATCGCTGTAGGCGCTCCAGACTCCTCGGTGCATCGTGGCAGAGCAGCGCGAGATGACTCACCAGCTCGGGACTCGGATTCCCTGTCCCTGCTCTCAGTCGAGAAAGGTAGCCCTGTGAGAGTCCCAAGATCCGCTCCAAGCGACGCTGCGGAATGTGTTGCGAGAGGATGTCGATCGCCAGACGCACGCGCGTTCGCAAGCTCGCCAGATACACTTTGTGGAGCTGCGGACTCAGCTCCTCGCACGTTTTTTCGTCGAGATATTCGCTTCCACAGCGCCCGCACGTTGGAATCAGAGCGGCTTCAGGAATCCGCAGAAACGGCATCGTTCGGTAGCGAGTGCTGCGTCCTTTCCCTGTGCGCGGCTTGACGGCTCTAGCTCCACAGCGGATACACTTCTTCATTTCGCGACTCCGAGCACGCGATCCAGACGGTGGCGCTGCATCCACACAAGCGGAATCGCGCTCGCAGAGAGTGCGGTTAGGAGGCCAAAAAACGCGGCGTGACTCCATCGCATCCAGAGGATTCCCAGAAGGCCAGTACCGAGATTCCCCATCGCGATTGCAGCCATCCACAGACCCATCAGGAGTCCGGCAAACTTGGGCGGAGCGAGCTTGCTGACAAGGGAAAAACCAAGCGGAGATACACACAGCTCGGCAACCGAGATGAGCGTGTAGCTGCCGATGAGCCACAGCGGACTTACGCGACCCCCACGGCCCGCAAACGAGGCAACCGTCGCGGCATCCGACATCACCAGGCAGGAAAGCGCACAGAGTCCCATTCCGATCATCAGCTTGTCTCGCGTCGAGCATGGCCAGCGTCGGAAGATCGCATTCAGAACAGGCGTCAATCCGAGCACCAGCGCGGCTTGTAGGCTCTGGTAGACAGGTGGCGCGATCGAGACTCCGAGCAGCGTGTCGCGGGTGTTGTGTTTCGCAAACAGAGTGAGGGAAGAACCACTCTGGTAGAACGCACAGAAGAACACCATGGCGACGGGAAGTAGCCCCAGAATCGTTGCAATTCGATCGCCCTCTGAGCCTGTCTGACGTGAATCCGTCTCGTGCTGGTAAATCTGCTGAAAGAGGGAGCGGGTCAGGAGTCCGAAGGGAACAATGATGGCCATCGCAGCAAAGCAGACCAGGAACGCTGCCCGAAACCCGTAGGCGGCGCGAATCTGCTCGCCGACAAAGCCCGACGGAAGCGCACCAAGATTCACAGCCCAATAGAAGCGGCTGTATGCGGCATCGCGCTCGCTCGGAGGAAACAGAGCGCCAACCAGCGCGGTCAGATTCCCTTTGAACAGCCCGACTCCTGTTGCCAGCACAGCCACGCATGGAACGACCGGCAGACCGAGTGCCAGCGCAAGGTATCCGAACGCAAGCAAGACAGCACCGAAGCCGATCGTGCGCCACCGGCCAAACCGATCCGCGATGCCGCCGCCAAAGAGTGGCGTGAAGTACATCGCCGCAAGTAACAAGCCAAAGTTCCAGGTTGCTTGATCCTCGTTCAGGCGATGCTCAGCGAGTAAATAGAGTGTGAAGAGCGAGAAAAGAACGTAGAAGGCGAAGCGCTCAATGATGACGACGCCGGACACGACTAGAAACGCAAGCTTGGCATCGGGCGGTGGTCGAGTCATGGGCTCAACGAAGGACGGAGGCTCGACACGGGACAAAGCTGTGGACATAGGACGTTCCTTGGCGGCGACCACGCAAACAGGGAAGCGAGGCAGACCACGCGGGTCGCCTCATACGGGCCAGCCTCGCGACTGATTACGCGGCGTTGCGCTCGGCGCGCTCTGCTTCGACTGCAACAGGTACAGCGTCAAGCGTCTGCCCTGGTGGCAGAGCGGCGGGCTTCCAGCGAACACAGCCCCGTCCGTCGCGCTTGGCTCTCTGCATCTGCTGCTCGGCGGCAAGCTCGACCTGCTCGCAGGTCTGGATCGTCTGTCCGTCCCACTCCGCGACGCCAATCGACGCAGACAGGCCGACCGAGCGGAGCGTCATCAGTACCTGCTCTGCGAGCTGCACCGCGAGGGTGATGCTTGATCGCTCGACGACCCAGAAAAACTCATCCGCAGCGGTTCCTCGCCGGAACAGATTTTCGAGGTCTGTGCGACGGCGCACCGCCGTGCGAATCGCTCGCACCGCCAGTCGAATCAGCTCATCCCCTGCGGAGTGTCCACGCGCATCATTCACCGCCTTGAGTCCGTCGAGGTCGATGTAGATCAGCGCGAACGGCTCACATCCGCGAAGCAGCGTCGAGACTCTTGCCTCGAACATTCGCTGCGTGCGCAGCCCCGTCAGCGCGTCGAAGCACGTCTGCTGCTGAATCGTCCCGAGCCGATTTTCCAGCTCGATGCGCTCCGTCTTCATTCGACTGAGCGCCAAGTGATTGCGCAGCGTGAGCCCGCTGAGCGTGACCAGTGAGCCTGCAATCAGCACGTCAAACGCCGCGAGATACTCAACCACCATGACAACCCTCCGACGGTGAATGGGTTCCCATGGAGCCGACGGATTTTGGATAGATCCATCCGGCACTTGCCAAGGACAAAAATTCCGGCATGCTTGCCTCGCTTGGGGTCGGGTATTGCTTTCCACGGCGCCCGGTTCCCGGTGGGGCCGTCGGGAAACCGACGGCCTCTTTATGTTGATCGAGAGACTAGCTGCCCAACTCATCCGCATCAAGCAAAAAGTACAGTTGTGACGAGAAGATTCTATCTAGCTGACAGAATCAAGGCAGTTTGACCTGAGCAGGGGGCGCGTGGTAGGGAAATCCTCGATGGTCAACAAAAAGCGACTGCGTTGCCACGGACTACCCGAGCGATTGGTTGCGTTCCGCCGGACGCACAGAATCCCGGCATCACGGCTAGCCAGAATTGCGGGGATGAGTCCGCAGGCGGTTAGTCAGATAGAACTTGGCAAGGTGACGCCTGGGGTCGATACAGTGGAACGGATTGCAAATGCAGCCGGAATGGACGCAGCGTTCTTGGCCTACGGTGCGCCGAGCCATACCGCTGCGGCGACGGTCTTGATTCCCCCAGGATTCAATCCGCTCGCTTTGGTGGCCGATCTGAACGCCCTCCTTTCTGGTAGTACCGGGGTTGTCGATGATGTCTACAAGTACCTCGATCCGGCAGGGGCGTTTGAATGGGCGGCAATGCTCAAACAGTCGGAGTTTTCTGCCCTGGTCGCGAGCGTACCTCTTGCTGACTTGGTGCAGACGTTAGCCGCAGACATGAAAGGGCATCCGTCGGATATCATTGCGCTCGGATGTGGGACAGGGGACACTGAGGTGCGCCTCGTAAGTCGTTTGCTTGGCAAGCGAGTCTCGGACTTCCGTCTAGTCTTGCTCGATATCAGCAACGTCCTGCTCGTGATTGCCGTTCAGCATGCAACAGAGTGCCTCAAGCGCAGCCACTCTGTTCCGTGCGTGGCGGTCCTCGGTGATTTTCGTCGGCTAACGGATTACAATCATCTGTTCGCTCCTGACAGCCCTCGACGACGAGTATTTACCATGTTTGGGTATACCTTCGCCAATCTCGACAACGAGGTACAGTTCTTGCGGCGTAGTCTTTCTTGGGCGTCGGAGGGCGACCTTCTCCTGCTCGATCTGCCTGAAGTCGCGACGACCAACCTAGAGCCAACGGAGATTCGACGAAAAGATCCTGGCTTCGCACAACGGCGCGGAGAAGACTGGGTTTCTGGGATCTACAGTTTCCTGACGGTGCCGATCAGACGCAATCTGCTGGGCATCGAGACGTGTAAGGTGTACACGGAATTGGACTTGACCTCCTGTGTTGTCCCAGGAAGCTATGCCGTCGTGAATCGCGTCACGATTAGGTTGAAGGGTGGCGAGGAAAAACGCTTCTCGGTCGGTTACTCGAAGCGATACGATCGGGAGAAGCTAGCCGCTACGATGTCTGACGAGGGGTGGGTATTGCGTGAGACATTTTCCTACGGCACAAGTTTCTTTCTGGCGCTCTTTGAGCGAAAGAGGGTTCGATGAGACGAGGTGCTTTTGTCTTGGGATTCGTGTCCTCCGTCGCGCTTGCCCAACCCGACCTATCCCCCCTGCAACGTCCTTCCCGCCCGATGATCGAGGCGGCGCAGGCGCACTATCAGTCGGGGACTCGGTTCTTTGATGCGGGCTCCTATGACGCTGCACTCGTCGAGTTTGAGGCGGCATACCGTCTCAGCGCGGAGCCGGACCTGCTTCACAACTTGAGCTGGACCCACGAAAAGGCTGGGCACATCAAGGAGTCGCTCGACTACGCGCTGCGTTACCAAGCGGCGGTGCAGACCGACGACGATCGCGAGCGTGCGCGCAAGCGAGTGGAGTTTCTGAAGCAGCGCTATTCCTCTGCGCCAGCTCCGAGCGAACCAGCCGCAGCATCGAGTACGCCGGTTGTCAGTCCTGCCGCTGTGCCCGCTCCGTCGAGCGTGCCCGCAAGCGCGCCCAGCCCGGCCCCAGTGTCGCCCAAGACGGAAGCACGCACTAAGACTCCGCCGCTGGCGCTCGGGCTGGTCGCGGGTGGTGGCGCATTGGCGGCAGTAGGAATCGGCTGTCTGGCGGGCGCGTGGGCGACGGGACATCAGCTCGGCAGCGCCGACTTGGCCTACAGCGATGCAGCGTCGCTACTTGACCGAGGCCGAGCCCTCAACACCACAGGAATCGCGCTCACCGTCGTGGGCGGAGCGGCGGTGGTGGGGGGCGCGATAACGTGGGCGGTGCTCGGACGACGGACGGATAAGCCTGTGTCCGTCGCATGGCTCCCCTACAAATGAAGGAGGCTCGTTCATCGAACCGCGAGCGTCTCTACCTCTTCTCCGCTTCTCGAATCAGACGGTCTATATTTGCAAGCAAGCCTTCCTGCTCCGCTAGTATTCGCTCCTGTTCGCTGGAAAGCCGCACAATCCTTTTTCTCTCGCGAGCGGCAAGGAGGTGATTGTGAATTGCTGTGAACGCGCGGATGTTATCGAAGGCGTCCCTGATGTCTTGCGACAACTGCTTGAATTGCACTTTCTGGCCCGCAAACAGCTTCTCGCATCTGTCAAGCTCGACCTTCAAAGCCGCTAGGGATACCTCGTTTTGACCGATAGGGGGCTGGCTGGGCTCAGGTTGCTCGGGCTCGAACAGCCTCGGAATTTCTCGGCCTCCGTACAGTTTGTAATAGCCAAACGCCAAGTGGATTAGCTTGCCCAGAGGCAGCTTCGGATCGATCCAAACGGAGCGTACCAAATCAACGAACGCATCCACCGTTGGTGGAAATCCGTAGAGCGCCTCCCGGTTGGCCGCAAGAAGCCTCTCGATTGTCACCGGGTCAGCGGCAAAGAACTTATGCGGAATGTCTGTGTTCTCTCCGGGGAAGAAGTAGCCCGGAACCAGTTTTCGATTGTATCGAACCGGCGGCAACTGGCGCACCAGCTCAGCGATTTCCTGTTGGTGTCCGCGCCTAGTCGGAGGGCCGTCGTAGTAAACCCGCATACCGCGCGATTCGAGCGTCTCCCCGATCTGTCGGAAGTCAATCTCTGGTGGACGAAATCTCTCAGTCGGAGTTGGGCTGATAGCCACGTAGCCGATCGCTTTGTGCCTGCCAACCGTCGTCACGTCTCTCAGTGAGTAGCCGTCATGAACGAAGACGCGCGACAGGTCTAGTTCCGCAAGATCAGACATTGCGCCGCCTTTCGGCGCTGGTTGTTCGCGTGGTGTGTCGCTCATCGCCGCCCCTCCTTTTTCGGCGGGATGAGAATCCCTTTCGGCACAAACCCCATTCGCCAGCCGGGATAGCCTCTGATCGGCAGCTCAAAGGAACCCGGAATCCGCTCGTACTCCCCTTCTTTGGGATCGTCGGGATACGGCGGCGGCAGGATGATGCGATCGAAGCGCTTGTCGTACTCTGCCCTGCGCGCATCATCGCTCTGTTTCGGATCATCCCACTCGAAGGGAGGGATCTTCTTCACCGCTTCCGCCCACAGCTCCTCAAACGTCTGGTCTTTTGACATCGCCTATCGTTCCTTTCGCAGCCCGCAGAACCCGCAGATATCGAGGACAAAGCAGAGGCCGGGAGGGCGTTCCAGCCGACTCGAAGGGATGCGGTCCCCCTCGGCATCCGTCCAGAGAATCCGATACCAGCAGCCATCACGGAGTCGCGGATCGTCAGGGTATTCAAACGGAGAGAGCAAATACGATGCGCGGCGCGGAATGATCAGTGGCGGCAAGCTGTGATCCTCGTAGGGAAGCACCAGCCTGTAGCCGATGGCCCCTTGGGGCGCTTGCGCAAGAACCTGCTTTCGCATGTCAGGAGTTGCCCGACGGGTCAGCGCAGGCAACTCCCCCACAGCCCCGATCAGTCCATCGCCGTGGGTGCGCGCCCACTCCGCAACCGTTTCCGCTGGCGTCCGTTCTGGTCCGCGCGAGCGCACAACCCGCTTGACGCTTTGATGGTCTTTCCGTGCTTCCCGATATTTCGCCGACCGACATGCCGAGCTACACGCTGCTCGCTGCTTCCCGATAAGCGGGCGCTTCTTACAGACCGGACACAGACGATTCATGTCAGCGCTCCTTGTGCTTTTGCGGCTCTTTGCGTAGCTGCGGCGCTGCGAGGGGACTGTCCTCGTCATGTATCCGCATGGCTCCGAGCGCCACCGGCTTTCGGGCTGCGTACAGCTTGTGGCAAGCCGGGCACAGCGCGATCCATGTTCCGTTGGATCGCCACCAGTGCCGCTGGCCAGGCTTTGCGTGGTTGCAGGCCCGATACTCCTCACCGATTCTTGGACGGGTCCTCTGAATCATCCTGTCTCCTTTCTCTGTCGGGAGCGGTGTGCGCCCCTGACATTTGGCTATCTCCGCTTGTGCTTTTTGTTTGCGCTGCCGCGAATTGGCGGGCGCTGGCTTTGCCCCAAGATTCCGAGGCTGGGCGGGCCGGATTTGGGGCTGCTTGCTGGCGTCAAATTCCCGCCGAAGGCCAGTCTCTGGATCACGATCCCGGTGGGGCCAGTCAGCGGTGTCGAAGCAGCTCCCGCGTCTGGGGTGGCTGCGTCAGCCGTCGCAGCGGGCGCAGCCGTCGCAGCGGGCGCAGCTTGATCCGGCTTTGCATCGCGCGGACGCTCGACCAGCTCGGTTCGTTCGCGTGCTGCTGCCTTCGCCCGCTCCAGCGTGATGATCTGCCTGGCCAGCGTTGCGTTCCCAACCTGTTGTTCGGCTACCTTTACCTTCAGTTCGTCGCGTTCCTTCGTCAGAGCGTCGCGTTCCTTCGTCACGTCATCGCGTTCCCTCGTCAGACTCGCCTTGTCTTTCTCTACCTCCGTCACGCGGGCCTGTAGCTTGGAAAGCGACTCCCCGAGTTTCTTCACCTGTTCGCCTAGCGCCCGGTTCTCCGCCGCTTGCAGCCGCGACGAGCTGTCGTCCTTGGCTGGCACTTTGGACACCGACGTGGCGCGCAGAAGCTTCTGCTCCAAGTCCCGACGGAGCGTCTGTTCCCTACTGAGGGTCGCCAGCAGATCGGTTCGCTCTTTGGTCAGGCGTTGCCGCTCGTCCTCGAACTTCTTCCTCAGCTCGTCAAGCTCCGCCTCGGGTGCCCGCTGTGCTACTACCGCTGGCACCAACGCAGAAACCCTCTCGGTGCTCGCTTCTCTCTCGGGCTGTGGTCCGATCGCCGCTGGTGGCCTTCTTTTCCTTCTCTCCGTCGGCGATTTGGGAGGTTTCGGTGCCTTCGGCGGAATCACCTCGCCTTTCAGCGTGTACCGCTGGCCCGTCTTCTCGTCGTAGAAATGGACCGAAGGAAACGCCTTTCGCACGTCAACATACTGGCCCGTCACGATAGGCGCAGTATCCCCCTCCAGC
>JAEUKA010000021.1 GCA_016794465.1 Myxococcales bacterium | reverse complement strand
GATGGTGCTTGGCGATGGAACGGAAGTGGCGAGAGAGCAGGGGACTCCGCAAGGAGGCGTCGTTTCGCCGCTGCTGGCCAATCTGTTTCTGCACTACGCGCTGGATGCGTGGGTGCGCCGCGAGCTGCGGAGCGTGCGACTGTGCCGCTACGCGGACGATGGTGTGATTCACTGCAAGAGCGAAGCGCAGGCACAGCTGGCACTCGATAGGCTCGGACGACGGCTGAAGGAGTGTGGGCTTGAACTGCATCCCGGGAAGACTCGGATTGTCTACTGCCAGGACATCAATCGGCAGGAGGCGCATCCGAACATCCAGTTCACGTTTCTGGGCTACACATTTCGACCGCGAAAAGCAGTCGACAAGTATGGTCGGGTCTACGTGAACTTCTCTCCTGCGGTAAGCAGAGACGCACTGCGGTCGATGCGGCAACGCGTGCGGAGCTGGCACTTGCAGCTCAAGTGCGACAAGGAACTGAGCGATCTCTCGACGATATTTGCCCCCGTCCTTCGAGGCTGGGCGAACTACTACGGTCGATTCTATGCCTCGGCGCTGAATCCGTTGTGGAGACACGTCAACGCGTATCTGATTCGCTGGATGCAGCGAAAGTACAAGCACCTGCGCCGCCGCAAGTTACGGGCCGTGCAGCTGCTTTCCAAACTCGCAGCCTCTAGTCGAAAGGCGTTTGTGCATTGGGAATGGGGGATTTTCCCCGGTGGCTCGGTGATGGGAGCCGGATGAGCCGAGAGGTTCACGTCCGGTTCTGCGAGGGGCTGGGGCTGAAATGCCCCGGTCTACTCACCTGTACGTTTGGATCGGCTGTCGGCACTACTTCCTGCTGTCGTTTGTCGACGCGTACAGTCGGTATGTGGTCCACCATCGACTCCTCCTTGAGCTGACGGGCCGGGCCGTTGCCGTCGAGCTGGAGGCGGCGCTGAGCAAGTGCGAGGGTGTGAGGCCTCGCATCGTCCACGACCACGGCAGCGAGTTCTGCAACAGCGAGCTGCGAGCCGTCGTCAAAGCGCACGATCTGCTCGACATCCGTACGAGGGCGCGTCACCCCGAATCGAACGGAATCGTCGAGCGATTCAACGGAACGGTGCGCCAGGACAGCGACGATTACTACGGAGACAACTACCTGCAAGCGGAGCGAGTGATTGCGAGGCTCATCGACGAGTACAACAACGTCCGACTGCACGCGGCGCTGGGGTATCTGGAGCCGCGAGAGCTGCACTTTGGGAATCCCGAACAGAGACGGCAGCAGCGACGAGAAAAGCCAGACAGATCCCGACAGAACAGAAGAACCGAAAATCGAAGCCAACTGGCAGCCTAACCGAGCCCAGCCATTACAATCTCGGGACAGGAAAAAAGTCCAAGTTGACCTGAAGCGCAACACGAACCCCCAGAGTAGGGGTCACCTTCCAGCGCTGGTGCGTGCTTCGATGGCTGCGATGGCTGTCTGAAGCGCCGCATCTTGTCGCAGACAAGGCCAGCAATCAAGGAGTCCCATCGGCCCACAGTTGCGCGTGAGTAACAGTGGCTTGAGCTGTTCCAGAGTCCGCAGATCCCCAAGCTCGGCGGCCTTCTGCAAGAGCGTATGCTTGGCTTCGCACTTCTCTGTCGCACGCAGATCCAGCGCAATCAGCGCGGCGGCAGAGGCATGCGTTCGCACTTCTGGCTTGGCGAGACTTTGATTGATCCGTGCCACCTTGCTACGGCTCTGTCCATGTCGAGTCGCTAGCGCATACAGCACATCAACTCCAACGGTACCCAGCTCGGATTCTAGGAGGGGAAGTACCGTCTCTGTGGACGCTTGCGTAGTCAGGGCAAGCTCGGCGGCTTGTCTGACCTCCGCTTCTGAAACAATGCTACTGTCAATCGCCACTGCTTTGGCCATCCAGCGCAAGGCATCAAGTCCGTTGCTCTGTGCAATCAGAACTTGAGCCAGCGCGCGCCGGATACGTGGATCTTGCGGATACTGCTCGGCCAGCGCAGAAAGAGTTGTTACACCACCGCTGCTGGCTTGTTCGATCTGAGCCTGTGTCGCCATTGCTGGAGCAGACTTTTGATCGGCCTTTGTAGCCGTGTCTGTCGTACCTGAGCGCAGAACCAAGAACAGCACGATGGCAATCAAGAAGGCCGGAACTGCGAGCAGAATAGTCGGCGAGACGTTCTGAAGTGGCAAAGGAAGACGCTCGGTAAGGAGTCGCAGCGAGCTCTTTCGTTCCTGAATCGGAACGACTGGCGATACCGCCGAAATTGTCGGTTTCGCGAGCGGCTTCGGCACCTCAGGCGGGAAGGGAGTCACCGGCTCAATCGGCACCTCCTTCACATGGATGGAGGCTACGGTTCGCGGACTCTCTGCGTCCTTGCTGGTCAGCGTAGTTTTCGCAGGTGGACTCTGCTGTACTTCGGACAGCATCTCGACCGAGTGAATGGTCTTGACACCGCCGCTGGAGTCGCTGGCCGCTGGCGTACGCAGCCCGAGCGGAGAGATCGCTCCTACCGATGCCGATGGAGGTAGGATGCCTTCCTTTTCGGCCAACTGTGCCAGGGTAGCCAGTACCTCCGTAGCGCTTCCGTAGCGACTCTCTGGCTGCTTCTCTGTTAGCCGCTTCACCACCGCTTCCAGCGACGCAGGCACAGTGACCGCTGGCGCGACAGACTTCATGGAAGGAGTCGGCGCAGTGAGCTGGAGCGTGATGGTACGGAGAGCGTCCTTGCCGGAAAACGCCTGCACCCCCGTGAGCATCTCAAACAGGATCAATCCGAGCGCGTACAGATCGGCACGGCCATCCACCGGACCCCCAACACACTGCTCGGGAGCCATGTACTTGGGAGTGCCAAAGATGGTTCCGTGCTTGGTCAGCGCTTGTGCCGGAGCATCGGTTCCGGGCTCCACTTCCGCAACCTTGGCCAGCCCGAAGTCGAGCACCTTGACAAAGTCACGATCCCCCTGCCGAGACACCAGCATGATGTTCTCAGGTTTTAAATCCGTCAACACATTTTCTTGTTTTCCGTCGGTGGGCTGTCAATTACAGGCTCAAAATTCATGACACATCGTAGAGAAATATGGTGCTGCTCAGCACATTTCTGAGTACCAAGCCTTGTGCTTCAGGATGAATCGGCGATCGGACTAAGAAGCGGATTGGTCCGGCCAGGATGCCGGATGAAACGATCCAGGAACGCGGGCAGAGCAGCCCAGGCGATAATGGCGGGTTAGACGGCGTGGTTTTCCGCTGTTCGAGTGACACGCTCCGGCATCACGCGGGGCATCGAGAGAATCGCCCGCACCGTCGCCTGCAAATCGCCCCCTCGGAGTTTCGGGGCGACGACTATCAGTTGCGTATGCCCGATACACGTTGGGCTACACGAGGCATCGCACGGATTCCAGATGCCGAATCCCTTCGGCAGCACTTCATAGCTCCATCCCTGGCTCGCGCACCAATCCTGAACGGGCTTTCCCGCAGATACATAGGGCTCGATAGTCAAGATGTACCGTTTCTCTGCGTCCTTCCAGATACACGGATGATCGAAAGCCCCAGGATATACATGCGAACCGAAGACTCCCCGGAAGTCGTACGACGCTCGGAGGTCCGTCGCATCCATGAATGCGATGATCCGCTGTGCAGTAACCATCCGACGACTTAGCTCAGATTCGTTAGCACAGACCAAACTGGCCGTTCTCGTAAAGTCTGTCTGGCCAATCTCACGGCGAGTTTTCCAATCAATCCACTGGTGTTTCCCGTACTGTGTCGCTGGATACTTTGTTGACAATCGTGCTTCCGCCCCAATGCCGGAACGTTCGGAACCCCCCCGCAGATATAGTTTGTACGGGTACGCCTTGTGATTGTTCGTCGCTGCTTCATGATGTTCTACGTCTCGCGCCAGCAGCGACCAGTTTTCATAGCCTTCCTGCTGAGCGACTAGATCAAGCGCCTGGCTATGTGTGAGTTCCGGGCGCTCGCGCTCCAGGCGTTTGGCCTTCAGCTTGAGGCTATCGACGAAACCCTGGCTGATGCTCTTACCCATGACCAATCTCCGATTCTGCCGCAAGTTGAGCCCTCTCCCACAAGAACACACCTAACGGCATCAGGAAATCGTCAGGATAGATCGACTCAAATGCTTACCGACAACGGCTTCGCGACGTGGGAGCGCAGGCAGGCATTGGCTGCCGGAGGTGGCAACATACCTTGGCATCCCAGCCAGTCAACAAGAATGACTTGGCCGTCGCAGGTCAGGTTTGGAGACACCACGGTGGTGTCTGCTGATGATGCGCACTGGCAGTCAGCGTCGAGGCAGCGGTTTGAGATGGCGGTTTTCCTGAGAGTACAGCGGCTTATCCCTGCCCTTTCGACGCCACTCGACGATTCCACTCCGCTTCGATGACGGACAGGATGGCGCTGTTCAGGTTCGCGCCGAGCTGCTTGGCGATGTCGCGCAGCATCTTGTCGAAGTGTTTTGGGATGCGGAGCGTCCGACGGATACGCTCACCCATGCTGACGACTGGCTGGGGACGGACAGGATCAGTAGTTGGTGCTGGCTTGGGCGCACGGTTCGTGCGAGGTGAAGGCGAGGCCCTCTGTGGAACCGCCTCGGCGTACTCGGGAATTACGACAGACGGCACGGTGGTGGGAGTCGCTCTGACCGCCTTTGGTGGTTTGGCCGCAGCGGGAGCCCTGACCGCTGGGCTTCTTGGTTGAACGGGCGGCGGCTTGCTCGGACTGGTCCACACTGGCGCAGGTGCTCGCACAACCGGCTTATGTGGCACTGATGCTGGTAACTCAATCTGAGGCGCGATGACGCTTTCTGAGCGCGGTGTCTGCGTGGCTGCGCGACGCTCTGGGACATCAGCAACCTGTCTTGCTGGCAGTTCGTTCGTTGCTGGCGCAGACGGGACAGGCGCAGCGCCGAGGTCCGAGAGCACAGGTGCCATCACGTCCGGTGCAGGAGCTTGTGGAATCGGGTCGTCGAAGAGGCCCGCCATGTTCGGGGTTGGTAGGTAGGACAGCTTTTTGCCTGCTTTCTGCATGCCTACCGTCCTTTGGACCCAAGACCTACAAGGCTCAGCACACCAGCACAGAACTTACGCATCGCGGTGTCCCCCGCTGTGTTCTTGCCATTCGGAATCAGCCACGTCGGACGACGGTATTCCGCCGAGCGCTGAATCACCGCCGTGTCAGGGATCGGGTCCGGCCACATCTTCAGCTTTGGCATCATCCCCAGCGCATCACGGGCCGCACTGACTGGCACACGCCCAGCTCCGTCGAGCATATTGAGAACCGCGTAGATACCGAGCCCACCCGGCCCTACCTGCATCGTTCGTATCGCAGTCATCAGGCCATCGATCGCCTCGCGCCCATCGATCGGAACGAGCCACAAGTGTGGCCGCGCAATGCTACAGATGTCGAAGCCCGGCGGAAAGTCCAAGACGACCAAGTCCGCCGGCGGCACCATCGCTGGCATCGCATTGGGTGAGTACGTCAGGTCCAGCCACTCGCTTGCGCGATAGACTTTCTCCCGCTGGAGTCGGGGATCATCGAGCACGCGCTGGATGAGATTCCCTTGCGGGTCCACGGCAATCCCGTGGCTGCGAATCTTCTGGGCGGCTGCCCACCAAAGCAAATGCGACGCGATGGTTGTTTTGCCACAGCCTCCCTTGTGATTGGCCACGGCGACCTGGATAGCCATACGTACCTCCCCCGAGCCGACAAGTGGCTCACTTGAAATCGTAGGGCACCACGCGGGTGTCAGGCAATGCTTAAACCGCGCACCGTCGGTGCAGCAGACACCCCGGTGATGTCCGGGCAGTCAGAACGTCGATCACATGAGCACCAGACACCAGGACACCCGCGTGGTGTCAGCTGACTCACGGCCACCAGTGACGGGAATGACACCAGTCTGGTGTCAACCCGTGCTCCATCGAATCTCATCCGACAAACCGGGCTGACACCAGGCTGGTGTCCACACGAGGTCGCCCGATCCAGTGGTCCCCCACGCGGCCTGGCGCCACGCAGGTGTCACTTCGATAGGTGGCCTTGCGGATGGCAAAGGCTGAGCCTAGACACTACGCTGGTGTCTCATCTTCCCACATCCTTGGGCGAAGCATCGGGGACCGGTCATTGTGCTGCAAGCGCTTCCGGTTCGCCGAGCGCTTCAACCACGCACCAGCGTTGGGCAGAGTGTCTCTTGACAGGGCATGAGTAACGACGTTCTACTTTCGCCTACAGGGAGACCCGTCTCATGGCATCCAATTTTCCATCCAAATTTTGGCACTACCGCCTCAGTAACACTGTGGATCAAAGTACCCAGAGACCACTGTGGGGCGAAACCCGCTGTGATCTCGAACTCAGCAAATTGCAATCGGAGGTAGTTCGACCATGGAAAAGCGGACATCCTTTCTCCGTGAATGGCATAAAATTTAGCTCATCTTCTAGTAGTATTCAGATCATATGGACTCCACAAGCAGCGATTGAATACATGAACGCTGAGCATGGTGCTTTAGTACTTAAAGGCGTCGTTAAGACTCTGGCCACTCCGAGTAAAGCGGTTGAAGCACTTGCTGATACACTGCAAGGAAATTCAAAGATCCATGAACAAGCCAAAAGAAGAGTGTTTGAGGTAAGCGACAAAGTTGACTACACAAATGAGTTACTTATTGACACAGAGCGGCAAGAAATTCATCCCGCTCCAAAGTATCTTACGCCCAGATCTGCGGCCAAGCCAAATGAGAGACAAGTCCCAGCAAGAATCTTTATCAGTTATAGTCATAAAGATAAGAAATTCAAAGAGGAGCTAGAGACGCACCTGACGCCAATGATGCGGAATGGTGTTTCGCTCTGGTCAGACAAGCAGATTCAGCCGGGCTCGAAATGGATGAACGATATTGAGGCAGCGCTGACACACGCCACGGTTGCAGTGTTGTTGGTGACACCGTCGTTTTTAAGCTCAGATTTTATTCACAAACACGAACTGAACCCCATCCTTCAGAGGGCCGCAGCCGGTGGAATGCGTGTTCTTTGGGTTCTAGTCAGGGCATGTGCATATGAAGAAACGTCCATCAAAGACTATCAAGCAGCTCATCCTCTCAACAAGCCGCTCGCCGTAATGAAGGCTGAGCGAGACCAAGCATGGGCCGATATCTGTAAGGTGATAAAGAAAATGGCTAGCTCTGAAGGTAGAAGCATCGCTGGCGCTCCTAGCCTATCCGGTTAAGGCACTCTTGCCTGAGCTTAGCTGATAAATCCAACTGAAACGATTCGGCGCGGCCTTTGCGACTCCAAAGCCAAAAGCGCCCAGCGCAAGCACCCAAACGACACAAAACCCGACCCTAGGCTATCGCCCAGGTGGCAGGTAATAGCGGGTCACCTAACCGTCGTGCGGTAGATACCATCTGGTTGCCGGACCAAATAGCGATAGATCGCTTGGACTCCGCACTTGCAGACACTGCGGCGGTGTCTGCTGGCCAACGACGTCACCTATGACGGGCGTGACACCAGTTTGGTGTCACCCAGTGCTCCATCGAAACTCATCAGACAAACCGGGCTGACACCAGGCTGGTGTCCACACGAGGTCGCCCGATCCAGTGGTCCCCCACGCGGCCTGGCACCACGCGGGTGTCCTGCGAAGGGGCGGTCGTAGAGAGAACGGGACACCGCTGAGGTGTCTCATCGACGGAAATCGGAATGGACAGGAGCCAACGGATCAGAAGCAAATCGGCACTGCTTTCCAACAAGCCCTCGCTGGCAGAGTGGTCGATCGTCGCCGAGGCGCTCACTATCGGAATGTGGCAGTGACACGCGGGACCAGGACCAGTGCGGCCAACGGCAGCAGGGCCAACCCGATGAAGAACATCGAGTGCGGCACTCTGTCCCACAGTCCGCCGAT
>JAEUKA010000013.1 GCA_016794465.1 Myxococcales bacterium | reverse complement strand
GTCCGCAGCGCGTCGGCGAGCCCAGGCCGAACGTCTTTCCCTCCCGACATCACGTCCTGACACAGCTTCACCAGCTTGATTCCCATCATCGCGCAGTAGCTCTCAATCGCACTCCGCTGCGCATCCAGAGACATTCCTTCTGCCGCTTGCATGTCCGTGGAAACCCGCACGTATCCTACCGCTCTGCGCGGACTCTGTTCCTTACCCCCGTAATGTCCTAGGGAGTCTCTGTTTCCGCTTCCTCCGTGGACCCCTTTCGCACTCTTCATGACCACTCCTTCCGTCCCACATGTGGGCGATTAGGAGTTAGGTCATAATTGGATTAGGCGTCCCCCAAGGCCATCCCAAATGGGCGAGAGGCGAAGCTAACTTTGCCGGCTGGAAGCAGACTCCCATCGGCTTGTCCCAAAAAGATCGCCACCGGAGAGGTGTTGTCGGCTGCCATCGCGACATCGGGACGCCCGTCGCGGTCAAAGTCTGCTGAGCGCAGCACCTTGAAGGTACCGGGAGACACGGTGGTGGTAGGAGTCGCGAAAGTCGGCCAGGGAAAGTAGTGAAAAAGACCCTCTCTTTGGTATCGCTGGGTGCTCGGCGCGACCAGATCGAGTGTGACGGGATGTTTGCCAACATGACTGGCCGGAGTGATGGCCGAGAGCTGCGACTCCGAGATGAACGTCACGTCCTTTGCAGGGACTCCCGCGATGGAAAGTGCCAGGTTGGGAACAAAGTTCTTGCCGGTAAGCGTGACCTTTAGCTCGGTATCAAAAGGAGCCGCTGCTGGAGAGATGCTGTCGATGCGCAGTGCGGGCTCACAGGATCGGGTGGCCGCGTTACAGATCTCCTCTGGACTTCTGCACAGCGCCGCGTTGGCAACACAGCTCTCGGGATTGTCTTGGGACAGACCCCCAAACAGAGCTTCACAGCTTGCGTTTCCCACAAGCGCGCAGAACAGGAGCAGCGAACGCCGGAAGGTGGGTCCGAACATCTCTATCTGTCTCCGGTAAGGAGTGAAATTGGACTTGGGGCAGGAACAACCGGTCCCGGCCACAGCATCATCAGCGTGCCGCCAACGGCCAGCACGGCGCCGGTTGTAACCAGGCCCGTCCCGACGGGAAATGTGGCGTACAGCTGATCACAGTGCCGGGCTGCGCCCATCGCTTCGGTGATGCACTTTCCATCTACAGAGAGCGCCCCGCTGCCAAAGCCGAGCAGCAGACCACCGACTCCCAAGCCGATGCCGCCAGCGTAGAGCCGCCAGCGTGGTCGGGGCTGCCGCAAGACCTTGGCCTCATTCCCCAGCACAATCACCCGGCGCTTGCGGATCTCTTCCGGTTCAGTGGTAGGAAGCTGAAGCTCGACGGTGGTTTCGGCATCCTCCCGGATCAGCACGTGCTTTTCGATCGGCTGGTGACCGGGTAACGTCGCCTTCAGGTCAACGCTGGTGGCCCACATCGCTCGTTGGAAGGGAGTCGTTCCCAAGCGGACTCCGTTGGCGAAGATGTCCGCTTGCGGAGGGTCACTCTTGACGTGCAGGACTCCCTTTTTGCGGGACAGCGCGCGTACAGCAAGCTCTGTAAAGACCATGCGCAGCTTTTCGTTCAGCTGTCCGATGTTGCAAGAGTCACAGGACTCACTCACCACACTGGCTTCTGCCTGGACGCTGCGGTCGACGATCTGGCCCCGAATCGAATAGCCCGGAGCAGAGTCCGCATCACTGGCTTTGTTTGCTGCCACCGCAACCACCACCGCGTATTCCGTTTCGTGCTGTTTGGCCTGATCCAGCAGACAGGGAAGCTGCTGCAAACAGTCTTTGGGAAGCTGCGCCGAAGCGGCAGGAAGCAGCAAGGTCAGCCGCTGCTTGGACAGCGCTCGCACCGTCGTTACCGCCAGCTCTTGCACGGCCTCTGGGGTGATTCCTTCGTAGCGCTCTAACAGCAAAGCATGCGGAGGAACTGCGATCGATACCGCTTGGACATCGAAGTTGAAGCGAACCTCCAGCGCGCGTCCGGCCCGTACCGTGATCTGGGATCGCAAGGTGGTCTGGCCCTGGGTCGCGGTGATGACATGTTCCCCTGCGGGCAGCAAAAGCGGAGCGGACAGAGGCAGTCCTTGCGCTGGCTGTCCATCGACGGAAATCTGCGTACCACGATCACCCAAGACCTCGACTTCACCACTGCGCTGTAGACTCTCCACCGCGACTTGGGAATCGGCACGAACCCCGCTGGGAATCAAAAAGAGAGCCGGAAACAGAGCCAGGAACACCGACCTACTGGCTCGGCGCCGATATGCAGAGCGAGCACTCATGGACAGCTTCCTGCGCGTACCGTTTGGTTGGCCTTGACCACCACTGTCTGAGGCTGGTTATCGATCGTCAGCTGATGACTACCGGGTGGCAGCCACACCGACAGAAGCTCGCAGGTCTTGCCGCTTACTTTGGGAATCATCACCACGCCGAGCTTGGGAACCAGGCGCAGCACCGCCGCTTGGGTCGCCGACTTTTCCTCTGCTTTGCCGGAAACCTTGGGACTCAGCTTCATGGCTCGCTCAAACTCTGTCATCGCTTCAGCGGTGTGACCTTGCGCTTCGTGGGCGCGACCGAGCAGGAACGACAGCTCGAACGACAGCTCCGCACAGCCGGGAGTCTTTGCCGATCGCTGACAGACCTTCTTTGCCTTGCCAATCAGCAGCTCCGCAGCGGCAAAGTCACTGGTTTCCAGCGCTCTGCGACCACGACGGGCCAGCTCGGCGATCGGGCTCGACTTCAGCGGATCAGCGCCAGTCCCACCCACGTCCAGAGTCGCTGGCAGCGGAGCAGGTACAACCGCTGGAACAGAGCCCGGTTTGCTCACCTTTTCGACGCTGGCTCGCACGCTGGGAATCGCCAGCTGCGCACTCCGCTGCGGCACGTGAAGGAGTCGCAGAAGGAGTGCCGCCGCGCGCGTCCGAATCACCGCATTTCCATCATCAGACAGCAGTCGCAGCACCGGCTGTCCGGCTGGCTTGCCGTCGATCATCGGCAGCTGCGCCGCAATCTCCACCGCTTGCGTCCGCACCAAGACGGAAGGATCTTTGGCCGCCTTGAGCAGCAGCGGCAGACTGACAGACAGAGGCGACAGCAGCAGTCCTTCCACCACCGCCACCCGCTGTTCCACCGGCACCGTCGTCGAGAGCTGCGCCATCAAGTTGGGCGGATCGACCTTTTCCCCCAGCCGCAGCAGCAGTCCGTACGCGGTTCCGGCACTGCTTCCGGTCTTGGTCAGCGCTTCCCGCAGAATCGGAATTGCGCTGAGATCGCCGCTCTCTGCCAGCCGCCTGGCCGCCGCAAAGCGCAGCGGCCAAAAGTCATCCTGTAGCGCCAGTATCCACAGCTCGCGGTCCCCATCTTCACGATCGATGATCTGGCGTTTCTGTTCGGAATCGACCTTTTGATAGAGCTGGGCAAGCTGCGCCCGCTGCGACTCATCCCCGAGTCTCTGCAGTCCAATCCGCGCTTGCAGCTGGGCCCCCAAATCGCTGCTGCGCAAGATCTCTGTAAGCCACGCTCGCACCTGCTCTGCCAGCTCGGTCTGCTTCTGTTTCACCAGCACCAGCGTCAGCTTCACCAGCGCACGCAGCGCTTCACTTTGGACCTCTGCCGCAGAATCGGTAAGCCCAACGTGCAGGGCCGCCAACGACTCGGCATCGCTGCGCTGACCGAGCGCGCGAACCGCACTCTTGCGCACACTCGCCACCGGATCTTTGGCCAGGCGCAGCAGCAGCGACTTGGCCTCTCCCGAGCTGTCTTCACTGAGCACACCCGCCGCATCCGCTCGCAGCGCAAAGTCATCATCATCACTGGCCAGCCGCGCCCAGGTCAGGCTCTGATCCGACAGTGCAGTCGGCTCCCGCGCCGCAATGTCGACAATCGCAATCGCTGCCTGATGACGCATCGGAATCGACGGATCTCCCCGCAGCACCGGCAGCAGCAGCCGTACATCCGTTGACTCTCCCGACAGCGCCAGGCCTTCCATCGCAATCTGACGCGAAGCCATCGTCGCGCTCTGGTCAACCGCCACCCGCCGAAACAGCGGCAGCCCAACCGGCGACTCTGGCGTCGTCACCAG
The DNA here is from genome assembly GCA_016794465.1 of Myxococcales bacterium. Classification (GTDB taxonomy): domain Bacteria; phylum Myxococcota_A; class Polyangia; order Palsa-1104; family JAEUJZ01; genus JAEUKA01. The sequence continues at coordinate 151,961 of JAEUKA010000013.1, read as the reverse complement.
GCGCGCCGCAAACAGCTGCTCGGCCCCCGGCTGCGCCGCCAGCTCGGTCAAGAACCGCCGCCCTTCTTCATCGTGAACCGCCGCCAGCCGCGCCGCCGCTAGCAGCTTGTGCTGATGACGACCGGGCCGGCCCAGCCGCTGCCGCAGCAGACTCTTGGCTTGTTCATCGCCGCCGCGCGCCAACCGACCGAGCAGCCGAATCGCTTGCTCTTCCGAGATCTCTGGATGTGTCGCCACTTTCAGCAGCGTCTCGATCGCTTTGGGATGTCCTTGCTCACTCAACCAGTAGGCGGCCTTTTTCTGCGCCACCGGCTCCGCCCCATCGAGCGCCGCCAGCAGCAGCTTCTGTCCGCGCGGATCACCCAGCTGCTGAAGCGCCGCCGCGACTGCCACATGTAGGTTCGGAGCCAGCGGCTTGTCCGCCAGCGCCGCCAGCGCCACGATCGCTTGCCGGTCGCCCAGCTCGCCCAGCGCCGCCGCCGCCTGCGCCGCAATCTCCGAGTTCGGATCGGCCAGCAGTGGCTCCAGCTTCGGTCGCAGGCTCATGTCGTGCGTCCAGCCCAGCTCACTTAGCACCGAGGCGCGCAGCTCTGCACTCGGATCGCGCAGCTCGTCGATCAGAAACTGCATCGCCAAAGAGCGCGCTTCCGTCAGCTCTTGCGGCAAGAGTCGCGCCGCCAGCTTTTCTTTGCCCGCCACGTAGCGCTGACCGAAATACAGGCCCGCCCCCGCGAGCACCAGCACCCCGGTCGCCGCCACCACGGAAAAAAGAAATACCCGCTGCTTGGCTTCGCGCGACAGACCCCGAAATCCGCTCTGGACCAGCCGCATTGCATCTTTGCCCAGCACCACCCGCTCGCCGCGCTGCACCAGGAGCAGATCGATCTCATGATTCAGCTCCGCCACCACCTCTTTCATCGAGGGGAACCGCTGCTCAGGCGACTTGGACAACAGCCGCATCACCACCGCTTGCAGCTCTTTGGTCGCCGACAGCTTTGGATATCTGCTCTGCAGCGGCGGTGGCTGCGCGGTCACATGCTTGAACATCAGGCTCGTCGGGGTAGCGCCATCGAACGGCACGTGCCCCGTCAGCATTTCGTACAAGATGCAGCCAAGCGCGTACTGGTCGGCCCGCGCATCCACATCGGACGCACTGGCCTGCTCCGGCGACATGTACAGCGGCGTTCCCACCACCGAGCCGAACTCCGTCAAGCGACCGCTGTGATCGCTCGGCTCGGCTTGCGCACGCGCCGCCAGTACCTCCAGCTGCTCTTGGCGAAGCGCCTGACTTGCGCGCAGCGCGATGCCGAAGTCGACAATCTTCACAAAGTCTTTCTGATTCGTCTGCTCGACCAAAAAGATGTTTTCGGGCTCAACCACCAGCAGCGTCGCTCACGCCGTTTCCACACTTCCGTAGTACGTCGCGCCGCCAGGGACAAAGTCCGCGCCATCAACCGCCGATCCAATTGAAGTGCAGCCCCGGACTCCCCTACACTGCAAAGCTAAAAAGGAGTTCTCATGAAGATCGCTCACGTTGCCCTGGCCACCCTGCTGTTTGCTGCCAGTCCTGTCCTGGCCCGTCCGGTTGCTGGAATCGAAGTCGCAGAGACTCTGAGCGCGGAAGGCAAGACGCTCAAGCTCAACGGCGCAGGAATCCGCAAGAAGTTCGTCGTCAAGGTCTACGTTGGCGCGCTCTATCTGGAAGACGCGTCGACGGACGCTGCCGCGATCATCAAGTCGGACGCGGTGCGGGTCGTCAAGATGACGTTCCTGCGCGAGGTCGAAAAGGCCAAGCTCATCAATGCGTTCAAGGAAGGCTTCGAGAAGAACTCGGCTGCCAAAGCAGCGGCGCTGCTGCCTCACCTGGACAAGGTTGCCGCCGCCATCGGTGATGCCAAGAACGGAACGGTGATGACGGTTTCCTATGCGCCGGGCAAAGGCACCACCATCGCGATGCAGGGCAGCGGCTCGGTGACGATTGAAGGCAAAGACTTTGCCGACGCGATCTTCCTCAGCTGGCTCGGCAGCAAGCCCGCCGACGATGGTCTGAAGACCGAGCTGCTCGCCGGCAAGTAGTCCCGGTCACGCCTGGACGTTGCGCGTCACCAGCAGATAGCTGACGTAGCCCAAGCTGCACAGCCCCAGCGCCCACGGCAGCCCGAATGCCGTCACCAGTGCGCTGCCGAGATACGGTCCCAGCACCAGCCCCACGCTGTACGTCATGTTCAAGACCGCAAAGCCGCTGGCGAACGACGTGGACTGAAGCTGCTCAATCTCGCCGGCGATGGCGGGGCTGCATGGGCTCATCACGAAGCTGGCGATGACTCCGAGTGCCATCAGACTGACCACCGCACTCGCAACACTCGGCGCGACCGCCGGCAGCGGCAGCGCCACCGCAACCAGAATCAACCCCAGCCGCAGCACCTTGACCCGGCCAATCCGGTCCGAGAGCTGACCCATCCAGGGCGAAGTCAGCGTGTGCGCCAGCGCCGCCGCCGTAAAGCACAGCCCAATCGTTGGTGCAGTCGCCGCAAGCCGGCGGTCAAAGTCGAGCGGCAACGTACTCTCTAGCAGCGACCACAGCCCCGACCCGAGCATCATCGCGCCCGCAAAGGTCCGAATCACCCGGTTCTTCAGCAGCACCCGCAGCGGAATCGCCGGCTCGCGCACCACCTGTGCTTCTTGCGGCAACAGCAGCCACCGCCCCAGCGCATCCAGCACCACCAGGCCGATTCCGAACACATACGGCGCAAACGGGCCGACGTGAAAGTCGAGAAAGCCGCTCAGCGCCGGTCCCACCAGCACCCCCAAGTTCGCCGCCGCAAACGCCGTCCCCATCGCTCTGCCGCGCTCGTTCCCCGGGAAGTGGTCGGCCAAAAGCGCCATCCCCGGCAGCCACGTAAACGTCCCCGCCACCCCTTGCAGCGAGCGCGCCAGCAGCAGCAGCCAGTAGTTGTGAGACAGCGCAAAAAACAGCGTCGATATCCCCAGTCCAACCAGCCCCCACAGCATCGGCGCGCGGCGACCCAGCCGATCCACCAGCCTGCCGACCGGCCACGTAGAAGCAAACAGCGACAGCGCGTAGCTACCGAACAGAGCCCCCACCTGCAGCTGCGACAGGTGGAGCTCCGCTGCGTAGCGCGGCAGCAGCGGCACCAGCAGATAGTACAAGAGCATGTCGACGTGAAAAGCGAGCGCCGTCACGACGAGCGCAGCAGTCTTGGGCGCAATGCGAAGCATGGGCGGGAGGACTCTACTTGGGGATTGGTTTTTGGCAACGCCTGGGTTTCCCGCCTACATCCCAAAACTTCCGCAGGTCCCAAGTCCGTGAAGCAGCCAAGCCCCTAGATTACGTCGGGCTTTAGGTCTCGATGAACTCAACCACCGTCGGGGAACGGCTTGATTGTGTTCCTCAGAAGGGTCTTTCTCTCGGTAGCGTAGGGAACGGACTCAAGCGCCGCGCAGCCTGTCAGGCTCTCGGGTCCGTAGATCGCTGGGCAACCTCACCCCAACCCACGATCGCCCGCTGTGGCGGCGCGGCGGCCATCTCCTCGGTTCTGCCTTTGACACGGTCCAGGCGATCGCTTACTGGACCATGGCACCCAAACCGCCTACGCGACTGCTAACGTCGGCTGCGAAGCTGCTCGAGTCCGTTTAGCAACAGCTCAAGTCCCAACTCGAGGTGCTGTAGTCCATCGTGTCGACCCGCGATGATCTCCTGCGACAGACCATGCATGTAGGGGAACTGCTCAACAGGAATCGTAGGGAGGAATTGCCGCGCTGCCGGCACGTACTGCTGTGGCTCAAGAGGGAAATTGAGCTGCCGCAGCGTAAACCCGTAGGTGAATGCGTCGAGCGTGTTCCATGCGTGGTCCGCCATTGCCCAGGAGAAGCCCGCTTCGCGTAGACATCCCACGGTGCGGTCGATATAGCGCAGCATGTTCGGCCCGACATTCATTCTCGAAACCAGCAACATCGTCACCCATGGGTGTTGCATCAGCACCCGGTGCGCGGTCATCGCCCGCCCGCGCATTGCGCTCCGCCAGTCGCGACCCACCTCGGGCAGCTCAAGCTCTCCTACAACCAGCTCCACCAGGCCATCGAGCAGACACTCTTTCCCCGGGACGTGGTTGTAGATGGACATTGCCTCGACCTTCAGTGCTTGCCCCAGGTTGCGCATCGACAGTGCCTCGATCCCCTTCCTGTCCGCCATGCGCAGCGCGGTGGCTAGCACCTTCTCGGACGTCAGTGGGACTCGTTTCCTCGCTTTTGCGGCCATGCAAGTTCGCTCGTTCGTTGAGGTTATGGTTTACAGCGTAAGTCTGTGTTGACTGGCTAGCAATGGGTTGTAAGCTTACGCTGTAAGTATGAATCGGAACCTCAACGAAGGAGTACCCCATGCAGGCCCTTGAGAAGCTGACCGTCACCACCGCCCCCACCGACACGATGAAGGCCGTGGTTCACCACCAGTACGGCGAGCCAGAGGGGCTGATGGTGAGCGAGGTCGGCAAGCCTGTGCCTGGCGATGATGATGTTCTCATTCGGGTCGTCGCGGCAGGCGTCAGCATTGGCGATCACCACATCATTACCGGCAAGCCGTACCTGGTGCGGCTGAGCCCGTTCGGCGGCTTTCCTCGGCCAAAAAACCCTGTGCCCGGCGCAGCGATGTCGGGCCGAATCGAAGCGGTCGGAGCGAAAGTCACCGCTTTCCGCGTTGGAGACGAGGTCTTCGGCCAAGCGCTAAACGGTGCGTTTGCCGAGTATCTCGTGATGCCGGCGAAGCTCATCGCCCACAAGCCGAAGAACCTCTCGTTCGAAGAGGCCGCTGCGGTTCCATGGGGAACGACGGCACTCCAGGGTTTGCGTGACGCGGGAAGGGTGAAGCCCGGCGAGCGCGTTCTCATCTACGGTGCGTCGGGAGCTGTTGGTACTTGGGCGGTGCAGCTCGCGAAGTCGCTTGGTGCGCAGGTCACTGCGGTGTGCAGCACGCGCAACGCTGATCTGGTGCGCTCTCTCGGTGCCGACGAGGTTATCGACTACACCAAGACCGACTTCGCTGAGGGCGGTGCTCGATTCGACGTGATGATGGACATGGTAGGCAACCGCGCCTTATCGGACTGCAAGGCCGTGCTCAAGCAGGGTGGCCGCTACGTGCCCTGCTCGGGAGGTGGCGGCGATTGGATCGGTCCGTTCGTACGCATCATCAGCGGTCTTCTCACGTTTCTCTTTGGCGGCAAGTTCTTCAAGCTGTTCGTCCAGAACGTCAACGCGGCCGATCTCGTGGTAATGCGCGAGCTTGTTGAAACGAACACGGTGAAACCGGTGCTCGATCGCACCTGGTTGCTATCGGAGGCGGGGGCCGCGCTCCGTCACGTCGGCACCGGGCATTCGCGAGGCTTGAACGTCATCCGCATCTTGGACTCATCACGCGCCTAGCTAGTTCCCGTCTGATTGATGCGGGAAGCGGTGCGATCCCCGGACAGGGACAAACCCTAGCTGCGACGAAGCAGCCGCTTGCCAGCCCAAACGATGCCAACGGTCAGTCCCCCGGCCAGGATCCCGACCAGACCATCGAGCAGCATCGACACCATGGGGCCAACGACGCCACCGACTCGCGGGAGCGTGGTAACTGCTGAGCGCAGCGAATCTGTCAAGTGATGCAGCGGTTGGATTCCATGCAGGAGAATGCTGCCTCCAACCAAGAACATCGCTGCAGTGCCAACCACCGACAGCCCCTTCATCAGGACCGGCGCAGCCTTGAGGAGCCACTCACCCAGGGCCTTGGCGGTACCCTGCTTGCGGCTTAGGTGTAGCCCAGCGTCGTCGAGCTTGACGATGCCAGCGACCAAGCCATAGATCCCCACCGTAGCCAGCAGCGAGGTCAAAAGCAGCACCGCCACCCGCGTGCCAAAGGAAGCGGTTGCCACCGTGCTCAGGGCAATCACGATGATCTCGGCGGACAGGATGAAGTCGGTGCGCACCGCGCCTTGAATCTTCTCGCGCTCGAAGACAACCAAGTCGACCTGTACATCTTCAACGGCTGCGAGCAGCGCTTGGTGGTGCGCAGCATCCTCGGCGGGCTTGTGGAGCAGCTTGTGTGCGACTTTCTCGACCCCCTCGAAACACAAAAACAGGCCGCCCAGCATCAGAAGGGGCATCACCAGCCACGGCACGACCGCACTGATCAGCAAGGCGGCTGGGACCAAGATCAGCTTGTTGATGATCGATCCCTTGGCCACGGCCCACACCACCGGCAGTTCGCGATCGGGATGCACGCCCGTGACCTGCTGAGCATTGAGCGCCAGGTCGTCGCCCAGCACGCCTGCGGTCTTTTGGGCGGCGACCTTGGTCATCATCAACACATCGTCAAGAAGGGTGGCGATATCGTCCAGCAACGTCAGCAGATTGGCTCCAGGCATGGGCTCCTTTCGGGTTGGCTGCGGTCGCGCGACCCCCCCGATGTTATGGACAGTCCGTTGTCGTCACCGACTCAGCCACGGTCTAGACCGCCAGTTCCCGGACCATGTCAGTAGTCTGCAACCTGTTCCTGCGTCAGTCCGGCTTCGTTGCGATGTTGGCGCAACACGTCGCTGAAGTGTCGAGCCGCGTCCTCGGCAGGTGTCTGCATCGGGGGACAGATCGCCGAGTGATCACAGAGGGGAACTCAGACGAAATAGCAGACTCCATTTGCATGGTGATGGCTCCGATTTCTCTCGAAACGAACTCGACAACGACACGCTGCGTGTCACCTGAGTCCTTTCGCCTTTGACCACGTAACTCCCGAGACTGCAAGAGCAAACCAGGGGTACTCCACTCACCGAATGGTTACTGGTGTCTTCCCCCTCCCAACCGCCTGCTTGGGAGTCTCGATGTCCGCTGCTTGCCGCTCGCTTCCAGCCGCGTCCAACGATTCACAACCAGCTCCACCAGCGGCATTTGCCCGTCCGTTGTCCCGCCCCCAATCGGGGAATCGGGGGTACACTTACAACATGGCCGGATCGCTCAAGGATGCGCTGGAAAAGTCGGGAATCGTCGAGAAAAAGCCCGAACCACCTCGACAAGATCCCAAGAAATGGAAGCATGAGATCTCCGAGAATGATCATCCGCCATTCATTCCGTTCGAGGCTCCAGCGCGAACCAAGCCTCGCGAACCAACGAAAGAGCGCGGATGACGACTGGTTAGAGAGACTCGCCCTGTGAAGTCTGCTTGATAGTTCTTTACTTGGCAAACACGTCGATAGGCGACATGGGGGCAACGAGTGTTTCCAAGGAATCCAAGAAGATCCGCACTTTTGCGGGTAAATACTGCCGACTCGGATAAAGCGCATACACGGGCCGCCTCGATGTGGGTTCCGAACCAAAAAGAATGCGCAATCGGCCATCGAGCACGGCATCCCGACAAACCAGCGAAGGCAAACGGGCAAGACCAAGACCCGCAGTGGCTGCGTCACAAGCCATTTCCAGATCGTTCACCACGAGGATGGGCTCGATTTTCGACTTCACCCCGCCAATCTCCCACATTTCGGATGACGACATTCCCACACATCGCACCGTGGCGAGCGATTTTGCATGAGGAATCCCGTGCGTCGATAAAAACGCCGGACTGGCCACATAATACATCCAACCTTCGCCCAATTTACGTGCGGCGAGGGACGAGTCTTCGAGTGGACCGATACGAATGGTCAAATCGATTCCCTCTTCCAAGAGATGGACGCGGCGATCCGCCAATACGACTTCCACGCGCACTTTTGAATAGCGACGGAGAAAATCGGTAATCACGGGCATGAGAAACCGTCGGCCATAAAGCACGGGTGCGGATACGCGCAACAAACCTACCGGCTCGGACTGGCAATGCTGCACTTCATTGTTTGCTTCTTCAATTTGTGTCGCAATGGACGAACAACGATCATGATACGTGCAGCCCACATCGGTCAGGCGTATGTGTCGCGTGTTTCGTTCGAGCAACCGCACGCCGAGTCGTCCTTCGAGCTTCGCAATCCGTTCGCTTGCGGTCTGCTTGGTAATCCCCAATTGACGCGCAGCCGCGGTAAAGCTGCCTTCACGGACCACGGCTGCAAAGAGCAACATGTCGGACGGAGAGATCATTTGTCAAGATTAACCTGACAAAGAGTTCGTCGGCAAGCCGATTGTCGACACCGCCGAAGGGACGTATGCTCTACGGTCATGATCAACAAAATTGTCGTTGTTGTCGGGGCTGCTGGGAAACTGGGGCGTCTGGTGATCGAATCACTCCTCGCGCATCCGGACGTGCACGTGCGCGCGCTCGTTCGCGATCCCCAAAGGGCGATGGATTTGAGGGGAGATCGTGTCGAGATCGTTGCTTTCGATGCTGCGAAAAGCACGGAGCGCGAGCGAGCTGCGGTGGTGGAAGGAGCATTTGCGGTCGTATCGACGTTGCAAGGTGGGCCGGACATTATCATCGACGCGCAACTGGAGCTCTTGCGAGCGGCCAAAGCGGCTGGGGTACGTCGATTCATTCCGTCGGATTATTCGTACAACATCTTTACGCTGCCGCCGGGTATCAACGTAAACTCGGATTGGCGTCGAGCGTTTGCCGAAAAGGCTCGGGCAGAAAGGGGGGATTCATTTGAAGTCGTGCACGTGTTGCAGGGGGTTTTCGCCGATCGCGTGGTGCTCGGATTTCTCGGTCTGTTCGATGCCGACAACGGAATCGTGCGATATTGGGGCAGTGGGACCACGCCCATCGATTGGACGACTTGGGATGACACAGCGCGTTTTACGGCCGCTGCAGCAATTGACGAGCGGCAAGTACCCGAGCGCCTCTTCGTGTCTGGGGATCGAATCGACGTGCTGACGTTCGTGAAGACCTGGGAAATGGTGCACGGCAAGAAGCTGGACGTGCAGCGACTCGGCTCACTCGAAGAGCTCGCGCAGGAAACGGATCGGCAACAAAAGGAGCAGCCCCAAAACATGTATGCGTGGCTGCCGCTCATGTACGCGAGGGGAACATATGGTGGTGAGGCCTTGCTCGGGCCGCGCGAAAACGATCGTTATCCCGAAATCAAGCCCGAAACAGTCGAAGACGCCATTCGGCGCAATGCAGTATGATGCGAGTAGCATCGACAACGGAAAACCAATTCACACCAGCAGAGGAGTACATCATGCATCAGGACAAGTTTGAGATTCTGGAGCTTCTCAATCGTTACATTCTGTCGATCGATACACACGACGACAAGCAATTTGCCGATAACTTCCACGACGATGCGGTGTATGTGAGTCCCTTTGGGACCGCCACCGGGCGGGAGCAGATCCTGGCCACGATCCATCAATGGCATACCGGAGGCATCACGGCAGGCAAACGGCATATGATGGGGCCTTGGCGAATCGAGGTCACCGGCGACAGCGCCATATCGGTATCATCGTATTGGGTCGTGAATGCGCAAGACGGCACGTCGATCGTCGCTTCGGGTGATTACACGGACGAGCTCACCAAGAAAGACGGCGTCTGGAAATTGCAAAAGCGAGTCCAGACAATCGACGCTTCATTCAAAATGTGAAAATGAGCTGGCGTTCCGGTGCCTGTTGCGCTGCAAGGAACGCTAGACGACCTGATTGCGACCCTGCTGGCGCTCCCCCAAGCGCAGCGTGATCAAGTCTGCTCCGCCATCGGCTACCGTCGCTGGCCTACCTACACGCCCCCGTTCCCCCGCGATTCCTGACCAGACAGAAAGATCCGCAGTTCCCGTCAGTTAGCGAACCGGACTAGACCTCGATGAACGATGCCGTGGTCGTGGACTGCTTGTAGGCCGGTGGCGATCTGCTGGGCAATCCGACAGGCGCGCAGCGGGTCCATGGGTCCCTGCGAGATCACGTGTGCCAGCGTCGGACCGCACAAGAGCTCCATCACCAGATAGGATCGCCCGTCCGCCAGCAGCCCAAAGTCGGCGATGTAGACCGTGTTCGGGTGGTGAACCAGCGACGCCATCTTGGCTTCTTCCAGAAACCGCCGCTGCAAGATCGGATCTTGTGGCTGAAGCAGGATCTTCACCGCCACCGCCGTGTCCAGGTGGACATGCTTTGCCTTGTAGACGACGCCCATACCTCCCTGGCTCAGCCGCGACTCGATCTGATAGCGCTCACCCAGCACCGCACCCAGCACCGGGTCCGGTTCCTCGCCGGCTCCGTCGCCAAGCGGACCCTTGCCCTGCTGCTCGGTGATGGCCGACACCGAGGGCGCGCTGCACCGATGTGCCTCGCCAATCGGGTATGTGAACCCGCAGCGCCCGCAGCGCTTGGTCAAGGATGTGCCGAACTGTGGCGCGATCACAAAACCATCCCCCGAACGGGAGATTATACATGAGCGATAGCGCTCGGGATTCGGCGCGATGCCGGCTCCTTTGCCCACCGTGGCTAACTGGTCGTGCCAGCGCGGGAATCGGCCCGAGGGTCGGACTTCCAAACAGGATCAGGGCGCATGGTCATACCCGGTCTGCGCAGTCCGCGATGGTATGGTCGCGACCTTCATCCGGAGGTGTTCCATGGACCCGTTCAAAGTGGTGCAAGTGGCAAACTCTCGACGGAAACGTGGTCATAGGTGGCCCGCTTGGCTGTGGCTAGCGTGCGGCCTTGTGATCGGCGTAGGCAGTGGCGCACAGGTGGGCTGCACGGCGCTGCGCGAGGTCGACGACAGCGAAGAGGACACCTTGCCGACGATCCCGCCCGATCGGCCCGTCGTCATCGAGAACATGCTCGGCTGTCGCGGCAGTGCCTGCTCGATGGCGGTGCCATGCAGCCAAGGTCAGCGCTGTCTCGAAGGCGTCTGCGTCACCGGCGGCGACTCGTGCAGCGATGACGCAGTCTGCCAGGACGACTCGCGGTGCTTCCGGGGCGCGTGCCTGCCGTGGGACGCCTGCAAAAAGGCCGGCAGCTTTGACCCCGAGTGCAAGGGCGTCGCCTTCACCCCCGCCGAGTTCAAAGCCCCGGTCATTGGCTGCAAGCTCAGCTCTTTCCAGTCGCTATCAGTGCCGATCGTCGCCGACCTCGATCGCGACGGCAAGCCCGAGGTCCTCACGGTCGCGCACAACCTCGGCATCATCGCCATGAGCGGCCAGGACTGCCGCGAGCTGTGGCGCAAGACCATCAGCTTGCAGTCCGGCCAGCAGGGCAACCTCGCAGTCGCCGATCTCGACGGCGATGGCTTCGGCGAGATCGTCGCGGTGGACAGCGGCAACCGCGTCATCGTCCTCGATTACAAAGGCAACCTGCTCGCGACCTCGCCGACCCCGACGCAGGAACAGAACACGCTCGGACAGAACTGGAGCGCCCCCGCGATCGTCGATGTCGACGGCCTGGCCCCGCCCGAGATCCTCGCCGGTGCCCAGGTCAGCCGCTTTGTCAAAGGCGCGCCATCCCGCATCGAGGTGCTGTGGACCAAGCCCAATCGCACCGCCTACTGGGGCACCTTGCCCATCGCCGCCGATCTCGATGGCGACGGTCGCCCCGAGGTCATCACCAGCGACAAGATCTACGACGGCGTCACCGGGGCCGACAAGACTCCACCTGCGCTCGCCACCAAGCCGTTTTATGCCGCCGTTGCCGACTTCAACCTCGACAAGCAGCCCGACCTGCTGCTGGTCATGGCCGAGCGCGGCAGCCAGCTGGTCAGCATCTACGACTACGCCGCCAAGAAGACCCTCTTTGGCCCGTATCGCGTCGCCGAGGGCGGCTGGGGCGGCCCGGCAGTCATCGCCGACTTCGATGGCGACAAGATCCCCGACTTCGGCCTCGCGTCGGCCAGCCGCTACTACACCTACGCCCTCAAGTGCGCCGCGACTCCCAAGCCCGCCGACTGCACCGGCAGCGATCCCGGCGTGCTGTGGGCCAAGGTCACCCGCGACGCATCGAGCGGCGGCACCGGATCGTCCGTGTTCGACTTCAACGGCGATGGCACCGCCGAGGTCGTCTACCGCGATGAGTGCTGGCTGCGTGTCTACAACGGCAAAGACGGCAAGACCCTGTTTGCCACCAACATCACCAGCAACACCTGCCTCGAGCTGCCCGTCATCGCCGATGTCGACAACGACGGCCACGCCGACATCATCGTCACCAGCGACTCCTATGGCGCGTGCGGAGCCACCAATCCCGCCGAGCCCGACACCGGCACCCCGTGGACTGGCCTGACCCAAGGGATGTTTGTGCTGCGCGACCCGATGAACCGCTGGATGCCGTCGCGTCCCCTGTGGAATCAGCACAGCTATCACATCACCAACATCAACGATGACCTCTCGGTGCCGACCCGCGAGCCCGACAACTGGCTCAGCTACAACAACTATCGTCAGAACGTGCAAGGTGGCGGTGGCTCCTCGGGCTCGCTGCCGGACCCCACCGGACGCACCGTGCCGGCACTTGACTCGACCGACTGCAGCAAGCTGTGGCGCCTGCGCGGCGAGGTCTGCAACCGAGGCGCCAGTCCCGCTGCGGCGCCGATCTTCGCCACCTTCTACGAAGGCCACCCCGAGCGCGGCGGCAAAGTCCTGTGCACCGGCCAGACCACCGTACCTACCGCCCCAGGAGCGTGCCAGCCCATAACCTGCGACCTGATGAATCCGCCAAACCGCAGCATCGACCTGTATCTGCGGGTCGGTGACGATGGCAAAGGCAGCCGCCTGTCCGGCCAGTGCAAAGACAAGAACGACCTAGCCCACCAGCCCGCCGCCACCTGCAGCGGCATCCCCGGCTGATCGTTGCGCGGCGCGGCTTTGCTTGGGTCGAAGCGCGCCTCTATCGCCTCAGAGAAGCGAAAGCTCGGCACGTAAGCACGCCTGCCATAGCCAGCGGCCACCGCAGGAGTTTCGGGATGGGAACTAGCTTGTGATAGTTTGCAGCCAGTATGCTCACCGAGGCACGTATCCAGAACTTCAAGTCGATTCAGCGACTCCAGCTTTCTTTGGGCCGCGTCACGGTGCTGATCGGCGAAAACGGCTCGGGCAAGAGTAACATCCTCGAAGCACTGGCACTGGCGTCGGCAGCATCGCAAGACAAGCTGGACCCGGAGTTCCTGGTCAGCCGCGGCATCCGCGTCGCCGAGCCGCAGTTCATGCGCACCGCCTTCCCTGGTTCTACCGATGAAGTCATCGAGCTAAGCCTGCTTTTTGACCGCGAAGAGCCCCGCGTCTACCGCTTGCGCTACTCTGGAGAGCCGCCAGGCGAATGGCTGCATCAGGAGGAACGGAAAGCGCTCCCCATCAGAACCGCCTCCTTCACGAAGTACCTTCTCGGTCACTTCGGACAGTCGTTCCTCGTCTATTCGCCGGAAAATAGCTCTCTGCGGACGTTTGAGCGGGAGGGGCAGATTCAGCCACTGGGGGTGAAGGGCGAGGGGCTGTTCAAGCTGCTCAAGACCCTAAGCCGACCCGAGTACCAAGACCGCTGGCAGGACCTGCGCGAGAACCTTCGCCTGCTCGACTGGTTTGACGACCTGCGCATCGCGCCAAACCTTGCTCCGTATGAAACGGCGCTGCAAATCTCTGACCGCTACCTTGCGGCGGACCGCGCCGACGAGCTTGCATTGCTGGACCAACGCAGCGCCAATGAAGGCTTTCTGTTTCTGCTGTTCTACTTCGCACTGCTCGTCAGCAAGTCGACGCCCAAGTGGTTTGCCATCGACAACATTGACTCCTCGCTCAATCCCAAGCTGTGTAGCGAGCTTCTGCGGCGGCTGGTCCTGCTTGCGAAAAAGTACGATAAGCAAGTGATCCTGACGACCCACAATCCGGCAATTCTCGACGGACTAGACCTGCATGACGAGGAACAGCGACTCTTTGTGGTCCATCGCAACAGCCAAGGACACACTAAGGTCCGTCGCATCACTCCGCCCCAGCCGCTGGGCGACGAGCCGCCGGTCAAGCTATCGGAAGCCTTTTTGCGCGGCATACTCGGCGGACTGCCGCAGAACTTTTAGTCGAGTGGAGCACCGATGACAGGGGACTTCGCGATTGTCGCCGAGGGCTACACCGATCAACTTGTGCTCAAGCAGATCCTGCTCGGTCTGTTTGAACAGTCCGAAGACGAGCCGTTTGTGAACTTCGAGCAGCCACTGCTCGACCAAACGAGTCGTCATCGCACGCCTGAGCCCGGCGGCTGGGATCAAGTGCTGAAGTATCTCCAGCTTGGCAAGTACCGGCAGGCGCTCCAGCTCAACCGCTACTTGGTGATTCACATCGACACTGATGTGTCGGAAGAGTTCGGCGTCCCCAAGCAGCGCGACGGCAAAGAGCTGGAACCGCACGATTTGGTGGCGGCAACGGTGGACAAGCTCCGCTCGCTGATTGACGAGAGCGTCCTGCTTGAGCACGGGGACCGCCTGCTGTTTGCCATTGCCGTTCACTCGACGGAGTGCTGGCTGCTGCCGCTGGTGTTTGACCGCAGCCAGCCCCAGAAGCGAGCCAAGACTGTCGGCTGCCTGGCCGCCCTCGATGACGAGCTGCGCAAGAGCAATCGGACACCCCTTTCAACGGCAGACAGCAAGAATCCAGATGCCTATCGCGCGATCGTGCGGGACTACCGCAAACGCAAGGTCATCGACGAAGGCAGCAAGGCAAACCCAAGCCTGGGCGCGTTCGTCGCAGAAGTCGCACGCCGCAACATCCGGATTCCTGCTCCCGATCTGTAACTCCGCTCGCCGCGCACGCCATCCCGACTGCCCTCGCGATTTTTCACGCCTTTTCCCCAAGCCGCAGCATCCCGGGATGATTGCTGCCTGGTCGGGCAGATTTTGGGTTTTCAGGGCGAAAATCGGTGCAACCCCGGGGTTGGACCGGTTTTGCAAAGTGAAAACTGGGCCAACCCCGACCTTGTCCCGGTTTTGCAAAGTGAAAACCGGTGCAACTTGGGGGGATGCACCGGTTTTGCAAAGTGAAAACCGGGCCAACCCCGGGGTTGGATCGATTTTGCAAAGTGAAAACCGGGCCAACCCCGACCTTGTCCCGGTTTTACAAAGTGAAAATCGATCAAAGTCCGGGGTTGGATCGATTTTTCCAAAGAAACGGCCTCTGGCGGCTGCTGGCCGGCTGGCGGCTGGCACGGTTCTTGGGAAAGTTACGGGGCGGGCTTCAACTTTTCGGCCAGCTTGGTCAGGATCTCTTCGGCTGCTTTGACTTGGGCTTTGAAGAGCTCCAGGTCCAGCCGGCCACTGGCGAACACGTCCGGCACGGCGGCGAAGGTCATGTGGACCCCGCTGTGATAGTTGCTCTCGACAAGCTCGATGGACGGCTTGGGCTCCAGGGTGCGCAGTGCTGCCTGGGCCGCATCCCACAGGCGCTTGCGCTGGCTCTTTTGCTCCTCGGGCACCTTCAGCTTGAGACACAGCTTGGCGTTTTCCAGCTGTAGGTACAGCCGCAGCGGCGAGCCCGGAGAAATCGGCGTCCACAGCCAGTGGCAGGCGATAAAGCCGCTCTTGGGGTTGGCCACGTAGCTGATGTTGGCGCCGTGCATGTGGCCGATGTCGTTTTGGCTGCGGCAGTGGGCAAAGAAGCCGTAGAAGTCGGGATCTTTCCAGCGGGCGGGCGGCGTGGTGGCAAAGCGGCGGGTGCGGTCGGAAAGGCTCTGCAGCGCATCGCGATATGAGCTGGCCAGGTCGCGGACATCGCGGCGGCTGGCCTGGTCGAGTCCACTCAGCAGCGCAGGATCGGCCAGATACTGGCTTAGCTCAGCGGCATCGCAGCGGAACCACAGCGGCGGGGCCGAAGGCTCACGGGGGGGCAAAAGCTTCGCCGACCACTGGGTCAGGCGAGGCTTGGTGACGGTGATCTCGGACAGCCCGAGGACCAAGTAGACGAGGCGGCTCTTTGGGGCCTTGTCGCGCAGGTGGGCAAGCTGCCGCTCGAACTGCTCTTGCTCTAGGCCCGAGTCAACCTTCAGCTCGACCAGCACGCGGTCGATGCCGCCGCTCGGGTCTTGGACGGCGAAGGCTAGGTCGTACAGGCGACGCTCGGGCTCCCAGTCAAAGTCCAGCGCCTGCAAGCCGGGCACACCGAGAACTCGCTCGAGCAGACGGCTCTTCAGCAGCAGCACCGACAGCAGTACCTGATGAAGCCGCTCGCTATCGCTCTTGTGATCGAAGAGCAGATCAATCGCCGCCATCGCACCCCCTTCGCTTCGCCCCCGCGAAGCAAGCTCTCATGTTACCGCAGGTTGCACCGGGTTTGGGCGGCGCGGATGGCGGCAGGTGGACCAGCCCAAGGGGGTCTGTGCGAAAATGCCGGACGTGAGCGAGCCCGAGGAGATGGTTGAAAAAGCGGCGCAGGTGCGACGGCTCCTCGCGGCGGGACAGGTGACGACGCAGGCAGCGCAGCAGGTCGTCGCGGAGCTGCTGGAAGAAGTCGATGCCAAAGCGAGCGACTACCGGGACTGGCTACAGCTTGCCAGTCAGTGCTTTGCGCGACTCGGGCAGCCCCGGCAGGCGACGCTGACGATGGCGCTGGCGGCGGGGCCGGCGGCGGGCCTGGCGCTGCTTCCGAGTGGCCAGTTCGCGCAGGAGCAGGCGTATCTGCTGGCGGCGCAGGCCCAAGGGGAGCCGGGGAAGGCCAAGCTCTTGCTCGCGGAGGCGGCGCAGCAGTGTCAAGCGGCGGGACTGCTGGTGTCGGCGGCGCTGTTCTATGCCCAGGCCGGGGAGCGCGGGCCGGCCCAAGAGCTGTGGACGCGGCTGCTCGGTCTGCAAGTGCCGGTCTACGAGCGGGCGCTGATCCATACCCAGCTGGCGCTGCTCAAACAGGAGCAAGACGCGGCGATGGGGGGCGAGGCACAGCGGCATGCGGCGCTGGCGGGGCAGCTGCTTGAAGAGGTCGCGGATGACCATGAGACGGCGGGACGGCGGGCGCAGGCGCTCGACTGTTACCGGGTGCTGGCGCAGCTGGGGGAGCGAAGTGGCTCGTTTGAGAACCTCGCCGAGGGCTGTCTGGGCATGCTGCGCATCTTCAAAGGAGAGCGGCTGGTGGCCGAAGCGCAGGTCGCCTATGACGAGCTGCTGCGGCTGTGCAGCCGTCACGGAGAGCACGAGCTGGCCGCCGAGCAGTGTCGCGATGCGGCGCAGTTTTTGGAACGGTGCGGGCTGCCGGCGCTGGCCGGGGAGTACTTGCAGCAAGCCGCCGAGGCGCTCTGCCGGGTGGCTGCGGCACGACTTCAAGCGGGAGCCGAGCGGCTGGCCGAGCATGCCCTGCTGGCGGCGGCGGAAGTGCTGTCGTCGTTGGCGATGCCAGCGCTGCTGCGCGAGGTGCTCCTGAAGCTGGCGGCGCTGGCGCAAGATCCCCACAAGCGGGCCCGCTATGCACGGCTGGCCGAGCAGCTACCGGCGGCAGACGGCAAGAAGCCGGGGACTGCCGCACCGAAGCCTGCGGCAAGCGAGTCCCGACGGCTGCCTGAGGTCTGGTCCCTCGATCTGCTGGAGTGGGAAGCGCTGGCCAGTCCTCAAGCGGTGGCGCTGCGCTTGCTGCTCGACCCCAGCCGGCCCGAGCTGACCCGCCGTCACGCACTGCTGCTGCTGCTGTATGCCGACCGGGATGACACGCGAGCGCTCAGCAGTGAGGTGCGTCGGCAGCTCGTCCGCAGCTTGGGCAGCCAGCGCGTCTATGAAGCGGTGGCGCCGCTCGCCCGGCTCTATCGCGAGTCGCGCGAGCGAGGTGCGAGCCCAGCAGAGTCGGCGGTGCGGGTCGCGATTGTCGATGTCCTGCCGAAGCTACCGTTTCCGCGCTCGCTGCAGCTGGTGGTCGAGGCGCTGACCGATCCTTCCGAGGCAGTGCGCAGTCAAGCCCACGGCGCCCTGGCACGCCTGGGGACGGGAGAGCTGCTGAGCACACTCAGTCAGCTCCTGTCCGAGCCGCATGAAGTGGCGGTCAAGCTGGCGGTGGTGGCGGCGCTCGGGCGGACGGCTGATCCCCGGGCGGTCGAGCGCCTGCTCCAGGTGTTCTGTAGCCAGGGCGATCCGCTGCGGCGCGAGGCTCGGCGGGGGCTGCTCAGTCTGCGCGACAAGTCGCTGCGGCCGCTCTATGCGCGGGCGCTGCTGACGGTGCCACCGGACCGGGCGCAGGACCTGCACGTGCTTATCGCCGAGCTTTACCCTGCGGGCCTGTAGCCGCCGGCTTGCTCTTGCTCAGGGACGGCTTCACCAGGGCAGCGGGCTCGGGAAGTGGCGGGCGCAGCGCGGGGGCATGGGGTGCGGTGCGAGTCCCTGGACCCCCGACAGCCGCCTTGCCGGCATTCTGCACACAGCGCAAAAGGGGTCGCAGCTTGGCCAGGTCGGCGCGGGCTCCCGTCAGGTCCGGCTCAGCGCTCGGCTCGGCATAAAAAGTCAGGTCTGCCGACGCATCGACCACATAGGCGCCATACTCGGCCAGCGCGCGCGCAATCACCTTGCCTTCTGCACTGAGCCCAAGCCCATCCAGATCGGTCTTGGGCACAAGCGTCACCAGCTGCCCCATCGGCACCGCGCCGCGATAGGTCGCCTGGGCGCCGTTGTCTTCTAAGGTAGCCGGCCAGACCGGACCGAGGCGAAGGTGACTGCGGGGCAGCGCCAGCGCGAGCGCGTGCCGGATGCCCTGGGACAGCTCGCGGCGACGAATCAGGCCCCCGATGGCACTGCCGCCGTACGCCCGCTCGCCACCTTGGCCGACGCCTAGCCCGTGCAGCTCGTTGCGGGTGTAGCTCTCGGCGCGGAGCGAGCCATCCTTGCGGCGACTGGCGTGCCACAGCTCGTGGACGTAGCGACGCTCGGGGTCGATGATGTGCAGGTGGGCGTCACTGTCTGGACTGCGCGGCTGGGCGGGCTCGGCAGCGGACGGGACGCGCACGGTGGCGATGGTCTTGCCTTTGACGACGATCGGGACCGGCGGATCGGTCGGAGCGGCCAGGAAGATCGGGTGGCTCCACTGCGCGGCGTTGATGTCGGCGGCGAGCTTTTCGTCCTGCAGCGCCCGACTACAAGGTGCTGAAGCGGCATCAACGGCCACGGCGGACCCAAGCGGCGTATTCCAAGGCGAATCAGGAGCAAAAGGCCACTCGGCGGGATCACGATCCTCCGGGGTTCCGGCCTGGGCAGGCAGTCCCGAGAGTGTCCCAAGAACGAAGCCAAACAGAAGGCCGAAGCGGCGGGCGGAAGCTAGGCGGCGGGCGATCACGACTAGAGCTTGTCACAAACAGCGGGGCGCTAGCCGCCCCCATCCATGCCATCGGGCTTCATGTTGGTGGTCACGAGCCCAAGTAGTTCAGACGACAAAGCGACGATCTGGCGGGTTTCGTACCCGTTCATCTTCAGCTCACGGAAGATGGACTTTGCCAGGATCTTGATTGCACGATCTCGTTCTCCCAAAGATGCCTGGATCATCTGAGGCTGCTCCTTGGCCTGATTTGCGGGTTTGGTTGCGGCGACATCGGCGGCTTTGGGGCTGCCGCTCTGGCCGGGATCTACTGCATGGGGCGCGCCAGGCTTGTCTGCCATGTTGCTTCCTCTTATCACCAAGGTTTGTCGTCGGAATGTCTGTTTGAGTCAGGTGCTAGCAGGTTCAACCATCGTGTGAATTTTGCGTATCAACCTGCGCAGGCTGCCGCGCACATTCCCGCGCACTGCGAAAGGGTTTACACGCCCCACCTGCTGCCGATGCTTGCTGTCCTGCCCCTGCGGATACGACCCCCGCGATCGGTGGGTCCTCGTCGCTTTCTCTTTTCACACATAGCGGTGCGATCTGACAAGGGAGCCGTCTTTTCCGACAGGGGACGCGCAGATTTTGCCAAAATGGATCGGGTATGCGCAAAGGTCGGTTCATTGGCGGAGTCTTCGTGGCAGCGATCGGGCTGCTGCGGGCCGATGCGCCGCTGGCTGAGCCGGCTCACACCGTGCTCTTGTCGCACAGCGTCTCTGCCGGGGACCAGGGCCGGCTGCTGCGGACGTTCCGACCGCCGAAGGACGACTGGACCCGCCCAGAGTTTGACGATGCCCAGTGGTCAAAGCTGAGCAGCCACCCGCCCGAGCCAGGTCCACGCGAGCCGGGGGCCGTGCTGGTGCCGTCGCTGTGGTCGCAGGACGCGGTGCAAGTTCCCAGCCCCAATACCAATGGCATCGAGCGACCGTCGGAGCCGCAGCCGAGCGGGCTGGGGCTGCCAATCTATGAAGAGGCGCCGCCAGCCGGTAGTGAGCCCGAGACAGCCGCTCGGGAGATCGTGATGGACTCTGGCTCGACCAGCTCGCCACCCGTGGCCGTGGTGGATGTGGTGGGCGCGGCGGTGCGGGCGGGGCTGGCAAGCGGTCTGCCGGCGGCGCTGCTGGTCGCATCACCGGTGCTGGGCAAGCACTCGGGGCGATCCGCGCGCGCGTCCCACGAGCCGCTGCTGCCCGCCTGCGGGGGAAGCCTGTACCTGCGGCGGAAGTTCGACTTTTTTGGCGCGCCGGGAATGGGCGGTAGCGCGGGGACGTTGCTGCTGCGCATCCGCTATAGCGATGGCTTTGTCGCGCACCTCAACGGCAGCGAGGTGGTTCGCAGTCGCCTGCCCGAGCCGCCGCCAGGAACCGAGCAGCTGCTGGCCAGTGACCGGGGTCCGTCTGATCCCGAGCGGTACTATGTGCCGGTTTCCACGGCGGGACTGCGTGGGCGTGGCAATGTGCTGGCCATCGAGGCGCATCCCAAGTCGCCGCTGCGCTGTCCGCAGGTGGAAGCGGAGCTTTTGGCGCTGTCCGGGCCTAGGCTGCTGCGCGGTCCGTATATCGAGCGGATGAGCGACAACAGCCTGGACGTAACGGTCGAGACAGAGCTGCCCTCGCGCATCGTGCTGCGCTACGGCAAGGGCGAAAAGCTTCAGCATCGCGACCGCGAGGTCGAGTCGCCGGGGCCCGCGCAGACCGTCCATCGGCTGCACCTGGCCGGGCTCAAGGCGGGGACGCTGTACCACTACCAAGTGGCGCTGCTCGGCGAGGGTGCCCGGCGCAGCGATCTGGCGCTGCAGACGTTTCATACGCCGCCGGTCGCAGGGATGCCGATCAAAGTGGTGGTGTATGGCGACAGTCGCTCGGGGCATCCGGTGCATGCGCAGGTGCTACAGGCGATCCTCGCCGAAGACCCGGACTTGGTGCTGCACACCGGCGATCTGGTCGAGCGCGGCACCGAAGAAGGCGACTGGGATCGCTTCTTCGCGGTGACGGCGCCGCTGCTCAGTCGAACGCCCGTGTATATCTCGCCGGGCAATCACGACTACGCGGTGCGAAAACAGGGGGCCGCGCGGCTGTTTGCGCTGTTTCAGACGATGTTTGCGCCGCAGGTGGCGGTGCCGCCAGGCGAGTCGCTGCCGCCCAGTCGGGTCCTGGCGCAGACGGTGCAGGTGCCGCAGCGGCTGGGCAACTTAAGCGAGGCGGCGCGCGGCTACTACAGCTTCGATGTGGCGGGGGTTCACTTTGTCAGCATCGACAGCAACCAAGCCGGCAAGGCCGAGCAGCACCGCTGGCTGGATGCCGATCTGACCCGAGCGAATGCGGCGCAGCCTCGGCCACGAGCGATCGTTGCGTGGATGCACGAGGGGCCTTTCTCGGTCGGCTGGCACGGGGACTATCCGACGGCGATTCGTCACTTGGTGCCGATCTTGACCAAGCATCAGACCACGCTGCTCATCTCGGGACATGACCACGACTACGAGCGCGGACAGCGGCAGGGGCTGGACTACGTGGTGACAGGTGGTGGTGGCGCCGAGCTACGGCCGCTGCGCTGCGATCCGCGCCGCCGGAAATGCAAGAACCAGCCGCAGTTTTTCGCCAATGAACACCACTACTTGCGACTGGAGATCCTGCCGCAGCAGCTTCGCATCTGTCCCCGCCGTCCCGACGGAACGCCCCTGGAAGAGTGCCAAGCGGTGAAGCTGCGCAAGCTGTAAGTGGCGGGCAATGGCCCTCTCTAGAGGGAGATTCATGGCTTGGCAGCACCAAATTTTTCGCGGCTTTCCAGTTGTCGTAGATTCATAAGCAGGGCGGCGCGAAACAGCAAAGCAAGTGGGGCTGCTGCCGCGCGGCTCGGGGGCAAGATGGGTAGGGACCGACGGATTCGCTGGCTACACCTGTCCGACTTTCATCAGGGCGTGAACCGCCTCGATCAAAAGACCGAGGTTCCCGAGCTGCTGCGCCGGCTGCTGATCGATCTAGAGCTGCTGCATCGCGACGGACCGATCGATCTGGTGCTGTTTACCGGCGATCTGACGCAGAGCGGGGAAGCAAAGCAGTTCGAGGGACTGGGCGTGTTTCTGGATCTGCTCGTCACGCGGCTGCGCGAGCTGGGCTCGGACCCAGTGCTGCTGGCGGTGCCGGGCAACCACGATCTGGTGCGTCCCGATGGCTCGGACATGGCGGCGGTGGTGTTCGATGCGTGGGAAAAAAACCAGAAAGTGCAGGAGGCGTTCTGGGACCACGACTCGAAGAACCACGCGCAGTATCACAAGCCGATTGCGACGGCGTTTGCCAACTACCGGGCGTTTGCCAAGGCGTGGCTGAAGAAGCACCCGCTGCCGTCGTGGATCGAGGTACGCGCGACTGGTCTGCTGCCGGGGGACTTTGCCGCGACGATCGAAAAGAACGGGGCCAAGCTGCTGGTGGCGGGACTGAACTCGGCGTTTCTGCAGCTGGGGGACGGCTACTACAAAGGTCGGCTGGAGCTGAGTCCTCGGCAGCTAAGCCAGGTGGCGGGACCGCGCTGGGAGGACAACCACGACGCGGCGCTGCTGCTGTCGCACCATCCGCCCGACTGGCTCAACGATCGCAGCTTGCAAAACTACAAGTCGCTGCTGATTCAGCGTGAGCGGTTCGCGGCACACCTGTACGGACACATGCACGAGCCGCAAGTCTCGCAGCACAGCGAGGGCGGGGGCAGCGAGCGCTTTCGGATTCAAGCGGCGTCGCTGTGGAGCCGAGATCGCTTCGGCAAAGACACGCAAGAGACGCGGCTGCACGGCTATAGCCTGGGGCAGATTGACCTAGAGGACGGTCTGCTGCGGCTGTGGCCGCGTGAGTACGTCGAAAAAGCGGATGGCGAGTGGCGCTTTGAGCCCGACAACCGGCGCTATTACCTGCACAGCGATGGACAGCTACAGCGGCCGGTGCCGGTCAAGCGGCTGCGGACGCTCCCGGTGCTGGTGTCGGTTCCGGGCAGCAATCCCACGCTGGAGCCTCTGCCGCGCGGCTCGTCTTCGGACCCGGCCTTGCGAACCGAGCTGCCGGGCGAGCCAGGGCTTGGGACGGTGTCGCTGGAACACTATGTGGCGCGCGAGCGGCTGGAGCTGCCGCTGCGTCGTTACCTGCGCGGTGAGACTCACAATCCGGTGGTGCTGTGGGGGCCGGCGTTCTGCGGCAAAAAGACGCTGCTGCGCCAGGTCTTGTCCGGGGTGCGCACGGAAGATGGCAAGCGCGGTCGGAAGCCGCTGGAGGTACTGCTCGACTTTGCCAACTTTCGACTCGACCACCGCGATCACCTGGACGGCGTGCTGCGGGGAATGGCGCTGCGGCTGGCGCGGGCGGTGGCGCAGCGCACGGGCGAAAAGGACTACGCACAGTGGGTCAAGAGTCGCTTTGAGCAGCACGATCACATCGAGCGGCTCAACTGGCTGCTGGAAGAAGACATCTTTCCGCGACTGCAAGCCGGGCTGGCGCTGATTCTTCTGTCGGGGAATCTGCTGCTGCACAGCCCGATCGGGGCCGAGCTGTTTGGGATGCTGCGTCACTGGGCGGACTGTACCCAGCAGTCGCTGCATCTTTCCGGCGAGGGGTCGGTAAGCTGGCTGCAGCTGCGAATCATCACGGTGATCTCGACGATGGAGTCGCCGCAAGAGGTCATCTACGGCTCGCAGTTTCTGAACCATGCGGAGCGGATCGATGTCGATGACTTCAGCCGCGACGAGGTGGTGCGACTCATCCGCAGCTACGAGCGCTTGTCGGGCGCCGAGGTTGCCACCGATGCGCTGATGCAGGTCGTTGGGGGGCAGCCGAACCTGCTGCGGCGCGTACTTGATGATGCCAGCCGGACCGGGGTGCTGAACCTGGACCGCGAGTACCTGCTGCGGATCTGCCAGCATCACCTGGAGTCGGTGCGACAGTGGATTCGGCGAGTGCCCGAGCTGGATGACGCGCTGGGACGGCTGCTGCGGGGCGGCCAGCTCTCGGCGAGCGAGCGGCAACACCTGCTGAGCAGCGGCCTATTGCGAAGTACCTCGACGGGGCTGAAGCTGCGCTATCCGCTCTACGAGGACTACCTGCGCGAGCATCGGTAAATGGCCATGGCGTCAGCGGAAAACCTCAGTCGGATGGAGCCTCTGCCGGCGCGGCGCTTTCATGCCGGCGGGGTGGTGCCGCTGGGGCAGGCGTTTTACGTCGAGCGAGCGGCTGATGACCGGCTGGTGGCGGAGCTCCTGCAAGGGCGGCTCTGTTACATCCTGGGCACGCGGCAGATTGGCAAGTCGAGCCTGCGGGTGCGGGCGATGACCGAGCTGCGGCGACGGGGAGCGCGGGCGGCGAGCCTGAACCTGCAGGGCTTTGGCTTTCCTCCTGAAGCAGAGTGGTATCGCGGGCTGATTCAGCGGGCGGCCAAAGAGCTGGAGCTGCCGTTTTCCGCGCCGGAGTTCTTTGCCCGCCACGCCCACAGCGGTCCGGTTCACCTGTGGACGAGCTTCTTCCACGAAGAGGTGCTGCCCCACATCGATGCCCCGGTGGTGATCTTTTTCGACGAGATCGACACGGTGCTCAGTCCCGACTTTCGCTTCTCGACCGATGCGTTCTTTGCGTCGCTGCGCTCGCTGTATGAAGAGGTGCGCGGATCGTTTAGCAAGCGGCCTCGGCTGACGTTCTGCCTGATTGGCGTCGCCACGCCCGAGGAGCTGATCAAAGACCCGGTGCGCTCGCCGTTCAACCTCGACAACACGCGGCTGCTGCTCGACGACTTTACGCCGAGGCAGGCCGAGGTGCTGCTGCCGGGCCTGGTCGGACTGCCGGGCAGCGCGACGGAGTGGCTGGCGGCGGTGATGGCGTGGACCGATGGCCATCCTTATATGACGCAGCGGCTGTGTCAGCAGCTGGTCGATAGGTCGCCGCCGGAGCCGGGACCGATTGCGGAGCTGGTCAAAGCGGCGGTGACGACGCTGTTTTTGTCGGGTCACAAAGACCCGAACCTGAGCTTTGCGGAGGCGCAGTTTCAGCACATCAGCGACCACCACGATCGGCACAGTGTGGTGACGCTGTATCGGCGGATTTATGTCGGCGACCGGGTGCTCTACGAGCCGCAGGATCGGCTCCAGTCGCTGCTGCTGCTGTCGGGAATGGTCAAGCTGCGGGCCGATGGTGAAGAGCGGCGACTGATTGCACGCAACCGCATCTTTCGCGAGGTCTTTGGCGCCAAGTGGATTCAAGAGCGGGACCGCACCACGCCCGACTGGCTGACCGACAAGCTGTTTGCCTACTGGGAGAGTGGTCGCAGCGCGGCGCAGTCACTGTCGCGGATCGAGATTGAGCGGGCGCTCGATACGATTCCCAAGAGTGGCCAGTCCCTGCCGCCGGATCTGGCGGAGTTTATCGGTCGCAGCCAGCACGTCCGCGATCGGGAGGAGCGGCGCCAGCGAACCATCTTTGCGCTGGCAGTGGTTGGCCTTCTGTCGGTGCTGCCGTTTGCGGCCTATCAGACCTATCGCCGGGTGCTGGACAAGAAGGAAGCGGCGGTGCGCGAGTCGCAGATCAACCTGCTACAGGAATATCGGTCGTATGCCGAGCAGCAGATCGAGAAGCTGACGACGCGGCTCACGTCTTTGGAAGGCGAAGTGAGCGAGCTGTACGCGGCGCTCAAGGATGCCGACCGGCAGCTGCTGCGCAAAGAGCGAGAGCTGGGGCGGCTGAAGCTACAGAAGCGCGAGTCGGAGCAGCGGCTGGCGGTCCTGCGGCGCGAGCAGCTCGACGTGCAGAGCCGGCTGCAAAAGCGCAACGAGGAGCTTCAGCTGGCCCTGCGCGACCGCCAAGAACACGAGCGCGTGCGGCTGAACATTGATGCTCGGCTGCGGGATCTCGAGCCGGCGCCAGCGCAAGTGAAGACGCCGCCCCTGCCACCAGCCGCGCAGACCCTGAAGTCGCTGCTTTCCCAGGTGGCGCCCAAGAAAGAGCCGCTGCCGTTTCCCGAGTCGCAGGCGCTGCGGCAAGCGGTGACGGCGATGGGCGGGCTGCGGCTGCCGTTTCTGCGGGTGCGCGAGCCGGGACTGCATCTGCTGAAGCTGTGTCCGTTTGCGCGGGGGACGACCGGCAAGCCGTTTGTGCTGGCGGCTTCGAGCGGTGGCGTCTCGCTGTGGGATGCCGAAGGTCAGCCGCTGCCAGCCGAGTTTGCGCTGCCCGAAGGCGCGGTGGTGCGAGCGCTGGCGACCAAGTATCGCTGCAGCCAGGTGATGGTTTCGATCGATGGCCGCGTGCTGGCTTTCAATGAGCAAGGACTGCTGATGAACCAGCTGCGCAGCCAGGTCCCGGCGCGGGTGCTGACCGCCTTGGTGTCACCCGATGATGATCCGCCGCAGGGCTTTCCCGTGGTGATGGGTCTTGGGGATCGGGCCGAGGTGGTCTATCTGCGACAAGGTGGGCACAAGCTCGGTGCGCAGCTGCCGCATGTGGATGAAGTGACGGCGGTGGACCTGTCGCAGAACGGACAGCTGCTGCTCACGGCGGCGGGACGGCGGGTGCTGCTGTGGCAGGTGGTCAGTGGCGAGCGGCTGCGGACGCTGCACGAACATCCGGCCAAGGTACGGGCGGTGGCGCTGTCGCATGCGATGGGGGACTCGGTGGCGGTGTCGGCGGCGGATGACGGCTCGGTGTCGGTGCTCAGTACCACCCGTGGCGAGCAGCAGCTTTCGCTGAGCGGACATCGCGGTGCGGTGCGGTCAGCCGAGTTCTCGATCGATGGCCACTACATCGTGACCGCGAGTGCCGATCGCTCGGTGCGGGTGTGGGCGATCAAAGACGGTCAGCCGGTGTTTGCCCTGCAAGACCTGCCGCAGCCGCCGCTGTCCGCCGAGCTGTCGGCGGATGGCAAGCAGCTGGTGATCTTGCTCGCCGATGGGGAAGCGCGCCTGTACTCGGTGAGCGACCGCGACTTCATCAGCGCGGGCTGCACCAAGCTGCGGACAATGACGACCGTACCCGGTTGCTCGTAGACTTCGCCCGACCCGCGAAGTGAAGAGGAGATGGAACGCACCATGGCGATCTTGGAAAGTCTGCTGCTGGCACTCGATCGGAAGCGGCCACGACCGGCTCCGTCGAATGTTCCCAACCTGTACCTGGAAGGCAACTTTGCGCCGCTCGGCTATGAATCGGACTCGCCCGACCTGACGGTGACTGCGGGGGCGATTCCAAAGGCGCTGCGCGGGACGCTGTATCGGATGAGCCCGGCGCCGCGCTTCGAGCCAGTGAACCGCGACCTGTATCACTGGTTTGATGGCGACGGCATGATCGACGCGTTCTTCCTCGACGGCGGGCGGGTGTCCCACAAGAACCGCTGGGTACGGACCGAGAAGCTGCGCATCGAAGAACAGGCTGGCCGAGCGCTGTTTGGCGGGCTGCGGGACCTGGCGACCTCGACCTCGCTACAGGGCTACCTGGGCCTGGGCTTTACCCCCGGCGAGCTGCTGCTGCTGATGGCGAAGGCACGGCTTGGGCTGCCCCCTTCGCAGGAGCAGATCACCCGCATCGTCGCAGCCTTCGATCGCAGCAACACCAGCATTCAGCTGCTGGCCGGGCACCTCCTGACCCTGGTGGAGGGTTGTGGTGCCCACGAGATCGATCCCAAGACGCTGGCGACGCTGGGACGCTTTGACTTTGGCGGCGTGATCGACCGAGCCCACGGTGGCATGGTTGCGCATCCCAAGGTCGATGCGGCGACCGGCACGGTCTACACCTTCGGCTACTGGGGAGATCGCGGTGGGCTGACCTATTACGTGCTGGATCGCGATGGCAAGCTCGTCCAAAAGCGCGAGTTTTTGACCCCCTATCCAGCGATGATGCACGACTTCAGCGTCACCGAGACGCGGGCGATCTTCTATCACCTGCCGGCGGTGCTGCACATGGACGATGCCAAGAGCGGCAACCCCATCCGCTGGGAGCCGTCCCGGGGGGCGCGGATTGGAGTCGTCGATCGCGATGATCCGGCGGCGCCACTGCGCTTCTATGCGATTCCGCCCTGCTACATCTTTCATCCGCTCAATGCCTACGACGAGGGCAAGGAGCTTGTGCTCGACGTGGTCAAGTACGCCCGCCTGCCGCTGTTCGATCCAGGTGGAGAAAACCCAAATCCGGCTGCGAGCGAGTATCCACCGGGGCAGCTGACCCGGCTGCGGCTGCACCTCGAGACCGGTCAGCTGCGCGAGACGGTGCTCGATGATGCGACGGTCGAGTTTCCAGTCTGCGATCCTCGCTATGCGACCCGGCGACATCGCCATGGCTGGCTGGCGGCACGTCTGGGCACTCCCAGTCAGGCGGGGGTTCTGAACGCGCTCGGGCACGTCGACTTCGAGACAGGAAAGGTGCGCTATCGACAGCTTGGGCCGAGCAGCTACACGGGCGAAGCGCTGTTTGTGCCACGCAGTGCGGATGCGCCCGAAGGCGACGGCTATCTGCTCGCCAACGTCTTCCATGCCAGCGAAGGAGTCTCGGACCTGCTGATCCTCGACGCACTCCACCTGGATGCCGAGCCGGTCGCGGTCGTACGCTCGAGGCAGCGCATCCCCTACGGCTTCCACGGTACGTGGGTGCCGGCGAGCTGACAGACTCCCTTCCTCCGCAGACGCTCGTCCGTCAGCCTTCCTCACAGCGAATCAAGTCGGCTCCAAACACATCGGTCCGGTGGACACTGCGACCGAGCAGCACCCGCGCGCACTCCTGAACGGCCTCCGGAATCGCAGGATGAGGATGGATGCAGTGGTCAATGTCGGACAGAGTGCCGCCCCGATCGATCAGGAATGCGATGCCCTGCGCCGTCGAAGATGCCTGTGGACCGATCACCCGCAGCCCGAGGATCTTCCCAGAGTCCGGAGCACACAGCAGCTTCACAAAGCCCGCCGTTGCGCGCATCGCAATCGCACGGTTGACCAGCCGATTCTGCAGCACCGCCACGCGGTAGCGAATCCCGAGCTTGCGCGCTTGCTGCTCGTTCAGCCCGACGGTGGCCAGCTCTGGTGCCAGAAACATAATCGATGACAGCGCTTCGTAGCGGAGCGGCTCTGGATCGAGTCCGAACATTCGCTCCACCGCGTGCCGTCCTTCCAGCTCTGCGACGTTGACCAGCGCGATGTCGGTCGTCGTGTCGCCCGCCGCATAGATGTGTGGCGCCGTCGTCGAGCGAGTCTGTTCCACCACCACCCCACCGCTCTTCGCCATCGCTACGCCCGCTGCCGCAAGATCCAGGTCCGCCGTGTTCGGAATCCGTCCAATCGAGATCAGCGCCCGCTCGACCCGAATCGGCTCGCAGACCCCATCCTCACTACACAACACGTACTCGACTTGATCATCGATCACCCGCATGCGCGACAGCTTGGAGGCACGGTGGATCGTGATTCCCATCGACTCGAACTGGCTGGCGATGACCTGCGCTACGTCTTCGTCCTCGAACGGCAGGATGCGCGGCTGCTGATCGATGATGTTGATTTTTGTCTGCTGAAAGTTCGCAAAGATGGTCGCGTACTCACACCCGACCACGCCCGCGCCGACGATCACCATGCTGCGGGGGAAGTCGCTCAGCTGCTCGATCTGATCACTGGTGACAATGCGCTGTCCATCGACCGCAATTCCCTCTGGGAGTCTTGGCCTAGAGCCAGTGGCAATCAGGAAATGATCCGCTTCAAAGTGCTCGACGGCCCCAGCCGGATCGGTGACGGCCACCCGATATGGCGAAAGGAATCGGCCACTGCCTCTGCGAAACCACAGCAGCGGGTCCTTCCCTTGCCGGGGTGTGACAAGCTGCTCGATCTGATGGGACAGAATGCTGTGGCGCTCGGCGACTGCGCACTGTACCGACTCCATCACCCGGGCGTAGGACAGCTCGATGTGGTGGGCGACATAGCCTCGGTCGGTCCGGCGTGCGACCGCATAGTCGTTCGACAGGTGCCACATCGTCTTCGACGACAGCGCCCCCGCATGCAGGCCGGCCCCCCCGATCCGATCGCGCTCCACCAGCAGCACCCGCTTGCCCAAGTCGAGTGCGCGCATCGCAGCGGCATATCCGGCAGGGCCAGCACCGAGGATACAGAGATCGAATCGGTTAGGAGTCATCTCGCCCACGATACGCCGTACGCCAGCGCGCGGCTACAGCAGTTCGCGCGGCCAGGGTGGCTCAGGCAAGTAGGGTGGTTCGGGCGGTTAGCGCAGGATCTCGGGGATGGCTTCCCCGTCGCGCAGATACTTGCGGGGATCGATGCCCATCGCCGACACCATCGAGGCCAGCACATCGGGCGGCGTGACGGGCCGGCGACCGTCGGCAAACGTCTTGGCCGGCAGCGACAGCAGCTGCTCGGGATCACTCTGTCCAAAGCTCATGTTGCCTCTGAACCTCGGCGAGATGATGAGCGAGGAGTTGTTCGGATAGTGATCGCGTCCCAGCGCCGCGTTGATGTTGGGAGTCCGGCAGAAGTCACTCACCACCAGGATGTGGGTATGCTCCGAGAGCTTGTCCGCCGGCTTGGTCGGATGCGGCATTACATCCAAGTAGTCGAGCATGATGGCGATCATGTCGAACAGGTTCTGCTGGAGCAGCGGCTGGTTGCGGTAGTTCGTAAAGTGGGTATCGAAGCTGCCGTACGCGAAGCTGACACAGCGGGTGGCGTTGCGGGCCAGCGACTCCAGGGTAAAGGCCGCGTTCACCGAAGCGCTCATCGTCGAGTAGGCAAAGCTTGTGTACTTGCCGCGCAGATAGCTATCGGTAAACAGGTTGATCAGGTTCTCGCCGTTCATGCGGCGCAGGCCTTCATACTGCAGATACATCCCGTTCATCACGTCGGGATTGGCCGACATGCTGGCCAGATCCTGCGCTTCCCGGCTGAGCAGCGCGGTCACCCCATCCCGTGCCGCCGCCGACTCATACAGCGCCGAGCGTCGCAGCGAAGCCGCCAGCGTCCCGACCCCGGAGATGGTCAGCGGCACCGCCCGGCGATCCAGACCCTGTCCCACAAAGCTGGACGGATAGTTGATAGACACCGCTGGCAGCAGCTGCCCGAGGCCGAAGCTGTTGGCCATCATGGTGTCGATGCTCGGCCCGGCGGTCTTGGTCCCCGCGAGGTGTCGTCCCGTTGCTGAGAACGCCGTCCCGTCCTGGTGACTGACGGTGTTCATGGCGATTCCGTTGACCACCGTCAAGCGATCGTAGTGCCGGATGAGATCGCCGATACCGGGACCGAAGACCAGTGGACCCGATGGCGGACGGACCAGCTCGAAGGAATAACCCGACGACGCATTTACGCCATCAAGCGGTGTCGACAGACTGACCCACTTCTTCAGCGGATTGATGTCGATGGTCGCCGTCGAGCCCGGCTCGATCAGACCCGCTCGCTGGTTGCGCGGATCGAGCCCAACGGTGATGTCCCACGCGCCTTGGGCGTGGATGAAAATAAAGTACTCATCAGAGGAAACCTCCGGCCCCGCGAAGGCCCGAAACAGCGGCGTTCCCAGCGCGGCAGCGGCACTGCCTCCGACGATTGACTGAATAAAGCTCCGACGGTTCATCTGGGCCCTCCCTTAATACAGCTGGAACTCGGGGTGACGGATCAGTCCCTGGCAGACAGCTGCCCAGCCCGCATCCACTGCCGTGAAGCGCGAGCCCGTCGGGTTGTGGTTCTTGATGGTTTCGTTGTAGAGCGCAAAGAAGCGCGCCGTCCGATCCGTCGGTGCCAGCTTGGCCGGATAGCCCAGGAACTTGCGATGCAGCTTGGCAAAGCGATCCGCAAAGCCCGCTTCATCGACCGCCGTGGCCGGTACATCGAAGGTGTAGATCATGCGCTTGTCGACGGCGACAGCTGGTGTGGACTTGAGATCCTTTTCCAGCGCCTTGTCACACAGCGCGATGCCGAGCCGCTCAAAGCTCGCGACCATCAGCGCATTGGTCTGGGTATTGCGCGACATATCGGTCGCGTAGTTCGGCAGTCCCAGCGCTCCCAGATACGCGGTCCAGGTATCAAACAGACCGCTGCCTCCCGCCGTCAGCTGCGTCTGCGTTTGCAGCGCCGTCAGCCCCCCAAACAGAGTCAGGTAGGTGCGGATGTACGCCTCGGCAGGAACCAGGCGCGGCGACTCCTTATGAGTGGTGTCCTGAGCCAGCGACTCGTGCCCCGGAACTTGATCGAGCGTCACGGAAGGCGCGGTGGATTCCTGTCCTTTGCAAGCCACGGACAGAAGCAGCGCGCCACCTAGAAACGTAAGCTTGGTGTTCATGGCGTAACTCCGTTGCGCCAGACCGTCGAGGTCAGGTTGTTGGCAGAGCGATACTGCTGCGACTTGAGGAGGACTTTGACCAGCGGCTTTACGCGATAGCCGCTCTCCACCAGGGCCGAGGTCATCTCATCCCGCAGCTGGCTGTCTTCCGTTCCCAGCGAGCGACCGAGGAAGCTCTCGGCGACATTCTGCGCCACACACGGGGCAAAGTCCGCTCGCCGGGTCAGGTACTCGCTCATTCCGATCGCGCCAAGATCCGCATTCGTCGGCGAGGAATACGCCCCACGCAGCATTCCCGAAGTCGAGGAAGAGTAGATGTTGTCGTAGCGCGCATTGCAGCTGCTGGGAATCACTCCGTTTGTCTGCTTGCAGGCCGGATTCTGCGCCGGATACAGCTTCGGATCGATGAAGCTCCAGTCGTTTTCCACCCAGCGCGCAAAGTAGGCCGACAGCGGCTCCAGCGTCTGGTGACACGCCGCGCAGCCCTCGCGCTTCATCAGGTCGGTTTCCTTCGACGGTGGCAGCATCAGTCCGGCTGGCGCCACAAAGTCTCGACACAGGAACATGTTGTAGACCGCGTGAGCGCGCGCCCGCCGCGTTGCGTACTTAAACAGGAACAGCGGCATCGTCAGCACACCCGCCGAGGACACGCCCGTGTTCACCTTCTGCCAGGTCATCACTTGCTGCGGAATCAGATCCGGCGGCATGGCATCGGGCGACGGCAGCGAGATCGCTCCCAGATCCCGATCATTCCAGTTCGAGCGCGCCGACAGCTTGTAAAACTGCGCCATCGGACCGTTGACATAGGTGTACTTGGCACTCACCACATCGCGGAAGTCACGGTCTTCCAGGAACAGGTTGTAGAAAAAGACCTGCGGCTCCTGCGCCACCCACAGCGACTGCCAGGCACGGTACTCAAAGGTCTGCGCATCGGTCGGATCGTCAACGCCGAGCAGCGTATTGCGCGAGGACACAAACGCGGGACGCGGCTGCGACGCCAAAAAGTGCGCCGCCGGCATACACATCTCCAGACCCGGTCCACAACCACAGCCCTGCGAGTTGCTGATTCCGTACCCAGTCCGGCAGTCGAGGATGTTGGCCGGCGTGGTGTCCATCGGCGCTTGCACGTCGACGTTTGCTTCCTCTTTGCACACCCGAATCTGCATCACGTCGGTCTTGACATCCGACTCCTTGAGCAGCTCGTTGTTGATCGTGAAGCCGGGGTAGCGTGTCGGCCATGTGGTCGCGTTGTAGCGGTCGACCGGCGTCGCACTCTTGTAATCGGCATACAGCCACCACGGCTTGACCACCGTCGTGTACTGATCGAGCACGGCCTTGGAAACCGGCTTGGCCGTTCCCGTCGGCGGCAGCGCGGCGCTGACATCGGGATACTTCAGTCCCGTCTCCGCTTCCAGCAAGCAGAATCCGCCTCGGGTGAGGTTGTTCCACTGCGGATAGGTCGGATCGGTGGTCTTGGGAACCTGAGCATGCCGCCCGCGCCGCTGCCCCGGACGGTAGTAGACCCACGTGTCCTTGCCGGTGTCGTCCTTAATCAGGATGCGCGCCAGCGTGTTGCGGTTCGTTCCCACCTGGAAGGAAACCGTCTGCGGCCGCAGCAGATCGGCATAAATCCGGGTCAGGCGGTCGGCGTAGGTATCGCCCTGCAAGTGGGCATCCATCCACGACTCCATGTTGAAGTCGGGACGCTCGAAGTCTTGCAAGTCCTGTTCGGTCGGCATCCGTCCGAGCAGGTCAATGCACAAGGTCCGAAAGTACTTGTAATCCAGCAGCGTCTTTTCGGAAGTTGCGGCCTGACTCTGGCCACTCAAAAGACACAGTCCCAACGTCAGCCCCAAAAGGGGTCGACCGATCCGGGCATTCCGAGCATTCCGCTGGGGAAGCGAAGCCTGCGCGTGCGGCATGGTTCCTCCTGTCACACTAGGACGGTGGCAGATCTGGAAACGGAATCAATCGAAATCTCGTCGGAGATGGAACATCGCCTACCGACAGGAATTCTTTCGGTCCGACCAAACCAGCTGTCAGCCAGACCAGGGCTCGATGTACAGTGGGCAGGTCGGAGCGACAGTTCCTTCGACACAGATCTTTCGCGAGCGGAGGCACACACGGCAATGAGCGACTACGTAAACCGAGGGGAAGCAGCGCGCGTAGCCTGGTCTGGATACTGGTGGCCGATGATGTCCAGTCAGGATCGTGATGACTACATGAACCTATATGACGAGGGCGGGCCGCTCGATAAGTACGACCAGTACTGCGTCGCCAGCGGACTTCCCAATCCGCGCAGCAGGGAGTTTGAAGGCTGGCGCCACTTTGCCGACAAGCGAATGGAACAAGCCACCGGCTACACCGCGTTTTGGTGGGGTCACTGCAACGGCTGGGCGGCGGCCTCGGTGCTGGAAAATGAGCCAACTGTGCGTCGAGAGATTCATGGCATCGGCTTTGAAGTGGGTGATCAGAAAGGACTCCTGACGGTCTGTCACAACGGCGATCCGGTCGAGCTGATCCGCAAGCTCGGGGAAAACGACGCGCACCTGTTTCATGCAACGGTGATTCAGTCGATTGGCAAGGATCGGCGCGGACTCATCTTCGATACCAAGCTCGATCCGATTGATCCCAAGACCGGCGAGCCCACCCGCGAGGTCTGGAACTATCCGGCCTACCGTTACGAGCTTGCGTACAGCGAAGCAGGACCGAAGTCCTGGGATGTCACCGCGCAGATCTGGTTTGCCAACGATGCCGTCGAGCCCAACTTTGTCGGCGTCAAAAACTGGCCGATGGACGAGCGTCCCAAGGTCTACACCTACCGCATCACCGGCAGCAAAGAGAACCCCCAGAGCGGCTACTGGATTGGCGGCTCACGGCTCGATCATCCCGACTTGATGTGGCGACCACAGCCGCTGTCGGTGCAGAACGCCGCCGAAACCAAAGACCCCGGATCGAGCCAGTCCAGCTTTCATCCCACGCTGCGCACCCTGGTGTATTCGATCTGTGCCGGAGAAACAGCGACGGTGAACCAGACCATCCGCAGCAAATACCAGAGCCTTGACTTAAGCTGGGTGATCACGCCGGAAGAGCAGGACGCGTATCCACCCCCGCTGGAGGTCGGTGACTTCTGGCGCTACAGCGTGACCAGTCAGGACACCATCGGCAGCTGGACCCGGCCGTTCCTTCTGCACGTCGAAGTGGTCGGCTGGGACAAAGACGACTGGGTGTTCGAGGTCGGCGCGGTTCATCAAGACGAGATCATTCCGGAACGGCACGTCATCTACTACAGCAAGGCGACGCGGCAGCTGTCGGAACAGTCTCCGTATCCGGGTGGCTATGCCTATACCTTGCGGCAGGACATCAAGACCGGAGCGTTCACGCGCAGCGACGATCCAGCGCTGTGGGATAATAGTCCTGTACGACGCCTCTTAACGCAGGTTCCCTATGCCTGGGATCGCGCCGGAATGGAGCCGGTTACGCAGATCACGCTGCGCGCACTGGGTCGCAGTCCGATTGCTTGTCGCAAGCTGTCGGTTGGGAAGGGAGTCCAGACCTGGGCCGATCACACGGTCAGTCACCCCCGAGGCAACCTGCGCGGCATGTTCCTATCGGCGGATCTTGACCTGATCGCGGCGCAGCTCATCGACTTCGGTCACAAGAACACCTGAGAGGCGGTCATGCCAGACAGAGAGCCTGCCAAAGTGACAGACAGAGAGCCTGCCAAAGTGCCTGATAAAGAGGCATCTAAGAGTATTCATATTGACCCGGCCAGCGAGGAAGTAAAGCGGCTGGTCCAGAGTCAGTTCGGCGGCTCTGCCCAGCAGTTTGTCGATAGCAAGCTGCACCGCGAAGGCGATGATCTGCAGCGAATGGTTGCGCTGGCGGCACTCACAGGACAAGAGCGAGTCCTGGATGTGGCAACAGGAGGAGGTCACACCGCGCTGGCGTTTTCGTACCATGCCAAGGAAGTAGTCGCATCGGATCTGACCCCGCGAATGCTCGAAGCGGCGGAGCGATTTGTCGTAAGCCGTGGCCGCAGCAATGTGGTCTTCCAGCAGGCCGATGCCGAGTCGATGCCGTTTGCGGATGCAGACTTTGATGTGGTCACGGCGCGGCTGGCTCCGCATCACTTTCCCAGTCCACCGCGCTTTGTCGCGGAAGTGGCGCGGGTGTTACGACCAGGCGGACGCTTCATCCTCGACGACAACATGGGGCCCGAAGACGACGAGCTGGATGCGTTCATGGATCGCTTCGAGCGCTGGCGAGATCCCAGTCATGTCCGCGCCCTGCGGCTGTCCCAGTGGCAAGCCCTGTGTGAGTCTTCCGGACTGCGCGTCCACCACACCGATCCGCTGACCAAGAAAGTCTATCCCTATGTGGAATGGACCGAGCGGATGCGACTCCCCCGTGCTGAGTCCGCCGCGCTGGCGGATTGGCTTTTGGCCGCGCCTCCGAAGTGTCGGGACTTCTTTGAGATCACCGTGCGCGACGGAAACGTAGTCTCTCTGTGTGCGACGTTCGGAATCCTGATCGCGGTCAAGTAACCCCTCCGCACCCGACCGCGCCCGACCGGG
The DNA here is from genome assembly GCA_016794465.1 of Myxococcales bacterium. GTDB lineage: Bacteria > Myxococcota_A > Polyangia > Palsa-1104 > JAEUJZ01 > JAEUKA01. The sequence goes on along the minus strand of JAEUKA010000013.1, from coordinate 114,950 downwards.
CTAACCAAACAGATCTTTTTCGATCAGGTCATTGATGCTGGCGCGCAGATCGTGACGACCGCCGACCCAGCGATAGAGCGCGCTCACAATCGGCAGCGAGATCCGCATCCGCTGCGCATGAGTCTGTCCTTCCCGAATCATGTTGAGGGCATCGCAAGCGCGATCGATCTGCCGCGCTGCATCCCCCAGCGACGCCCCCTTGCCGATCAGCTTGCCGAGCTGAAAGTCCGGCGCTCCCCGTCGCTCTGTTGCCACCACCAGCTCACCCAGTCCCGCCGGTCCAAGCATCGTCCGCTCTTGCCCACCGAGCGTGACCGCCAGCCGCGACATCTCGGCTGTACCCCGCGCAATCAGCAGTGCCCGCACCGCCGGCCCCAGCTCCATCGCATCGGCGACTCCCACCGCAAACGCATAGACCCCGACCAGCGCTCGCGCGACCTCGACACCAACGAGATCCGTGGTCGAATAGATGCGCACGTGCGGACCGTGCAGCGCCTGATGCAGCATCGGTGCAACCTCGGGACTCATGCTGCCGCAGACCATCGCGACCGGCAGATCTTCCTCTAGATCCTCGGCGAGCGCCGGACCTGCCACTGCGCCGATGTGGGTCAGTACCGTCTCGCGACGGATCAGCTCCGACACCGGCAACATTGTCTGACGACCGGCTCCATCGATCGGTGCGAAGCTGCCAATCGCATGCACCATCGCCTGCTCGGGCCGCAGGACTCCCGAGATCGAGCGCAGCAGCGGCTTGACCTTCGACGCCGGCACCGCCAGGACAATCAAATCCGCATCTCGCAGCTCGGCAATGTCGATCGAGTCGGCGTAGACCTCGCCCGCCGCGAACATCAGCGCATCGGCGGTCATCTGCAGCGTCTCGTCCCCACCACCACCGGCCCGCTTGACCGGCGGAGTCGGAATCCGAATCGCCATCTCCGACGGCTCCGCAAACGTCGCCAGTCGCGGCAGATCGGGCGGCGGCTGATACATCATCGCGCGACGCAGCCGACCCTTCCACTGCCGCTGGTTGTGCTTGAGCCGCACCGACAGCGCCCGCGCCCACCGACCGTTGCCAATCACCGCGATCGAGACTGCTTTCATCCCGCTTGCTCCCCCGAGGAGGCGACGTGGCCCCCCGACATCCGGCCTCATTATAAGAAATGCCGGCAGCGGTTCCTACCACTTGGTCACGTGCGCGCCATCCCGTCGACGCTGCTTATTCCCTACGACTGCGGGTTGGGACTGGCCTTGCGATCGATTGACACCGCGACGGCGCGACCCGCAAGATGCGCGGCGAGCTGCCCAATGTGCGGTGACTTTCCGCCGCTTCTTTTCCCCTCTTTCCTGACGGAGAACTGCCATGCGTCGTCCTACGAACCGTCGCTTGTGGTCCTGTGCGCCGCTTGCTCTGCTGATCCCTTTGGCGATTGGCTGCGGCGACGACCCGATGCCCAGCGACACCCCGCCCGCCGAGGAGCTTCCTCCCGATCCGCCGATCTGTTCACCGGCTCCACCGGTAGCGACGGCAGCTGGCACCTGCAAAGGACCAACAGGCGATCCCCTGCCCTGCGATGAAGCGCATCGATTCTGCAAAGAAAAGTACTCGATTCCGCATGTTGCCGGCATGAACCGCGTCGAGCTGCGCGGCAACTACCGACCCCTCGGCTGGGATGTCGGCTATCCACTTACACTCAGCACCGACGGCAAAACCTGGGAAGGCGAGCTATACCTTCCCCACGGCCGCGAGTCGGAGGTCAAGTTCGTCGTCAACGGCGATGACTGGCGCGACGATCCCAGCCCGCTTCACCCCGGCAGCAAGTACACCGCGCGCTGCACCATGCCGCCCACCGCCACCTGTGATTTCCAGCCGATGGGCGAGGCAGTGAGCTGCGCAGAGACGGCTCCTCCGACGGGAGACTTCGACTGGCGCGACACCGTCATGTACTTCACGTTCGTCGATCGCTTCTACAACGGCAGCCGCGCCAACGACAAGCCGCTGGTCCAGGACAAGGCCGAGCGCCCCGGCGACTACCTGGGTGGCGACTACGCCGGCATCATCCGCAAGATCGATGACGGCTACTTTGACAGCCTGGGGGTGAATGCCCTGTGGGTGACGGTTCCCTTCGACAATCCGGACTACCTAAGCCCGATCAGTCCGACCGCAGACAAGCGTCAGGTCGGCGGACATGCCTACTCTGGCTATCACGGGTACTGGCCGCTCGATCAGTGGCCGACCGGCAGCAGCAGTCCGCGCGTCGAGGAACACTTCGGAACAGAGTCCGAGCTAAGAGATCTGGTCCGCCGCGCCCACCGCAAAGGAATCAAGGTTCTGTTCGACTACGCAATGGTCCATGTCCACGAACAGAGTCCTCTGTACAAAGCCCACGCCGCTGCGGTGGATCTGAAAGGAATGCCCGTTCTGTCGGCTGATCGCAAGTCGATCCTCGACGGCAATGGGAAACCTGCATGGTTCTGGCCTAATATTGCGCTGAACGATGATCTGACGCCGATCCTCAAGAACGGAATGACCCAGGAGTGTGTCTGTTCTTCGGCGGCTGACAATCCGTGTCAGTGGGATGGCACCAAAGCGAATCCTCTGATTGGGACGCGCTGCGCCTTCCAAGGCTATCTGCCGCACTGGAATTACGAGGTCGAGGAAGCGCTCAACCATTCCCTGGATGCCGCCGTCCGTTTGCTGCGCGACACCGACGCAGATGGCTATCGTGCCGATGCCGTCAAGCACATCAGCGCCAAGTGGTACAAAGGACTCCGCGCAAGACTCCTGACCGAGTTCCCAACCAAGCGAGTCTTTGTCACCGGGGAAACCTACGACTTTGGGAATCGCGACAACCTGAAGCGCTTTGTTGACTCTGCGACCATGCTCGATGGCCAGTTCGACTTCCCCCTGCGCGCCAACTTGGCGTCGGCGATCTTGTCACGCGGCAACACCGGCAAGCACCTTCCGATGTGGGAATTGGCCGAGTTTGCGCGCACCAACGACACCTATTACGGCTGCGGATCGGCAGGCTCACCACCGCCCGTGATGAGTCCGTGGATTGGCAATCATGATGTGGTGCGGCCGATTCACATTGCAGAAGATGCGCCTCTGTTCGATGAGTGGTCCGACGGAAAAAACAGCGATCCTGCGAAAGAGCGGACGTGGGCCAACCTGCCTGAGCAGCCGCAGACTCCGGAAGCGTATGAGCGGCTGGCCAACGCGTTCGCATTCCTGTTCACAAGTCCTGGTGCTCCCCTGCTCTACTACGGTGATGAGTATGGACTTGCGGGCGGCGGCGATCCCGACAACCGGCGAATGCTGTTTTGGCATGACGGAACGCTGCGCGGATCGGTGCGATCGTGTCATCAGCTGACTCTGTTTGAGCGGATTCAAAAGCTCGGACAGCTTCGCAAGGCCCACCCTGCGCTGCGCAGAGGAGTCCGCAAGACGCTGCAAGTTTCCGACGAGCTGTGGCTGTACACGATGGAAACCAAGCTGCCGTGGCAAGGTCAGCCCGCCGAGAAGATCTATGTGGCGATCAATCGCAGTGACACCGAACAGACAGTCTGCTCACTGCCCAGTACCAAGCTCAAAGAGCTGCTGGGAGACACGTCGCTGCAAGGCCCCGCAGTTGTGATTCCGCCTCGCCAGTCCCGCATCTTCCTCGCCGAGTAGAGACTCCCTTTCGCGACCTCCTTTTCGCCGCTCCCGCGCTCCGCTTCGCTGTCCGTAGGGAATCGTGGGTGTCAGGTGTACCACTGCATCTCCAGCGCGCATGGGCAGGCCCATGGGCCAGCGATTCCTTTTCGACTCTGCCCCCCAGAGCTTGCGCCGGGCGATCTGCGTCCCGCGTCGAGAAGTCTGCGCAGCTGCTGCACTTGTCGCATCGCACTCGACATGGCACTAGGCTTGCTTTCCACATTCCGGTTGGGAGGAGCCCACCATGTCGCACCACATCAAACGGATTGCAGCCTACCGGATTGTTCGCGTGCTCGGTGAGGGCGGAATGGGAACCGTCTACGAAGCGCAGCACGAGTCGATCTCGCGCCGCGTTGCCATCAAAGTCCTAAAGCCCGAGTTCGCCAAAGACAAGGAGCTGCTGCAGCGGTTCCTTAACGAAGCTCGTGCCGTCAATGAGATCAACCATCCCGGGGTGATCAAGATCTGGGACGCCGACACGCTGGACGATGGCACGGCGTATCTGGTGATGGAGCTGCTGGAAGGACGGACGCTCGCGGAGTATCTGGCCGCGCATCCGGGTCATCTGGAGATGAATGTACTGCTCGACCTTGCCGAGCAGCTGACCCAGACGATGCTGGCCGCGCACAGTCGCATGATCATTCACCGCGGACTTTTTCGGTGCTCTAACTGACGAGAATTGCTTGGAATTATATAGCGGGGAACCGCTTGGGAACGGCAGAACGTAGGTAGGTCAGCGACGGTAGCCGATGGTGGAGCAGACTTGATCACGCTGCGCGGGGGACAGCGCTAGGAGGGTCGCGATCAAGCCGTCAAGGTCGCCTGCGAGCGCTTCCGAAACACGCGCAGAACGGGCCGAATCCATCGCGCTTTCGCTGATGTAGTGGCGCTTCGTCACCTCATCGGAACCATGCCCCAGCGCTCGCGCCACGTAGCTCGAGCTTGCCCCTGCCTGTACCGCAAGCGAGGAGTGCAGACCGCGCAGCGAGTGCGGACAGACGATCGGCAGATCGGCTTGCTGGCAATACTTCGTCAGCGCCTTGTGTAGACACGTCGCAGAAAGCACCGTCGAGCAATTGAGAGAGAAAAGCAGCGCATCCGGCTTCATTCCCTCGGCACGTCGGCGTAGAAGCTCACGCACGATCGGCGCGTCGAGCGCTAGACGGCGCTTGGCATTCTTGGTTTTCGTGCCATCGACCACAATCACGCTAGCCTCGCAGTCGAGATCGCGCTTTTTGAGCGCGAGCACTTCACTACTGCGCAAGCCGAGAAACAACTGCGTCAGCAGCGCAAGCGCTCGCCACTCGCCAAGCGATGCACGCTCTGTGAGAAAGTCCGTTAGCCGCTTCGCTTCATCCGTCCGAAGTTGTAGCTTTCCTTTGTTCGCTCTACCGATTGACTGCACATCATCAAAAGGATTCTTCGCGACAAGCTTCTTTTTCACAGCAAAGCGAAACATCGCCTTAACCGTTCTCAGCGCGATTGCATGCGATGCCACGGCATACTTATCAACTGTCAGCAGATAGAGCGCTTCGGCTTTCTCTGGCGACATATGGGCCGGTTTGTCGAGCTTGGGAAAGATGCGCATGATCGTATGCTTCACATGAAGCAGCGAACGATCTACACATCCACGCTGGCGCTTATACTCGATAAACTGCGCCAGCAAATCGCCTATGGTCAGCTTTGCCGAATCGTCGAAGCTGGCAAGTAGGTTGCTTTTGGCCGTCGCGGCTTGCTCGACTGTATCGAAAACCAGCGACTTGCGCTTGTCGCCACTCTTGACGACCAGTCGCCACTTGTCTTTGTTCTCATATGGTCCCAGCACCTTTGGAGCCTCTTGTGGTTCATCGGCTTGCGTCGCATCCTTCGTCTCTGCTCTCTTGCGTGAGAGCTTGCGCTTTAGGCTGCTACGTGGTGCGCTGTATAGTTCACTTATGGCGTTCATTGCTCACCTCTCATCACTCGACGAAGCACCGTGTTAAACATACGTAGCCCGTTCGACACATCGCAACAGTAGACATGGGTCTGAGTCCCTCTAAGCCAAACGTCGATGTTGCTCTGTGCGCACGTCTTCACATCGTCCACAGGTAGAAATTCACGTAACGGGCCAGATCTGCCTCGTATTTCTTCCCCATCATTTACCTTTGTGGCGCATGTGCTTGTTAGCTGATACTGCAAGCCAGATTCACATGGAGTGAACAGAAGCTTGATAGTGATCTCCATCGTAGGTAAATTGCTCATTACAATACCCTTTCGTGTCTGCGAAAGCACACAGAGCAACGCCCATTGCGCTTTACGAGTTTTGAATTGATGTAGACGGCACGCCTTATCAGCACGCGCGAAGCGGTAGTGACGAGACTCTCCGCGTACTGACCCACTAGCGACGCTGGCACTTGTCGATGGCAGACCGTCGAACCGTCGACGGTAGTTAGATGGATTCTTGAGAGCTTTGGGGCTTGTTCCTCGTCGGTGTTCATTGTTGGCCTCGCCAGATTTTCCAACTATTGTTACCAACAATATTTTGCCGGTCAACAAAATTGAGTCACCGACGGTGACTGCTATGAAACTGCGCCAATATGTGCGCTAGTATAGCAGTTAATTAATGGTAACAATCTTTGGAGTATTTGTGTGTAAGCTATTGTGGTATGTGAATAGGGGTATGGGTCAGAAACGAGACGAAGCAGAAAACGCGCCGACGAGTCGCCTCGCCTCTAATTCGATCTGCGTGCGGCTCGCAGAAGCGCGGCAAGCTCGGGGGATGACCTTCGACGAGCTGGCGCGTGCTGCCGATCTGTCGGATACCGCCGTGGCATACTTGGAACGGGGAGAGAGGCTCCCGCGCACGGACACAGTCGAGAGGCTCGCTCGGGCTTTAAGGGTGTCTCGGTCTTGGCTTGCTTTCGGTGACGGCCATAAGCCCGACTTTCGGTCGCCGAGTAAGGCGTGCGCGAAGTGCGGACACTCGGAGTAGTTTAGGGTGGTTTAGCTCTTGGGCTTGCTGGACTTGGCCTTCCTCGGCTTGGCCTTCGACTTTGGCTTGCTGGCCTTCGCTTTCTTCGGCGCGGCCTTTGGCTTGGCTTTGCTGGACTTCGCTTTCTTCGGCTTGCTGGCCTTCGGTTTCTCCTCGGGCTCGCTCGCTTTGGCTTTGGCCTCGGGGTGGTACTCCATGACCGTGTAGACGGTCAGCCACTTGCGCGTGCCTGCCTTATTCCAGCGGATGCGATCTTCCTTGGTCCCTGGTTCGTTGAATTTTCTCACTCGTGCCATGTTCACCCCCTTTACGCTACTCGCACAGGCGACGACGAAATCAGCGTATCTGATCGGTCGAGCCTGTACTTTGTGTGCTTGCCACTAAAGCCAAGCTTGCTCCCGTAGCTGGTCGCAATATCGAAAGGCTCAAAACCGGGCTCTCTGATCTTCTTGCCCGTTCCGAAGAAATTGCCGCCGGTATCTACAATGCGAAACACAATATCAGGATATGATGAAAAATAGATCCGAGTGCCATATTTTACACGCTCCCCATTGAGCACCAAATCACCCGCCACTGATACGTAAGGAAATTTGGCCTTGTCGCCCAAGTGCTCCTGTACGGTCACAACAGGATGCTTCTTTCTGTCGTTTGGTCCACCCTCTAGCTTTTGCTTGTCTGGTGGCGCGTCTGGGTGATACTCGGTCAAGCGCGCATCAGCCCAAACACCGCTCTGATTAGGCACGACGCTTGCCGGAGCGCTCGCATTCCGGCTTCTCCACAACGCAAAAGCAAGCAAACCGCCAGCGATGAGCAATCCTTTATCCATTGTGTTACCGCTTCCTTGTCTGACTCAGAAGCAATAGCGCGGCGCCGATACCCAAGCCCCACTTGAGAGAGCTTGACAGACCGCTCCCTAGATCCTTGATTTCATCCTTCGCTTTCTTTGCTAGATCCTGCGCAGAATTAGACAAATCAACGGCCACGGTTGCGTAGGTAGTCGGCCCCATCTCAGATTCTTTATGGATTGCCTCAGAAGCCAGACGGGCTTTTGTCCACGATTCGAGATAGGCGTTTTTCTTCTCGCTCTCGGTCACGCCTACGTCACCCTGCTTCAGTGCCGTTTCAGCGGCTTTGATTTTATCAAGATATGGCGACCAGCGCTCATGGCTCTTAAATCGAACATAAAGACCTTCATACCATGCGACTTTGGAAGCGATTTCAAAACTTTCTTTGGCTAGCTTGATCTGTTTATCGGCAATCTCGCGGATCTTGTCGATTGGCCACTTGCCGACGATGTCAACAGACAGGACCGGCGGTACAGGCACAGCCGCTTGCGCATAGAACCAGACGTTACGATGCATGTAGACCCCCCTTGGTTTGCAGCGCCGCCAGAATCAGTCGACGCTGTCTGGACTCCGTGATCCGTCTGCGAACACTCAGGACGCAGAGCAGGACCGGCAGGCTCGCGACGAGCAGACCGAGCACCAGCGCCAGCAGCACGAGGCTGAGCGCGGCGAGCGGCACACCGACAGCCCTTGGCAGACGGAACAGGAAACCAAACAGCGTCGACAAGGTAGCCCCCTACAGGAACAGAGCGATCGTGACTTCACCCTTGTTTGTGATCTCGCAGGTGATGTTGGTGTCGTCGACAGCCTGGATGTCGACTTCCGTGCAAGCCTTCCAGCGCTGAATGGCCCACGCTCGCGGCTTGGCGGGCTTGCCGTCGGCGTCCTTCAGCCCATGCACCGCACGCTGAAAGGCCCCGGTTCCCGTGATGGTCAACACGACCGACGGAGTGGCCAAGTCGGGACGATTGCCGATCGTGTCGACGATTGCCGCCAACACGTCAGCGCCAAGCAATGCAGTGTACTTACGGACAACCGCCCGAACCGAGTCAAAGGGGGTTTTGCCGTCGAGTGGATCTAAGACTCTCATGATGGGTCTCCTCAGTCCTAGCTGTGCTGGACTTGATCAATCTGTTCCTTGACGAACACCGTGAATTCGATGGTGGAAGGGGCGGCCCCTCCCTGGTTGTTCAGGATGTAGCCCGTAACCTGTCCACCGCTGATGATCGCGGAGGCGGTCAGGAGCATGTAGAAGCCCTGCTGGTCTTCGGGTTGGATCGTGATCTGTGGTCGGGCCTCGCACGGAATGGCGCGAGGGAACTTGCAGCTATACAGAGTGCCGTTCGAGAGCAGACTCGAGATCGTCATGCGTACCCGGTGGTGGCGTACGCGGGCAGTCTCATCGCTGTTCGCTACGATCGCGGCGGTGACAGATGGCGCAAAATTGGTCAGATCGGAAGTGCCTAACGGCTCGCCTTCTGCGACGGTGAGAGTCTCAGACAGCCGAGTCCACCGCTTGTCACGACCTGGCCGGGTGCCTGCGGGGACCGTGGGCGCGTCGAGAATGAACGTGCCGCCAAGATGCGTGACCATTTGATCGGCGTAGTAGGTTGGATTGTCCGAGTAGGCTTGCGGGAGCGACCGGCCCCGAGCTGCGAGCTGCCAGCGTGGCTGGCTGGGCGTGAGCGGCGTGTAATACTCCACGGGCGGAACCAGGCCGGCTGGGACGCTGCCACAGGCCACGTACTGCGAGCCGTTGAAGACCACGATCGCCCCGTCCGAGTAGCTCGTGTTCTGGGTCCAGTCACTCACCCGGCAAGTGGTCCCGCTCCCAGCAGAGCCCCCACCCACCACAACATTGTCGACTTCAAAAATGGACGACATGAAAGCCCTCACTTCCTAGCGGCAGGGGGCGGTGTGTATCGCGGCGCCCCGCCCTGGTTTGGTGCATTGATTCGCGTCGCGACGGGGAAACTGCCGCCTCCCGACGAACCACCGGGAAAGCTACCGCCACCACCCTGATTGACCGGAGGAGCGAGCACGATCGACCCCCGGCCCGGCGCGGACCCTGGCGTTTGCACGACCATGGGACCGCCACCGGAGGCGCGGAGATAAAGAAACTGCTCCCACTGGTCAATCAGATTTGCGGCGTCGCTGTCTGCGATCGGCGTGTTCTCGTTGATGCCGAGTGACGCGAAAAACTGTTGACGCAATCCCTCAATGACTGGCGACGGCATGGATCACTCCACAACCAATTCACCCGTCGCGGGATTGAAAAACACCGACTGAGCACGCACGAAGCCCGACGGCGTGCCGTAGTTCCCTTGGCGCAGCACTTGCCCGGCGGTCCTCTGCACGAGCGTCGTCATAGGCGGGGAAGGAATCGTGCCGATCGGCACTGGCGTTGCCCCTTGATTGATCACCGTCGTCGTGGTCGTCGAACCCTTCGTCAGCAGACTCGTCATCAGCGCTTGCTGCATCGCGGACGGACGCATGAACTCGAGCACCGCGTCGACCACGCTGTTGACCAGAGCGACCCAGAACGCTTCCCGCTTGCCCTCTTGGAAGCTGGCTTGAATCTGCTTGCTCAGCGCTTCGTTGGTGAAGACCGGCGCGCCGGAAGCGTCCACCGGGGCGGGCATGCCGCGCAGGTAGAAGATCCCAGTTGTGATGATGAGTCCGAGCGCCTTGAGCAGCTTGCTCCAGCGCTCGAACGAGTCCTTCTGTGCATCTTGCAGCGCCGTGATGAACTGCGGGGAGACGTTCCCCCCACCGCCCATCAGAGCGAGCAACAGATACATATTGTTCATTTTGGTTCCCCCTTATCCACTTGTGTCTTGAGCATTTCTAGTTCTGCCGTAAGCTTGGCAATCTTCCGTTTCATGTCATCATCACTCTTGGGTGTCGTTCCCTCCTTATCTGTCTTCTCGTCTGTCTTGCTGGCCGCCGCTGCCTGCTTGAGCAATGCGGATGCCCGTGCTTCCTTCTGCTTGGCCGTTCTAGCCCAATCTGGCAACTCGTCACCTTCCATGTCCGCCAGACTATCTGCTAGTTCTCCTGCATTAAAAACCCTAAGCACTTTGTCGCCAACGAAGTGAACTGCGCCAAGCGCCTTGTTATACCATTCGTCAGCCTGCGCAGCTTGCAGCGAAAGCGATGTGATACCGTTCAATGGTGGCTGTATCACCAGAGGCTCTGGCATGCGATTTGATCCAATGGGTCGAATCGCCGGAAACACATGTCGCAATCTTCCGATTCTCGCATCATAAATATGATATTCAATGGGCCAGCTATATCTAAAGGCCACTCCCAGCAAGTGCGCTACCGCCTCCCAGCAATTCAGACCAGCGGTAGGCCATACTCTCGAACGCTGCATTGGATGGCATCCGGCTATATGTGGCTCCTCGCCAAGGTCCAACACGACTGGCTGCCGATATAGCCACCGCATGATCTTTTCCGGTGTGCCATACGCATAAGACTCTGGGCGGTCTGCGATGGATGCCGCATACTTGACAAGCCCGTCTAGGCACTGTGTCGGCTGTCCAGAGTGCTGATGTCCATAAACCACCGGAAGCGAATATACAGACAGGCTTTCCCAGACGGGATTTGTCGACATTGCCTTACTCCGTCGCTAGCCGCTTGATCACTGATTTCAGACTATCCCGCATGCCCAGATACAACTGATCGGCTTCCGCCTGTGTGAAGTCCTTCCCAGACATTGCGGCAATCTCTGGCCCGGCAACCATCAACTGCTCTTTGACAAGTCCCTCGATAAGTGCGTCATTGGAATCCAGCGCTTGTGCTACCCACGAAACTTGATCCGGGTCGTATCCTTGTGCGGTCTCAAAAAGCACCCAACGGCTGTCCTTGCCTGGCTCTGCCACTGGAGTACCAGGGATGTCCTTTGTTGCCCTGTAATACTTCTTTTCGTGGATAACGACCGAGTCGGCTGAATAGGGCTTCTCACGCTTCCACTTGCCCCATCCCAGAGCAGCCCGCAAGATGAGGTAAAGATCATTACCAACGAAACCCGCCATCCCTGCCGCGATTTCCTTGATTGCCCTGTCCCACCCCTTTTCACTCTGCGCCCACGCTCGCATCGCAACGGCGACGACAAAGACGCCGATGGTTCCCGCCCCCTTCCAATCAGGGAAAGCAGTAGCGATCTGCCCACGCACGCGACCGGCCATAAAGCCGCCTAATGCGTTAAGCCCACTCGCGCCAACGTGGCCAAGCAGTGATTTCGATTTCGGGAGTGTTTTGATCTCGTCAAAGGCCATTGGTGACGCCATTCGCGAATGCCTCCTTCTAGCTTGTTACGGTTTTGATGAAACGCCATCCACGCTCCATCGTATCGAGAAGTTTTTCCTCGTCGCCACGCGGGTCTTTTGCCGTATCGGAGTCTGCTGCCAAGCTCCGGATCACTGCGTCTGTCGACTTATTGGCGCGCTCGGTTTCGTTCGCGTTGTGCCGCTCGATGAGCTGGAGCTGGACTTTAAGCGGATCGACCATCGCGGTTAGCAGCTTCGCCGCTTGCTCCGTTGCTGACACCGTGCTCGCCCGGCCCTGCTCGGACACCTCTCTCAGCATCCGCGCCATAACTTCGGGCAGTACCTTCTGGGACTCAACGATCGCGCGGTTGGATTCCGCAAGTAGAGTGGAAAGCTTGTCGACGACAGAGACGAGGGTCTCCTGCTCACTCTTTGTACTGGAGCCCTTGGAGAATTCCCACGGCTCAGGAAAGGTATAGACGGTCTGACCAGTCGAGTGATCAATAACGGCTGCGTTTCCGTCCTGATTGAGGAAGACACAGGAAACACGGATACTTATGCAAGATTCTGTCTGTTCTGCACCCGTGATTCTACCGGCTTGAATCTGGACGGCCACCCATTGCCAGAAATTACGATCCATCGAAACTTGGTCGATGATCTGGTCGTGTGTTATCACGTCGTCGACATCGCCAGTAAAAATGGTTCTAGGTCTGCCTTTTTTGGTAAGGCTTGCTCGTACTTGCACAGTGACAACCGAGTCTGGAACAGATACGCCCAAAACCATTCGCATGTGAAAAAATTTATCATAATAAAGTCGCGATGTTGATGAATGAAACGGATTTTTTTGTTGACTCGTCGGAATAAATAATTCCAATGATACGGATATGCTCACCAGAAAAAGGCGCTGCTGCGTTGCGTGTGGGGAAAAGCTTGACTGCGAGCGGAAGGCTGAGATCCTATTTTGTCAGGACAAATGCAGGGTTAGAGTGTGGCGATACATCATGTATCTACTAAGCACTGGAAAACTATGGAAATTTGGCAAGGCCCAATCATGATCTTATGGAATCATCAGCGGCAAGCACTCGATCTAATTGATAATAATACCATTCGGAATGCATCTAGATCGCTTGTGGTTATGCCACCGGGCGCCGGCAAGTCCGAGGTCGCTTGTCAGTCTGTGCTTGCTTGGCTGCGGCTGTCCGTGTCCCACCGGGCGGTGGTGTGTGTACCCAATAGACGACTACTCGGGCAGTTTTACAGCCGACTTGCAAGTCTGACACGCGAGCCGATAGCCTTTGAGCAAGGCACAAGGCGACCGTCTAGCGCAGATAGAATCGTGCTTGCATCACAACTTAGTCTCATAGACAGGCTCTCTTACTATTCCATCCCAGATACTTTGCTGATAATTGACGAAGTGCATCACAGCAATTACGACGCTCCGGAATTTAGACGTGTATTAAGAAAGTTTGAACGCTCAATTGGCTTAAGCGCTACCCCGTGGACAAATCGCATAAATGATCTGTTTTCAGCTTGCTATTTCTATTCATTGTCTAACGCTGTAAAAGATCATGTGATCTGCCCGTTTGATGTAAAAGCGGCTTCCGCGCTTTCTCCATCCGTGGAGTACCACACACTTGTTTTTGTCTCTAGCAACAAAGACGCCAGAGAGAAGGCTTCTAGGTTTGTTAGTTCCGATTGGATTGGTCACAGAAGAGAAAATAGCGAAAATCTCTCTGTGCTCGACAGATGGCAAACTGGCAAGATCAAGACAATTTTCGCAAATAGAATGCTATTAGAGGGATATGATACACCACTGACATCGTGTGTGTGGATCGATTTTGATGTAAGCTCCGTAGTTATGTGTGCCCAAATGATAGGTCGTGCGCTTAGGTACAGGCCAGAAAAGAAGGCCAATATATATGCCCTGAGCGCACACACAGTCGAGGCTGTGAATGAAGCAATTTGTCTAATGGACTGCCCGCCCAAGTAGCAAGAAACATTTTCGGTGTTTTATTTTTCAGGAAAATGTTTACGAAATTCTAACTCGTGAAAATTGTTGCAAAATGATTTTTTTATTTTCTTTTCCTTGATGAGCTGAGTTGATCTCAATAGTTGCTTATATGAGTTGATAACTTATCAATGTGCGTGACCATCGTGATGTTTTGTGGCGAGCGTTGGGGCTTAGCTTCCCAATCGCCATGCATTTTATACCGCAATGATAACTAATACTTATAAGATCATCCCCTTATTGAGTTGATGTGTTCTCAGATATTGATCAATAATCAGGCGCACTTATGCAACGCTGGTGGGTGGAAATAAAATGTAAAGATTGGTGAAAATCGCTATTTGCGCCGCAATGTGAACCTATCAGCACTCATCCCAGCGTAAGAGCGGGCGCCAATGGTTCCCCTCGTCAGAGACGATCCGGGGGAGATGGATCGTTTCCCAGGGCAATCGAGCCCGGCTCGACCAGAAACGCGAGCACTGCCCATGCTCACGGCAGAGCGAGCCGCTGCCATCCTCAAGAAGGGTGGAGTGCTGGCAAGGACGGGTTGGGGCAGCTACCGCAACAGACCGAGCCCGCGTGCGCACCATCGGCCAGTTCGGCGGCAAGGCCAAGCACGGCTTCCGCGAACGACAAGCCGGCCCAACACGGGGCCAGAGACGACCCCGAATCTCCGTGACGATCACAAGACATCGATCGCCTTGCCTGTCCGATTGCGCGCCAGTTTTCAGAAAACAGCCCTGGCTCGACGGTCGCACCTTCCAAGAAGATCGCTACTTGACCCACATCACGCGCTGCGGTACGCAGAGCGTTGTCACGGCAGAAACCTGCCGTGGGACCGAGACGATCCCTAAAAGTATCGAGGACAAATTCAACTGGGATTAAGTCGATGTGCAGAAAATTTGCACAAAACAACCCGGCTACGTTTGCGACATGGAGGGATCACCGATCTAGCTAGCTAGCTAGATCGAGTGTCGGAGAATGACAAAACAAGATTAAGTACAGTGGAGATGAAAGGAAGCAACATGACCAAACAAGAAATCAGGCTAAGCTTCGGAGTTATTATCAGCGTGATGTTATCCGCATGTGGCGTCGATGGTGTGGGCGATCCGGTGCGACCGAACGACCCGCCGCCGATGTCGAGGTCGGCGACGACCCGTAGCCGGGCCGCGGCTGCTGCCGCCCAGCATGGGCCCCAAGCGGTGGTGGAGCAAGGTGCGGTCGAGGCACCAACAGAACAGCCAGATAATCAACGAGACCCACAGCCAAGCGCACCTACTGAGGGTACCAACCTAACTGCGACTTGTTCGGTGGGCCAATGCGTCAGGTGTTGCTTTGAGGCAGTAGACTGCCGTGACCCCAGAGCGCCAGTTTCCTGTCTCCTGGTTCTCGCTCGCTGTAGACAGGCGTGCAACGCGCATCCAGATTGCAGTATTTGCGACTAACCCCCGTCCACTCCGAAACCCGCACGTTTCGCGTGGGGCCCCGCTCCCCTGCGAGACTTTTTCCGTCCCGCAGGCGGTCCAAGAGAAGCTCTCCGGTCGCCCCCACGCTCAAGACTCAATCTGTTGGTTTCGCAGTGGACTCAGGTTAGTTATCATGTGCCATCTACGATGGCCCATCGAGAGCGGACTCGAGAGCCTGCAGGTTGCCCGGCGCTTTCAGCCCGTTCCCTACGCTACCGAGAGAAAGACCATTCTGGGGAACAAAAACAAGCCGTTCCCCGACGGGGGTTGAGTTCACCGCGACCTCAAGCCAGACAACATCATGTTGCTATCGGAGCCGGGCAACGGAACCAAGCTGCGGCTGAAGATCCTCGACTTCGGAATCGCGAAGCTGACCCAGGCACTGGGCGGAGGGCACACCCATGCGGAGTGTATGGGAACGCCTACGTACTGCCCGCCAGAGCAGATTCAGAATGCCGCCTCTGTCGACGAGAAAGCCGATGTCTATTCCTTGGGCTGTATTCTGTATGAGTGCGCATCCGGAGCGCCTCCTTTTGAAGCGGCCAGTGTCATGGAGATGATGGCCAAGCAGCTGTTTGTGAAGCCGCGCCGGCTGACCGAGATTACGGCTCACATCGGCATGGAGCTGGCGGATCTGGTCGATCAGATGCTCAGCAAGCAGCCTACGGAGCGCCCGAACATGGAGCAGATCCGCGCGACGATTCTGGAGGTCAAGGAGCGCAGCGCAGAAGCCACGCGGATGCTCGATCCGTACCAGCTGCCCGGCAGTCCCGCACCGATCCTGCCCCCCGATCTATCGATCATTTTTCAACCCGAGTCACCGCGCGCGACTCGGACTTCCAAGGAGCTGATTGCGGCGATGGTCGGCAAGGTGGCTCCCAAGTGGCGGAAGCTGAATCGGCGCTCGGTGGTAGGAGTGGCGCTGGGGATGATGATGCTGCTCGGAGTCTCGGTCGCCACCCGGCGCAGTGTGGTGACGGCGGCTCCGCCTCCCGAGGTCCCGCTGCGGCTGACTCCCAAGCTCATTGTCTGTCGCATCGAGGCTTCGCCCGCTTCGGCCAACGTGCGTACCGCGAAGGGCGAAGAGCTTGGTGAGCTACCGCTGGTGTATGCGCGACCGGATGACACGTCGCCGATGAAGTTTATCGCGAGTGCCCCCGGCTACATCGATCAGGAGTTCGAGGTTGGAAAGGAATGCCAAGACAACCTTCACCTGTCCTTAACCAAGTTGCCTCGTTCAGTTCAATCAGGAAAGCACCGCGCCAAGTAACGACTATCCGCAGTGCAGCCGTGGCTCCACCTGGACCGAGCCAATCACCGCCGCTTCATGAATCGCCAGCTCTGCCAGTCGCGCCTGCACCACCGACGGATCAAAGTACAGCTCCGCCAGCTCGACATAGCGACGGAAGTGCCGCGCCTCTGCGGCCAGCAGTCCGCTATACAGTCGCCCCAGCTCTGGATCGATCGGCAGCAGCGCCTGCCCAAACAGCTGCATCCGCTCACAGCTTCGCGCTTCAATCAGCGCGCACGTAAGCAGATTGTCGAGGAGTCGATGCGGCTCGGTTTTGCGCACTGCCTGATGCAGTCCCGCCGCATAGCCGCCCGCTGGCAAGCGCCGAAACGGAATCCCCCGCTCGTGGAGCCGCTCCAGCACCTCTTCAAAGTGCGCCAGCTCCTCGCGCGCCAGCTGAGACAGCGGAACGACCAGCTCGGGCCGCTCTTCATAGCGAAAGATCATCCCGACTGCCGTCGAGGCTGCCTTTTTCTCACAGTGCGCATGATCGAGCAGAATCTCGTCGCGATGAGCCACCGCGTACAAGGCCCAGTCCGTCCGCGTGGGTTGTGCCAAGTGAAGCATCGCCGCGAGGCTACCCCAAAGTCGTGGCACATCGCCATCGTGGTCGCGCCCTGTTGTCAGGCCCGCCTACTCGGTGGTAGCCTGCGCAGCGATTGTGGTCTGCCCTCACTAGGAGGCATCCCTTCAGCGAGGCAATTGTCGACGGAGAAAGTATGCGGCGGTTGTACCTGTTCTTGTCCTTTGTCATGGCGACGGCATGGCTCCTGTGGGCGGCCTGCGAAACCGACGACTATCGCAGCGTCCTGCCACTGCGACCGCTCGACGGGGGTCCAGTCGCAGCGCCCACCGATATGCCTGTCGATCTGGCCACCCCGGCTGACCTGAGCAAGCCAGACCTTCCGCCGAGCCAAGATCTACCGCCTGCCGCCGACATGCTGCCCCGGCCCGATCAGGGAGGTGTCACCGACGGTGGCACGATCACCGACGGCGCTCTTCCCGACGGCGCCGTGGCTGGATAGCGCGCTCCATGGCGGCTCCTTCGGCGGAAAGCGGCGGGCGACTTGTGCTGGTGCCTCGCCTGCCGCGCGTTTTGCAAGCACTCGCGGTGATCTTCCTCTGCATCGGGGTGTTCCAGCTCTTGGCTGGGATGCTCGAGGTCAACACCGCTATTTTGACCGATCGGTCAACCTTCATCTCGTCCGTTCGCGACCGGCAGCTGTCGATGTTTGATCAGCTGGCCAAGGACGGTCCCGACTCGCTGGCTTCGCCGCTGCGCCCGCTTGGGCGAACCCTGCTGCGCTTGCCTCGGCCCGAGGTCGAGCGGCTGTTCCTGCTCCTCGGCGCGGACCTCTACGAGCGACGCAGTGTCACGGTGCCGATGGCGCTGCTCCAGTCGATCCTGGGCTTTTTGCTGATCACGGGCGCGCTGGCGGCGCTGCGCAATCGACTCGGTGGAGTGGCGCTGTGGGGTTGGGCCTGCCTGGTCAACATCCCGGCGACGCTGCTCAGCTTGGTGGTGATGATGGTGCACGCCAATCGGCTGATGCACCACGTCGGACTGCCAGCCGCCGAAGCCCTGGCCAAGGTGTCTTCGCGGCCAGTCGCCGTCGAGACGACCGAGCTGGAAGCCCTGCTGCGGATGTACACCAGCGCGCAGACTGCGCTTCTCGCCGGCTGGGTGCTGTTCCTTGGGGTGGTGACGCTGGTCCTGCAGAACCGCCAAGGTCCGCCCCTGCCCATTCCTCGCGACGAGTAACCGCCTACACGCCCACAAGCGGGGCCGGGTCCCAGCCTTGCTCGAGCAGCAGCGCGCGGACGCGAAAGACCTCGGTGTAGCCGGTTGGATCGGCCAGATGGGCGAGCAGCTGACCGAGCGGAACCACCGGTACCAAAAACCACAGGTCACTGTGCAAGCGCGCGCCGTATGGATCGATGTGCGCTTGAACTTTGCTCTCGGGCCAGCCAGGAAAGTGCTTGAAGTGAAGCGCACCTACCGACCGCCGCTCGCGACTGTCCCAGTCCTCTTGCGACGAACCGGGATTGGTAAAGTCGGCACTGTCGCGCAGGGTTGCCTTCAGCTCTGCCAGCGACGGACAGAGGAAGTGCAGACAGCCCTGTTGGCTCTCGCTCTCTGTGCCGACAAAGCGCCACAGGTTCATCCCTTTTAGCTTGACAAACAGCGTCAGCACCGTCAGTCGCAGCTCGGGAGTCGCCGCCGCAAACCACGCCGCATCGTACCCACGCGGAGCCAGGTCTGTCTGCGCGTACTCCGGTAGCTCTTGCCACGTCGGGACGGACTGCTCGGACTGCTCGGACTGCTCGGACTGCTCGGACTGCTCGGACTGCTCGTCCGGTCTGGCCGGCTCGTCCGGTCTTTTCGGAGCGCTGTCTAGTGTCAGCTTTTCGTCGTCTGGATTTGCCATTAGTACCAAGTCAGCTTGCGCTTCGGCTCGTCTGTGGAACCCCCGCCTAGCGATCCCGGTCCAGCCCCCGACCCCGCAGCCAGCGGCGGCGGCAGCAGCTTGCGCGTCACTTGTTCGTGATGTTGGCTCCGCCACTGCCAGGCAATCAGCGCCCCCGCCGCAAAGCCGCCAATGTGCGCCCACCACGCAATGTTCGAGGCTCCCATCGCCGCCCCAAGAAACTGCAGCAGCAGCCACACTCCCAGATAGGTCGTCGTCTTCCACTGCACCTGAATGACCCAGATCAGCGACACCAGCCGGGCATTGGGAAAGAGCAGCGCATACGCCGCCATCACTCCCGAGATCGCGCCCGACGCCCCAACCACCGGCAGCGACGAGCTAGGCTGCACCAGGGCCTGCAACAGGCCGGCCAGGAGTCCCGACGCCAGGTACAGCAGCAGAAAGCGCCCCTTGCCAAGCCGGTCTTCGACGTTGTCCCCAAAGACCCACAGAAAGTACAGGTTGCCGAGGAGATGCCAGACGCCGCCATGTAAGAACATGTGGGAAAACCACGGCACCAGCTCCCCCGACAGCGCCCGCGCGGGCACCAGGCCTAGCGTCAGCATCAGCTGCTCGGGAGTGGTGCTGCCCACCTGGACGCCGAACATCATCACGCACAGGATGATGAGCGCCATCACCACCACGGGAAATCGCTTGCGCGGCTGGTGCGACTCGACCGGCAGTCCGGTCAGAAACATAAACGCCCACAGCCAGCCCGAGGTCGGCCGCTCCGAGTCGGCTTCGGGCGGTGGCTCAATCGACGGCTTCAGCAGCGGATGCAGACTCGGGGCCCGCATCGCCTGGGTGATCTGCCCCAGCTCTCCGCCATCGAGCCAGATTCCCAAGCACGCCGGACACTGATCGATCTGCACCCCAGCGGGAAGGTCACCGCCGGCTCCGTACAGGCTCGACCGCAGCCGCGCCGTTGACAGTGTTCGCTCGACCATCAGCACCTGATGGTGAGGACAGCGCCGCGTCGCCGGATCGTCACTGGGCGCTGGCAGTCCGATCGGCTGAATGTCGGACCGAACCTGCAGCAGGATCGCCTCCAGCTCGCCACGATCGAACCAGATGCCCCGACACGACGGACAGTAATCCAGCTCCACCGCACCGGCCGGCGTCCGCTCGATGGCAGCACGCATGCCGTTCTGGCAACGAGGACACAACATCCAAAAACGGTATCACGAGCCCGACTAGGACTCGAAGTCGTCGGCGCTGGACTCGGCGTTGCTGGTCGGAGTGTTGTGGCTGCCCCCTTGTGGCGGATTGGCCGAGCGAACCTCCGCCGCCGCATAGCTCTTGGCGCCGCCCTCTTCCAAATAGACGCGGACCCGCTGCTTCAAGATATCGAGGTCGAGCACGCGGCCGATCCCGTCGGGCGTAATGACCTTTTTGCCCACTTTCGGAAGCGTCTTGCCCAGCTCTTTGTACGTCGAGTGCTCGTAGATAAGACAGCACTTGAGCCGCCCGCACTGCCCGGCCAGCTTCGACGGATTGAGCACCATTCCCTGATCTTTGGCCATCCGGATCGAGATCGGCTGAAACGCGGGCAGAAACGTCGAACAGCACAGCTCTCGCCCACACGAGCCGATGCCGCCGATGGCCTTCGCCCCGTCGCGGGCACCAACCTGACGCATCTCGACCCGCAGCCGCAAGCGCTGGGACAGATCGCGCACCAAGTCACGAAAATCGACCCGGTCTTCCGATGCAAAAAAGAACGTCGCCTTCTGCCCCAGCTGAACTTCCACTTGGAGCAGCTTCATCGGCAGACCCAGCTCCCGCAGCCGCGCTTTGCAGAACGCATAGGCTTCACGCTCACTCTGCTGCGAGTCACCAAAGCCGCCGGGCTCATCGGGCCTCGCCTTGCGGAGCACCCGTCGTCGCTGACCTTGCGCCGGACGCGGCCTCGGTGCGACCTCGATCCGACCGACGCGCTGGCCTCGCTCCGACTCACACAGCACCAGCTCGCCCGCCTGGTAGGTCTGGGTGCCGCAGTCCAGCTCGTAGATCATGCCTGCGGGACGGAAGCGAATCGCGCACAGGTTGGCCATTCGCACCGGCAGCTCCGGCGGCAGCTCTAGCTCTGAGATCGGTCGCAAGCGACGGATGTCCCCGGCTGCATCGTCGTCATCGCTGTCAGCGTCACGGGCAGAAGCTGGCGCCACCGGTCCAGAGTCTTCGCGCTCCTCTCGTCGAGCCGGTACCGCACGGACCTCGGCAGCAGGGCTAGTCGGCGAAGGTGCAGCGACGCGGCGACTGACTTCACCATCCGGCTCACCCGGGTCTGGAATCGAGCTTCGGCTGTCCTCTCCAGACAGCGAGCGCTCACTTCCCCGGCCACCACGACCACGACGACGACGACGGCGACGATCACCCGGCTCGGATGGACTGCCACTCTGCGTCGATTCGCCCCGAGGCGGCTCACTCTTCGGCGCGTCACTACGCGGCGGCTCACTCTTCGCCGCTTCGCTGCGCTGCGGCTCGGGTCGTCCGTGACCTCCCGAGCGACCGCTCCGGGGCGGCTTCCCTCGTCGCTGATCACCACCACGAGGCTGCCCTTGCCCAGGCGGACTCGCTTGACTCTGCTGACCTTCAGGGCGCCCTGGCCGCTGTCCGCGCTGCGGCTCGCCACCACGCGGCGGCTCTCGACGGCCTTCGCCACCACGCGGCGGCTCTCCACCCCGTGTGCGCTCGCCGCGCGAAGCCTCTACCCGACCGGGCTCCGACCGAGGCTTCTGCTCGTCACCACGGCGCTCCGGTGAGGGGCCACGACGCTGTTCTTCCTGTCTGTCACCACCAGGACGCCCGCCCCGACCACTGCGAGAGCGACGACTGCCGCGCGGGCCACCTTCCCGTCCGCCACCGTCCTTCGCGCCTTCGCCCCGACTGGCATCCCCAGGTAGTGGTGCCGAGGGTGGCTTGCCCGTGGGAGCTGCCGGATCTTGACTCATTGCGCACTCCTTGTGTGGCCCGTGCTCGATTCACGCCCCAGTGCGCTGTGCAGCTGGCGACCCAGTCGCTCTATCGATAGCGGCGCGCTGGTGTAGCGACGGATGGCCAGCTGCGTCTCGCGAATCACCCGCATGGCCTCGGCGGTTCGCTGCGCCAGCGTCAACGATCCCGCCTGACCATGCCGCCGCAGCTCCCCGTGAAGACGCAGCCACAGCAGCTCCAAGACTTCAACTGCTTCGTCGCGGTCGGTCCCGATCTCACTGGCGCGCTGACAGATCTGGGTCGCCCGTCCCGTCCGAGCCGCCCCGAGCAGCGCCTCTGCCTCTTTTTGCCGACGCTCCAGCGTCTCGGGATCTTGGGCACAGCGCACCGCCCGCCCGAGGCTCCCTTGCGACAGCGCGACCACCGACTGGGCCACCTCGGGGGACAGAGAGCACTGCTGGACCAGCAAGTCCGTCAAGACCTTGTCGGCCAGCGGGACAAAGCGCAGCCGCTGACAGCGCGAACGAATCGTCTGCAACAGCCCACTGCCGCAGGTCGATACCAAGATGAAGTGCGTGCCGACGCGCGGCTCCTCCAGCGTCTTGAGCAGCCGATTGGCCGCCGTCAGCGCCGTCGGTGCGGTCAGCTGGTCGGCTGGGTCAATCAGGATCACCTGCGAGCGGCCCTCGAACGGAGGAAACGCCAGCCGCTTGAGCAGTCGCTCAATCTCGTCAGCAAGCCCGGCCAGCTCCATGTTCACCACCAGGAAGTCGGGGTGACTGCCGGACAGGAGCTTGGCACACGCCTCACAGTGCCCGCAGGCATCGCCCACTTGCGGTGGCGACAGGCAGTTGAGCGCTGCCGCCAAGGCCCGAGCCGTCGTCGCTTTGCCAACCCCCTCGGGCCCATCGAACAGGTACGCATGATGCGGTCGCCCCGCCGCCATCGCACTGCGCAGCACTGACACCACAGAGTCCTGACCCACGATGCCGGCCAGGCCGCGCAAAAACGGCGCCGCGTGCAAGGAGGCTGTCTCCGAAGCGGTCTGCATGGTCGCGCAGTATTCTCCAGTCAGAAGCCCGCAAGCAAGGTCTTATCGTGCACCGGCGTGCCAGCGCTCTTAGCGTGAGTTTTATGCATCTCCAGGCTTGTCGTAGCGCCACCGGGTGGGCTGGGGTTGGAGTATGGTTTCGGAGTGCTGCCCAGCCTGAGCATTCGCAGCAAGCTGATTGGACTTCTGTCGGTACTGCTGCTGCTGGTCCTTGTGACAAGTACGATCGCGGGGCGGGTGCTGCTCAAGCGCCGCGTCGACGATCACATGCGTCGCGAGGCGGAAGCGACCGCGCAGGATCTGGCGACCAACCTGGAGGACTACCTCAAGCACGAGCGGTCCGACGACGAGGTCAAGGCCCGGCTGGAAGATCTGCGCGGTCGTCATCGCATCTTCGAGCTGTCGCTGCTCGTCGATAGTGAGTCGGGCGACAAGATCCAGATCGTGCTGCCGCAGACCGGCGTCGCTGAGATCTCGCGGCCCGAGCGTCCGCGTCACCCGCGCTCGGAGCGTGTGCTGTCGTATGAAGCCCGGCGGGCGTTGTGGGATCGCGGACAGCCGAGCCGCCCCCCCCTCTTGCGTGGCGTCGAGCCGCTGTGGCGCTTGCCGGACCGAGGCACGTCATCGCGGTGGGCCCAGGCGTTTCCAGCCCAGCAAGAGTCGCCGGTAAAGCCCAGTCGCAGCATCAATGTCAGCGAGGGCTCCGCGATGTGTCAGCACTGCGTCACGGCGCTGGCGGACCTGGACCCGATGGGGCCGCAGCGAGGCAAGCTGCGCGTCACCGTACCACTCGATCGCTATGATCAGGTGCTGAGCGACCAGATCGGTATCTCGGCGGTGACGGCGCTGGGAGCGCTGCTGGTGCTGCTCTTGGCCACGGTGTGGATTGTGAATCGCGTCGTTGCCCGGCCAGTGTCAGAGCTGGCGCAGGCGATGCGTGAAGTCGAGCAAGGCAACCTGCAGCGGCGCGTCGGCTTCGGTCAGACCGATGAGATTGGCAAGCTGGCGCAGGGCTTCAACGCGATGCTCGACCGCTTGGCGCTGGCCGACGAGGAGATTCGCGGACTCAATGCGCGGCTGGCCGGGGACATCTTGGCGGCAACGCGGGATCTGCAAAGCAAAAACGAGGCGCTGCAGCAGCTCAACCAGATCTTGCTCCAGATGCAGCGCGAGCTTGGCGACAAAGAGCGGCTGGCGGCGCTCGGGCAGCTGGCGGCGCAGCTGGCGCATGAGATTGGGACTCCGCTGGCGGCAGTGTCGGGGCACCTACAGCTGGCGGCATTTGACAAAGAGCTACCACCGGCGCTGCGGGATCGCTTGCAGGTCGCCACCAGCGAGCTAAGCCGTGTCTCGAAGATCATCCGCGACTACCTGGACCACACCCGGGCGGGCAAGCCGAGCATTGTCGCTGCCGATCTGCGCCGACTGGTCGAAGAGGCGGTCCGCGTCACCACCAGCGCCCTGCGTCGCCCCGGCATCCGCATCGTCACCGAGATTGGCGCCGAAGCCGCGACGGTTCAGACCGATCCCGGCCTGCTGCGCCAGATCCTCATCAACCTCCTGACCAATGCCATCGATGCGACCGCCGCCCATCAAGCGGATCTCGGCAGTGGTGGACCGCCGACGGGTCGGATCTTTGTGTCGGCCAAGGTCGTCGAAGATCGCATCGTCCTGGCCGTGCGCGATGAAGGCACCGGCATTCCTGGCGAAGACCTGCAGCGAATCTTCGAGCCGTTTTACACCACCAAAGGTCGCGGTCGCGGCACCGGGCTCGGCCTGTCGATCTGCCGCGAGCTGACTCGCTCCCTCGGCGGCAAGATCACCGTTGAGAGCGCGCCCGGCCAAGGCTCGACCTTCGCCCTGCACCTGCCCATCGTGCCCCTCGTCAAGCAAGCGCCCTGATATGATGCGCTGGTGGCACCAGACGCTCGGGCCACCCTTCTACTGAGCGACTCGCAAGGGGCGAAGTACGACATGACACTCAAAGCGGGCATTGCGACCAGCACTCACCCAAGTCCGATCCGCGCGGCCGAAGAGGTCGTCGCCAAAGCCAAAGCCGAGGCCGGCATCGTCCGTCCCGACTTTGTCATTCTATATGCCACCGTTGCCTACCCACAGGAGGCGCTGGTTCGGGCGGTGTATGCGGCGGCGGGTGGCGCTCCGCTCATCGGCTGCTCGGCGGAAGGAATCATCTCGCAAGCGGGGTCAAGCGAAGACACGTTCGCGGTGATGGCCACAGTGATCGAGTCCGATACGCTGCGGTTTCAGATCGCCTCGGCGGAGGGTCTGTCGCAGGACTCGGCGATGGTGGGGCGGGCGATCGGAACCAAGCTGGCGAGCGGACTTGCGGAAGACAACCTGGCGGTCCTGGTGTTTGCCGATGGTCTGACGCTCAACTTCGATCGCTTTGCCCACGGTCTTTCCGATTCGCTGCAAGCGCCGCGCTTTCTGCCCCTGCTGGGTGGGACGGCGGGTGACTCCTGGGAGTTTAAGAAGACTTTCCAGTACCTAAATGACCGCGTCCTGTCCGATGCCGCCGTCTGCGCGCTATGGAGCGGTCCGCAGCGGCTCGCCTACGGGGTCAACCACGGCTGCATTCCGATTGGCAAGAAGCGTCAGATCACCAAAGCCGACGGCACCATCATCTACGAGATCGATCACAAGCCGGCCCTGCAGGTCATGCGCGAGTACGTCGACATTGATGAAGAGAATGACTGGCCGAAAGCGATTCAGAACCTGGCACTCGGGTTCGAGGCCCCGCGTGAGATCTCCAAACAGTACGATGAGTACGTCATCCGCTACATTCCCGCCAAAGACGATGAGGCTGGATCGATCCGCATTCCTACCGAAGTAAAGGCCGGCGATGGCGTGTGGATGACGCGACGCGATCACGACAAGATCCAGACCGGAATCGATCGCTTGGTGACGGACTTGCGGCAGCAGATGGGCGACGCGCAGCCTCAGCTGGTGCTGCAGTTTGACTGCGCTGGCCGAGGCAAGGTGATCTTCAAACAAGATCAGCTGCAAGCGCTGCAAAAGAGACTGCGGGAAGGAGTCTCTCCGCACGCGCCCTGGTCCGGCTTTCACTGCTACAGCGAGATCGGTCCTGTCAACCAGCGCAACCTCTTTCACAACTTCACAGCAGTCGTGGCAGCGCTGTATTAAGCGACGCGGTCTGCGCAAGTCATGCCGACTCTGGAAGAGCTGGTCGATGAAAACGACCGCCTGAGCCTTCAGGTCAAGCGCCTGATTCGCGCTGAGTCCCGGCTGTATGCCTTTCAGGAAGAGCTCGAAAAGCAGCGCAGTCTGTTCAAAAAGCTCTCGGTGGCGGGGGCGCGACTCAATGATCAGCTCAGTCGCGACAACGTGCTGCGGGTGACGCTCGAGTGCATCGTGGTCGATCTTGGCTTTGAGCGCGCCATTGCCCTGGTGCGCAGCGATCACGGCTATCAGCTCAGCTGTCATGAGGGGTACTACGATCCAGACTCCGCCACTGCCCTGTCGGCTCAGTCGCTCACGATTGGGAGTGCCACCGCTGCGACGCTGATTGCCGCGAAGGAGCCACTCCTCTATCCCTCCCCAGAGACAAGTCAGCCGCTGCTCTTGGCCGAGCTTTCCGCGCTCTCTGCCCAGACTCAGCTCGATCGATTCTTTCTCTGTCCGGTG
Source organism: Myxococcales bacterium (assembly GCA_016794465.1). Lineage (GTDB taxonomy): Bacteria > Myxococcota_A > Polyangia > Palsa-1104 > JAEUJZ01 > JAEUKA01. The sequence goes on along the minus strand of JAEUKA010000013.1, from coordinate 88,285 downwards.
GCCGATTCGATGCACGCGCAGAGTGCGGAGTCTGCTGCCGCCGTGATCCTGCTGGTGGGAGGAGGAAAGTCCCGCGCCCGCTTTCATGCTCCGGTCACGCGCGACAGTCCGGTGCTGCCTCTGCTGTCGATTCTGCTGCTGCAAGCGGTGACAGCGATGTGTAACGCCAACCTCTATGCAGAGCTGTTGTCCGAAAAGGACTCGCTGGAACGGAAGGTAGTGGCGCGGACCGCAGAGCTTGTGCAGACCAACCAAGCGCTGACCGTTGCCCTAGAAAAAGCGCGCGAATCGGAGCGCGTCAAGATGGAGTTTCTGGCCAACGTCTCGCATGAGCTGCGGACTCCGCTCAACTCGATCATCAACATTCCCGATGGCCTGCTAGAGGAGTTTCCTATCGTCGCTGCGGCAGTCTGTCCGTCCTGTGATGCGACCTTTGCACTGGACCAAGAGGAGGCACTCCTTCCCATCACTTCCTGTCCCAGCTGTCACAGCAAAGCGACGCTGCATCGGCAAGATCTCGTGGTCTATGAAGGGAATCCGCAGCAGACCAAAGAGTATCTGCACACGGTGGTGCAGTGCGGAAAGCATCTGCTGCACGTCGTCAATGACATCCTCGATGCCAGTCGCCTGGAAGCTGGCCGGGTAGAGCTTCAGGAGTCCGTAGTGACTCTGTCTGAAGTCATGCAAGCCGTTCAGCAAGCGGTTGGGAGTCTGGCGCTGGCTCGGGATCTTCAGCTACAGCTTCCGTCGCTGAATCCGGCGATGACGATGTGGGGGGACCCGCTGCGGCTGACGCAGATTCTGATCAATCTCATCGGCAACGCGATCAAGTTTTCACATCCGGGCGGACGGGTGATGGTGCGGGTGCTCACGACACCGAAAGGGGTCCGCTGGGAAGTGCAAGACGAAGGAATCGGCATTGCCAAAGAGGATCAGGAGCGCATCTTTGAGAGCTTCCGCCAAGTCGAAGGGGGAGACACTCGCCGCTACGGTGGCAGTGGTCTGGGACTTGCGATCACGCGCCAGCTCGTCGAGCTACACCACGGTCGGGTCTGGGTCGAGTCGATCATCGGCAGTGGCAGTACGTTCGTGGTAGAGCTTCCCCAACGTCTGCCGCCGGAGCCCCTGCCATGAAGCCGATTTCTCACGGTGGTCCCCGCAAGAGTCCGTCCGATCCCGGTGCTCGCAAGCTGGTCTTGTATGTCGAGGATGAAGAGAGCAATCGCAAGGTCGCGCAGCTGCGGCTGGGGCGGACCTATGATCTGCTACTGGCCACAAATGATCGCGAGGCGTGCGAGATCCTGGCAACCCAAGGCAGCGCGCTGTATGCCGTCCTGATGGACATCGAGCTAAAAGGCTCGACGCTGAGCGGCATCCAGCTGACCCAGCTCTTGCGAGGACGGCTGCCCCCCGATCAGATTCCCTCGTTTGCGCGCAACGTGCCAGTGCTAGACAGCCTGCTGATTCTGTTTGTCTCTGCGTACGGCGGTCGCTATCAAGAAGACGAGCTGGTGAAGCACGGCGGCAACAAGCTGATCTCGAAGCCGGTCAACTTCATCGAGCTGACCAACGCCATCACCTTCTTCCACCTGGACCGCGCCCGCAGCGGCAGGTAAAAGCGCCTACCAGAAGCCTGCGGACCTCGGCTGCGCGGCGTTACTTGTTGAGCGTGCGGGTGAACTCGACCTTGCCGGTAATGTCGATAAACTCCGCGACCAGCTGGCGGCCAGTGATCGTCACGTAGAGGAAGCCGATGGAGGTGGACTGCCAGCGCGAGGCATTCTTGCCCTTCAGCTCGGTCCCAGTGGCGCCCGCGCCGGACACCGCCAGCTCGGTGCCTTTGCATGTCTCGACGAGCCACTGCCGGCTGTGATCATGACCGCTCAGGTACAGGTCGACCTTGCCGCAGACGTTCTGATCGAAGAACTCTTTCACATTCTTACCATCGACGATCGGGACGCCCGGTAAGCCTTCGTAGCTGCCGGCGTTGCCATGCGGACCGTTCGACAGATACGGATGGTGCCCGAGCGCAATCTTCCAAGTCGCCGTCGAGGCCGCTTGCCAGTTCTTGAGCGACTCCTTCTGCTTGTCGACCTCGCGGTTGAACATCATCAGGTTGGTATCGAGCGCGAAAAAGTCGACGTTTTCGACGGTACGTCGGTAGTGATTGGCCGGTAGCTTCCACTTCATCGAGCTGGCCGTGTAGAGGATCTCCCACTTGGCCTTGTCGAACTCGGTGCCCGCGCCGTTGCCGCCGTAGTCATGGTTGCCGAGGACGACGTAGAACGGCAGGTTCACGCCCATGTACGGCTGCTCGAACTTGGTCTGCCACTGCGGATCGGTGACGCTGGTCACGCCGCTGTCATAGATGTTGTCGCCGAGCAGCTGCACGAAGTCGCAGCCCGAAGCCGCACACTTGCGAGCGATGGCATCCGCGACCTGTTTCTGGCCGGTGTTGCCCTTGCCGGTGTCCCCAATCGCGGCGAAGCGAACCCCGCGCGGTCCTCCTCCCAGATCGCCAGGCGTCGAGGTAAGATCTCCCGCCGCAAGGTCAGCCAAGCCACCATCGTCCCCAGCCGTCAGGTCAGTGCTTGCTGACCCGTCGGGTGGCTCCGCAGGGCCACCGCAGGCCGGCATTGCCGTCGCGAAGATCGAGAGACTCCCGAGAGAAACCAAGGAAACCGTCGCAAGTGTTTGGCCACGCATGCGGCAGAATGTGCAAAAAACACCGCGATTTGTACAGCAGACAGAAAGCCTGAACGTCATGTCGACCATCAAAGCTCCCGGCGCGCCTGACCGCGCACCTCCGAAAGTCCTCCTGCTCGAAAACATCCACCAGACCGCCGTCGACACCATGACCCGCGAAGGGCTGATCGTCGAGTCGCTCACCAAGTCCCTTCCCAAAGATCAGCTCATCGCCAAGCTGGCTGGCGTGAAGGTCCTCGGCATCCGCAGCAAGACCCGCATCACCGACGAGATCATCCGGGCCGCACCCGATCTGGAGGCGATTGGCTGCTTCTGCATCGGCGTCAACCAAGTTGACCTCGCGTCGACCAACCGACTCGGCGTGCCGGTCTGGAATGCGCCCTTCTCCAACACCCGCAGCGTCGCCGAGATGATCCTCGCCGAGATCATCGCCCTGGCCCGCCAGCTCGGTGATCGCGTCCGCGAAGTTCACGTCGGCAAGTGGCGCAAGGTCGCCGCCAGCTGCTTCGAGGTCCGAGGCAAGACCCTCGGCATCATCGGCTACGGACACATAGGCTCGCAAGTCTCGGTGCTCGCTGAAGCACTCGGGATGCGAGTGGTCTTCTACGACATCATCCCGAAGCTGCAGCTCGGCAACAGCCAGTCTTGTGACTCTCTGGAGCAGCTACTGCAAGTCGCTGACTTTGTGACGCTGCACGTGCCAGCGACGCCACAGACGCAGTGGATGATCGGTCCGCGCGAGCTGGCCGCGATGAAAAAGGGCAGCTATCTGCTCAACGCCAGCCGAGGCACCGTCGTACAGATCGATGCACTCAGCCAGGCCTTGCAGTCTGGTCATCTGGCCGGCGCTGCCATCGACGTATATCCCGAGGAGCCCGAGGAAAACACCGATAGCTTTGTGACCACCCTCGCCGGACTGCCGAATGTGATCCTCACGCCGCACATTGGTGGCTCGACGCAGGAAGCCCAGGCCAGCATCGGCCGCGAGGTCGCCCAGAGCATCTGCAAGTTCGTCGCCCAAGGTGCCACCACCGGCGCGGTCAACTTCCCGCAAGTCGAGCTGGCTCCATCCAGTGGCACGCACCGCATCTTAAACGTCCACAAGAACGTCCCCGGCGTGCTCCGCGACATCAGCCGCGTCGTCTCTGAGCTGAACGCCAACATCCACAGTCAGATCCTATCCACCGACGAGAGCATCGGCTACTTGATCATGGATCTCGACCAGGATGTGTCGGTGCAGGTCCGCGACGGCATCCGCGAGCTGCCCACCAGCATCCGCACCCGCATCCTCTAAGGACTGCGCGGCGACTACGCAGCAACCGTCTCACTCGGGGCGTGGTGCCAGCGCATGATGCGGCGCGGCCAGCCCTCTTCCCGACGAGAGCCACGATACAGCTGCTTCGCCAGCGCCGTCACAAACGCCATCGCCCAGGCCGGCGCCGTCACATCACCGCCGATGGGAGACATCAACAGCTCACCACTCGGAACGCCAATCTTGAGGTCGAGATCGTGATAACTCGACGCAAAGTGAATCCGTACCGTGTAGTGGGCTTGGAGATCATCGACCGTCACCCGATCGAACTGAAACCGCGCGCCAAACTGGGGAGCATACGCAGAAGACATAAAGATTTGATAGCCCAGCCTGCCGCCGCCTGTCCAGCCGTCGTGCCAATTTTTGCGCACAAAACCCACAGAAGCAGCCAGACGCGGTGAGCTGCCGGCTAGTGATGTCGAAAACTTCGCGATATAGTGGACAGTTCTGAGTCTCCGATGAAGGCCAACCCCCCACCGCCCAACAGCGATTCCTGGCAGGAGTCGGCTACCGAGCTGCACGAGCAGCTCCTGGCCTCGCTGGGTGAGAAGGTCGTGCTGGCGCCGGAGCGAACGCGGCGGGTCTTCGTCAATCGCAACCTGCGGATGGACCAGATCGAAGTCATCGGCTTTGACATGGACTACACGCTGGCGCTGTACAACCAGCCTCGACTCGAAGCGCTGTCGGCGGCCTGTACGCTGGACAAGATGATCGCGCGGCGCGGCTATCCCGAGTCGCTGCGACAACTGCCCTACGACGCTCGGCTGGCGATCCGTGGCTTGGTGGTCGATCGCGACCGAGGCAACGTGCTCAAGATGGATCGGTACGGCTATGTCGGCCGCGCGTATCACGGGATTAAGCCGCTGTCGCGTCCAGAGAGGCGCAAGCTCTATCGAGAGCAGCTGCTGCGGATCTTGCCGTCGCACTACGCCTGGATTGACACGCTGTTTGCCTTGCCAGAAGCGGTGCTGTTCGCGCAGATCGTCGACCACCTCGACGCGGATGCGACTTTTGCGGCGCTCTCTCCTGAGCAGAAGTCGGTCCGCTACAGCCAGCTCTGGGCCGACATCCGGGAGAGCATCGACGAAGCCCATCGCGACGACAGCATCAAGCGGGTGATCAAGTCCGAGATGGCGAGCTACATCGTCGACGACCCCGATCTACCGGCGACGCTGCACCGCTTCCGATCCGCTGGCAAGCGCCTGTTCTTGCTGACCAACAGCGGGCTCGATTACACCCAAGCGGTGATGTCGTATCTGCTCGACAAGCGCCTGCCGGGCTATTCGTCGTGGCGCAGCTACTTTGACGTGATCGTCGTCGATGCCAAAAAGCCGTCGTTTTTCACCGAGCAGTCGCCGCTGCTTGCACTCGATGCCGATGGCAAGGTTCGCGGTGAGCTTGCTGGGCACGAGCCTCCGTCGCGAGGGCGGCTCTGTCAGGGTGGCAATGTGCAAGCGCTGGATCGGCTGCTCGGGCTGCGCGGTGATCGTGTGCTCTATATCGGTGACCACATCTACGGCGACATGTATCGCGCCAAGCGGGCGTCGGTGTGGCGAACCGCGATGATCATTCAGGAACTGGAAGACGAGCTGCTCCACCAGCGGCTGGTCGAGCAGCAGCTTCAGCGGCTGGAGTCCCTGGAGCGGACCCGTCATCGCGTTGAAGCCGAGCTTCGCTATGCACAGCTGCTCGGGCGACGGCTCCGCAGCCTGGCGCAGGCCGACTCGCAGATCCGACCGCCGACCGAGGAGAATCCCGGCACGACCATCGCGCAAGCCCAGCTGATGATACGCACCCACAGTGAGGCGATGCGCGCCCAGCTCCGCACCATGGATGACGAGCTAGACCACCTAGAGCACGAGATCGAGCAGGCGTTTAACCCCTTCTGGGGCCCGCTGCTCAAGGCCGCCGCCGAAAACTCGCGCTTTGGCCAGCAGGTGGAGGACTTCGCCTGCGTCTACACCAGCCGTGTATCGAATTTTTTACAATATGCCCCCTTCCAACACTTCCGATCTCCGAGGGATCATTTGCCGCATGAGCGCGTGTATTAGGAAGGGCCCGGGCAGCTAGTTTTTTGGAGGTTGGCCCAGGACATGCTAGGTGCCTGGGTAAAAGCGAAGGGCCCGATGGCCCTCAACTTTGGCTAAAATGTGAAGGACTACATGTCCAAAAGGAGAAATCGATGAAAGCTCTGACGTCTATGAAGTCGGTGATGGCACTTGTGATGGGTATGGCTCTCTTCGCTGGCTGTGACCAGTCGAAGGAAGAGCTCGATAAGACCAAGGTCGAGCTAGCCAAAGTGACCGCCGAGCGCGACTTGATGAAGGGCCAGATCGACAAGGCCACCCAGGACGCCAAGGATGCCCAGACCAAGCTGACCGACGCGGAAACCAAGCTCAAGGACGCCGACGCCAAGCTCGCGACCTGCCAGCCGGCCGCTGCGGTTCCTCCGCCGGTCGATCCGAAGGCTGCGGCCAAGCCCGGCACCAAGCCCGCCGCCAAGCCCACCGCCAAGGCTCCCGCTGCCCCGCCGCGTGACGCGACTGCCCCCGCTGGCACGGCCGCGAACCCCGTCAAGCTTGCCCCAGGCAACCCCGGCGCTGGTCTGTAAGACGTACTTACTGGGCTCCCTGATTCCCAGGGAGCCTTCCTATCGGCCAACCGTTAAAGCAAAGGAGTACCTGACATGAAAAAGCTTGGATTGCTCGTAGCCCCCGTTCTGCTCACCCTGGCCTGTGGCGGCGTTGATGACATTCTTGGAGGAACGGATGGCAGCACCGTCAGTCCCTGCGCTGCTGGCGTGGTTCCCTATCAGGTGAAGACCGGCGTCTACACGACCGTGAGCGTCCCGTCCGTCACCGAGAACTGTGGCCTGGGTCTGACCGCCGCGAACCTCATGACGGACCGCGAGCTTGCCAACGATGGCCAGGGCAACCTGACGCTGTTCTCGCTGTCGACCACCCCGAAGTCCTCGCTCGGCACCGGCGCGGTGAGCTGCAACATGGGTACCCTGAAGGGCAGCGACATCGCCAACTCGGCAGGCTGTGACTTCAGCCGCTCGACCAGCCTGGCGCTGACTGTCACCGCCGCCAACCAGATCACCATCGCGGTGACCCAGACTCGCTCGAACTTCAAGCAGGACGCCAGCGGCACCACCTGCAAGGTTCCGGCGGGCGGCAGCTGCACCATCAGCTACACCGCCAACATGAAGCAGTAGTTGGTTGCTCGCTAGCCTCGTCGCGGAAGACGGCGACTGAGGACAGCGAGCACCGCTTGCACCTCCCCCAGCTTCGCCAGCCTTCCCAGCCCCACATACAGACTGCCCCCTATCAGCAGTGCGGCCGCAACCAAGGCCAGTCCACCGGCCGTAGATGTGGCGAGCGTGCTTGCGCCTGTGGCAGTTTTGTATGCCCACACCGTCGCAGACATCGCTACACCGGATACAGCGGAGAGCAGCGCGATCTGCAGCAGCGCCTTGCCATCGCCTTCGCGCAGCAGCTCACCGTACATCCGCCGAAACGACACCAGCAGGACCGCAAAGTTGACGCTCGCCGTAATCGTCGTCCCCAGGGCCAGCGCCAGATATCCATAGTGCCGGTGCAGCACGATGTTCCACAGCACGCCGCACAACACCCCGAGCAGCGACGCCAGCATCGGAATTCGTGTCCGCTTGAGCGCATAGAACACCGGCGCAAACACCTTGATTCCCGAATAGCAGAGAAGCCCCAGCGAGTAGTAGCGCAGCGCTGCTGCCGCCTTTTCGGTGTCGAACGCCGAGAAGGCACCGTGCTGGTAGATGACGCGCAGAATCGGCTCGGACAGCACCCACAGCGCAACCGCCGTCGGCAGCGTATAGAAGATCGACAGGCGCAAGCCTCGGCGCAGCGTGTCGCGAACTCCGTCGAGGGCAGTCCGCAGATCGGACTCACTGGCACTCTCTGCCGCCTGAGCGAGTGCCACCGTTCCCACTGCGACGCCAAACATCCCGATCGGCAGCTGCATCAGTCGGAACGCCACTTGCAGCCACGTCACCGCGCCATTCTGCTGCGACGCAAACGACGAGCTGATGTAGATGTTCAGCTGGGTGGCTCCGAGCCCAATCGTCGCTGGCGCCATCGCCCACAGCACCGCCCTCAGCCCTTCATGGGTCAGCACCGAGGTGAGCCTGGGCCGATAGCCACTGCGAAACAGCGGCAGCCACTGCGCCAGCAGCTGCAAAACCCCTCCGAGCATCGTCGCTGCCGCCCAGGCAATCGCCGCCGTCCGGGTCTGACCAATCCCAAGCAGCCACAAGCAGCCACCGACGACAATGGCCGCCAGATTGAACAGCGCCGGGGCCAGCGCCGGTGGGACAAACCGCTGCTCTGCATTGAGCATTCCCATCGCGACCGCAGCGACCGACACCAGCAGCAAGAACGGCATCATGATCCGCGTCAGCAGAATCGTCAGCTCCACCTTGCCCGCCACCTGCGCATAGCCAGTGGCCCAGGTATCGACGAGCTGTGGTGCAAACACGACCCCAAGCAGCACCAGCGTCCCAACGACGATCAGCAGCAGCGTCGTCACCGCGTTGGCCAGCAGAAATGCCGCCTTTGGCCCTGACTTCTTGCGCAGCTCGATGAACGCGGGCTGGAACGCCGCCGAGAGCGCCCCTTCCGCAAACAGATCGCGCAGCAGGTTCGGCAGCCGGAACGCCATCGTGAAGGCATCGCCGTAGAAACCAGCCCCGAGGAGCGCCGCAAAGACCTGCTCCCGCAGCAGACCCAAAAAGCGCGACACCAGCGTCGCCACCGACAGCATCAGCGCCGCCTTGGCCATCGGCACCGGCTTGGACGAATCGGTCCCAGGTGGCGCAGGACTCGCTGGCGGTTCCGTGGGTGGTTCCGTCGGTTGGTCAGCCATGATCAGCGCAGGCCCACGGCCTCGATGGCGCGAGTCAGCTCGTCGGCGCTGTGAACGCCTCGGAAGATTCGCCGCACCTGACCCTCGGCGTCGATGAGGACGGTCAGCGGAATCTGGGTGATGCCGTAGCGCTCCGAGACAGTGCCGGGATCACTGCCGAGCGGCATCTTTAGCTGCAGGGCCGACGCAAACTGCTTGGCCTTGGCCTCGGCACCTTCGATCTCGATGGCAATCGTGCGCAGTCCGCGTGGGTGCAGTCGCTGGTGAACTTGGTCAATCAGCGGCAGCGACTCTTTGCACGGACCACACCACGTCGCCCAAAAGTCGATCAGGACCGGATGACCACGCTGCGCCGACAGCTCGAAGCGCTCGCCCGGTGAGGCCGCCGCATCAATCCGAGGCACCGAGAAGTCAGGCGCCGCCCGGCCACCCTGCGGTGACGACGGAGGACTCGACAGCCAGCGCCTCGCCTCGTTGGCGATGATGACCACAAACAGCCCGATCAGCACCCACGAGACAATCCGCGTAAACAGTGAGTCGGGTCGGGCCGCCGGCTCGGAGTCGTCAGACTGCACAGCCTTGTCAGGATCGCTGCTCATGCCCGGCTGCTCCGCCGCTGCTCGCGCTCGTAGATCAGGCGCAGTCCGGTGAGGGTTAGCATCTCGTCGCACTCCTCGATGGTACGGCTGTCTTTGGCGATCAGCGGGGCGAGCCCGCCGGTGGCGATGACCTTGAGAGGAAAGTCGACCTCGGCACGCATGCGCTCGACGATGCCATCGACCAGTCCGACGTAGCCGTAGACCAGCCCGGACTGCATGCTCGAGACGGTGTTCTTGCCGATGACCGTGCGCGGCCTGGCCAGCTCGACGCGCGGTAGCTTGGCCGCCGCGTGAAACAGTGCATCGGCGCTGATGCCAATGCCTGGAGCAATCGCCCCACCGAGATACTCACCCTTGGGCGTCACGACATCGAAGGTCGTGGCCGTGCCAAAGTCGACCACCAAGCAGCCCGCTCGATATCGTTCGTAGGCAGCGACGGCATTGATGATGCGGTCTGCCCCAACCTCGCGCGGGTTTTCATACAGGATCGGCATCCCCGTCCGCGAGCCCGGCCCCACCACGACCGGCTCGATGTGCAGATAGCGACGAAACAGCCGCTGAAATGCCGTCAACACCGGTGGCACGACCGTGGCCAAGATGCCCGCCGTAATGCCACGCTCACCGGGCTCGGCAGACAGCGTTCGCAGCTGGCCGTCCGTCCCCTGGCCACTCGCGTCGGTCGGACGCGGCTCCTCCAGCGGAGTGTCCCGGTGTGGCCCCGCCCGAAACGGCAGGCCACTCAGCGTGAACATCGAGTGAAGCAGGGCCGCATACTCGTCCTCGGTACGAGCCTTGCGTGTCTCGATACGAAAGTGCGTCAGCAGGGTCACGCCGTCGAAGACGCCGAAGACGATGTTGGTGTTGCCGATGTCCACCGCAAGCAGCATGCGGCTAGCTTAATCCAAAGCGCGGCGACACGACATCCAGGCCAGCCACTGGTTCGCTTTTGCTACGGGTTTTCGCTCGGTGTCTCGCTCGGGGCGACGGGTAGCGCTGGCTCGCCCGGTGTCTCGCTTGGGGCGACGGGTGGCGCTGGCTCGTCCGGTGTCTCGCTCGGAGCGACGTACGGGGGTTCCACAAGCTCCGCTGCAGCCAACGCAGCCGGAGCGGGCTCGACCGAAACAGGCGGCGAAGCGGCGCTGGCCAGCGGGGCGCTTTCCACATTCTGCTGAATCAGCTGATCGACGACGCGCTGGCTCTTGCCGCTCAGCAGTGCGGTGTAGATGTCATCGAGCAGGTCGACATCCCGCACCGCATCAAGCGCGTCGATCACGACATGCTCCATCCGACCGAAGAACATGCGGTAGAGCCGATTGATATCAAGTGCCATTCCCGACAGACCCGGCTTGGTCAGGTCCCCGATGATCCGCTCCAGGTCATCCATTGTCAGCGGCTGGCCCTTGTGGAGCAGCGTCATCTCGTTGCCATCCGAGCCCACAACGATGCCGTCAAACCAGCTCTCCCGGGTAACGCCATCGTTGCGACGGATGTCAATCCGCCACGTGCCATCCGACTCGGGCTGCGAGCGAGGCATGAAGGTCGCCGCAAAGCCGCGCGGCAAGTGCAGCAGCGTGGAAAACAGCTGCACCAGCTGGCCTGGCCGTACCGCCACTGCGTAGCTAGAAAAGTGGACCGGTCGGCCTTCTTTCTTCGCGAGGTGCTCAATTCGAAACGAAAGCAGCGCTGTAAGTCGCTCGATCTCGTCGCGGATGTCTTTCATCGTGGTGCGATGGTATCACGTTTTCGTGTGCAAATCTGGCATGTCCGGCCCGGACTGTGGCCCCCGTGATATCTTGTCGGCTAGCGGCGCAAGGAGACGATGCGGATGAGTATGACCCTGTACGACGTTGGACTGGTCGGGCTGGCGGTAATGGGCGAAAACCTTGCCCTCAACATGCTCGAAAAGGGCTTCTCGGTGGCGGTTCACAACCGGACCAGCGACCGAATCGACGCCTTTCTGCAGCGGGCCCAGCGCGAGGGCTTCTCGCAGACGTATGGCGCCCGTACGGCGGAGGAGCTGGTGGCGTCGCTTCTGCGGCCGCGCAAGATCCTCCTGATGGTCAAGGCCGGGCAGCCGGTCGATGACACCATCGCGCGCCTGCGACCGCTGCTGCAGCCGGGGGACATGATCATTGATGGCGGCAACGAGCACTTCACCAACACCGAGCGCCGCGCTCGCGAGCTGGCTCCACACGGACTGCACTACCTGGGGATGGGTGTCTCAGGTGGGGAAGAGGGAGCCCGTCACGGTCCATCGCTGATGCCCGGTGGCCCACGCGAAGCCTTTGATGAGCTGTCGGCGGTGGTGCGCCGGATTGCCGCCCAGGTCGATGGTGCCGACGGCGGACCCTGCGTCACCTACATCGGTCCGGGCGGCTCGGGTCACTACGTCAAGATGGTCCACAACGGCATCGAGTACGGCGACATGCAGCTGATTGCCGAGGCCTACGATGTCCTGCGCCGGGTGGGCGGTCTGTCCAATGCAGAGCTTGCCGAGGTCTTCGAGGCGTGGAACGGAAGCGAGCTGCAGTCGTTCCTGATCGAAATCACGGCGCGCATCTTCCGGACGCCCGATCCCGATGGGGACGGAGAGCTGATTGACAAGGTCCTGGATAGCTCGGGGATGAAGGGCACGGGCAAGTGGACGGTGCAGGACGCGGTCGAGCTGGGCGTGCCGATTCCCGTGATTGCAAGTGCCGTCGATGCCCGGGTGCTGTCTTCGCAAAAGACCGCCCGCGTCGCCGCCAGCGCTGTGCTGCAAGGTCCGTCGCCGAGCCCACTGCCTGCTGAAGCTCGTCGCCAGCTGGTCGATGATGTCCGGGCGGCGCTGTATGCCAGCAAGGCGTGCTCGTATGCGCAGGGTCTGCGGCTGCTACAGGTGGCCTCGCAGACCCGAGGCTGGAACCTACCGCTCGGTGAGATTGCTGCCATCTGGCGCGGCGGCTGCATCATCCGCGCCCAGTTCTTGTCACGCATCAAAGCGGCGTTCGATCGCGACCCGCAGCTGCCCAACCTGCTGCTCGATCCAGGCTTTGCCGAAGAGCTGAAGGTCCGGCAGGCGGCGTGGCGCAGGGTGATTGGCCTGGCCGCAGCCCATGGCGTTCCCACGCTGGCGATGGGCGGCGCGCTGTCGTACTTCGACACCATCCGCCAGAGCCGCTTGCCCGCCAGCCTGATTCAGTGTCAGCGCGATCTGTTTGGCGCCCACACCTATGAGCGACTCGACAAGCCAGGCACCTTCCACTCCGAGTGGTCCAAGTAAGCCCGCGCAGACCCTTGTGACCCTAAGATCAGAGGCATGTGATCTCAGGATCAGAGGCATGTGATCTCAGGATCAGGTGCTTGTGATCTCAGGATCAGAGGCATGTGATCTCAGGATCAGGTGCTTGTGATCTCAGGATCAGAGGCATGTGATCCCAGGATCAGGTGCCTGTGATCCCTGGATCAGGTGCCTGTGATCCCAGGATCAGGTGCTTGTGATCTCAGGATCAGAGGCATGTGATCCCAGGATCAGGTGCCTGTGATCCCAGGATCAGGTGCCTGTGATCCCAGGATCAGGTGCCTGTGATCCCAGGATCAGGTGCCTGTGATCTCACTCGCCCGTGAGATAGCACGTAGCCTTCAAGAGGCCGGGCGGCCCGTGCGATACTGCCAAGATGGAAATCTCTGTAGTCATCACCGACCCACCACTGGACCTGCTTGATCCGACTGTTCACGAGCGCGGGGTCCCGCATGACGCCTACCGCGCCCTGCGCGAGCACGACCCCGTGTCCTTTCAGCACTCTGCCTATGCGGGAGCGGACGATCCGGGGTTTTGGCTGCTGACCCGTCATGCCGATGTCCACGGCGCTCTCATCGATACCGCCAGCTATTCGTCGTATCGCGGTGGCACCAATCTCCTCAACGATCCGCCGGATCGACTGGCGCTCGGCCGCATGATGCTGCTCAACATGGACCCACCGGGTCATACCCGCTACCGGCGACTCATCAGCCGCTCGTTTGCATCGCGCGCGGTGGAGCGACTGGAGCCGCAGGTTCGCACGCTCTGTCAGCAGGTCATTGATCGGGTTGCTGAGCGCGACACCTGCGACTTTGTGGCCGACATTGCCAGCCAGGTGCCGATGCAAGTCATCTTTCTGCTGCTCGGGGTTCCCGAGTCCGACTGGCCGCACCTGGTTCAGCTGACGGACACGATGATGAATGAAGGGAATAGCGATGCCGGCTTCTCGGCGGTGATGAACCTATACATGTATGCCGACCAGCTGGCCAGTGCTCGGCGGCAGCAGCCCGGCGATGACATGGTGAGCCAGCTGCTCACGGCAGAGCTGGGCGGCGAGCTGCTGACGCAGGCAGAGTTCAACGCGTTCTTCTTCCTGCTGGTCGTGGCCGGCAACGAGACGACGCGCAACCTGATCGCGGGCGGCATGCTCGCGCTGCTGAATCACCCGGCGGAGCTGGCCCGGCTTCGCGCAGACCCGGTGCTGCTCGGCTCGGCGGTAGAGGAGATGCTGCGCTACGTCTCGCCCGTGACCGAGTTCCGCCGCACCGCCAACCGCGACATCGAGCTACATGGCAAGACCCTCCGCGAAGGCGACCGTGTGATCCTGGTCCATGCCTCTGCCAACCGGGATGAGCGCGTCTTTGCCGATCCAGACCGCTTTGACATCACCCGCAGTCCGAATCACCACCTGGCGTTTGGCGTCGGCCCGCACCTCTGCATCGGTGCCACACTGGCCCGCCTGGAAGCTCGCTGCATGTTCGATGAGATCATCCGCCGGCTCTGGGACATTGAGATCTGCGGCCCGGTGGTACGGATGCACTCAAACTTGGTCAACGGCTACAAGCAGATGCCTGTCCGCTTCCGCGTCCAGTAGCCACGTCCACCACGCTGGTGGCTAGACGGCAGCCCCTGGGATGCCGCACCATCTATTATTGTGATCCTTCGAGTCGTTTCTCTCCGAGTCCTCCCCGCACTGGCCCTGCTTCTTTTGACACTGGGCAGCACCCTCCTGGCCGGCTGTCGGGCCTGCCTGCCCCAGTCCGATGCTGCGCGGGCCGCAGAGGAGCGACAGGAGGTCCACAAGCAGCTCAACTCCTCGCTGCTGGTCCTGCCCTATCGCGGCATCAAGACCGTGATCCGCGCCAGTGCCATCGAGCCGCCACCTCCGCAGATTGCCGAGGTGATTCGGCTCAGCCAAGAAGCCTCGGCGCAGCTGTCGATCGAACAGACAGAGCTGCTGGGGCAGAGCAAGCAGCTTGTCGCGCTGGCGTCGGCGCTCTATCACAGCGGCGCGATCTTGATGAAGGAAGACGAAGACCGCTACCCGCTGATCTGGGATGTGGCCAAGGCGGGTCCGCTGCCGGCAGCGTGGTACGGCGCGCCGTCCGAGCACCTGTTGGTTGGCATCTTTGACCTCATCGTTTATGCCGCTGGGAAGCAGAAGCCTCTGATCGACTGGGTGTACTACGAGTTCGACCGGGCCACGCCGCAGCCGGGCTGGCCGCTGGAGCTGAAGCTGATCGCCCAGCAGTTTCGCGGCATCATGTTCATGCTGGGAGAGAAGCACTACGCGGCGGATGAAGAGCTGACTGGTTATCTTACCGGTCTGGGCTCGATGTCGGCGGAGCAGAGACAGCAGCTGCTTGCGACAACGTCGACCGGCCAAAAGATCAGCGGCGAGGACTATCACAAGGGCCTGCGAGCGCTCGGTCATGCGACCCGTAGCTTCAATCGCTTTGCGCTCAAGCGGGACGAGCTGGGCTATGCCGACCTGGAAGCCACGCTGAAGCTGGTGCAAGAGCTGGGAATGGACAACGAGCTGACCGACTGGGCACAGATCTCGCTGGCGCTGCACAAAAAGGACTATGCCAAGGCCGGCAAGCTGCTCGAGCACCTGGCGCAGAGTCCGTTCCTGCTAGAAGAAGACCGCGCGGAAGTGAAGCGCTGTGCCGAGTCGATGACGAAGCTCGACCAGGGCTTTGTGCTGTTCGGGCGAACGCGAGCCCAGCTGGTGGTGGCGCGAGCGCTGCTGGCGCGCATCGGTGGCATCAAGACGGTGCTGGCGACCCTGGCGATCTTGATTGGACCGGAGCGCGCTGCCAAGCTGGCTCGCCCCGTCCTGCTCCTGTGGGGAACAACCGCCGTGCTAGCCGATGACGCGAAGCGTACCGGAGCCGAAGCGGTCGACCAGGGCAAGCAGCTCGGCCACAAGGGCTATCACTACCTGCGCGACAAGGTTCAGCAGCTCAAAGACTAGCGGTCTGCCCACCCACTGCGGTCTGCCCACCCACTGCGGTCTGCCCACGCGAGCGGCGGGCAAGCTGTGATACATCGCAGCGATGCGGCAGCTGTTGCGCAGCGTGTGGAGCGTCCTTCTGATCACGATCACGGTCATCGGCAATGGCCTGCTGACGCCACCCACGCGTCGGAGAGGCTAGCCGTGCTGCGGGCTCTGCGGGCGCTACGGATCGTCCCGTGGACGGCTCAGGCCAAGGTCGCGGCGCTGATCGTGCTGATGGTGACAGCGCTGCTTTTGCCTTGGTGGTACGTGACGGCGTACTGGCCGCTGTGGCTGCTGGCCGAAGGACTGCTGACAGGGGCGCTGCTGTATCTGCTGTGGTGCCGGATTCCGCTGGGGTATCTGCTGATCCCGACCGAGCTGCAAGGGAAGCTGCCGCAGCCCGAAGGTCAGCCGCTGCTGCTGAGCTTCGATGACGGGCCGACCGAGGGCCTGACCGACCGCGTGCTGGATCTGCTCCGTGCCCATGGCGTGCGCGCGTCGTTCTTTGTCTTGCTGGCGAAGGCCGAGCGGCATCCAGCGCTGATTCGTCGCATCGTCTCGGAAGGGCACCTGCTGGGGATTCATGGCGAAGACCATCGGCTGCCGCTGGGACGCTCGCGGATCGAGCTGCGCGAGAGCCTTCGCAGCTGCCAGGAGCAGCTGTCGCAGTGGACTGGACAGCCGGTGCAGCTGTTTCGGCCAAGTCACGGGGTGCGGACACGGGCCCTGCTCGCGGCGCTGCGAGATACCGGGCTGCGGCTGTGCCTGTGGGACCACGGGGTCTGGGATACCGATGCGCCCGATCCCCAGACGCTGCTGTGGCGAATGCGGGCGGTGTGGTCACTGGGCGAAAAGGCGGGGCGACCCCGGGTCTTGCTGCTTCACGACGGACGAGGCGACGAGCTGGGACCGCCACCGCACACGGACAGCCTGCTTCTGGCACTCGCCGAGCTGCTGCCCGAGCTAGCGCGCCATATCCCGTCGCGCAGCCAGCAGCTCCCGCTGCGAGCGATGGATGCGCCAGATCTCGCCGAAGTAGGTCACGATGTTGCGCAGATCCGCGACCTTCGAGTGACCTGATAGCCGAGGCAAGCACTCGATCTCGGTCGAGCCAATGCGCTTGCCGAGCGAGCGACTCTTCGCCGCAATCTCCAGCCCAATCGAGCCCGCCGAGCGCGTACACACCAAGTTCAGCTCATCGATGAGCGCCCGCCGAAACAGATACGGACCTTCGAGCCGATCCGCAAAGCCGGTCGCCGCACGCACCAGCAGCCGCACCGTCTTCGACATCGTCGCTCGCCACAGTCCGTCAGGCCGGTGGCGATAGGTGGTCAGCAGCAGGTCCTCGCCTCGGTAGGCCCGCAGCATCTTGTCCAGCTCGCTCACCGCAATCTGCCCGTCGGCGGGAATCCAGGTCACCAGCTCACTGTGCGCGCCAAAAAAGCCGCTGCGCAGCGCCGCCGTCAGACCTTGGTTGTGCGGGTGAGTGATGATGCGCAAGCGCTCTGGCTGCTCCGCCGCGAACTCAGCGGCCACCTTCGCGGTCGCGTCGCTCGATCCATCATCGATGAGCAGGATCTGGCAGCTGACGCAGCGCTCGGCGATGAACCGCAGCGCCTCGGGCAAGACAAACTGGAGGTTCTCAGCCTCGTTGAAAGCAGGGATCACCAAGGTCAGCGAAGGCTCAAACAGACTCACAGCTTCGCTTTACCACGACGGACCCGCAGCACGAAGCGGCATGGCCATCACCGTCGGTGAGATCAAGTCACCGGGCAGCCCTAGGGTGCCGCTTTCTTGCCGACGACGATGTACTGCTCGGGGAGCTCTTCGCTGAGCAGCTCGGCAACGAATCCAGCCGCATGGAGGTCCAGCATCACCGCATCCGGCGTCAGGCGATGCTTCTTGGGCGGCCCTTGCGACGAGTCCATGGTGAAGTCGACGATGTAGACCGACCCGCCTGGCCGCAGCGCCGCCAGCAGCTTCTGGGCATAGGCCATTCGCGACGGGACATGATGCCAGGTATCCAGAAAGACGATCTTGTCGACGCTGGCCGCTGCGAGCTTCGGATCACCCGGCTCGCCGAGCTGCGCGGTGACCTGGGACAGCTTGGCCTTCTTGGCTCGGTCCGTGAGGTGCTGCACCATCTTCGGCTCGATGTCGACGGCGATTACCCGGCCTTTGTCACCGGTCGCAGCCGCCAAGTGCGGCATCAGGTAGCCCGTCCCGGCACCGATATCCGCCACCGTCATCCCCGGAGCAATCTGCAGTCGCTTCACCAGTTCTTGGGGCTTCTGCCAGGCGTCGCGCTCGGGGCCGTCAAACTTCGCCGTCCAGTCCGCCGGGTTTTCAAAGCGATGCACCATCGGCTTGTCGGCGCCCGCGTGCGCTCCCGGAGGTCCGTCGTGATGATGAGCTCGTGGCGGCGGGGCCTTGTCCGCTGCGGCCAGTCGCGGCAGCACCAGCAGCACACCTGTAAGTATCCATCGCAGGGTTGGCTTCATGGCGTCACGCTAGCACATGCTGGTTTTGGTGTAGCGTGGCCGAATGGATGTACACGTGCCGCTGTTGGCGTCGCTGCTGCTGGCGCTGTTTGCCGCGTTCATGCTGTGGCGGCTGCTGCGCTCGGTGCGGCGCGGGCTGTCGATTCGGATGCAGGTGTTCGTGGCCATGGCCACGGTGTCGGGCGGCTTTGCGGCGCTGCTGGGCCTGCTGGCGGTGCAGCGACTGGAGCTGCGGGCGGCGCGCCTTTTGGCCGAGGTATCCAAAGAGGAAGCGGCGCTGCTGTCATCGGTGATTGCGCTGTCGGGACGTACGCCGCAGGAGCTTCTGCACGTGCCGGCCTTGCACAAGCTGGCGGAGGTTCGGCCCGGTGGGCTGCGCATTGAGGTCATCGATCCGTCCGGCAAAGTGCTGCTCGAGAGTGGTGCCCCGATTCCGCAGCGACCGATCGAACAGGCGCTGCTGCGGGCGCCGGATGGCAGGGTGCTGGGGGCGGTGCGGGTGTCCAGAGAGAGCCTCGGTTTCCGTCAGATCCTGCGAGAGGTGGCCTCGCGCGCGGCGCTCTTGACGCTGCTGCTCGTGCTGGGAACGGCCAGTGCGGCGGCGCTGATTGGACGCGCCATTGCTTCACCGATCGAGCGGCTGACCCAAGCGGCGTCGCGGATTGCCCAGGGCGAGCGACAAGCGGTGCTGCCGCCGCCGTTCGGACGGGAGGTGCGCACCCTGACCCAAGCCGTCGAGTCGATGCGTCGCGAGCTGGAAGGCCGGCACCTGGCCGAAAAGCTGGCGGCAGATCTGTCGCATGAGCTGAAAAATCCGGTGGCAGCCATCCGGGCCGCAGCGGAGGTCTTGATGGATGGCGCGCTCGATGAACCGGAGGCAGCTCGCCGCTTTGTGTCGCGGATCGCCGAGGCTACGCAGCGACTGCAGGGAATCCTCAACAACCTGCTGATGCTGACCCGACTGCAGGCGCGCGGGGTCGTTCGTGAGCCGGTGGATCTGGCCGAGCTGACGAGGCAGTCGATTGAAGCCCACGCGTCCCAAGCGGCCCGTCGTCGAGTCCGAATCCAGAGTGAGCTACCGCTGGAGATCATCGTGCCCGGCGACGAGCCCTGGCTGCGGCGAGCCGTCGACAACTTGATCGACAATGCGATTGCCTTTGCCGAAGCGCGACCGGAGCAGGCGCCGCAGGTGACGGTGCAGCTTCGTCACGAGGCGGAGCGCGCGGTCCTCGAGGTCAAAAATCAGGGCCCTGGCATCTCGCCCGAGATCCGCAGCCGACTCTTCGAGCGCTTTGTCACCACCCGCCGCGATACCGGGGGCAGCGGCCTGGGACTCGCCATCGTCGCCGCTGTCGCCGAGCAGCACGGGGGTCGGGTCGAGGTCTTGTGCCCCGGCCCGCCCGAGACAAGCTTCCGCCTCACCTTGCCAGCCAACGACTAGCCAGCAGGTTTACGCCCGCGCCAGCGTCACCGGTGCGGTCACCGCGACTGGCAGATGCACTTCGCAGGTGGTCACAGCCGGCGCGGCAAAGAACAGAAAGTTGCCCAGTCGCGGCTCGCAGCCAAAGCGTCCCGCGAAGCCGTCATCGGCCAGACCCAGCCCACTCGCCGGCTGCTCAATCACCCCGAGATCGAGGTGACGGATGTCGTACGCCGTCAGCAGATCGACGATGCGCTGCAGTCTTTTGAGCAGCAGCGGATCGAACACCCCACCGCGCGGCAGCTCGCGAACCACCGCCAGCGAGCCATCCCCGCCCGGCGAAAGATCCAGCTCCATCGCCACTTCTTGCACGCAGGCCACCCGCGCCACCGTTGAGAGTGCCACCCGCAGATAGCGCTCGCGGATGTGGTCAGCTTCGAGTCGAAGCAGCTGGGGAGTGCGCCGCAGCTCGACCAGCGGCGGCTCGCGACCGACGCACAGCACATAGAGGTAACGGCACAGCTCATCGTCTTCGGGCGGAATCAGATAGACCGGCGCCTTGGTCACCGTCGCGATGCGCCGCCCGAGCAGCTCGCACTCATCGTCTTTTAGACCCTCTTCAAACGCCGCTTGGACATCGAGCTGCCCGTACGTCCGGCTGGGATACAGCCTGGGCAGGAGATCATCCAAAAACAGGCGCTGTGCACTCTTCTGCGTCGAGCAGCCACCGTCACTGGTTCCGCAGCCGGTCTTGCACGTACTACAGCCCATGTCTCACCTCCCCAGCTTGCGAGCCTTCAGGCGCGCCCGCAGCTTTTCCGCCGCCTCCAGCTTGTCTACCTGCGGCACCCGCGACACCGTCAGCGCGCCCGCCGGGACATCTCGCGTCACCGTCGTCCCCGCCGCAACGATCGCGTTCTGACCGATCCGCACCGGGGCGACCAGCTGGCTGTCCGAGCCGATGAAGGCGCCATCCTCGATGATGGTCTGGTGCTTGGCAAAGCCGTCGTAGTTGCAGGTGATGGTGCCGCAGCCGATGTTGACGCCCGCGCCGATGGTGCTGTCGCCGAGGTAGGCCAGGTGATTGGCCTTGCTGCCGCGCCCGATCTCGGTCTTTTTCAGCTCGACGAAGTTGCCGACGTGGGCGTCTTCGTGAAGGTGACTGTCGGGTCGCAGGTGGCTGAACGGTCCCACCTGGCAGCGCGGGCCGATGTGGCTTGCGGTCGCAAGGGTGTAGGGCTTGATGTGGACGCCGGCCTCGACGATGACATCGGTGAGCACGCAGCCCTGGTCGATGACGGAGCCCTCGCCGATGCGGGTCTTGCCGCGCAGGGACACGCCACCGAAGATCTCCACGTCGCGGGCCAGCTCCACGGCGAGGTCGATGCTGGTGGTTGCCGGATCGTGCAGCGTGACGCCCGCCAGCAGGTGCGCCTTGGCCACCCGCGCCCGCGCAATCGACTCGGCCAGGGCGAGGTCCGCACGGTCGTTGACGCCCATCACTTCCTCAGGGGGAGCTGCGACCACCGTGACCTCTTCGCCCGCTGCCACCGCCAGCGCCAGCAAGTCGGTCAGGTAGAACTCGCGCTGGGCGTTGCCATTTTGCACCTGCGCCAGCGCGGTCAGCAGAAACGCCGCGTCCACGGCATAGATGCCGGCGTTGACCTCAGCGACCGCGAGCTGCGCGGGCGTGCAGTCTTTGTGCTCGACGATCCGCACGACCTTGCCGCCTTCGCGAATCAGCCGACCATAGCCGTGTGGATCTGCCAGCGTCGTACCGAGCAGACCCAGCTTGCCGGTCGTCTTGGCCAGCAGCTCTTGCAGGCGAGACAGCGTCAGCAGCGGCGTGTCACCGTACAGAATGAGCACCTTGCCCCCGCCCGAGGCCAGCTCGGGCAGCGCCGGCAAGGCACAGCGCACCGCATCGGCCGTGCCCCGCTGCTCGACCTGAATGGCCGTGCGCAGGCCGGGCACCGCCACGCCGCTTGACTGCACCGCCGCCGCCACCGCCTCGGCCTGATGCCCCAGCACCAGCACCGTCTGCGTCACGCCGAGTGGCGCGAGCAGCGACAGGGAGCAGTCGACCATCGTGCGACCCAGCACCTTGTGCAGCACTTTGGCCTGCGCCGAGCGCATCCGGGTTCCTTGTCCAGCCGCCAGCACAATCGCGGAGAGCGGGGCAGACCCAGGGAAGTCAGTATGCGACATGGTCGTGTTCGTCCTCTCGGTTATTCGCAGCACAGCCGAGGGACATCCGAGCGCGCCGCCAGCATTTGCTCCACGAAGGGTAGATAGTACTCGGAATCCATCCGCGCTTCGATCTCGCCAGCGTCAATCTTGGTCAGCAGCTCGCGCTTGAGATCTCCAATCAGCTTCGAGGGCGGCATCCGAAACTTGGCCATGATGGCGTCGCCGATTCCACTGGGCAGAGGTGGGATGATCGCGTCCTCGCTGCGGATGTGATCGACGCGCTGCGACAGTGTATCGATGTTCGACAACCCCTGCTGCCGTCGCCCCGGTCGCCGCGAGGTGATATCGGCCCGGGACAGATCGAGGAGATCCGGCAGCTGCGGCCCAATCTCTTTGGCAAAGCGCCGTACCGCCGAGTCCGTCCACGATGGCAAGTACGCGTTCGGTCGCAGGTGGTGGAGGATCAGAAAGCGCAGGCTGCGGTGGCTGCCTCGCTCGAACTGAAAGCGCCGCCCGATGTCATCGAACATCCGCGCGCCGACCTCGCTGTGACGGTGAAACGTGACCTTGCCATCGGGGGTAAAGGCTCGCGTCTTGACCTTGCCGATGTCATGGAGCAGCGCTGACCAGCGCACCATCGGCCGAGGCGGCGCCTGCCACACCACCTGCTTGGTGTGCTCCCAGACATCTTTGTGACGGCGACCAGCTTCCTGCGAGAAGTTCACCGTCGCGTGAAGCTCGGGCAACAGCTGCGAGAGCGCGCCGCTGTCATACAGCCACTGCAGCCCCACGGGTACGCCGTCGAGAAGCAGGAGCTGTTCTAGCTGCGCGCGGAGCTTGTCCGGGGCAATGTTCGCTAGCTCCGAGAGCTGCTCATGGGCCAGGTCACACAGCTGCTGGTAGGCGGAGGTCTTGAGAAGTCCGGCCGAGCGCTCGCCGTCTTCAGCCAGCAGCCGCCCCGCTCGCAAAATCCACTGGGCATCACCGCTTCGTAGCTCGCTCAGGAGTTCAGGTCGCATCGTATTTGGGTCAAGAGCCCGCCACAGCCTGGGCAGCGAGGTCCGTCAGGCTACGAACTTGCCCCAACCCCGTCAAACAGTTTTGCGCCGGTCGCGTGCTAGCATGCTGGACGATGAGTGGAGAGGGAGGCACTGCTAAGCCGCCGAGTGGAGACGCGTCCGAGCCGACGATGCCGGCGGACCAGCGGGGGATGATTCGCAAGGCGGTGGCGGCGGGATGGGCGACGCTGAAGGCACGCTTGTCTCGGCTGGGGAAGACCCTGGCGCTGGTGTGGCGGTGCTCGCCGACGCTGACGCTGTCGCTGTCGCTGCTGACGCTGATCGGAGTGGTGCTGCCGCTGCTGGTCGCCTACGTTGGCAAGGCGCTGGTCGATGCGGTCGTCGCGCACCAGCAAGCGGCGGCGCTGCGGCTCTGCGCCATCGAGCTGGGACTGATGGTGCTGCAGTCGCTACAGTTTCGCGGGCAGGGTCTGCTCCGGATGCTGCTGGGCGCGCGGTTGTCGGTCGACATCAACGTCAAGATCCTGGACAAGGCCATCTCGCTGGACCTTTCGCACTTTGAAGATCCGAAGTTCTACGATCAGCTGACCCGGGCCCGGCGCGAGGCGTCGTCGCGACCGCTGGGAATGGTCGGCGACGTGCTGCAGCTGGTTCAAGGGGTGCTGACCCTGGTCGGATATGTGGGCCTTTTGTGGACCTTTAGCCCACTGGCGGTGATGGTGCTGCTGCTGGCGGCGCTGCCGGCGGCGGCGGGGGAAGTGCGGTTTTCGCGCGCGGCGTTTCGGCTGCGCAACTTCCGGGCCCCGGAGACGCGGCGGCTCAACTACATCGAGTACATCCTCGGCAGCGACGAACACGCCAAAGAGGTGATGGTGCTCGGGCTCGGCAAGGTGCTGCTCGATCGCTACCGGACAGTCGGTGAGTCGCTGTACCGAGACGATCGCAGCCTGGCGATTCGGCGCGCGTTTTGGGGCTATCTGTTGTCCCTGCTGGCAACGCTGGCATTCTACGGCTGCTATGTGGTGATCGTCGGGCTGGCGGTGTCGGGCAAGATCAGCCTGGGCGACATGACGCTGTACGTGGTCGCGTTTCGGCAGGGGCAGCAGGCGTTCCAGAGCACGCTCAGCAGCCTCGGTGGCATCTACGAGCACGACCTGTATATGTCGAACCTGTTCGACTTTCTGGCGATTCCCACCGCACAGCAGCGTGCGCTCACCGCCCAGTCCACGCTCCCGAGCGAGCCGCAGCGCCGAGGCATCGAGTTCGAGCAGGTCAGCTTCCGCTACCCCGGCGAGACGCGCTACGCCCTGCGCAACGTCAGCCTGTCGATTCCTGCCGGTCAGAGCCTCGCGCTCGTCGGACACAACGGCGCCGGCAAGACCACCTTCATCAAGCTGCTGTGCGGACTGTACCAGCCGACGGAGGGCCGAATTCTCCTCGATGGAAAAGATCTCCAAGAGCTGCCCCCCGACGAGGTTCGCCGTCGCATTGGCGTGGTGTTCCAAGACTTCGGCCAGTACCAGTTTTCGGTCCGTGACAACGTGGCGTTCGGCAGCATCCAGCACTTCGACGACAAGCCACGTGTCGAGCGGGCGCTGGATCGTGGCGGCGCCGATGAGTTCGTGCGCGGCTTCCCTGAGGGAATGGACGCGCTGCTCGGGCGCTGGTTCCACAAGGGTGTCGAGCTGTCGGGCGGTCAGTGGCAGCGGATTGCGCTGGCGCGGGCGTTCATGCGTGAGGAAGCCGACATCCTGGTCCTGGATGAGCCGACCGCCGCGCTCGATGCCGAGGCCGAGCACAAGATCTTCGAGCGCTTCCGCGAGCTGACCCAAGGCCGGACCGCGATCCTGATCTCGCACCGCTTTCCCACCGTGCGCATGGCCGATCGGATCGTCGTCCTCGAAGGCGGCCCCGACGGTGGTCACATCGCCGAGCAAGGCACCCACAGCGAGCTGGTCAGCCAAGGCGGTCGCTACGCCGGCCTCTTCAAACTACAAGCCGCCGGCTATTTGTAGGTCCGCTAGTACGAGTCGTACGGGACGACCTCGAAGTCAGCGTTCTTGAGGCTGGGCAGCTTCTGGAGGCTAGGCAGGATGGTGTCGGCAGTAGCGACAATCGTAATCAGCAGATCGTCGGGGCGCAGACAGGACTGCATGGCCTGGGCGATGTCGGACTCGGTCACCTGCCCCACTCGCACGGGGTAGGTCTTTTCATCGTCGCTGGGCATGTCGCAGATCTGCAGCCGCGTCCGCAGGTTGAGCCGGTCATCCGCCGTTTGCACCGAGAACGCGTGGCTCTTCTGGAGGTAGCTCTTCACAAAGTCGAGCTCGCCCGGTCGCAGGCCCTTTTCTGCCCACTCTTCATAGAGCCGCAGCACCAAGTCGACCGTCTCGGCAGTCTGCTGCGCCGACGGAAAGACATGCGCATACAGCGAGCGCTGACCGCGACCATTGCCCAGCCGCGCCGACGCTCCATAGGACAGCCCACGCTTGGCCCGCACCTCGTCCATCAGCCGCGCCGTAAACGTCCCACCAAACGCCGTCGTCGCGACATGCAGCGGCAGCCAGTGCGGATCTTTCCAGTGCGGGGCCAGCTGACCGATCAGAATCTGCGACTGGGTGCGCTCAGGCTTGTCGACAATCAGGACCTTGCGACCCTTTCGTGCGGGCGGTGCCGCAATCGGCTCGTCTCGCCGAGGCCCACCGGCAATCGTGCCAAAGTAGTTCCCAAGCAGCGACTCGATCTCGGGCCGCGACATCGCCCCCGCCGAGCCCACGAGCAAGTTGCCCGCGACCACATGGTGACGGTGCCAGTCCCACGCCGAGGACAGACCGATCGCCCGCGTGCTGTCCTCGGTGCCCGCCACTGGCCGTCCATAGGGCGTATTCCCGTAGAGCGCGCGACCAAAAAAGCGATGCAGCAGGCCGCTGTCGTCGTCCCGCAGGTCATCCAAGTTGGCGAGCAGCTCGCGCCGCAGTCGCTCCGACTCTTCCTCAGGATAGTCCGGTCGCAGCACCACATCGGCGAGCAGCTCAACCGCCCGCTCGAAGTGCTCGCGCAGCGACATCACCTCATACAGCACTTGATCATGCCAGCAGACGATCGAAAGCCCCGCCCCCAGCGAGTCGAGCGACTCATCAATCGATGCCCGCGACCGCCCGCCCGCGCCGCGCCGCTGCAGCTCACTCGCGAAGTTACACAGGCCCATCGCCGGTGGTCCCCCCGAGGCTGCCGTCCCCGCCGCCGTCTGATCCGAGGTCGCGCCAACCCGCAGCGTAAGCTGGAGCCGACACAGCGGCAGATCGTGGTTTTCTTCTAGGATCAGTCCCTCGGCAACCGTGCGTGCGGAGGTCGCAGTCTGTGTGGTCGTCATCTGCATCGGCCTCCTACGCCTCTGCCCCGTCGAGATCGTCGTCGTCGTCGCCTTCGTCGCCTTCGTCTTCCGCTTCACCGCTCGGCTCGGCAATCACGATGCTCCGCTGCGCCGCCGACAGATAGCGCTGCGCCACGCCGTGCAGATCCGCCACCGTGATCGAGCGCAGGATCTGCGGCACTCGCCACAGCTCGCGATAGTCGCCAAGTGTCGTCTGCGACTCGCCCAAGGACGACGCCCGCCCATGTGCGGTCTTGAGTGACATGTAGAAGCTGGTCAGCATCCGCGCCCGCGCTCTCTCGACCTGCTCCACCGTCGGTCCCTCCGCTACCACACGCGCAATGTGCTCATCGAGCAGCGCCAGGCCCTCGTCGGCACCATGGCCGCGATGGAGCGACGCCGCAATCTCCCACAGCCCCGGATCACGAAACGGCGTCACCGAGCCCCCGAGCGACGAGAAGATCTCCTTCTCAATCACCAAGTCGCGATAAATCGGCGATGACGATCCGCCCATCAGCAGCTCGGCCAAGACTTCCAGCCGCAGGTGGTCGGGATCAAGCAGCGCCGGCGCCTTGTAGCCAATCAGGAGCTTATCGGTCAGCACCGGCTTGCGGAAGCGAATCAGCCGCTGCTCGGTCTGCAGCGGCTCGACGGGAAGGACACTCTTCGGAATGTCCTGCGCGGCAATTCCGCCGTAGTGCTTCACGATCAGCTCGAGCGTCGCCTGTTCATCGATGTCACCGACGACCACCACCGTCGCGTTGTTCGGCGCGTAATAGGTCTTATAAAAGTTCACGCAGTCATCGAGGCTGAGGTTCTTGATGTCCTCCATCCAGCCAATCGTCGGTGCGTGATACGGGTGCGTCGTGTAGGCCAGCCGGAACAGCTCCTCACTCATGAAGCCATCGACATCGTCATCGACGCGCAGCTGCCGCTCCGAGATCACCACGCCGCGCTCCGTCTCGACCTGGTGCTCCCGAACCAGTAGGTTCTGCATCCGCTCCGACTCCAGCTGCACCGCCAGCGCCAGCTCACTCGCCGGCAAGTCGTCCTGGTAGTACGTCCAGTCCACCCACGTCGCCGCGTTGGTGTTGCCCCCGGCCAGCTCGAAGCGACGGTCGAACTCGCCGTGCGGCAGGTTCTGCGTCTCGTTGAACATCAGGTGCTCAAACAGGTGGGCGATGCCGGTCTTGCCCTTCTTTTCATCGCGTGAGCCGACGGAAAACCACGTCTGGTAGGCGAACACCGGTGCTGATGGATCGCGCAGCAACAGGACCTTTAGACCATTCGACAGAAGATGAAGTCGAGTGAGCAGTCCGCCCTCACCAAACGGCTGTTCCGAGACAAGCTGTACATCACGCATAGGGGATAAGCACCTCGCTGATTCTGGTTAGACCTGTGTATCGCTCGTCGAGCGCGCTGTCAAAGAAGTAACACGGTGACACGCAGCGTCTGCGATATCCTGGGCCCCATGAAGCTACATCAGCTAGATGCCACAGCGCTCCTTGCCGCACTTGCCAAAGGCGAGACTTCTTCCGTCGAGATTGTCAGTGCCCTGATCGAACGGCGCCGGGCCGTGGGGGACAAGGTGGGCGCGATTGTGCTGCCGCTCGACGACGGTGCGCGCAAAGCAGCCGAGTCCGCCGATGCCGCCCGCCGACGTGGCGACACCCTGGGACCGCTGCACGGCCTGCCGATGACCATCAAGGACAACTTCGAGGTCGTAGGCACGCCCGCCACACTCGGGGTCGAGAGCCGCCGCCATCACCAGAGCCAGCACGACGCCGTCACGGTCGCCGCGCTCAAAGCCGCCGGTGCCATCGTCCTTGGCAAGACCAACATCCCGCAGCTGCTCCTGGTGCAGGAGAGCGACAACGCCATCTACGGCACCACCAATAATCCCTGGAACCTGGGCAAGAGTCCGGGCGGATCGTCAGGAGGAGAAGGGGCCGCGATTGCGACCGGTCAGTCACCGCTCGGGCTCGGCTCGGACATCGGCGGCTCGATTCGCATCCCCGCCCACTTCTGCGGCATCGCTGGACTGAAGCCGACGGTCGATCGCTGGTCGACGCGCGGCATGCTCGGTGGACTCGATGGTCAGGAAGTGGTCCGAGCGGCAGCGGGGCCGATGGCGCGCACGGTGCGAGATCTACAGCTGGTGATGACGGCGCTCGATCCAACCTGGCAGGCGCGGCGCGATCCGGCGGTGCTGCCGCTGCGAGTCGAAGACCCGAGTCAGATCTCGCTGCGCGGCCTGCGCATCGGCTGGTTTGCGGATGACGGCTTTATGGCGCCCTGCCCCGCGATTGTTCGTGCGGTGGCCCAGGCCAAGGCGATCCTGCAGGCCGCCGGCGCGCACCTTGTCGACTTTCGTCCGGTGTCGCCCGCTGACCTCATCTATTTGTGGATGGCGGTGATCAGCAGTGACGCGGCGACGACCCTGCAAGGCCAGCTGGCGGGCGAGACTGTCTGCAAGCAGCTGGTTCCGACGCTGCAAGCGGCGCGGCTGCCGGATCTGCTCAAGCCGGCGGTGGCGCGGGTGCTGTCGCTCAAAGGGGATGCTCGGCTGGGACGGCTGCTAAAGTCGCTCGGACGCAAGCCGGTCGAGGAGCTGTGGCGCCTGACCGCTCAGCGCACCCAGCTGCGGCGCAGTGAGCTGGATGCCTGGAACGAGGCCAACGTCGATGCGGTGATCTGTCCACCCCATGTGCTGCCGGCGATGCCGCTCGGTACGTCGGGGGATCTGACGCTGACGCTGTCGTACATGTTCCGCTACGTGATGCTCAACTTCCCGGCTGGGGTCGTGCCGATGACCCGCGTCGCGCCCAGTGAAACCAGCTGGCAAGGCCCGCCGCCGTTCGATGGCATCGCCAAGCGCTGCGCCGAGGTCGTCCTGGGCAGTGCCGGCCTTCCGGTCGGTGTTCAGGTCGTCGCCCGTCCCTACCGCGAGGATGTCACCCTGGCAGTGATGGCCGCGATCGAAGCCGGCGCAAAGTCCGACCCTACATATCCCACCACCCCGATCGATCCGGTGCTCTAGGCTTCACAGCCCCGGCCTTCTGCGAAGCCGGGCCGGGCGGCTGGGCGTGGTATAAGCGGCGCCATGCACGCACCGGCTCATGACTCTACCCAGACCAAAGTGGATGCCGCTCTCGCTGCTGCCGAGCGCCGTCATGCCAAAGACTCCGAGCGCGCCGAGCTGATCGCCCGCGCCCGCCGCTTCAAAGCCAGCTGGATCGAGCTGGCCGAGTCGCTGTCAAGCTGCCAAAAGAGCCAGCGCTACACCGAGTGGGGCTTCGTCTCCTTCGAGGAGTACTACCGCAAGGAGCTGCACCTGAAGACCGCGACCGTCAACAAGCTGGTCGGGTCGTACGCATTCCTTCGTCGCTCTGCGCCCGAGGTCCTCGATCGCGACGGCCTCGGCGAGCCGATTCCGAGCATCCAGACCATCGACTTTCTGCGCCGTGCCGAGGAAGCGGTGGAGAGCGGGCAAGCGCAGGCCGACCTCTTGTCGGAAGTTCGTCGCGCGGTGCTGGATGACAGTCTGTCGCTCGGCAAGCTCAATCGGCAGTTCAAAGAGTCGCTGTTTCCCTCGGATGCTGACGTGGAAGCCAAGAAGCGCCGCAAAGAGCTGCTGCGCCTGGTCCAGCGCCTGGTCGAGATGCTCGAGCTGCTCCGCGCCAGCGACAGCGTGCCCGAGTCGGTCATCCAACAAACCGAAGACGCACTGCGCGGCCTCACCGATGTTCTTCCCCCCGAAGAAGAAGACCCCAAGTCCCCCGAAGAAGCCACGCCGGCGATGCAGTAACGCGAACCGCCTGTTCAGCTTACAAGTGCGGTCGACTTGGTAGTGGTGAAGTCAGGGCGGCCCTCTCGCCCGGTCACAAGTCCGGCTGGCCATCTGAGATCCGGCATGCCGGACGTTTTGGGTGACCCATCTTAGCTGATAAGAGGGTCTTTACTGACGGGAAGGCTACATCCTGGGTAGGCTGGCACGGCAGCTGCTTTGCGGCAGGGTATGTCCAAGGTTCATACGCTGTTGGCGTCCTCTCTCCTTCCTGATCTCCGTCTGCATCGTCGCTCTGCCTGCCAGTGCGGTGCTGCCCCGCATGGCCCTGCTTGTTGGCCTGCTGCCTACACCTTACGACCCAGTAGCACGCATCTGATCCGGCTGGTGCCTTCCCCCACTGGCTTGGGGCGTGCCCCAGACCGGATGAGGTGCGCCCCTGATAGGGCGGAGGCACGCCTTCGCTGCATGGGTGGAGTGCCTCCGATAGGGCGGAGGCACGCCTTCGCTACGTGGGGAGCACGCCTTCGCCGTGTGGGAGGCATGCCTTCGCTGCCTGGGAGGTGCGCCCCTGACATGCCAGAGGCACGCCTTCGCCGCATGCGAGGTGCGCCCCCGACATGCGAGAGGCACGCCTTCGCCGCGTGGGAGGTGCGCCCCCTTTGCGTCTGGGCTCGACCTACGGACTGACCGGGTACCACGGTCGAGGGACCGAGTTCTGTCTGCGCAGACAGTCGTAGTACCCCACACACATCACGGACCGAAACCTTCACGAACCGGAGTATTGACCATGAATGACTTTGTTCCCCGAGGTGATACGCAGCTACTTGTCTGGCTGGAAAACCTGAGCGCAAAGCTCGGCGACTATGGAAAGTCGCTTGGGCTCTCTGCCACCGAGATCGCCATCGCACAGAAGGGCTGTAGTGATCTTGGCAAGAGCATCAAGAACGATGAACAGAAGCGCAAGGAGTGGCTGGCTGCCGTCGATACCACCCAGCAGCTCAAGCAGACCACGGTGGCCGCCCTACGAACCACCATCGCTCGCATCAAGGTGTCTCCCAGCTTCACCGCTGCGCTTGGGAAAGAGATGGGTGTGACCCGCTCCAGCTCGCTCGCTGCGCAGCCCGCTGCGATCGACAACGCCAAGCCCAAAATTCAGGTGGATGCCATCGCCGGACGCATTCGCCTCAAGTTCACGCGCAAGCCCTTTGATGGCATCAACATCTACACTCGCAAACAGGGTGAAGGAACCTGGCGATTCCTTGCCCGCGTCACCCAGTCCCCCTACACCGATCCCACGCCGCTCACCACCGCCAACATCGCTGAGATCCGTGAATACCAAGCGCTCGGCGTTCGCAAAGACCAGGAAGTCGGCCAACCCAGCAATATCGTCGTGGCGCCACTGCGAGATTAACAGCGCCGCCAGCGACCGGGATGGTCCTGGCTGCGGCGATGCAGTAGCGTGGCGGCATGTTGCGACGCAATCAGAGTCGGGTGCCGGGCCGGTTTTCGGGGTTGTTGCTGCTGCTCCTCCTCGGGCTGGTGGGGACTGTTGGCTGTGGGTCACCAACGGGGACGTTGAACATCCGGGCGATTTATACCGACTTGGATGGGACGGTGCTGCTCGCGAAAGACCATCTGCCAAATCCGGCGACGGTAGAGGCGCTGCGAGCGTTTCAGCGCGCGGGTGGGAAGGTTGGGATTGCGACGGGGCGGACGCTGGAGCAGATCGCCGGCGTCGTGACGGAAGGCGCACCGGGAAGTCCTCACCCGACGGAGGAGCGGCGACTTCGCCCCGACCTGCCGCTGGTGCTGTTCAACGGGGCGGTGGTGCTGTCGCCGGATCGCAAGACGCTCTTGTCGGCGCAGGCGCTGGATGTGGCGGTGGTGCAGAAGGTCGATGCGGTGCTGGCGCAAGAGCCGGCGGTGCGCGGGGTGGTGAGTCACTTTCTGCGCCGCACCCTGGTCAGCTCGGACCGGGCGCTCGGGCCGTATCTACAGCGTCTCCACATCGAGCATCCGATCGTCGAGCCGAACCTTGTGCAAGCGACGCACGCGACGGCTGCGGACGATCCGCTGATCAAGCTGGTGGTGGTGGTCGATCCGGCCAAGGCACCGGCGCTGGAGTCGGCCCTGGCTGCGGCGCTGGGCGGGGCGGCGCGGGCGGTGCTGACCAATCCGTCCGTTGGCTGCGTCGAGGTGCTGGCGCCGCAGACTCACAAAGCGATCGGCATTCGCAAAGCGCTGACGGGAACGGGGATTGCGCCGGACGAGCTGCTCGTGTTTGGGGATGCGCCGAACGACACCGAGATGCTGCGCGAGTTCCGTCACAGCGTCGCGGTCGGCAACTGCTCGGGAAGCGCGTGTGAGGCGGCAGCGGCGCGGCTGTGTCACGCATGCACGGCAGATACCGACGGCTTGGCCCGGGTGATAGGACGCTACGTGCTCGGAGGCGATACGCGGGCAGACCCGTTTGCGCTGGCTCCGTGTGACTGTCGCGAGCAGCTGCCGAAGTAACGCCCCCGACCAAGTTCCGTCTGGCAACGCGGTGGGAGGTTGCGCTACATCACCCTGGTCGTAACCGTCCGCGCAAAAGGAGCCGATCCGTGTCCAATCGACCTGCTGTTTCCGCCTTCCGTGCTGGTGTCTGTCCCAGTAGCTGGCCCGGTGTCTTGGTGGCTGTGCTCGCGCTTTCAGGATGTCCTGTTCCCGATGCTGAGTTCGAGCCGCCGGTCGTCGATGCCGCTGCTCCCAAAGACCTGACCACCGCGACACCGCCCGATCAGGCCCCGGCCCGCTGCGAGCTGCCGTACGACGTGCGCGCCATCGACAAAGTGGCCACTGGCGCCGTCACCATCATGCCACTGCCCACCGATCCGAATGTCTACACCGCCGAGATCGACGCGACGGCGGGCGGCTCAATGAAGTACGGGGAAAACCCGTTTGTGTACATCGATCTCATCGCGCGCAAAAAGGTCGAGCTCACCGATGTACAGGCGGACGTAAGCCAAGGCTGGGACCTCGGGCTCAAGCGCTGGCAGATCAAGCTCAACAGCGGCGACTCGGGACCGGCGGGCGTGACGGTGGCGCGCGTGCCGGGCAAGAACCTGGGCGAGGTCACGATGGCGCCAGCCGGACCATACGAAGCCGACGACTACTTCGATGCCAAGTGCGTGTTCGCAGCCGATCCGATTGGTGGACTCGGCACGGCGCTCAGCGACTGGTACGACTACGAGAGCGGCACCAGCCGAATTGTCCCCAAAAAGGAAGTCCTGGTGCTCAAGCGCCGCGATGGTCAGGGCCACATCAAGGTCCAGATCACGAGCTATTACAAAGGCACCACCAGCGCCAACTACAGCCTCAGCTGGAGCTATCTGCCATGAGATGTGCGGCGGCGGTGCGTGGGGTGGCGGTGCTCTCGCTGGCGCTTACGGTCGGCTGCGGGCCTATGGAAGCAGGGGAAGCGGGGACAGCGGGGGCAGAGCTACTCGGTGAGCGCGTGGCAGTGCAGCGCCAGCAGATCCGACCCACCGACGGCACTGGCTGGAACAACAACGGCTTCGGCATCCCTGCTCAGGTCTACGATCCGCCCGGCGGCCACTTCCGCGTCTACTACGTCACCAGCGGCGAGAATGCCGTCGATCTGACCGATGTCTCACCCGCCGACGGCGTTCCGGACTTTGTCGCGCAGGTTGGTACTGCCGCCGAGGAAACCTACCAGAGCACCGTCACGGCTCGCGGCTTCCGCCCTCCGCTCGATGACAGCCGCTATCACGATCGACCCGACTACGGCGGCGACGGCCGGTTCGACATCTATCTGCGCTGGGCCGGCAAAGGCAGCGATGGCTACCGGGTCACCGAGGCTTGCACCGATGGCAGCGATGGCCAAAGTCCGGGCCGCTGCGCCGGTTACTTCGTGATGAACCCCAGCTACAAAGGCAGCCACTACCCAAGCGAGCTTGACGGCATCCGCGTGCTCACCAGCCACGAGCTATTCCACAGCATCCAAGACGCCTACAGTGCTGGGCAGTGGCGCACCTTCAGCGAAGGCAGCGCGGTCTGGAACGAGCTGCAGGTGTTCCCAAACAGTCCCGGCACGTGGAAGGACTACCTGGGCTTTCTGCCAGCGCTGTTTCGCGAGCCGGAGCGACCGTTTGACAAGAGCCAAGGCTCGGGACCGGCGGTGGCGTATGCCTATGGCACGGCGGCGTTCGTCGAGTATCTGTCCGAGCGGTTCGGTCCGCCGCTGATTCGTCAGGTCTGGGAAGGCTGCGAGCAAGCGCCGGGGCCGTCGCCATCGGGAGAAGTGCCGCTGTTCTTGGATGTGCTCGATGCCGAGCTGCGGAAGCGCCATGGCAGCAGCCTCGCGACGGCGTTTACCGAGTTCACGCGCTGGAACCTGCTGACCGCCGAGCGCGCGCGTCCTGGCCGGGGCTATCAGCGGGCAGCGGAGTATCCGAGCATCAAGCTGGAGCCGGAGCTGACGACGCTGCCGCTGACGACCTCTGTCGAGGTGAACGGACTGTCGGCGCGCTATCTGCGACTGCGGCCCGCGCTGACCGAAGAGGCGCCGATTCGAGTGACCGTGACGGACCCGGCCAGCCCTGTTCCGGTGGCAGCGGCAGCGGTGTGGCCAGCTTCCGGCGAAGTCTCGGCCCTGCACGAGGTGGCAGAAGGAGTCACGCTGACCCTTGCCCCCGGCGACTCGCTGCTGCTGGTGGTCACCGGGGCTGTCCGAGGCGCCCGCGCGCGCATGGTCCAGGTTCAGGCCGAACGGATGCAGCCAGTCGCGCCCGAGCTGCCGACAGAGTCTGCGGTCAGCTGTGCGATGGCAAGACCGGCCCAGGCCACGACGACGCCTCGCATCGCCATCCTGGCCACGCTCTGGCTGTTGGGACTAGGACTCCGCCGACGAACCAAGCAAACTCAAGTGGTGGATGATGCCGTACTGCTACCCTGAGTCCACGATGAAACCAGCCGTCTGAGTAACAAGCCTGGGGACGACGGAGAGCACATGCGCATCGTGGCAGTCGCAGACACACACCTTTTTCACGATGAGCTGACGGTTCCTCATGGGGACATCTTCGTCCACGCCGGCGACCTGTGCCGCAGCGGAGAGCTGGAAGAACTCGCCGCCGCAGCGCAGTGGATCTCGTCTCTGCCGCACCGCCACAAGGTGATCATTTCGGGCAACCATGACTGGGCCTTCGTGCAAGCGCCCGAGGAAGCGCGCGCCCTCCTTGGCGGGGAGGTGGTCTATCTTCAAGACTCTGCGGCGACGATTGAAGGAGTTCGGTTCTGGGGGAGCCCGTGGCAGCCGGAGTACAACGACTGGGCGTGGAACTTGCCTCGGGGGTCTGCGCTCGCGGCGCGCTGGGCATTGATTCCCGATGGCGTCGATGTCCTCGTCACTCACAGTCCGCCAGCCGGCATCGGGGATCGCTGTCGAGCCGACGGCTACATCGGGCACGACCGCTCAGGCTGCGAGGAGCTGCGCGCACGCGTCCTGCAGGTGGTGCCACGCCTGCACCTGTTCGGACACATCCATCAAGATGGCGGTCTGTGGCAGCAGGGCCGGACGACCTTCGCCAACGTGACGACGTGGGAGTGCGAGCGCGCGCCCACGGTCATCGACTTCGATCCACTGACGGGAGACGTTCACCCAGTTGTGGTTCCTCCCGCTCGACGGTAACCACTGGAACTGTTCGGTGATCACGCCCTTGCGGGGGCGCAGAAGTGTGCATCCCAAGCCTTCTGCATGGCACTTGGGGGCGTTGAGGTGCCGCTCCCAAGCGTTGTGCATGGCACTTCGGGGCGTTGAGGTGCCGCTCCCAAGCGTTTGGAGTGGCAGCGCGCCGAGTGGGACCGGGCAGAGCAGCCGGCCTAGATGTGCATGACGCCCTTGCGGTGCTGGCGGGGCTTACCCGGCGGCGAGGAGCGGTGCGCCTTGTGGGCCAGGTAGCTCACCAAGCAGCTTCACCGCCCGCTGGGTGATCGGATGCTCTTGGCCCAAGCTCTGCGTGAGCACGTCCACCGCCCGCTGCGCCGTCTGCCACGCCTGCGGCTGGCCCATGTTGTGCTGGATCAAGGCCAGCTCGTAGAGCCTATGACCCATGGTGGGATGACTCGGGCCATGGACCTTTTCGAGGATTTCAATCGCCTGCTGGGCCAATGTCTCGGCTGACTCGGCTCTCCCGAGCTCCAACCGAATCATGGCGAGGCTCGATAGCATCCATGAATAGATGGGGTGAGCAGTTCCCAAGGTCTGCGCCGTGAGCTCAAGACAGCGCATCATGAGCGCCTCCGCTTCGACGTGCTTCCGTTGGCGATATAGGTTCCTTGCCAAGCCGTGGAGGGCCATCGCGTAGTTTATGTGTTTTGGTCCCGAGTACTCTTCCTGCAACACCACGCAGCTCCGAAGCAGCTCCTCGGCCTCAAGATCCTTTCCTTGATCCTGAAGAATGCCCGCTAACGCGATTCTGTTGGGATCGGTTCTTGGGTCATGTATGCCAAAGCGGCGCTCGCTTCTGGTCAAGCTCCGCCGCAGCAAGTCCGCGGCCTCTGCATACTTCCCTTGCTCTCGCAATACGGCGCCAAGCATGGACTCCAGCACAGTCGAACCTTCACTGTCTGGTTTTCCAGCCTTGGAGTCAGCAGCGATCATATGCCGAAGCAGCGTCTCTGCCTCGGCATACTGTCCCTGCGTGAAAAGATGCATCGCCCCTTGCCGTAGAGATGCTGTCACCACCGGCGGAACATGATCTGGGTTTTTTTCATATAGCTCCAAGCACCGCTGGAGCTGCTCATCGGCATCGGCAAACTTGCCTTGGACCCACAGAGCCTGGGCGAGCTGAGTCAACGGAATACAGCAGAGCGTACTTTCGTCTCCGAATACTTGCGCCGCCAGGTCTGCAGCTCGAACAAACGCGCTGGTGGCGTCAGAATACCGGCCTTGTTGCATCAACACCTGACCCAGGCTTACCTCTAGCCCGTACAAGTTGTCAGTGGGCGCGCCGGACGTTGCAGCCACCAGATCTGCCCGGCAAGAAAGCAACATATTTTCAGCGGAATGGAGCTGACCTTTGCCAATGGCCAGTCGTGCCCCCAAGATCCGGCGCAGGAACTTGGCACTCCCAGGAGGATCTGGCAGCAAATCAAACTGACTGAGCAGATCTTCGGCTTGATCGAACTGCTTGGCCGTAACCAAGAACCCTGCCAGCGCAAGGAATGGATGCACACCATCCGGCAGCGGCGCAGACGGGAGCTCGGGCGGTGGCTCAAGAGGCGCATTCCGACCCTCGGTGGGCGCGGACTGCTCTTTGCGAATCCACAGCACCACGTAGTCGCTAAAGTCCGGCGCGATGGTCAGCAGCGGCACTCGCTGGGCGGGATGGAGCAGCACGATCCAGGGCACCTTCATGTCGCGGGTGAACAGATCGCGCTGGACGTTGAGCTGCCGCATGTAGTCGTGCTCGGTGCCGCTCACCACCCCGGACAGGACGATCAGGCGCGGCGCGCTCTCCTGATAGAGCGTCAGCAGCTCGTGCCACAGGTTGTGGCCTTCGAGCTGGGCCAGATCGACCTGCAGCACGCGCGGACCGACCAGCGGCAGAAGAGGCGCCAGGATCTGCTCGCGCTCGGCGTGACTCTCGGCCTCGACCACCGCCATGCGGAAGCCCCGGTCGAGGTTCCAGGTCACAAACCGCAGCAGCGCTTGCCGGTCTGGCGGCGCGAGCACATCAGGTGACGAGGGAGAGCTGCTGGAAGGCACGTTGAAACTCCGGTAGCTCTGCAATCAGCGGGTGGATGTCGTACCAGCCGTCACCGTTGTACTTGAAGACATAGCGCAGGTAGAGCACCCGCCGACACTTGGGCTCTTCAAACAGCTGCTTGTCGCGAGCAATCCGCGCCAGCGTTGGGGCCAGCCCCTCCGCATTGATGGTGTCGCGCATCAGCGCCTTGCGCTCTTGAATGGCCTTCTCGATGGCGTCCAGGCTGAAGCGGTTAGACTCTGCCGCGTAGAAGCAAGCATCGCTCAGCAAAGACAGCAGCTCACGGATTCCCCCACCCGAAGCCATCACCAAGCGGTCTTGCACGGCAGAATCCGGCATGAGTGTCGACAGATTGATGCGCAGGCGCAGCGCATCCAGCAGCACGTCACGACCACTGCCATCAAAGGCCGGGTAGGGCTGCTCCGGTCGCCGGAGCCGGACCGTGTTCATGACCTGGCACGGGAAGTATGAGCTGAGCGGCTCACTGTGCGGCTGGTAGATCAAGCTGATCGGCGGGGTCAGGATCAAGTTGCAGCGCAGGGCGCGAATGCGGTCGCCGTTGCCAAGGAGCAGCTTATCAATCACTTCCGGGTCGTAGCGATCCAGGTTGTCAATGATGATCAGCAGCTCTTGGTTTTCTTTTGCCAGGATGTCCTTGGCCGCATCCAGCAGCGCATTGACGCTCTCGAGCAGCGTCCCTGGGAACTTCTTAAAGACAGCTTTCACTTCCTCGCGGTGCTTGCTCTCCACTTTGATCAGGCTGGTAATGCTCGCAAGCAGCTTGGCCAGCAGCGGCAGCCCCGCTTCCACCTTCAACCCACTCGCCACGTCCACTGACCAGTCCTTGCCCCACGACGTGGTGCCAATGGCTTCAAAAAACCAGCTCTCCACCTGCTTGAGGAGCCCCGCATCGATCGGAGTCCCTCTCTCCCGCAGCCACTGTTCGATCCGTCGCGCCAGGATGAGCAGCACGTCTTCGATCTCGATGCGGTGGGAGTCCATTGCGACATTGGCTTCGATGTACAGCGACGCATAGCGCGCTTCGAGGCTCTGGGTCAGCCGATGTAGCTCGGTCGTCTTGCCGGCACCGCGATGACTCGCAAAGAGGAGGTGCTCCGATATGCCAGCCTGCTTCCTCTGAAGTCGCCACAGCAACTTCTCCGCCGATCGATCGCCCCGTCCCCGCGTCAGGTCTTGGTAGCGGACATCATCTGCCTGAAGCGGATCATCGTGGCGACAGGTCAGCATCACCTGCTCGACCGTTTCGGCAACCTGAACCTGCGCCGGGCCGGTGGCAAGCTCATTCCCCCGTGCGATGCCCGCCCCCACAACCGGTATTAGGTGCTCAGCGGAAGCGGGCGGGCGGGTCAAGGCCACTGACTGCGACGGATTGGGGCGCTCGGGCTTGGACATCGAGGCGAAAGCTACCACAACCCCAAACCTTCAGGAATCCAGAGCCAAATCCCGCGCTGGCGACTACAGAGCAGCCGGTCTACGTGTTCATGACGCCCTTGCGGGGGGACTCGGTGGCGAGGGTTTCGGGGGTGAGGGGGACTTTTAGGTCGGCGAGGGCGGCGCGGTGCTGGCGGGGGGCGGTGCGGATGAGGCGGTTTTCGATCGGCACGAGCTTGGTGAAGCAGTCGAGGGCGAGGACGCGGCCCAGGTACGCAACGGTCTTGGGCCAGCGGCTGTCGTCGATAGGGACTCGCGACAGCGCGACGTTTCGGAACATCGCCCCGAGGGACAGGTCGGCAATCGACAGCTCTCCGCAGGCGAAGCCGGTGCTGGGTAGCTGGCTCTCCAGATAGTCGAGGATGCTCGGGAACTCCTGATCGAGCGCGCGCCGCAGCACATCCTGGTTGGTCGAGTCGCCCCACACCGCCGGGCCAATCGCCACTTGGTTGAAGACCCGCCAGATCACGACCTCGGCCATGCGGGTATCGGAAAACTCTTCCAGCCAGCGCGCCGCCGCCCGCTGCACGATGTGGCGCGGATAGAGCGGCGGGGTCGGGTAGCGATCCTCCAGGTACTGACAGATCACCGAGGAGTCACACAGCGTCACCAGATCATCGATCAGCACCGGCACGCGGCGCAGCGGGCTCAGC
Organism: Myxococcales bacterium; assembly: GCA_016794465.1. GTDB lineage: Bacteria > Myxococcota_A > Polyangia > Palsa-1104 > JAEUJZ01 > JAEUKA01. Next base: position 48,318 of record JAEUKA010000013.1, on the reverse strand, counting down.
TGCGAGAAGCGGTCATCCCCGAAGAACGGAATCAGCGGATCGATCTGATACGGAATCCCTTTGAGGTCGAGACACACCAAGACCTTGCGAACAAAGGGGGACAGAAAGCTGCCGATGATGCGCACGGGCTCGGTCATGGCGTGGGGCTCGCAGGCTGGGAGTGGGAAGGAGTCGGGGCCGGAGTGACGCGAACCGGGACGCCGTGCAGGCTGGCGGTTCCAGACAAGGGATCGAGCACCAGATCATCGGTCAGGAGGTTGACGTTGGCTCCGGGGAGGGGGCCGGCGACTCGCAGGGTGGCCGCCGCTTGCTGATGTCCGAAGCCGTGGGGCAGCGACACCACGCCGGGCATGACCTCGTCTGTGACTGACAGCTTGACCGTGACTGTGCCGACGCGACTCTCGACCTGGACGTGCTGTCCGGTTTGCAGCGAGAGGCGGCTGGCATCGTGGGGGTTCATCAGCAGGGCCGAGCGGTCCGGGCCTTTGGTCAGCGAAGGACAGTTGTGCATCCACGAGTTGTTGGTGCGGAGCTGCCGCCGACCAATCAGCACAAGACCCGCGTCCGCCTGCTGGGCATTCGCCTGCGCCTTCGTCAGCCAGGTCTTCACCCGCGCCACGTCATCGACCAGGATCGGCGGCGCGAGCTGAATCTGTCCGTCTTGGGTGCGGATGCGCTCTTGCAGACACGGCTGTAGCGGTCCCAGGTCGATTCCGTGCGGCGCTTCCTTGAGCTTGCGGAGGCTGAGTCCTTCACGACCGGGCAGGAGCTTGTCGCCGTACTTGCCGGTGCGAACCGCCAGATCGACGATGAGGTCGGGGGTGGGCCGCAGTCCGACGCGATGGGCCAGCTGCAGCGCTTTGTCGAGGAGCGGCAGCCCGACCCGCACCCCCCCGAGCCGCATCGACAGGTCGTAGAGAATGTCCCAGTCGGTCCGGCTGTCCGGCGCGGGCGGCAGCACCGGCAGCGAGTACTTGGTGGTGTTGCGAACCTGCAGCGCGTGAAACACGACATCGTACTGCGAGCGCTCGAGCGCGTGACTGCCGGGCAGGATGATGTGGGCGTGGCGAGAAGTCTCGTTGATGTAGAAGTCGAGCGACACCATGAACTCGAGGCCGGCCAGGGCTCGATCAAGGCGCGCACTGTTGGGAACAGAGGCCACCGGGTTGCCCAAGACGCTGACGAAGCCGCGAATCTGACCGGGGCCGGGGGTTTCCATCTCCTCGGCCATGACGGCGGCGGGCAGGTTGCCGCCGACTTCGGGAAGTCCGCGCACCCGTGACCGCCAGCGCCCGTGATGGTTGTTGACGACCTTGCGACTGAGCGTGCCAAGGTCAAACGCCGGCTGGGGAAACATCGCGCCGCCCTCGCGATCCAAGTTGCCGGTCAAAAGATTCAGGACATCAATCAGCCAGCTGGTGGTGGTGCCAAGCTCTTGCTGACAGACTCCGATTCGACCGTAGGCCACGGCACTGGGCGCGGCGGCAAACTCGCGGGCGATGCGGACAATCGTCTCGGCAGGGATGCCAATCGCGGGCGCTACGTCGGCTGGGGCAAAGTCGCGGGCCAGGGACTCGATCCGCTCGCTGCCATGGGAACGCCGCCGCACGTCCGCCCAGCGGACTTTCTGTTCCGCGATTAGCACGTGAAGAATGGCCAGCAGCAGCGCCGCATCGCCACCGGGCCTTATGAAGTGATGCTCGCTCGCCCACTCACTGGTTTCGCTGCGGCGCGGATCGATGAGGACCAGCTTGCCGCCCCGAGCTTTGACCCCGCGCACGCGGTTTTTGACATCGCCCATCGTCATCAAGCTGCCACCCGATGCCGCAGGGTTGGCGCCGAGCATCAGCATGTAGCTGGTGCGGTCAATGTCCGGCACCGGAATCACCGTCTGCTCCCCGTACAGCAGCAGGCTGGTCAGCAGGCGCGGATTGGCATCTTGCGAGTTGGCATCAAAGCGATTCTTGGTCCCGACCGCGCGCAGAAAGCCGGCGTAGCCCAGCAGCGCTTGCAGGTTGTGGACGGTGGGATTGCCGGCGTAGATGCCGATGGCGTTGCGACCGTACTGGCTGCGAATGGCGCTGAGCTTGCTGGCCACTTCGGAGAGCGCCTCGTCCCAGCTGATCGGAACGAAGCCGTTTTTGGTGCGGCGCTGCGGCTGTCGCAGGCGGTCGGGATCCTCGTAGATCTCGCGCAGACCCAGGGCCTTGGGACAGATGTGGCCGGCGGAGAAGGTGTCGTCGTGATCACCTCGGATGTCGGTGATCTTGCCGCCATCGACCGTGACCGACAGGCCGCACATCGCTTCGCAGAGGTTGCAGGTCGTAAAGTGGGTGCGTGGGCTCGTCATGAGGGTTCCTTTGGGTTAGCCCCCGAGCGGGGCGCCACTGACCAGGCTATCGAGCAGCGCATCAATGTCTCTTACGGCGCGCTGGCTCTCATCACTGCTGTGTAGCTGGAGCGCGGCCCGCAGCTCTCCCAGGGTGCGCAGCTTGGCAAACAGCTGCACATCGGACAGCTCTCCGGCTCGCTGAAGTCCCAGGCGCAGCGTCGCCAGCTCTTCCAGCATCGCGGCCAGACCTTGGGCATCGCGGCGGCTCGGCTGATCGGTCGCTAGGCGATGTCTGCGCAGCAGCGGATCGACGACTCCGGCCAGGATCTCGGCCTGCTCGACCGAGTTCCAGGTGTGCTTGAGCACAAACAGGTCGCTGACATCCGCCTGCGGTCGGCCATCGAGCAGCGCCGACGCCGCGCACAGCTTCAGCAGCTTGATGAGCCGCCGGTCCGACACAAAGATTCCTTCCGAGCGAATCTGTGCCACCAGCGACTTGTACTCGCTCAAAAACTCATCGGAAAACTGGAGTCGGGTCGCCAGCTCGCGGCGCAAGAGCAGGATGTCTTTGGCGGACAGCAGCGGCGCGGGTGTTGTCTGGACCAAGCCCGACGCGCCATCGAGCAGCTTCTTTTCATGCTGCAGTCCAAACTTCACCAGCTGCTGAAAGTGAAAGCCTTCCAGGTTGTGGGAGCGGACGCGGAGCAGGAAGCGGTCGAGCAGCGCCGCCAAGCTGTCATCGGATGGCACCTCGTTGCTGGCCGCAAACAGCGCGAGCAGGGGAACATCAATACGCTCGGCGCCAATCTGCACCCGCCGTTCATTCAGCAGTCCGAGCAGGCTGTTCAAGATCGCCGAGCTGGCCTTGAAGATCTCATCGAGAAAGGCAAGCTCCGCTTCGGGCAGCATGTGCTCGGTGCGGCGCCGGAACGTGCCTTCGCGAAACGCCTGGATATCGACCGGCCCGAGCAGCTCGTTCGGCTCCGAAAAGCGCGTCAGCAGATACTCGAAGTAGCGGGCATCCAGCTTCTGGGCCAGCGTCCGCACCAGCGCGCTCTTGGCGGTTCCCGGCGGCCCGACGATCAGCATGTGCTCTCCCGCCACCACCGAGATCAGCAGCAGCCGGATGATCTCGTCTTTGGCCAAGAACTCGCGACCGAGCCGGCGGCCAAGCTCTTGCAACAGCGCCGGCAGTTTGGACAGGGTGGTTTCGCTCGTCGTCATGGGCATATCCATCGAAAGTCAGCGGCTCAGCGCCTGCAGGCAGCGCGAGTGGAGAAGTTGCTGTCGCTCGCGCCCGCCCAGCTCGGCACAGGCTGCTTGGTAGCGGAGGAGCTGCTGGGACAGGCGCTGGTCAGTCTGCACATCGGGCGGCGTCGCCAGCCACGGCCAGTGACGACACACCATTGCATACAGCGCCAGCGAGTCGGACAGAGGCTCGTCGCTTTGACTCGGCTGGACCGGCGGCAGACCTTCGGAAATCGCCGTTCGCAGGTGCAGCAGGCTGTGTACGCCGAGCAGGAGCCACAGCTGCTGGGTCGTCGGACTCTCCTGAGAAGGCCGCGCCGTATCGAAGACGTGCAGCAGCGCTTCCCCGAGCCGCGCCAGAGCCTGCGCCGTGCCATGGCGAAGCTGCGCAGTCACAAACAGGCGGGTCACTTTCGGCAGTGCCAGCCAAGGCAGCAGCTCGATCAGCCGAAGCGGTCCCGGTGGGGGCCGGAGCAGCAGCGCCAGCGGGCAAGCCAGTCCGAGATACCGCACCAGCGGCTGCTGGATTCCCTGCAAAGCGACCTCTAACACCTCGTGTTCCAGCGAATACGGCTCCGCCTTGTCCGCTTGGGTGCGCGCGGGCCGCAGCGTCCACAGACCCGCCAGCAAGCTGTAGCGACCGAGCAGCAGCGACCACAGCGAGCGCTCTTGCTCCCCTTTTTGACGCAGCTCGGGCAGTGACTCCGCCGCCGTCACCAGCTGCTTGCGGACCTGCTGCAGCAGACCGGCGCGACGGCTGGGTGCAAGCTCGCGACCACGCGGATGGATCAGGAACAGCGCGTCATGCAGTCCCGCCAGCAGCCGCAGCGCGCTTGGATCGGTCGCCAGCAGCGGCTTGTCCGCGTAGATTCCCAGCTCGCGCAGGGGCCTTTGCCTCGCCACCGCCAGCGCCACTCCCAGCGTCGTGTCATCCAGGCCCGCCGGCACCGCTCGCAGCAGTCGGTCGGTTCCTTTTTGCAGCAGCGGCACGCCCAGTGACACCATTCCCCCCGAGCACAGCGGAATCGCAAACCGACCCAGAAACGCCGCCGCCCAGTCGAGGTCTTTCACGATCCCTCCGGGTCCCCCGACAGGCCCCACAGCGGCACCATCGAGAAGAACGACAGCGGCTCACTGACCAGCGCGGCGGCGGGCTCTGGGACCACCACCGGCTCAAGCGGCGTCTGCGGATGTTTGGCGGCCAGCACGTACAGGAGCCGCATCGACAGCGGCACCGCCAGCGACTTGGGGAGCGCCAGCGGCTGCGTCTCACCGGGCACAAATACCAGCAGCTGATCATCACTCTGGCCGAGCAAGGCGCGCAGCTGCGCCGGCGGGAGCTGCGGCAACAGCTGATAGCAACGCGGCACGAAGAGGAGGCTCGCCGGCTCATCGAGCAGGTCCCCGGACACAAGGTGCTGCACCGCCTCGCCGCCAAACACCAGCAGTCCGACCGGCAGACCGATCGCCCGCAGCGCCCACAGCGCATCCCCCGACAGCACGCCGAGAAGTCGCTGCAGCGTGGGCAGGCGTGACCACGGAATCAGCGTCGCGGTCGGGGGCACTTGACTGCCCACCCGGGGCTTGTGAGACAGCCGCAGCGAGAGTCGCAGTGGCGGCGCAGTCGGGGTCGCCGTCGTCAGCAGCCGAGGCAGAAGCGGCGTACTCAGCCCGCCCTCTGGCGAGCCATCCTCTGTAACCAGCACGGGGGTCAGCAACCGACTCAGCGGCACTCGGCTCGGACTGCGAGCGCGCAGCGGCCCCCGCCTTTGACCCAAAAACACGAACAGATCTTGGTGCGGAAACAGGCTGGAAAACGACGACAGCCGCAGCGGATGCGTATAGCCCAGCTCGATAAGAAAGTTGTTCCCTTCCAGGCGCAGCAGCCGCACCGACGGCAAGCTAGCGAGGCGCAGCAGCAGCGCCACCGGAGCCGCCGTCAGTCGCAACAGCGGCGTCGTCTGGAGCTTCTCCCCCACCGGTCCTGCCGGCGCCGGCAGCGGATCGGGAATCAGCAGCTCCCCGCTCACTCCCAGCTGCCACAGATAGCGCAGCAAGCGGTCGAGCAGACCCCGGCCACAGGTCAGAAACGTCTCGGCTTGTCCCGTCGGAGTGACCGCTCGCTCCGCATATCCGTCCACTTCAGGCGGACAGAGCTGCGCCCGCAGCCCGCCAGGAAGTGGCAGCAGCTGTAGCTGTCCGAGCAGCTGGGACAGCCGGACTTCCCGCACCCGCCGATACGGCTGGGCAAACGTCGGCGTGTACAGCGCCAGGTCCCCCGGCTCGGTCAGCGGCTGCCGCACGTCGTATCCCAGCGGAGCGTGCTCATCGCGGTACGCCACAAAGTGCTGACCCGCCCCGACACACAGCTGCGCTCCGACCAGGCGAGCCAGCCGCGCCGCCCGATCCAGCAGCAGCGAGTCGCTCGACTGGAAGCTGAGCAGATACGACGACGCCGACAGCGGGTTGTGAACGACCTCGATTCGCAGGGACGGCAGCAGGTCGTCGAGCGACAGCTCCTCACTCAGCAGGCGCAGCAGCGACATCACCCGCTCGATGCTCAGCAGCACCACCACCGCCGTCTGGCCCACCACCACGCCGCGTCCGTCCTGAAACAGGCCGGCGACACGAAAGCTAAGCTTGTTGCGGGCGACGGGCTCTAGCATGGACTGAGAGCGAGGATAGTAGCATCCATGATAAAACCGACCCATGGTGAAAGAGTCCGGCTGTGCTTGGCAGCGTCGTCGCTTGGGGGGCGTGGGGCTCGCGGTGCTGGGACTTTGGGCCTGTGCGGTCGAGGATCGCGCGCCGCAGGTGGCCATGCCGGTCCGCCAGGTCCTTCCCGATCACTTTGTGCTGTCCCTTCCGTTGCGAGAGGGCGTCAGCGGATCAGCCGAGCGCGCCAGCCTGCACAAGCGGCTCACGCAGCTGGGCATCCTGGTCGAACAGGAGTTTAGCGAGCGGGTCGGCCTGTCCGGCAGCTTGAGCGTTCACGGCAGCCTGGCCGCAGTGACCGCCCTTCAGCACGACTTTCCCGCCTTGCGCGTCGCGCCAGCCGTCCTGCGCTTTCCCGTCACTGTCCGCTGCGGCGATGGCTTGTGCGATGGCGACGAAGCAGCCACCAACCGGCGCAGCAGCACCTGTAGCCTCGACTGCGGAACTCCACCAAGCAAGCCACTGCGCGACGAGCTTCTGAACAGCTGGCAGGTCACCCTGGTCGGCGCCGACTTGGTCTGGCCACAAAGCCAAGGCGAGGGCGTCTCGGTGTGCGTGATTGACACCGGCTATGACAGCGGCCCCGACTCGCGACATCCGGACCGGCCCAGCAAGCTTGACGGTGGCTACAACTTCGCTGGCCGCAGCCCCGATTACCGCGACGTAAGTGCTCACGGGACCCATGTCGCCGGAATTGTCGCCGCTGCTCGCAACGGAGTGGGCAGTGTCGGCATTGCCCCGCTCGCCACCGTGCGCATGTATCAGGTCTTCCGCATCCGAAGTGGCAGCCCGGTCGCCAGCGATGCCGACATCATCGCCGCACTTGACGCGGCACTCGCCGACGGCTGCCGCATCATCAACATGAGCCTCGGCGGCGGCAGTGACAGCGACGCCGAACACACCGCCATTCGCAAGGCCTATCAGTCCGGCGTGCTCATCGTGGCAGCTTCTGGAAACAGCGAAGATGCTCGGCACGGCGGCATTGCCACAGCCCAGGCCAGCTATCCCGGCGCCTATCCCGAGTGCTTGACAGTGGGTGCCGTCGATAAGTGGTCTGCGCTCGCGGACTTTTCGGGTACGGGCTCGGCAGTCGGGCTGGTCGCACCCGGGGTCGGAGTCTATTCCACCGTGCCAGTCGGACGGGGCCAGCGCGAGGTCCGTGCTTCCTTTGTCGATGCCGGCCACCCCGTACGTGTGGAAGTCGCGATGCCCGACGGCAGCTCTGGCTCCGCTTTGCCACCGACTGCGGTCGTAAGCTGCGGCTACGGCAGTCCCCGCGACATCGACGTGTGCCGCCCGGTGGGAAAAGTCGCGCTCATCCAGCGTGGTCCCGCCGCCCCAGGAGAGTCCGCGATTCCCTTTTACGACAAGCTCCGCCAGGCTCGCCAAGGGGGTGCGGTCGGCGTTGTCCTGTACAACCACCGCTACGGCGACCCCGACTTGGCCGGCGCATTGCCCGAGAGCATCAGCATCGGCGGCGGACAGCCGATTCCAGTCTTGACGCTGGCCGCAGGCGATGGCGAAGCGCTGGTCGAGCGTGCCCAGCAAGGCGGACTGTCGCTCGCAGCCCAGTCTGGACCCAGTGACTATGCGGCGCTGGATGGCACCAGCATGGCGGCTCCGGTGGTATCGGGCGTGGCGGCGCTCCTGTGGTCGGCAGACAAGTCGTACAGCAACGTCGCCCTGCGTCAGCTGCTCAGCGAGAGTGCCATCGACCTCGGCGCCCCCGGTCGGGACGACTTATATGGTAGCGGCCTCATCGATGCCGCCCGCGCACTCGCCCAAGGCAGTCCACGCAGCCGCTGTGGCGATGGTCGCCGCGACCGCCAGAGCGAGATCTGTGACGGCACCAGCACCGATGGCACCACCTGCGATGAGCTGGGCTACGACGGCGTGCTCGGTGGCGCTCCCGGCTGCACCGCGAGCTGCACCCGCCTCGCCATCGGCTCGTGTCGCTGTGTTCCGGGCCGCACCCCGTTTGTCAGCACCCTCGGCATCGATGAAAACTACCGCTTTGACGCCGGCCTGACCGGAGTGCGCTTCCGCTACCGCATCGAGCTGTCCGGCCAGCCCGCCCAAGGAGTCCGCGTCCAAGTCCGCATCGAAAAATCCGGCCAGCCGCTGATCTTGTACGTCACCGAGCCCAGCGACCCGAGCGGCGCCGTAACCGACTTCATCCCCTACGAGCACACCGGCCTGCCCTCCGGTGACTATCAGGTCGTCCCCAGCCTGACCAAAGCCAGCGGCCTGTGTCGCGACGACCAGCCGACCACCCCCGCCCAAGTCTCCATCCGCATCCGCAGCTAGCGCCGGCCCGGCCACACAGCGCTTCGGTATGGCATCCCATCGCCACTGGATGCCATACACAGCGCTTCGGTATGGCATCCCATCGCCACTGAATCGCGCAAAGACCGAAACCGATAGGCTTCCCCCTCCCAACATGAAAAAATAGCTGTATCAGTCAGCCACTGACCCCCTTCACCCCCGGCTCCATCGTCGGACCCTACGAGATCCTCAGCCCGCTCGGCAAAGGCGGCATGGGCGTCGTATTCCGCGCGCGGCACCTGCACTCGGGGGAAGAGGCGGCCCTGAAGACGGTGCGGCTGGCCAATCCAGTGCTGCTGTCGAGCATCCGCCGCGAGATCCAGCGTCTGCGCCGCCTGTCCCACCCCGGCGTGGTGCGGATTCGTGACGATGGCGTCCATCACAGCCTGCCCTGGTACACGATGGACCTGTTCGACTGCGCAACCTGGGAGCAGGTCACCGAGCAGCGCAACACCCCGTCCGTGGTTCCGCCGGCCAGCCGGTCGTCCTCGCAGCTGGACGAGACGGGCGTGATGGACACCGAGCTGGGATCGTCCGACCCCTCGGACCCGGCGCAGGCGACCATCTCGGTGGCGGACTATCGGCGACCGCTCGACCCGCACGAGCTGCCCGAAGTGCTCGGTCGGACCCGCCGCCTGTGCGAGACACTCAGCTACATCCACGGCGAGGGCGTGATCCACCGAGAACTATTTAAGTAATTTCTCTGACGAGAAAGTCTATTTTCAAAACTTGCGGAAACGGTTGGGGAACGGGGGAGTGTAGGCAGGTCAGCGACGATAACCGATGGCGGAGCAGACTTGATCACGCTGCGCTGTAGAGAGCGCTAGGAGGGTCGTAATCAGGTCGTCTAGCGTTCCTCGCAGCGTTTCACAGACGCGAGCACTGCGGGCTCCATCGAGCGCGCTCTCGCTGATGTAGTGCCGCTTCGTCACTTCGTCCGAGCCATGCCCCAGCGACTGCGCCACGTAGCTCGAGCTTGCCCCTGCCTGCACCGCAAGCGACGAGTGCAGACCGCGCAGCGAGTGCGGGCAGACGACCGGCAACTCGGCTTGATGGCAGTACTTCGTCAGCGCCTTGTGCAGACACGGATTTGCAAGGACCGTCGAGCCATCGAGAGAGAAAATCAGCGCTTCGGGCTTCAAGCTTGCCGCACGTCTGCGCAGCAACTCCTTGACGATCGGTGCGTCAAGGGCAAGCCGGCGCTTGGCGTTCTTCGTCTTGGTCCCATCCACCACAATCACGCTCGCGTCGCAGTCGAGATCGCGCTTTTTGAGCTTGAGCACTTCACTACTACGCAAGCCGAGAAACAACTGCGTGAGCAGTGCCAGCGCTCGCCACTCACCAAGCGATGCACGCTCTGTCAAATAGTCGGTTAGTCGCTTCGCTTCATCGGTCCTAAGCTGTAGCTTCCCCTTGTTCGCTCTGCCGATTGACTGCACATCATCAAAAGGATTCTTGGCGACAAGCTTCTTTTTTACCGCAAAGCGATACATCGCCTTCACTGCTCTCAGCGCGATTGCATGCGATGCCACAGCATACTTATCAACTGCCAGCAGATAGAGTGCTTCGGCCTTCTCTGGTGACATATGGGCAGGTTTGTCGAGCTTGGGAATGATGCGCATGATCATGTGCTTCATATGAAGCAGCGAACGATCTAGACAGCCACGCTGTCGCTTATACTCGATAAACTGCGCAAGCAAATCACCCACTGTCAGCTTTGCCGAGTCGTCGAAGCTGGCAAGTAGGTTGTCTCTGGCCGTCTCAGCTTGCTGGACTGTATCGAATACCAGCGACTTGCGCTTATCGCCACTCTTGACGACGAGTCGCCACTTGTCTTTGTTCGCGTACGGTCCTAGCACCTTGGGTGCCTCTTGTGGTTCGTCGGCTTGCGTTGCATCCTTCGTCTCTGCTCTCTTGCGTGAGAGCTTGCGCTTTAGGCTGCTACGTGGTGCGGTGTATAGATCACTTATGGCGTTCATTGCTCACCTTTCATAACTCGTCGAAACACCGTGTTAAAGATGCGTAGCCCATTCGACACGTCACAGCAGTACACATGGTGCGTGTTGCCTTTTATCCATATGTCAATGTTACTCTTTGCACACGACTTGACATCATCAGCGTGCATAAAAGCGCGCAGCGGACCGGACTTGCCTCTGATCTCCTCGCCATTGTTTACCTTCGTATAGCATGAGCTTGTGACTTGATACTGTACGCCAGACGCGCAAGGCGTAAACAGTAGCTTGATCGTAATCTCCATTGTTGGGTAATCGCTCATTACAGCACCCTTTCGTGTCTGCGAAAGCACACAGAGCAACGCTCATTGCGCTTTACGAGTTTTGAATTGATGTAGACGGCACGCCTTATCAGCACACGCGAAGCGGCAGTGACGAGACTCTCCGAGTACTGACCCACTAGCGAGGCGGGCACTTGGCGACGGCATACCGTCGAACCGTCGACGGTTGCCAGGTGGATTCTTGGCTGCTTTGAGGACTGTTTTTCGTCGCTGCGCATCGCATTTCTCCTCTGATTTGCTTTAAAAAGTATTGCTTTAAAAAGCAAATATCAAGGAAATAGCGTTCCCGACGATAACGAGACGGAAAGCAAGCAGTCGACACCACTGACGATGAATCGGCGCAGATGTGTCACCACACGACGCCTATGAACGTTGCTTTTTACAGCAATTCAGTTCGCGCGCGTGATGTATGCTAGATCCTGCGCATGAAATTGGAGATGGGGAGACTGGCCGCACTGTCAGTCGGCCTACGACTGAAGACCGCTCGGGATAAGCGAGGCTTGACCATGACTCAGCTTGCCGAGAGTGCTGGTGTCGGAACCTCGACGATCAATCAGATCGAGAAGGGTCTGACGCAGCCGCGAGGAGATACCGTCGAAAAACTCGCAAGGTCACTCAGTGTTCCGAGGGCATGGCTGGCGTATGGAGACGGCGAGAAGCCCGATTGGGAGTAGCTGCGCTTGTCCGGTCAAGCTAGGTCTTGGCCTTGCTGGACTTGGTCTTAGTGGCCTTCGGTTTCTTCGGCTTTGCCGTCGGCTTGGGCTTGCTGGCCTTCGGTTTCTTCGGCTTGGCTTTGCTGGCTTTTGGTTTCTCGTCGGGATCGCTCGCTTTGGCCTCGGATTTGGGGTGGTACTCCATCACCGTGTAGACGGTCAGCCACTTGCGTGTGCCTGACTTGTTCCAGCGGATGCGATCTTCCTTGGCCCCTGGTTCGTTGAATTTTCTTACTCGTGCCATGCTTTCCCCCTTACGCTACTCGGACAGACGGATTTGACGTTAGTGTATCCGATCGGTCGAGTCTGTACTTTGTATGCTTGCCACTAAAACCGAGCTTGCTACCGTAGTTCGTCGCAATATCGAAAGGCTCAAAGCCTGGTTCTCTGATCTTCTTTCCAGTCCCAAAGAAATGACCACCCGTGTCTACAATGCGAAATACAATATCAGGGTATGATGAGAAATAGATGCGAGTGCCGTATTTTACACGCTCCCCACCGAGCACCAAGTCGGCTGCTACTGACACATACGGAAATTTTGCTTTGTCGCTCGAGTGCTCTTGCACAGTAACGACAGGGTGCTTCATTCTGTCGTTTGGTCCGCCTTCCATCTTTTGTTTGTCTGGTGGTGCATCGGGGTGATATTCAGTTAGACGGGCATCTTGCCATACTCCGGTCTGGTTTGACATTACGCTTGCCGGAGCGCTTGCATTCCTACTTCTCAATAATGCAAAAGCGAGCAGACCGCCAGCGATGAGCAATCCCTTGTCCATTGTGTCACCGCTTCCTCGACTGGCTTACAATCAATAACGCGGCACCGATAGCCAAACCCCACTTGACAGAGCTTGACAGATCGCTTCCCAAGTCCTTGATTTCTTCTTTGGCCTTCTTGGCGAGATCCTGCGCAGATTTTGAAATATCAACTGCCACAGTTGCGTAGGTAGTCGGCCCCATTTCAGACTCTTTGTGGATTGCCTCAGACGCCAGACGGGCTTTTGTCCACGTTTCGAGATAGGCGTTTTTCTTGTCGCTCTCGGTTACGCCTACGTCGCCTTGCTTCAGTGCCATCTCAGCGGCCTTGATCTTATCTAGATAAGGCGACCACCGATCATGGCTCTTAAAGCGAACGTACAGACCTTCATACCATGCAACTTTGGACGCGATTTCAAAGCTCTCTTTGGCCAGCTTGATCTGTTTATCGGCAATCTCGCGGATCTTGTCGATCGGCCACTTGCCGACGATGTCAATAGACAAGACCGGCGGTACAGCCACAGTCGCTTGCGCAAAGAGCCAGACGTTACGACGCATGTAGACCCCCCTTGGTTTGCAGCGCAGCAAGAATCAGTCGACGCTGTCTGGACTCCGTGAGCCGTCTACGAACACTCAGGACGCAGAGCAGGACAGGTAGGCTTGCGATGAGCAGACCGAGCACCAGCGCCAGCAGCGCGAGGCCAAGCACTGCAATCGGCACGCCTACCGCCCTGGGCAGACGGAACAGGAACCCAAACAGCGTCGACAAGGTAGCCCCCTACAGGAACAGAGCGATCGTCACTTCGCCCTTGTTGGTGATCTCGCAGGTGACGTTGGTGTCGTCGACGGTTTGGATGTCGACCTCTGTACAAGCCTTCCAGCGCTGGATCATCCAGGCTCGCGGCTTGGCGGGCTTGCCGTCGGCGTCTTTGATGCCGTGTACCGCCTTCTGCACAGCGCCCGTGCCAACGATCGTCAGGACTGCGGCGGGGCTCGCCAGATTGGGACGGTCGCCGACTTGATCGAGAATGCAAGCCAACACGTCAGCGCCAAGCAGCGCGGTGTACCGCTTCACAACGGTCCGTACCGAATCGTAGGTCGTTTTTCCGTCGAGTGGATCTAGGACTCTCATGGTGTTTCTCCTCTGTGGTCTAGCTGGAATGGACTTGATCGATCTGTTCTTTCACGTACACCGTAAACTCAATGGTCGACGGGCCGGCCCCTCCCTGATTGTTGAGGACGTAGCCGGTGATCTGCCCGCCGCTGGTGATCGCCGTAGCCGTCAGGAGCATGTAGAAGCCCATCTGATCCTCGGGCTGGATCGTGAGCTGCGGACGGGCCTCTGACGGGATTGCCTTCGGAAACTTGCAGGTATACAGCGCGCCGTTGGGAATCACATTTGAGATCGTCATCCGCACCCGATGGTGACGCACCCGCGCAACCTCATCACTGCTCGAGATGATTGCGGCAGTGACGGACGGCGCAAAATTCGTCAAGTCGCCGCTTCCGATCTGCTCACTCTCTGCCGCCGTCAGAGTCTCAGACAGCCGAGTCCAGCGCTTGTCCCGACTGGGCCGGGTTCCTGCGGCGACCGTCGGTGCGTCGAGAATGAACACACCGCCAAGATGCGTCACCACTTGGTCGGCGTAGTAGGTTTGATTGTCCGAGTACGCTTGCGGAAGCGACCGGCCACGAGCTGCGAGCTGCCAGCGCGGATGACTGGGTGTAAGAGGCGTGTAGTACTCGAGCGGCGGAATCAGCCCAGCGGGTACGGTTCCACAGGCCACGTACTGCGAGCCGTTGAAGAGCACGATCGCTCCGTCCGAGTAGCTCGTGTTCTGGGTCCAGTCACTTACCCGGCAGGTGGCACCGCTCCCGGCAGAGCCACCCCCAACCACGACGTTATCGACTTCAAAAATGGCCATGAAAGCCCTCACTTCCTAGCGGCAGGGGGCGGTGTATACCGAATCCCTCCGCCCTGGTTTGGTGCATTGATTCGCGTCCCGACGGGAAAGCTGCCACCTCCCGACGAGCCGCCGGGAAAGCTACCGCCGCCACCCTGATTGACCGGCGGAGCCAGCACGATCGACCCGCGACCCGGCGCTGACCCTGGCGTTTGCACGACCATAGGACCGCCTCCGGAGGCGCGCTGGTACAGGTACTGTTCCCACTGGTCAATCAGATTCGCAGCGTCGCTGTCAGCGATCGGCGTGTTTTCATGGATGCCGAGTGACGAGAAAAACTGTTGACGCAATCCCTCGATGATTGGCGACGGCATGGATCACTCCACAACCAGTTCGCCCGTCGCGGGATTGAAAAACACAGACTGAGCACGCACAAAGCCCGTCGGCGTGCCGTAGTTCCCTTGGCGCAGCACTTGCCCGGCTGTCCTCTGCACCAGCGTCGTCATGGGCGGGGACGGAATCGTGCCGATCGGCGCTGGCGAAGGCTGAGTGATCACTGTGGTAGTCGACGTACCCTTCGTCAGCAGCGAAGTCATCAGCGCTTGCTGCATCGCGGACGGACGCATGAACTCGAGCACCGCGTCGACCACGCTATTGACCAGTGCGACCCAGAACGCTTCCCGCTTGCCCTCTTGGAAGCTGGCTTGAATCTGCTTGCTCAGCGCTTCGTTGGTGAAGACCGGCGCACCGGAAGCGTCCACAGGGGCGGGCATGCCGCGCAAGTAGAAGATGCCGGTTGTGATGATGAGTCCAAGCGCCTTGAGCAGCTTGCTCCAGCGCTCGAACGAGTCCTTCTGTGCATCTTGCATCGCCGTGATGAACTGTGGGGAGACGTTCCCCCCACCGCCCATCAGAGCGAGCAACAGATACATATTGTTCATTTTGATGCCCCCTTATCAACTTGTGTTTTTAGCTTTTCTAGCTCTTCCGTTAACGCGGCAATTCTCCGCTTTACGTCTTCATCGCTCTTTACTTCGATTGCCTCCTTCTCTGGTTTCTCGCCCGCCTTGCTAGCTGCCGCTGCCTGCTTGAGCAATGCGGATGCCCGTGCTTCCTTCTGCTTGGCGGTCCTTGCCCAATCTGGCAGTTCGTCACCCTCCATGTCAGCCAGACTATCTGCTAATTCACCAGCATTAAAGACTCTGAGAACTTTGTCACCGACGAAATGCACTGCGCCAAGCATCTTGTTATACCACTCTTCAGCCTGCGCAGCTTGCAGCGACAGTGACGTAATGCCGTTCAATGGTGGCTGTATGACCAATGGTTCCGGTATGTGATCTGAACCGATCGGCCTAATCGCCGGAAATACATGCCGCAATCGTCCAATTCTCGCATCATAGATGTGATATTCAAGTGGCCAGCTATGACGAAATGCAACCCCGAGCAGATGTGCCACAGCTTCCCAACAATTCAGACCAGCAGTGGGCCATACTCGAGATCGCTGCCTAGGTGAGCATCCGGCGATGTTCGGTTCCTCTCCTAGATCCAATAGCACTGGCTGCGTATATATCCAACGCATGATCTGCGCCGGGGTGTTATATACATAAGCCTCGCGGCGATCCGCAATATCTGCCGCATATCTGACAAGCCCGTCTAGGCAAGCTGGTGGTTGTCCTGAATGTTGATGGCCATAAACCACCGGCAAAGCGTATAATGACAGATTTTCCCAGACTGGCTTTGTCGACATGATGGCTTACTCCGTCGCCAGCCGCTTGATCACCGACTTGAGGCTATCACGCATTCCAAGAAACAACTGATCGGCTTCCGCTTGCGTAAAGTCCTTGCCCGACATCGCAGCAATCTCTGGCCCGGCAACCAATAACTGTTCCTTGACCAGTCCTTCGATCAGTGCGTCATTGGAGTCTAGCGCTTGGGCGACCCAGGCCACTTGCTCTGGCTCATATCCTTGTGCAGTCTCAAAAAGAACCCATCGACTATCTTTTCCCGGCTCTGCTACGGGAGTGCCTGGAATATCCTTAGTGGCTCTGTAATACTTCTTTTCATGGATAACAACCGAGTCTGCCGAATAGGGCTTTTCACGCTTCCACTTGCCCCATCCCAGGGCAGCGCGCAAGATGAGGTAAAGGTCATTACCAACGAATCCGGCCATCCCAGCCGCAATTTCCTTGATGGCCCGGTCCCATCCTTTTTCGCTCTGTGCCCACATTCGCAACGCGACGGCGAAGAGAAAGACTCCAATGGTGCCTGCCCCCTTCCAGTCTGGGAAGGCTGTAGCTATCTGCCCACGCACACGACCGGCCATAAAGCCGCCTAATGCGTTAAGTCCACTCGCGCCGAAGTGGCCAAGCAGTGATTTCGATTTCGGAAGTGCCTTGATTTCGTCAAAAGCCATTGGTGCTGCCATTCTCATATGCCCTTTCTAGCTTGTTACAGTCTTGATGAAACGCCAGCCGCGCTCCATCGTGTCTAGCAATTTTTCCTCATCACCACGAGGGTCTTTCGCTCCGCTTGCGTCTGCGTTTAAACTTCTAATCACCGCATCAGTCGACTTATTGGCTCGCTCGGTTTCATTGGCGCTGTGTCGGTCGATAAGTGTCAACTGCGTCTTGAGCGGTTCGACCATCGCCGTTAACAACTTCGCAGCTTGCTCGGTCGCCGAAACTGTGCTAGCACGGCCTTGCTCGGATACGTCTTTGAGCATGCGAGCCATCACTTCGGGCAGGACTTTGTGTGACTCAACGATCGCCCGGTTGGAGTCGGCTAGTAGGTGAGTGAGCTTGTCTACTACCTCGACGAGACTCTGCTGCTCGCTCTTGGCGATCGGTCCCTTGGAAAACTCCCACGGCGAAGGGAACACATAGACGGTCTGACCTGTCGACTGGTCAATCACGGCTGCGTTCCCGTCCTGGTTCAGAAACACGCAGGACACCCGGAAACTTACGCAATCGTCCGTCTGATCTGCGCCGGTAAGCCGTCCGCTTTGAATCTGGCTTGTGACCCATCCCCAGAAAGAGCGATCCATCGAAATGGTGTCGATGATTTGCTGCTGGTCCAATCCGTCGTCGACATCTGCTGTGTAAATGACCCTTGGCCGCCCCTTTCTTGTAAGGCTTGCGCGGACTTGCACTGAAACAACCGAGTCGGGCACTGATACCCCCAATACCTGTCGCATTGACTCAGAGTATCACAACAAAGTCGGATACTTAGCGAATGAAACGCAAATTGGCATTGACTCGTCGCAATATTTCTTTTAAATGAAACGATATGTGTAGCAAAAAACGACGTTGTGTTGCCTGTACGAAGCCATTCGATAGCGATCGCCATGCAAAGACCTACTTCTGCGACGGCAGTTGCCGGCTAAGAGTGTGGCGTTATCTTTGCATTGTGTTGAAGCGTAGAGGACTGTCGATCCGAGCGAAGGACTCATAGCAATGAACCGCTGGGCTCATCAGACACAAGCAATTGAATTTATTTGTGATCATACGATCAACCGAGTTGGCAGATCGCTAATCGTCATGCCACCCGGTGCGGGAAAGTCAGAAGTGGCGATCGGCTCTGTGCTCGCGTGGCTCAGACTCTCTCCGGGTCACCGGGCCATCGTGTGTGTTCCTAGCACACGACTGCTTGGCCAATTCTATTCGCGGCTGGTACGCCTGACACGAGAGCCTATTGCATTTGAGCAAGGCACCAGACGTGCTACCAGTCACTCTCGGCTGGTACTAGCGTCACAGCTTAGCCTGTTAGACAGACTGGGTAGGTATACCCCAGACACTATGCTGGTCATTGACGAAGCACACCACAGTAGTTATGACGCGCCTAGCTTCAGTCGTGTGCTGTCACGTTTCAACCGTGCGATTGGGTTGAGT
This sequence comes from Myxococcales bacterium, assembly GCA_016794465.1. GTDB lineage: Bacteria > Myxococcota_A > Polyangia > Palsa-1104 > JAEUJZ01 > JAEUKA01. The sequence goes on along the minus strand of JAEUKA010000013.1, from coordinate 30,151 downwards.
GCGACTCCATGGACCAATGGTTTGATTCATATATTTAAGAACAAATATTTTTATCCATTAACAGATGCTATTGCTGATAAAGTCGTGTGTCCGTTTGAGCTGACGATGGCTAGCGTTCTGTCCCCATCAGATGAGTATTACACGCTTGTCTTTGTTGCGAGCAACAAGGATGCAAAGACGAAATCTGCAAATTTTTCCAGCGCTGATTGGATAGGGCACAGCAGAGATTTAAGCTCAAATTTGTCTGTGCTTGACAGATGGAACAATCGCAAAATTAAAACTATATTCGCAAATAGAATGCTATTAGAGGGATTCGACACACCAGAAACAGCGTCAGTATGGATCGATCATGACGTGAAGTCTGTGGTCATGTGTGCCCAAATCGTCGGACGTGCGCTAAGGTATAAGCCTGGAAAGAAAGCAATGATATATGTTATGAGTGTAGGCACACTGGCTACTGTGCATGAAGCCATCCGCCTAATGGACTGCAAGCTGAGATGACCCGCAAGAATCATTTTCCGTTTGATTTTTTGAAAAATGATCCGAAAAATCCTAAATCCCTTGAATTGCTGGGGATTGGTTTTTCGGCATCGTATTTCTTGATGAGTCTCCGGGTGCTCAATAGACGCATTATGAGTACCTAGTGACTCAATGTATCTTCGTGTATTGCAAAACTTGCCGAATGACTGCGATATAACTACTCATCGTGCTCGATTTTAAGCCTGAATGATCATGGACACATAGGCTCAGATGTCTTGGTTGAGAAGATCGGTTCTCAAAAAAACCTCAATCGTGCTGAGTACTTATGATATGGGCACTCATTAAAATAAAATCGAAACATCAGACAAAACCGCCATATGCGCGCCGGGGTGAACCTAACTGCCCCTGGCGCTGTTGGCAGGGGGCCTTGCGCTTGTCCTTCCTGTCTCCCGCTCACTACTGCTTCTGCAAGAGCATCAGCGCCATGGACTTTTTGCCGTCGGGGCCGTAGTCGATTCGTTCGATGGTCTTCCAGCCTAGGTCGGCGAGGCTCTCGCTCAGCAGCTTTGGGTCGTAGCGGCGAATCCTGAACATCAGGAAGCGGCGATCGGGTCTGCCGTCGCGCATCTTGACTCGGGCGATGGCGTCGAAGCCGTAGCTGCCCGGAACACCGCCAGACGGTGCCAGTTCCCAGCGAAGATCGACATCCTCGACACCTTGGCAGTAGCGACGGATGGGGCCGCTTAGGAATGCCTCATGGGAGGGCCGCAGCTTGCCGTCGCCAACGGGATCGAGCTTGAGAATTTTCTGTCGGTCGTTGGCGGGAGCGCAGGCAATCAGCAGATCGCAGAGGAACAGCTCGCCCGGCGCACAGCAGCTCAGCGTGTCACGGAAGAAGCGCAGCTCGTCGTTGAGGTTGACCAGGGTCAGCCCCAGCATCGCAAACAGCCTCGACCGGCCACGAAGTGGATTGACAAGCATCGGCATCTTTGGCAGGTCGAGGAAGCTGCCGTGAATGGTGTAGGTCCGAATCTCGGGCAACGCCTCGCAGCAGTGACGGTAGGCCGCATTCAGAAGGGAGTGGCTCACGTCAAGCAAAAAAAGCTCCGTCTGCTTCGGCATCCGCAGGTTCTGCTGGAGATGCTTGGTCAGCACGGCCTCGACGCGACCATCGCCGCAGCCAAGCGCACTCACCGTCAGGGCTTGCTCTCCGACATGATTGGCGATCTTGCGCGCCATCGCCGCAAAGGGAACGCTGTCGCGGTACGTCGAGCTGTACTCGGGCGCTGAGCACGTCGTCAACCAGTCCTTCGCGCTCTGCGGATCGATGTAGGCCAAGGTCTGCTCGAGCTGACCACTCTGACCATTCAGCGTCTCGGCAAGCTGCGTGACCATGCTCACCGGGTCATACGTGGGGCCGAGCCACGACGTGGGCGTGAGGCGATAGCCCGCGCTCATCTCGGCGGATAGTTCAATGTCGCTGACGCGCAGGTTCAGCTCGGGAACGGCGAGGAGCTTCAACATCAAGCTGCGGCGCGCCTTGCGGTTGTGGTGTTCCAGTTGGCGAATCGTCGTCGCTGTCACACCTACGCGATCGGCCAGCCACTCCTGAGTGAGCGCGGCGGCGGTCCGCCTTTGAAGCAGCCGCTCGCCAAACTTCACCCAATCGATCGGCCCGATCGCCTCGCTGTCGTCGGTGTCACCAACCAACGTGAGCGCTTCCTGCACCGCCCGCACCGCCCGGCTGTGGTCCTTGACCAGATGCGGCGGCAGGAGCTGAAGCGCATGCAGCGTGTCAACGAGCTTGTTCTGCACCCGCGAGAGCTGCCCGACGGAATCCTCGAGCGCCGAGTCCTGCGTCGGTAGCTCGGGCTGCATGACGTGCTCCGCGTCCGTCTCGAAACTGTCGTGTTCGCCGCTCTTGACCGCTGTCTGTTCGTACATCGCCGGTTCCTCCATTTCGGCCACAGATAGCACACCCGCAGCGCATGGGAAGCCCTTTCACCGACGGAAGCACAGCAAGTTCCATTGTTCGTTTTGGTTCGGTTGCCCGTTCTGAACACAGCCGCTTTAGAGGGACTCCGAACTACCCCTTGATGACCTCTGTTCACCCTTCGTTACCAAGCCAGAGCAACCCGATTCAGAAAGGAAGGCGTCATGCAAGAGTCACCAGCCCAGATCGCCACCACCACCGTTGAAACCGCCACGCCTCTCCCGAAGCAGCGACGAGGCTTCGCGATGATGGACCCTGACACCCTGCGGGCGGTCTGCTCTCAGGGCGGACAGACAGCCCACGCGCTAGGCCGGGCACACCGCTTCAACACCGAGAAAGCATCGCAAGCCGGAAAGAAGGGCGGAGCGACGGTAAGCGCGAACCGTTCCCACATGGCCGAGATCGGCAGCCGAGGCGGCAAAGCCAAGAAGGGCTACCGAGAGCGCCAAGCCGCACGATGCCAGGCCGAGGCAAAGAAGCCACCGAGCGCTTGACCCCGATCGGCTTGCCGATCGCCAAGCACCGATCGCCAAGCACCGATCAACTGATACCGATCGGTGTGCCGATCGCCAAGCACCGATCGCCTCGCCTGTCCGATCACGTCACTCCCCCAGGGCATCGCCGCCCTGGCTCGACTGCCGAACCATCCACGCCGATCGCTACTTGACCCACATCCACCGCTGCGGTACGCAGTCTGTTAGGTCCGACAAGTTGCTGTACTGGGACCAATCGGATCGGCTTTCGCCAGTCGTTCAGGTTGAGGGTACTGGTTCAGCCACCAGTGAGAGAAGCGCAGCGGCCAACCAGCGCTGTCGCCTGTGATGGCATTCCGTAGGCTGACATGTTCTCGGTGCGTTGAACCATGGCCGCGCCGCCGACAGCGGCAGACTTTCTAGCTCAAACTGTCTCCGATCGGTGCGGCACGCTGTACCCGCTAGAAATGGCGACCGCGACGCCGACTCCGCCCCAGGCAGCCAGCCCGCAAGCGCCTTGTTGCTATGAGCCTGGATTAGCGAGTTCAATCGTTCATGAGTCGAGATCTCGTGGTTCTTCTCGTTTTGCTCGGCATCGGAGTCCTGCTGATGGTGTCTGCGCTCAAGGACTTCTGGGGCGCTCGGCGGAAGAGGGGCTCCGTGGCGGTCTTTTTTCTGACGTTCATTCTTGATGCGCAGGCGGCGGAGCGAGTCGTGCGGATCGCAAGTCGAGCCTTGGTTTTTGTCATCGGCTCTGGCTTGGTGGCGCTGGCTGCACTCGGGCTCTGGAATTACCTGGCTGTCCAGAGCCGCGCTCTCGAAGTTCCGTCGCCGACGGTGCAAACCGGAGCCCGCTAAGCCCGATGGAGGCAAAACCCTCTGAGCGGCTTTGCATTTCCTTGTCGGCGAGCGCAGCGTCGCTGCCATGCAAAGAGCGCTCGCAGAATCAATGTCAGAGTGAGGCCAATGAACTTAGGTCGCCATGCAATCAGAAACCGGAGCCGTGCAGGAAAAGTCAAGCCCCACTGTCTCACACGGGTAGGATGTTCAAACGCTATCGTTGGGGGGCTTGTCGTGTCGCCATAGGAAAATACGATCCTCACCGCACTCTCGAATACTTGTCGCAGATCAGGCGCTTGCGGTCTTGCTGGGTGGAATGAACATTTGATGCGAGTATGCGTCGACTAGAATCCATCCACGCCCGTCGTCGAAAGGAAGCCTCATGCGATTCGCAGTGTTCAGCCTGATGGCAGCCGTCCTCGTTATCACTCACCCAGGAAAGGGCGCTGCCGATTCCCCAGCGTGTCCCAACTTCTCGACGACGGAGGCGTACAGCATCAGCAATGGCAGCGAGAAGGGAAAGTCGCTCGCAGTGGTCGAGCGCCCCGGCGGGGGCCATACCATCGACCTGCAGCCGACAAACAAGACGGATACCAGGCAGCGCTGGAAAGTCGAGCTGATCAAGGCTTGCGCCTTTCGCCTGTCCAACGAGCTTCTTGGCGATGGGCTTGCGTTGACAGCGGATATCAAGATGGCCGCTGCTGACAACTACTGGCAGATGACCTCGACCGGGACGAATACCTACCAGCTGAGCCTATTCCAGAGCGGCGTCTTGGATGGCCAAGTGCTGACCTACGCCGCCTGGCACACCGGACCGGTGTATGTGCGCTCAAATCAAAAGAACGCCGCGCAGAACTGGACCTTCGAGAAGCTGCCTGCCCTGCCGACCTCCGCCGCCAAGACCGGTTTGTTGCTAACCCGCTATAACTATGGTGGGGATCGCCCCGTCGATCCATTGGCGGAGCAGAAACGGATTCGTATCGGGGCGAATGAAATCGTGCAGTTTTCGCTCTGGCTGCCAAAGAAGCCGGCAAAGCCTGTTCGTATCACCTACGAAACCAGCTGCGATGACGGAAGCTGCACCGGGGCGAAGCGATATTCCGGCACAGACTATGGCCTTTTGGAACCTGGGTCGGTGATGGATGGCCCTGGCATGAACCAAACCACTGACTCGCATGAGCGGAGCTTCACCGTTCCGTTTGGGCCGTCGCAGCTCGGTATTGCACCCGAGCAGATCTTCATCCGCGTTAGAGGGAACCCGTATTTCAAGCAGGACAAGACACGCGACTTCCGCATCCGGTTCCAGCTATCGTCCGAAGACAAGGCGTACGACAAGCAAAAAGTCGCCAGCGTACTGTTTCGATTGTACGCAGGCCCAAAGGATCCCGACGTCTACCCGCCAAAACCAGAGGCCGAAGCTTCGAGCTATAGCCGCAAATCCTACGCACCGGCATCATCCGCCGATGGTTCGGCGGCAATGGCTCGTTGCGAGGCGGAAAATGGCAAAGGAAACTGCTCCTATGGGACCTCGTCTTGGGTGTACGTAAAATGCAAACCTGGCTACAAGGCCAAGGGGTCAACGTGCATCAAGTAGCTCCATCACGTCGTCACATGAACGATCGCCGCCAACCGATGGCTCAACGAACACGAGGGGAAAGCCGGTAGCAAGCAGCCCAAGCTTATGTCCTCACTCCGGCAGCCTTCCACCAACGAAACAACCACATTGCCCCGCCTTGGCTCATGCGTAGCCTGATCTCTGTGCAGCGGCCCAAGCTCGGCTGGACACTGGCCGCGTGCTGGTCCTACGCAACGTCCGATGCTGGCGTACTGAACCTGATGCCAGAGCTGTTGCCAAACGCAGGGTACCTTTCGGCCCCCGTTGTACCAATCGAGCCCCTTGCATATTTCTTAGGATGTGCTAGCGCCGCGCTGTGATGCCGGGCAGCCAGCCGCTCGGGATCATGCTGGCCGCTGCTGGCTTCTAGCTACACATGCTGCGCAACTGGAATCGCTGCGACCGCCTTTAGCGATCTCGCAGTTGTCAAGCTTTTTAGCGATCGATTGTGGAAATCTGGTCAGCTTGGCCTGGTCAGCTTGCCAACGATCTGCATGGATCGACGCACTGGAAATCGTGCGAAGCGATCTACGATGGCTCACTGAGAGCGGACCCGAGAGCCTGACAGCTTGCGCGGCGCTTTCGGCCCGTTCCCTATGCTACCGAGAGAGAACACCATCTAGGGAACGGAAGCGCTTTCGTTCTCGACGAGGGTTGAGTTCACCGAGACTTGAAGCCAGCCCCTGTCCCGTCGAGAAATTGGAACAGAACGACTTGGGGGAAAAGGAGTGAAAAACGGGTGGACGATCCAGCATGCGCATCGGAAAGTCAATTCTTTTTCGTTTGGTCCTTGCTTTCCGTCGGAAATTAGAACAACCCAGTGACCTGCCTACCCGTCGCGCTGTCGTCAGCAGGGACCAGGCAATGCCCCCCATGGCGCTCAGCGAACCTGGGCGTCATGGCGCAGTCGATATTCGACGGAGTTCGTATTTCTACGAATTTGTCAATAAAAATCGGAACTCCTGCAATTGAGAATCATCCAGCAATTGACCGGATGGCCTCATACAAGCATCAGGAAACCAGCTGCGGCCAGAATTCTCCCCCGACCGGATGGTCACCTACCTCACAACTCGGCGCTGGGCAGCGTCAGCTGGGGAACCGTCGCCACACTCATGATCGGCGATACCAAAGAGCCGACCGATGCACTGATCTTGTTCCAGCAGCTGCGGAAGTGGGTTTTGTTCGCTACGTTGGCTGATGCCAGCCTACTCCTAGCAGACTACCGCGTGGTTCCGGCACTACGAGGAGGAAGGATGTCCCTGGTGGGCATCGCAGGAGTGGATGGTGGTGACGCGCTCGGAGTAATGACCAGGGTCCCGCTCACAGAGAGCGCACCGGAACCAACTACAGGACCCCTGGACTGGGGTCGCGAGGGCAACGGCTTCGGCGATACTGGCGGGGCAGGCTTGCACTCTCGGGCCTTGAGATACTCCACTTCCGCTTGCAGCTTCGCTGCCCGACTCCGCTCTTCGATCAAGCGATCGCGATGCTCTTGCTCCGTACGGACGAGGGCGCTGTTCTTGTTCTCTTCTCGGTCCAGGATCTTGCCGTTCCATTCTTTGTTGATCATGAGGAGGAGCCAAAATCCCGCTGCCGCGAGCACGAATGGGAGGAGAAACCACAGTCCCATCCCGAGGTGCTTCAGCGTCATCTGAACCGACCCCTTTGAGCCTTCCAGGCCGAACTCCACACCGGCTGCCTTAAGAGATGCTTTCAAGTTCTCGGGTAGCTTGTCGATGATCTTCTGCTGCTGATCGAAACCATTCCTCTCGACTTGCACAAGGCTGCTCTGTACCGCGCGGATCATTTCCTCTTTCATATTCGCGATCGACCGAGCAGCCTCGGAAATCTCGGTGGGAAGCTTGGCCATGCTCGCTTCGATCTGTCCAATCTGCATGGGCAGCGCGTTCACCACTGCCGCTTCAATCTTCGGAATCGCTTCATCGGTGAGACACTTGATGTGGGTTACATCTTTGATGAGGGGCTTGAGGTCGTCCCGCCCACCCCGAACCTCTCCGGCCAACTGGGTGATCAGCGGCATCACCGGAGCCACGGCCTGCTGCAGCGCGACCACGATCTGTCGGGTTTCTCTGTGATTGGTTTCGTTGCTGGTGGTCCACACCGCAGCGCTCTCTAGTATCTTGGTGGTGGCACTCTGCAGCGGACCGAGCGCAGTGTTTTGTTGGCCCAGCTGACTCTGAATGCTGAGCTGTAGCGCTTCGTTGTCTTTGTGCAGCGCCTCGATGTCTTTGTGCAGCGCCTCGATGCCCGCCGCTGCCTTGCGTACCAGATCGGCTTGCTCGGGCAGCAGCGACAGCAGTTCCAGCTTCGGGAGTTCTTCGGTTCGCCAGTCCTGTTCGACCCGCTGGCAGGACCGACTCAGTTCATCCAGTCTGGAAAGGAGTCGCTGAAGCTCTTGACTCAGGGTCGTAAGCCGAGCAGTCACTTGGGTACGAAAGCTCTCGCTGACACCGGGAAGGTCGGATTCTTGGCTCATTCCCATCACTCCTAAAAGCCCCGCAACTGGAGCAACCGATGCCAGAGCAATCGTGATGCCATCCCTGAATGTTCGGATTCGCTCCGCTCGTTCGATTTGTTCCGAAGGAGGGTGTTTGTCCGCGCAGCTGACTGCGACTTAGCGTCGGCCCAGCAGGGCCAGAACCTTATCGATGATCTGTCTCTGGATATAGGCATCGACCGGCATGGTGTTGTGCATGATCCGGCGCTGTTTGGTGCCACGACGCGGGGGGAAGAGGCTGTATCCAGGGCAGCTGACTTCCTCCCAGCCACAGGAATCTCGAAAGGGTGAGCCATCGGCTGCGCGGGAGATGTTCTGGGCATCCTGATCACAGCTGCGCGCACGACAGTTCTGGATGTCGCCACTGACTGCGCTATCGAATGGAACGATGTTTTTTTCCGCGACCCGATTCTGCTGCCAGCGATTGAAGAAGTAGTCTACGTTCGCAGGCACTTCGCGTAATCGAATCGGAGTCCGCAACCCACCAGCTGCCACCGGATCGATCACGGCCACAAACCGAACTCGACGCTGAAGATGTGGGAGCAGCTTGAGGACAGAGTCACCCCCGTAGCTATGTCCAATCAAAATGAGCTGGCTTTGCGGATGTAGTCTCTGGTTGATAAAGGCGGCTCCTTCCTGAAGAAACCGCCCATCATTCGAGGTTCGACTCATCTGTCCGGCTCCGTTTCTGAAGCTATCCCAGGGCACTTTCATGATGGCCACACCATTCTCACTGAGCGCTCTCGTCAAATCGTTCATGTACCAGGCACAGCAGTCCTCATAACCATTCACAAACACAGCAACAGGAGGTACCGATTGTGCTCGTCCCAATGCCGGTAGTCCGGCAGATAGCATTACAAGCATGCTAATCACGATAATATTCATGCGAAGCAATACAAACATGTCGTTCTCTCCTTATTGTACTTGTTTTTTCAGCTATTGCTATTTGTATCGTGCTCACGGTGTCGCGGGTTGTCCTGCCGGTTTGGGAATCCCGATCAGAGGTCCTGCATTCCCGATCGCAATAAACGGAGCCCAGTAATACGGATGCTCGTGGGTTTTCCGAACCGCTCGGGCCGCCAGGTGAAGCGCCTTGACGCGTCCATGACCACGCATGAGCTCTGTAAAGAAGCCCACCATGAGATCACGAGTGGCCGGGTCATTTACGGACCAGAGGCTCGTCACCACAGTCTCGGCACCGGCGGTCATGGCCGCACGCTGAAGCCCGAAGACCCCTTGGCCCATTCGGATCGAACCGACCCCTGTCTCGCAGGCAGATAGCACCGCGAGCTGGGTTCCGTGCAGATTCATTGCTTGCAACTCCAGATCTGTGACCACTCCGTCGAAGGCCTGCCCGCGCTTGAGACGGTTGGCGCCCGCCAGTGCGAGCCCGGAGTGCAGCATCGCTCGGGACGGAGCCGTCGCCTTCTCGGTCAGACCGCGACTGCGGTAGCTAAAGCGGGAACAGTCACCGCGCGCACTGGCCGGACTCTCTTGCTCACAGCGGAGGACAAACCCATGGGTACTGACCAGAAGGATGCCCGGTCCCTGGACGCTCAGCAGCGATTCTCGCGTTGCTGCCACTCCCCGGCGCAAACAGTCACAGCCGAGCAGCTTCTGCACAGCTTCCGCTTCCTGCTCGGCCATCGGAAGAGGCGTAAATGCCGCGCCACAGGGATCCTCGCTCTTGAAGTCCTCTACCAGGCTTGCGGCCCTTGAGCGCTGCGGACAGTCCGGCTGCCCAGAGTCGCCCGCGCCATAGGCGGGATTGGCAAACAGGGCCGCATCGACATTCCGAGGTCCCGCCGGACGCAGCAGATCACGTCCAGAGTTCAGGTATCCAATCTGGAAGTCTCGACCGAGCAGATAGTCTTGGCCATCGTGCAGCGCCCAGAACGGCAGCAGCGTCAGCCAGCCATCGAGCGCCAGGTACCAGTGCGGATGCGCCTGTAGCAGGGGCCACAGTGGCCTCACGATCGCGTCGTACACTCGCTGCGCCATCGGCTTGGGATCGCTGAGTGGATCGGCAAGCTCCGTGCGTAGCAGCTGGATCTGTTGGTCTATGGGCCCAGTCGGACCCAGATCCCGGATCAGGACCTCGCCCGCAGAGGTCAGAACTCCCGCCAGATAGTGAGACGGAAACTGCTGGCTGCTCTCCGGGTTCTGCAGCTTGCGTCGGCGATACTCGATGACGGTGATCACCGCCGAGCCTGGCGGTAGCACGGTGCGCACCTTGCTGACGACCTCCTCTGCACGAACCAGGGGGCTCAAGCGCAGAAGTGGTGCGTCCCGTTGGGCCAGCTCTCGCTCCAAGTCCTCGATCCGTTTGCTCAGGGCTTGCAGGTCGGTGTCACGCATCGGCAAGGCGCCATAGGTATGTGCCAGTGCCAGGTCTTTGTAGTGAAGCCGAGCCTCGCGCAGCGACTGCACCAGCTGGCGATCCGCAGCCGGCGGCGCGGTGTGCTCAAGTCGTGCCTGCTGACTTTGAATGTCCAGTGCCCGACCTTGCCGCAGAAACGCAGTCGCCAGTCCCAGCTGCCACCAGGCCAGACCCAGGTCGGGCCGCTCCGCAAGCACTGAATAGAGGTTCTCCTCATCGCGACGCAGCAGATCGAGCAGGCTCAGCAGACGGTCGCGCGGCAGAGCCGGTGCTTCGTTGCGCAGTCGGCGCTCACTGATGGCCAAGACACGCCAGGCCAGGGCCAGGGCACGGTCCGCATCCCCCTGCCTCAGTCGTAGCAGAATGAGGTTGCTCAGCGGGGCGACCAACGACGGCGACTGGATCCCCTGCAGGCGCTCCAAGCGCGCAATGCTGTCCATCAGCAGGTTCTCGGCCCGGCTGTGATCTGCGGGGTTTGGGCTATCGAGGAGAAGCAGCCCCAGACTGGTTTCAGCGGCAGCCACTTCGGAGGTGTGCTGCCCCGCCACAAACACCGCCAGCGCGCGCTCATAGTACTGACGAGCCTCTTTCTGCCGCGCGGGATCAGCCGCCAGAGCACTGGCATAGGCTTGCTCTGCGATCGCCATCCGCCAGCCCGCCGGCTCTTGCAGCTGACGCAGCAGTGCGATGGCACGCTCCAAGTGCGCCATCGCTTGGTCGGGCTTTCGCTGTTCGTCCGCGAGCTCACCGAGAAACAGCTCAATGTCAGCCAGCTGACTCTGAAAGGTGGGTGTCTGTGGGGCATTGTGGAGCAGGCTGCGGGCACAGATGAGTGCATTCATGGAAGCAACTGCATCGCCCTGCAGCGCAGCATTGCCTCCCAACCGGAGCAGCAGGCGGGCCAGCCCTGGATCGTGGGTGCCACGGATGCTGATGCGCAGCTGCAGGGCCTTGTGCAAAGCCGCATCGGCATCGGGATAGCGGCGGGAATCAGTCAGCTCAGATGCCTCCGCAAAGAGTCGATTGGACGCGTCCAGCGCTGTGACCGCAGCCGCTGATGCCTGTCCCGCTGGCAGCACCGCTCTACATGCGCGTTCTTCCGGCGCTGGGGACGGTTTGAACGCCGACTGTGGCAGCCGGGACGGACCGTCCTTCCGACAGCCGAGGGCCAGCAGCAGCTGAATCAGACAGGCCAGCGAGAGGAAAAACAAGCGCCCCATCACGTTCCTTTCCATCGCTCGTATGCGCCAATCGGTGTCTCAGCCCGAGGCGTACCGAGCAATCTGGCTCCACAACATAGCACCAGTCATGCCAGCCGATCGGCACCTGCGCGCCGACTGGGGCTGTTCGCTCAAAGAGAGCACGACAGCGACTCCGACGTGTGCCGCGCTGCGAGGGGGGAAGTGGGCCGCCCGATCGGGCCTGGAAGGCCGCCTACGCCCGGTATACGCCCGCTGCGTTCGTCAGAAGCCGAAGATGTAGACGCTGCCGGTCGACTGGCGCACAATTCGTTATCGTTGGGAGAGAGAGTGAGTCATCGCGGATGGCGCCAGCGAAGATCAGCCACAAGACCGAAACCGATCAGTGTCTGGCGCAGGTTCCCGAACTGGCCCGGATGCTCCTCCTGCTACACCCGGAACCACAGGACAGTCTGCCGTCGACCTGGGTCTTGTCTGGCAGCAGCCTGTCCATCGGTCGAGATCCCGAGCAGCCAGACCATGAACAGATCACGCTGACCGGAGACAGCCGCACGTCGCGACGGCATGCCCGCATCGAAGTCTCGCAAGGCAACGTGGCAGTCCATGATCTGGACAGCAAGAACGGCACGTTCGTTAACGGCAAGCGAGTGAACAAGAGCCTGCTATCAGACGGCGATGTCCTGAGAATTGGCAACTCCCTGCTGCTGTTTCGGCATGAGTCCGAGCCACTGGTCGAACAGCCGGAAGTGCCGTTTCTGGTGCAGTCATCAGCGATGCGCGCCCTGGTGCGTCGGCTGGCGATGCTCGGGCCGCGCGAAGAAACGGTGCTGCTGCTTGGGGAAAGTGGCGTTGGCAAAGAGGTGTTTGCTCGAGCACTCCACAGGTTCAGTGGCAAGCCGGCAGCTGCGTTCTATGCGCTCAACTGCTCCGCCATCCCCACCGATCTGGCCGAGAGCATCCTGTTTGGCCATGTCGCGGGTGCATACAGCGGCGCTCGCACCTCACAGGACGGCTTCCTCCGGGCAGCCGGTAGCGGAACGCTCTTCCTTGATGAGATCGGAGATCTCCCAGCTGTCATTCAGCCCAAGCTGCTGCGGGCGCTGGAAGAACGTCTGGTGACCCCAGTGGGCAGCACGCGAGCGCTGCCCGTAAACGCGCGCATCATCGCAGCGACCAACGTAGACCTGCGGCGGGCGATCCAAGCCGGGACCTTCCGCAGCGATCTCTTTGCGCGACTGGGAAGCGTGATCATCGAGATTCCGCCGCTCCGTCTGCGACGTGAAGAAATCCTGCCGCTGTTTCGCCAGGCACTTCGACCGCCACGTCCGCTCAGCGCGCGGCTGGCAGAAGCCCTGGTGCTGTACCCATGGCCGCTCAACGTTCGTGAGCTGCTTCAGCTTGCCGCCGAGCTAAATGTCAGCCATTCCGATGAGCCGCTACTCGATTTGCCGCACGCGGTGTCTCGCCTGCAGCTTGGTGAGCTATGCAGCGGATACAGTCCGCAGCAGACGGCTACAAATCCGGCCCAGCTGCGATCCACCGCAACGGACGCAGCGCTCGAACAACATCGCGACATGCTCGAGCGACTCCTATGCGAGCACCATGGCATCATTGCTCGCGTGGCACAGGCTGTTCGTCGCTCACCGCGCCAGGTACGTAGGTGGATGGCCGACTATGGACTGCGGAAACAAGACTACCTGCGCTGACACGCTGCACAGTCGGAGCCGCTGAGTTGCCCATGCCGGAAGGCAGAGACGCAATCGGTCAGCAGATTGGTCCCTACCGCATTCTTCGAGAGATCGGACGCGGCGGGACGAGCGTCGTGTATGAAGCCGTTCATACGGTCATCGGGCAGCGAGTCGCCATCAAGCAGCTGCTCATCCGTCTACATGCCGACGCCCGCAAGCGAGCCCTGCGCGAGGCACGGGCACTCGGGGCAGTAGAGCACGAGGGACTGGTACGAGTGATCGACTGTCTGGAAATGGCGGATGGGACGCCCTGTCTCATTCTTGAGCTGCTGGACGGCCAGGTCCTCCGCTCGCGACTGGGAACCCCGCTACCGGTGGCCATCGTCCTGTCGCTTGGCGCCCAGATCGCATCGGCCCTGGCAACGGCACATCGTCATGGAATCGCCCACAGAGATCTGAAACCCGAAAACATCATGCTTCGGTCCACAGGGAATGGCGAGGAGCGCATCAAGCTGCTCGACTTCGGGCTCGCCAAATTCCTCGATGTGTCAGAAACCGCCATGCACTCTGTCGATGGGCTCCGCTGCGCTGGGACTCCCGCCTATGTTGCGCCCGAGCAGTGCATCAGCGATGCAACCATCACAGAGCGCTGTGATGTCTATTCCCTGGGTGTGGTGCTCTATGAAATGTTGTGTGGGCGGTTGCCGTTTGTCGCTGACGCATCGCGACTCCCGCTCCTGCACGCCTACCAGGCACCACGTCCGCTGCGCGCGTATCGTCCTGACCTGCCACCGGCCCTGGAGCGACTGGTGCTGCGCATGCTGGCCAAACCGCCGACTCGACGCCCAGCCATGGCGGAAGTCGCGGCAGCCCTGCAGAAACCGATGCCACCTTCACAACCTGGCAAGCGGCTTGCATTGCGTATCGGCATGGCTCTGTCGCTGCTGCTGCTGACGGTCTGCGCTACCTTCCTAGGCTATGTGCGATGGCACCGCTCAAACACCACGATGGCCTGGGTTCCTGGCGGACGATTCCTACAGGGCAGTAGCGATACGGAGCTCGGACAGACTTGTGATTGGTTGCAGGCACGACCGCGACCGCAGCCTTGTCTCAAGCTGCTGCTGCTGCGCGAACAACCCCAGCACCCGGTCGAGCTGTCGCCCTTCCTGATGGATGTTCATGAAGTCACCAACCTGCAGCTGGTCGAGTGGCTGAATCGCCTTCGTACATCGAACAAGCTCTGCGTACAGCACTGGCCGGGCAGCGCGCAGCTGCGTGTCTACTACGCGCCGGACTGCCCAGAGCAGCAGCGACCGATACAGGGAACACTCCTGCTCGATACTGCGGAGGACTATGTCTATGCTGGCATCCTGTATGACGCCGTGACCAGGCAGTTCCGGTCTGCGTGGGGTCGGGAGCAAGCCCCAGCGGTGATGGTGACCTGGGATGGCGCACGGCTGTACTGTCAGCAGCAAGGGAAGGATCTCCCCACAGAGTCCGAGTGGGAGTTCACAGCACGAGGAGGAGCCGAGCAGCAGCGATTTCCCTGGGGACAGGTCGATCCTGGCTGTGCCAGCGCGGTGTTCGGTCGCCACGGAAAGCTGTCGCCATCCTCGGACGTGGGAGAGTGCGCGGACTATGGGAGTGCCCCTGCGGCGGTCGGAACCACGCGCACAGACTGTTCCCGATTCGGAGTCCGAGATCTCGCAGGAAACGCTGCTGAGTGGGTCCGTGATGAATACGTAGAACGCTATCCACCTTGTCTTGCTGGCGTCTGTCTGAACCCGCTTCTCACGGCACCTGAAACAGCCAGCTCCGTATCACACAGCGTCAGAGGAGGTTCCTGGCGCAGACCTGTCGATGCCCTGCGTCCGACCAGTCGCAGTCGTTGGCCGAAGACCAGCCGTGAGTCACGAAGTCTTGATGAACAGGACTCACGTACGATGAGTGACCTCGGCTTTCGTTGTACGCGCTCTCTGCGAGATACGCCGCAGTACCTCTTGAGGCTTCACGGCATCTTGTTTCGCAAGCAGTGCCAATAGGAACGCTCACTCTGAGCGCGGATCATAGTGGTGAGTGGAGGATGACACATGCGACTTGGACGATGGTCTATCTGTCTGTGGATGGGAACGGGTGTTCTCGGCTGCCGCGCATGGCCGCCGCAGACTGAGTCTGTCCTTCCTGATGTAGAAGTCGATCTGCAGGTGCGACTGCTAAGTAGCACAGGAATCACTCGTCCGATCCGGCCATGTCAGACGCTCTCCCTGTCGGAATCGGTAGAGCTAGTGACGCGCTCGCGTACCAGTGCTTATGTCTACGTCTTCTCTCGCGATCAGACCGGGACCAAGTTGCTCCATCCTCCTGCAAGCCAGCCGCACCAGTTCCTCGTCTCTGGTCAGCAGCTTCGTCTGCCCACAGAGCTGTCCAATCACTATGAATGGGAACAGTCGGGGCCAGGGGTACAGCAGCTACTGGCGTTCGCTTCGCTCCGTCCGTTGGACGCGAGTCGCTGCGTGGCTCTCGACTTGCCCTGTCCATGGGTGCAGAAGCCTGGACGGCCCACGGGAACACGAGGTGAGGACAGTGGCAGTGCGGAGTCCCGAAACGATCCGCCGCCATCCAAGCCACCACAGCCGCACGATGGAAACAGACCGGGCAATCTCATTGCAGATGAGAAGGAACCCTGGCTGCGAAGTGACAGCATGAATGATCAACTCGCGGGTCTGCGCTTCGATCTCTGTGTGGGAATCCCACGGAAGGAGTGTGCGTGCGTGGCGCCAGATTGACAACTCGCTACCATCAGGCTGTGCCCTCGACGCCGGAGCTAGATTTCTCTTGGTGGACACCAGCGGTTGCAGTGCCGCGCCGGGGGGGAGCGATGCGGCGGTCACGCACTTGTAGACGTTGAGTCACACCGATCCAGCGGTCACATTCCTACTCGGTCGCTGACCAGAACGATCCCTTTGCGGACAAGGTCAAGGTGGCTGGCTTTGACCAGCAGTTCTTCCAATCGGTGGGCATCGCCAACATGCAGGATGCGCCTGTAAGCGACCGTCACCTATCGGGGCCGGCGAGGACGAGATCCGACGGCACGATCCAGCCTTTCACCACCCCTTCAAGAAGGTCCACGCCGACTGGCTCGGGACTCCCTTCAGCGCACACTGCCGCGACTACGTGTCCCATGAGTTCTCTCTCCAGCTCGTGACGCAGTGCTTGATCCCCGGCAGCTACGCGCTCGACGCCGTCGCCACCGTCCGCACAAGAAGCCACTCCGAGCGCAGATTTTCAATGTTCCGGTTCAAGCGCTACGATGAAGCCCTACTTGCCGAGAGCCTGGCCCGCTTTGGATGGGAAAGGCTCGTCTCTCTTCCCATCGGCGAATCGGAACGAGCGCCGGTGGCGATGTTGCTGGTGAAGAGGTAGGGTGCCAGTGGCAACGCGATGAGGAAGCGGCAGGGCCGATCTGAAAACATCTAAGCGGCCTGTTCAGTAGCCCCCCTTCGTTGATGACAAGCGTCGATTCCTCCGCTACCGGTCCCGCTTCGGTGGCTGCTTCGCCGCCAGCTTGGCCAGCAGATCCAGCGCCTGATCGGACCGTAGGAACTCGTCGAGTTCTCCGCTCGTGAATGAATCGGATTCCTGATGACGATCCTGTGTTTCCGGCGTCGAGTGTCGCTCGGCGCTATGCGGATCGGCATCGGGGTCAGCTTCGCTGGGTTGTGAATGTGGCGTCCCAGGCTCGGTCTTTGACTGCCGCGTCTGGAGCAGCTGCGTCGCCACGTCTTCAAGCTGTTGCCATTGAAGCGACTTGCGCTTCCGCCGTCGCCGAGCGTCTCTTTGCTTGGCAAAGTAGATGTCCATCAGCCGCTCCACAAGCGACGCAGCCATACCAACATAGTTGGGTGGAGGTGGCGGAGGCTGTGGCATCGGTGCATAGCGCGGATCTTTCAGACGATCTACCACCATATCGGCCATTTCGAGCACTCGTCTGGATGCGACATCCATGCTCTGTAGCATCCGTTGAGCTTCTTCTCGATATGCACTCTGTGTCGCGAGTAGCTCGCGGCGCATCATCGAATTAAGCTGAAATGCTTCCGCCACTTCGCGGGTATGCGTCGATTCTTTGGTCACCGCAAGCCGATCTAGCTCAATCTCAATTCCCGCCTTTTCTTCATGCTGAAGCGTGGCGCTGCGGATTTGACTCACCTTCGCTAGCGCCAGCTCGCGGGCCAAGTTCGGGTCATCCGTCGTCTGGTCGTCGTCGTCTTGTGTCGATGTTGTCTGCGCTGGCGGTGGACTTTGCACAGTGGGCTTGCTCGGCGCCGCTTGTGCTTGGAACGGCTGACCAAACGTCACCGCAGGACTCGGAACCGCCGCCGGTTGTCCCATTGACGGAAGCTTTGGCGGAGCCGAGACACGCGGTGGGCCTTGCATCGGACTTTGTGAAATACCAATCGCAGTGTTTCCGGGTAGATAGACTGGCACATTGCTGCGCGTCGGAACACCTCGTGCGTCATAGAAATTGCATAATGACATCCCGGTAAGCTCTGATGGTATCAGCCGTGGCGACATCGAACCGACACCAGGAATTGAACCTACACCATTCACTGCGTTCATCAGGATCTGAACCGTGGCTTCCGGCGGTCGCATAACAAAGATGAGGGCTTCTGCATTGTAGTTCACTGAATTACTCCGATCGAGTCACGCGGCGTGATCCCGATGTAAAATTGCAGTATTGTCCAATGCTCTGACTGGAGATATGAACCAGAACTTCGCTTACGCTCATGGGCCGATATGCAGCGTCGAAATACTGGACGCGATAGACACCTGCACCAGGCAGCGCCGGTAGTGTTTCAAGTGGCAGCGGCGCGGCAATGCCAGGAAAGAAGCGCCACTCGACTCGTCTACGAAAGGCCAGGCGCACAAACGATGCTTGATATGCCTGTCCATATTCGTTGATGGTCCGCACGGCATCGTCGGGATGGATGGCAGCTTGCATGTTGCGAGGGCCGTTTTTACGACAGGTTTCAGAGCAATAGAACTGCTGATGATGCGCTTCGCGAGGAATGACACGTCCGCAGATAGGGTTTCTACACTGTCGATCCATACGACCAATTGTTCACTACAGACAGCGACCGTCAAGCCTCAGTGGAAGATTGATTCCCATTCACATATGAAAATTAGCCAAGTAAAACTACATGTGACTACTGGCAAAATGAACGGAGACAAGAATCAAAATCAAACCTCAAGAAAGAAGGTCGTCCCGTAGCTTCGGTTCATCAAATCAAGCACTCGATCATCTGGGAACCTATCATCACCAGCGCAGTCTGTCTTTGCAATTTTCGTGCTGAGACTTAAATTCCTGATACTTATCAGAGATTCGCACCAATTCTCAACAAAAACGACCCAGAGGTCTTTTGTGCGCAAGCACTTGAAGCAAGCGCTTGAAACATGGACTTGAATCGAGCATTCGGTTCAGGTGCTTGTAGATCGTTTCCGAACGCCGAAATAAATACAGTGTCACACTGCGCATATTGTGAGGTTTGCTGCACGGTGATTTTTCTTCGCGAATGGGGATCTAGTCTGCTCAATCTGCAAGGACTGTCGCTGACAATGACTGTCACTGGGTGTGGCTCTCATCCTGCGCAGTAGAGATTGGTAGCGGTTGATTCGGCTGCGGCAACGTGATGGCGCAAGGGAGCCAGAGCGAGGGCGAGCGCGTGGGGGTAGCGGTCGCTCAGGGAGAGGGCGCGGAGGTCGACGATGTAGCCACCGGAGTCTGTTTTCCAGCGGCAGTCGGGGCGCTTGAGGCGCACCTCGACCAGACTCTTGCAGGTGGCCTCGACGCTGCCGGAGCCGACGGGGAGGCCGAGCCCTCGCACCACCTGATACCGCATGTACTCGCGGTGATTCTCAAGATACGCAGAATTTGCTCGACCGCGTCCTTTTCGTTGAGTAGACACAGCCGCCAGGAGGCCAGTTGCGCGGAGCTTCCCTCGTCGCCATGAAACACCTTCGCCGCACTCCCAAGCTTCTCTAGGAGGTGCCACAGATCGACAAGCCGATGCACCGGATGACCCAGGCTGGACTCCGTACATTCCGCGCCGAGCCGATTCCACAGCTCCTTCGATCCGTCGCACAAAAGCACCAAGAGCAAGCTCGGACAGCGCCGAAGGAGTGTCTGCGCGTCATCAGCAAGCGCAGTGCACAGACCGTCAATGTCGCCCTGCGGCCTCCTCCCATATCGCAAGGTACAGAGCGACTTTCCCATCGCATCATGCACCGTCACAGTCGCTGCATACGCCATGCGAAACACGCGCTGCACAGAGCGTTTGAGAACCTTCCTCTTTGGACTTCTTTCGGGCTCCTTTTCTGGACTCCTTTGCGGCTCCTGACGCAGCTCTTCCATCGGAACGCTGACCCGATCCAGAGACACACTAATAGAGGGCGTACCGTCGGTAATCTCCAGCTCCTCGATCAGGATACGCTCTACCTCTTCGCGCTTCTGTCCGTATCGCTTCCTGCTCTGCTCCCAGGAAAAGATGCAGTGGTTAAGCTTCTTATAGGAAGGCTGCAACATGACGATTCCTCCTGACCTTCCAAAGCTATCGGCAAAGCTGGATACCGGCGTTCCTGAGCGGCGCTTTGATGGGCGCTGGTTTCGTCGGGAACGCGAACAGCTGGCCATTGGGCGTGCGAAGCTGGCCGCTCAACTTGGGACCAGCCCACATCAGCTGTTCCAGATGGAACTGAAAAACAGAGAGGTTCCCGAGGAATGGATCGCGGTGGTGGCCGAGCTGGGCTTTCGCGTGGCTTCGGAACCTGCCGCAAGTTCCCTTCCAGATCAGGAGGATGAGTCGCAAGCAGCGGTCGCCTCCGCAAGTTCACCAAGCGATCCGCTCATTCCTGTCTTCGATGGGGAGTCGTTTCGCCAAGAGCGCCTGCGGTTACGAATGACCATCAGCGGCCTGGCAGCTCGGCTGCGGATCAGCATGATGGAAATCCGTCTGCTGGAGCTGCCGGAGCCAGGCAAAAGGAAGATGGTTCCGCAGCAGTGGCTCACACCGCTGCGTGGGCTGGGATTCTGGGACCCGAAGCCTCTGCTTGGCGACTGGTTTCGCTCTGAGCGGGAGAGGCTGGGGATCGCACGGGACTTGCTGGCGGCGCGGCTCGGCGTCAAGGTCTGGCGCGTGGAACATGTAGAGACAGACAAGCCACCGGCCCAGGTTCCGCCAGAGTGGCTTGCGACGCTGCTTGCGCTCGGATTCATCGACTCCAGGCGTTAGGGGGTGGACCCAAGATCCGGGGTGTGGTGATTCGGTGCGACACGGCGTTGTCGGCTTGCCTGCCTCTCCTTGGTTTTTGTTGAGGAGCGCGGAGCGGGACGGCCTCCCCCGCTGTGCAGCCAAGCCCCGAAGATCACATTCACCTTGACCCACCAAACGTCAGGCTTCGTGAGCAGTTCGTTGGCTTGGAGAGAACCGGTTGTAAGAGATGGAAGCGATCTGCTTTCGCCAGTCGTTCAGGTTGAGGGAACTGGTTCGGCGTCCCGAGACAGCAGTGCAGCAGCCAGCCATCGCCCCGTGTTGACCATCAATGGGCTGGCACACCATCTGTGCAATATCATCGTCAAGCCAATTCGACCCCCAAAGGACCAACCGGCGCGTAAGTCGGCGAAATGCCTGGCCGCTCCGCCTCTTTGCACAGGATGCGGAGCTTGAAGGGGAAAGTGCCAGACCGCCCAGAGCAAGCCACTTACCAGAATCGGCCTGGGAATACCGGAATCGACAAGTCGAGAGAGAAGATAGCCTCGCCAGCCACTTTGCTTCCGCTTTGCGGACGGCTTTGACGCAGTGTGGGGTGAGCATGCCTTGCGACAGGTTGCCGATAACCCGTACTCCTCCGGCAGCCCAACCGCCATCCCGCAGATCCGCAGGATGACTGGTACGCATGCTTCGCACAAACACATTGTCGGGGGTCACAAATGGAGTCCACATGAGCATCCAAACAAAATCGGTCGTTGCTTCCGTGATGTTGGCCCTGACGTTGACCGGCGCGTCGTGCAGTCCAGAGGCTGGGCCCAGCGATGTCGGGACAATCCAGCAAGCGGGCACGTGGGTGTCCGAGGACACGACCATCAGGCTGTTCCCCAGCGGCGACGGTCTGTCTCTCAGTGGGACCGGCGCTGGCTGCGGCACCGCCTACAAGCTGCTCGAGAGCACCAGCGGGATCTGTACACCCGATGGCAAGTACAGCGAAGGCTGCGATGTATGCTGCGATGTGAGCGTCGATTCCCTTTGCGCAGGCGCCAGCACCGCAGAAGAGTACTATGCTCGCCAGCTTGATATCGCCCTGGCCACTGCCGGCACTCCGGAGAACGCCGCAGGGGTCAGCGGTTTGGTCAGCTTGGTCGCCGACTACATCCAGCGCATCAGCTCCAGCCAGGGCGATCGAGATCGCGCGTGCAACACGCATCTGAAGATGCAAGCGATCTACGAACGCACCGCGTCGGCTGTGGGGACTCCAACGAGCTTCCGTATCAAGTTCAATACCAGCAATGCGTACGCGGATCTCTCTCTGCGCAACGCGCTCATCTCGCAACGACAGGCCATGCGTCTGACCTATCATGTCTGTCTCGATCCGTCCTTCGGCAGCAAGTAGTCGGTCTGAGTATGAGTCTCATTTTACGTCATGATCTCGAGTGGGATCACTCGCTCTAATCGCCCGTTCCACTGTCACTGAGTCGGGTATGTTGCAGCGTCGTCCAAGGATGTCTCATGAACCGGTCCAACTTGCTGTACCCCGCTTCGGCGATTTTCCTGCTCGTCGGTGGTTGCCATAGCCTGCCGCCTTTGGGACCTGGCACCGCCGTGGTCACCTACCCGGTGTTCGAGCGCTCGGACTGCAACCTCAACTTGAACCGCGCCTTTCCGGGCGGTGCGTTGCTCATCGACAGCGAAGAGGCGTTTCGCTCCGCCTTCGAGTGTCCCCGCGACGCCGACCACCGGGTCGAGAGCGGTTCGAGCGTGGACTTCTCACGCGATCTTGTCGTCGTTTTCCTGGCCGATGGGAAAGGTCGCGCACCCAAGCTCGTGCGGCTCCAGCGCAAGGGAGATCGACTCACTGCACTTTTTGGCGTCGAACCCTACTGCGGTGGTGCCCCGCCGTTTCCCATCACAGCCGTCCATGCTTTCTTGGTTCGCCGAGCGCCGCTCTCAATCGAGAGCAAAGTCGTCACGCTGAATCGCGGTCATCGTTGTCCCAACAACCTGCCGTAACACACGGCACCGGCACAACACGGGTCAGTTCCGATAGGCTGTATCCAAGGAGCGTGTTTGGATGGAGCTGCGATCCGTCTTGTCGTGTACGTTGGCGGCATACTTCTTCGGACATCTAGGGTGTGCGCACGGCGGACCCCCAAAGGGACCAGCAGTACCGGTGCAGTGGCGACCGCTCCGCGTGCCGTGTCTGCCGACGCCTGGGCCGGTCTACTCCACCCAGTGGAAAGCGCTCAAGAGGCTGACTCAAAACCGCCCGATTGAGGTGGCTTCGGAGTCTGGTTTCGGGGAGCTGTTCGGTTGCGCCTCCGGGGTCGATTGGAACACCGAGCGCCTGGTACTCCTGATGCTCGAGGTACGGCATATGGAGGCAATCCGTATCAGCCAACTCGCGCTTCTAGATGAGAAGCTGCGGCTCCGCATCCGTGTGGACTGTGGCCCTGGCTACGATGACCATTCCCGTCGGCTGGAAGGCAGTCATGTCTTCTTCGGAATGCTGCTTCCGGCCTCGCGATCGCGCCTGGAGGTTCAATACGGAGACGGCTACGCCTTCACCACGAACTACCAACAAGTCATCCGTCACTGCACCTCGATTCCGCAGGCGCCGCCTGTGGTTCACCCGAGTCTGTCCGCAGGTCAGCAGGTCAGCAAGTAGCGCCGGTGCGGTCGCTGTGGATGGTGTTCCGAGCCCAACGAAAGTCCAACAATAGCAGTCGTCATCGTTGCACCGCTGCATCTTGCAGACAGAATCGGACGCCGGGGTTGGCACTGGGAAACAACCTGCACATCTTGGCTGGGCTTTCCCTTGCGTCGGGTGGTAAAACGCCGCTGCGGTTTCCCATCATGAGTGATACGAACCTCTCGGCGTTTATTTGGTCCGTCGCTGATTTACTGCGCGGCGATTACAAGCAGTCGGAGTCCTTCCTGTCGCAGATCTTCGACTACCAAAACACCGCGATTGAAAAGCGAGCGATCTTCTACAAGCTCATCTTGCCGCAGCTAGAGTTTGGTCGGCAGCGCGAAGGAATCGATCTGTCCAAGATCGTCCTTACCCATCATCACCTGCGAAATCTTGGCAAGCGAGCGATGCCGCTTCACGAGGGAGAGACACCCAAGCTCGCCCCCCTGACAGAGATGGGCAGCGGCAGCGTTCAGGAAAAGGAAAAAGTCCTCCTCACCGAGATCATCCGCAAGCCAAATGACCTGTTCGGAGAAGGAACCACCGAACACGACCAGCTTGTCTATGTGAACCAGACCATCAAGGGCAAACTGCTCGAATCCTCGACGCTGCGAAAGCAAGCGGCCAGCAATTCCAAAGAGCAGTTCGCTTCCTCTCCAGACCTGCGTACCGAGCTACAAAACGCCATCATCGCCTCCTACGACGCCCACACCGCAATGAGTACCCGCGCCCTCAATTCCCCCGCCGTTCTCGACGGACTCATGGAAGTCCTCCTAAACCATTCCAAGCTCTGGGAATCGCTACGGAACCAGGCGGCTCGGTGATAGGGGGATGGCCATGAGAGGTCAGAATCGACGACAGAAACAGAGTAGGAACCCAGGACAAGTTTCTCGGTCGACCCCGCATTCACGAGCACGCAAGTTACTACTGAAGGTGTATCGAAGTAGCAGTGATCTTGACGCTCTGTTGGTCGATCACTTCCCGGATGTTTGGAAGCAAGTTTCTTCGGGGTGGATGACCGACGAGAAGATCTCACTTCTGTTTAGACTCCATCCTCTTCAAGGAATTTTGGAGTCAGTCCGCGAAGACGCGCCAGATGAGGTGGATCTGTTCATTGGGAAGTGCTCCGAGCAGGATCTTGAAACGCTGCGTGCTGTTCCGAATCCCTCCACAGAATCAGAGAACCCGCCTTCTCGACGACGTGACATCGGCCTCCTGGCACTTGGTGCCTTGTTCTGGGAAAAAATACGAGGCTCCCTTCAAGATGTCTATGTGGGGATTCGCCTGAGGATGACTCCGACCAGCGTTGGGATTCTCGCTGCGGTGGCTGCGTTTTTGGTTGCGATCGCTGGGTACTTGACCCACCGGCCCATGACTCCTACTGCTCTCATCGATCTCGGTGCCTCAAAAGATCTGCTCACGTCGCCAACGTCTCTTTCCAACAGTCCTAACCACTCTTCAGGGGGTGTAGCTGCTCAGTATCAACCGGGCGCTCCACACCTAGCACTCGATTCCGGTGCATTGCTCGACCTTCGCGATCCCGAGTTGCCAGATCTGAGCCATGGAAGCCTTCGGCAGAGATCCAAGGATGAGTTCAATACCACTGCCAAGAGCGTCCAAGATCTGGCCGAGGCGAGAGAGGCAACGAGCCCAGCACCGACAGAGATTCTCCCCGATCTCGCAACGGAAGTCCCACCGGATCTAATGCGGACACCTGGGGTAGTAGCTTGTCCAGAGTCGGTGACCATTGAGGTTCAACCGGGCAGTGAAATGATCGTGGATGAGGAGCGGGGCAGACACAGCATCATTGCCGCAATGATAGAGACAGCGAAAGCCGACCACATTGTGGAGCTTCGGCCCAAGTGTGAAGCTCAGGCATCGTCTGCATCCTCGTCCCCCATTCACTTCGTCAGCAAGATGAAGATCAACAGCACCGTGACCAACAACCAGAAGATGTGTCCGCCCGGCAGTAGCAAAAACTGTTACGACTTGGTGAGTCGCCGTGTCAATTGTGAATTCAGCTTCGCGATAAACGGATTCACATCGGGTTACAGTTGTCCCACTGGCAAATACTTCCAGCCAGTCAAGTTCGAGATCACCTACCACGAACCGTCGAACGCTCAGCCTCCGTGGAACGCGGCCCGACGCGGTGACCACGCCATCGAACAGTGTCGAACGCTGGCTGGGGCAGTAGTCCAAGTCGCCATCTGCAAGAGGAGATAAAACCTCTCCCAAACCGGGCATCGTGCGCCGCATGAACAGAGATCAAGGTATGTCCCTAGAACATCCATCGCCACCATCTCTCGACGAGGATCTGCGCGGTTTCGGCAAGGAACTCCGTGAGTCTTGGGAGTCGCTGACGGCGCGCCGTGCGGCGGGTCTGGTTCAAACGGACAAGGAGGAGCTGGCTCTGGATTTGGATCTAGCGAAGCGGCTCTGTACGTCACTGGCGGGTCGTCCGCAGCAGCTGTGGGCGCTCGCGAAGGAGTCCGAAGTCGATTTGTCGGCCTGGCTGATTGAGACGATGATGGACTTGTCCCACAACGGTCATCTCGACGACGCACTGACCTTGCGGAGTGACTTAGGAATGCTCCTTACGTCCATCGACAGAGTGGTCTACCGTCCGCTTCTGCTTGCGCTGGCGGGACAGCATAAGGAAGCCATCACCGAGGCCAAGACCGATCTGGCGCGGACTCCCGATGACCTTACGATCGCCGACCATGTTGCGACGGTCCTGTTCACTTGTTCCCAGCTCTCCGATGCCGAGCGACTGTCTCGCCACATCCTGACCCGCAGTCTGCGCGGCTCCCATCCACATCAAGGAGCCGTCCAGAGACTCGTTGAGATTCTGCACCAGACCGGACGACACAAGGAAGCGCGACAGCTCCTCACGCAGCATGGGAGTCCCTCCGTGCAGAGTGGATCACCGAGATCGTGAGTGTTGCGCTGCCGCAGCCGGAGTCTCGTAGCTTGCGTCAGAAGGTGCGACTGGCGCTTGAGGTGCTGCTCGTGATCGAGGCGGACTTTCTGGCGTTTGTCGGCGACTACTTTCCGAGGACGCGACAGCGACTGGGCGATGGGATGGATCGGGTTCAGAAGGTGAACCTGCTGCTCGACCAAGAGGGGGCAGAGGCGGTGGTGGCCAAGCTACGGGTGGCGGAGCCGGAAGCGCTCGCGAAGTATGAACACAGCCATGGTCCGATCTGTGCAGAGCCCAACACCGAGCCCAACACCGAGACAGTCCGGCGGTCGCCCTGGGTTGCGGCGCTGGCGGTTGGGGCGGTCCTGCTCAGCGGGGCGGGGGCTGTGGGGCTGACGCTTGTTTCACGGCACGGGCCACAGCTTGGGAATCATTTCGACGACCTCGCGTTCAAGCCGCTGGACTGGGCCTCACCACCGGACCTGACTGCGCCGCTACAGCCGCTTGCGGGCGCGCTGTTCAATCACCGATACCAGCCGCTGGCGGGGACTCGGGTGGTGGTGCTGGAGTACGGCGTCGAAGGTCGCACCAACCCGGACGGCCTGTTTCGCCTGGAGGTTCGCGGCAAGCCCGAAGAGTCCGTGACCCTGCGCATCGATCTCGGCCACGGGCGCGTCCACGACCACAACGTCACGCTCGGCAACACCCAGCTCGGCTGGACCGTGCCGCTGCCGCTGTAGGCCGGAGGTTTGTCGGTGACGACGCTCCCAAGGCTCCGGAAGCGCTCGCGTGAGCATGCACGGACCCCGATGAGGCTGCCGGAGTGCTCACGGTGGCGGTGCATTCTTTTGCTTGGGAATCATCCGCCGCCGATTGGAGGTCGGAAAATGAGCAGCTCGCCGTGGCGGGGCTGTAACATCGGGAGCCGTGCGTCTACCTGCGATAGCTGCTCTCTATTCGATCTTTGTGGTGCTCTGGTTCGGGCGTGCGACTCCATCGCTTGCGCAAGAGCATGCTTCTGAGCTGTCTGGCTACTTGGTTCAGCTTGGAAAACATGACGAGCCGCAGCCGGTGGTCGGCGCAGTGGTATCGGTTCATGGAATCGGCAACCCAACGCGCACGATTGAGCGTGGCTTCTTTCGGCTGCCGCTGCCGAGTCGACTGTACCGACCAGGCCAGCAAGTGATCCTGACAGTGCAAGCACCCGGCTGGCAGCTCTATCAACCCGAAGGCGGCGTGGTGACGGTGCCGGCAGTCGCCGAAAAGCAGCCCATGGTGCTGAAGCTGCTGCCACTCGGCTCGAAGCGGTTCCTCGATAACCACGGCATCGTCGAGCTGCTGCGTCGGGCGATGTCTGAAGTCAAAGACCAGTCCGTCCGAGCCGCGCAGTCGTCCGGCCAGCCAACGCTTCCCGTCAATCTAAAAGGCCCGATCCAAAAATGGGCACTCGAGTACGGCCTCAGCGTCAAGCAAGTCCAAGAGGCGGTCGATGCCTGGGCCACCGAGGTGCTCAAACACGCGGACACCAGCAGCGAAGAGCCCTGCCTTGCCCAGTTCGCCAAAGAGAAGTTCGCCGAGTCGGCCCCCTGCTTCGAGCTGCTCGGTCAAAGCGACCTGCGAGAGCTAGACAAGCTCCAGCACCAAGTCCTGAAAAGAACCGAACAGGCCGTAAGACATTTCATCAAAGCTGCGGAAGCCCATTTCGCCCGCAACGACCCTGCCGCCGCTCTGCGCGTTAGCGAGCAAGCCGCGAAGCTCGTTCGGCGCGACCAGTCCCCGAAGCTCTGGGCAGAGGTGCAGGTGTGGCTCGGGATGGCTCACGCGGACCTCGGCAGCCGGGGTGAGGGGGAAGCGGCATTGGAGCATCTACATAAGGCGGTCGCAGCCTATCAAGCAGCCCAGCAGGTCTACACCCGTGAAAAGTGGCCGCACGAGTGGGCGATGACCCAGAACAACCTGGCGCTTGTCTTGGTGGAACAAGCGAAGCGTACCCCCAGACACACGCTGCCACACACTTGGCTCCTCGACGAGTAACAAAACCGTGCTCTGGCACGGTTGCCTCGTGGCAATATCGGCGACATGCTGCCCACGGTCCGCTCGCTGCTTCTAGGAGCCTCGCTGCTGCATGTGTTTGTGTGGGTCGATTGTGACAGTCTGTGGACTCCGTTTCTTGAACATCGTGTCGGCATTCCGGCGGATCTTGCAACCCGAACGGAACCGGCGGATGGATCAGCAGATCTCTCAAAGAGTAACCCTCAGCTGCTCAGCTTCTCAGCGATGGCGTTCGCGGCAGGTACGAGCCTTCAGTCCGTTGCTGTGGCAGATTTCAATTTGGACGGAAAGCTCGACCTCGCCGTTGTAGCGGACCCAGTCGGCAGTGATGCGGTGAACGTGTTGCTGGGAGACGGTGCAGGAAGGTTTGGCGGGCCCAGTAATTTCGCTGTGGGCGCGACTCCTCACTATGTGGTGGCCGGTGATTGGAACAGCGATGGAAGACCCGACGTGGCTGTTGCCAACTACGGTTCCACTTCTGTGAGTGTGCTGCTGGGCAACGGCACAGGGGGGTTGGGAACCATGTCTGCAATAGGAGTTGAGAGTCTGCCTGTTTCGATTGCTACGGGAGACGTGAACGGCGACGGCAAACTCGACCTGGCGGTGGCCAACCTAAATGCCAGCAGTGTGAGCGTGGCACTGTGGGCTGGGGCTGGCTTTGGAGCGGCCACACACATCAAGGTGCAAACGCGACCCTACTCAGTTGCCGTGGGAGACTTCAACCGTGACAGCAAGCTCGACCTCGCGCTGGCCAACTCAGACAGCATGGACGTGAGTGTGTTGCTGGGAAATGGGACGGGATCTTTCAGCACGCCAACAAAGTTTGCATTGGGAGGGGCTCAAGGTCCGAGGGCGATCAGCGTAGGAGAATTCAGCGGAGACGGCATCCCTGACCTCGCTGTTGTGAACACCGGCACCAGCAACGTGAGTGTGCTGCTTGGAAACGGCATGGGCGGGTTTGGTGCGGCTACCAACTTTGGTGTGGGAATGTCTCCCGTTGCTGCTGCGCTCGGTGACTTCAACCTGGACGGCAAGACAGATTTGGTAGCGGTGAACCAAGACAGCAACAACGTGAGTGTGCTTCCTGGAAGCGGCTCGGGAGGATTCGGGGTGATCACGAACATCCCGGTCGGCGTCTCTCCCCGCTCGGTGGCGGTGGGTGATTTCAATAAGGACGGCAAGCCCGACCTCGCTGTCGCGAATGCGAACAGCAATGATGTCACCATCCTCCTCAATACCTCGAAGTAGGACATCTCAGCTGTCGCGGACCCGCACTGTGCCTGAAGCCCCTATCCGTCACTCCTTGCCGCATCTGAGCAGAGTCAATTCCTAGTACAGCCCACGATGAGAGAACGCCATCCTGATCATCTTCCCGAGGGGATTCGTCTCCTCGACCCAGACACTCCGCACGAGGTCCACAAACGCTTCGGCGGTCGGTGGATAGCCGTGCAGGCACTCAAGATTGCTGAGGAGGAAGCTCTCGATGACCAGCGGGTCCACCGCGAAAAACTGCCGCATGTTCCACGAGATTCGGTGATAGGAGGGGCACAGCTTGCGACAATAGAGCCTCGGCGGGAGCTGCTTGCACAGCGCGGCGATCTCGGCTTGGTGGCCTCGGTCCTCTTTCGAGTGGTCCCAGTATACATCCATTCCCCGCGCCGTCAGCTCGTCGGCAATCGCCTCAAGTTCCTGCTCCTGCACCGGAACCATGAAGAACGCAGTGCGACGCACAAAGTAGGAAAGGTATCCAATCGCCTTTCGTTTCCCGACGAGCTGCACGTCACCCAGGACATTGAACGGCAGAATATGAACTGTCATTTGAGCCCCCGACGCGCCAGCACCGCCCACGTCACGCCGCCCACCACCAACGCACCACCGCCAGCAAGCAGTCCGATAGTCCCCGACGCATAGTGCTGCCGCGCCGCCTCAATCATCGGTCGCGAAGGCCGCTGAAGGGGGGACAGGTCGGGTTGGGCGTGGACGAGGCGGGCGCTTAGAATCACAGCCGATAGTAGGAACCGTCTCATCCGTATCAC
>JAEUKA010000105.1 GCA_016794465.1 Myxococcales bacterium | reverse complement strand
GTGGGAAGCGTTCGCGATGGAACCCGAGACCGACGAAGCGATCGAACCGCTGATGCGCATCTGTGAGCTGTTTTCCGGCTGCATGACGCTGCACGCTTGCCAAGGACATGCCGAGCGTGACGACGACTGCGCGATCATCGGTCTGGCGTTCGACGATGTGCTGTGCTTCAAGGCGTTTTACGAAGCGCTGGTGAACACCGAGGCTCCGAACCAGCTTACATGGTTACTGAGAATCGACGATGAGCGCTTTCTCGATCTGCCGCCCGAAGCACTGGCGTTCGAGTTGGTGCTTGCTGAGGTCGATGACGAGGACTTTTCGGACATCCCGAACCCGGACGATCTCAAACAGTTTGCCAAGAATCTGCTGGCGCGTTCTGGTCTGGATGGAGTCCCAACCACCGCTTGGCCCTGGCAGCAGCGTGGCGAGGCGAACTGACCAGGAAGATGAAAGGGGGGCGTGGCTTTCCAAAAAGGAAAAGTTGCAGCGTCGGACTCCTGCCGGACGCTGCGGCAGAGGCCAGATGGAAACATCTTTGTGTCCTTGGGCCATCCACACCGGTCGATCGAGCAGGAACAGCTCGACGTACCTTCGAATCCCAGGAAAGAACACATCATGGACACACGCGAACAACCAGCTCCAGACGTGACGGCGCAAGACATCGAGCGCTGGCTTGATGCTGACCGCGAGCGTCTCCGTCGCTTGGAAGCACGACGTTTGCCTGACGAGCCCGACGAAGTTCTGGAGGCCGAGATTGCCATGGTAGAAGCCACGATCGGTCAGCTCACCGCCGAGCTGCGTTACATGGCCGCGGTCGAACGGCGGCAACGGACAATCAAGGCATAGTAGCCTGCACCAAACCGAGGAGTCCGACATGTTCACCCACTGTTCCCAGTGTCAGGAACCCCTTCCGGTGTCCGCTCGCGGCACCGCTCTGCAAGCTGCGAACTCCAACGGCATCCCCGATCGGCTCGCAGTGCAGTGCATCCCGTGTACGGCCAAAGGGAGTCGGGAGGTGCGGACCGCGCTGCTCATCGAGGCGTGGGAGATGTTCACCGCGCGTCAGATTCCCCCGAGTCTTTCACATCCTCTGCTCTTTTCGTTCGAGGCCCGCAAGGGCGGTTCCGCGAGTCTCCTACTCCTAACGGATGACCTGCGCAGTGAATTGAAGATCGAAGCCGAGTTAGCAGACATCCGAGAAACCGGCATGCAGCCCGTCGTCCTCGCACTGTTCACACCGGGACGCTCACCCCTTTACGTCGTCAAGGGATACAAACGTCCCTGAGCACCTCCCGGATTGGTTCATTGCAGAGGGCCTGTCATCGCAAGCGAAATCCCTGTCGCATTCAGTGCGTACCCGCGACGGCTAAGCGAGAACCCAGCCAACCGCCACTGCGCTTGCTGTCACAGTCAGCCTGCTTCCGATCGCAGTCAGTCTGCTTCCGATCGCAGTCAGCACCATCAACTCGACCGAGGTGTCGTAGAAGGTACGGAATTCGTTGGGAGGGGAATTGGGTGTTGGGGGTGGAAAAAGGGATCGGTTTTCGTCAGAAATACAGGTTGGGGAAACTGGTGCCGTTTCCAGAGAGAAATTGGGGACGCAGCTCGCCCAGAAGGAGTTTCGCCAGCGGAGCCGAGACACCGAATCGTGCTGCTGCCAGCAGTCCCAGCACGGCCCCTTGTGGGGTTCGACAATTCATGACCACGGCCTTCAACGCTTCCGCTTCGCGAAGAACTCGTATAGTGCGTCAAACAGCGCGCTGCCTTGCGCGATCCTCGCTTCGTCTTCGCGGTGAAGCTGCGCGATTCCGAGAATCAGGCTTGCGACCCCCGCCGTCTCAGCACGAGCGAACTTGCTGTCTTTGAGGTCGATGTCGTGGATGATCTCCGCAATGGCATGCAGCGCTGGGTCGTCAATGTGCAGCCGCTTGAGGAATACCTCGAAGCTACACAGCTCGCCTTCGTGGGTAAATTCAGCTTCAAACATATCGAAGCGAACTTCGCTGGGCTGGGGCTGATAGTCCTTTCCCGGCACGAACTTGAACTTCGGCGTGTCGTCGATGAAGCGGCGAATGAGCCATGCGCAGGCGATGCGATCAACGTGAACACCTTTTCTAGTCACCCATACCCGGCCTTGAAAGAGCAAACGCGGGTCATCGGTGGTGTCACTTGTCGGTACGGGCTCTGCCGGTCTTAGGCGCGCTTCCATGCTGCCGAGCAGTCCATCAACGGCAACACGGCCCGGCGCACCGAAGAAGTCGATCGCTGTGAGGTCGCCGAACCGACGCTGTACACGCTCAAACTCTGTCCGCAAACCTGCACGCGCTTCTTCGGTCGCGTGCGGTTCACCAAGAAGTCGGCGCAGCTCCTCTGTGATCTGCGCGTAATCGGCGTCGCGTGCTGCATTGAACAGCGACTCGATTTGATCGTCGGTGATGCCATCGACCATGCGCGCTTCGCAAAGTGTCGCATCAGCGCCCCCAGCGAGGATTTCGCGCAGCACCCACGCCAAGTCTTCTTGCGCAGCGTCACTTTTCGGCAGCACATACACGGAATTCTTGAGCGCCACCGCACCGATGCGCTGAAGGCGTCGCCACACTTTCACGCGAAAGTAGTTCGGCTTGGGTGGAATCTGGTGGATGAGCAGCAGCCACCGGGCAGCATCTGACATGGGCGAACTCTACTTCCGCCGCCGCTTGCGCGTCACCCACAACCCGATGGTGGAAAACGCGAGCGGCATGATGAGGTAAGACAGCCACAGCACAATGGCTCGTCGTCGCCCCTCGACGACCAGCGGATAACCAGGGTAGTTCGGCTTGGTCCAGTCGGGGAGCGGCTGGCCTACGGACTCCAGCAGCAGCGTGACAAGCTCCTTGCGGTTGGCCGAATATGTCTGTTTACAGGTGGTGCCTGCGCAGACCTCGATGCGGCCATAGCCTTCGTCCCGTGCGGCCTCGGCAGAAGCTGCGCGCTCGTCCAGTGGGTAGCGCACCCGCACATCAGGCCGGGCCAGTCGCAGCTTGGACACCACATCCAGGTCGAGCTGGCGTCGCCGCGCATCATCGCGGTCCAGGTGGACGGTCAGCGAGATCGACATCGGCAACGTGCGCAGCGCCATTACTGCGGCAGGGGGGAGCGACGCGCGATGCGCCTCTGTGCAGTCGAAAGCACGCGGTTGTTTTCCTGCTGCCTTCATCAACAGCAATGTGATGAACAGCACCGCGCAAACACCGAGCGCTCGCCGATAAGCTGGCCAATCAAAGCGCAGGCCGATGAACGCCAGCGCCAGTGATCCGCCCGTTGCGGCGAGGAACCACGCGCAGTCACCCACACTCAAGATCCCGTGCTCGAAGGTGTGAAGGTGCGCAGTGATTGACCACTCTGCTGCCGAGCCCAGCCAGGCCAGCGCGGCGAAGCCCTCTGCTGCGTCGATCCCCCAAGAGCCGAGCACAAACAGCAGCGTTACTGCGGTGGCTTGCGCGACGCTGCGGGTCCATGCCGCTGCTGCGCAGGCGACCGCTGCCATGAACGCAAGGTGCAGCGCGTGACCGACCAACGCGACGACAACCTCGGCGGCATGAAGGTGCCCGCCGATGCCGAGCCACAGCATTGCCATCGCGATCATTGTGCCGAGCAGCAGTGCGGAAGCGGCCAGCGTTGCGATGTATTTGGCCAGGAGCAGACGCACCGGGGCCGCAGTCTGTAGCAGCAAGACACGCAGACTTCGACGTTCTTGCTCGATGCCAAGGGAACGCGCCGCCAAAAGCGGAAAGAGCAACGACGCCGAGATATAGATCCCGCCCAGCGTCGGTCGGATGATACCGAGCAGCGGATCGAACTCTCGGGCCATCAGCCCACCGGCTTCGACAGATCGTGCTCCTGCCGTGAATAGATCGACGGCCAACACAAAGCTATGTCCGATGAGCAGCGCCGCGACCGCGAGCACCAACCATGTCACACGCGCGCCGAGCACAATCGCCAGCTCACGTCGCAGCATGTGAACTCCTTCTTTGCTGTTCTAGGAGTCCGAGAAAGACCGCTTCCAGCGAAGCACCAGGCAGCGCCGCAAGCGTTCGCAACTCGTCGAGTGTTCCGCAGGCCAGCGCCTGTCCATCGCAGAGCAGAAGCAATCGATTCGCCAGCTTCTCCGCATCGCTCATTTGATGCACGCTCAGAAGCAGCGCGGTTCCTGCCTTTGCGCGCTCTTTTAATAGTCGCAGAATGCCGAGTTGCTGACGCGGATCGAAGACGCCGAGCGGTTCGTCTAAGATCACCACTGGCCTCTTCGTAGAGAGCGCAGAAAAGAGCGCGACCCTTCTCCGTTCGCCTCGCGACAGTTCACGTCCGCGTGCGTTGCGAAGGGGCGCGAGTTCCAGTGCGTTCATCAGCGACTCTGCGAGGTCAGCGGGGGCGCGACTGCATCTCTGCGCATGGGCAAGTAGGGTCGATACGGTGACTTCTTCGGGTAGCTCTGCTTCGTCGAGTAGAAAGGAAAATACGCGCGCAGAATCCGCTAGACCCGCAAGTACGCGCCCGTGTGCCGACACAGTGCCTGCATCAGGAATCCGCAGCCCAGCGACCGTTTCAAGCAACGTGGTTTTTCCGGCTCCGTTGGGCCCGATCACAGCCAGAACTTCGCCTGCGTGCAGATCGAATGAGGCATCACGCAGCACGACCCGGCCTGCGCGCTTTAGCGTCAGACCAGATGCGCGCAGCAGCGGTTCATTTGTCGGTGCCACCGCTGCCCTTTATCACGCGAAAGTCATCGAACAGCACTTGAGAGTCGGCCTTGGACCACAGCCCGCAGCGACCATTCGCAGGCGCTTCGAGGCCACGCTTCAGCACTTCCTTGTCATTGACCTCGAGGCTCAGTGACTTGCCTTTGAGCCTCACTTTCAGCGTGTGCCACTTTTTCGTTTCGGTGACGACGTTGCGCACGGTCTGCACGACGGTTCGCTTGCCTCGCACAACCTTGAAGAACAGGACGTTGTTCTCCAGCGCGTTGGCGCGTGCGCCCCAGTAGTTTCCGTCGGGCGCGATGCTCCATGCGATGCCTGCGGCTTGATCGATGCGCCCGCTCTGCGGATAGAAGCGAACCGAAAGAGTCAGGTCATCGCCGCCGCAGTCACCGCGATAGACGGCGAGCGGGAAAAAGGCAAACGCCTTCACGCCGTCGAGAAATTCAGCATATCGGTCGCCGTACAGTCGCTTGGCTTGATCCGCGAGACTGACCGATGGAGTGCCTTGCCGCCACTTCGTTCCATCCACCCAAAGCCCACGCGCACCGACGACTTCACCGATATTCCAGTCACCGATGATCGACTCAAACTGCGCGGGGGGGTCGCCGGGCTTCTCCGCGTCGAAGTGGACGAGCTGTTCGGCAGAGCCTGTGCTGGGCGGCACGGCTGGCTTTGGCTGCGCCTGTGCAGCGCCGATGATCATTCCCCCGAGGAAGACTGCGAGTGCGATGCGGGTCATGGTTCTCGTTTCATCCTACTGCGCCGTGGCTTCCAGGTCGTCAAACGCAGTCACCGAGTCGGCCTTGGTCCACAGGCCAATCTTGCCGTTTGTATAGGTCTGATCCATCACAGAGATCACCGGCGTGCCATCCCAAGTGATCGTGATCTGTGCGCCGACCACAGTGGCCTCTAGCGTGTGCCACTGACCTTGTGTCACCTGTGCGCTGGCTTCGGCAATAATCTGCCGACTACGCGCGACGACACGGTAAAGGTTGACGCTGCGCTCCAGTGCGTTGGCGCGTGTGATGTAGTAGTTGTCGCTGTCCATCGCGCGAAAAATCAGGCCGCACGCTTGGTCGATGCTGCCGGACTCTGGACGGCAGCGAACCTTCATCTTCAGGTTTGCGAACGTCAGATCCTTGACGAGCACGCGCGGAAAATCGGGGTTGCCATAGCTGCCGGTCTGGCGAAGCACATTCGGGCTCGACGGCGCAGACCCTTCCGCAGCAACAGACCAGACTCCGAGCACCGAGATGAAGTCCGCAGGTAGCTCGCCCACGCTGTTTCCATCAAAGGACCACTTCTGCGTCTTGCCAATCGGCGAGGGGATATCTTGGCCTCCCGTGGTGAAGTTGTCTGCGGTCTGACATCCGGGCACGCACAGCGCAGCGAGAAGAACGATCGGAAGTACGCGGCGATTCATGGCGGTTCCCTTGTGGTTACGAGTGCGTGGGTTAGGGCTGCACGTCGATGCGGAAGTTGCGCCCGTAGTTGCTCAGGTAGTCGCCGCTGATGGCGAAGGAGTCGGGGCACTCCATCATGTCGTAGGCGAGGTAGCAGCTCCATCCGCTCCACGAGATGCGCCCCCAATGGAGGTACGTTTCGATGCGGTCCGCGTCGGCGGGTACTTTTAGCTCGATGTTCGACTCGTACTCACTCCAGTTGGCTGTCGGCCCGCGCATGTTGTAGCTGCCCTGCGCGATGCCAGGGACTTCTTGAAAAGCGCTGCTGCCGGTGTAGCGGACGTAGAGCTTGGGATACAGCGCCATGCAGTACGTGCCGCACATGAAGCTCGATAGCTCGGGCAGGAAAGCGCGCAGCGTCACAGTTTCGCCGCGTGAAGGCAGCGTTCCGTCCGCGCTTTTGAGCTGTCCGGCGAGCACTTCAAGTCGTCCGAAGTAAATTACTTTGCTGGTCAGCGGCGACGTGATGGTGGCGACTTCTACGGCTTCGTGCTCCGCAGAGCCGCAGGCGACGATCGTGGACAGAATTAGGAACGGCAGGAAAGAACGCATGCGTTGGTGGGTCATCAGAAGGCTCCTTGGGGTCTACTCTTACGGGTCGGTTGACTTCGCATCTGGTTACTTCTTGTTCACAGTCGCGAGGGTCTGGACGCGACTTCCTGTCGCCAGCTCCTCGCGCCCACGCTTTAGAATCACGTCGCCTGCATTGAGCGCGCCGAAGACCTCCACGCGCTCGCCTGCGGTGACGCCAAGCTGCACCGGCACTTGTTCCACGACCCCATTGCGAACTCGATCCACAAAAGTCCGCTCGGTCGTCCGCACGACGGAAGGTGGAGGGACCAGCAGCGATGGGACCGTGCGCGCAAGCGACCACTCCACCTGTGCGAACATGCCCGGCGCAAGGCGTCCATCTTTGTTGTCCACATCCAGCTCGACTGCCATGGTGCGAGTCTTGGCGTCGAGAGAGTGGGCGATGCGCTGCACTTGTGAGTGGAATTGTTCACGTGGCCAGGACCGCACGGCGAAGTCAACGACCGCACCTTGCTTCACGGCGCTCGCGTAGGATTCTGGGACGGCCACAGTGAGCCGCAGGCGAGCGACCTGTTCGACGCGCAAGAGGGGTGGCGTGGATGCCCCAGCGGGAGGGCCGACGAGCGCGCCGGGATGCACGCCGCGCTCTGTCACCACGCCATCGAACGGCGCTTTGATGACAAGGTACTGTTCCATCGCACGCAGTGCAGCAACTCGCGATGCACTTGCACGCCATGTCGCATCGGCTTGGTCGATCTCTTGCTTCGATACAGCCCCAGGTGTTGCGGATGCAGCGCGTAGACGTTGATGTGTGATCTCCTCTGCGTGCGCTTTGGCTTCTGCTTCGGTGCGCTGCGCTTGCAGCTCCGGCGCCGAAATCCGAGCCAGCACTTGCCCCGCTTTCACAGGGCTGCCGCGATCGACCGCGATGCTTTCTACAAAACCCTGCGTCCGTGCGTAGAGCGCCACTGCTTCAAACGGAAGCAGCTCACCTTGCAGCAGCGTCTTCGCGTGAATCACTTGCGCCTCGACCTGTACTGTCTCAAGTGCGGATGCGTTCACGGGCTTTGACGGTGCGGATGCGACCGGCTCGACAGTCGGCGATTCCGATGGACACGCACCCAGCAGGAGGCAGAGCAAGGCAGCGTTACGCTTCACGGGGTTCCTCCTTCTGCGCGTCTTGATCGTCGGGATGAAGTGAAGCGCTGCGAAAGGGTGCGGCGCGTGCAACCAAGCAATAGAGTGCCGGTAGTGCAAACAGGGTGGTTGCTGTGGCTGCCACCAGTCCTCCAAGTACCGCGCGACCGAGAGGCGCACTCTGCTCGCCACCCTCGCCAAGCCCCAGCGCCATCGGCACCATGCCCGCGATCATCGCGAGGCTCGTCATCAAGATTGGACGCAAGCGACCGACCGCCGCATGCGTTGCTGCATCAAGTCGGGAGTCGCCGAGCTGTCTGCGCGTGCGCGCAAAGCTCAGCAGCAGCACCGCAGTCGCAACCGACACGCCCAGCGCCATGATGATGCCCATCACCGACTGCACATTCAGCGTCGTTCCCGTCAGCCACAACAGCACGACCGCCCCGGCCACGGTCGCAGGCAGCGTCAGCAGCACCAAAAGCGGCTCGCGCACCGACTGAAAGTTCGCCATCAACAGCAGAACGACGGCGAGCGCAGCCAAGAGCAGCCCTTCACGCAAACTCAGCAGCGTCAAACGCATCTGCTCGGCTTGTCCGCGCAACGTAACAGTGACACCGCGCGGCAGCGGGCCGAGGTCTGCGACCGCATGCTCAACGGCCTTTGCGGCACCGCCCAGATCCCGGCCTGCCAGGTTTGCGACGACAGGAATGGTGCGCTGACTGTTGTAGTGATCGATCTCGCCCAGCGTCTTGCCTTCACGCACGGTCGCGACATCTCCAACGGTGGTTGTGCTGCTGGCATCGGGCATTACCGGCAGCGTTCGTACATCGTCAGGCGATGCGACCTGATTTTCCGGCACTCGCAGCGCGATCCGATAGGGAACTCCGTTGGCCGGGTTCACCCAAAAATTCGGCGCGATGAGCGCGCTGGATGATGTTGCGACCACCAGCGAGCGCCCAATGCGGTCCACTGTGGTTCCAAGCTGGCCTGCACGCTCTCGATCGATGTTCACGTCGAGAGATGGGTAATCGAGCGCGAGCGGAATCTGCACATCGCGCAGCATCGGTAGCGTACGCAGCTTTGCCATCAACTTTTCCGCAACTGCGCGAGTGTCGGGCAGACTGGTGCCGGTGATGTTGACTTGCAGCGGTGTCGCCGATCCGAAGTTCAAAACCTGAGACACGATGTCGCCCGGCTCAAACGAGAAACGTACCGTCGGAAAACGATCAGAGAGTCGTTGGCGCAAAGACTCTTCGATCTGCGGCATGGAAGGCCGTTTGCCATCGCCGAGCGCGATCAGCAGCAGCGCTTCATGAGGGCCCGCATTCCAGACGTACACGCCGTTTACTGGATAGGTCCACGGCGGGTTGCCGATGTTTGCGAGCGTGATGCGTACAGCGCTGTCGCCGACTTCCTCGCGGATGCTCTGTTCGACGCTGCGCACGATCTCTTCCGTGCGTTCCAAGCGCGCGCCATCTGGCGCGCGGATGCGTAGGCGGATCTGCCCGTGATCGATGCGCGGAAACAGCTCCACACCGATGCGAGACGACAGAAGCAGCCCTCCCGAGCACAAGGAGACATAGAGCGGAAGCACCAGCCAACGGCGATTGATCAGTGCGGCGCACAGTCGCCCGTATCCGTCCCGCAGCCGGGCAAACGGACTGCCCACGGACGCAGAAGCGTGACCATGGGCGCCACGCAAGAGCCACACGCTCAGCACCGGCACAAGCGTGCTCGATAAAAAATACGAGGCCACCATGGCAAACCCCACGGCGAGCGCCAGCGGTGGCAGCAGCGCGCGTCCGATTCCCACCAAGAAGAAGGATGGAATGAAGACGGCGAGCACGCATAACAGTGCCAGAAGACGCGGCAACGTGACCTCGGACATTCCATCGACGACAGCCCGCGATGGAGACTTGCCTTGTTGCAGATGCGCGTGAATATTCTCGATGGCGACGGTGGACTCGTCTACCAAGATGCCGACTGACAGCGCAAGGCCACCAATCGTCATGATGTTGAGGGTCTGTCCCGCAAGTCGCAGCGCGACCACGGCAGCGAGCACGGCGAGCGGAATTGTGACCAGCACGATCGCAGCCGAGCGGATGTCACGCAGAAACAGGAAGACCAAAAGGCCGGTGAGCAGTGCACCGAGCGCACCCTCGGTCAAAAGGCCACGCAGCGCGCTCTTTACATAGACGGACTGATCGAACTCCAGGCGGATCTCGACATCTTCTGGCACCTGGGCGCGCATCTTCGGCAGTGCGTCCTTCACGGCGCTGACAACATCTAGCGTCGAGGCGTCCGCGCGCTTGGTCAGCGGCATGTAGACCGTGCGCCGCCCGTTGACGAGAGCGATGTTGTAGACGACATCGGCAGCGTCTTCGACTCGTGCGACATCGCGCAGCAGAACCGTGGGGCCTGATCCGGTGCGGACGGGCAGCGTCTCTAGATCTGCGGGCTTCTGCACGATCGCGTTTGTCGTTGCCAACAACGTGTGGTCGCCGATGCGGACATTTCCCGACGGCAAGGTCAGGTTTCCGCGTGCAACGGCGGCGGCGACTTCATCGGGGGCGATGCGAAACGCGCGCATCTGCGCAGGGTCCAGATACACGACGATGGTGCGGACCTTGCCACCTGAAGGGGGCGGCGCGGACACGCCCGGCAGTGTCGCGAGCAGCGGTCTTACCCGGAACAGCGCGAGGTCCTGCAACTCGGCCTCGCTGCGCTGCGGACTTGAAAACGTAAGCTGACCAATCGGAATCGACCCCGCATCAAAACGCACGATGAACGGCGGCAGCGTGCCCGGTGGCATAAACGAAGTCGCGCGAAACGCCATCGCCGTCACTTGCGCCGTGGCCTGCGGGATGTTGGTGCCGGGATGAAAGTACAGCTTGAGCATCGCCATCCCCTGAATCGACTGCGACTCGATGTGCTCGATGCCAGCGATGTAGAGGAAGTGATACTCATAGAACGTGACGACCTGCGCCTCCATCTGCGCGGGTGACATGCCGCCATAGGGCTGCACGACGTAGATCACTGGAATGCCCAGGTCGGGAAAGATATCGACGGGCGCACGGCGCAACGTCAGCCCCGCCAAGATCAGCAGCGACAGCGCAGCGACTAGCACGGCAATCGGACGGCGCAGCGCACCGAGGACGAACCACATCTAGCCGCCTCCTTTCGCTAAAGTCATCGCATCGAAAAATGGCGACAGGTCGCCGAGCGCCCGCGAGAGAAGCAGCCGTGCGCGCAGCACGCCCACTCGCGCCAGCGCATCTTCGGCTTCGGCTTGAGCCAGCAGCCGCTGCGCATCGGCGACATCAAGGACCCGCGCGAGCCCGGCCTTGTAGCGAGCCAGGGCCTGCTGCTCGGTGGCGCGGGCGGCTTGCAGCGCCATCGGTGTGTGTTGCAACACCATCAGCGCGGCGTCGAGCGTGGCATGTGCGGCGTCCACTTGGCTCTTGATGGCCTGCGACGTTTCTTCTTGCTGTGCGAGCAGGAACGCTCGCTGTGCCGTCGCTGCATGAACGCGCGCACGGACGCTGAACGCCTCCAGGGCGGGCCAAGACACCACAAGTCCCGCACCCCAGTTCGCGGCGTCAGGGACCAGTCCACCCGCAATGCTCGTCGCGTTCAGACCCGAGCCGCGTGACCACAGCGCGGCCAGAAGCTCGATGCGTGGCAGGTACTGCATCCGCGTCGCGCGAAGTTGTGCTTCCGCGACTTCGATGGCGTTCTGCGATTCACGTAGCGCAGGGTGCAGGCCGTTTTGAGCTGCGGATGGCCGCTCGACTTGCAGATGGGTTGCGCTCATTGGCAAAACCTCGACGGCGAAACCAGCAGCTCCCAGCGCCTGCGCGAGCTGAACGCGCGCCACGGCTTCCGTCTGCTCGGCACGCGCTTGCTGTGCTTGGGCCAGCGCCAGCTCGGCGCGGCTGCGGCTGGCATCGGCACCAGGACGCAGATCCGCGCGCTGGTAAGACTCCGCGACCGTGGCCAGGGTCTTGGCTCGCTCGACACTGGCCCGCGTGGCCTGCACGACCGCCGAAGTGGCCCACACTTGCAGGTAGCTGTCCGCTGCGGAGTACGCGACATCGAGCTTGCGCACGGCAGTCCCCGCCTGCGCTTGGGCCTCGGTTGCGAGCGCGGCATCGACCTGGGCCATGCGCTGCGCGAGCCCCGCAACGTCCCACGCTGCGGCCAGACTGACCGCGCTGCCAAACGCACCGCTGTCGAGATGCGCAGCCATCGGTGGACCCGACACGCTGGGCATTCCCGGCAGCGGAAACACGGTCCCCGCGACGACGTTGCCTGTGGCACGGGTGAACTGCAAGCCCAGGTCGAGCCGGGGCAGCAGCGCCATGCGAGTCTGCGTGGTCTGCGCAGCACGCGAGGACTCGACCGCCGCCCGCGCCTTCAAGCTGGGGTGATGCGACAGCGCAAACGCGACCGCCTGTTCGATCGTCAGCGGTCGCGGCGGTTCGTCAGCCTGTGCAGGAACAACGCCGCTGGTCAGCCCGGCCCACAGCAGCAAGCCCACGCGCAGAGGTCCGCTGGTAGGTCGCTGGCTGCTGCCTGCCCGAGCGCGCGATTTCGGTTGCCTTTCCGACATTTCAGCGTTCTTTAGAACACTTGCGCCTAATACAAAGCAAGATGATTCAGTTGTTACATACCAGCGCGAAGACGCTGGCTGGCGTCGCCACGCTGACCACGCTGAGCTTCACGCATGGCACTGCCTCAGCGCAGGGGACTCGGGTGGGGCAAAGCGAGCCGCCGAAGCCGCCCACGCTACCCGCAGCGCGGACCACGCAAGCCCCGGTGCTGGATGGCATGCTCGATGAGCCAGTGTGGCGGACGACGCAGGCCAGCGACGCTTTCACGCAGAAGTTTCCCGCGCCGGGGCAGCCAGCCAACGAACCAACCACCGTGCGCATCCTCTACGATGACGAGGCCATCTACATCGGCATCGTCTGCACGCAGGCCCGGTCCATCATCACGCGGCGTCTGACCCGTCGCGATCGACCGATCGAAACGGACTCCGTGACCGTG
This sequence comes from Myxococcales bacterium, assembly GCA_016794465.1. Classification (GTDB taxonomy): domain Bacteria; phylum Myxococcota_A; class Polyangia; order Palsa-1104; family JAEUJZ01; genus JAEUKA01. The sequence goes on along the minus strand of JAEUKA010000105.1, from coordinate 4,656 downwards.
GCCTTCGACAGTCGACGAGACGGCACGACGGCCTTTCAGTTTACGGTGACAGCGGCAGGCGTCCTGCTGGATGGCATTCGCTACAACGACACGGAATACGATGCGACCTGGGACGAAAACTGGGACGCGCACACGCGCATCAGTGAGCAAGGCTGGTCCGCTGAGTTCAAGATTCCGCTGCGCGTGCTGCGCTTTGACCGCTTGCCGATGCAGGACTGGGGCATGCAAGTGCGGCGCTACGTGTCGCAGCGTCAGGAAACGGACGAGTGGGTCTACATCCCGCGCACCGAGGCGGGCGAGGTTTCGCGCTACGGCAAGCTCACCGGACTGACCGGCCTCAAGCCCGGCGGGCTCATCGAGATCCGTCCGTTTGTCGTCGGGCGCGTCGGCTTCTACGACCTCGTGGATGATCCCCAAAAGCACACGACCGAGTTCAGCGGACGCATCGGCATCGACTTCAAGCTACACCTGACCCAGAACCTGACGCTCGATGCGACGGTAAACCCCGACTTCGGCCAGGTCGAAGCGGATCAGGTGGTCCTGAACCTGACGAGCTACGAGGTCTTCTACCCCGAAAAACGCCCGTTCTTTTTAGAAGGCATCGACACCTTCGCGACACCACTTCAGCTTCTGTACACCCGCCGCATCGGACGCCCGCCCGAGGCTCCGGTCCTGCGCGCCGACGCACCTTATCGCGAGAGCGCGATTGCCGATCCACTGCCCTCGACGCTGTACGGCGCGGCGAAGCTCATGGGCAGTCTCGGTCGCCGCTTGACCATCGGCACGCTGTCGGCACTGGCAGCACCCAACGAGGTCACGATCGAGCAGGATGGGCGCGATCGAGCTTCGCGAGTGGCCGAGTCCTACAAGCTGTTCAACGTCGTGCGGCTGAAACTGCGCGTCGGCGACAATGCCCACATTGGTTTGGCAGCGACGGCAATGAATCACTTTGAAGACGCGACACAGTACCCACTGGTTGCGGGCACGGGAGGAAACGACAGCGCGCAACTCTGTCCATCCGGTGATGTGCTGTCGGTCGGCAGTCGCTGCACGCACGACGCCTATGTCGTCGGTGTCGATGGACGCTGGCGATCGAAAAGTGGCACCTACGTCGCATCCGGTCAGGTCATCCTGTCCGCGATTGTGGGAGGACCGCCACGCATGCTGCCCGATGGAACCGTGATCTCGTCGGGTGATGTCGCGCCGGGCGGATTTCTCTACGTCGCGAAAGAAGGCGGCGAGCACTGGGTCGGCAACTTCACTGCCGAGTTCGCAGACCGCAAGCTCGACTTCAACGACCTGGGCTACATGCGACGGCAAAACTGGTTCCGCATGTCGGCCAACGCTGAGTATCGCACGCTCAAGCCCTGGCGCAACACGCTGGAGACGCACACCCGCTTCGAGTTCTATCACCGCAACAACCTCGACGGACTGACGCTCGCACGCGGCTACCAGATCAACTCCACTGTGCGATTCGACAGCTTCTGGGAGCTGTTCATCGAACTGCACTACCGCGAAGCGTACTTCGATGATCGCGAAGTGGAAGACGGCACTGCGCTGCAACGCGAGGGGCTGGTCGGCCTGGAGATTGCGGTGTCAAGTGACCGTCGGCGGCGCGTCTATGGCGACCTATTCGTCCAGACCCAGGCCATCTTCAACGGCTTCAACTTCGCAATGGAAGGCAACATCACGTTCCGCCTGCTTCCGCAGCTCGATCTGCAACTTTTGCCGCAGGCCGTCTACACCTTTGGCGAGCCGCGCTACGTCGGTCACGGAGGGCTGCCTGGTGAGTCCGTGTTCGGACGCCTGGAAGCCAAGAGCATCGGCGCAACCCTGCGTGCGACGCTGACCTTCACGCCGCGCCTGACGCTTCAGGTCTACAGCCAGTTCCTGCTCGCCTCAAAACACTTCTACGACTTCTTTTCTTATCGAGCCGATCCGGCTGCGATGCAGGGCCATCCGGTCGTCCGTTTGAGAGATCTGCGCCCAGGCAGTGCTCCAACGGAAAATCCCGACTTCGCCGAGCCCGTAATCAATCTGTCGGCAGTGCTGCGCTGGGAGTATATGCCGGGCTCGGTCTTGTTCTTCGTCTACACACGGTCGCAAGCGCCCGCGCTGACCTTTACGACGGACCAAGCAGCCACGCTGGATCTCGGCGCATTCAGAAACGGCCCCGGCTCCGACGCGCTGCTGGTCAAGTTCACGCACTGGTATGGGTAGCTGCGGCTACTTGCTTACCTTCACAGAGTTCGTCTTATCCAGCGCTTCACGCAGACCGCGCGCCAGCGTCAGCGCATCGTCGACGGCCCAGAAGTGCATGAAGAACAGGCGCGGCTCCTCGGTCAGCATGTGGCTATGCAGCGCAGTGACCAGGATGTTGTTCTTGCGCAGCGCGCGGATCACGGGGTTGACCTCCGCAGGCGCGAGCACGAAGTCGCCGGTAATCGCCGCCTTGCCGCTGCCGGTCGGCTGGAAGTTCAGCGCCGTGCCCAGGCCCATCGACGGCGGGATCTCCATGCCGTCCATCGTGATCTTTTCTGTGCGCGGCACGCTGAACTGATAGACGCCGCCGTTGTTCTTTCCTGCCGTTCCGATGATCTGGTCAAGCTGCGCAGTGTCCAGATTCACCGATGGTGGGGGGTCGCCACTCGGCGGGGTGATCGGCGTCTTGCTGAAAAGCAGCCCGGCCCGCAGCGCGGTCGCCAGCTTCACCGCATCGCCGTGTCCTTCGACGTGCATGTAGACGACGCGCGGCTGCTCTGAAAAGACATGGTTGTGCATCGCGGTCTGCTCGATGCCGCCCTCTTGCAGCTTGGTCAGCACCGGGTTCACTTCGTCTTCGAGCAGCACAAGGTCGCCCATGACCATCGTGTCGTGCGGCATCGCTTTGAACGCCAGCCACGCGCCCAGCGCCAGCGTCGGCTTGAGCTGCACAGCCCCGACCGTGACCATCAGATCCGTGCGCGGCAGCCCAAACTTGTAAACATCTCCCGGCTGCATCGCGCCCGGCTTGCCGATGGCCACATCCACGGCCTTCCAATCCACGGTGACAGGCGGCGCGTCGGGCTGGTGTGAGTCGGCCTGATGCGCGCAGGCGGCAGTCATCCCGAGCAGAAGCATCGGCAGATGGACCTGGATCACGCGAAGGCAGCGAGAGCGAATCAGCATCGGTAGGGTGGGCATGGGAACCTCTCTGGAGGGATGGCGCGGCGCTGGCCAAAGGCCACGTACGGGCAGGCATCATAGATTCAACTGCAATGAATAGTGCAACTGGATCTAGCAGTTGTGACCAAACCACTTTTGGATGGGCCAATCGACTGGCCAGGCCGGTCATCCATGGTGCGTGCCATCGCCATAACTGAACACTACCGTTGGATTCCGAACCGTACCCAAGCGGACACCAACACCGACGGTCGAGCTTGCATATTTCTTCGGATGTGATAGGCGGCAGGCGAGTCGGAGGGAGCGATCTGCGGGGATTTGCCACTACCGCGCCGTCAGCACCTTTACGACTGCGCGCAGTTGTTCGTAGGTCAGCGCTTCTTTCCCAAGTGCGAGCTGCAAGTCCGCAGCGATCTGGGCGAGGACTTCGACTGCTGACAGTCCGGCTCGCTCGCCGAGCATCGTGCGGTAGTTCACGATGGTCTCGGTCAATCCGTGCCTGGTCCCCACAGTCGCGGTCTTTGCGGCTGACACCGGAGTCGTCGCGGCACCCGGCTTTGTGTCTTGCCGGGTCGAAGCAGCTTGCTTTGTCGCATTCGCCTTCGTCGACTTGGGAGTCGCTCTAGCCGCGCTCGCAGCAGTATGTGGGGCGGTCTTCCTGGCGGTCTGTGCGGCAGGCTTGTCCTCCTTCGCGGTCGTCGGAGGCTTCGCCTTCTTTGACATCGGTGCGGGCTTCTTGGCCTTCACCGCTCGCGGCGGTGCGAACAATTCCTTCAGCGCGGGGAACCACTCAGCGGGAAGCGGCCATTTGCGCGCTTCGATCATCTCCACATCTTTTCCGCTGACGCCGATCTTGGTCGCCACATCGGCATGCTGTAGCTTGCGCTGCACGCGCTGCTTCCTAAGCCACGCTCCATTCATCGCTGACGACTTGTCGCGCGGCATCTGCACCGCTGCCTTGGCTTCTGCCACCGTCAGCACTCTTCGCTTGAGCAGCGTTGGAACCCACGCCAGCGGAATCCGGATGTTGTTCCGTTCGAGGGTGTTGATCTCCTTGGTCGACACACCGAGACTCCGCTCCAAGTCCGAGGTCGAGATCCCTTTTTGCTCACGCCGCTCGCGCAGCCAGCGCCCATACAGCGGCGTCCACTGCGTCTCGTTTTTCGTCGCACCCACGCTCTCTGTCTCTGAACTCTTGGGGTCTACTGATGTCGTCATGTTCGTGTCCGCTGGAGTGGATTCTGGGATTCCCTGCACTGTGGGAGGAACCTCGACCTCAATGGGAATCTCTGAGGCTGGCGTGCTGATTTCCGCCACGAGTAGATGTTCCGATCCGACGCTCGAAGGAGCGATGATTCCTGCATCTGCTACCGCTGCAACAACGTCGACTACAGGAATAGAGGGCGGCGATGATTCACTGATTGCAGCCATTCCCATGTCTGTCGTGTTGATCGGAATCTCAACGGGAGTCGGAACGGAAACATCAGGAACCAC
>JAEUKA010000072.1 GCA_016794465.1 Myxococcales bacterium | reverse complement strand
CGCCCGGCGAAAGGTAACTAGTGGCCATGCTGCGCTCTCCTTGCTGATTTGCCTACCGTCAGATGATCCCCAGGGTTGCCTTCCGCGCTGGTCCAAGTGGTCTCGCAGAAGGTTATCGGTACGGCCTGGCGATGGTTGCGTTCAAGTGGCGCCGTCAGTCTTTTACTGACGGAGCCGGTTCAGTTTGTCCAAGTCGAAAAAGCGAACCTCGCGCTCACGAACCCGCGTGAACGTGCGCGAAGTCGTCGGATACAGCGGGATCGTGGTCCAGCACTGCAGCGCCGGCTTCAGCGGCTGATTGAGGCTCGACCAGAAGCGAGACAGAACCGTCTCATCAAGCTTCTGGGACATGAGCAGCGGGATGTAGTCATCCGGTTCAAAGGAGTCCCCTTTGAGCTGCTCGCCGCGAATCGTTGGGTGCTCCATGAACGCGCGGATCGTCGCGCCGAGCAGCAGCTGCTCCTCTTCCGGAGTCTGCGCCCAGCACGAGATCAGATAGTCCAGACGCAGCCACATCGGCATGTCTCTGGCGATCTCTCGCGCTTGCCCATCCGCACCGATCTCCTCATCGATGTACTGGGCACCCCGGTTGTTCGAGATGCCCTCTTCATCGAGAGTCACGTTGTACAAGTACAGAGACACCGCAGGCATCTTGCCCTCGATGTTTTCTTGTTTCGGCGCAGCCACGACAAGATGGACGCGCTTGTAACCAATCTGCTTGTACTGCTGCTTGAGGAGCTCCCCAATGGTTTGGGAAGTTTCCTTAATGATGTGGTACTGGCCTGGATTCATGGCCTGCCCGACTACCCTTGTTCCCCCCCTGAGATAGCACTGATCGTCAGAGCTAAGGTCCAGGGTCAGCCTACGTTAGTGGATCGGCAGGACTTCTGTCAATCCTTCATTTTCTTTGCGGGAGCGGCTTGCGAGATGCGTAGGACGGCGAAACTTCGGAGTGATTCCGTCGCGTGCAGCAGTGAAAAGTACCGTCGCAGAGGACCGACTCTGTTTGGTTGAGCAGACAGACTCCCAACGGCGTACAGAGTGCGTACAGAGTGCGTACGGAGTGCATACGGAGTGCATACAGAGTGCGTACAGAGTCCTTACAGAGCCTGGGCTAAGTGCGGACCAAGAAGCACAACAGATCCGCAGCGTCGCAACACAGACTCCCGACTCCCGATTGGGAACCTAACGTAACAGCGACTACCGACGGTAACCCTACATATTAGTAGTATGAAATGACTCTTTAAGAGCGCGTGGCGCGGCTGCACACTGCGCTGTAGTCACGCGTTGGCACAGAGGCGATCGCGCCCCACACCAACGGCAATGGCAACGGCAATGGCAATGGCAACGGCAACGGCAATGGCAACGGCTACTGCCTAGGTGTGAAGGCTCGCGAGGTGTCAGGAACGTGCGGAGTGTCCGCAGGGTGGGATAGCGGAACTTCTGTAGCAGGAGAGGGAATCAGGGCTAGGCAGCGTCTTCCTCGCCACTCGACTCTTCACCACCTGCATCGGGCAGCTCGGGCAGATCGGACTCGGCTGGCTCGCTCTGGTAGCTGCAAGAGGCGCAGCGCAGCTTGGTTCCCGAGCGATTCTGCTTCCGCAGCAAGAACGGCGCGCCACAGTCGGGACAAGGCTCTTTGATCGGACGATCCCACGACACGAAGTCGCAGCCCTTGGCGCTGTAGTTCGAGCAGCCGTAAAACGCCGAGCCCCGTCGCGATCGCCGCTCGGTCAGGAAGCCGCCGCAGCCCGGCTTGGGACAGCTTATGCCAAGGCTGACTGGCCGCGTGGTCTTGCACTCGGGATAGCGCGAGCAGGCCCAAAACTCACCGAAGCGACCACGACGGAAGATCAGATCGGCGCCGCAGGTTGGGCACTTCTCGTCGGTGGTTGGCTCGGGTACCAGCTCGATGGTGCCGTCCTTGCCGCGCGTGAACTCCTTGGTGTTTTTGCACTCGGGATAGCCGCTGCAAGCCAAGAACTCACCGTTGCGGCCCCACTTGATGACCATCGGCTTTTCGCACTTTTCACACGTCAGCTCCGTCGGAATCTCGACCTTTTTCAGGTCTTTCATCTCGACGTGGGCTTTTTCGACATCGGTCTTAAACGGCCCGTAGAACTCTTGCAGCAGCGTCAGCATGTTGCGCTGACCGTCTTCTACGTCGTCGAGATCGCTCTCCATCCGCGCCGTAAAGTCGACATTGAGCACGTGCGGGAAGCTCTGCACGAGCAGCTCGTTCACCCGCTTGCCCAGATCGGTTGGGTGAAAGCGCCCTTCCTTCTTCTCGACGTAGCCGCGATCTTGGATGGTCGACAGGATCGTCGCGTAGGTCGACGGTCGGCCAATGCCTTTTTCTTCCAGCTCTTTGACCAGCGACGCTTCGGTAAAGCGCGGCGGCGGCACCGTAAAGTGCTGCTCGGCGGTGACGGTCTGCGCCTTGAGCAGCTCACCCTGCTGGAGACTCGGCAGCCGATCGCCATCGACGGCGGGCTCGGCCTGCGGGGCGTCTTCGTCCTCTGTCTCGGTGTAGATGAGCGTAAAGCCCGGCATCCGCAGCACCTGGCCGCTCGCGCGCAGCTCATAGCTCTGGCCGGCTTCCTTGACCTCGACGATCACCGTCGTCTGATCGTAGACCGCCGGCTTCATCTGCGACGCCACGAAGCGATTCCAGATCAGCTGATAGAGCTTGATCTGGTCTTCAATGTCGCGCGCCTTGTCGGCATTTTTGGCCGCTTCTTCGCGCAGCAGCTTGCGCACCGTCTCGGGATCGTACTTGGTGCTGGTCGGTCGGATCGCCTCGTGAGCGTCTTGGACGTTGCCCTTTTTCGACTTATAGACCACCGGCTCGTCGGGAACTGCATCTTTGCCGAAGCGCTGGCCGATGTAGCCGCGCACCTCGGTCAGGGCATCGACGCTGATGCGAGTCGAGTCAGTACGCATGTAGGTGATCAGACCGACGCGGCCTTCGCTGCCCAGCTCGACACCTTCGTAGAGCCGCTGCGCCACGCCCATCGTCCGCTTGGCAGTAAAGCGCAGCTTGCGCGCCGCCTCTTGCTGCAGCTTGCTCGTGATGAACGGTGCCGTCGGCAGCTTGCGCCGCTCTTTGCGCTCGACCTGGGCGACTTTGAGCGGCACCCGGCGCAGCAACGCCGCAATCTGATTGGCGGTCGCCCCGTCGAGCCGATCGGGCCGCTTGTCGTTGATCTTGTAGAGCCGCAGAAAAAAGCGCGGCGGCGTCTTGCCTTCGACCTCGGCCTGCACGGTCCAATATTCTTCGGACGTGAAGGCGTCGATCTCAGCCTCGCGCTCGACGATGATCCGCACCGCCACCGACTGCACCCGGCCTGCCGACAGCCCCCGTCGCACCTTGGTCCACAAGATCGGCGAGATCTGATACCCGACCAGCCGATCGAGCACCCGCCGCGTCTGCTGCGCATCGTACTTGGCGCGATCGAGATCGGTGGGATTGGCGATCGCTTCGGTGATGCCGCGCTGGGTGATCTCGTTGAACAGGACGCGCTTGATGTTGGAGTTGGCCGAGCGAATCTCGTCCGCCAAGTGCCAGGCGATGGCTTCTCCTTCGCGATCCGGATCAGGCGCCAGGTAGACGACCTCGCTGTGCTTGGCCGCTTTGCACAGCTCGCTTAGGACCTTGCCCTTGCCGCGAATGACGACGTACTCGGGCGTAAAGTCGTTATCGAGGTCGACGCCGATCTTCGACTTCGGCAGGTCTTTGACGTGACCGATCGACGCCATCACCCTGGCCGTGCCACCAAGATACTTTTCGATCGTCTTGGCCTTGGCAGGAGACTCGACCACCACCAGCATCGAGCCGCGCTTGCCATCCCCACGAGCCGGGGTCGATTTTTTGCTCGCCGCCGACTTCTTGGTGGCCTTCTTTTTGGCCGCTGGCTTTTTGGCTGCTCCGGCTTTGGCCGGCGCTGACTTTTTGGTCGCTGATTTTTTGGCCGTCGCTGACTTTTTGGCCGCTGGCTTGTCGCTCGCCGAGCCCGTTGCCTTCTTTTTGGCCGCTGTGGCGGTCTTCTTTGCCGGACTCGCTTTCTTTGCCGACGACTTGGCCGGCTTCTTGGTGGCGGGGGTACTCTCCTCTTCAGACGCAGTGGTCTTCCGAGCAGCCTTTGATGTGGTCGAGGACTTGGCTTGGGCCATGGCTTTCCTAGCTAAGCGGAGCATGCAACATGTACCGCCCACCCGCCAAGCGGGTACAGCGATCGGCAAGCTCCAGATCAACGAGTACCGCCGCGCACTCGGCCGCAGACAGGCCGGTACGGGCACACAGTTCCCCTACATCTGCGGACGGGCAAGCAGCCAGCGCAGCCAGCACTCGCACCGCCGCATCGTCATCGGACAGCAGCATCGCCGCCGAGGGAAGCGACGCAGAAGCAGACACGGTGGCCGATTCCACCCGGGTCAGCAGTGGTTGTTCACACGTCTTCTCGACAGCAGGGCCAGGCTCCACCAGCGAGGCCACACACGCCACAGCTTCATCGACGCTGCGCACCGCCCGCGCACCCGCCGACAGCAGCGCCACCGCCCCCTCCGAGCCCGGAAAGCACAGCAGCGTCCGCCCATACCGCAGCGCCTGCCGCGCCGTGATCAGCGACCCCGAGCGAGCCTGCGCTTCCACCACGATCACCACATCCGCCAGCGCCGCCATCAGCTCATTGCGCACCCGAAAGTGCAGCGGCATCGGCGGCGAGCCGAGTGGAAACATCGACAGCAGCACACCTTCCCGACCGATCGCCGCCAGCAGCTCGGCATTGTGACGCGGATAAAGGACATCGACCCCGGTACCCAGCACGGCGCAGGTCGACCCGCCCACCGCCAGCGCGCCCCGATGCGCCGCCGCATCAATCCCGAGCGCCCCGCCCGATACCACCAGCACGCCCCGCTCGGCCAGCTTTTGACCCAGCTCAAAGGCGCGCTGTTCCGCATCCCGACTGCACGCTCGCGAGCCCACCACTGTGCAGCTCGGTCGATCGCCAGCCAGCAGCTGCGGGTGACCATGCAGCCACACCGACTTCTGGCGCTTCCACTGCTGCAACCGGCGCGGGTAGTCCGGGCGATCGGGAAAGCGCTCGCACAGCTCCACCGTGTCCTGCCGGTCGTCGGGCAAGGAGGGTCGAAGGCGATATGAAGCAGCGTGCAGCGACAAGGCATTCACAAGTAGGCACTCCCTCGCAAAGCGTCAAGGCACATCCGATGGGGCGACGAAAAAAATGGGCCGATTTGCTGAAGGCGGCGCCAGACCTCGCCCGCACACCTGTGGCCGGGCGGACCCGAGCAAGCTCGCTCGCGGCTCAGCCCCGGACACTGTACATGATTGAAATTATTTGTATTTCAGATTTCATTTTTAAGGCATCCTATTGTCCTCGCTTTGGGTCGTGACCAGCCCAGGTGGTCGTTGGCACCCTCGCCGCCAAGGGGGCCCGCTGCACCGCTTCACAGGGTGCGCGCGGGAAAGGCAGCGCAGTGGTGCCACAAGTGGACCGGAGGGGGCCCTGGGCTGGTCACGGCCGCGCGAGCTTGTTCTCATCCGAACGCTGCTGCGCGCGCGCCGAAGTCAGCATCGAAAAGATGTTGCTCGCTCGGGTGCCTTCCGCTTTGCTGCGGCAAACGCGCCCCCCGGGCCCATGGAGTCCATGTTTGCTGTGTCCCCCTCGACCGAAAGACTCGGATTTGCCCAGATCAGCACCGCCAAAGCGCTCGCACTCGCGGCCCAGATCGGCGGCTATGCCTGGTGGTACGTCGAAGTGCACGATGCTGCCCAGCGGTTTGGACTGACTCTGATTTTGTTCGCGGGCTCGGTGTTTTCCGCTGAGTACGCCGCTCGACTGCGACGTGGTGAGCCGGTGACCGGACTGCAGGTGCCGGCCTGCAACCTCGCGGTCTATGAGCGGACGCGCCCGACTGGTCAACCGACCGCTCAACTGACCAACCGACCGACGCAGAAGCTGTGGGTGATGAACGAGTACCCCGAGGCGGCCCTGCGCACCACCGACCAGTCGATCACGGTGGCGAGCAGCCAGCTTTCGATCGAGCCCGATGGCAGCTTGCGGATCAACCTGCATGAGCGGACGACGCTGTTTTTTGGCAAGCCCGGCCCGCTGTTGCGTGGACAGCTTCGACTCAGCCCGCCGCAGATCGTGGGACCGCCGCTGCTGCTTGGGCAGAGCGCTCGCCAGGAAGCGCATTTTTGGCAGCCACTGTCGCTGTGCTCGCAGGCGGTGGTCGAGTTGCAGGTGGACGACGAGCCGATCCAGTTTCGCGGCGCGGCCTACTGCGATCACAACTATGGATCAGGCCGGCTCGAAGACTGCTTTGCCCGCTGGAGCTGGGCGCACGGCTTTTCCGAGGACAGGCGAGTTGGGGCGGTGGTCTATGACACCACTGCTCTCGACGGCGCGCGGCATCGCATTGGCCTCCTTTTGCCAAGCCAGTCGTCGCTGCCACAGGTCGAGGAGTATTTCGAGCCGCCGCCCCGAGACGAGCCTCGCCCGGACGGTCGCGACTTCCTGTGGCTGAAGGTTCCGCGTGCGCTGTCGGCGGGGACGCTCCGCTGTCGACGCCAGCCCGGCGAGCGACTGCTCGATGCGCCGTTTTATGCCCGCTTTGGGGTCGAGCTGAGCGATGAAGCGCGGCTCCCCGGCTGCCTGCTGCGTGGGGTGGGGGAATACCTGGACCTACACCGCTTCCGTCGGCCCTCGCTACAGTTTTTGCTGCGCTACAAGACCCACCTTGCGGGCCGAAGCGACGATCCAGCGCGACTCTAAAAAGCGAATGTCACGCGCTGATTTTTTTTGGCCCAGACCGCCGCAACCACGCCAAGATGGCGGGGCCTGATGCCCGGTATTGTTCTGTTCACGAGCCTTGAGGTCTGGGGCGGTACCTCTCTGTTTTTTTCGCTGCTGCTGCTGCTGGGTGTGCGGAGCTTGCGCCGAGCGCTGCCGCCACCGCCGCACAAGTGGCCGCCGATCTGCATCCTGCGCCCGTGTGAAGGCAGTGAGCCGGGGCTGTACGAGAACCTTTTGTCGTCGCTGACGGCGCCTTATCCGGGTCGGCGACGGGTGGTCTTGCTCTGTCCCAGCCCCTCGGATGCGGCGTATGCGACGGTGGAAAAGGTGGCCGAAGCGGCGACGCCCGAGCTGCCCGTCGAGATCGTGCTGACCCGGCCCGAAGCTCGTCTTAACCGCAAAGTGGCGCAGCTTAGCGTCGGCCTGGCGCGCAGTGAGGAGCCGATTGTCATCACCGCCGACAGTGATGTGCTGTTGCATGAGCAAGATCTGCCGACGCTGGTGGCGATGGTCTGTGGTCCACCGAGCACCCCGACGAAGAAAGGGCGAGTCGGCATCGCGTTTGCGTCCCCCGTCGAGCAGGCGCCTCGGACGATCTGGGATCGCTTCTCGTCGGCGCTCGTTGGTGGGTCGGCGCAGAACTTTATGGCGCTATACGGGCTGTATCGACTGATTGGCGGGGTCCCGAGCATGGCGGGCGCGCTGCTGGCGATCTCACGCTCGGCGCTGGTCGAGATTGGCGGCCTGCAAGCGGTGCGGACGATCTTGGGCGAAGACTACGAGCTGGCGCGGCGGCTCTGCGAGGCTGGATATTCCGTCGAGCAGAGTCCGCTGCCGGCTCACTGCTCCGACGGTGGTCGTAGCCTGCGAGGGGTGATCGCGCGGGTCAGTCGCTGGCTGATGGTCGTTCGTGCCCAGCGACCGCTGCTGCTTCTGACCTATCCGGTGTTTATGGCCGCAACGCCGCCGCTGCTCGTTTCTGCCTTGTGGCTGCGCACGCCGCTTTTGTCGATTTTGGCGACCGCGCTGCTGACCAGTCGAGCCCTGTTGTCGTGGCTGCTCCGGCGGGCCCAAGGTGTGCAAAGTGGTCCGCTGACCAGCGTCGCCGAAGTTCTCGCGGCCGAGCTTCTGCTGTGGGCGGGTTTGGTGCAAGCGCTCGCGACCCGGCAGGTGAGCTGGCGCGGCTACCGCTTCCGCATTGCACGCGGCGGACACATGATTCCCGACGCGTGAGGTCGGTGCCGGCTTTAGCGCCCGAGCTGAGCGACGAGCTCGCTGACATCCGGCGGAATCGCGCCACCGGACTGCTTGTGCATCAGCAAGAGCTTGAGGACCGCCCGCGCCGCTTCCGCCACCAGATCCGGTCCCGCGCTGTGACCCACCGTCGCTGGTGCGGTCGCTGGTGCCGAGGCCGCCGCTGCCGTGACTGCCGGAGCTGCTGGACTCGCTGGCGCTGCTGCAACCTGCGCCGCTGGCTGCTCGCCACCACTCGGGGCGGGGAACAGATTGAGCACCTCGGCGGGATGCTTCCAGACATCGACGCGCGGAAACGCATGCGTCACGACGCCCTTGGGGTTGACGATGAACGTCATGCGCGCCGTGTTCTCGCTGCGCAGGGCGCCCCACTCCTCGCTGGTGCGGCGACTGGCGTCACAGAGCACGTCGAAGTTGAGCGAGTGCTCCTTGGCGAAGGCCGTGATCTCCGCCGCTGGACTGGCGGTGATTCCCACGACGCGCACCCGCCGCTTGAGCAGCTCGGGCACCACGTCGCGAAAGCCGATGGCCTCGCGCGCACAGCCGGGAGCGCCCGCCTGCGGAAAGAAGTAGATCACCACAAAGTCGGCATCGGCCTGAAGGCGGCCAAACTGCACGATGTGCTGATCCTGGTTGTAGAGAGCGAAGTCCGGTCCGAGTTCACCTACTGCTGGCATAGCTATCTATATTACTAAAAATACTGTGCCTGATTGGTGACTTTGTGACCGGGCTAGCCGGGCGATCCCAGGTGCAGATACCCGAAGACGAGCTGGCAGTAGAGCGCTCCCACAAAAGCCATCGCCATCCCCCAGCCGAGCAGCTGCTGAGAGAGCTTCTTGGTGTCTCCCTGGGCATTGGCCAGGCAGATCGCTCCCAGCGTCGACAGCGGCGAGACATCCACGAGGTGCGCTCCGACATTGACGCTGTTGGCCAGCGCGACCAGATCGCCGCCGCCCAGCTTCTGAGTCAGCTTCGGCAAGATCGGCAGAAAGGCCGGCAGCACCACGCCCGACGAGCTGGAGTACGCCGACAAAAGGCCCGTCGCCAGCCCGATCGCCGCCGGAGCCGTGCGCCGCGTCGACATCTTCTCGATCAGCCAGGTAAACAGGTCGATGCCGCCGGTGCGCTCGAGGATGCCCATCAGACAGGTCATCCCGCACACCATCAGGATCGTCCCCCACGGCAGGCTGCGCAGCACCTCTTCCTCGCTGGAGACACGCAGGATCGACAGCAGCACCGCCGCCAAGAGGGCCACCGCGCCGATCTCGACCTTGCCAATCGACACCACCAGCAGCACCAGAAGCAGCACCACCAGCGTCACGACGTGGCGAGCCTGCAGCGGCTGCCGATGGGACTGCAGCAAGCGCGCGAGCCGAGCGCTCTCTTCCTCCGTGGGCTTGTGCCGCAGCAGCTGGAGGCCGCCAAACAGCACAAATCCGCCCAGCGCGACCGTGGTGTGCGCAAGTAGGCAGTGTAGGTAGTTCCACCACCCGTAGCCGTGCAGGCCAATCCGCGTCATCAGGTCAACTGCAATAACTCCCGTCGGTGCGAGCGGTGACAGCGAAGCGGCATTGCCCCCGCACGCCACCAGCAGCGCCATCAAAAACGGCGGCACCCCGGCTTCATACGCCACCGCCATCGCCACCGGAGCCAGCATCGCCACCGCCCCAATGTTGCCCGCGCCGACCGTTCCCAGCGAGACAGCCAGCCCAAAGAACACCACCGGCAGCAGTCCCGGTCGCCCCCGCGCCAGCTGCACCGCATAGCCAGCCACTCGTCCGAGCGTACCGTTCGACTGCGCGTGTCCAAACAGCAGCGTCAGCGCCAGCACCGTCAGCAGCAGCGGTACTGGAAAGCCGGCCATGACCTGGCGCAGCGTCATCTTGGCTCCGAGCACCCCAAGCCCGTACGCAAACACCAGCGCCAGCAGCCCGACGTTGAGCCGCGACCACATGCTCAGGACGATGGCGCACAAGAGCGCCGCCACGGAGAGGAGAGGGATCAGCATCTATAGTGCGCGGGCTTACAAAATCAGCCCGTGGAACTACAGTACGCCGAGCAGCACAAACTTCAGATAGCGACCTTCCTCGAACGACGGAGGCACTGGGTGATCGAGCCCTTGGCTGCCCCGATACAGCACCGTGACCCGTCGCCCCGCATCGGTCGCAGCCGACGACAGCATCCGCAGAAATGCCTGCTCATCGACGAGCTGCGAGCACGAACTGGTCGCCAAAAGGCCGCCGCGCCGCACCGCGCCCATCGCCAGCGCATTGAGCCGCTGATAGCCCTTGAGCGCCGCCGGAAGATCCTTCTGCGCACGGGCAAACTTGGGCGGATCGATCACCACCACGTCGTAGCTCAGCGGCGTCGCCCCTTCGAGGAAACGGAACGCATCGGACTCGACGGTTTGCAGCGGCCCGAGGCTGTTCAGCTGCGCATTTTCCTGACACAGCTTGAGCGCGCGCGGCGAGATGTCAACGCACGTCGCCTCGACCGCACCTTGTCGCAGCGCTTGCAGGGCAAAGCCGCCGGCATAGCTGTAGACATCCAGCACCTTGGCTCCCGCGCAGTAGCGACCGAGCAGCTGGCGGTTGTCGCGCTGATCGAGAAACGCGCCGGTCTTTTGGCCATCACGGACATCGATGCGCAGGCGCAGTCCGTTTTCCAGACACAGCGTCCCGCCGGCGAGCAGGCTCTCGTCGCCAAACACCACCCGATTTTGGGACGTAAAGCCCTCGATCTGGGCAAAGCTACCTGCCGCCGACTCGATGATGCAGGTGGGCGGCTTGGGCAGAGAGCGCAGCGCCGCATAGACCGCGTCCTCGCACAGCTTCATCCCCAGCGCCGAGAACTGCACCGCCGCCACGTCCCCAAACAGGTCGATGCTCAGTCCGGGCAGGCCGTCACCCTCGCTGTTGCACAGCCGATAGGCACTGGTATCGGACCGAGGCAGCCCAATCGACCGCCGCAAAAGACTCGCCTCGTGGATGCGCCGGGTGATGAGCGAGGTCACTAGCTCCGCTGGCGGCAGCGTGTGCTCGGCCACGCCCGGTTGCGCGCCACTGTGCAGCTCGCCCAAGGTCAGCATCCGGACCGCAATCTGCGAGCGCGGGTTGGCAAAGCCATGACCGATGAGCCGCTCTTCCGCGTCGTAGACCGACACCACGTCACCGGGAGTAAGACCCGCTGGCAGCTTGTGAATCGCCCCCGAAAACACCCACGGATGACCGTGCCATAGGGGATTGGCACGACCGCGCTTTAGGACAACTTTGGCAACTGGCACGGCGCGAAGCTAGCACAGCTGCGGTTACAGACCGTGGAGCTTCTGAAGCTCTCCGAGCAAGCGCCGCACTTCATCGGAAGCCGCCGTTCCCGCATCGTGTCCCGAGGGCCGATACCCGCCCGGTCCGCCTGGCCCCGTGGCATCGATCAGCACCCGCAGCACCGAAAGGACACTCGCTGGCAGCGCCGAGGTGTGATAGCCGCCCTCCAGCACCAGCACGAGCCGCGACTGCACCGCGAGCAGCGACGCCACCATCGCCGCATAGTCATCCTCGACCAGGCCCATCCCGGCCAGCGAGTCCTGCGCGTGACCATCAAAGCCCGCCGACACCAAGATCACATCGGGAGCAAACCGCCGCAGCACCGGCAGCACGACGCGCTTACACGCCAGCTTGTACTCGGGACCGGCACTGCCTTCGGGAAGCGGAATGTTGACGATGAAGCCTCGGCCGTTGCCCTCGCCAATCGCGGTCGCTGCGCCCGAGCCGGGATAAAACGGAAACTGATGCAGGCTGATCACCAGCACGCTGCCGTCGCGGGCGAAGATCTCCTCGGTGCCGTTGCCGTGATGCACATCGAAGTCGACAATCGCCACCCGTCGCCCCGTCGCTCGCACCGCCGCTGCCGCCACCGCCACGTTGTTAAGCAGACAGAAGCCCATCGCCCGATCGCTGCTCGCATGATGGCCAGGCGGTCGCACCAGCGCGAAGCCATTGTCGCCACTGCTCTCTGCAATCCGCAGCGCCAGCTCACACGCCGTTCCCGCCGCATGCAGCGCCGCTTGGTACGTCCCGGGCCCGTAATACGTATCGGGATCGAGCCAGCCCTGCCCTTTGGGCTGCAAATCGCCCATTCTCTGCCGCAGATCGGCAAGATACGGCGCTGTATGGACTCGCAGCAGCTCTTCGTCGGTGGCCCGGCGCGGAGGCAGCCAGCGAAACCGTCCCACCAAGTCCGAGCCATCAATCGCCGTCAGCACCGCCTGCAGTCGCTCGGGTCGCTCAGGATGTTCACCGACGAGCCGATGACCCAAGAACACCTCGCCACTGCTTAGGTACGTCTTCATCGGACGATTGTACCGCCGCACAGCTGGGGCAAAAAAGGGACTTGACTTGCATGGATCGTGATACGGTACGCGCCCTGATGTCGCCCCGTCGAAGTACCGATCCCGCGCCCGCCGCACAGGCTCATCCCGAAGAGCACGTCAAGCACGCAGCCTCCTCGACCTCGCAGCAGCCGTATGTGCCGTACATCTCGCCCGAGTCCAACGATGTTGCCGAGCTGACGCCGAAAGCGATCCTCCTCGGTGCTCTGTTTGGCGTCCTGTTTGGCGCCGCCACCGTCTATCTGGCCCTGCGCGCGGGACTTACCATCTCGGCGTCGATTCCGATCTCGGTGCTGTCGATTGCGGTGTTCAAGAAGTTCGGCAAGAGCACCATCCTCGAAAACAATATTGTCCAGACGCTGGGCTCGGCGGGCGAGTCGATCGCGGCGGGCGTGGTCTTCACGGTGCCGGCGCTGCTGTTCTTGGCGCAGGGCGATAGCTACTTTCGCTACGGTCAAATCCTGACGCTGGCCGCCGTTGGTGGCGTGCTCGGCATCTTGTTTATGATCCCGCTCCGTCGCAGCCTGATCGTAAAAGAGCACGGCAAGCTGCCCTATCCCGAGGGAACCGCCTGCGCCGAGGTGCTGATGGTCGGCGAGCGCGGCGGCGATCTGGCCAAGCGGGTCTTCCACGGCGTGTTTGCGGCATCGGGTTACTGGCTGCTGATGGGCGTACTCAAGCTGTGGCGCGACACCCCCGGCCTGCGCAGCGGTCCCAAGTCGGTCTATCCGAACGCCAACCTCGAGTGCAACATCACGCCGGAGTACCTGGGCGTCGGCTACATCGTCGGTCCGCGCATCGCTTCCGAGATGACCTCCGGCGGCATCCTGTCGTGGCTGGCCCTGATTCCGCTCATCTCGATGTATGTTCCCGACGCCCAGCGCATCTACGACCTGCACGCACTCGGCTACAGCGACGCCTGGATCGGCAGCCACTCGGTCGCCGAGCAGATCTACCGCGCCTACGTTCGTTACATCGGCGCCGGAGCGGTCGCTTGTGCCGGCCTGATGACGCTGATCAAGACGCTGCCCACCATCGTCAGCAGCTTTCGCGACTCGATTCGCGACCTGCGCGGCGGCAAGACCGTCGATCCCGTGCGCACCGAGCGCGACCTCCCGCTCCTCGTCGTCGTCATCGGCACGGTCGTCTTGGGCCTGCTGATTGCGCTTTTGCCCAACCTGCCCGGCAAGTTTCCCGGCTCGCTGCTTATCTCGGCGCTGATTGTGCTGTTCGGGTTCTTCTTTGTGACGGTGGCGAGCCGGATCGTCGGCATCATCGGCAGCTCATCGAATCCGATCTCGGGCATGACGATTGCGACGCTGATGGGCACTTGTCTCGTCTTTATCTCGATCGGCTGGCGCGGCGATTCCTATCAAGCGGCGGCGCTGCTGGTCGGCTCGGTGGTGTGTATCGCTTCGGCCAATGCCGGCGCCACCAGCCAGGACCTGAAGACCGGATTTTTGGTAGGCGCGACGCCGTACAAGCAGCAGATCGGCCTGATGATTGGTGTGGTGGTGTCGGTGCTTGTCATCGGAGGTACGCTGCTGCTGCTCGACCGCTCGATTCCGGGGGTGCAGCACGCGATTGGCACCGAGAAGTTCCCGGCGCCGCAGTCAATGCTGATGGCGACGATGATCAAGGGCCAGCTCAGCCAGCAGCTGCCGTGGGGTCCGGTGCTGGTGGGCGTGTTCATGGCGCTGATGGCGCAGCTGGCCGGGGCGCATGCGCTGTCGTGGGCGGTCGGAGCCTATCTGCCGCTGTCGACGACCTCGCCAATCTTCGTCGGAGGCATGGTGCGCTGGCTGGTCAATCGCCGTCGCACCTTGATGTCCGGCGGCAAAGCCGCAGCAGCCGAGTCGGACATCGGGCCGGGCATGCTCTACGCCACGGGACTAGTCGCCGGAGGCTCGCTCGCCGGCATGCTGATCGCGTTTTTGCAAGGCTTTGCCGAGCCTGTGGCCAGCCGACTCGATCTAGGTCACGAGTACTGGAACAAGCTCGGGCTTGGCGGCGATGTGATTGCGGCGGGCGCGTTCTTCGTGCTGTCGGTGGTTCTGATTCGCCAGGCGCTGTCGGATCGCAAGTAGCAGCAACGGGAAGATGTAAGCGTCCGGCTGTCAGCGACGAAGGCGACGGGAAGCGCCTTTTTCGAGCCGCTGCGCCTCGACCACTGCTCGGATGTGCTGGCCGCGAAAGATCTCGCCGGCATCATCGTGCGCCACGACCTCGAAGCGGTGAAACTTGCCCTCAATGCCGAGGTAGCGCGCGGTCATCCGCACCGTGCCACCGAGCGGCGTCGGCGCGTGATGTTCGACACGAACGACAATTCCGGCGGTCAGCTCGCCGGGTAGCAGCATCGGCTCCATCGCCTTGGCCGCGACGAGCTCCATCAGCGCAATCAGCTTGGCGGTACCGAGGACCAGAGGAAACAGGTTGTGCTCTGGACCACCGCCGGTTCCCGTCGCTGCGACGTTTGGCGCCAGGTCCTGCTCCACGACGACGTGGGCGATGGTAAGTTCCGGGACGATCGAGCCGGGTCGGAGCATGGGCGGCTACTTGGGAGGGTCGTACTGCTTGACGGTGGGCTGCTTCTCGCGCCAGTCTGCGCCGACGCCGCCCTGCGTTGCCACCGACTGAGTGCCCCGCTTGAGCATGTCGATCTTGGTCTGAATCGCGTCGCCACGGTAATCGACCGCCGGCGCGTGTACGCCCGAGTCCATGCGAATGGCGTCACACGGACAGGCCTCGACGCACAGACCACAGACGACACAGCGAAGCTCGTCGATCTCGAAGATGCGCGGCCGCTTTTCGCTTTTGTTGCCGGTTTCTTCGGGGACGATGGTGATGCAGTGCGCCGGACACACCGTCGGACACAGCATGCAGGCGACGCAGCGTACGTGGCCGTCGTCGCGCAGCATCAAGCGATGGAGCCCGCGATTGCGCTCCGGATACTTGAGCTTCTGCTCGGGGTACTCGACGGTGACGGTGTACTTGCGAGAGAACAGGTTGGCGAAAAAGTGCTTCGCGGTCACGCCGAGGCCACGAATGACCTCGGGCAGGTAGACCCGCTGCTCCAGCGAGTCGGGCCGACCGACGACGCGAACCCCGATCTTGCCTTTGCGACCGACCGGGTCACTCGACTGGGAAGACGCTTCCGAATGCGAAGGAGCGTGATGAGTTGACACGGCTTACTTGCCTCCCGACCGCCACAGCACGACGGCGGCAGTAACGATGATGTTGAGCAGCGACAGCGGCAGAAGCTGCTTCCAACCAAGCCTCATCAGCTGATCGGGTCGGAAGCGCGGCAGCGTCCAGCGAATCAGCAGCTGCAGCCAGCACAAGAACAGGATCTTCAGCGACCAGACCACCACCTGCAGCAGCACGACCACAAGGTGCGGCAGATGGAAGCTGCCAAAGCCCGACGAGTCGAGCCCCGGAATCTGCCAGCCACCGAGGAACACCGTCGTCACCACCGCCGCCAGGAAGATCGTCTCGATGAACTCGGCCAAAAAGAAGATGCCGAAGCGCATGCCCGAGTACTCGACGAAGTAGCCAATCAGCTCTGGCTCGCCTTCGGGAAGGTCGAACGGCGCGCGCTTGGTTTCGGCAATGGCGGCGGTAAAGAACAGGATGAACGCGAGCGGCTGGGTGAAGATGCCCCAGTTGAGGATGCTACTGCCCTGCGCCGCGACAATGGCGTTCGGCTCCAGCGAGCCGTAGACCAGGAACACGCCCATCAGGGACAGGCCCATGCACACCTCGTACGACATCATCTGCGACGAAGCACGCAGGCCACCGAGCAGCGACCACTTGTTGTACGAAGCCCAGCCCGCGAGCGTTGTGCCATAGACCGCCAGCGATGCCAGCGCGAAGTAAAACAGCATGCCGACATCCATCCGTGCGACCTGCAGCGGAATGGTGGCCTTGCACATCGCTGGGTCGGTCACCACGCTCATCACTTGGCCGACACACAGGTCTGGACCGAACGGAATCACCGCGAACGTGATCAGCACCGGGGCAATTGCCATCACCGGCGCCAGCGCAAACAGGAAGCGGTCGACCTTGGCCGGCACGACATCCTCTTTGAACATCATCTTGATGGCATCAGCGACGAAGTGGAGGATTCCCCACAGCTTGACGGGGCCAATGCTGGCGCGGTTCGGACCGAGTCGGTCCTGCATCATCGCCGACTGTCGCCGCTCGGCCCAGGTGCTGAGCGACGCAAGGGGCATCACAAAGCCCAAGACGAGCAGCACCAGCTTGAGCAGCGCTGCGACGGCCGTGTGTTCGGCCAGAAACATCAGGATCGAATCAGTCATCGCATCCCCTCGGGAAATTAACCGCGCGAGTTGGCAAAGCGCAGCTGGACCGGCAGGAATTCCTTGCCCCAGTCCGCCGCTGCAAAGCCGGCCGCCACACTCTGCGCCGGATCAGCACCTGGCGGCAGCGTCGACGCAACCTCGGCCACCATCTGCAAGAACGCCTGCCGTGCCGACACCTGCCACTTTTCGTTTTGCGCCAGGTTGGCCTTCTTCGCGATCTGCGTCACCAGCTCAAGGTGGGCTCGGGCATCGCCCTGCGGCGCCACCGCCTTGCGCAGACGCTGCACCATGTGCTTGGCGTTCGTAAACGTCCCGTCGACCTCTGCCCACGCTGCCGCCGGTAGCTGAACATGTGCCCGCCGAAGCAGCGGCGAGTCATGCACCGCCTGACAGATGAGCAGCTCCAGACCATCGGCCAGCGGCGCGATCTCAAACTCTGCCTGCTCACCAAGCGGCAGGTCCGTACCCACCATCCACAGGCCCTTGAGCTTGCCCGCCGTAAGGTCCGCCAGCAGCGCCTTCGCATCGCCCGCTCCGACCCCCGCCAGCAGCTTGGCCCCGGCCGTGTTGGGATTGACATCCGCGCTCCGCAAGATGTTGTCGGCCCGCTCTGGACGCGGCGCCGCCCCACTTACATAGGCCCGAACGCTCGCACCCCGCGCTGTCAGCTTGGCCGCGACCTGCGACAGCGCAAACAGCGCCTCATTGGTCGTCTGCGCTGAGTACACAAGGCCAATCGTGCCGCCGCTGCTCACGAGTCGCTCGAGCCGCTCCGCCGCAAACGCAACCGCCTTGTCGACACTCGTGATCTGCGCCGGCTGGCCCCGACCCGCGCCGATTCGCGCCGACGTGAGCCGCTTGTGCCGTACGTCTTTGTAGGCAAAGCGCCCCTCGTCACACATCCAGTACTTGTTGACCTGGAGGTTTTCGCGCGGCACCAGGCGCCAGATCTCTCCCTGGGCGTGGTGAACTTCCACATTGCAGCCCGTCGCACAGCCTGGACACACCGACGAGGTCGTAAACAGCTCCCAGGCCCGCATCGTAAAGCGGAAATCTTTGCTCGTCAGCGCTCCGACGGGACAGACATCGACCGTGTTAAGCGAGTACGGGTTGTCGAGCTGATGCCCCGGCGCCACCGTCAGCTGCTCGCGATCGCCGCGCCAGGCCATCGTCAGCTGCTTTTGGCCCGCGACCTCGTCACAGACGCGGATACAGCGGGTACACAGAATGCAGCGCTCTGAGTCGAGCACGATGTGCGGCCCGAGGTCCTGCATCTTCGGCTTGTGGACTTTCGGAATCGAGGAGCGCGAGCCCACATGATCCCAGTCCTGATACTGCTTCTGCAGCGTACACTCGCCGGCTTTGTCGCAGATCGGACAGTCGACCGGGTGGTTGACCAGCGTAAACTCGAGCATCTGCCGACGGATGGTGAGCACGCGCGGGGTGGCGGTGTTGACCTCCATCTTGTCGGCGATCGGCGTAAAGCACGCCGGCACGAGCTTTGGCTGACCAACGACCTCGACGAGACACTGACGACACACCGCCGGCGAGCTGAGCCCAGGGTGGTAGCAAAAGTAGCTTACGTCGACGCCGTGAGCGAGGCAGACCTCCAGCAGGTTGGCACCCTTTTTGGCCTGGACCTCACGACCGTCGAGCTTGATGGTGCAAAGCTCACTTTGCGGGGGCGCAGAACTCGGTGCAGAGCCAGCGGGCGCGGCACTCGGAGCAGCGGGCGACGCAGCAGGCGGAGGCGGCGGACTGACCGTCTCACGCAGGGCGGCTGCGATGCTCGACTTGATAGGGGATGAAGGGCTCTCTGCCATGACCTGTAGGTTGCCTTATCTCGGGTCAGCGGTCGCACTCGCCGCCGATCATGTTGATCATGCCGAACGTGGGAATGATGTCGGCGATGCCGGCACCCAGAATCAGCTTCGACATCGACTGCGTGATGATGAAGCTCGGGGAGCGGACGTGGCAGCGATAGGGCCGCCCCGACCCGTCGGATACGATGTAGAAGCCGAGCTCGCCGTTGCCGCCCTCGGTGTAGGAATAGACCTCGCCGGGAGGAACCTTGATGCCGTCGACGATCAGCTTAAAGTGGCCGATCATGCTCTCGATGGTGTTGTAGACGGCGTTCTTCGGCGGCATGCAGATGCGTGGCTCGTCAAGCAGCACCGGACCCGGCGGAATCTGCTGCATCGCTTGCTCAAGGATGCGCATCGACTGCCGAATCTCTTCCAGCCGCACCGCAAAGCGATCGTAGTTGTCGCCGACCGAGCCCACGGGAACGTCGAACTCGAAGCGGTCGTAGACCAGATATGGATGATCCTTGCGCACGTCATACGGCACGCCCGTCGAGCGCAGACACGGACCGGTCCAGCCCATGGCAATCGCGTCCTCGGCGGACATCGTCCCGACCCCGTCCATGCGATCGCGGAAGATGCGGTTCTTGACGAGCAGCTTCTCACACTCGGCCAGCGGCTCCAGGCTCCGGTTCAGCGTCGCACGCAGCCTGGCAATGAAGTCCTCGGTCAGGTCTTGGGACACGCCACCGACGCGCACGTACGAGTGCGTCAAGCGCGCACCTGTCAGCTCCTCGAGCAGCTCCCACAGCCACTCACGGATCTTGATCATCCACAAGAACGGCGTAAAGCCACCGACTTCCATCGCCGAGGCGCCGAGACAGGTCAGATGATCGGTAATGCGCGAGATCTCACCGACGATGACGCGGATGTACTGCGCCCGCTCGGGAATCGCCGCGCCAATGCCCAGCAGCTTCTCGACTGCCAGCGCAAAGCCGACGTTGTTGAGCAGCGGCGAGACATAGTTCAGACGGTCGGTATACGGAAACACCTGGGTGTAGGTCGCGTACTCCGCCTCTTTCTCGAAGCAGCGGTGCAGATAGCCGACCTGAACGTCCGAGTCACGAACCGTCTCACCGTCGATGGTCAGTACAATCCGAACGGTGCCGTGGGTCGCCGGGTGCGACGGACCCATGTTGATCTGCATCGGCTCCGTCGGTAGCTCAATGTCCTCGACCTCTTCCAGCTCGCTGGCATTGAGCTTGTCCATGAGGTCAACCGGCAGCTTCGGACGCGCGCTCAGCCCCGGGATTCCACCTGCCGCGATCTCGTCGGGCGTCGGCATCCCAAAGGCGAGCTTCCGAGGTCCTGTCTTGCTCTGTGTCGTCGTCGACATTTCTTTGGTTCCCTTAGCTTAGCGAGTAGTCGCGGCGAATGAGCGGCTGCCTCTGCTCTTTGGGATAGTCTTTGCGCAGGGGATGTCCGACGAACTCCTCGTACATCAGGATGCGACGGAGGTCCGGGTGCCCGCTGAACTTGATCCCGAACATGTCGTAGGCCTCGCGTTCCTGCCAGTTTGCCGTCGGCCACAGGTCCGAAACGGTCGCCACTTCGGCGCTCGGCCCGCCTTCCTCTTCGTGGACCGGCACTTTGATGCGCAGGCGGTTTCCCGTCGCCATCGAGCGCAGGTGATAGACCACCTCGAAGCGCGGCTCACGGCCAAAGTAGTCGGCGGCGGTCACACTGACCAAGAGGTCAAACCCGACGGTGTCACGCAAAAACCGCATCACATCCTTGAGGCTTTCCTTGGTCACCACCGCCGTGTCATCGCCAAAGTTACTGTGCGACGAGACGATCGCGGCCGGATACTGCGCCACCAGCTTGTCGAGATCAGCCTTGCTCATTCCAACATCTTCCCTTGCTGCCACAGCTCAAAGAGGGGCGGACTTTACGCGACCACTGGCAGCCGCTTGCGACCGTCGGTGGACTGTGCCTGCAGCTCCAGTTCTTTGCGGTCACGACGCTGTACCCAGGTGGTCGCATCCTGAATCTTCTTCTGAAGGAGGATGAGCCCGTCGAGAACCTGCTCTGGCCGAGGCGGGCAGCCAGGAATGTACACATCGACGGGAATCACCTGATCGCAGCCAGGCACGGTGTTGTAGTTCTGGTAGAACCCACCCGTCGAAGCGCAGACGCCGAACGCGATCACGTACTTGGGCTCGGCCATCTGCATCCAGATGCGGTGTAGGACCGGCGCCTGTCGCTCTGTGATGGTGCCAACGACGAACAAAAGATCGGCTTGTCGCGGGGAGAAGCGGGGAAACTCGGCCCCGAAGCGGGCGATGTCGTACTTCGAGGCGGCGGTCGCCATGTACTCCATGCCGCAGCAGGCAGTGACGAAGGGATAGGTGAACAGCGAATACTTACGCGCCCAGCTGAGGGCGTCGTCAAGGCGGGTGGTGTAGCTCTCGGCCATGGTTCTTTCCTGACTCCCGGTTAGCCCCAGCCGATGGCGCGCTTGCGCCACACATAGGCCAGAGCAACCACCAGCGTGCCCATGAAGACCAGCATCTCAACAAAGCCAAACGAGGTCACGGTGCCGAGACACTCGTTGTGAATCACCGTACCCAGACAGGACAGGCGACGGTAAATCGCTGCCCAGGGATACAGAAACGCCGCTTCGATGTCGAAGATGAGGAACAGCAGCGCGACTTGGTAGAACTTGACCGAAAAGCGAACGCGCGGGCTGCCAATCGGCTCCGAGCCACACTCGAACGGGGCGAGCTTTTCAGCATTCTCGCGCTTCGGACCCAAAAAGATCGCGAGCCCCAGAAACACGCACGAAAAGGCGATGCCAAACAGAATCGCCACGAGCGTGGGGCCATAGTCAGTTGCTTGTTCGACGGACATTCGGAACCTCGTTTGCTCCGCCGCGAATATAAATGGGCGGCCTTCCGGGTGTCAATGTTCGCCCTGGATGTTTCACTCCACGTGGACCTCGTCTTTGGGAGCCGCGTCGCGCTTGGCTTTTTGCGAGAGCAGGTGACTCAGCGCCGTCTTGGCTTCATCGCGAATCTGGGCATCGCTGTGGCTCTGCGAGACAAACTCCAGGTAGCGCTGCGCCTCCTCACCACCGAGTGCCGCCGCCGCTTCCAGTACCTTGCCAAGCTCGCTGCGGTCCCGAAACTCGGTGCTATCGAGCAGCGGCCGCACCGTCTTGGGATCACCCAGCTCCACCAGTGCGCCAATCGCCTGATCCCGCAGCGCTGTCGGCGAGTGCCTATCTTTGAGCACAGCCAGCACCATCGGCAGCGCCGCTCGATCTTTACGCAGCGCCAAGATCCGCATTGCCACGCCGCGCAGGTCCGGCTCCTTTTTGGTGTCGCTGGCCAGCTTGAGCAGCTCTTTCGTGGGCAGACCCGACAGCCGCAGCTGCGCCCCCAGGCTGTGCGCCGTATCTTGCACCGCCCGTCGCGCCAGCTCTCGCCAGACCGTACCGCTCGGCGCCTGTCCCGCTTCGCCTTGCTCGGCGACCGCCAAGTGCTGCAACCGACTCAGCTCTGGCCGAGGACTCGGGTCATCGCTCAGCAGGTCCGGCCCACGCCGCGTTCGCAGGAGCCCGGCCGTCAGCACCCGCAGCAGCGGCGGCTTGGGCTTGGCCTCGGAGCCAGTGGCATAGAGCAGACCCAGCTCGATCTGAAGGACAAAGTCGCCCGGCTCCCGCGTTGGTGGCGCCAGCATCACCTCGACCTCCGCCGCGCGCAGACCAGCTTGCGCCGACGCAATCAGCTGCTGGGGATCTAGCTCCGCTGGCGCACCTTTGTGAACCGCCGACTCGTCGATCTGGCTCGAGATCTGGATATCGACGACCCGCATCGGCAGCGCTGGAACAGGACGCTTGCAGCCCGTGACAGCCACGAGCCACAGCAAAAGTCCGAGCCACACCGCCTTCGCGCCGCGATCCATTGCGGCCAGTATAGCGTGGAGTGTGCACTCCTCCTGTTGCCGACGTGACCCGCCCACACTGGGCTGGCCCATTGGTTGGATCTCCGACGACAAAAAAGTCCGCCCCGGCGCGAAAAGATTATGTCGCCATGACAATCCCGTGACACGCGGCGGTCACCATGACGGCATGCACAGCAAAGCAGCACGCCCAGTGCCTTCGATCGAGATCCTCGACACACCTCGCGAGCGCCCGCCGCGTCCGTTCCAGATCGACAAGTTCACCAGCATCCCGTTTTTCTTGGTTCACGTCGCGGCCCTTTCCGCGATTTGGGTCGGGGTAACCACGACCGACGTGATCGTCTGCATCGCTCTTTACTACCTGCGGATGTTCGGCATCACCGCCGGCTTCCACCGCTACTTCTCACACCGTGCGTACAAGACCTCGCGCTGGTTCCAGTTTGTGCTGGCGTTCATCGGCGGCGCGTCGATGCAGAAGGGCGTGCTGTGGTGGGCCGCTCATCACCGCAACCACCACAAGTTCAGCGACATGCCCGAGGACATCCACTCGCCCAAGCAAGACGGCTTTTACTGGTCCCACGTCGGCTGGATTCTGTCGAACCAGTACGATGACACCGACTGGGATCGCATCCGCGACTTCGCCAAGTATCCCGAGCTGCGCTGGCTCAACCGCTGGCACTGGGTGCCCGCCCTTGTCGGTGGCGCTATCCTCTACGCGATCGGCGGCATCCACTTTTTCGTGTGGGGCGGCCTGGTGAGCAGCGTGCTTCTGTGGCACGGCACGTTCTTTATCAACTCGCTCGCGCACGTCTGGGGCAGCCGCCGCTATCCGACGACCGACACCAGCCGCAACAACTTCTGGCTGTCGCTCATCACCATGGGCGAGGGCTGGCACAACAACCACCACTTCTACCAGAGCACCGCCAACCAAGGCTTCTTCTGGTGGGAGGTCGACTTTAGCTACTACATCCTCAAGCTGCTGTCGTGGGTCGGGGTGGTCTGGGATCTGCGCACGCCGCCGCATCACATCCTCGAAGGCAAATCCCCCGCTGCCGAGGTCGCTCAGGCCGCCAGCGACGCTATCTCAGCGACGGTACCGCCCGCCGCACTGCCGACCGCCTAACGCGCCGACCGTGATAGACTGGCTTCCTCTTTTTGCCCATTTTGCGGAGGCCTCATGTCCCAGCACAGCCAAGCCGGCGCCAGCGATTGGCAGCCAGCCCAGCCCGGTGAACAGCGCAGTCCTTGTCCCGCCCTCAACTCCTTGGCCAACGGAGGGCACATTCCCCGCAGCGGCATCGCCAGTCGCGCTCAGCTGGTGTCAGCGATGGTGCAGCGGCTCGGCCTGGCCACCGCGCTGGCCGATAAGCTCGCGAAGGAAGCGATTGAGAAGTTCGGCAAGCCCGGCGACGGCGGTGAGCAAGTACTGCACCTACAAGATCTCTGTCAGCCGGGCAAGCTGGAGCACGATGCCAGCCTGACACGCCAAGATGCCCACGTCGGGGACTCGGCCAAGATCGATCCCGCGCTCGTCGAACAGCTGCTGGCGTTGTCGAAAAACGGTCAGACGCTGACACTCGATGATCTGGCGACCGCGCATCAGATTCGGATGCAGCAGTCGGCGCAAGGTGGCCACGTGGTGCCGCCCAAGGCCGGACTCGTCGGTACGGTCGAGGCAGCGCTGTTGTACTGTGTGCTATCTCGCGGCGAAGGCATCAGCCTGGCCGACGCCCGCGAGTTTCTGCTGTCGGAGCGCATCCCACAAGGACTGACAGGTCACGACATCAGTCTGGCGCAAGTGGCCCGTCGGGCGATCACGGTCGCGCTGAAAGGCAACCTGCCGATGTGTGACGCCGCCCGCCGCGCCAAAGACGCGCTCAAGAAATAGCTCCTGCTCGACTTCCTCGCGCTACCATGCGCCGCCAATGCCGCTGTTTGAACTTCTGCTGACGGCGCTCGATACCCTGCGCGCCAACAAAGTCCGCGCCGTCCTGACAACGCTGGGCGTGATCATCGGTGTGCTGTCGGTGATCTTGCTCGTCTCACTCGGCGAAGGCGCCCGCAGCTACCTCGGTGATACGTTTGCCGGCCTCGGCTCGAACATCTTGCAGGTGCAGCCGGGACGACGCGAGACGAAAGGCTTCGGCGGCCCGGCCCTCGGCACCGTCTACAAGATCACCCGCGAGGACGAACAGATCCTCGCTCGCCGATCCACCGCCACCGACGGAGTGAGTGGCGTCGTTACAGGCGGTGGCACCGTGCGCTACTTGAATCGTCGTCGCGACACCCTCGTGCTCGGCGTCAGCAGCCGCTTTACGGAGATCCGCCAGATGAACGTCGAGCAAGGCCGCTTTCTGTCCGACGAAGACATCGAGTCCCGCCGCCGCTTCGTTGTCCTCGGTCGCACCGTCCTCTCGGAGCTGTTCGGCGAGGAAAATCCGCTCGGCAAGGTCATCAAAGTCGCCGACGGTGAGTTTCGCGTCATCGGCCTGATGGAGCACAAGGGCCAGACGCTCGGCTTCGATCTCGACGACATCGTGTTCATTCCCGTCACCACCGCGATGGATCTGTTCGCGATGGAGGGCCTGTCCCACATCCTGCTGCGCGCCCGCGACAAGGTCAGCGTCGATCCCGCCATCGAGGAAGTCACCGACATCCTGCGCCGTCGCCACAACGATCAGGTCGACTTCACCATCATCTCGCAGGACGATATGTTGTCGACGGTAAACGGCATCATGAACACGTTTTCGCTGGTGCTGATCGCGATCGCCAGCATCTCACTTGTCGTCGGTGGCATCGGCATCGCCAACATCATGCTGGTGTCGGTGCGAGAGCGAACCCGCGAGATTGGCGTCCGTCGAGCCGTCGGGGCCAAAAAGCGTCATGTCCTGCTACAGTTTCTGCTCGAGTCGATTGTGATCTCGCTGCTCGGGGGGCTGATCGGGCTCGGCCTCGGGGCGCTGATCATCATGGTGGGGCGACTGCTGTTGCCGGGGCTGCCGGTGCGACTGTCGTTTGACATTGTGCTGATTGCCGTCGGATTCTCGGGGCTGGTCGGCGTGCTGTCCGGTGTGGTGCCGGCCCAGCGTGCGGCCAGCCTCGATCCCGTCGAGGCGCTGCGCTACGAGTAGCCCGATCGCCAAGGAATCGTGATGACCGAACCCGCACCCCAGGCTGTCGAAAAGCCGCGCTGGCTAAGCAAAGTGGTCCTGGGCTTTGGCCTGGCGAGCCTGCTGTCCGACGCGGGTCACGAGGCCGGAACGGCGGCGCTGCCGGTGCTGCTAACGACGATGGCGGCGGCCCCGGCGACGCTCGGACTGATCGAGGGCATTGCCGACGGAGTGGTCTGTTTCGCCAAGCTCTTTGGCGGTTCGCTGGCCAATCGTCCGACGCTGCGCAAGCCGCTGGCGGTGCTGGGCTACACGGTGACCGGCCTGTCGATCGGGCTGTTCGCGCTGTCGTCGAGCTGGCTTCATATTTTGGCGGCGCGCATCTTGGGCTGGCTGTTTCGAGGCCTGCGCAGTCCGTCGCGCTCGGCGATGCTGGCGGATGCGGTGCCGAAGCAGGCGCTGGGACGGGCGATTGGCTTTCACCGCACCATGGATACCGTCGGAGCGATCCTCGGACCGCTGCTGGCGACGGTGCTGCTGCTCAAGCTACCGCTGCGTCACGTGTTCTGGGTGGCGATGGTGCCGGGTGTGCTGGCGGCGGTCGCGTTTGCGCTGCTGGTGCCTGCGCAGAAGACCACGTCGCGAGAACCTCCGCCGTCGCTGATGGCCGGATTTCGGGCGCTGCCGGTGCCGTTCCGTCGCTTCCTCCTCGCAGTGTTGTCGTTTGGGATCGGTGACTTTGCCCGCACGCTGCTGGTGCTGCGCGCCACCGAGATCTTGGGTCCGCGAGACATTCCCGGTGGAGCAGCGACGGTGGCCATCTTGCTGTTTTCGCTTCATCACGCGGTGGCGGCAGCCTGTGCGTTTCCCGTCGGGTATCTGTCGGATCGGATGTCACCGCGCAAGCTGCTGGCCGTGGGATATGCTCTCGGTGTACTGACGGCGCTGCTGACGGCGTTTGCGCAGCCCTCGATTCCGTTTTTGGTTGGGCTGTTCGCCGTCGCGGGAATGGTCATTGGCATCGAGGAGACGCTCGAGGGTGTGCTGTGTGCCAAGCTGGTACCGTCGCAGCTACGCGGCTCGGCGTATGGCGTGCTGGCCGCGACCAATGGAATCGGTGACATGGTGGCCAGCTCGGTCGTCGGAGTGGTCTGGGCGGCGTACGGAGCGACCTTGGCATTCAGCCTCGCCGCTGCCGCCTGTGCCGTCGGAACGCTGCTGCTCATTGTCGCTGTTCCCGACGCAGAACCATCGTCCAGCTGAGTCTATTTCGGTCGATGCGCCGAGACGCGCTGCCACGCCAGCAGACAGCCGACACTGACGCCGAGCAGTCCGAGTCCGGCCGCAAACGTCACCCCGTGCCCGGTCCGCCCGTCGAGCCAGCGACCCGCATAGATCCCAACCAGCCCTGGAATCACCACCAGCCAGCCCAGCCCAACCATGGTCACGGCGGTGGCAATGATCCCGTGCTGCTCTCGACGGTGCCTTTCGCGACGCTCATGCAGCCGCTGGGCTGACTCGGGCAGCTTGTCGGGAGGGCCCGGCGTGGACCCAGGCTCAGCAGTCATGGCTCTATCACTGGGCGACGCGGACCACCTGTTCCGCTGCGCTGCTCATGCCGCAAAAAGTCGGTCAGGTGGCTAAGCATCGCCCCTTCCAGCCGCGCGAAGCGCTTGTGGGCCTCCGCTTCTTGCGTCGCTGCGACCGTAAGCCGCTGCTTGACCTCCACCGACAGAGCTTGCAGATCATCACTGGGGATCGCTTCGCGGGCAAAGACCTGGACGTGTCGCCCGTGAGTCACAAACAGCGTGCCACCACGCAGTCCAACAAAGTGTTCGTCACCCGCCACAGCACCAGCGCGGCCATCTGGATCGAGCCCGTCGCCTGTTCTGTACATCAGCACCGTCACCGTCAGCACCGTCAGAAAGTCCGCGTGCCCGGGCAAGATCCCAAACGACCCGGTCGCGTCTTCCGCACGGACATGTCGTACCCCATCCAGATCGAGCACCACCTGCAGCGGCGTGACGATCGTCAGGCGCAGGCTCCGTCGCGAGCTGTCTGGTTCGGAAGTTGTAGTGGTCATCTGCGTGCGCTGAGTCCAGCCGCCACCGTCGCTAGTACGACAGCAGCGAGATGATCGGATGGCTTCCGAGCGGCCGCCGCCCGTTCAGAAACGACAGCTCGAGGACAAAACCAAACCCAAGCACCTCAGCCCCTTGCTTTTGGCACAGTCGCGCCGCGCCCGCTGCCGTTCCCCCCGTCGCCAGCACGTCATCGATGATCACGACGCGCTCGCCCTGCACCGCATCTTCGTGGATCTCGAGCGTGCCGCTGCCGTATTCCAGATCGTAGCTCTCGGTGACACGACGATACGGGAGCTTGCCCGGCTTCCGCACCGGCACAAAGCCCAGTCCGAGCCGCTCCGCGACCGGTGCCGCGAAGATGAAGCCGCGTGACTCGACCCCGACAATTATCGTCGGACGCAGCGGCGCGATCCGCTCGGCAAGCTGGTGCACCGACAGCCGAAACGCCGTCGCATCGGCGAGCAGCGGCGTAATGTCCTTAAACAGGATTCCCGGCTTCGGAAAGTCCGGAACGTCGCGAATGTGACGCGCAAGCAGCTCAACGGCTGGATCTGACACCATGGTTTTTACCCTCTCACCTCGATAGTGATTCCAAAGGCCTGCGCCTACATACCGACTCGTCGCATGCCGCCGCCTTGCGGACCGCCACCGGCACGCTGGCCACCCATCGGACTGCCGCCTGCCGAGCCGCCCTGCTTCTGGGCTTCCACCACGACCACGTCCCCTTCGCTGATGCCATCGCTGACCTCGGTAAACAGGCCGTCGGTGATCCCAGTGCTGACGAAAACCGGTCGCAGCCGCTCGCCGTCGGGAACAAACAAGGGCGACTTGCCACGGCCTTCTTTGCGTCGCTCACGACCTTCGCCGGCTTCTGGCTTGCGTTCTCCGGGGGTACGCTCCAGCCGAGGCTTGAAGCGCAGCGCCGCGTTTGGCACCAGCAGCACGTCTTTCCGTTCTGCCACCACGACGCGCACATTGGCGGTCATGCCCGGTCGCAGCAGCAGCTCGGCATTGTCGACATCGAGCACCACCACGTACGTCACCACGTTCTGCACCGTCTGAGCCGCGTTGCGAATCTGCGACACCTTGGCGGAAAAGCGCTTGCCACGGAACGAATCGACGGTGAACTCGGCGCTGGCCCCGACGCGAAGGAAGCCAATGTCCGCCTCATCGACGTTGGCGAGGACCTGCATCTTGCGCAGATCGCCGGCGATCTGAAACAGGTTCGGCGCCTGAAACGACGCCACCACCGCTTGCCCCAGCTCGACATTGCGCGAGATCACGACCCCATCCACCGGCGACAAGATCACCGAGTTCCTGAGATCGAGCCGCACCTTATCGAGGGATGCCTGCGCCAGCTTGATCCCAGCCTCGGCGGCATTGACGCTTGCGGCGGTGCTCTGCTCGGTCGCCGTCGCCGTGTCGCGCTCCGCCGCCGAGATGTAGTTTTTGGCAAACAGCGCCCGCGCCCGCTCCGCCACCCGCGACGCATTGATCGCGTCGGCCTTGGTCCGCACGAGCTGCGCCTGCGCCGAGGCCAGGTTGGCTTCCTCGCGCTTGACCGCCGTTTGGAACAGCGCCGGGTCCAGCTCCACCAGCACCTGACCTTTTTTCACCGTGTCATTGAAGTCGGCGTGCAGCTTGAACACAATTCCCGACACCTGCGACCCCACCGGAGACAGCAGCAGCGGCTGAATCGTGCCCGTCGCACTCACGACCTGCGTCACGTCGCCTTTGGTGATCTTTGCCGTCACCCACTTGGGCCCGTCGCTCTTGTGGAAAAACAGCCGATAGGAACCGCCGCCGATCGCAGCCACGACGAGCACGACGACCAGCCAAATAACGATCTTCCGCCGGGGGGCCGAAACCTGCTCGCTCATGGCGCGTCTCCTCGTGAATCGGACACATTGGGCGTTAGCTCGCCGAGAAAAAACCGCAGGCTGGCCCGCTGCTGCGCCAGCGCAAAGTCCGCCTGCACCCGCTGCGCCTGCGCCTGCATCGCCGAGACTTGCGCATCACCCAGCTCGATTGCGTTGCCCACGCCGGCCCGATAGCGACCATCGGCCATCTCCAGCTGCTTTTTGGCCTGACTCGCCACCGCCGCTGCGGCCTCGACGGTCAGCCATGCGGTCAGGACCTGCTGAAACGCCTGCTGAAGCTGACTGCGGACTTGCAGGCGCAGCTGCTGCAAGTTGGCCTGCGCCAACGTCAGCTGGGCCTGCGCATCTCGCACCGCATACACCGTCGACAGTCCTGTCAAAAGCGGCCAGTTAAGTCCGAGCGTTCCCGACACCAGCAGTCCCGGCTGCGTCTGCGTCGTTACGTCGAGTCCACTCACCCCACCGATGGTGCCGCTGTTCATGGATGCACTTGCTCCGACAGTCAGCGACGGCAGATAGTCGGCTCTCGCCGCACGCAGCTGCGCTTCAGCCTGACGAACCCGCGCCAGCAGCGACTGAAAGTCGGGCCGCGCTTGCAGCGTCCGATCCACCGTCTCTTCGGGCACCATCACCACCGTATCGGCATCGGCATTGCTCAGCACCGCCTCGAGCGGATGTGGTGGCGGCAGGGCCGGTTCCAGCGGTCGCTTGTGCCAGGCATCCCACTCTCGCTCGGGCAGACCCAGCGACTGTAGAAGCTGGGTTCGAGTCACCCGGACATTGCCTTGCGCCTGCAAGACTTGAAGCCGCGCCTGCGCCACCGCCGTCTGGGCTATGAGCACATCAATCTGCGGCTTGGTGCCGATTTTAAAGAAGCTCTCGGACTGCTTTTGCCGCCGGTGCTGCTGCTGTTGGTTCTCGCTCGCGACCGCCAAGAGCGCCTCTGCTTGCAGGACTGCGTAAAAGCTGCTCATCGCACCCAGCGTCACCTGCGCCCGCGCGTTGGCTTCATCCGTCTCAGCCGCCTGCGCTCCCGCCTGCGCCGCAGCCAGCCGTCCGCCGACCCGCCCGAAGTCGTAGACCAGCTGACTGAGCGCCAGCTGCCCACTCGAGCGAAACGTCGAGATCGCCAACGGACCCTTCATCCCATCGCCAAGCTGATAGCTGTAATCGCCCCGCAGCGAGCCCGACAGTGACAGCTGCGGCAGCCACGGACTCCGCGCTGTCCCCACCCGCGCCTCGGCTGACATCCGGGTCTGATGGGCAATGGTCGCAGCCGGAGCATGACGGAGCGCGGCTTGAATCGCTTCTCCCAGCCCGAGCGGTGCGCCCTGGAACGAAGCCACCGCTGGCGGCGCTTGCGCACGACCTGGCGCGGACAACCCAAGCCCGAGCAGCAGACCGACCACCCAACCAAATCTCGTCATGACCGAGCCTCCAGCGAACGCAGAGCACGCTCTCGCCGCGTCTGGAACTGCGCCTCCAGCCACTTTTCTGAGCCCATCAGCCGTGCCCAAAGCGCCGCCGCCGAGGTCTGACCTACCAGTGCATACACCGACCCACGTGTCACCTTCACCGGCTGATCCGGCGTCACCAGCGGCGAGCCGACATCCCCCAGATACGCCAAGGTATCGAGCGCCAGTAGCAGCGGCCACCCACACGCAAGCCGCAGTCGCACTTCACTGGCCGGAATCGCCCGTACGTACGGCCACGCCTCCTCACAGCGCGTCACGCCCAGCGCCAGCAGCTCTGCCGTCAGCCGCCGCAGCGCCCGCGCTTCCGTCAGGTCGCGTGGCGGCTCCTTCGTCAGCGCAAACAGCCGCGCCGGAGGCAGCTTGTGCGCAGCGAGCAGCGGTGCCGGCACGTAACAGCGCCCGATCCGCAGATCCGCCGCCAGATCACGCACAACGTTGGTCAGCTGGAGCGCTTTGCCCAGGGCCACGCCTCGCGAAAGCAGCCCCGGCTCTGTCAAGTGCGCAAGTCCTGGCAGGTGCGCGGCGCACAGCTCGGTCCAAAACTCCCCCACGCAGCCCGCCGCAAAGTAGGTGTACTCATCCAGCTCTTCGAGCGAGCGCAGCACCACCACTTGCTCGGCCTCGGTCACGCTCCCGGCTGCTGGAAAGCGCCGCAGATCGGTCTGCATCCCCGAGACAAGCTGCCCCAAGACCTTGGCGATCAGCCGCCGGTCGGGAAGCTCGGTCTGCCCAAGCAGCTCCAAACACTCATCCAGTACCGCCAGCAGCGTCCGCTCGCTCGACGGTAGACCTTGCGCGTTCGTTTCCGCGAGCGCCTTGTTCAGCGACAGCGTCAGCCGAGCCGAAGCCGCGAGGTCACCGTCACACGCCCGCCCAAGCTCGGTCAGCAAGTCGAGCCGCACCGTGGGAGGCAGTAGGTCGGTGTCCGCGATGGTGTCCGCCGCCCGCGCCAGCAGATAGCCGAGCCCAATCGGGGACGCCACCGCTTCCGGAAGCACACGAACGCTCAGAAAAAAAGACCGAGAGACGCGCTGAAGCAGCGCAGTGAGTGAGGGCGAAAGCACGGTAAAGGAAGTCTTACTTGCCCGGCGGCGGGGTCGGAGGCTTGGCCGCACCCGGTGGAGTCGCACCTGGAGTCGCACCTGGCGGCGCAAGGACTGGCGGTCGCTGGCCCATGGCTTTGAGGGCAGCCGCCTCCGCGAGTGCTGCTTGCCGCTCGTTTTCCTCGGCGGGACCAATGTGTTCCTTGTTCGTGTCGTCGAGCATCTTGTGATAGACGAGCAGTCCGTCACTCGAAGTAAACCCCTTCGGGCTCGACTGATTGAACACTCCCTCGAAGACGTACTGCTTGCCGATGGTCAGCTTCGGCTCGCGACCACGAAAGCCACGATACTCCGCAATCAGCAGTCCCTTTTCCTTTGAGCCGTTCAGCTCGTCGGAGGCGTACATGTGCGGCTCCTCGCACTGCTTGCACTGCTGGCCCTTCGGACAGACCGGGCACTTGTACACCTCGAGGAGGTAGGCCTTCACCTTGACCTTCTGGCCGATGTACTTGTTCTTGGTGTCGCTGTAGCGCTTGAACTCTTTGCGCATCCCGTAGATCGACACGGTGCCGTCGGGATACTCGCGAGGAATGTTGGGCTCGGCAAACGAGGGCGGCGGCGGCAGGTTCAGCTTCACGCCCGGAAGCAGCGTCGCCCCGACTCCGGTAGTGTCCAGAAAACCCGCCAGACCCTTGTCACAGCCCGGCACGAGCGCCAAGAGCAGAAACACCGCTGAGAGCCAGCCCACACGTCGAGACAGCCGAGCGAGCCGAACCATCCCATGGCCAGCGGAGAGGCGCCCGAGGCGGACGCGACCGGAAACGGATGCCAAGTTCATCTTCTGCCATTCCTCCTCTGCCGACCGGGCAGAGCGCCAAACACGTCGACCATCTTGCGGCTTTGCAAAGACTGGTTCGTACGCAAGTCAGGTTTATTTATACCGCTGGCGATAACAATCGGGTTGTTCATTCGTTAGCATGCCGAGCGCCCGGGAAGCAACTGCGGGCAGCCGACGGCTCCGCATCCGTGGCTACAAAAGGAATCTCTCCAGCTGCGGTGCAACCTGCGACCAATCGGCACTCAGCGCGCGCCCAAGACCTTGGGTACGCAGCTGGTTGGCCAGCTCCGGCTGGGTCAGCACCCGATGCAGCGCCTCCGCAAGCTGCACTGCATCACCAGGCGGAACCAGCAGACCGGCCCCCGCAAGCTGCGCCGCCACGCCTCCGACCCGCGAGGCCACCACCGGACAGCCTGCCGCCAGCGCTTCCCACACCACCACCGGCGATCCTTCCGTACGACCATCCGCGAGCTGTAGCGACGGCAATACCAGCGCATCCGCAGCCCACAGCAGCTCTCGCTTGCGCGGACCACTTACTTCTCCGACAAAGCGCACCGGCAGCCCGTTTCGGATCACCTCACGCATGAGCTCGGTCCGCAGCGGCCCATCGCCCGCGACCAGCAGCTCGACCGGCTGGAGCTGATTCAGCCGGTCAAGCGCCGCCAGCAGCACCGCCAGTCCCTTCACTGGCACCAGTCGCCCCAGAAACAGCACCGTCGGACGCGACAGCCCCAGCGCTTGCCTTGCCTGCTGACGGAGCGGCTCACTCGGCGCAAACTCGGCGACATGGATGCCCATCGGCACGACCTGCCCCGGCGCTCCATCCAGCCGCAGGTGCTCGGCGCTATACACCAGCTGAGCCCGCCGCGACAGCCAGCGCGCCACCACCGATCCGCGCAGCCGCCGCAGCAGGTGAATGTCCGAGGAGTGCGCCACCGCCACATGAGGCCTGCGACCTTGCAACAGCGCCGCCGTCATCCCACAGGGTACGAGCCAGTGCGACAACAGCGCATCACAACCTACCAGCTGACGCGCCGCCACAGCCCCAAGCTGAAGCGAAAAGCGACTTGCCTCCCACAGCGTCGGCAGCGGTGATTGGACCAGCCCGGTCGCCAGGGCATCCGGAGCACCTCCCTGAAAAAACAGCGGCGACGGCACGCGATGCACGGAAACGCCATCCAGCTCCGCTTGCAGGGGCGAATCGGCCTCGCCTGCACAGACCACCGTGACGCGATGACCTTGGCGCCGCAGATAGCCGTTGAGCCCGTGGACAAAGCTCCCCGCAGGATCGCCGGCACCGCGCGGATAGGACGTGGAGATCACTCCGATGTGCACGGATCGATCACTCGCTTGTCGCGACGACGCCGCCGCGCCCACAGTCGCCACGGAAGCGCCCGCAGCACGACGAACAGCACCGGATAGATCGCCGTGGTCAGCGAGATGCCCGACCGCCAAGCACTGCCGTAGATCGTTCGCACCGGCACATCGAGCACGCGCGCGCCGCCGACCCACAGCCTCGCCAGCAGGTCGTTGGGATAGCCGTAGCGTGGAAACAGCCCGTCGAGATCGAGCCGCAAAAGCGCCTGCCGCGTCGCCGCCGTAAACCCACACTGCGAGTCAAACAAGCGCGGATAACCAGCCGTCAGTCGGGTCAGCAGCGACAGGGTGATGTTGCCCAGGAGACGCAGCCTGGGCATCGTCCGCCAGACCTCGCGGTTGGCAAAGCGATTGCCTTTCACATAGTCGGCCTGCCCGTCGACAATCGGCTGGAGCAGCGTCGGCAGATCGGCGGGGTCCATCTGACCGTCACCAGCCATCACCACCGCCACATCGCTGTCGAGCGCAATCGCTCGCTGATAGCCGGTGGCCACGGCCGCTCCAACGCCGCGATTTTGCAGGTGACGGAGCACCTCGACGCCGGGACGAGCATGGCTGACCGCAACCTGCGCAGTTCCATCGGCACTGCCATCGTCGACGACCAACACATGATCGACATAGTCCGGAATTGTCGCCAGCGTCCGTGGCAAGTTGTCCGCTTCGTTATAGGCCGGGACGACCACCGCGACCCGGAGCCCCTTGTACATGTCTTCGTTCCCAGGCCGCCTTCGTCGGCGGCGGCTTGCCGCTATGAGTGTTTCGGAGCGCCACTGGCTTACCGGTCGGCAATCACGATCTTGCCGGCGATGATGTCTTGGCGAAGCGCTTCGACGCGGGTGCGGACGGCTTGGGGGATCATGCCTCGGCGCGGCTCGTCGTAGGCGTAGTCGATTCCCCCTTCGCGTAGGCCGAAGACGCGGACCCCCGACTCAAAGCGTCCGTGCGCAAGAGCGGCGATGATGTCGAACACGCTGACCTCGACGCGCTTGACCATCGACGTGAGGATGTAGCCAGGCGCCTCGTCCCACTGATCGCTGTCGACTCCGATGGCGCGACGGTGGTTTTCCCGAGCGGCCTCGAAGACCCCAAGTCCCGTCGAGCCGGCGGCGTGAAACACAACCTCAGCCCCGGCCTGATATTGGGCCAGCGCCAGCTCTTTCCCACGCGCGGGATTTTTGAAGGCATCGGCACTGGTTCCGGCATATCCAACGAGCACTTTGCACGATGGACAGACCGCGAGCGCGCCCTGTCGATAGCCGGCCTCGAACTTGTGGATCAGCGGAATGTCCATTCCACCAACAAAGCCGATGATCGGTCGCTGGGAAGTCAGCGCAGCGATGGCACCGACGAGAAAACTGCCCTCCTCTTCGTGAAACTTCAGCGCAACCATGTTCCGAGGCGGCACCACAAAGCCCCGCTCGTCGAACTTTACGTAATCGACACAAGCAAAGTGGCGATCGGGATAGTCGTGCGCAATCTGCAACATGTCGTCGGAAAACACGAAGCCCACACCCAAGATCAGGTCAAAGCCCCGCGCTGCCAGTAGACGCAAGCCGGACTCGCGATCTGCACCATCGCCGGGCTCGATGAACTCGGCCAAGATGCCCAGCTCGCGCACCGCCTGGTCAACCCCCCGAAAGGCCGCGTCGTTGAACGACTTGTCGCCCCGTCCCCCGACATCGAACACCAGACCGACTCGCAGCGACTGGGGCTTGCTTCCACTGTGCGCCTTCGAGTCCGCATGCAACGGCAATAGCAGCAGCGCATTGATTCCCACCAGCAGAACGGTGAGCAGCACGAGCAGGCTTCGCGAAGCAGCTTTCACGCCGGAAGCTATACCACATGTGGTAAGGCTGGCCCCGCGAGGTCTACATCCCAATGCTCATGTCGATGCTCATGTCGGTCAGCGAGAGCGAGTTCTACTATGGCCTGCTCGGCACGTTCTGGGTCATGGCCGCATTCACCGCCATCAACCTGCTGTTCCGCGCCGCGCCGTATGGTCGCTACCAGCGCAAGGGCTGGGGCCCAGAGATCAGCGCCACACTCGGCTGGGTGCTCATGGAAGCGCCGGCCTCGCTGGCACCTTTGGCCTTCTTTTTCGTGAGCCCGCGTCGCGACATCGTGTTGTGGAGCTTCACCGCGCTGTGGCAGCTGCACTACTTTCATCGTGCCTTTATCTTCCCATTTCGTCGTCGGGGCGGAGGCACAATGCCGCTCCTTATCGCGCTGTTGGCGGTGGTGTTTAACCTCGGCAACGCGTATCTCAACTGGCGCTATTTGACGTATCTGGGACCGACGTACGACGCGACTTGGCTCACCGATCCGCGCTTTCTCGTCGGCGTTGCGGTCTTTGTGTGTGGCTTGGCGATAAACCAACACGCTGACTGGGTGCTCCTGCACCTGCGCAAGCCCGGCGAGACTGGCTACAAAATCCCCCACGGCGGCCTGTACCGCTTCATCTCTTGCCCCAACTACTTCGGCGAGGTCGTCGAGTGGATCGGCTGGGCGATCCTCACGTGGTCACTGGGCGGGCTGACGTTTGCGCTGTGGACTGCGGCCAACCTCATCCCTCGCGCCGTCGCTCACCACCGTGACTATCACCGTCGCTTTCCCGAATATCCGACCGAGCGCAAAGCGGTCCTTCCCTTTCTGCTCTAGCCGCAGGTGGGAATGACTTTGTTGAGCCCGAGCAGCTGCCCGGAAAGGATGTAGGAAGTCAATCGGAAGGGATGTGGATCGGTAGCAGCTTGAGCTGGCTACCGCGAGGCTGGCAGGGATGAGATTGAGCGTCGAGGAGCGGTTGGGACAGGGCTGCGAAGCGGACTATTCCTCGTCGTCGTCGTCCTCATCTTGCTTACGGCGCTGCTTCTTGCCCTTCTTCTTGAGCACATCACCGAGCTTGGCGCCCATCTCACCCGAGCCACCGTAGCCCTGCGCCGCCGACACTGCCGCCGCGCGATTGGCCGCTTTGATCGAAAGACCGATCTTGCGCTCCTGCGGGTCGAGCGAGATGACCTCGACGTTGACTTCCTGACCGGGCTTGAGCACCGAGCGCGGGTCCTCCACTCGGTCGTCCGAGATCTCGGAGACGTGGACCAAGCCCTCAACACCCTTGTCAAGCTCGACGAACGCTCCGAAGTCGAGCACCTTCTGGACCTTGGCGGGAACGATGCTGCCGACCTTGAACTTGTCGGGAATGATGTTCCACGGGTCCGGATTGAGCTGCTTGATGCCGAGCGAGATCTTGGGCTTCTCACCATCGGTGGTATCGATGTTGATGACCGCCGCTTCGACCTCGTCACCCTTTTGGAACATCTCCGATGGGTGCTTGATGCGCTGCGTCCAGCTCATGTCAGAGATGTGGACAAGGCCATCGATGCCTTCCTCGATCTCGACGAAGATACCGAAGTCGGCGATGTTGCGAACGCGGCCCTTGACAGTCGTGCCCGGCGGATACTTGGCGGCGAGCTGCTCGTACGGATTGGGCTCAAGCTGCTTCATACCGAGCGAGATGCGGTTGTTCTTGGCATCAATGTCGAGCACAACCGCCTCGACGGTGTCACCAACCACCACAACCTTCGATGGATGCTTGACGCGACGGGTCCACGACATCTCGCTGATGTGAACCAGGCCCTCGATGCCCTCTTCGAGCTCGATGAACGCGCCGTAGTCCTTGAGAGAGACGACCTTGCCCTTGACGACGGTGCCGGGAGTATAGCGCTCGGAAGCGTGGCTCCACGGATCGTCGGTTATCTGCTTGAGGCCCAGGCTGACCCGCTCCGTCTCGGCGTTGTACTTGAGCACCTTGACGCGGACGTGATCGCCGACTTGGAACAGCTCGGAGGGGTGATTGACCCGGCCCCAGCTCATGTCGGTGATGTGGAGGAGTCCGTCGATGCCACCGAGATCGATGAAGGCGCCGTACTCGGTGAGGTTCTTGACGATGCCCTCGACGACCTGGCCTTCGGTGAGCTTCTCGAGCGTCTGCTCTTTGAGCTCAGCGCGCTCTTTTTCGAGGAGAACGCGACGCGACAGAACGATGTTGCCGCGCTTCTTGTTGAACTTGATGACCTTGAACTTGAACTGCTTGCCGATGAACGAGTCGAGGTTGCGAACCGGCCGCAGATCCACTTGGGAGCCCGGCAAGAATGCCTTGACTCCGCCACGAATGCCGACGGCTAAGCCGCCCTTCACACGCTGCGAAATCACACCTTCGATCAGCTCGTCGCGCTCGCAAGCGGCGGAGATCTCGTCCCAGACCTTGAGACGATCGGCCTTCTCCTTCGAGAGCACGCAAAGACCGTTTTCGTTCTCGCGGCTCTCTAGGTAGACGTCGATCTCGTCCCCCTCTTTGAGTAGCACCTGGCCATCAGGGCCAAGGAACTCTGCGAGTGCCACCTGGCCTTCTGACTTGTCTCCGATGTCAACAATGACGTGGTCTTTGTTGATCTGGATGACTCGTCCACGGACGATCTCGCCTTCTTTTACGTCTCCGTGTTTGAGGCTCTCCTCAAACATAGCGGCGAACGAGTCGCCTACTGGTGGCCGTGCGGGGGTTCCCTGAAGTCCGGACATGCGTTTATTGAATCTCCCTTCGTTCCTCACTCGGCTGCCGCCTGCGAGGATTGTCTACGTAAGCGCAAAACCACAGTCCGCCCAGGAGCAACATGCTTGCGCGCCACTCGTTTGAGGCGAGGTTTTCGACTTTGGCAGAAGAACTAGTCGCGAGGCTGATGAGAACCGGGGACAGCACTGACGTAGGAGCGAAACTTATGCTGTCACATCATAAGCCGTCAAGAGAATTTCCATGGCGAAATCGCAAAAACTGCAAAGCCTCTGTTTAGGAGTTGTTTAGGAGTTGGTCTGGCGTGGGTTCTGATTGGTGCGCGCTTGGCCTGCATTTGGCTGTTTTTTGGTTGGCCGCTTCGGGGGGGCTTCCTGGTTTGACGGAACACGGAACACGGAACGACACGCGCTGCGCTGTGC
This sequence comes from Myxococcales bacterium, assembly GCA_016794465.1. GTDB lineage: Bacteria > Myxococcota_A > Polyangia > Palsa-1104 > JAEUJZ01 > JAEUKA01. The sequence continues at coordinate 54,254 of JAEUKA010000072.1, read as the reverse complement.
GCACTGAGCCACAGCCCGGTCAGTACGCGCCGAAGTGGTGGCTGTAGAAATCGACGCCACCATCCCGTAGCATAGGAATTTACGATGGAGCCTTCTGAGCACCCGCAGGGCCACGACCCCACCGCCAGCGCAAGTCCAGAACAGGGGCCAGGAAACGAGGTGGTCGCCCCGCCCATTGCCACGGGATGCGCGGATATTGGTGAGCTGCTGCCGGCACTCCTCGGTGCCGTCGGGGAAGGGTTATTGGTACTCGGCGCCACAGAGTCGCCGCCCATTTGGCACAACCCGCAGGCCCTGCCAGCGCTGCGTCTGTTGGAACCGCAAGCGGCGAGTGAGCGCTGGGAACAGCTGGTGACACAGCTGCGGGAACAGCTCGCGGACGCCACCGAGGCCAGTCCGCTCGTACGGCTGCCGCACAACGTGGAAAGTCCGACGCGAGGGCGGCTCCACTTCATCGACGGTGGTGCCGTCGACTGGGTGCTACGACGCATTGCCGGGCAGTCCGATCGCTGGCTGTTGCAGCTTCGCGATGTCACCAAGCAGGTGGCCACCGAGAGCGCGCTGCACCGCAGTGATGCCGCCCTCCAAAACGTCGTCAACGAGCAACAGATGCTGCTCCAAATGATTCGCCAGCTGGGGACGCCGGTCCTGCCGATTCATTCGCGAATCGTGGTTCTCCCGCTGGTGGGCCACATCGATAGTGGTCGGGCCGAGCACATCATGGATGCGGCGCTGTCCGCGATCGTTCGCTATCAGGCTGCGGTCGTGATCATCGACATCACCGGGGTATCGGTCGTGGATACCGCCGTGGCCAACTCGCTGTTGCAGACCGTGGCGGCAGCCGATCTAATCGGTGCGTTGAGCATTTTGGTGGGCATCTCGGCAGAGGTGGCTCGCTCGATGGTTCACCTTGGCGTCAACCTGGAGCGCATGGTGACTCGGCGCGATCTGCAGGCTGGCATCGCGTACGCGCTTCATCACACCGGCCACGCGATCGTCCAAGTCCGCGAAGAGATCGACTGGCTCTCGAGGTTCATGACCGCGAAGTAGCCCCGCTGGCCAGCCTTCCCTGCGGGATACCAGCAATTTGCGCACCCTAGGCGGCCAAACCGTGTAGGATGAAGGACATTGCTCCGAGCGACGGTGCTCGGTGGTTGTGCCATTGGCCGAGGAATCTGATGACTGCGACGCCCAACGCAGAGTACGAGCAGAGCACGCGCAGTGCCAGCTCGATCTCAGGGGTTGTCAAAGTCGCTCAGCGAGGGGGAGGGTCGGGAAGTCGCGAGCTTGAGCCGCGCATCGCCGACCTCGCCCGTTCGCCCCGGATCGCGGTTCGAGATGTGATCTCGGGCTCGATCTCGGCCCTGGTCACGATTAGTTACAGCCTGTCGTTTGCAGCGATGATCTTCTCGGGGCCGCTGAAAGGTCATCTCGAAGACGGCGTCCGTATGTCACTGATGAGCGCCGGTCTGACGCTGATCTTGGTGGCGCTGACGAGTCCGTTCTTCTTTGCCATCGCGGGTCCAGACTCTCGCTCGGCAGCCGTGCAGGCGGCGATGGCGATGATGCTGACCGAAAAAATCGCCGACAAAGATCCCTCGCCACACATTGTGTTTGCGCTGGCTCTCTCGACGGCGGTGACTGGCATCGCGCTCTATGTGCTCGGCAAGCTCAAGATGGGGCGCTGGGTTCGCTACATCCCGTACCCTGTCGTCGGCGGCTTTTTGGTTTCCACGGGCTGGGTGCTTGCCGTCGGTGGTATGCGCGTCATGGTGCCGCCCGATGTCCAAGTCAACTTTGATCTGTTGCCGCAGCTCATCCAGCGCGGTGCCGTTGGTCAGACGCTGTTTGGGGTTGGCTTTGCGGCCACGATGTTCTTCGTGCTGGGACGGGCGCAGCAGTACTTTGCCCTGCCGGCGCTACTCGTCGGTGGCACGCTGCTCACCCACCTGATTATTGCGGTCGATCCCGAGCTGACGATTGCCACCGCGCAGGAGAGCGGCTGGCTGCTGCGCGTCTCGGACAACCTCAACGTCAGCATGCCGTTCATTCCGTTTGCGACGGGAGCGCTGGAGTGGCCGGCAGTACGAAACTTCATCTTCGAGGTCATCACGCTGATCTCGGTGACGGCGATCGCAGTGCTGGTAACCGCTGCGGCCATCGAAGTCGCCACCAAGCGCGACGCCGATCTTGACCAAGAGCTCAAAGGCCACGGCATCGCCAACATCGTCTCGGGCCTGTGTGGTGGCATCGTCGGCAGCAACGCCGTCGCACGCAGCATGCTCAATCTCCAGGCGGGCGCGGCGACCCGGCTGTCGGGCGTCATCGCCGGCACACTCTGTCTATTCGTCCTATTCATCAGCCCAAAACTAGCGAGCCTGCTGTCGCGACCCGTCCTCGGAGCGACGCTGGTCTACCTGGGCTTGCGGCTGCTGCAGGAGTGGCTGTTTAAGGCGTATTGGAAGCTTCAGCGCACCGACTACATGCTGGTGGTGTTGATGCTGGTGCTGATCATCGTCACCGGCATCTTCGTCGTCGGTCTGTTCGTCGGAGCCCTGGCGAGCTGCCTGATCTTCGCGGTGAACTACAGCCGAGTCTCGGTGGTCAAGAACTCGTTCACCCTCGATGAGTACGGCAGCAAAGTACAGCGCTCCGCCGAGGAAAATCAGGTCCTGCGCGTGCGCGGTCGGCAGTATTGGGTGCTGCGGCTGCGCGGCTATCTGTTTTTTGGCTCGATCGTCGGTCTGGTCGCTGACATTCGGCAGCGGATTCGTCGCTCGTATGCCCAGGACGCTCAGCCGCTGAAGTCGGTGGTGGTCGATTTTCGCTACGTCAACGGCATGGATTCGTCGACGGCGCTGACGCTGGTGAAGCTGCGGCAGACAATTGAGGATCGGCGAATGCAGCTGATTTTTACGTCGCTCAACGCCGAAATGGAGCGGGCGCTGCGTCGGGAGCACTGCATTCGTGACGACGATGTGTGTGTGGTGTTCGATGATCTCGACGCTGCACTCGAGTGGTGTGAGCAGCGCGCGGTAGTCAACGAGCCCAGCCTGTCGCGGATCGATATGCCGTTTGTGCAGCGACTTGCAAAAGAGTTCGGCAGCCTCGATCTAGCGGTGCGATTTAATGATTACGTGCAGCGCATCGAGCTAAAAAAAGGCGAGTACCTGTTCCGTCAGGGCGATGCCTCGGGTGCCACGTATGTCGTCGAGTCAGGTCGAGTCAGCATTGTCCTCGAACGGCCCGACGGTGCGCCGCTGCTTTTGCGCTCGGTGACGAGCAACACCACCCTCGGCGAGATGGGCTTGTATCGTCAGAGCATTCGCTCGGCGTCGGTGGTCGCAGATGCGCCGTCGGTGGTTCACAAGCTCGAGCGCTCGGCCCTGGATCGAATGGAAACCGAGGCTCCCCGCGTCGCTGCGGCTTTCCACACCTTCGTCATTCGCACGCTCGCCGATCGTCTCCACGTGGCCGACAAAGCGATCTCGGCGCTTGAGCGGTAGACTTCTCGACAACACCCTGCGCTGACCCCGGCAGACTGGTGGTCCGGCCGAGCGCTGCACTTTGATTGACTCGGCGTGCCGGCTGTAGCAACCTTCGCAGACCGTGACAGCGAAAGCTTGCGCCTGGCGCCTACGTTTGGGAAGGAATCTGCTCCTTGGTCTGGGAGCCTCGCTTCTCCTTTCTTCGGCTGGCTGTTCCACCCGTCAGCCGCTTGCCCCTGGTTGTCGGCCCTGGAATGGCTCGGACTCCAGCACTGAACCTCCGGCGCACTGCCTGTTTTTCCCCGGCAGCGTCGCCATGGACCCACTTGGGGACGTGCTCTATGCGGCCAACACCAACGCTGATCTTAGCTTCGGTGGTGCCACGGTGGTGGCGATCGATGTCCTTCGTCATGCCCGCGCCGTCGAGTGCTTCCGTCGCTTCGGCAGTGATCCCGGCTCCGTCGGCGATAGCCTGTGTGGCGCTGTCTCGTGCGGTGATGCCGGATCGGTACTGGGTTCGACTGCCACCGTCGAAGAAACCGAGAGCAAAGAAGCCGCTCTCAGCCAGCGCGTCGCCGACTTTGATCGCTGCTACTGTCAGCGCGATCTAGACGATCCGAACGTCGTAAGCTGCGAGTCGCAGCGCTTTGTCCTGTCCGATCAGACGGTCAAGATTGGCTTTTTCCCGGGTGAGCTGCAGCTTCTCGCCGAGGACCCGCCAAACTGGCTGGCACTTCCCGAGCGGGCGGCCCTGCGGCGATCGCTGCTCATCGCAGTTCGAGGCGATCCCTCGATCACCCTGATTGATGCGGCACGACCTCTGAAACGGGGACGGGCTGGCAGTGCATCGCCGGAGCTGCGCCTTGGCTGTGATGCCGGCAGTCGATTGACCGACACGGCAGTGGCCGCTCCACTCGCACCGCACTCGCCGGGAGAGCCGTATTCGCTGTCGACCTGCACCGAGTCCAATCGGGTCAATCGAACGCCCGACGACGTGCTGATCAATCCCGACGATCCAGCGGAAGGCACCCGACCACGCTTTGAGCTGCCCGCAGAGCCGATGAGCGTCTACATCGATCGCGGCTGTATCGAGGCCGGTTACACGCACCAGCGCGGGACGTTCCTGTCCGACGTGAATCAGAACCCCAATCGCCGTCCCCCGTGTCACAAGACCGGGCTTCCGGCTGGAAACTACTATCAGTACCTTGTCACGAGCCACTTGCCGACGGGCCAGGCCTCTTCGTTTGACCTCGGGAAGAGCCCGATCGATGTGCCAACGCCGCAGCTGTCGGATGTCAGTGGCTCGCTGATCTCTTCGACTGACGGAAGAACCGGCGCTTTCGCGGTGGCCCCACGCCTGCGAGGCGATCTGAGTCAGCCCTGGTATGTGACCTCGAAGCTGACGAGCACGCTGGCCACCTTCCGACTCGGCGTAGGCGGAAAGCTTGTTCCCGGCCTGCTGTTCGGAGTGTCTGGCCAGTTTACCGCCTCGACGCAGGATGTTCGGTCGATCGTGTTCGATCCGAGCGGCGATCGGGCCTATCTGGCCTTGTTTCAGCCCCCGGCGCTGGCCGTGCTCGATACCCGACTGCGCGGCGGCGGGAGCAGCATCCCGGTCAATCAAGTCTCGGCGGTGGTGAACCTGTGTGCCGGCCCGTCGCGTCAGGTCATCGCCAAGGTGCCGCGCTACAGCATGGGCCAGGTGGTGCTGACGACGCGGGTGTTCGTGACCTGCTATCTGTCGGGTCAGGTCGCCGAGGTCGATCCCGATACCGGCGAGATGATCGGCACCATGCAAGCGGGACGCGGACCGCTCAGCATTGCGCTCAACTTTGGGTCGGACGGGACACCGACGGCCGTGGGTCATCCGGGAGCGATCGATCCATGCGCCGACCCACTGTTGTCCTCGGCAGATGCGGCGCGACTGGCGGTAACCTGTCCGGGGGCCGGCAGCGATATCCACCCGCGTCCGTTCGGTTCAGGCCAGCCGCTGCTGCCGCCTCGTGCCTACGTGAGCAATTATCTCGATAACACCATCTCGGTCCTCGATCTTGACCCGCGTAGCCCGAGCTATCGGCGCATGGTGGCAAGGATCGGACTGCCGTCTCCCAAACAGGTGCAATAGCCGTGCGTCCTTTGTCTCGCTCTGTTGGGTCGACGCGACGGGCCTTTGGAACACTCCTCGGGCTCGTCCTCTCGACAAGTTGCAGTACCCAGACGGTTACCACGCCGACGCGCTCACTCGATCGACCCAGCGACATGGCGCTGTTCTGCGTCGAGTTCGAGTCGAAGGGCAGTGACTGCCTCCCATCGGTGGATGCGCAGACCGATCCGCAGGGTTATCTCGACGCGTTCTGCGGCAACGTCGAGTGGCGCAAGGTCACACCGACGGCGACCGTCCTTCCGCGCAGCGAGTGTGACGAGGCTCACCGGCGGCTCCGTCGCGACACCTATTACGACCAGGCCCGCAAAGCAGCGCAGGCGCTCGGTCGGGACCCGGACTCGCCTTGCTGCGCGATCGACGACACTAGCTGCACAACGCCTGCACCGGCCTGTATGTATCGGGCCGAACTAGCGCTGGTCGCCAATACCGTTCGAGGTGAAATTGCCGTCGCTGATACGGCTCTACAGGCGCCCGGCCTTTCGACCTATGGACGGCTGGCAAACCTGCACGGAGGCAAGCCCGGGTTTGGCTTTTTGCCCGCTGGAAACCTCCCGCTTCATGTTCGTGCCACGGTCCCGGTTCCTCCGGGTGAGACAGCCTCGACGCTCGACGGTCAGTTTGCCTGGGCTGTGACCAGCAATGCCGGCTCGTGTGATCTGTCGGTGGTGAAGCTGCAGCCGGTGGCAAACCTCGTCGCCCGTGCGCCAGCTTGTGACGACACCGATCAGACCTGCTCCAGCCGTGACTGCGACGGAGAGTCCTGCCCAAAGACGATTCAGCCGTGGATTCCCTCGGGAGCCGGTGGCAAGTCCGTCCTTACCGCCCGACCGGGCTGGATCGAGATTGCCCCGTGGTCGCGCGCCAATGAGCGTCGAGTGGTCCTCTCACTGCCAACCTGCGGAGTGATTGCCACAGTCGATGTCTCCGACGGGGCGAACAGTGGCCGCGTCTGGGAAGCCGTCGCCTTCGACCTCAAAGATGCCAGCCATCCACCACGGGTGCTGAGTGCGACCGAGCTGGCGGCGCTCAAGTGTCCCGCCGACTGTGGAGGTGATACCTCGCCGCTGCCACCCGATGCGATGGACATCCCCCTCGGGGGAGCGATGAAGGCGGCCAGCTATCCAAACTCGGTGGCAGTGGATACCTATGGATCGCGACTCATCATCAGTGATGCCGTCGGTGATTCAGTGACCGTGGTCGATTTTGACAGCAGCGCGGCCGATGGCTCGCACCTTGTCGCAGGACCACGTCGCATTCCGCTTGACTTCGAGGTCCGCAGCGATGGCCGCACGGCTCAAAAGGGCTTAGGCACCATTCGCCTGACGCCGCGCACACCTGCGGGTCAGTTTGCCTACGTTGTCGCACAGGACAGCAGCGTGCGCGTGGTCGATCTCGACCGCGAAGTGGAGTGTGAAACCAACCCGGATGCGCGCTACCTGCTCAGCCAAGCGGGAGGGACGCTGCGGGTGCTGCCAGATGACTTCAACGACTCGAATCTGCGACGACTGTCGTGCCTGCCGGTGGATCGGCTGAAGACGCCGCGCGCGCCGCTGGCCACGGGTCCTGGCATTCTCCTGCCGAACGGCAGCTTGCCGCGCGATGTCGGGATTACCCACGTCGATACCATCCCGTGTACCTCGAGCGATCCCAACCAGTGCGCCTTCTCGGCCAGCCCTGACCCAAGCTCGTACGTGCCATCGAATGCGGCGCTGTGGGTGGGCGACTTTGCCTGGATTCTCGGCGGTGGCGGCGCGGTGCTGGGCGTGCAAGTGGCCGATCGCTGCCCAAGCCCATCGTACCGAGCCTGCTTTCCAGAGTTTGCGGCGCTGCGACGGCTGGCGCTCCTGCACACACGCTCGCAGGCACTGTCGACGCCCGAGCAGATTGGGCTCCCGGCGCATCCGCAAGCCATGTTGGTGATGCCGCAGGACCGACTCGGCAACGTCCGCCGAACCATCCCTCGCTTTGACGAGCGCGCCGATACCGGATCGAGCGGTCCTCGGCCCGATAGCGATGCGCTCGGTCTGCCGGTTCAGACCACACGACTCGGTGGATCGCTGGTGAACTTCTATGCCACCCTGGCCGACTCGGCGACGAGTGTGACCCGACGACGGCTGCTGCTTCCGACGCTGGCACCGTATTACTACCTGCCGGTCGATCCGGTCTGTGATGTCGCGATTGGTGAGCAGGCGATCACGCTTACCAGCCCGGATCAAAACCTCCCAGCGGAGCCGACCCGTCGCCCAGTGACGACCGTGGCCTTCACCGATCCGGCGGCAAGCTCGTCTGAGGGCTGGACGCTGGCCTGGGAAGGGGTGCTGCCCGGTCTGGCCCGAACCACCGGTGTGCTGCAGTCCGACGGCACGCTCCTCGACTTAAATGGCCTGTACTGTAGCCGTGGCGTCGAGGCGGGCGACAAGCTGTGGATCACCGGTTGCTACAGCAACGCCGACTGCCCAAGCGGCACGCTGTGCAAGCGCGAGCAGACGCAGATCAGCTCCCCCGGACTGTGCATGACCCGCGATCAGGAGTCGCAGTGTCGCGTCCTGTCCGAGCGACTGCTCACCGATAGCACCAACGACACCGCGTGGGCGGCCAGCTGGCTCCGTCGCTACCAAGTACCGAAAGCCGAGCAACAGATCACGGCAGCGGGGTCCCTCGCCGATGTCACCGACCGTCTCTCCCTCGAAGAGCTGCCCGAGCCCGAGTTCTTGATCGAGCGGGAGAGCTGTCCGGTCGCCAACCTCGGCAAGGCTTGCAGCGATCCACTCTTTACCGCCCCCGTCAAAGCCCGACCCGAAGCCCCCGGGGTGGCCTGCCGCGTCACCGGTCGCGACAGCCTCGGCAGCGCCACCACCAGCTGCATTCGCCAGTGTGAGTTTAACACCGACTGCGGCAGCGGCTTCGTCTGCGCCCACTCTCACTTCGAGGCCGATGAAGCCAAGCTGCCCGGTGGTAGTGGCACACCGAAGGCTCGCTGCGTGCGCGCCCCGCTCATCGCGGAGGGCACCCCTTGGAACGACGGCAGCGGCTGGCGACAGATGACACGGGACGAGGCAGCCGCCGTCAAGATGGCCTGCTTCCCCGACCAAGTACGCTACGAGGTACACGGCGGCGACTCGATGGTGGTCCGCACCGATCGCACGCCCTTTGCAACCCTGGTCCGCCGAGGCACAGATGGAGTCTGTCAGCGACCGCAGCCGGGCGACCCAACCTATGCAGCCAGTCGAACTCTCCAGCCGCGCATTCGGATCGGTCCGCACGCCAGCATCCCTGATGGCGATGCTCGTCGCTGTCCATCCGTTCAGCAGGGACTCATCAGCCACCGCATCCCCGCCTCTCCGCAGGCTGTGACGGCGCCGAGCTGCCAGCACTTGTGGAAAGACGGCGGCAAGGTCGTGCTCCCCTACGGTCAGAGCGAGTTCCCGATCCAGGTCGTACGCGGTCAGGACTTTTATCCACAGCCGCCCGATCTCAAGACCGAAAAGCAAGGCCCGGTGCTCGGTCGGCCACGAGGTGGTTGGCAGTGGGACCCGATCTGCGTGCAAAACCCGATGGACCCCCGCTGTCAGTCCGACGTAAAGCGCACGGCCGGCGATCCGTGGCTCAACCGCGAGTTCGAGCTGTTCTCGATGTTGCCTCTCGCTGGAACCACCAACCAGTGCCTCCTCACCGGCCCGACCGAGGAAGAGTATCCGCTGAGCAGCGCCGAACAGATCAGCTGCTCTGGCTTCTGCCGCTTCCCCGGCGATCACACCGAGATTCAGGGTGTCCGTCGCATTCACTACGAAAACGTGCTCGGCAACATGGTGCTGCGAGTGCCGCGTCGGCTCGTCAACACCGACTTGCCGTATGACAACCGGCCGACCCTCACCGATATGACCGGCAAGACCATCGCCAATCCGAGCTACAACCCGATCGTCTGGGCGGTGCCGCCGGAAGGCTATGCGGTGGTGTTCTCCGTCGTGGGTGGAGCGCAGCCGTTCGTCCAGTATGCCCAGACCGCCCAGCGAGATGCCTCCAGCGGCCTTCTGGCCCAAGGTCTGCGCGCGGCGATTCCAGGACTCGATGGCGTGGTCTATCTGATCGATGAAGGGCGGAGCGGCTCGGCGACAGGTCTGCGCGGACAGGTGATGCGGCTCGTCGGTAGCATCCTCGATCCGTACTTCTTGCTTCGGTAGTCCAGTGTGGTGGCAAGTAGCATGTCGAGCGGCGATCCGATCCAGCGCCTGATTCGCGAGCTGTCCAAGCTGCCGGGCATCGGCCAGAAGACGGCAACCCGGCTGGCGTTCTTTGTGCTGCGGGCGCCGACCGAGCAAGCGGCAGGTCTGGCGCGCGCGCTCGTCGAGGTCAAAGAGCGCATCCGCCTCTGTTCCGTTTGCATGAACCTGACCGAGGGCGATCCGTGCGAGCTGTGCAGCGACTCGTCGCGCGAAGATCGGCTGCTGTGCGTCGTGGCGCATCCGCCGGATCTGCTCTCGATTGAACGAACCAGCAGCTTCCGAGGCCGTTACCATGTGCTGCACGGCGTGCTGTCGCCTTTGCAAGGCATCGGCCCCGACGATCTGCGGGTCCGCGAGCTCCTCGCCCGAGTGATGCCACCGACGACGATCGAGGAAGTCATCCTGGCGACCAGCCCCAACGTCGAAGGCGAGGCGACCGCGCTGTACCTCTCCAAAGCGCTCAAGTCCTGCGGCGTGCGGGTGTCGCGGATTGCCTCGGGCCTGCCCATCGGCGGGGACCTTGAGTACGCGGACGGCATCACCATCGCCAGGGCGCTCGAGGTAAGACGTGACATGTAGCCTTAGGTTGGTAATGCTTGCAACCATCTTTAAAGCCTGATAAAAGGGAACTCACTATCTTTTGGGCTCTGCCCGTCTGCTCTCGGTGAAACAGACGCTAGGGGTCCCACGCGAGGAGAACCGGTCACCATGGAAATGTTGTTCGAGGAGGAGCAGCGGAAGATTCAGACAATCTCCGACCGCCTCCAGCGCGACTCGAACTCGATAGCGGTGCTGGTGATTAACAAAGATGGCCAGGAAATTGCCCGCTCCGGTCAGACGAAAGATCTCGACATCACGTCGCTTTCTTCGCTGTTTGCCGGAAACGTCGCGGCAACTTCCGCAATCGCAAAACTCCTAAAAGAAGAGGAGTTTGGTGGCCAGTTTCACGAAGGCACCAAATATAACGTCAATATCTCCGTGGTTGCGAAGCGAGCAATCCTGGCGGTGCTGTTCGACTCGAACTCGTCGATCGGCCTCGTCCGGCTTCGCGTCCGCCGTGCCTCCGAGGAGATGGCCAAGGTCTTTGAAGAATTGGTCAACAAAATCCAGCAGCAGCAGAAGGGCTCGGGCGGAGGTCACGGTCCGAATATCGCGGGCGAGATCACCGACGACGACATCGACAAGCTGTTCGGAGAGTAATCGTGCTCCGCAGTGGGTTCCCACCGCTGGCCTCCGAGTGTAGACGAAGCACTTGCGAGTCCGCTGCATCTGGATTCTTCCCGGACCGTGGGAAGTCCCTGGCATATCCAGATTATGGCGCAGCAACGCTTGGCGGTATTTGCATAGGCAGCCAGGATTCGCATATAAGCGGGATTCGGGATATACGATGAGCTTTATTAATTACAGCTCACGCGAGATCAACTGCAAGCTGGTCTATTATGGACCTGGCCTCTGCGGTAAAACCACAAATCTCCAATATATCTATGAGAAAACCAACCCGGATGCCAAAGGGAAGATGATCTCCCTGGCGACGGAAACCGAGCGCACCCTGTTCTTCGACTTCCTGCCGCTGTCGCTCGGGGAGATTCGTGGCTTCAAGACCCGCTTTCACCTCTACACCGTCCCCGGCCAGGTCTTCTACGAAGCCAGTCGGCGACTGATCCTCAAGAGTGTCGACGGCGTCGTCTTTGTGGCGGACTCGCAAGAGGCTCGCTTCGAGGCCAACATCGAGTCGCTGGAGGATCTGCGCGGCAACCTCGTGGAGGCCGGCTATAACGTCGACAAGATGCCGTTTGTTATCCAGTACAACAAACGGGATATGCCAAACGTCATGCCGGTCGAGGATCTGCGCCGCGAGCTAAACCCGAACAATGTTCCGGACTTCGAGGCCATTGCGGTCAAGGGGGACGGCGTGTTCGAGACGCTCAAGGCTGTAGCAAAACTGGTGCTGACCGAGCTGAAGGGTCAGAAAAAAGGGTAAGCCATGTCGACGACAACGCCCAGACTCCGCTCCGATCTGCGCAGTGAACCCGTCGAGGACGCGCAGGGTGTGCTCTATTTTGATGTGAGCGACCCAAAGAGTGGCGGGGTCCTGCGGCTGTTCGACTTTGAGTGGCTGCTGGCCCAAAAATTTGACGGACAGCGCGGCTTCGACGAAGTGGCGCGGCTGGCCGACAAAGACCTGGGCGTCGCCGCAAACAGCGATGACATCAAGGTGTATGCCGAACGGCTGGGTCAGCTAGGCCTGCTCGAGGGTGTGGCTGCGCAGCCGGGTCGTCTGCCGGGCGCACTGATGGCGACGGCGTATCTGCAGGCAGCAGGAATGGTTGCTCGGGTCGATGTGGTACCAGCGACGAGCAAGCCGGCGCCGACTGCTGCCGCCGAAAAGCCAGTCGAGCCAATCGCCGCCCCGGTCACGCCTCCCAAAACGCAAGAAGTGGTGGCGCCCAAGCCGACGCCCGTCGTCGAGCCAGTCAAGCCGATCGCTCAGCCGAAGCCGGTCGAACAGCCGATTGTCTCGAAGCCGATGGAGCCGGTGCGCCGGACGCCAGCGCGAGAGGACGACGATCGCATGGGTCAGCGGGTTCTGCCGCTGCGGCCCCCGACGCGCCCTACCGCCGAGCCGCACGCGGCCAAGCCGACGCTCAGCGAGCCGCCTGCGAAGCCCGTTCCGCCGGTGAAGGTCACTCCGCCGGTCGAAGCAGCTCCCGTCGCTGCGGCTCCCCGGGCCAGCCTGATGGAAGCCCTGGAGTCGCTGCCGCCGCCGGTCGATGCCGATCCGTCTGCGACGACCCCACCCCATGGCGAGCTACCAGCCTCTGTGACGGAGTCGCCCAGCTCGCTCCTGGATGAGGTGATGGCCTCGGCGAAGCCAGAGCCGGTGGCCGAGGTCAAGAAGGCCCCCGTGGTGCCGATCGAGGTCGAGCTACCTCCGAAGCCCGTCGAGCCTCCCAAGCCCGTCGAGGTTGCTAAGCCCGTCGAGCCTCCCAAGCCCGTCGAGGTTGCTAAGCCCGTCGAGCCTCCCAAGCAGATCGCGAAGCCGGTCGAGCCTCCCAAGCCGGTGGAACCGCCGAAGGCAGCTCCGCCCGTCGAGGAAAAAGGTGGTGGCGGTGGCAAGTGGGTGGTCATCATCCTGCTGCTGCTCGCCATTGGCGGTGCGGTGTTCTGGTTTGTGGTTCGCCCGATGATGATGCCGCCGAAGGTGTCGGTGCTCACGACGCCAGCGGTACTCAGCGACGTGACCCGCAACTTCCCAAGCCCGGCCCAAGTCAAAGCGAGCGAGCCGGTGGTTCTCAAGCTTGCGGCGGCCGGCAAAGTGACGATGGTGGTCGAGGAAGGCAAGTCGATCGCCACGGGAAGCACGCTCGTCGAGTTGGACTCGCTGGCTGGCTCGCAAAAAGCGCTGGCCGAGGCCGAGAAAGCGCTCGATCAGCTCAAAAAAAAACTCGAGACGGGCAAGCTGAAGGGCAAAGCCGCAGCTGATCTGCAGGCCAAGATCTCGGACAAGCAGACCAAGCTTGGCGAGCTAGCGTCACAGAGCAAAGCCGCCCGTCTCGTCGCCGACAAAGAAGGCACCGTCGCCAAGGTAATGGTCCAAGTTGGACAGGCGGTCACGCCCGGCACCGAGGCGCTGTCTGTCGCTGACAAGCGCCTGATTGCCGAGCTAAAGGTGTCGACCGCCGACAGCGCAGGGCTCAGCGAGGGCAAGCTGCTCAGCGTTTCTTCGGCCAGCCGGAGCGTCTCGCTCAAGGCGGCGATCAAGTCGATTGCGCCGCAGGAAGGCCAGCACCTTGTCACACTCGAACTGCCGACGGATGCTTCGGTCAAGTCGGGCGACGAGCTGCTGGTGGAAAAGAGCCAGCTCAAGCAGGTTGCGCTGCTGCCGATGGTCGCGCTGCAAGAGGGCGCCCGGCTGCTGGTGGTCAAGGACGGCAAGGCCGCCGCAGTGCCGGTGACGGTGGCGGATCAGGACGGCGAGTCGATCTGGGTGACTGGCCTTGCTGGTGGTGAGCAGATCATCAAGAGCCGCTCACCCGAGCTTCGCGATGGTGTTCCCGTCGAAGTTGGCGCCGCTCACTGATCACGGTCGATAGCCGAACGCAGCGCCTGTGACGACGGTCACGGGAAATGGCGCAGCGGTCAGGGCTTGGGCCGCGACGTTGACGGCAAAGTACACCCCGCCGGTCGTACCAACTCGTGCCAGATCCACCGCCGCATCAAGCCGACCACCCCACGCCACCGTCCACATCACCGCTCCCGGGTCCGAGCGCCGGCTGAGCAAAAAAGCGCCCGCTTCTAGACCCATTCCAACACGCAGTCGATCGGCAATCGGCGGCAGCCACAAGCTTGGCCCTATCGTCACCACTTGATACGGCAGCCCGGCGCGCATCTTGCCGGCTTCGACGCGAAGTCGCACTCCGCCAGCCAGCCGATGATCCTGAGCGCCCAGCTCGCCTTCAAAGACGCCACCGACCAGTGACTCGCGCAGCGCCCAGCGATAGGCAGCCCCCGCACGAAGCGTTCCAAACCAGCGGGCTCGACGAGGACTGGGCTGTACTTCAACCACCACGGGCGGATCGTCGGCGGGCGCAGGATCGCTCTTGGCTTCGGCAGGGCTGGCCACAGGAGCATTTGGAAGCGGCGCCGCTGCGACCGACGAAGCTTCACCCGCGAACATCGCGATGAGGCCAAACCAAGCGCCCGCAGCAGACCGACAAGGTGGTTGCACTACTGACATCGCGGTACCTTTGCCATACATGGCGGCAGGCAGCTCGGCCTAGGCTCCCAGGTTGCGACCTCGCAGACGCCCAGCGCGCGAAGCTGCTCACAGCTGGCACTGCGCAGACAGTCGGCGCGGCTCTCGTCGAGGTCGGGCACCATCGCTCCGCCACAGCCAGAGCGCACACACGACACGCCGACGGTGCCGAGCTCGGGACAGCAAGTCAGCAGGTGGTCAACCGCCAGCTCGCACTGCAGCTCATCCCCTGAGATCCCGCCATCGGCCATCAGCACAAGGAGCGCCGCCGCCGCCAAGGCCAGCCTCTGCAGATACCGTCTCGCCCGCTTTCGCACAGTGGTCATGGTGTGAAACCGCTTGCAGCATGCCACGGCAGCTTGGGACTCGACCAGCACAAGATGGCGCGCGGACCGGCACGCTTTTGGCGCGTTCAGCCTCGGAGACAAGGCTTGCTTCCTTCGGAAAGCCGCGATACCGTGGAACGACATGGCGTTCGATCTCGGCGGTGCCCTTGTCATGGCGCGGGAATGGGCGAAGACGCGCAGACCCAAGGCGCTGCTCTTGCCGCACGACAACCCCGACCCGGACTCGCTGGCGGCGGCGGCGGGACTGTCGCTGCTCCTCGGTCGGCAAGGCATCGAGTGCACGATCGGCATGGCCGGAATCATCGGTCGCGCCGAAAATCGCGCGATGGTGCGGGTGCTGTCGTTCGACCTGCGGCCGCTCGAAAACCTCGACTTGTCGTCGTTTGGGATCATTGCGCTGCTCGATACCCAGCCCGGCACCGGCAACAACTCGCTGCCCAGTCACCGACTACCCGACATCGTGATTGACCATCACCCGCCCCGACCGCTGTCCGCCGAGGTTCCGTGGTGCGACATCCGGCCCGAGTTTGGCGCTTCCTGCACGATTGTCTGGCGGTATCTCAAGCAAGCGGGAATTGAGCTGACGGCGGATCTGGCGACGGCGTTTCTGTACGGCGTCAAGACCGAGACGCGCGATCTTGGCCGCGAGTGTGGACCGCATGAGCGGCATGCCTACCTGGAGCTGTCGGCGCAGGCGGATCACACCAAGCTCTATTCGATTACCAATCCCAAGCTGAGCCGCGAACACTTTGTCGCGATGGATCATGCCTGTCGTCGCGCCATCTGCTGGGGAGAGCTGCTCGCGGTCAACCTCGGCAGCGTTCCGTATCCCGACATCGTGGCCGAGATTGCCGAGCTAATGCTCGCGTACGAAAAAGCCCGCTACTGCCTGTGCCTCGGGGAATACGAAGGCCAGGTCTTCCTCTCCATCCGCAGCGAAGACGAGGACTCACACGCCGGCGAGCTGATCCGTCGCGTCGTCGGAAGCAAAGGTGCCGCCGGTGGTCACGGAATGAGCGCGGGCGGGCGACTCCATCAGACCGTCCGCAGCGATACCGAGCTAAAGATTCTCTACGATGAGCTGGTGTCGCGGCTCGTCGCTGAGCTGGCCATCACGCAGCCTCCCGCCCCGCTCCTCTAGTCCCACATTCCCGCATCGCAGATATTAGTCATCCAAAGCGCCTCTTTTGTCGCTTCGGATATTAGTCATCCAAAGCGCTTCTTTTGTCGCTTCGGATATTAGTCTTTTGAGACGACTCTTATTGTGGGTGGGAATCAGCGCTCGCTCGTTCCCATCTGGGAACGCAGCGAGGCTCGCAGCGCGGCGGTGCTACATCTTCCAGCGCAGGATCGTTCCAGCGTCACCCGCAGCCCAGACATCGGTCAGGTTGTTGCCCCAGACGGTCCGAATGGTTGCAGTGGTGCCCGTCTTCTGCGCGGTGAAGTTGGTTCCGTCGAACTTCAGAATGGTGCCGTTGGTGCCGCCGATCCACATCTGTGGCGAGCCGCTCATGCCCCACATCGAGAGGAACAACGCCGTGGTGCCGGTATTGAGCAGCGTCCACGGGGCGCCCGTGTAGTAGATCAAGCTGCCGTTGCTGCCGCCGATGTACACCCGTCCTGTGCTGGGATGTTGATACACGACGTTGTATTGCTCGGTATTGGGGATGGGCAGGACTTGGTTCCAGGTCACGCCATCGGTGGTGCGATAGATGACGCCGCTGTAGCTGGTGGCAAACAGGTTGGTATAGGACGATCCGCCCACCGCGTAGAACGTCTGAAAGGTGGTGTTCGGATTGGGAGCTGGCGGCACATTCTTGGTCTGGGGCATAAACGCCAGCGACGCATCGGCCCGTGCGATATATCCACTTGACCCGACCACGTAGTAGAAGCGCGGTGAGTTGTTGATATACACGCCGTTTAAGCTGTTGGTCGTGCCGGACACCACCGTCTTCCACGACGTGCCGTCCCAGCGCACGATCATTCCGCCGCTGCCCACCACCATGATCTCGTTTTGCGACAGTCCGTAGGCCGCGTAGGCCGACTGGCTGGTGGTCGAGTATCCCGTCGCAGGAACGATGTTGTTGTTGTCGGTATTTAGCGCGGTATCCACCGGACCAAAGATCTGCAGCGCCGAGCTCTGGTTGTTGGCCACGCCATAGGAAGCGCTCAGCGTCCCGGTCGTTAGCGGGGCCCGTGCGTACGGCGTGCGCGCCCAGGTCTGACCATCGTAGTGAGCCACCAGACCGCTGTTGCCGACCGCCCACAGATCGTTGTTTGCGGCTCCCCACACGGAACGGAACGTAGCGTTGATTCCCGGCACATCGACCTGGGTCCAACACTTCGGACTGCACGCGCCACCGGCGTAGCGATAGAAGCGGCCGTTGGCAGAGCTGGTGGTCAGCCACACCTCGGGACCGGGGCCGCCACCCAGGTTGCTGATGCTGCTTGGAGTCACTCCGTTGTCAGGCGCTGCCAGCGTCCAGGCGGTGCCATCGTAGTGAAACAGCTCGTTGGAGGAAGCCGCCCAGACATCGGTCTTGCTGGTGCCAAAGACATGCTGGATGTTCTTGTTCTGAATCGGAGCGCTCGGATCTTTGCTCCACTTGGTGCCGTCCCAGCGCCAGATGCCGGTGTTGCCGCCGGCCCACAGGTCGGTGTCGCTTGTGCCCCAGACCTTGTTGAGAAGCTCGTTGGCAGTAATGCCTGTGGTCATCGTCATCCAGGCCGTGCCGTTCCATCGCGCCGCAAACGGAGCGCCCGCGCCAATGAAGCTGTAGCCAGTCACGATCGCATCGCCATTGCTCAGCACAAACAGCCCGCGCGCATCGATGTTGGGAAAGCCCGGCCAGCTGGGCAGCGCGGTCCACTTCGACCCATCCCAGCGCGCGATACCCGGCGTTCCACCACTGTTCGACAGCGCGTAGAGGTTGTTTGGGCCCGAGCCCTTGATGGCGGTAAGCGACAGCGTGCCAAAAGGATTGGGCGATGGCGCAAACGCACCACCCGTGGAGCGCTGGATGGTGCCACTGTTGCCGACATACCAGATGTCTTTGGCGCCCGATCCCCAGACATCGGCCAGGCTCTGGACCGTGCCGAGCGGGTGGTACTGACACCAGCCATCGGGTGAGCAGTTCCGCGCGACAAAGTCCACCGTCGCCGCCGTGCCGCCCTTTTGAACCTTGGCGGTACAGGTCGGCGCATAGTACGTCGTCGCTGCCGTACAACCGGACAGCCACACCGGATAGGCGGCGTGACTCACCGGACCGTTTAGCACCACATCCGTGCCAAAGGGAAAGTCGTACGAGCAGGTGGTCTGTCCCGCTCCGCAGCTGATGCCCGCCGGTGTCGAGGTCACCGTCCCGCTGCCCGTCACCGTCACCGTCAAACTACACTTGGGAGAAGCCTGCGGCAGCAGCGTCAGCTCGAGCTCGTAGTACGTCTTGTCGGCGGTGATCTGCTCGGTGACCTGACCATTGGCCAGATAACACTTGTTGGTGTCCATCGCAAAGCCGTCGATCTTGAGCTGGCCATACGACGACTGCTGATTCGGCAGCTGGATCGCGAACTTGCTGGTGTTGTCGGTGATGTCCAGACCGTTCGGATCGACCTTGCCGTTGAGCGCCGAGGTCACCTTGAGCGACTGGGTGCCGGTCTGCACGCCCTTGACGCTCACCACAATCAGAATCTGCGTGTCTTTGATGTACTCAACGGGTGGATCACAGGAGCTCGCAAGCCACGGACTCGCGACGAGCAGCGTACGCACGCCCAACTGATGAAACCAAGACTTCATGGACTCCTCCTCAAGCGGCTCATTCGTTAAAAGGAAGGCATATAAATCGTGACGCCCGTCGGGGCCGGGGGATTGAGCTGCTGCTGCTGGACGGGAGTCTGGTTCGCCAGCACCCCCGCTGTCACACCACCTGCCACACCACCCGCCACCACCACACCAATGATCGTCCAAAACCACCACTTCTTGTACACGGGGGTCTTTTCCGGTTCCGTGGTGGCGGGGTTTTGGGCGGACGGGTTGGTGGTCAGCTGGGTATCGGGCTTGGGCTCGGGCTTTACGTCGGGCTTGGGCTCGGGCTTGGCTTCGGGCTCATCGACGATGCCGGCCTTGACCTGCTCAATGTAGCCGTTCACCCGCGTCACCGTCTCGGGCCTCGGGTTGGGATCGGCCTTCAGGTAGCGCTGATAGTAATCGAGCGACTCCTTGTTCCGACCGAGGCGCTGCATGCAGCGACCAATGTTGATGAGCAGCCACGGGGCCTGACGACGCTCGTACGCTGACTTGTACTCTTTGAGCGCCTCGTCGTAGCGCTTTTCCTTGTAGGCCTTGCGCGCCTCGTCGTAGTGCCCCCGACAGAGGTTGTCGGTCAGACACGCGTCCGTGGCCGCCACCCCGTCGTCGCCGCCGCTCTGCTCCGCAGCCGAAGCCACGCTCGACGAGACGACAGCAGAGAACACCACGGCAGCCACCGAGAGCCGCCCCAAGCGAAGTGGATTAGTCCGCAATTTCTGGTCCGTCATCTTTCTTGTGATCCTGGTTCTTCCCGTCGGATTTCCCCTTGTCGCCCTTCTTGCCGCGCTTGGGCTTGAGCGTCTGCCTGTACGCAGCGTCCGCTCCGGGCTTGAGGGTGAGCTTGCGATCCGCAAATCCTGTAAGGCGCAGCTTGACCTCTACCGGCGCCGTCCCATCCGGTTGCTCGCCGCTCCAAGGCGTCTGCCCGAGCACCTGTCCGTCGTCGGTGCGGATGATGTCCGCGCCTTGCGGCTCACTGTCGACGCTCCACTTGGGTCGCTTCTTCGGCTCGGGAGGAGGCGGCGGGGCCGTCGTCGTCGTCGTCACCGGCTCTTTGGGCACCACCACCACCGGCGGCGGCGGTTGACTTGGGCCACGCAGCAGCACCACCGCAAGCAGCGCACCCAACACCACCACGCCCGCGCCGATCAGCAGTGGCGCTTTCGACTTTCGCGGCGGTGGCGGCGTCACAGCAGCTTGCCCTGTCGCCCCGCCCAGCGTCGAGATGCCCCGCACCGACTCGGGCATCGACTCCGCGTTCATGATCTGCGACCGCACCGCCTGCATCGAGGTCGTGACCATCGACAGGCCGACTCGCGTCGCCAGCTGCTCGATCTCGTACTGAAACTGAGCCGCCGTCGGTCGCTCGTCGGAGTTCTTCGACAGCATCTTCTCGATCAGCGCGACCAACTCCGGCGGAGCCTCGGGCGCCAGCGGCCGCAGATCCGGCGGCTTTTCATAGATGTGCATCGCCATCAGCGAGCCCACACCCTCGGCGTTGAACGGCAGCCGCCCCGACAGCATCCGATACATGATCACGCCGAGCGAGTAGATATCGGCTTTTTGGTCGATGTTGACGCCACCCTTGCACTGCTCGGGCGACATGTACTCCGGCGAGCCGAGCACCGCATCGGTCTGGGTGTTCGACTTGTTGGTCCCCTGCGACGACGCCCCCAGCTTGGCAATCCCAAAGTCGAGCAGCTTGACCCGTTCCCGCGAGCCTTGCTCCGGGTCCGACTCCATCACCAGCATGACGTTGTCAGGTTTACCGAGCCCTCCGTCGGAAAGTTTCGCTGGCGCTGCCCGCTGCCGTCACTGTGAAGCAGGGAAGTCGGGCGGAAAGACATGCAGCCCGTGCGGCCCCACCTCAAGCGCTGCGATCCAGCTCACCGCCTGGCTCGGCAATGGCGCATACAGATGCGGAAACAGCGCCCCGCCCCGCGACGGCTCCCAGACCAGCTGCGGCCCGAGCTGCGCACTGTCCACTGCCACCAGCAGCAGTCCTTGCCGCGCTGCAAAGTGCTTGGCGGCCGTCTCTCGAACCTGCTCGGCGGTCGAAAAGTGAATGTAGCCATCGCGCAGATCGACGCTGGACCCGTTGAAGTGGCCCGCTGCCTCGGCCTGCGCCCACTCGGTCTGCGCGACGATCTTGTAGATCCACATCGCTTACGACTTGGGCACAAAGCGCAGCGAGATCGAGTTGACGCAGTGTCGGGTGTTCTTGTCCGTGAACCGCTCGCCGACAAAGACGTGCCCGAGGTGTCCGTCGCAGCTGCCACAGACAATCTCGACTCGGCGACCGTCCGCGTCTGGATGGCGACGCACCGCACCGGGGATCTCGGCGTCGAAGCTCGGCCAGCCGCAGCCGCTGTGAAACTTGCTGTCAGAGCGATACAGCGGCGCACTGCAGCGTCGGCACTGATAGATGCCCTCGGCGGTTTCATCGGTGTACTCGCCTGTGAAGGCTCGCTCGGTGCCTTTGCCCTCGATGACGAAGGCCTCTTCTGGAGTCAGCGGGTTCCATGCCATGCGCCATGTTCTCTCGCCAAGCGCCCCGACTCAAGCCCTGCCGAAACCAGCGCGCGTACCGTGGCCACACCGCGACGACAACCAGCGCCGGGCTCGGCTTCCCGCGCACTTCCATCCGGCCCCGCTCACGCCAAATTTCCGACGACAATCGCCAGCCGCTGAAAGTCAGGTTTTAGATCTCGGTGGACGATGCCCTTCATGTGGGCAGCCTGAAGCGCCGACGAGATCTGCCGACACATCCGCAGGATCTCCGGCAGCGGCATCCGCCCACCAAGCCGCGCCAGGCGCTTGCTCAGCGTCTCCCCCTCGAGCAGCTCCATGACGATGTAGGCGGTCCCGTCGGGCAGCTGACCGAAGTCCGAGACTTGCACCAGCCCCGGATGGTTGACCAGATTGACCGCGCGCGCCTCGTTGATGAAGCGCACCGACACATCGGCACTCTGGGACAGCCCCGGGTTCAGGACCTTGATGGCGACGCGACGCTCGATCGTCTCGTGAACGGCTTCATAGACCGCGCCCATGCCGCCTTGCCCAAGCTTGCGTTCGATCCGATATGGGCCTAGTCGCGTCCCGATCATGGTGTCTTGCCCCGGCTGGCACGCGACGGACGTAGCCTGCCGAGAGTCCGGCGCAGACGACGGCGCAATACATGCCTGCCTTCATGATATCTCATCAGATGAATTTGGTAAGATAAATAGCAATCTCTCGTCGGCACCTACACTGTAGGGAATCAGACGGAAGCATCTACAACTACAGCTCTTTTTGTACTTTCTCGGTCGAATAATCCAAGTTAAATGAAATGTCCATTACTAAAATTCATTGTTGTATCATGGAGCTATTCTGGCGTTCCCATCGCTACCCATCGACTGCTGCCAAGACGCGCGACGCCGAGCGCGCTGGGCTGGCAGTCGACAGCTGCGGGGTGTCGCCGGACGCAGTCACCCCGTGAGCGACTGACGGAACGCAAGGACGACAGTGAGCACGGTAAGTCCAGATAGCGCCGACTCCGCGACTTGTACTCGCTGCGGCGCGAGCTACAAGAACGGCACGGTCCATATCTGCCCGCTGGCTGATCCGGCGACGCTGGCCGAGGACAAGCTCATCGGTACCACCATCGACAACCGCTACACCGTCGAGGGTCGGCTCGGCGAAGGCGGCATGGGCGTCGTCTATCGCGCTCGTCACGTCACGCTGCGCAAGCCCGTCGCCATCAAGGTCCTGCGCAAAGCCCAAGAGGAGTCGGCCTGGAAGCGCTTCATCCAAGAAGCCCAGACCGCGTCGATGATCAACCACACCAACGTCGTCGACCTGACCGACTTTGGCATGATCGAGGGTCATCCCTATCTGGTCATGGAGTTTCTCGAAGGAGAGACGCTCACCGAGGCCATCACCAGCGGTCCGCTGCCACCGCTGCGAGTCTGTCGAATCGGCGCCCAAATCGCCAAAGGCCTCCAAGCCGTCCACGACAAGGGCATCGTCCACCGTGATTTGAAGCCAGAGTAGGTAGATTAAGAAATTATCGTCGAGAAATTAGATCTTCCACTGTTGCTGGGAAGTACGCGGGAAGCATAGGAAGTCTGCGTTTGTCGTCGAAGATACCGCTACTGGGTGGCGTGGGAGGACAGGTGGGAGAGGACGTGAAACGATGGCCAGTGTATTCCTTCGCTCTTCTCCTGAATGAACGCAAAATGAGTTCAAGCAAATTACGCTGGACCTATGTATAAAATTACTATGATGATGAACGTTGAAGGTAGTCCCCTACGGACTGGGTATCAATGTACACTCGTGGATTGATTCGGTATGACACAGAACAACAAAAAGACTCAGTTCAAAGCAAGACTGCTTCGTCCGGCGAAATCAGGCAGCGATACTCCGTGGGCTTTTGTCATTCTGCCCAAAAACGCGAGTGCACAGCTTCCTCGGCGAGGAAGAACCACTGTAGAGGGCACCATCAACGACCATTGCTTTCGGGCTACCCTGGAGCCGGATGGCCAATTGAGTCATTGGTTACAAGTTGATCAGGAGCTGCTGAAAGCCGCAGGGGCCGACATTGGTGACATTGCCTCGTTTGAGATCGTGCCAGTGGAGCCGGAACCTGAACCTGAGATTCCATCTGACCTACAAGAAGCGCTGGCGACTTCTGCCGAAGCTCAAGCAGGTTGGGACGATACAACCACCCTCGCCCGTCTGGACTGGATACATTGGATTGCTTCCGCCAAGCAGTCGAAGACCCGTGCGCAGCGGATTGCCAATGCTTGTGACATGCTTGCGTCTGGCAAGCGGCGGGTTTGCTGTTTCGATCCATCTGGCTACTTCAGCAAAGCCTTCAGCGCACCCAAAGCGGCAGACTAGGTCAACCAGGGCAACCCGTTCCGTGCCAATTCGATAGACTGCCAGCCACTACGTTGACTTCCCCGCACCGCTCAGACGGGAATGAGGAACTCCCAGTGAGTTTTTCGACGTGATATCATATTAAGCCAGATAACATTTTTTTGCTTGAGCGGGAGGGGCGGCGCGATGTGGTCAAGATTGTTGACTTTGGGCTGGCGAAGCTCGATGCGGGGCAGCGGCTGACGCAGGACGGCACGGTGGTGGGTACAGCGGAGTACATCTCCCCCGAGCAGGTGACAGGTCGCGACACCGACGCGCGCAGTGATCAGTACGCGCTCGGCTGCATCCTGTATGAGATGCTGACCTCACAGCTGCCCTTTGATGGTCCGACCACTACCGATGTGGTCTACAAGCACGTCTACAAGCAGCCGATTCCGCCGCGCAAAGTTCGCCCGCACGCGCAGATTCCCGAAGCGCTCGAGCAGGTCATCGCCCGCTGTATGGCCAAAAAACCCGCCGACCGCTTCGAGAAGATGACCGACCTGGAGACAGCGCTGACGGCGATTGAGCAGGTCCTCATCGGCAGCAGCCAAGCGGCGGTGGTGCTGCCTCCGCCCTCGTCTCGACTGCCGCGAGGGCTGGTCTGGGTGGCGCTGCTGGGGCTGCCGTTGCTGGTGCTCCTGACGCTTCAGCTGGCGCTGCGGAGCGATGGCAACAAGGACGGGCAAGGCGGCAGCGCCCTGGATCTGTCGCCACACGTAGCGCTCCCTGTCTCGCTGCAGGATCTGGGAAGTCTGGCCAGTCGCAGCCGCGATGCCGGGACGAGCCTCGGAGCCGCATCGTCGCCCACTGCTGCGCCCGAGCATCGAACGCCCGACAAGCCAGCCGCAGTGGTCCCGGCAGTGGCAAGCAAGCCGTCCGTGGTGGCCAAGCTCGCCATTTCGCCCAAAAAGGCGCTGGCGACCGTCACCTGCGGCGGCGAGACGATCGGCTGCAGTCCGACCTGCCAGATCACGATCCCCAGTGGCAGCGGCTGCGAGCTCACAGCACCTGGATTTCGCAGCAAGACCCTGCTCGCCCACAAAGCCAAGCGGCAAGGAGTCTGGCGGGTCGCTTTGACGAAAGCGAAGCGCTAAGGTGAGGTTTGCGGCCGGGCCTCTCGGCGGCAAAATGTGCAGACCGCTTGACCCGTCGAACTGAGCATGATGAACACCGCTGCCTCTCCTACGCTCGCCGCCGCATTGTTTGTTGGACTATCGCTTAGTTCGGTCGCAAGCCAAGCGGCCGGCCCAGCGCCCAAAGTTCATCCACAGCGACAAGGCGAGGCCTACACTTTTAGCCTGCGGTTCCTCGGCTCCGTCGATGCGGGGCGTGCTCGGCTGGCCATTTCGCCGCCGACGCCGCAAGGGGACGGCACCGTCATCCACATCGTGGCGGAAGCGGAGGCGCTGGGACTGGCGAAAGCGATCTCGGGGCTGCACGAAAATTATCGCTTGGATCTCGACGGAGCGACGCTGCTGCCGCGCCACATTCACCTGCAAGAGAGCGGCTGGCGCGTTCGCACGGCGGACATCACTCTCGACGGAAAAAATGTCGATCTGCACATCACCAAGCCGACTGGGGAAGTGAAAGCCCGGATGACGATGCCGAGCGAGCCGCTCGATCCTTTGGCAGCGCTGCTGCTGCTGCGATCGATGCGACTTCACGACGGTGACAAGCTGGATTTGGTGGTGCTCGACGGCTCGGCTTTTTATCAAGGCACGATGGAGGTCCTGGCTCACGAAGCGCTGACGACACCGCTGGGCAGTCAGAAGGCCATCAAGATCCAGTGTCGCGGCGAGCGCATCGCCAACGGCGGTCAGAAAATTGGCCGGCCTCCGCGCTTCGGGATGGTGTGGGTCAGCGACGACGCCGGTCGAGTTCCGCTGCGCATTGAAGGCGAAACCGAGCTGGGCAAAGCCGAGTTTGTGCTCACCAGCTTCGAGCCGGGACGCCGACCGCTGCCGCTACCCAAAAAGGTCTTTGGCATCAGCGAGCGCCGCGTCGACTAAAAACGCCCGCTACATCAGCTCGGCAGCACCGTAGACGAACACCGCCAGCGCCGCCGCCACTTGTCCAAGCTCTACCGGATCAACCTTGTCGACGGTATCGGCCGCCGAGTGGTGATAGACAAAGTAGCGCTCACCGGCGACCTGTAGACCGACCACCGGCACGCCTCGCTCGGCCAGGGGTCGCAGGTCGGCACCGCCTCCCGGCACGCCCACCATCGACGCCCGCAGCGGCGCGAGCAGCCCGGCCACTCGCACGACCTTGGCCAGCGCCGCATCGCTACCGGAAAAGAGCCAGCCGGTGGGACGAAACACGCCGCTATCGGCCTCAAGCGCCAGCACGTGCTTTTCGTGACCATGGGCAGCGGCATACGCTTTTGCGCCCGCACTGCCGTTTTCTTCGTTCACCCACATCACCAGTCGCACCGTCCGCCGAGGCTTGTGTTCGCGAATCGCCAGCAGTGCATGCCACGCCGCCAGGCAGCTGCCGGCATCATCGTGCGCACCTTGGCCCACATCCCACGAGTCGATGTGACAGCCGAACACCACCACTTCTTCGGGACGCTCGCGACCTCTGACCTCGACCACAATGTTGCGCGACGGCGAGGGCGGTAGGTCTTGGCTCCGCAGCAGCAGCTTGGCTTCGATCTTTTGCCCGGCGCGCTGGAGCCGCAGCAGCCGGTCGGCATCCTCGGTGGTGATGGCCGCAAACGGAATCCGCGCCACGCCTTCTTGGTAGACCGTAACGCCGGTGTGCGGCGTCCCCAGCGACTGCGGCGTCAGCGAGCGCAGCAGCGCCGCCCGTGCCCCCGCCAGCGCCGCCTTCTGCGCCCCCAGCAGCCGGAGCTGCACACCGGACTCGTAGCCCGAAAACGGCGGCGCAAACAGCACGATCTTGTCACGGGCCAGCTCGGGCGACAGCTCCGCAAAGCTCTGCACGACCACCACCGGCGCGGACACTCCCTCGGCGGGCGTCGCGACACTACCGCCCAGACCGAGCACGGAAAGTCGCTGCGGCTGCGGTGTCAGCAGGGACAGCTGCTCCTCCCCACGAGTCCAGCGCGGCACCAGCACCGGCTCGCCCCGCGCCGAGTCAAAGCCATCGCGCCGCAGCTCGGCCAAGATCCAGTCGAGCGCCCGCTCGAGGTTCTCGCTTCCCGACAGCCGAGGCCCAAACGTATCGCACAGCGTGACCAGCCGAGGATACAGCCGCTTGTCGCCGGTCAGGCTCGCCATCAGCTGGTCGGCGATCTTGCGCAGCCCCGGCGGAGTCTCCTCAGCGGCAGTGACCGTCATCATGGTCGGCGGCAGCGACGACGGACTCTCCTTCGCACGCGCCCCCTGCCCAAGCAGCAGCAGCGCACCCAGCACCACCGCTCGCAGCTGCCGACCGCGTCTGAGCATGCGCTAGCCTCGGTTGCTATCCGCCAGCTTGGCGGTCTTCGGCTCGGCCGGTGCCTTGGCCGTCTCGGCAGGGTGCTTTTCAATCAGCCACTGCGCCGCCCGACCAAAGTCCGCAAAGCGACTCAGCTTGCCTTCTTCGCCAAGGAACGCCATCGCCACTTCCCGGCTTTTGCCCGTCGAGTCCGCGACCCGCGCCGCCACCACCAAGCAGTAGCCCGCCCGATCGTTGTAGCCGGTCTTGCCGCCCAGCACCTCATGCCGCGACGCCAGCAGGACATCGGTGTTGCTGTAGTCAATGGTGCGTCGCTTCGGCCCCAGGACCTGGGCAACATACGAGCGGGTCCGGCAAGCCTTGGCAATCAGCGGGTGTTTGAGCGCCGCGAGCAGCATCGTGATCGTCTCGCGTGGCGACGACACATTTCCATAGTCGAGTCCGGTTGGATCATGAAACTCGGTCTTGCGTAGGCCCAGGCTGCGGGCTTTGGCGGTCATCTTTTCGGCATGCTCCGCTGGAGACAGCCCCGCCGCCCGGCCCAGCGCCAGCACCGCCCGATTGTCCGACGCCATCAGCGCCGCATGCAATAGGTCGCGATTTTTGAGCCGCATTCCCACCATCAGCCGCGACTTGGCGCCTCGGGTCGTCCGCCGCGCATCCTCGGCTGTGATGGTGGTTTCTCCGTCGAGATCGAGCTTGTGCTCCAGCACCACCAACATCGCCAAGAGCTTCGAGATCGACGCAATCGGGCGGACCTCGTCGGGATTTTTTGCAAACAGCGGCGCTCCCGAGCCAAGGTCCAGCACCACTGCCGCCCGCGCCAAGATGTTCGGCAAGCCGCTGCGGGTGTAGACCGGCACCGCCCGCTCACGTCCCCGCTTGTGCGCCGGTTTTTTCTTGACCAGCTTGTGGCCGGACTTGGTCTGAGCCGTCGCTGT
Organism: Myxococcales bacterium; assembly: GCA_016794465.1. GTDB lineage: Bacteria > Myxococcota_A > Polyangia > Palsa-1104 > JAEUJZ01 > JAEUKA01. Next base: position 26,226 of record JAEUKA010000072.1, on the reverse strand, counting down.
TGCCTTGCGATGCAGCCTGCTCGACCCCAGCGCCTGTCCACTGCCGACCAGCGCGACCGTGACCACGCCCAGCAGAGCCAATATTCGTCGCCATGTTGCGAGGGTGCGCATGCGCGGCAGTATCCACGACCGCAGGCGAGTCAGGCAAAATTTTTCGTCGGGGAGAACCGGCGACTAGACGAGGTGCCGGATGAGATAGTCTGGATAGGAAGCAGCGTCGGAAAGGCGCAGATCGATGACCAGCTGCGGCTGCTTGCCCTCTTCCTGCGACATGTACACTGCCGAGCCGTGCCGCTGCCACGCCGGCAGGGCCATGTACTCGACGCCGTGCTGACGAAGAATCGCAATCCGCTGCTCCGAGCCGGTCCCGCCGAGGATGGCTTGGATCGTCTGCGGCGAGGTCTTGGCCTGCTCCAGCACATGCGTCAGATAGCGCTCAATCGCCGCTTCTTCGGCACGCTGCCGTCGCCACTGAAAGTAAGTTCGCGCCAGCTCGACGCTGGGAACCTCGAACAGCCGCACGTCGAACGTGAAGACCTCGTTCACCATCAGCGACAGCTTCGCCGACGACTCGCCCGCAATCCGCGCCAGCAGCCGCCGAGCGTCACTGCCTTGCGAAATCGCAAACAGCAGAAGATCCGTCCGATCGGCATACCCGAAAGAACAACCGAGCACCGCGCACAGATGTGACAGCGTCTTCAGAAGTGCCTTCTGCATCTCGCTGTCGAAGACCTGATCCGTTCGTTCATTGAGCCGCTGTTCGAATCTCCGCCCCAAGAGATGCGCCACCAGCGGCGTGCCGCTGATCAGAGGACAGTCGGCAAAGACCTCATACGGGGCCACCTGCTCTGGGACCACAGAGGTTGTCATTGCTTGTGATTATACCAATTTTTGCTTTTTGCCGAGATAGTTTGCGCAGTTTGCCTACGCGCTTGGACATGGGCTGGGCCCGGCACTTCGCCCTGTACTGCTTCAGGCTACCCCTTCGTCGAGCGGACCTGCGGAACAAAGTGGCCAGAATCTTCTTCCGAGATCTGGGCTCGTCAGAATTTATACTGGGCTCATGTCGTTAGCAGATCTCCCGGTTGCGAGTGGTGCTGAGCTGGTCGTCATCCTCTGTACGTTCCCATCGGGTAATGACTGGGGAGAGATTGCCCAGACGCTGCTCGGTGAGCGCCTGTGCGCCTGCGTCAATCAAGTTCGCGAGGTGTCGTCGGTGTATCGCTGGCAGGGCGAGATTGTCACCAACCGCGAAGTGGTCTGCGTGATCAAGTCCACTGCGGCGCGCTATTCCGAGCTGGTGCAGCGGCTGACGGAGCTACATCCCTACGATGTCCCCGAGATCGTGCGGCTCTCCGTCGATTCGGTCAATCAAGCGTACCTCGACTGGGTGGTGGCAGAGTGCGATCCGGGTGCTGCCTCGGGGCGAACCGACGGCGACGGTCAGCTCGATGAGATCTAGCCACGAGCTAGCCACGAGCTAGCCACGAGCTAGCCACGAACTAGCCACGAGCAGGGTCGGCTACGGCAGCGGCGGCAGCTGAAGGTGGGGAATCCGTCCTCCCAGCTGGGCGCCATCGCCATTCAGAACGTACATCCCGCCGGGATCACTGCCATCGGATAGTGCGGTTATCCGAAACACCAGCTTGTCGCCTGCCTCGGCGTCCGAAGCCACCCCGGCGGCGGTCGTGTCAAATCGAACGGCCTGGAACGGCTTTGCGGCATCGCGGACAAAGAGGTTCTCGACGCCCACCAGCACTTGATCGCCGCTGTCGTCGGTTGCTGTTGCGTGTCGAGTACGAACCTCGAAGCGCATCCGAAGCTTGCTGACGCCGCTGCCCAGCAGGAGGCCATCACCGACGATTCCCCACGGGCCAGCCGGCACCTTGTCACGAAGCACATACGCGGCTTCCAGCGTCGAAGGAGAGCCACCGGCCCTCACACCAGGCGCTCAAAACGGCGGCGGCTCGTAGTCGACCAGGACCAGATTCAGCTCACTTTGAAAAAAGTTGATCCACAGTGCTTGGGGATTGCGTGCCACCGGCTGACAGCCTCCCCCGATTCCCACCAGCAGCGTGAGCAGTACTGCCGCAAGGACACGCATGCTTACTGCTGCTCCGAGAGCTCAAGCGGCACTTGCGCGTCTCCGATCACTTGCTGCCCACTGCTGTCCCGAATCTGCCACATAAGCGTCAGCGCCGTCCCCTCTTCACCGGGGAGCTTCGGGAAGTAGAGAAACCCGCCCGTCCGACCGCCCGGGGGCAGCCGACCTGCCGGAAGCGCCATCTGCGCCGCGTCCGAGCGCGTCCAGGTCATCTCGCCCTGGTTTTGCCACCACCACGGGCTGCCATACCAGGACATGCCCCAGCCAGCGCCCCACAGCCCCGGATAGTTCCAGCCCCACCACTGACGGGACGAGTAGCCTGGACGTGAGTAATAACCCGGTCGCGAGTAGTACCCCGGTCGCGATGAAAAGCCCGGTCGACCGTAGTATCCCGAGCCTCCGTAAAACGATCCGGAAGGACGACCTACGGATGCTGGTGGAGCGATGCGAACGCCGCCACCGCTAGGACCGCGATACACCGGCGCCGAGCGAACGCCAGAGAAGCTTGGCGCGCCACCGACTCGAACGCCGCCGCCTCCGCCACGCCATGCCAGCAGCACCTGGCCTTCTTGCGGCTGGACCGGCGGCGCTTGATCCTTGAGAGCCAGCTGCTCGACCCGCAGCGGCGCGTACTGCATTCCGCCCGCCGTTGCCAGCACAAAGCCTTCGGGGTTGACCATGATTTCGGCATTGGAGCGGTTCTCAATCACCACCAGCACCGGCGTCAGCACCTCCAGCACATCGCCCGGATAATCACTTGGATCAAGCCGAGGCACATGCACCGAAACCCCCGCCACCTGCACCGAAGCGAGCGGCTGCGCGGCCATCGGCACCGGTCGAGGCACCGTCGCACACCCAGCCGCAAGCAGCAGACCCGTCAGCGCAAGGCTCATCCGAAACGATGCTAGGGCAGTCATGAGTTTCCCTCTTTTCGAGCTCAGAATCTTGGTTGCCGCCGCCAAGCGACGCGCTTCCAGCTAGCTTCTAACCTAACGCCGCTTGATGGCTGACGCCAGACTCGCTGCTTGCCGACCCTGGGGGTCTTGCGGGCGACTACGGATGTCCCGGTGGCTTGGTCCCGGTGGCAGGCGGCATGGTGCGCGCGGCGGGTGAAGCTGGAGCCACAGCAGTCGGAGGCGCCGCTGCCGGGGCGACTGGCACATGTCCTGGCGGCAAGTCTCCGTGTGCGCCCGGGATCGGCATGTGACCGGCTGGCAGCGCGCCATGTTCCGGCGGCATCGCTCCATGACCGAACGTGGCATCACTGGGCGGGCCTGAGCCTTCCTTGCGCACCGTGGTAAGCACAATCGTCAGCGCTCGCGCCGGCAGCGTCACCGGTCCCAGCAGACCTTCGACATCGCCGACCTGCTTGGTGCTCGCGTCTTCATCCTGGTCAACGCGCGCCGTCAGCTGCACCGGCCCCGTCGGCACACCGCCCATGCCCATCAGATCATTTGGCGTCAGCTCAAACGCGATGTCGTTCGCATTCACCATCAGCTTTTTCGCGAGCAGTACCATCCCCGGCTGTCCGCCTTGCCCGACCCCACGTCCCGAGAGAAACAAGGTCGCGCCCATCTTCACATTGGCCTTGACCGCGTCGGACACCTTGATCACGCCGCTCGCCAGCACCGCCTCCGGCGCCTCGGCTTGCATTGGCTTCACCCCTTGCAGCATCGCCGCGTGTCCCGAGGGCATCGCCGGCACAGGCTGAGACGGCGGCGGTGGCCCCTTCACGGCAGACAGCGGCGGCAGGCTTGGGGGCGCCGGCGGAACCGCTCGATCACGCTTCTCACAGCCGCTCTGCCCGGCAAACAGCAGGACGAAAGCAGCCAAGGCTCGACGAGATTTCAACATGGAGCTACGTTACCACCCGTGGAAAACAGAATCCATCACGCCCGGCTACGGTCCAAACGGCCGCTGGCGAACCACACGGTTGAGTACCTTTTTTCTCACGATGAGCCCGACCTTCACTTCCGACCGGGACAGTTTCTGTCGCTGCGGGTCGGTACAAGTGCCAGCGGTCATGCCGAGCGGCGGAGCTACTCGATCGCGTCGTCTCCCGAGCAGCGAGGCGAGCTGCTGCTGGTCCTGCGCCTGGTCGAGGACGGTGTGGGCTCGCAGTTTTTTGCCGCCATGGCGCCCGGCGACCCGATCAGCTTCACCGGTCCGATGGGCTTCTTCGTCAACGACTTGTCTCATCCCGGCGATGTTGTCTATGTCGCGACGGGCACGGGAATTGCGCCGATTTTGCCGATGCTGATCGAGACGCTCAGTCGACCAGAGCCGGGCCGCGTCGAGCTGTACTGGGGCCTGCGACACGAAGACGATCTGTTCTGGCAAGACGAGCTGCAGACGCTGACCGCCAAGCATCCCCGCTTCAAAGCGCATATCTACCTGTCGCAGCCACGTGGGTTTTGGCGCGAGCGCGGTCGGGTGGTCCCGCCGGTGTTAGAGGCCCTGCCGTCGCTGAATCGTCCGACGTTCTACCTGTGCGGCAATGGCCAGATGATCGCGGAGTGCAAGGCGGCGCTGATTGCTCGCGGCGTCGAGCGCAAGCGGCAGATTCGGACCGAAGCTTTTTTCGACTGAGGCCCATGCGACACATCACCATCACAGCCTTTTCCCAGCAGGTCTGCGACGGCGAGATCGTCAAAGAGGCGATTCCTCACAAGGAGTCCGCGCTGCGCTTTCGTCTGCCGGTCTATCCGTCGGTGGGAGTCGCTGCCAAGCCGCCGATTCGCTGGCGCTGTCTCGGCTGTAACCAAGTGTGGGACCGCGAGCCGCTGCCCCAAGAAGCGCTGTAGCCTCCGCCGCCCCGTGGATTCCTTGCTCTCGCGATCGGGGCTACAGATCGACCAGCTCGACCTGCGGCAAGGCTCGACCGAGAAACCGCGCCGCCACGTCTGCCACGCGAGCCTCGTCGGTGACAAAGCAGCGCAGCCGAGCGGTGGGATGCAGAAGCTCCGCGCCGACGGACAGCTCGAGCTGATTCTGCGTCGCGAGCAGCTTTTCCGTCGCCACCGCCATCGCTTCCGCCGAGTCCACCAGCGTCACCGGATGCCCCCACAGCTCCGTCGCGACCAGCTGCAGCGTCTCGCGCAGCAGCGGATAGTGCGTACAGCCGAGGACCAGCGTATCGAGTCGCGGCGCTCGATCCCGTAGCTCACCCAGGTAACGTCGCACCACCAGCTGGCTGACCGGATCGGCGGGATCGTTCCAGCCTTCTTCGACGAGCGGCACCAGCAACGGACAGGGCTGGACATGGATCTTCAGCGACGGAATAAGCGCCAAAAGCGCCCGCTCGTACGCGCCCGAGCGAATCGTCGCCAGCGTCCCGAGGACCCCGACCTCACCACTGCGAGTCACAGCAGCGGCCGATGCAGCTCCTGGCTCGACAGCACCGAGCACTCCGACGGGAAGCTCGGAACGCAGCCCGGGAAAAGCCGCCGCCGAAGCGGTATTGCAAGCGATCAGCAGCAGCTTCACGTCGTGCCGAAGCAGAAACCGCGCCGCATTGCGTGAATACTTGAGCACCGTCTGCGCGCTGCGAGTGCCATAGGGAACCCGCGCCGTGTCGCCGAGATAGACAATCCGCTCCCTCGGAAGCCGCGACAGCACCGCCGACACCACCGTCAGGCCACCGACTCCCGAGTCGAAGACGCCGATCGGGCGCCCAGGTCCAGCCGCCGTCATCAGTTCACCGCATGCGGCAGCGCGAGCAAAAACGGTGCGATCACGGCGTCGAACTTGCTGCCGTCGGGACGGGCCATCTGGTAGCTGCCTTCCATCGTGCCAAACTCGGTGCGGAGCATGCAGCCCGACGAATAGGTGTAGCTCTCGCCGGGACGAAGGAATGGATGCTGACCGACGACGCCGGGACCGCGTACCTCCTCGACGTGCTGGGTGGCGTCGGTGATGATCCAGTGACGGCTGATGAGCTGCGCTGGAGCGGTTCCGACGTTGCTGATGGTGATGGTGTAGACGAAAAAGTGCATGCGCGACTCGGGCGAAGAGCGCTCTGGCGCATACCGCGTGACTACCTGCACGCGAATTCCTTGCGTCGTCAGATCGGACATCGGAACCTCGGGAAAAGCGACAAATCGGCGCAGATACTAGCCTGGTTTTGCGCCTAGTTGGAGCTTGTTGCGGCGGGAGTCGCAGCGGCTGGGGGCGTAGGGGTGGATGTAGGCGCAGCGGCGGGAGTCGCAGCGGCTGGGGGCGTAGGGGCGGATGTAGGCGCGGCGGTCGGGGCGGGAGTCGGGCTGGCCGCACTGCTGGACTTGTCGGGGGCCGGGCTGACGCGCTCGATGCGGACTCGCTTGCCGTCTGCAAAGTGCTCGATCAGATCGATCTTGCCGTCAGAGTCTTTGTCGTGCTCGTCCCGAACCAGCACCCCTGCTTCGTAGAAGCTCTTCTGATCGGCCACCCCGTCTTTGTCGTGGTCAAACTCCTCGCGAAGCTTGCGCCCGTACTTGTCGAGGTACAGCAGCACGTCCTTGCGTCCATCGCCGTTCAAGTCGACTTCCTTGCACGACATAAACAGCGGAGGACTGCCGTCGGCGTTCTTGTGAAACACCTTGACCACGTCGGGCTGGCTGCCACCGCGAAAGTTGGCGGTTTCGATCCGCTCGGCGCCTTGACGCTGACAGCTCAGCTCGGGACGCGGCGGGATCGGCGGACTGCTGCTCGGCGTCGGGCTCGTGCTGGCCAAACAGCCCGAGACAGCGAGCGGCCAAAGCCAGCTCCAGCTTGCAAAGGAAGCGCGACTTCTGCGGCGGAGACTCATCTCCGTCAAGATAGCCGCGCGTCCTTTCGACGTAAACAAGGACGGCACAGTCAGCGCGCTTTAGCGGGGAGGAGCCGCCGGCCTCTCGGGGCGCTGTCGACCCTGCTGAACCGGTGCAGCGGCAGCCTCAAGTTCCTTCTTGCGCTTGTACTTCTCGATGGCAGTGACGAAATCTTCAAATGGGATCATGTAATGAATCTTACAAAACGACTGGGCCAGCCGTAAAGCGCAGGCACGTCACCGATGAGACGCGCTCGGCACTTGCAAATCGGCAAAAAGCGTAGGCTAGCCCCGGCTCAAACAGAAGCGCACGCCGGCCTTGAGATCGGGCAGCGTATCGAGCTTGTCCAGCCGATCGCCGAGTCGGGTCAGGGTCATGGCGATCTGGGGACTGATGCCGGTGATGATCGGTCGCGAGCCGAGCATGCCGATCGCGGTAAGCATCCGCTGCAGCGCCGCCGCACTCGCGGTGTCCATCGTATCGACGGAGGTCAGGTCAATCAGCACCAGGCGCGCCCGATGTGACACCACCGCATCAAGCAGCCGCTCGGTGATCGCGCGGGCTCGGCTGTCGTCGAGCGTGCCAATCACCGGCAACAGCAGCACCCCTTCAAAGACATCCAAGATCGGCGCCGACAGATCGAGGATCTGCTGATGCTGCCTCTCGATGAGTGCCAGCTTGTCCGACAGCGCTGCATTGAGCGCGTTTTTGCTCTCGGCCTCGCGCTGCGCCTCGATGGCTTTCTCGAGCAGCTCCAGCTGTTTTTCTTTGCGCTCCGAGATGTCCATCACCGAGCCGACGATGAAGCGCCGCCCCTCGTCGCGAATCAGGACACTGGCGGCAATCGCCACATCGACCAGCGAGCCATCCCGACGCCGACAGCGCAGCTCGATGCCGCCCAGGCCCGCCGGCTTGCTCCCACCGGCGAGCAGCTCGGCAAACAGTCCGTGGGCGCGATCGACCTCTTCGCTCGACAGCACCTTGCCGAGTGGCCGACCGACCAGCTCTTCGGGCCGAAAGCCGACCAGCTCGCAGAACGCCCGGTTGCAGCTGACGAAGCGATAGCGATGATCCCACAGGCACAGCCCGACGCCGCACGTCTCCAAAATGGCCCCGAGCAGCGACTCGTTTTCCCGCTGGGCTCGCTCCCGCGCAATGCGCTCGCTGACATCCCGCGCTGTCACCAGCAGCACCGTTGCCGTCGGCAATGGCAGCGGTCGCACCAGCACCTCACACGAGCGCGGCGCCATCCCCGACACGGGCTGTTCCAAGAGCAGGCTGACCTGGGGCGCACCACCGAGGACTCGCTGTAGGGCTGCCTGAAGCTCGGGCGACGCTTGGCCGTGCTCGACCGCCGCCAGCTGACTCGGCAGTAGCTTGGCAAAGCGCGGGCTGTGGTGACAGAGCCGCAGGCTCGCATCAAACACCGCCACCCCGTCGGAAAGCGAGTCAAAGATCGCCAGCGCAGTTTGATCCAGCCAGCTAGGGGCCAGACTGCCCGGTGGACTTTCGTGAGAGGGCTGCTCTTCGTCGGACACGGGCAAATGACTCAAAGAGAATGTTGGTAATTTTAGGAAATCACCACTTACCGAGAGCTGTCAATTGCCCTTTTCGTCGTCGCAGGGTAGATATGGCGGCGTTTTCATGCCTGCGTCGCTTGCCCACTACTTGGATTGCTCGTCGCACAGCCCGCCGCATAGCTTGCCGCACACGCTGGCTCCGCCGCTGGACACTCGGTTTTTGCCGCTCTCGCGAGAGGAAGCGGAGCTGCGCGGCTGGTCCGAGCTGGATGTGGTGATGGTGACGGGCGATGCCTACGTCGACCACCCGGCGTTTGGGCCGATTCTGATTGCCCGGCTGCTGGCGGCGCGGGGTCTGCGGGTGGCGATCTTGGCGCAGCCGGACTGGCGCAGCGTCACCGACTTTCGTCGCTTTGGGCGGCCTCGGCTGTTTTTCGGAATCTCGGCGGGCAACGTTGACTCGATGCTCAATCGGCTGACGGCGCACAAGCAGAACCGCGAAGGTGATCCCTACAGTCCCGGCGGTCGCCTCGGTCAGCGGCCCGATCGCGCCACGCTGGTCTATGCCAATCGCTGCCGAGAAGCCTTTCCCGAGGTGCCGATCATCCTCGGTGGCACGGAAGCTTCGCTGCGGCGGCTGGCTCACTATGACTACTGGTCGGATACGGTGCGCAAGCCAATCCTCGTCGATGCCAAGGCCGATCTGCTGGTGTTTGGGGATGGCGAGCGGCCGATCTTGGAGCTCAGCGAGCGGCTCTTGCGCGGCGAGCCAATGTCGAGCATCCGCGATGTGCGGGGGACGGCACTGCTGCTGCCGGCGGACGAAGTGGCGACACGGCTGGCAGGACCTGAGCCCACGCCGATCGAGCTGCCGAGCTTCGAGGAGGTCGCAGGCCCCGACGAAGCGGCCCGGCTGCGCTTTGCGGAGATGTCGCGGCTGCATCACCAACAGTCGAGTCCGCACGACGGTCGGCCACTGGTGCAGCGGGCGGCGGGGCGAGCGGTGTACTTCAATCCTCCGTCGCTGCCCCTGCAAGAGTCCGAGCTTTCAGCGCTCTACGATCTGCCGTTTTCGCGCTTGCCGCACCCAAGCTATGCCGAGCCGGTGCCCGCCTACGAGACGGTCCAGCACGCGCTGCGACGAGGCCAGGGCTGCGGTTGTTCAGCCAGCGTGCTCCGCGAGCTCTCGGAGCTGCGCAGGCTCGATGACTTCACCGGCCCGGTGAGCGATCTCGGTGGACCGACGACGAACCTGTACGGGATGTACTGTGACGATGCGCCGGCCGCTGCCCGCTGTCGGCGCAGGTCCTGTGTCGCGCCCGACATCTGCCCACACCTGCATCCCGCGCACCGGCCGCTGCTCATCGCTGGACATCCGGGAGCGACGCTGGCGATGGTGATCGAGCTGGCGCTCTACCTCAAACAGCGAGCGCTGCGGCCACAGGATGTGCAGGACTTTGTGCCAACGCCGATGTCTCTGGCGACGGCGATCTATCACACTGGCCGCGATCCGCTGTCGCAAGATGCCAGCCGGCTCGTCTATTCGGCCCGGCGGCTGCGCGACAAGAAGCTCCAGCGAGCGCTGCTGATGTACTGGGATCACAGCCAGCACGAGCTTGTCCGCGAGGCGCTGCTGCTGGCCGGTCGTCGCGACCTGATTGGCCATGGACCGGGCTGCCTGGTGCCGCCCGCAGCTCGTCGAGCCAGGCCGGCGCATGCAGTGGTGGCCGCAGATCTGGCGCCGCCTACTTGAGTGAGCCGCTCGCGTCCACCCAGGTCACGCGAATCGTCACCGAGTCACCGTCGCGAGTAATCGCCGCCGGCTGCACCTTCAGCTCACTGAGCACCGCCGGAAACGCCGCCATCAGATCGGGCTGCCCCACGCCCAGGTCGGACACCACCGTCCCACCATCGAGCTTCGCCATCTCAGACGGCACGATAAAGGTCGCTGCTTGCACCGGCTTGGGCGTCCCAATCCCCATCCCGGAGAGCGAGAACTTGCCACCCGAGAAGCTCGAGCGCGCTTCGTTGCCCGCCGCGTCCCGAATCAGGTCGGGATACGCGTACCAGACTCCACCCGGCGCATCGAGCGGCAACGTCAGGCTGCCGTAGAGCGTCTCTCCACCGGTCAGCTCGACGCTGGTCAGCATGCCGCCGTCCGGACCGAGCCACACCTTCACCGTCTGCATCGTCGGCAGCGCTCGCTCGTCACTCAGCTTAAGCGACAGGTTCACCTGCTGACAGCGCTCGACCCGCGACGGCGTGGCATCCATCTGCACCGCCTGCGGCGCCGTCCGATCGGCATCGGGATTGGCTACCACCTCGACCTTCGACACCGGATAAGTCGTCGCGGTGTAGATGCCGCTCTTGCGATCGTAGAGCTGGTAGATGGTGTCGGCGGCGTTCCGGCGCTTCACGTCAAACGACTGGCCGTTTTTGGTGTCGACGCGGCCTTCGACGAAATAGGTGCCGGGTGCCAGCTCGGGAGGAACCGAGATCCCCACCGACCCCGACCCAGCCGAGACGACCTGCGGCGTGCCGATGACCTGTCCAGATGCCGTCGCCAGCCACCACTGACTCTGCTTGAGCCCGCACTCATCGCCTTGCAGCGCCACCGAAACCGTCATCCGCTCGCCCTGGCGAACCTGCGGAGTGCTCGGCGCCACCGTCAGCAGCGTCACCGCGCCACTCGTCGCAGCGGTTCCATAGTCGGTGTAGTAGTTGGCGACGCTCGTTCCGGCGATGCTGGTGGTCTGGCCGTTCGAGTAGTCGATCTTGAAGGCAGCCGAGCCGCCGATGCGATTGGCAACGGCGACCAGCTCTTGCTTGGCGTTCACCAGGACGATTCGCTCGACGGTGTACTGGCCGCGCTCCTCGCACTTGGTGAGCTGCTTGCTGCCGCTGTACGAACCGCCGATGCCCTCGAGCGGAACCGTGGTGTAGCTGCCGCCGGGCGAGCGCAGCTCTGCGTACAGCGAGCGCGCGATCGGTCGATCGTTCATCGGCCCACCCGGCAGCGGATCACTCAGCTTGCGACACGAGGCCGTATCGCCCGCGCCCCCTTTGCTGCAAGCGGGCAACACAGCCGCAAGTCCACCGACCAAACACCACCGCGCGAGCGACCGGGACCGGAACGAAGCGAGCGAAGACAACATGGAGAGCCTCACATGGCCAGCAGCAGGGCGGCAGCTACTGCACTTGATAGACGTAGTCGAGCTTCATCGGGCTGCCCCGGAACTTCGGGAACACCGCGCTCCGCAGCTGCGAGCGCAGACACACGGCAATGTCGGCCTTGTCAAACGGCGACGGCAGCGTGATCTGGGTCAGCTTGCCTTCCGCGCCGATGACCAAGCTCACCTTGGCATTGCCCGAGGGCTCGCCAAACTCGACGTAGCACTCGTGGACCCGGGCCTGAATCGGCGCCAGCACACGGTCGATCTCACGCGGGGTCAGTCGCTCGGGCAGGGCCATAAAGTCCTGCTGCTTCTTGATCTCGGCCTGCGACATGTCTTCCGAGGCATCCCGGGGACAGCCGCGATCGGGCGACACCTTGACCGGAGACAGCGCCGCCGGCTTGGCAGCAGCAATCTGACCGGTGCAGCGGTCGTAGACCCGATGTCCCAGCGACGCCACCAGCACCCCTTTGGCCGGCGGCGGAATCGGCGGCAGCGCGCTCGTCTTGCCCACCAGCGCCATCGCCTGCCCAGCCCCACTGGCGGACGGCTGACCTGGCGACGATCCGGTCACGGCCTCTGCTGGATACGGAGTCGTGAAGCGGAATACATGCTGGACTTTCAGCCGAGGCACCACCCGCTCGACAAAGCGATCGGCGCGCACCCGGTCGGCAATCGCAATCTCGTGGTTGGCCAGAGGATCGACCTGCGCCCGACCCTCGACCACTCGCTGCGGCGGCTTGGTGGTCAGGTAGCGCGGCTCGCCAGCGACCATGATCGGGTTTTTGCAGACCACGCAGCCCGAGATCTCCATGTCCACTTGCTTGGCGGCGGCGTCATACGGCGAGGTATCGGGCGGAATGTCCGACTCTGCGACGAAGGTATGGCTGTGCAGGTAGTCGAGCAGGAACGACTTCGACACCTCGCACTGGCGCTTGTACAGCGGCTCGGGATCATCACAGCGCGCATACAGCGGCTCGATCAGCGTCGCAAAGTCCTTCACCGGCACCGCGTCTTTGAGCAGATCCTCAAAGCTTGGACTGCTTGCCGAAGACTCCGCTCCCGCCGTCGGGCTCCCGGTCTGCGCGAACGCATCCGGCATCGCTGCCCCCTCGGTCTTCTTCGCAGCGGCAGCCGTCTTGCCCCCTGCCTTGTCTGCGGCAGCGGCTGGCTTGGCTGACTTGACTGGCTTGGCTGCGGCCGTTCCCGCCGTCGCCACTGCCATCGCCACTGACACACTACCCACGAGCGTCGGCAAGCGCCGGTCGCTACAAAGCTTCCTCAAGGCTCGCAAAGCGTTCATTTTCGGCTGCATAACACGATTTGCGAGGCAGCGGAAACCACTTTGCGGCGAGCCCACGCCCCCGGTTCAGCCACTCTCCGGCTTAGACGCGGACCTGACCGCTGCCGGTGACGACGAACTTGGTGGCGCACAGCTCGCGCAGGCCCATCGGTCCAAACGCGTGCAGCTTGGTGGTCGAGATCCCGACCTCGGCGCCGAGTCCCAGCTCGCCACCGTCGTTGAAGCGCGTCGAGACATTCCAGCCAACAAAGCTCGCGCAGACCTGTCGCACAAACCGCTGCGCCACCGCTTCGTCGCGGGTGCAGATCACCTCGGTGTGGAGCGAGCCGTAGCGGGCAATGTGCTCGATCGCCGCATCGACCGACGGCACGATCCGCACCGCCAGCGTCAGCGCCAAAAACTCGTGCCCAAAGTCACTCGGCTGCGCCGTCACCACCCGCAAGCCCGCCGGCAGCGGCGATGGCAGCAGCGCCCGCGCATCGTCCTGCACCCTCAGCTCGACCCCCGCCGGCCCCAGCCGCTCGGCCAGCAGCGGCAGCAGCAGCGGCGCCACCGCTTCGTCGATCAGCACGCACTCCAAGGCATTGCACACACCCGGTCGCGAGCACTTGCCGTTGTAGACCAGCTCCGTCGCCATCGCCAGGTCCGCCGCCGCATGGACATACAGGTGACAGACGCCCTGGTAGTGCTGCACCACCGGAATCCGCGCATGCTCGACGACAAAGCGAATCAGCGCCTCGCCGCCGCGCGGGATACACAGGTCGATCAGGCCGTGCTGCTGTAAGAGCGCCAGCATCAGCGTCCGCGACGGATCATCGACCAGCAGACACGCGTCCTCGGGCAGCCCTTGCGAGCGCAGCGCCTCGCGAAACAGACTCCCGAGCGCCCGGTTGCTGTGCCGCGCCTCTTTGCCGCCGCGCAGGATCACCGCATTGCCGCTCTTCCACCCCAGCGCCGCCGCATCAATCGTCACGTTCGGTCGCGACTCATAGATGAGCAGCAGCACCCCCAGCGGAATCCGCACCTTTTCGACCCGAAAGCCGGCGGGCCGCGTCCACTGCTCGACCACCTCGCCGACCGGATCGGGCAGCGCCTGGATCTCCGCCACCGCCCCCGCCAGCGCCCGCAGCCGCCCCGCATCGAGCCGCAGCCGATCGAGCATCGCTGCCGACAGCCCCGCCTGCTGCGCCGCCGCCACATCCTGCGCATTGGCCAAAAGCACCGCCGCCACCCGCTCTGGATCGGTCAGCAGCTCACCCAAGCGCGCCAGCACCGCGTCTTTCTGCGCCGAGGACACACTCGCCAGCGTCCGCGCCGCCCGCTGGGCCGACTCGCCGAGCGCCCGCGCCGTCTGCCAGTCTTCGGCTGCAAGCTCCGCTGTCTGCACGCTCATGGGGTCGCTCATGGGGTCGTTCCTTCCGCCGGGCTGCCGATCAGCACCAAGTCATCGCGATGCACCGCCTCGTCGGCCAGCTTGTAGCCAAGGATGCTCTCAATCACCGCCGTCTGGCAGCCCGCAAGCCGCCGCAGATCCTCCGAGCTGTAGATCGAAAAGCCCCGCGCCAGCGCCCGTCCGCCCGGCCCGCAGATCTCCACCGGCTCGCCGCCTTCAAACGTGCCCCGCACCTCGCGCACGCCACTGGGCAGAAGGCTCTTGCCGCGCTCCGTCACCGCCACCGCCGCCCCTTCATCGATAAAGAGCTGTCCCATCGGGCGCAGATCGCGCAGCAGCCACCGCTTGCGACTGCCCGTTCCCGGCTGTGGAGGCGCGTGCACGAACGTCCCCAACTCCTCCCCACGCAAGGCCGCTTCCAGGCTGCCGACCCGCTTGCCCGGCGCAATCAGCGTTGGCACCCCCGACTCGCCCGCCCGACTCGCCGCCCGCAGCTTGGTCGCCATCCCGCCCGTCCCCACCCCCGAGCTTGAGTCCCCCGCCAGCCGCAGCGTCGCCGGATCAATCCCCCACACCTCGGGAATCCGCGTCGCGCTGCGATCTTTGCGCGGGTCGGCGGTATACAGCCCATCGATGTCGGTCAGGATGATCAGCAGCTCCGCCTCGACAAGGTCCACCGCCATCCCCGCCAGCGTGTCGTTGTCGCCAAACTTCAGCTCCTCGACGCTCACCGTATCGTTCTCGTTGATGATCGGCAGCGCCTCGTGCTCGAGCAGCTGCCCGATCGCCCGTCGCGCATTCAGATAGCGCGTCCGCGACTGGATGTCGGCGTGCGTCAGCAGCACCTGCGCCACCGTCACGCCCTTTGCCCCCAGCGCATCGTCATAGAGCCGCATCAGCCGCGACTGTCCGACCGCCGCCGCCGCCTGCTTGCCGATGATGTCTTTCGGTCGCGTCGCCAGCCCCAGCCGCTCGACGCCCAGCGCCACCGCCCCCGAGGACACCACCACCACCTCGCGGTCGAGCGTGGCGTGGTACAGCTCCTCGCACAGGCTGTCGAAGCGCACCCGATCGAACCGACCCGCCGCGCCCGTCAGCACCCCAGTGCCAATCTTGACCACGATCCGCCGCGCCGCCCGCAGCTGATCTCGCCGGCTCGGGCCTGGGCGCTCGGGTTTGCCCCGGTTTTCGGGTTTGCCCCGGTTTTCGGGTTTTGCAGTGGACTTGGCGCTGCCGGGGGCGCCAGAAGCGGCAGAGTCTCGCCTGGGCATCAGAAGCTGCCCATATTGCGCGGCTTTCCCGGCGGATTCAAGGCGCAGCAAGCCCAGCGCTCGTCAGCCGGCGCGCACGACTACCACTGCAGCGCCTCTGGAGCCTGCGCAAACAGCGCCGCCAGATCTGCAATCTTCGCCTGCTGCCGCTTCATCTCGAACCAGACGGTCTGATGCGCGAACTCTGCCAGTGCAAGTCGGTGCTTCTTCAGCTGCCGCTGGGACTGCTGCCTTTCGCGGTCCCGGATGTACGCCTGAACCTCTAGGCGATAGTAGCGATAAGCACTTCGACGCTGCTTGCAGAGCGGATCACTGTTCAGCGGAAGGTTCTCAAGGGTGTACTGCGCTCGCTCACGCGCTCTTGCTGGTAGTCCCTTTTGGACTTGGATACGGAAGCTCCCTCGCAGATCGATCGTAAAGAACTGCGTCGGGTCTTCACTGCGAGGATCGATAAACACCATCTCCCCAAGCGGCGGCGCGGTCAGTGGCGCACCGGGCACTCGACGCACGCGCAGCAGCGCTCGACCCCCTACCGGATACACCGCAAATCTGGAGCCTTTCTTCAAATTGCAGCTTCCGCAGGCGTACAGGAAGTTCAGCCAATCGAAGACAAGCTCTGGGTACAGATTCTTGGGCCACCGATGCTCGATTTGGTGCGCCAATGTGTCCTCGCAGTACGCACAGCGCCGCCCGCCGCAGCACATTTGCTCAAGCAGCACCTCAATGTCTCGCATCGGCTGCTTGTCGCGATGAAGGCTCCAGTCCCCATCGGCTTTCGCAACTTGCTGGGCATAGTTAAGCTTCGCATCGACCGCGTCTTGCCACTGCTGTAGCTGCGTCAGCAGATCCTCACTCGGACCGATCTGAGGAAGGGACAGCATGGATCATTTCTCCTCCGGCACGTCACTGCCGGGCAAGATGACGCGCAGGTGTGCCTGCCGACGCTTCTCTATCGCGCTCAGCCCTTCGTCCAGCTCTTTGATGTTCAACGCTGCCAGCTCGTCGAGCAGCTTTCGTCCCGCATCGGAGCGCGTGGCTTGCTCATCGAACGCCGCTGTGCTGTACGCATCGAGCACGCTGCCATACACGAGCCGCTCGAACTCATCCCCCGTCAGCATCCGCGCTTCTTCTTCGGTGCCTGGCTGCGGCAGCTTGAACACCGTCCCGCCTTCCGCCGCCTGACAGATGATCGGGCTGTGCGTGGTCACAAGAAACTGAAGGTTGGGAAAGCAGCGCTTACACCACTGTCCGATCCGGTGCTGCCAGGTCGGGTGCAGGTGCGCATCCACCTCGTCAATCAGCACCACGCCAGGAAGGGTCACCTGCGGAGGCTGGCCGGGTGACGAGGCAGAGACGCAGTGATCTAGGAAGACTTTGGAGCCGAACGTCCAATCCAGCAACCGGAACAGCTCGAACGTAAAACTCAGCGTGGTTCGGAAGCCATCCGAGAGCGACTTCACCGTCACTTCGCGCGAAGCGGTATCGCGAAAATGAACGTCCTCGGCGTCAATCTCTGCCAGGGTCACGCCATTCGGGAGCAGCTGGCTGTTGTTCACGAACTCTTGCAGGCGCACAAGCAGGGATGCCGCTTGGGATGCCTCATCCGAGGATTGTCTCTTCTGGACCGAGTCCCGTGCCAGGTTGTGCAGCTTGCGCAGCCACGCCAGGCTCTCAGACAGCGCGATCCCTTCGCTAAACAGCGAGAGATGCGCAGCCAGATTCGGGTTTGAGTAGAACAGCTTGGCGCTGTCCGACTCGCCCCCTTCAAAGCGGCGGAACGGCCCAAACCCGGCAGAGAACCACCCTGCCTGGCTGCTGCTCCACAGGCCCCGGTTCAGCTTGGCAACTTCCTCTCTGGCACTCACTGTCTCAGGAGTCCTCACGCGGACCTGCTCATCGCCGCTTTCTTCGTCCTTCCCGATGTAGACGTGCGGGAACCGCTGCGATCCCCCTTGGCTACCTCTCAGTGCCCACCTGTCAAACGCAGGGTCGTGCTCGATGAGAAGCTCGATGTCGGCCCGCTCGGTTCCTGACCGCAGCCACTTGCGGAAGTCTTGCCGCAGGGCTGGGGCTTCACTTGGGCCGACCAGGGCCAGGGCGACCCCTTGCAAGAACGAGGACTTTCCTGATCCGTTGTCGCCGAGGATAACGTGCCAGCCGGGGCCCTTTTGGTCCTTGGGAAGGGTCCACTTGACCTTCTCCAAGGCGCGGAGGTTGGTGATCTCGATCTCTCGCAGATACATGCCGCGCGTCATACCACGCCCGGGCCAGTCGCGACCACGGGCGGTGGGGGCGGGGGACTGGGGCTTGGGGACTTAGGCGGTGAGGGCGAGGGTGAGGATGTCGCTGGGCTGGCCGACTTCCTCGTCGTAGGCGACGCCGATGGCTCGGTATTCGCGGACCTCGCCGGGGGTGATGGGGCGGGAGTCGTCGTAGGGGGGGCTGCTGTCGTGGCCGAGGAAGGTGAAGGCCGTCTCGCCGAGCTTGCGGCTGTAGACGTTGATGCCGTCGAGTGCGCCGCGCTTCCAGTGGATGCGGACCTTGCCGCCGTGGGCGATGGCGCGCAGCTCGGGCTTGTACGTCTCGAGGTGGACGACGGCGGCCTTGCTGGGGACGGCCATCAGCGCCTTGCCCGTCTCCTCGGTGTAGCCGGGGCTGGTCTTGAGCCGCTCGATGACGCGCTGGATCTCGGTGAGCGCCTCGGTGCGGAGGTCAGCGGTCCGCGCCACCGCCGCCTGCCAGTCGGCGTACTTCGCTTCGTCAGCGGCAATCGCAGTGACGACGGCCTTGGCCTGGTCGATCGCGTCTTTGTACTCGGTCGGGGACATCCCGAGCGCTTTGGCCTGGGCCGGAAGTGCGGTGAGCAGGTTGGTGATCCACACCACCAGACCGGCGTCACTGCGAGGAAGATACCTGGCTGCCATGATCTACTGTCTCCTTCAAACGTTGGGTGAAAGCCCACCACGCCGCCTCATGCGACCTGTGGGCGCATGAAAGCGTGAAACGCAGATCCACCCCCCGCCACCCAAAGTTCAAACTTTTTCATGCCATGCGCACCCGCCGGCACCGCGTACGCACCCGCCAGCACCGCGTACGGACACGCCAGCACCGCGTACGGACACGCCGGCACCGCGTACAAACTCGCCAGCACCGCGTACAAACTCGCCGGCACCGCGTGCAAACTCGCCGGCACCGCGTGCAAACTCGCCGGCACCGCGTACAAACTCGCCAGCAGCCCGCCTCAGCCAGTCGGTTGTTAGCGCGGCAGGGACTGGCGGTGGCGGAGGAGGTCGGCGAGATCGTGGTCGACCATCTGCTCAATGAGCGGACGGAAGCGGACCTTGGGCTCCCACTTGAGCAGGCGCCGCGCCCGGGTCATGTCGCCGCGCAGCTCGTCGACCTCGCTGGGGCGGAAGTAGCGGGGATCGATCTCGACGTAGCGCTCCCAGTCGAGGTTGAGCCGCCCAAACGCCACGTCGAGCAGCTCGCGCACCGAGTGACTCTCGCCGGTGCAGATGACGAGATCCTCGGGCCGGTCCTGCTGCAGCATCAGCCACATCGCCTCGACGTAATCGCCAGCAAAGCCCCAGTCACGCCGCGCCTCGAGGTTGCCGAGGAACAGCCGGTCCTGCAGCCCCAGCTTGATCCGCGCCGCCGCCCGCGTCACCTTGCGGGTCACAAACGTCTCGCCGCGCCGGGGACTCTCGTGGTTAAAGAGGATGCCGCTCACGGCAAACAGGCCGTAGGACTCGCGGTACAGGACGGTGGTGTGGTGGGCGGCGACCTTGGCGATGGCATACGGCGAGCAGGGCCGAAAGGGCGTGGACTCGGCCTGCGGGGGCGCCGAAGAGCCGAACATCTCGGACGACGACGCCTGATAGAAGCGGGTCTTTTTGCCCAGCTCGCGCACGACCTCGAGCAGCCGCGCCGTGCCCTGCGCCACCACGTCGAAGGTGTACTCGGGCATATCGAACGAGACGCGGACGTGGGACTGCGCCGCCAGGTTGTAGACCTCGTCGGGCTTGACGGTGTGAAGGATGCGCCCGAGGACCGAGGAGTCGACGAGGTCGCCGTAGTGCAGCTGCAGCCGATAGTCGGGGACGTGCGGGTCTTGGTAGATGCCGTCGAGCCGTCCGGTGTTAAACGACGAGGAGCGGCGGACGATGCCGTGGACCTCGTAGCCTTTGCGAAGCAGCAGCTCGGCGAGGTAGGAGCCGTCTTGGCCGGTGATGCCGGTGATGAGTGCGCGTCGTGCGGTCATGGCTGAAGCTCGCGACGAAAGTACTCGATGGTACGGCGAAGTCCCTCGTCGAGTGAAGTGGTGGCGCGGAAGCCGAAGCAGCGCTCGGCGCGGGAGCAGTCGAGGGCGCGGCGCGGCTGGCCGCCTGGACGACTGGGGTCATAGACGAAGCGGCCCTGGTAGCCGAGGAGCTGGCCGATCCGGGTGGCGAGGTCAGAGATGGCGATCTCGTGGCCGCTGCCGAGGTTGACCGGCTCGCTGTCGTCGTAGCGCTCGCAGGCCGAGACGATGCCGGCGGCGCAGTCCTCGACGTAGAGAAACTCGCGGGTGGGGGTGCCGTCGCCCCAGATCACGACCTCGCGGTGGCCCTCGGCGATGGCGCGGCTGATCTTGCGAACCAGCGCCGGGATGACATGCGACGACGTAAGGTCGAAGTTGTCGCGCGGCCCGTAGAGGTTGACCGGAAACAGCACCACCGACGAAAAGCCGTACTGGGCACGGTAGGCCTGCGACTGTACGAGCAGCATCTTCTTGGCCAGGCCGTACGGCGCGTTGGTTTCCTCGGGGTAGCCGTTCCACAGATCGTCTTCGCGAAACGGCACCGGGGTGTGCTTGGGATAGGCACAGATCGTCGCCGTCGCCACGAACTTGCGGACCCCAAAGCGGCGCGACTCGTCGAGAAGCTGCGCGCCCATCATCAGGTTGTCGTAGAAGAAGCGGCCCGGCTCGCGCTGGTTGGCCAAGATGCCGCCGACGCGGGCCGCCAGGTGGATGACCAGCTCGGGCCGGGTGTCCGCAAGCAGCCGCCGCACCGCCTGCAGATCCACCAAGTCGTAGTCCCGGGAGCGCGGCACCGCTACTTGCTGGCAGCCCCGCTCGCGCAGCGCTTCGACCACAAACGAGCCGAGAAAGCCGGCCCCACCCGTCACCAGCACCCGCAGCGCAGAAAGATCGAGGTCACTCATGGCTCAGCCTTGGCGTTAGGGTGTAACACAAGGGGGGGAGGATCTCATGCGCATGTCACGGTCGTTGGCTCTGTCGTCATTGGCGTTGTCCGGGCTCTTGCTGTGGGGGGCGTGCAGTCCCAAGACCAGCACCGTCGAGGGTGGTAGTCCCGATCTCGCGGCCCAGACCCGGGACATGGGCCTGTGTCCGCTCGACCCCAGCAACCAGCTGCAAAATCCCGGCTTCGAGACACCCAGCGTCGAGCTCGATGGCAACGGCAAGGCCAGCAACACCGGCAGCCCCGCCAGCTCGATTCCCGGCAAGTGGGACGGCTGCTGCAACCAAGCGGGCGGCGGCTCGACCTGGACCGTCACGACGACCATGGCGCGCTGCGGCTTTCGCTCGCTGTTGGTCAGCAGTACAAACGCCAACGCCAACGTCTTAAACCAGACCCTGCCGCTGGCGGCGCTCGTCGGCAAGACGCTGTACGGCTCGGCTTATGTGTATGTCTCGCAGGCGGGCAGTGGCGCCAAGCTGGGCCTCGACATCTGGGATCTGACCGCCAACAAGGTGATCGCCTCGTCACCGACCGTCACTACCACCACGCCCGACTGGCAGCGGCTCGACCTGTCGGTGCAGATCCCGAGCGGCGGCAACCTCCAGCTGCGCATCAACTCGAGCGGCACCTTGACCGCGATGGTCGACGACCCAAGCATCCTGGTGCCGTAGCTGGGTTACCTGAAAGATCCCGCGTGTGCGCCGTTTTGTTTGACCATAGGGGTAAATGAGGGTACTTGTCGCACATGGTGAACCCGGGTGAGGAGCTGCTTCCAGGCGTCGGTGGCCGGGTTCTGCTCATCGAGGATCGGCCAGAGGTGATCGCCACGGTCAGCCGCAGTCTCGCCGAGCGGGGCTACCGGACGCAGACCGTGGCATCGGTGGCGGATGCGACCTTGGGCGTGCAGCACCACGAGGTCGCGCTGGTGCTACTCCGCTATTGCCTGTTTGAGCAGCTGGGTGGGAAGGACTTTCTCGACATCATCCGGGCCGAGAGTCCCCGGCGGCGGCTGTCGATCATCGCGCTGCTGGATGCCGGGGCAGACTGGGGGGCGGCGAGTCGGCTCGACTTTGAGGACTACCTGCCGGACCCGTTCCCGGTCGAAGACTTGGTGCATCTGGTGGACGAAAACTGCCGCTGAAGGGAAAGGCGTGACAAGCTGGCCGCCGACCCACAAGCGCGGCTTCCCAACGACTTCCTTTGCGCCCCCCCCAGCCACCCGCCCCGTCTCAACCCGCGCCCACGACTGTAACGGAGACAACAAGCTGGATGTGGTGGTGAACCTCAACGGCTCCGCCGCGCTGAACATTGCCCACCTCATCAACATGGGCGGTACGACCTTCCAGTACAACGTCGCCAACAACCTCGGCTCGGGCAACACGCCCTACTCGCTGGCGATGGGGGACTTCAACAAGGATGGCAAGCCTGATATCGCGGCGCTGCTCGCGGGAACCGGCAACAACGTGGTGCCGTTTAGGCACAACGCTGTCGCCAACGCGCCATGGCTCACTGCTGGAACGGCCGTGGGCAGCGGCTCCGGCATGGCCTATCACGCCGTCTCGGGAGACTTCGACAAGGACGGCAACGTCGACCTTGTGACCGTCAACAACCAGATGAATGGCACGATCTCGTTCATCAAAGGCAACGGCCAGGGCGGGTTCACAAGCGCAGTCGCCGCCAACATCAGCACCACCGGCTCGTTCCCCGAGCACATCGCGGTGGCCGATCTCGACGGGGATGGCAACCTGGACGTGGTGACGGCCAACTATGGCGGCGCGGGAGCCTCGGGGACGGTGTCGTGGCTGCTCGGCAACGGCAATGGCACCTTCAAGGGCATGCAGAACCTGAACATGGGCAACGGCAAGTTCAACAGCGTCGGCATCGCGGACTTCAACAAGGACGGCGTGCTCGACATTGTGGCGACGGACTTCCGGCCCGGCTCGGGCGGCAACGAAGGCGCGATCGTGGTCTGGAGAGGCACCGGTCAGTAGCGCCACTTACCACCGCGAGGCGATTGCTGCCTCGGCCCGCTGTTCGAGGAGCTTCACGATCTGTCCAAAGCTCGCGAACTGGGCCACCTGCGTCTGCCCGTGGAAAAATCGGTAGTAAATCTGCTGCGCGATCCCCGCCAGCCGAAACAGGCCAAACACCAAGTAGTAGTCCAGCGACGGCACCGCAAGACCCGTCTTCTCCGCATAGTACGCCACGACCTCGCGCCGCGTCGGCATCCCCGGCAGATGAGTCGGTTGTCGTCGCAGCCGCTGCCACGCCGGATCATCCCCAGCTTCCACCCAGTACGCCAGCGAGTTCCCCAGGTCCATCAGCGGATCACCGAGCGTCGCCAGCTCCCAGTCGAGCACTCCGATGAGCCGCGTCGGCTGCTGCGGGTCCAGCACCACGTTGTCAAACCGGTAGTCGTTGTGAACCACGCGAATCGCTGACTCACCCGCCGGCAGCTTCGCCAGCAGCCAGTCGATCACCCGCGCATAGTCGGGCACATCGGGAGTCAGTGCCTCGCGATAGCGCCGCACCCAGCCTGTGACCTGCCGGGCGACATAGCCTTCGCCTTTGCCCAGCTGCGACAGCCCAGCCGCCTCGACATCGATCGCATGCAGCGCACACAGGCCGTCTAGCAGGTGCTGCGCCAGTTCCGTGGTCTGCTGCGTCGAGAGCTGAAGTCCCGCCGGCAAGTCCCGGCGCAAAATCATCCCGCGCAGGCGCTCCATCACGAAAAACGGCGTCCCCAGCGGCTCGTCGTGCTCGCAGACCGTGACCACCTCCGGCACCAGCGGATACACCGCACGAAGCGCCTGCATCACCTTGGCCTCACGGACCATGTCATGCGCGCTCTTGGCTTTGTGACCAAACGGTGGCCGCCGCAGCACCAGCTCTCGATCGGGATAGCGAAACAGGTAGGTCAGGTTCGAGGCTCCACCCGGAAACTGCTGCACCTCGGGCACGCCGGACAGCTGCGGCAGCTGCGCTTTGAGAAACGAATCGACCGCCGCCACATCGAGCGGCTCACCAGCGCGCAGTGGCCCCACCGGATCGATGAACGATGTCGGAGTCTGGGTACTCGCCACCCCGCTCATGCCCGCCCCGCCTTTTCCTCTTGGTGACGACGAAGCTCGAGCTTGCCGACCAGCGCCCGATGCACTTCGTCCGGCCCGTCGACGATCCGCAGCACCCGCGCATAGGCATACAGCGCCGTCAGCGGCACATCTTCACTGACCCCCGCGCCACCGTGCATCTGGATCGCCGCATCAATCACCCGGCAAGCAACCTGCGGCGCGATGACCTTGATCTGCGAGATCTCGCTCATGGCGCCCTTGGCCCCGACGCGATCGATCAGCCACGCCGTCTTCAGCACCAGCAGCCGCGCCTGTTCGATCTGCATCCGCGCGTCGGCAATGATGTCCAGGTTGCCGCCCAGCTCGGCGAGTGGCTTGCCAAACGCAATCCGTCGCGAGGCTCGCTTGCACAGAAAGTCGAGCGCCCGCTCCGCCGCCCCAAGCGCCCGCATGCAGTGATGAATCCGACCCGGCCCCAGCCGACCCTGCGCGATCTCGAAGCCACGACCGGGACCGCCGATGATGTTGGTGATGGGCACGCGGACCTCATCAAAGCGGACCTCGCCATGTCCGACCGGCTCGTCGTAACCCCCGAACACCGGCAGCATCCGCACAATCTCGACCCCTTTTGCGTCGATCGGGATCAGCACAATCGAGTGGCGCTGATGACGCGGTGCTTCGGGAAGCGAGACACCCATAAAAATCAGGACCCGACAGCTGGGATGCCCAAGTCCTGAACACCACCACTTGCGACCGGTACAGATGACCTCGTCGCCGACAATGGTTGCGGTAGCCGCGATGTTGGTGGCGTCCGACGAAGCAACTGCCGGCTCGGTCATCGCGAAACCCGAGCGAATCTCACCGGCAAGCAGCGGCGTAAGCCAGCGCTCCTTCTGCGCCTCCGAGCCATAGCGATGCAGCACTTCCATGTTCCCCGAGTCAGGCGCGCTGCAGTTGCAGATCTCGGGCAGCAGAAACGACCAGCCCATCGCCTCGGCCAGCGGCGCATAGTCGAGCGTCGACAGCCCCGCACCATGCTCTGCATCGGGCAAAAAAAGGTTCCACAGTCCCGCTGCCCGCGCTTTGGCCTTCAGAAGCTCCATCACCGCCGGCTGCCGCCACTTGCGAAAGTCGCCGCCCCCCGTGAGCGCAGCAAAATACTCCGCTTCTTTTGGCAAGACTTCGTGGTGCAAAAAGTCCTTCAGCCGATGGAGCAGGTCTTGCGCAGTAGCCGACAGCGAAAAGTCCATGGAGCCTCCGAGTGCCCGTGTGCCGTTTTGCCGCTTTCGCCACGAATACGGCATTCCTGGCGAGCGGCTGCGAGCCCGAGTCTACCTTCGGAACTTTCCATTACCCAGCCCGGACAAGCAGCATCAGCAAGAGTAGGCTTCATGTGACGATTGGGCGCGACAGCTAAGCCAGGTCTTCATGACTGGCCGAGGCAGCAATCTACCCGCCGAAGTGGCGACGAATCGTCTCGGTACGAAAGTCAAAGATTCGCCGCAGCTGTCGTCGCACCATCAGCGGATGTGACAGGAAGCTGAGCGGCGCCCGATAGCGAACGTGATCTCGGATCATCGTTCCACCGTTGTGCTCGGCAAAGGTATGCTCATGCCACCACACGGCGTACGGACCGCTCAGCTGCTCGTCGACAAACCGAAACGGGGGCTCCCAGGTGTGGATGAGCGTGCGCCACCGCATAGGAACTCCATAGAGCCGAATGCGATAGTCGATCAGCACGCCCGCCTGCATCTCGATCGGCAGCGGCGACAGAATCTCAAAGCGCAGCCAGCTTGGAGTGAGCCGCTCCAGATTCTCGGCAGCCGCAAAAAACGGAAACACCTGGGAAAGGGGCTGCGGGACCCACAGCTCGCGGTCCAGCTTGTCCGTACCAATGAGCCGATCGCCGCGAAGACCTCGCTCTGCACTGGGCAATGGAGCACTTGGGTTGACTTCCGGCATAGAGCCTCCAGCGTTGCGATGACAGCGGTTCTACCCCGGCGTCATCGATCCAGACCACCATCGCCGAGTAAATGACAGCCTGGATGGATATCGACCCAGCGGAGCACACGGCTACCAGGCAGTACCGTGTCAAACTTCCACCCGTGGAGCGAAAAAACAAGTACCGACCGCTAAGGAAGCGCCAAAGAGCCGCAACACAGGGGGGAATAGGAAGACAGGAGAAAAAAAGGGACAAAAAGATGTGACCAGAAGCGAAGCGAACGGAGAAAAAGAAAAAGGCCTAGAGTGATAAGCTCTAGGCCTTTTAGAGAAGAATTCCTGGCAGCGACCTACTCTCCCACACAGAGTCCCGTGCAGTACCATTGGCCCAGGAGGTCTTAACTACCGAGTTCGGGATGG
>JAEUKA010000018.1 GCA_016794465.1 Myxococcales bacterium | reverse complement strand
CTGGGTGTCCTTGGCGATCCCAAAGTCGACAATCTTCACAAAATCCGTCGTCACCGTCGCAGCCGACCCCGAGCTACCAACCCCCTCTACACCACTCCCACCCCGCGCCTCCAACACAAAAATGTTGTCCGGCTTAAGGTCACGATGGACGATTCCTTTGTCGTGTACGACTTGCATTCCGTGCGCGATCTGGGCTGCGATTTTGCAGGCGCGTAGCATGTCGATGCGGTGGCCTGGGGACTTGTGCAGAACGCGGCCCAGCGTCGGTCCCTCCATGTACTCCATGACCAGATAGGGCCGTCCATCGGGCAGCAGTCCATAGTCCGAAATGTAGACAATGTTCGGGTGGACTATCTTCGACGCCAGCTGCGCTTCTAACAGGAAGCGGCGCTGGTCGATGTCATTCTCCTTTTTCAGCAGAATTTTCACTGCCACAAAGCTGTTCAGGATCTTGTGGCGGGCCTTGTACACCACGCCCATCCCACCCTTGCTCAGCCTCTCTATCAGAGTGTATCGGTCGGCCAGCGTCGTGCCGAGTAGCAGATCGGGCCCACCCGGGGACTCTCCCTGCGAGGGTGGTGGTGGCACGTCCGGCTGATCATGATCCAGTCCAACTGTCGGATCTTCCGCACATTCATGCGTGGTTCCGGCGTGTAGCGGCTCCCCACAGGTGGGGCAGTTCGTAGACGTAGTGGCTGTCTTGATACTACTATCCAAGGTGCTCACCGACTGTCAGATCGGAAATGTTGGATCGTAGAATACAGTGATTCCAGGTGGGACGGTTGGCCACGTCGTATGTGCGTGATTCTGGTCGCATTCTGCCGCAGCAGAGCTGTTCGCCGCAGCACCCGCAGAACAGTGCGTGTGTGCCTGGCTGGTCAGGAACTACTCTGACATGTGGTCCAGCGGAGAATGGCGATCCTTCCAGCTGGAGTAGCTATCGAAGTTCTCTGCAATCTGTTTGTTCTGACGGTGGTGTTGCCACTCCGCCAGCTTCTCCTGATCCAGGTTTCCCTTGCCGTAATGAGCTTCCCCACCACCATCCGTACCCTTCTTCAGCTCCTCTTCAAGCGCTTTCTGCTCTGGGGTCCAAGACGGTGGGCTTGTGGGTTGATGCTCTTGTGCACCCTTGATGCCAATGCCATCGCTGGTGGTGCCCATGCCCTTGACCATGTCAGCAATCGCATCCAGGTTGGCGTGCCCCTTTCCCGGCCCGTCCACATGCCACAGATCTGGAGGCCCCGCTGGGAGCGGATGATGGCCACCATCCGGATGGTTCTTGATCGGATCGATGCCCGAGTCCTTCTTGATGTGATCGCCCAGGCTACCGCCCAGCTGGATTCCATGGCCCGAAAGCCCCTCATTGTGCTTCTTGCCTGGTTTGTCCCAGACCGGCCTGGTGTCAGAGGTGGGGTCCTTGCGAGCCGGCTTGAAGAGCTCTTCCTTGGGCTTGGTGACCATCTTCATGTTCGTCTCCTTGTCTGGTATCACCAGTTATCGGTACGCTCCTGCTTACAGTTGTTCTGGCGGAGCAAGTGACTGCCCGCACTGGGAAATCGGCACCTGCCACGGTCGATCGATGGCAAGTACGCCGCTCTGGCCCACCGGCAATCTTGACTAGTGCAACTACGACCCATAATAGTTGCAGCAAATGGAACAGCTAGATCTCAGCATTCTCGTCAACTTGGACGCTCTTTTGCAGGAGGGAAGCGTCACTGGTGCGGCGCGGCGGGTTGGGCTATCGACACCGGCAATGAGTCACGCGCTGGCGCGCATTCGTGAGCGCCTGGGCGATTCCATCCTGGTGCGCTCAGGGCGTGGGATGCTGCTCACTCCCCGGGCCGCCGCGCTGAAGCCGCGCGTACACTCCATCGTGACAGAAGCCCGTCGGACACTCGAGCGGGAGGGGCCGTTTGTGGCACGCGAGCTAGCTCGAACTTTTGTCGTACACGTCACGGACTACGTGCTCACCGTGCTCGGGCTTGTGGTCGACCGGATTCTGCGCGAGGAAGCGCCAGCGGTCTGCATACGCTTTGTTCCGAACAGCCAAGACGATCCACGACATCTCCGCGACGGTGAATCGGACCTTGCCGTCGGCATCTACGGGGAGCTGCCCCAAGAGATGCGAAGCCGTCAGCTCCTGACGGACCGGCACATTTGTGTGCTCCGCAAGGACCATCCCCTGGCGAACAAGCGGCTCTCTCTCGATCAGTACGTGCGGCTGTCTCATATCCAGGTTGCCCCTCGAGGCCAGCCGGGCGGCTATCTGGACGACGTACTCCGCGAGAAAGGGCTAGTGCGCACGGTCGCTCGCGCCGTGCCCTACTTCGTGACCGCTCTCCAGTTCGCGGCGGCGACGGACTACGTTCTGACAATCTCGGAGCGCATCGCGGTAAAGCTCGCACCCTCCTTTGGCCTGAAGATGATCGAAGCGCCGATGGAGCTGCGCCCGTACGCACTGAGCCTGGTATGGCATCCCCGCCTCGATGGAGATGCCGGACACCGTTTCTTGCGCGAAGTGTTCACGCGGGCCGCACGCGAGACTGCGGGCGACCAGCATGACAAGCCGAGGACTCGCCTTGGCACTTCCAAGCCAACCTCTGGCCCTACCCGAAAGCGTCGCAGCAGACAGGCCAAGTAATGGTTGCACAGGATGCAACTATGAACCGTGGCAAGAGACACACCACACCACATAATATGTAACACGAACGCCTAATATACGTGCTCAAGGATCTACCTCAACGAGCTTCCACCCGAAGAGGACCTAGCTGCGCAGCGTGTCGTGGTGGCGGACAGCGGTGTCGGTGCGGGGATGTGGAACCATTTCTAGGGGGACATGCGGCTGTAGGAATTCCCGCTGGACGACACGGATCGGCTGGGTGGTGAGCAGCTCAAAGTCAACGTGCAGAAGCAGCGTTGCCAGGACCAGCTTCATCTCATAGAGCGCGAACGCGGCCCCAATGCAGCGACGGTTGCCACCCCCAAATGGGAGGAACTCAAAGGGGGAATAGGAGCGCGTTAGGAATCGCTCTGGAGAGAACTGTTCCGGCTGCGGATAGGTGTCGTGATGATAGTGTGCCCACAGGATGTTGACGATGATCGTGGAGCCCGCCGGCAGAGGAACACCAGCCACTGTGAGCGGAGTCCGGAGCTTGCGTCCGATTCCACCAAGTGGCGAGCGCAGCCGAAGAGTCTCGTGACAGACTGCCTCTAGGAAGGGAGCCTTGGCCAGCAACTCTGGACTGGGATTTGGGCCAAGCTCCGTCAGCTCTTTGCGCAGCCGCGCCAGGGACTGTGGCTCCTTCAGGAGAAAATAGAGTGCCCAGTTGAGCGCCATCGCAGTCGTGCTATGCCCCGCAAACAGGAGGGTATGGAGCTGATCGATGATCTCTTGATCGGTAAGACCTGATCCATCTTCGTGACGCGCGGCGATAAGGAGGCTCAGGATGTCACTCTGCTCGGTGGGATGAGCGCGGTGGTTTGCGATCTCCTCCTTCAAAAAACCGCTCACGGCGCGCAGTGTGGCCTGCATTCGTGCCCACGGACCGAACCCCCACAGCTCGCGGCGTAGCCACGGAATCAGCATGGGAATGATCGCGCGCGGGAAGGCCTTGCGCATGTCTGCAACCAATGCCTCAACCAGGGCAACACGCTCGGGCGCAGTGACTCCGAAGATAAGTCGGACGATCACTTCCAGACCGATTCCATTGATGAAATCCAGCGGCTTGAACTTCAATCCGGGCGGAAGCTTGCGCGCATGATCCATGGTGAGGTCGCAGATCTGCTTCCCATAGACTCGCATGCGCTGACCGTGAAACGGCGGAGTCAGGAGCTTGCGCATGGCCGCATGACGCGGACCAGAGAGCGTCAGCACCGACGACTCTCCCAGAAAGGCACTGAGTCGCTCGACCAGTGCTTGCTCGGTGGCTTCAAGCGGTGCGCTCAGCAGCGAGCTGATTCCTTCCGGGCTTCCTACGACCAGACAAGGCTTGCCCTCCAGATCGGGGTAGGTCATCGGATCACCATATTGACTGCGCCAGCGCAGAGCGGTGCCGATGGGATCGCGCATCAACTGCCAGTTGACACGCAGAAAGCCGCGCGGGCCGCTTGGGAGTGCGCTCATATACCACCTCCGTTTTCAAGTTTGCTGCAACGATGAAAGGCATTGGCAGAGCTTGTCTGCGCGCCACGTGCACTGGAAAAAATTCTGGCAGATGTAGACGGAGCTGTCCACAAGTGGTGCCAGAGATTCCCAGAGACTAGGTTCTGAAAGGGAGCCCGCTTCCGAAGAGGAGAGAGAGGAGTTGTCGCTTGACGGATAAGAGGCTTTCAAGAGACACTTTTCGCCGAGTGCGTAGGAACTGCAAGTCTGCTCTTGGTGGGGCTGAGATTCTGGTGTTCACGGTGGGCACCGCTGTCCTGTTTGGGACTGCGCCTACCTATGCTGCGGCGACTGCGTCCGCTTCCCAGTCTGCTTCCGCAAGTACTGATGCCGATGTCTTGGGAGAGCCACCGCCATCGATTCCTACTCTGCCTTCCAGCGGCGCCTCGACTTCTACCGCCAGTACGCTCAACCAGACCGCAGCAGACCCTGTTGTCGGTACTCCCAAACAGAGTGCTGCGGACTCTGTGTCCAGTGCTCCCAGCCCGAGTGCCGCGCCGCCAGTTACAGAGCTTGATCTCTTCAAGCTAGAGTCGCTGCTCAATGCCATCGTGGTAACGGCCGGCGGAGGGGAGGAGGAGGAGCGCGCGGTGGCTCCGGCCAGCGTCTACACCATCTCACGCGAGGAGATTCAGCTGCACGGCTGGCGCTCCTTGACCGAAGCACTGGCCAACGTTCCGGGACTGTATCTGATTGATGATTTGGTCACTCCCGCAGTGGGAGTGCGCGGTGTCACCGGAGGTCTGCAGTCCGGCTCGCGGCTCGTCAAAGTAATGATCGATGGAACTGCGATCAGCTACCGACCCGATCTCTCTGCATTCCTAGGTCCAGAGTTCATTCCCATCGAAGCGGTCGAGCGTCTCGAGATCGCCAAGGGTCCGCTGTCCGCTCTGTATGGAGCCAACGCGTTCATTGCGACCATCAACGTCATCACCCGTACTCCCAAAGACGGTCTTTCTGCCACGGTGACACTTCGTGGCAACGTCACCCGCAGCAACCCCGGAGGAGGGGTTTCCGGACTGATTTCCTATCGCGGACAGAGTCTGTGGATGATGGCTGCTCTGACGATGGATCGCGTCGATCGGTCCGGAATTCAGCTTGAAAAGACCTTTGAGACGCCGGTTTCTCCGACTCTGTTTGGACGCTCCAGTAGTAGTGATCTGGCGACTCCGCTCGGCGGCTATCTGCAGCTTGGGGTTACCTCGGAGCGGCTCGGATCGCTGACGTTTGCAGGTGGAGTCCAGCAGCTTGATTCCGGCGGAGAGTTCCGCTTGAACTCGCTACTCACTGGCCATAGCCGAGTCCAGCTCACCAATTTATGGACCAACCTGCGATATGACAAGCGCTGGACCAAGGCTTCATTTTCCATCAATGCAGGATATGCACGTGGTGCGCCTGGGCGTGATACTGAAATACAAATTACTGAAAACCAATCATATAAATTTAAGCCAAATTTCGGATACCAGAGCGTTACCACTGGAGCGGAACTGTCGTTTTCTCCATTTCGCGAGCGACTTGAGTTTAGGCTAAATCTCGATTTTGATTATGCAAAAGAGAATGTGTTGTATTATACTCAGATTTTTAATCGGGCTGAGGGTGTGCGTATGCCCGGTGATACGATCGATTTGATTTCTGATACAGTCGTAAAAGACTTGGATTATTTTAATATCGGTGCTGCGCTACAGATTGCCAGCA
This sequence comes from Myxococcales bacterium, assembly GCA_016794465.1. Classification (GTDB taxonomy): domain Bacteria; phylum Myxococcota_A; class Polyangia; order Palsa-1104; family JAEUJZ01; genus JAEUKA01. The sequence goes on along the minus strand of JAEUKA010000018.1, from coordinate 129,722 downwards.
CTCCATTCAAGCGACTTCCAGGTTTGCGCTTTACTGGGAATGTTCGCATTGATAAGATCTTATTTGGCCCGATCAGCTACGATCCACAAATCAGCTACCGAGCGGCTTTGTCATATAAATTTACAAAGCACTCGGTGATCAAGCTAATTGGCGGGCGTGCCTTTCAGACGCCATCGGGTGTATTGCTGTTTGGTCAAGGTCGATTTGCCAATGTCAATAATGTGATCGGAACCCAGACATTGCCAGATCTGCCGTTGTTGCAACCACAAACAGTCGATAGTGTCGAGCTGGCTGCCAGCAGCTTGCTTTTTAAGCACTTGTCTCTTGAAGGAGGCGTGTTCGGACAGTTTTTGACGGACAAAATCGAGTTCGTTCAGAGCGGTTCAGACTTTGTGGCCCGCAATCGTGGCACACAAAACAGCATCGGAGTTGAGGCTTCGGCAAGGCTGGCATTTGGAAGATTTTCTGGCTATGGCTGGGGTTCATTTCTGTGGAATTTTGGCAAAATTTCCAATCCACCTGAGGCATATCCGATGCTCTTTGGCCTGCTTGGCCTCGATGTATCACTGAAAGAAATCTATCTGATCGGAAATGTGCAAGCACGAATTGTTGGTCCGCGTGGTCCAACCCAGAGCAATTTAACATTAAACAACAATCAGAGCTATCCAATCCCTAGCTATGCAGCGTTTGATATCAATTTATCGACTACGAGTCTGCATCTATTTGGGCCAAGTACGGACACAAGAGTATTGTTCTCAGCAAGGAATATTACTGCCGGAAATAGAATCGAGCCGGGATATGCAGGATTCGATTTTCCAAATATCGGTGCCAGTTATTATCTTGAACTGAAACAGAGCTTCTGAACCGAGCATTGTAACTGAAATAGGAGATATCATGTCTACATCCTTCCGATGCACAGTGTTGTCTGCTCTTCTCTTTTCTGGGGCTTGTGCGGAACAAGATCCTGGAGCGGTGATTACCTATGGTGCAGTTCTTGATCGCACCGGTAGCATCAGCATGATCAGCTGGTTTGATGCCGCAGCGCTGGCTACCACACATGCCAACGCTGGCATGAAGCTGGCCGGGAAGTCGTTGCAGTTTAACTTGGCGACTTCTGACTCGACCAACACGGGCAGTGTCACTGTCACTCGCTCTACTGAGCTGGTCCGTTCCTTGGGCGCGAAAGCGATCATTACCGACTCAAGCCAGGATAATATAGCGTTAAATACCACATACTATGACGCAGATCCAAGCAACGATCTCAATGTTCCGATCATCGGGATGACCTGCACTGCACCATCGATCAATGATCCAAATGCTGTCAATGCCGCCGATCCTGTCAATCAGGCTACACTGCGGAACGAGAAAAAGTGGAACTTCCGTACGGTGATGAATAGTGACTTGCAGGCCAGTGTGATCACCCGCATTGCCTTCAATCGAGCACCGAACGGTGATCGCAATGGAGACGGTAAGTTTAAGATTGCATTTTATGCAACAGGCTCTGCGGGCGCTGGGGCTGGATTTGCGGCAGGCGTTCGTACGGCGCTGGCCGCGCTCAATCTGCCGACGACACCGGTCGTGGAAGAGATCTATCACCCAGCGACGCTGGATGCAAACACCTACGACTTTGCGACCGACATTGCCAAGCTTACCGACAACAAGAATGACAACACCGGCATGATCGATGGAAATCCCGATGTGATCATGTTGATTGCTTTCCCGCAGTATGCGGCTGCGATCATCAAGAGCTATCTCAACGGTGGCAATACCGTACCAGTTCTTCAGACTCACACGGCTCGCTTCTTTTCTACGCTCCGTGCGGCTGGGAGCTTGTTTGAAGGACAAGAAGGCACCTCACCAGCTGTGCTTGATAACGGTGCATCAGGGGATCTGTTTGCATCTACCTATAAAGCGGCCACTGGTGTCGCTCCGCAGTACCTGGACTCCAATACCTATGACAGTGCCATGTTGATTATGTTGGCGGCAGCTGCGGCATCGAAAGATCTAGCGGACCCAACCCAGGTCACAGGGGCGCAAATTCGCGATGCCTTGCGAACGATCAATGCACCAAACGGAACCGTGGTACGCACCGGCCCAGACGAGTTCGCAAAAGCGGTCATGCTGCTGTCAGAGAACAAGCCGATCAACTACGAGGGCGCGTCCGGCCCGGTCGACTTTGACAGCAACCTGAACATCATTGACCGAATCGTTCACTGGAAAGTCGTGGGTGGCCAGTTCGTTGATATTGCGAAGTACGACTGTGTAGCGTCCGCCGCCTGCCCAATTATCAAGTAACAGCCTAAGAAGGTCGGCCCTCGCCTCCTGTTTGCTTGGGTACTATCTTTTCCAGGGTTTCCAGCTCCAGGCTCTCGACCAGGATGCGGTTTTTGCCATCTGCGGTTGAGAAGGGCTGGGTCTTGCCGGTGCGAAGATAGCCTCTTCGCTGGTAGTACGCGATGAGCTCTGGTCGCGCCGTGAGGACGGACATGGCGATGCGGTGGCAGCCCCAGAGTCTCTGGACGGTGGACTCTGCTTCGCGCAGCAGGCGCTTGCCAACGCCGCCGCCTTGCAGGACTGGCCGGACGACGAACATTCCCAAGTGAGCACTCTCTTCATCGATGCGCTGGAGGTGGACCGAGCCAATGATCTCGCCGCTGCGGATACAGAGGAGCAGGACTGAGCCTTCAGTGTTGATGATCTGACTCAGCTCGGCGACATCGGTACGGACTCCGCTGAGGAGATCGGCCTCTGTGGTCCAGCCGGCGCGGCTCGAGTCGCCACGGTATGCAGAGTTTACAAGCTGAGCCAAGCCCGTCAGATCATCAGGAACCGCAAAGCGAAAGGACAGACCTTGCTCGACCAGGCTCATGGGAATCTGACTGGCTACAGCTCCGTCAGCGGAGGCTTCTTCTGCGGACACCGGCGACGCCACGGGCAGATAGATCTGAAACGTCGAGCCGATTCCTTCTCTGCTCTCGACACGCAGAAAGCCCCGGTGCTGCTGAATGATTCCATAGACCGCCGCGAGTCCCAGCCCGGTTCCTTTGCTGACTTCCTTGGTCGTAAAGAATGGCTCGAAGATGTGCTCTTGCAGCGCGGCGCTCATTCCGCAGCCGGTATCGCGAACCGACAGACAGCCGTAGTGCCCCGGTCGCGCGTCGGGATGCAGACTCCTGGCCTGCTGATCCAGCTCGACCCGCGCACAGCTCAGCGTCAAGACCCCGCCGCCCGGCATGGCGTCGCGCGCATTGAGACAGAGGTTCATGATCACCTGATCGAGCATCGAGGCGTCAACGGCGACCCAGATCGGCGAGCTTGAGGACTCACAGCGGATGGTGACTCGTGCCCCAAGCAGCCTCTTCAGCAGGGCCAGCGCACGCGTCACCGCATCGTTCAGCTCCAGGCTCTGTAGCTGAACCGACTGGCGGCGCGCAAACAGCAGCAGCTGGGCGGTCACGGCGGCGGCTCGCTCGGTCAGCAGGTGCAGCTCGGTCACCGACTGCTGACTCTCTGCCGACAGGCCCGGCTGAAGCTGGAGCAGCTGTACGTTCAGGAGCATCGCCTGCAGGATGTTGTTGAAGTCGTGGGCAACGCCGCCGGCCAGTCGGCCAATCACCTCTAGCTTCTGGGCCTGCCGCAGCTGCGCTTCCAGCGACCGCCGCTGGGTGATGTCTTGCACGATGCCGTTGACGCCGACCAGCTTCCCAGCGGTGTTGCAGATCGGCCAGTTGGTCACCTGACCCAGGAACTGCGTGCCGTCCTTTCGTGTGAGCAAGAACTCGCCGCTCCAGCTCTCGCCGCGCTGCAGCCGCTTCATGATCTCCATCCCCTGTTCCTGCGTGACCCCCGACGAGGTGACGGTACTGATGTGCTTCCCTTTGACCTCCGCCAGGGTCCAGCCAAACAGTGCCTCGGTGGCCGGATTCACGTAATGAATCAGCCCGGTGAGACTGGTGGCAATGATCGCCTCACCGACAGTGGCGAGCAGCTGCGCTTGATACCGTAGGTCTTCCTGGGCTTGCCGCCGCTCCTCTTCGTGATCCGGCGATGGATTGGGCATGGCGAGGCTCTATCACCTTCGCAGGTGGCTGGAAAGTTCCTGGATCGGCGAGCCTGCGCTGCTTGACAGGGCTGCTTTGCCCCCAATATCGTCCCCCGCATGGCCGACCGCTACATTGACCACGAAGAGACGCTCCTCTACGGACCCTATGCTGCGCGCAAGATCAAGGCGGTGGCGGTAGGGCTGCATCCCCAGTTCGATCCAGCGCTCACGTATCTTGCCGATGAGATCACGGACGCGACCCAGGCGATGGATCGGGCGCTGCAGAGTGCGCGGCGGACCGACTCGAGCCACCGGGCGGGTGTCAAGGACAAGCAGCCGGCGCTGGCGCAGGCGCGTGACGTGCTGCGGCGCTTGGGTCGTCACCTGGATGCCCACAAGGCGGGCACGATCGACAAGAAGCGCTTCTTTCCCAGTGGCTCGCTGACCGAGAACGGAACCAGTGCGCCCCGGGTGCTGCTGCTGCTGGGCCACTTGACCACCGAGCTGGCGATGCGAAACTGCGGCGTCACCGATGCCAAGACCTGGCACCAGGAGATCTCTGTGGCCGCTGCAGAGCTGTCTCCGGTGATTGCCCATGCGGACAGCGCCCGCACCATCCGCCGAGGCCAGACCGCCGAGCTGGAGCAAGCCCGCAGCGCCTGGATGCAGGTCTACCTTGCGGCTCGCTGCGCAGTCGAGTCGGTGCTGCGCATCACGGGCAAGCTGCACCTTATGCCCGCGATCTTCTACGATCTTGCCGTCCCCGGAGACACCAAGCTCACCACTCCTCCCCCCGAGCCCGCGCCCACCGATCCCCCGGTCGCCCCCGCCGACCCCGGGGCCCCCGCCGTCCCAGCAGTCCCCACCCCCGCCAAAAAGACCCGCAAGCGCCGCTAGCCCCGCCGTCCCCCGTCCCGCCCGACCAGCGCCTGTGCGGCCCATCGCGGTCCCTGACACCACAGTCAGCTTGATCTGCGGCCAGTTGAGGTGCCTAGCACCACAGGGAGCCCGATCGGGAGTCGGATCGCGGTCCCTAGCCCTGCAGGGAGCCCGATCAGGAGTCCGATCGCTGTCCCTAGCCCTGCAGGGAGCCCGATCTGCTGCCAAACAAGGTCCCTAGCACTGCGGGGAGCCCGATCTGCCGCCAAGCGAGGTCACTGACTCTGCAGGGAGCCCGATCTGCGGCCAGCTGCTGTCGCTGGGCCTGGCCCGTCTCCGCCGCTGACCGGGGAACAGGTCGTTGCTTCCCGCGTGCGGCCAGCGGTGCTAGGTTTCGGCCATGACTTCGACTTCCACGCAGACACCGACCGCGCACCTCGCTACGTTTGCCGATCTGCTGCTCATCCCCGAGGAGTCGCGCCGGCACGAAATCCTGGACGGCGAGATTGTCGAGAAAGCCCTGCCGCGCGGCGAGCATGGGGTCGCCCAGTCCTGGATTGCTGGGGCCTTGGTTCCGGCCTTTGCCCGCAGAGCGAATGGCCCCTCTCGTCCGGGGGGTTGGTGGTTTGCCACCGAGCCGACGATTGATCTGTCGATGCATCAGACCGTGCAGCCGGATGTCGCGGGCTGGCGGCGCGAGCGCATGCCCAACCGGCCCAGCGGCTATCCCATCACGCTCCGGCCCGACTGGGTCTGCGAAGTGATGTGCGATGGCGATGCGCGCCGCCGTGACGCGATCCACAAGCGCCGCATCTACGCCGACCATGGCGTCCCGTTCTACTGGCTCGTCGATACGGAGCGCGAGACGCTGACCGTCCTGTCTCTGACCGATCGTGGCTATGTCGAGCAGCTGACTGCCGCGCGCGCCGACCGGGTCCGCGCTGTGCCCTTCGACCTCCTCGAGCTGCAAGTCGGCATCCTGTTCGGAGACGACGAAGACTAGCGGGGCAGGGGGCAGACCAAGCGGGGCCGGGGGCTAGCGCTGCGCTTCTTGGAGGAAGTAGCGCTCCATTTCTTGGGCGGCAGGCTTGTGGCGCATGGTGTACCCGCGTGAGGCGCGACCGCCCCAGCCGTAGTAGTTCCAGAAGTACACCCCCGCGAGGAGCGGCTCGCCCTGCCACACCCGCGCAAACGCTTCATAGGCGCGGCGCTGATCTTCCAGGTCCACCGGCTTTTGCGCGGCTTCTTCCCACGGCCACGCCACCGCGCCCCGCTGGCTCAGGTAGCCGACCTCGGTCAGCAGCAGGGGCCGGTTTTGCTTCTTCACAAACGCCAGCAGCTCGACCTTCTTCTGTTGCCAGGCGGCGGCCAGGTCTTCCACCGGCACCGGCGGCGTCTGCAGCCGGCTCGCGAGCGGAAAGTACGCGCACATCCCCGCCGTGTCGCACAGATCGTACAGCGCCACCTTGTCGTAGTGATCCCAGTTCCCCGAGTAGGTCAGCCGCCCCTGATACAGCCCCCGCACCTTGCCGATCAGTCGCTGCCAGTCCGGGCGATCGCGCTCCCCGTCTAGCGTGGACAGCTCACTGCCCACCGAGAACTGCGCCACCTTGTGCTGCTGCGCCAGCTGGGCCAGGTGCAGCGTCAGCCGCTCGTAGCTCTGCCACCAGGCCTTGCGATCGTCCGGCTGCAAGGTGCCCCGCCACTCGGAGTCCCGACGCGGATGGGCCAGCCGCACGATCGGAAACAGCAGCACCTGGAGCCCCAGGGCGTGCGCTTCGCTGATGGTGCGGCGGATCGTCTCGTCGGGCACGCTGAAGCGCGGGTGACTGCCAATCTCCGTCGAGCCGGCATGCTCCTGATAGTACGCCGGCACCAGCGACACGTGGCTGGCGGACAGATCGGCCAGCTCTTTGAGCAGCCCGCGATACGACCACAGCGGATCTTCGTGAAACAGGCCGAGTGCGACGCCTCGCTCGAGCTTGCGCAAGGCCGGGGCCGCCTGTCCGAGCTGCGGCAGCAACAGCCCGCCCGCCACGATCGCCTGCAAGGCCTGCCTCCGCGAGGTCATCGCCCGAGCTTCCAGATCACCACCAGCCACGACCGACCCAGGTACAGCGTGTGCGCCGCCAGGTAAGGCAACAGGAACCACTCGAGGCGACCGAGCAGCGCCGGCACAAAGAACCACGCTGGATAGTGCAGCGTCAGCTTGCCCACCGCCTCGAGCAGTCGAATCGGCAGTCGCACAAGCTTCCCGACGAGCGAGGTCGGTACCGGCGCCGCGTCTTCCTGAAACTTGGTGTAGCCGGCGACTCGCTCGCCTCTGCGACCGTGGACCGCCTCGAAGTACTCAGGCCGGCGCATGAACGTCGTGGTCGAGATGCCTGCCGAAGCAGTGCACACCCCCAGCAGGCCCAGGCCCAGCCAAAACTCTGCAGGGGACGTGTGGAGGGCCAAGAGCGGCGCCCGCCCATCGAGAGCCAGCCGTCCCGCACAGCAAGCAATCAGCAGCACCGCCTTCAGCTCATCGACCAAGAAGTCGAGATACGCCCCAACCGGCGACGACAGCCCCTTGATGCGCGCCAGCTGCCCGTCCACACAGTCGAGGACAAACGCCAGGTGCAGCACCAGCGCCGCCGCGATCAGCCCCACCAGACCCGGACACAGCAGCAGCGTCGCAAGCCCGATGAGCGCCGTGAGCAGAGACAGCAGCGTCACCTGATTGGGCGTGATCGGCGTCGGTCGCAGCAGATAGACCAGCAGCGCCGCTTTGGGCCGGGCGATGTAGCGGTTGAAGCGCAGATCGTCGGCTTTGACGCTGCGCCGGTAGATCTCGACCACCGAGAGTGGACCGACTGAAGCCGGGCTGGCCGGCGGCTCGGTGGTCGCAGCGCTCATCAGGTCGCCTCGGGCTCTTCGCTGGCGGTGTCATCCGCCTCGTCGGTCAGCTCCTCTTCGCCCTCAGCATCATCGAGCACTTCGATCGGGCTCGGCAGCAGCTCTTCTTCACTGCCCTCGACCGGATCAGTGCCGTCTTTGCCGGGATCGCTCAGGGCTTCGACGGCCACCACACGCTCGCCGCTCGCCGGATCGATGCGGATGAGTCGGACGCCCTGGGTGTTGCGGCCTCGGGTGGGGATGTCGCGGACCCGGATGCGGATGACGCGCCCGGTGTCGGTGACCAGCATCAGGTCTTCGCTGTCGACCACGGTCAGAACGCCGACGACCTTGCCGTTGCGCTCGTTGGTCTTGATGGTGATGACGCCCTGGGTGCCTCGGTTCTTGATCGGGTAGTCCGACGCGGGGGTGCGCTTGCCGAAGCCTTTCTCGCAGACGGTGAGCAGGGTGGTTTCGCTGCCGAGATCGCGGCTCAAGATCTGCATCGAGACGACACGATCGCTAACGCTCTTGAGAGTGACGCCGCGAACGCCGCGAGCGGTGCGACCCATGGCGCGGACCAGCTCTTCTTTGAAGCGAACCACGTAGCCGTCGCGGGTACACAGCGAGACATCGCTCTGCCCATCGGTGATGGCGGCGCCGACCAGATCGTCCCCTTCATCTAGATCGACCGCGATGATGCCGGTCGAGCGAATCGCCGAGAACGCATCCAGCTCGGTCTTCTTGACCACGCCCTTGGCCGTCGACAGCATCACGAACTTGCCCGCTTCAAAGCCGGGCAGCGGCAGCATCTCGACGATCCGCTCGCCGGGCTGCAGCTCCAGGAAGTTCACCATCGCCTTGCCCTTGCCCGAGCGGGACTGCGACTCGGGCAGGTCGAACACGCGCTTCGAGTAGGCGCGGCCGGTGTTGGTAAACATCAGCACGTAGTCGTGAGTACTGGCGACGAACAGCTTGTGGATCAGATCTTCTTCTTTGGTCGTCGCGCCCTGGACTCCGCGTCCACCTCGGCCTTGGGCGCGATACTCCGACAGCGAGACACGACGCACGTAGCCTTCCCGCGACAGCGTCACCACCATCGGCTCTTCGGCGATCAGCTCTTCGAGCCGAATCTCGCCCGCGTCTTCGATGATCTGGGTGCGGCGGGGCTCGGCGTACAGGGTGCGAATCTCGGTCAGCTCGCCGGCAATGACATCGCGCAGCCGCGACTCCGACGCCAAGATGCCTTCGAGATCGACGATGACGGCGGTCAGCTCGCGGTACTCCTCGGCCAGCTTGTCGCGCTCGAGGCCAGTCAGGCGCTGCAGTCGCATCTCAAGGATGGCCTTGGCCTGGGGCTCGGAGAAGTACAGGACGCCACCCTTGGTTCGATCGGCAATCTCGGACTCGGGACGACCGGCACGACGCAAGAACTCGGCGAGCCCCGTCAGCGGCTCGAGCATCAGGTGCTCTTTGGCTTCCGCCGGATCTTTGGCGGCACGAATGATCGCGATGATGCGGTCAATCTGATCGATCGCCAGGCCTAGACCTTCGACGACTTCTCGGCGCGAGCGCGCTTGCTTGAGCAGATACAGCGACCGCCGCAGCACAATCTGTCGTCGGTGTTCCAGGTAGTGACCGAGCGCGTCACGCAGCGACAGGATGCGTGGCCGACCATCGACAATCGCCAGCATGATCACGCCGAACGTCACCTGCAGGCTGGTCTGCGCAAACAGCTGATTGAGCACCACCTGCGACACCGCGTCGCGCTTGAGCTCAATCACCAGCCGCATGCCCTCGCGACTCGACTCGTTGCGAAGATCGGAGATGCCTTCGATCTTCTTTTCGCGCACCAGCTCGGCCAGCCGCTCGATAAGCCGGTTCGGGTTGACCTGATACGGAACCTCGGTGACGACAATCTGCGACTTGTTGTTCTTGAGCTCTTCGACCTCGGTCTTGGCTCGCAAAGTCAGTGAGCCGCGACCTGTCTCATACGCTTGGCGAATGCCGGCCCGTCCGTAGATAAAGCCTGCCGTCGGAAAGTCCGGACCCGAAACCAGCTTCATCAGCTCAGCCGTCGTCGTATTCGGCTCACGTAGCAGCAGCAGCGCCGCATCGAGTACCTCGCCCAGGTTGTGGGGCGGGATGTTGGTGGCCATACCGACGGCAATTCCAGCGGCACCATTGACGAGCAAGTTCGGCAAGAGCGCCGGCAGCACCGTCGGTTCACGCTCTTTGTCGTCGAAGTTTGGGACGAAGTCGACCGTCTCTTTGTCCAGATCGGCCAGCATCGACGAAGCCACGCGCTGCAGACGACACTCGGTGTATCGGTAGGCGGCGGGTGGATCGCCTTCGATGGAACCGAAGTTACCCTGCCCGTCGATGAGCGGGTACCGCATGTTCCAGTCTTGCGCCAAGCGAACCAGTGCGTCGTAGACCGAGGCATCGCCGTGTGGATGGTACTTACCAAGCACTTCACCGACGACACGGGCGCACTTTACGTAGGACCGATTCCAGACGATGTTGCCCTCGTGCATCGCGTACAGGATGCGACGGTGGACGGGCTTGAGTCCGTCGCGGGCATCGGGCAGGGCGCGAGAGATGATGACGCTCATCGCGTAGTCCATGAAGGAGGAGCGCATCTCCTCATGGATTTGCTGGACGAAGACTGCCGTCGGCGCTTCGCCCGCCGGGGCTACGGTCGAGTTCGATTTATCTTGAGCCATGTGACGAAAGAAATCCTCAGTCCGGGGCCCACTTGGAAGCGGGCCGCACAGGAATGGGGCCTTTTAGCTCAATTCGCCCTCGACGGCAAGCACCGCCGCGATTTTGTCGGTGAGCGTTAGGCTTCCGGGGTTTCCGGGGCGTTCGGCTGCCACTTCGACAAGCGACCCAGCTCGGTTTCCACGTCGAGCTGCGACACTCCGGTGAGCACTGCCTCGTGCATCAGCTCCAGCTGTTCCAGGTGTTGGGCCGAGAACAGGAGCTCGTAGACCTCGGCGGGCATGCTGCCAAAGCGCGACTTGTAGGCCTTCCAGATCGTCATCGCGTGACCGGACAGCCCGCCGGCCGCCAAGTCTTCGACGAGCCGCTTGAACTGCGAGTCACCCAGCACTTCTTCACGGAGGAACAGCTGATAGCCGCTCTCGACTTTGCGAACCTGGATTCCATTTGCAAAGCTGCGGCGACTCACACCGTCGCTGCGCTTGACTTGGATGGTCCAGCTTTGGCCATCCTCGCTCGGTGTCTCGTCGGGAACGAAGCTGGCCTTGTGGCCCAGCGGCAGTGCCAGTCCAACGCGAACCGGGTAATACGAGCGGCTTACTCCTCGGACCTCAAAGCGAGTGGTCGTTGGCTTTTCCGCCCAGCCCCGCTTGCGCACCGTGTTTTGAAGGCGCAGCGAGAGCAGGACACTTAGCTGTTCAATGGCCTCGAAGATGTCACTCATGAGTCGGTTTCCCCCCAAACCGGCGGCCTGCGAGCGGCTGATAAGGCATCGCCGTGCCCACTAGGCTCGGCTGGGAGGCGCGCTCTCGTCAATGGCATCCTCGATATCGTCGCTGCCTAAGAGGATCAGAGCCCGTCCGTAGCGCAGGGCCTTCGCCTGCCGACCTTCGTGAGAATAGGCTTGGCTTTGTTGCGCGTTTGGTTACTTTCTTGCGGTGTCACACTCCGAAGTGTCCTCCGAAACACGCCAGCTCACCCTGATTGACTGCCTCGGGATTGGCATCAACGGGATCGTCGGCTCGGGAATTTTCCTCTTGCCGGCGGTGTTGTGGCGCAAAGCAGGGTCACAGGCTCCGTGGGCATGGTTCGTCGCGGGAGGCCTATGCTGCTTGGTCGCCCTGGTGTTTGCCGAGGCTGCTGGCCGGACCGACCGCTCCGGTGGACCTTATCGCTATGCCTGTGACGCATTCGGTCCATACGTAGGCTTTGCCGTTGGCTGGGTGACGTTGGTGAGCGTGCTGCTCGGGTACTCGGCGGTGGCGCGGGGGTTTGGGACGACGGCGGCGCAGATCTGTCGCGACATGTTCGGCCTGCAGCTGGGCAATCAAGGGGTGGTCGCGCTGTCATGTCTGGTGGTGGTGCTGCTATCGGTGGTCAACATCCTCGGCGTGCGCAGCTCGGCACGAACCAGCGATGTCATCTCGGCGGTGAAGCTGCTGAGTCTGTTTGGCTTTATCGCCGTCGGAATGTTCTTTGTGAAGCTCGGCAACATCACCGACAGGCCCCCGGCGCCGGCTCCCGGAGAGACGACCGGCATCTTGGCGGCGGCGTTTGCGGGCCTGTTTGCGACGACTGGCTTCGAGTTCATTCCGGTGCCGGCGGGGGAGGCGAAGAATCCTCGACGGACGGTGCCACTGGCGATGGTCATCAGTGTAGTGGTGACGACGGGGCTGTATGCGCTGGTGCAGCTGATTGCGACGGGGCTGCATCCCAACTTGGGCGGTACCGAGACACCGCTCGCCGACGCGGTGGGGCAGTTTGCGGGGGCGCGGGGCAGCCAGCTGATGAACCTTGCGGGGCTGATCTCGATGTTTGGCTTTTGTGCTGGCAGTGCGCTCGTCGGTCCGCGCTATCTAGAGTCGTTCGCCCAAGATCGCTTCGTTCCAAGGGTGTTCGCGGTGCGACCGGCCAGTCTGGGAACGCCGGTCTGGTCGGTGGTGCTGCTGTCGGTGCTGGTGATGTCATTCCTGATGCTCGGGCTGGAGTTTAAGCAGCTGGCGGACATCTCAAACGTCGCGGTGGTGGTGCAGTACATTGCGACCTGTGTGGCGGTGATGATCCTTCGCCGTCGTGGTCCAGCGCCGCAGAAGGCGTTTGTGAATCCGCTCGGGCCGCTGGTGCCGCTGCTGGCGCTGTCGGGCTGTGCGGTGTTTCTGCTGGGGGTTGCGACGAGTCCGGATGGTGTGATGGCGCTCAAGTGGGCAGCGATTCTGATCGCTGTGGGCTTGCTCCTGGGCTCGGGGTTTCGGAAAATGGGTCTTCGCTCCGTCGCCAAGGAGGACTAGGCGGGATGACTGGGGGGAACAGCCGAGAGCCAGGCCGGCAATCGTCGCTGCGGCGGCTGCTCTTGCTGCCGGATGCCGATCTGCTGGGACTTGCCGAGTCGCTCAGTGGCTCAACGGCAATTGGCGCGATCTCGACGGCGCAGCTGCCAGAGCCGGTGCTCGCGTCGCTTCGCCAGCGCATCCTCCGCCCCAGTACGGTCCGTCGGCCACTGCATCCGCTGTTGCCTCTGCGGTGTCCGCTGTTCGAGCAGGAAGTCTGTGACTATCGCGAGAAGGCGCTGACGGTCGGACTGGTGGCGGACTGGGCGGCGGCGCAAGGTCTGCCGCAGCGACATGTCCTGGCCCTGGAGCAAGCGGTCGACGAGCTGCTCCTCAATGCGCTCTACGATGCGCCGCGCGATGAGCATGGACAGCCTCGCTATGCCGCGCTGTCCCCGTCGGAACGGGTCGGGCTGCGGGCGCGAGCGGGAGAGTCGGCGCGGGTGCGCTTTGCCTCTGACGGAGTTCGAGTCGCGGTGGGGGTGTCCGATGCGATGGGTCACCTGCGACGGAAGACGGTGCTGAACTACTTGGTGCGCTGCGCGTCAGCTCAGGCGCGGCACCAGAGTCCGATTGAGCACAAAAAGTCTGGGGCAGGGGTCGGACTGTTTCTGACGGCCACGGCGGCGAGTGAGCTGCTGTTTCGACTGCGCCCCGGTCGCTTGACGGAGATCGTATTTTGTCAGTACCTAAGTCGGCCTCGGCCGCTGCGGGTGCTGGTGGTAGATGACCATGATCCAGGCAATGTACCGCCTTTGGGACTGTAGGAATTGATGACCCAGACGCTGCTTCCAGCTGCCCTGCTTGAGCGTTACGGCAAGCTGCCGCTGCCGCGCTACACCAGCTATCCGCCGGCGAACCTGTGGGGTGATCGCGACGAGTCGCTGTTGCGCCGCGCCCTCTCCGAGATCGAAGGCCGGCCGCTGTCGCTGTATGTGCATGTGCCCTTTTGTCGGAAGCTGTGTCTGTACTGCGGCTGCAACATGCTGGTGACGCGCAGTCAGGACTTGGTGACGCGCTACCTGAACGCGCTCGATGCCGAGGTGGCCCACGTCGCCGCGCTGCTGCCGCATCGGCCCGAGGTGGTGCAGGTTCATCTGGGCGGTGGGACGCCGACGTATCTGGACGAAGCGCAGCTGTCACGGCTGTGGCAGTCGCTGGCCAGTCGCTTTGACATTCCGCGCGGCATCGAGGCCTCGATTGAGATTCATCCGCCGGTGACAAGTGGGGCGCAGCTTGCGCGGCTTGCGGAGCTGGGCTTTTCGCGGGTGTCGATGGGCGTGCAGGACTTCGATGAGCTGGTGCAAAAGCGCATAAGCCGCATTCAGCCGTTTGCGCAGACCCGTGATCTGGTGGTGCTGTCGCGTCAGCTCGGCTTTGTCAGCGTCAACATCGATCTGATGTACGGCCTGCCGCTGCAGACTGTGGAGCGCTTCGCGGTAACGCTCGATCGGGTTGCAGAGCTTCGGCCCGACCGCGTCGCCCTGTTTGGGTATGCGCACATGCCGACGCTGCGCAAGCATCAGTCGGTGTTTCGCAGCGAGGAGCTTCCATCGGTCGAGGTCCGCGCCGCGCTGTTCGAGCTGGCGATGACGCGACTGCTTGGGCTCGGGTATGTCTATGTTGGGCTCGATCACTTTGCGCTGCCCGACGATGAGCTGCTGCTCGCCCGTCGCCAAGGCGAGCTGCGCCGCAACTTTATGGGCTACACCACCTGCAAGTCGAGCGCCGTGCTGGCGTTTGGTCCGTCGTCGATCTCCGAGCTGGGCAGTCACTACGTTCAAAACGAGCGTGAGGTTGCCGCGTACTGTGATCGCATCGAGTCGGGGACGCTGCCGGTGGTGCGCGGCTGTTCGCTTGGGCGTGATGATCTCATCCGTCGCGAAGTGATCATGCAGCTTCTGTGCAACTTGGTCTTGAGCAAGCACGAAGTCTCGATTCGGCATGGCCTGGACTTCGATACCTACTTTGCAAGTGAGCTGACGCTGCTAGCGCCGCTGATTGCCGATGGACTGTGCGCGTGGGAAGACGACATCCTGCGGATCTTGCCCCCCGGACAGCTGCTTTTGCGAACGGTGGCGGCGGTGTTTGATGCAACGCTCCATCGTCCAGCCCCCCGTCATCACGCCGCCGCAGTGTGACATTCCTAAGCGACTCCCAACCGATTTCCAACCGATTCCTAACCAACTCCTAACCGACTCCCAATCGACTCCTAACCGACTCCTAACCGACTCCCAAAGGACATAAGACATGCTGTGGATCAAAGCGCTGCACGTGATCATGGTGATTAGCTGGATGGCCGGTCTGCTTTACCTGTATCGACTGTTTGTCTATCACGCGATGGAAACCGAAGCGGTGGTTCGCGAGCGCTTGCAGGTCATGGAGCGGCGCTGTCTGCGCGGCATTGCCACTCCGGCGGGCGCACTGTCGCTGGTGACCGGAGTCGCGATGATCGTGATGAATCCGGCCTATCTAAAAATGCCGTGGATGCACGCCAAGCTGACCTTTGTCGTAGGACTGCTCGTCAGTCACGGCCAAGGGATGTACTACCGCCAGCGACTGTTAACCGAGCCGAACGCCTATTCCCACAAGCGCTTCCGGGTCCTCAACGAGGTGCCGACTCTGCTGATGATCGGAATCGTCATCATGGTCATCGTCCGGCCGTTCTAGCTCCATCCGATCATCGAGAATCGACTCCGCAGAGCCGCGCAGAGGGTGCAGAGATGGCTGTGGACGCGGTGACACACCGGTCCGCTTTGGTATGATGAAAGCCGGGGGCACTGGGCAACGAGCGTGCCCAGGAGTCTTCCTGGCGAGTCGCTCGCTTGGTGCTGCCATGTCAGCTGGTGTGCTGGCATCGGTACGTGTCGGATGTATCAACGACGACCATCTATCAGGAGTCAAAACGTGAACAAACTATCTGCTCTCTGTCTCATTGCTTCGGGGGCCATTGGGGGACTTTTCTTTGCATGTACTCCCGCAACAGACACCGGTACAAACCCCGCTGTCGACATGACCGTGGCGACGTTTACCGTGGGAGGCAACGTGACCAGTCTTACCGGCACTGGCTTGGTGCTGTCTCTGAACGGCACAGAAGATCTCCCTGTCAGTGCGTTCGGTCCGTTCACCTTTGCTGGGAAGGTGGCCACCGGCGCCCAGTACAACGTGACGGTCAAGGCCTCGCCACCGTTCCAGACATGTACCGTGATGTCCGGCGCTGGCATCATGGGCAGCGCGAACGTGACCAATGTCCTCGTTGCGTGTAACCCGAACGCCTTCAAGGTTGGCGGCAGCGTCACCGGTCTAAGTGGCAGTGTCGTTCTGCAGAACAACGCGGGCGATGATCTGACCGTCAACGCGGATGGCTCCTTCGAGTTTCCCACTCCAGTTGCAATCGGTGCCAGCTACGCGGTGACTGTAAAGACGCAGCCAACGACGCAGTTCTGCTCGGTGACAGCCGGGACCGGTGCGATCAGCAACGCCCCAGTCACCAGCGTCGCCGTAACCTGCGGGACTCCGGTGTCGTGCCAGGACTGGTTGAGCAAAGTGCCGACGGCCAAAGATGGCCCGTACACGATCAATCCCGACTCGACCACTGCGTATCAGGTCTGGTGCGATATGACGACAGATGGCGGCGGCTGGACGCTGGCGATGCGCTTTAAGAATGACGGTGTCTTTGGCTACGCCAGCGGCTACTGGACCGATAACAAGGTGCTTAACGAGGATGCCGGAGGCTCTGTCGATCCTTCCCTCAACGCCAATGCCAAGACGATGGCCTTCGTCAACCTGACCGGCGCCACCGTTCGCGGCTGCAAGGGAGTCCCCGGTCCCGGTCTATGTTTCCAGCAGACACTCGGCGGCAACAAGACCTTGATGAAAGTCTTTACAGAAACCTTCAAGGCGGGCGGACCCACGCGCGCACTGGTCACTTCGCTGTGGGGGGATGACACCTCGCAGCCCAATTGCAACGGCACTGGCATCAACAACAACAGCGCCTACGGTGGCCCTGGGACGTTCTCTGGAGCGCGCTTCGGACTCATCGGCAACAACGAGAATGACTGCGCCACCACCGACTCTGGCTGGGGTTTCGGAGTCTATGGCTGCAGTGACACCAACCGCGCGTGCGGTGCAGGCGGGTCGTTCTGGCAGAGCGGTGCGTGTGGCCGCAACTGCACCCAGGGCACCTTGTGGGTCCGTTAGCAGCGCTGGCACTACGGATCAAACAACAGGATGGTTCCGCCATCGCCCACTGCCCAGGCTTCGGTTGCGCTCGTTTGCCACGCTTCACGCAGCAAGTTGCCAGTACCTGAGGCAGTCTGATTCCACTTCTGACCGTTCCAGCGCAGCAGCATTCCGGATGCACCAGTGATAAACGCATCGCTGGCAGAGCGCCCCCAGACCGTGGTGAGGCCATTGGTAGTACCGGAAGGAACCGCCTGCCACGCCGAGCCATCCCAGTGGATGATGCTGCCAGCCGTACCGACGGACCACACATCATCTTTGCCGCTTCCCCATACCGCCGAAAGGATGGCTCCGGAAGGTGAAGGAACCGTGCTCCAGCTGCTGCCAT
The DNA here is from genome assembly GCA_016794465.1 of Myxococcales bacterium. GTDB lineage: Bacteria > Myxococcota_A > Polyangia > Palsa-1104 > JAEUJZ01 > JAEUKA01. The sequence goes on along the minus strand of JAEUKA010000018.1, from coordinate 112,303 downwards.
TGAAGCGCAGAGTAGTTCCACTTGCGCCGACTACCCAGACATCGGTGGCAGAGCTGCCCCAGACTCCCAAGTACAACACGGCAGGAGGAGCTGGTGACAACAGCGTCCACTTGACACCATCCCAGTGAGTGATGGTGCCGGTTCCCACGGCCCAGATGTCATTTGGACTTGCGCCCCACATGGCCAGGAGTGCCACTCCTGCTCCCGATACAGAGGGCGTCCAGCGCTGTCCATCCCAGTGCAACATGGTCCCGCCAAGACCCGCTGCCCAGATGTCGCTGGGACCGAATCCATACACGGTCAGGAGGTCAGTGGTAGTGCCGGAGGGAATTGCTTTCCAGCCGCCATCGAAGCGGAGTATCGAGCCACCGTTTCCGACGGCCCAGACCTCGCTTTGGTTGTCGCTCCAGATGTCCTGGATGGTGTTGATGTTGTCGCTCTTGTCGAGTCTCCAGCTGGTGCCGTTGTTGCTGAGAATGGTGCTTCCTGATCCGACTGCCCACAGCGTGTTTGCGCCGGTCCCAAATACATCGTAGAGCACGCTGGGAGTGCCCACAGTTTCGGAAACGAAGCCGCTTCCGGTCCAGCGCAGGAGCGTTCCCAAGTCACCTGATACCCAGACCTTCGCGCCGCTTCCCCATACTCCGAACAGGTTCTTGTCCGTTGCCAAAGGCATGAGCTGTGACCAGGCGATTCCATCCCAGCGCAAGATGACTCCGGACGCACCGACCACCCAGACATCAGTCGCTGTATTGCTCCAGCCAGCGGACAAGGAGCTTGTGACTTTCGATGCAGATGCGGACCAGCTTGTGCCATCAAAGTGAAGGATCATTCCACCATCGCCGACGGCCCATACGTCTCCTTGCGCGGTTCCAAAGACATCATGAAGCGTCGCTACGGTTCCCGAAGGAACAGAGGTCCACGCAGTGCCATTCCAGCGCAGCATCACCCCGCGATCACCAACGGCCCAGGCCAGCGAAGGAGACACTCCCCAGACTGCTCGCAGCGTCTCTGAAGTCCCGGTCGGAACCAGCGTGAAGGCTCCTCCTGTCGAGTACAGACTTGTGCCTGCCGCGCCCACGATCCAGATCGCAGTGGTCGCAGCGCTGACACCGGAGATGCCGTACAGGTCTTGCTTGGTTGCAGTAGAAAGCTGACTCCAGCCCTGTCCATTCCCATAGAGCAGCGTCCCGGCCAGTCCCACCGCCCAGGACTCCTTTCCACTGCTCCACAGCTTGTTTAGTTGATTCCCTTGCGGCAAGGGATTGCTCCAGCACCAGCCGTCGCTGGAACACTGGCAGAGAGGCTTTTCATAGGTCAGCTGTTTCAGGGTCGCTTCGATGCGAAATGCAGTTCCAATCTCTGCTGCGGCGCGGCCTTTTCCATACCGGCATCCCGCTGCATCACGGAAGCGCGCATCAAAACGAAGCGTGCCACTCTGCTGCACGGGCAGATAGAAACCAACCTGTCCGGACTTCTCTGTTACGTCCAGCTGCTGAACCGGCTGTCCTTCTGCTTCCACGGTCATGCGCAGAGTGGTGGCCGCTGCGGGCCAAGCGGGAATGCTAAGCAGGACCAAGCGCTCCTTCGGATCACAGCCGCTGAGCACGAAGCAGACGGCGAGCAGAGCAGACAGTCCCAAGAGGAGTCCACGCAAAGTCAAACATGGAGTCCGAATCGGCAGCACGGAACACGTCATGATATGTCTCTCCATCGCAGCCAAAAACAGGCTATGGCAAGAACAGTCGAAAGGTCGGTACACCCTCTGGTGCCGTCGGAGGCCGCTGACTCACAATCACTCCGCCTGCGACTCCGCCCGCGACTCCGCCTGCCACCACCGTACCCAAAAGAACCCAAAACCAGGCGCGCTTGTAGATGGGTTTGGGAGTCTGTACGGCACCGTTTCCAGTCGCTGCAGTAGCGTCTCGTTGGCTTGGATCGTTGAGATCCGGCACCGGCGTCGCTTCAATCTGGGCCAGGTATTCCTGACACTTGCTGCGCAGAGACTCCTCTTCATATCCCGATTCCAGGAACCGCTGGTAGTAGGTCTTGGCTTCCGGAAGGCGGGTCTGTTTGTGATAGATGCGGGCCACGTTAAAGAGAATGCGGGGGTCCGCTGTCATCCGATAGGCCGCTTGATAGGAAAGCAGCGCATCGTCGAGCTGTCCGGCCTTGGAAAACTCACGCGCACGGCTGACCACCGGGCGACAGGCTTCATCCTCATCACAGTTGGGAGCCGCCTGGACAGAGCTACTCAGGAAGAGGAGCCCACCCAGAATCACCAGCTGCAGGGTTGTTTTGCGCAGATCAGTCTTCGATCTCAAGCCCTTTTCCTTGCTTCTTTGGCTGCTTTTTTGACGACAGCGTCCTCACCTGCGCGGACAACCGGACAGTCTGTGACACATCACGATCGTGTGGAAGGGACAGACTCGCGGCTGCGTAGCCTCGCTTGCGCAGGAAGACCTGGCTCACGCCCTGGCCGTACTGTCTGTGACTGGTCCACGGAGTCTGTCCCAGCGTGGTTCCTTTGCTATCGAGCACCGCTGCTCCGGATGGCGCACTCTCGATCTTCCACTGGATCTTTTCCGTCGCTACATCTTGCCCAGGAGGCTGTGGCGAACTGGCTGTACTGCCAGCTGAAGGACTCTGTGAGGGACTCTGTGAAGGAGTCTGTGAGGGACTCTGTGAAGGACTCTGTAATGGCGCAGCAGTCGTCTGCACAATCGCTGGTAGGGGGCTATCTTTGCGGGGCACTGATCGCAGGAAGAGCATCAGCATCGACACGCACAGCAGCAGTGTCCCGACTGCTACCACAAGCTGTTTGGGACGACTCCTAGACACCGCTTGCAGAGTCTGTCCCAGCGACTCACCTAGCGTTGTATGAACGCCACCGCCGCCACTGCTACCAGCGGTACTGCGACCTGACGGCAGCATATCGGCCATGGCCATCGCACCGCTGGCACGCCGTCGCGTGGTGAAGTTGGAAACGGACAAGCTTAACAGCAGATTCGACAGCTCACTTTGGACCTGCTTCATTACGGGCCGAGCCGCTTTGCTCTTTGCCAGCATCTTGTGAACCAGCCGCGCCACATCCGCAGGAACCGTGGGTGCGATGACAGAGAGCGGGTCCGGCTCCTTCGTCATGTGAAACAGAAACAGCTCTCCCACTCCCGTTGAGTCGAACGGACGCCGTCTGGCCAGCATCTCGTACAAGATGACGCCCAGGGCATAGACATCGGACTTGTCATCGACTCCGCCCGCGCCCGCACACTGCTCCGGAGACATGTATCGCGGCGATCCCAGCACTGCGTTCGCTGCGGTCTGGGCCGTCGAGGGAGCATTGCTCCCGGTCAGCTTGGCAATCCCGAAGTCCAGAATCTTGACCCGCTCTCCCGAAGGCGCCACCGGATCTTCAATCAACATCAGATTTTCAGGCTTCAAGTCTCGATGAACGATTCCGTTTGCGTGGGCGATGGTGAGTGCATCTGCAACTTGCCATGCAATCTGTAGTGCGGTGGCGACATCTAGTCGTTCGTTGCGTGCGGCCAGCTGCTCCAGACGCTTGTCCAGACTGACTCCGTTTAGGAACTCCATCACCAGATAGGGAGCGCCAGAGGGAGCGTGTCCGAAGTCGGAAACCTGGATGATGCTCGGATGTTCGATGTGATTGGTGGCGCGCGCCTCGTTGAAAAATCGCGCGATCGTGTCGGTCTTGTGGGCAAGGTGTTCGTGGATCACCTTGAGTGCGACGCGACGATCGATGGCAGTATGGACAGCCTCGTAAACGGCTCCCATCCCTCCTGTGCCTAGGAGTCGCACGATCCGGTAGTTCCCGATGATGTCGCCTGACTGCATGATCCCAAGTCGAGATTCTGCGCGACGGACAGTCGCCTTTTCCAGCTCACTACACAGTATCGCACAAACCTTTTCGGCATGGCGCGGCTCTGTTTTGGATGCGGACCGACGAGCACTGCTGCGGCTACGGAAAGCCGCGCAGAGGGGGCAGCTCGGACCACGGTCGGGGCATTGGATCGGGAACCTGGCCCAGCCAAGACAGACCTCGCACCCCCGGTCGGTGGGCCCGCGACATGTCCGGAATCAGATCCTGCACGCGGCGCAGTCGTCGCACCGGGCTGTCGATGCGCGCAATGAACTCATCCAGCGTCTGCACCGAGAAGTGCCAGCGATCTTCCGGGGGCGCCGGCACATCCCCACGCGCGAGCGTCCGCAGCACGACCGTCCGTCCATCGTGAGGCAGCTGCACCAAGTTCCGCCGAAACTGCGGCGAGTACCGAAACCACTGCTCGACATTGGATAGATAGATCGTGCGCATCGTGACTTGCAGAGAGCGGGCGGCTTGGCCGATGCCAAGGAGGGTGCGCTCGCCATGCAGGTCGCCGACGCGAGCAATGACCCGGCGGGCAGTCATCAGCTCGCGGATGCGGCCATAGAGCACCGGGTCAGACAGCCACGTTGCCGCTCGACCATTGCGTGAGATCTGCCGCTCCCGGCCAAGGTGGGCGCTGATCATGCCGCGATAGACACGATAGGACTGCCACAGCTCGACCGACTCGCTGCCCCAGCGGGTTTCCAAGGCGTGGCGCACCGTCGCTTCCGCACGCGGGTGAAACAGCTTTCCGAGCGCCTGCGACGACTCCGCCAGCGGAATCAGCGCCGCGTAGATCTTGTGCCAGCGGATCACCTCGGCATCGATGTCGACCAAGAAGACCAGCTCGGCCTGTGCCACTGCCGCGAGCGTGTAGTTTTGGTCGGCCCCGACGCCCAGATAGCCACCACCCAGCCGACCGAGCGCCGAGAAGAACAGGTCATGGCGACGCTCATTCGACCGCAGGAAGTGACGCCGCACGTCGTAGGGCTTCTCCTCGCTGGTGGTTTGCAAGATGTGCTGCTGGTCGACGCTCAGCTCGGGCAGGGCTGCGGCATGCGCCTGTCCCAGCAGCAGCGCCAGCGCCAGCGGCAGCGCGGAGGTCAGTCCCCACTTCCAACGAATCAGCCAGCCACGTTCGCCCATACGTCCCCAGTGCTAATTATTGGAAATTTTACATGTAAGTTAAATAACTAAATTGGCGCGACGTACGGCTCGCTGCTCATCGGGGGTCGGCGTTCCACAATCGAGCCGCTTCCCCTAAGATGGGGAGCGCAGCGGCTCGCGGATCTGGCCGCACTTGAAGGAGAGAGTTTGATGCGATTGTCTCGGTTGGTCCTGTCGTCGTGGTTGCTTGTCCTGCTCGCGGTCGTGCCCGGCTGCTCGATGTTCAACCGCATGGTGCAAAACGCCGTTGGGAGCGGCGCCCAGCAGCAGCGAGCCAATCCGCCGGTCGTCACGGCTGGCAGTCCGCAGCTGGTGCGGGCTCCATCGATGCAGTCGCTGGCGGCGTACTACTGTCCGCAGGTCATTACCGATCGGATGCTGCGCATGGGCTGCACGATCGGACTCGGCTCGCCGCCGCCGCAGAACCAGCTGGAGTTTGAGTTCGCGGTCCCGGTAACGATCAAGAACCCGAACAACATCCCGGTGCCGGCGCTCGATATCCTGCTCGCGCTGAAGCTATTTCCGGGGCAAAACTCCGAGGCGCTCGGCTCGGTGTGCGTCAGCATGTGTGGGGCCAATGAGCCGTCGTGTACCGGGCAGGCCAAGCCGGGCGCGTGTACGGCGGGAAATGGTGGCATTCGCACGATGCGAGACTTCGTTGCGGCGGTTCCCGGCCTGATCGTTGGACTCGCCAATGGCTCGCTGGTCAACGAGCTGCGCAAGTCACTGATTCCAGCCGGTGGCGATGTCCAGTTGAACCTGGCGTTCCCGCTGGGCATCGATCAGGCGCTGCGTATCCTGCAAAACGTCGCTCAGCCGGTCGTCGAGGGCATGCTTCGTAAGCAGCGCAACGGACTCGACATCCCCGTCGCAGCCGAGGGTACGGTATTTGTCAACCTGCCGGTGGTCGGCCGCCTCGGCGTGCCCTTTGGCCCGATCCAGTCCACCTGGCGCGTGATGTAATCCGGAGTCGTCCCATGTATGTCGTGGTAGTTCGGATTCACGTCATCGCCGATCGAGTCAGCGACTTTATCGCGGCGACCCTCGCCAATGCCCATGCCACGCGCAAAGAGCCGGGCAATGTGCGCTTCGATGTCCTTGCGCATCACGAAGATCCGACGCGCTTTACGCTCTATGAGGTCTATCCCGACGAGGCTGGCTTCAAATCGCATCAGCAGACGGCGCACTATCTGACCTGGAAGGCCGCCGTCGCCGACATGATGGCCAGCCCGAGGATCGGCGAAAAGCACCACAGCCTGTTCCCCAGTCCATGGAGCTAGCGCCGATGCAGTTTCAGTTTCGCTGTGCCGGGCAGCTTCTCTTCGGACGAGGCGAACATCGGCGCGCGGCTGGTCTGGCTGCGGGCTTGGGGCGGCGCGTCTTTTTGGTCACTGGGGCGGCCTCCCTTGCGAAGAGTGGCGTCCTGGCGTCCCTCACCGCTTCCCTGGCCGAGCGCGCCGAACACATCGAGCACGTCACAGTCAGCGCCGAGCCCACGGTCGATCAGGCAGACTCGCTGGCGAAGCAGTGCCAAGCTGCCGGCTGTCAGGTCGTGCTTGCCGTTGGTGGTGGCAGTGTCCTTGATGTCGGCAAAGCGGTAGCGGCACTGGCAACCAATGCGGGCGCTGGCATCGACTATCTGGAAGATGTCGGACGAGGCACGCCGCGTGCGCTGGCAGAAGTGCCGCTGCCGGTGGTTGCGGTGCCGACGACGGCGGGCAGTGGCTCGGAGGTCACGCGCAACAGTGTGCTCAAAGTGCCGGAGCTACAGGTCAAGCGCAGCCTGCGCAGCGATCTGATGATCCCCAAAGTGGCGATCGTCGATCCGGACTTGCTGACGACGGCGCCGCAGCGGGTGGCTGCGTCGGCGGGGATGGATGCGCTGACCCACCTGATCGAGGGCTATCTGTCCACTGGCGCTCAGCCGCTCACCGATGCGCTGGCGCTGCGTGGCATTCGGCTTCTGTGGCAGGCGCTGCATCGGCTGGCGGACTGCTTTCGTGGTCGGCTGGCGTCGCTGCATCCCGATATGTATGAGCAGCTGGCGCTGACCAGCTTGTGGGGCGGGATCGTGCTCGCCAATGCCGGTCTGGGCGCGGTGCATGGCTTGGTCGCGCCGCTCGGTGGGCTTTGCAATGTGGCTCATGGGGATGGCTGCGCGTGTCTGTTGCCGGCGACGTTTCGGGTCAATGCGCAGGCTCTTCTGTCGAGACAGCCTCAGAGTCCGGCACGGGCTCGGCTGGCGGAGATCGTCCAGCTGCTGACCGAAGGTAGCGACGATGTCGATGCGGCGGTCGAGCGGCTCGCCTCTCTGCGCAAAGAGCTGGGGATTTTGGGCCTAGCCGATCAGGGGGCGCGGCAGCGGCAGTTTGAGCAGGTCGTGCGGCAGGCTCGCGGGGGCAGCATGCGGAGCAATCCGATTGTGCTCACCGACGAAGAGCTGCATCTCATTTTGGAGTCGAGTCTGAGCAGCTAGGTTGCGCGGTTCGGCGCTTTCCCGACGAAGCGAGCGTCGGACATTCGGTGATAGAAGAAGTAAGTATGGACAGTCAGATCTTTCAAATTGTGGCGTTTGTCGAGGCTCGGCTGACTCCGTTTGCGGTGAGTCGACTCATCATGATCTCCGGGGTGCCGGTGCGGAAATATTCCCGAGACAGCAGCGACGATCCACAACACTTGCGCAAGGTGCGTGCCGCACTCAAGAGCCTGCTGAGCGCTCGCGATCTGAGCGATCTCGACGAGGAACTTACACGGTAATGCCGCAGTCAAAGGGGATGACGATGACGCAGCTACGGGCTGGTTTTGGAACAAGTACACTCGCTGATACCCAAGCCGCCGTCGAGCAGGCGGTACGTGCCGCCGCCTCCTCCCTGGGTGGACTTGCCCCTGGACTGGCTGTCGTCACTGCCACCGTTGAACACTCGGCAGCGGCGGTGTTTGCAGCGGTTCGTCGTTTGCTGCCGTCGGTGCTGGTGCATGGTGTCACGACCTCACTGGGCGTTTTGGCCAAGGAAGGAATTGTCGCCAGCGGCGAGGGCGTGGTTGGGATTCTGCTGTTTGCCGCCGAGCGAGACATTGGTTTTGCCGTCGGATACGCTGTGCTTGGCGAGGATGCTCGGGCCGCCGGTCGTCGCGCCGCCGAGCAGCTTGGGCACGGACCACTGCCACCGAGGGTCTTGCTCTTCAACAGCTCACCCGGTCGAGAGGAAGACACGCTGGCGGGAATTGCCGAGGTCCTGCCCGACGTGCCTGCGTTCGGTGGCAGTGCGGCCGATCACGCGATCGTCGGCGAGTGGTCCGTGTTTACCGATGCCGGGGCCGAAAAGGATGCTGTCTCCGTCGCGGCTCTGTGTGGGGATGTGGACTTCAGTGGCGCACTGCTCGCGCCGTTTCTTGCCACTTCGCACCGGGCTACGGTCACAGCGGGCCACGATCGGCGCATGACCAGTCTCGATGGAAAACCAGCGGCAGAGGTGCTCAATGCCTGGCTTGATGACAGCCTGGCGCTACAGCTAGCCGAGGGGGGCAACATCTTGGCGCAGACCGCGCTCCGCCCGCTGGCGCTCCGGCACCAAACGTCGCTGGGCGAGCACTATGTGACCATTCACCCGGCGCAGGTTCACGTCGAGGATCACAGCATCGATCTCTTTGCGCGGATTCGGCTCGGCGACGAGGTCTGCATGATGTCGGGGACCGTCGAGGGCCTGACCCGCGTGCTTGCTGAGCTGTACGAACGGACGATGCGCGGCTTGCGGCCCGAGAAGGTCAGGGCGGCGATCCTCATTTATTGTGCGGGGTGTGCGGGGGCGGTCGGTTCGGCGCTGCACGAGGGTCTGCGGACGCAGCTTGGGCGGGCGATGGGCGAGATTCCGCTGCTCGGTATGTGTACGTTTGGTGAGCAGGGCTACATTTCAGGGCTTGGTAATGTCCACCAAGACCTGTCGGTGAGCCTGCTGCTGATTGCCGAGAAATAGCCGCGAGCAGCCCCGCGTGGCGGAGCGGCTCAGTCGGTACGGCGGGAAAGGAAACAGCGAAACGAGCGGGGAGGGGGAGGGCAGACGGCCCAGTCGCTGGGCACGCCAGAGTGGGCAGTTACTTCTGCTCTTCGGTGAACTCTGCGTCGATGACGCCGTCGTCCTTCTTGCCGCCGCGAGCGCCACCGGAAGGAGGAGCTTCCTGCGTCGGGTCGGCACCTGGGGCTCCCTGAGCACCTTGCGCACTGCGGTACATCATCTCGCCGATCTTATAGAGCGCCTTCTTGAGCTTCTCTTCGCTCTCTTTGAGCGCCGTGGCGGCTGCCGCATCGCGCGACTCTTTGTGCTGCTCCAGGACCTTCTTGGCCGCTTCGATCTCGCGCTCGACCTCGGCCCGATCGGCCTCGGGAAGCTTGTCGCGGTTGTCGGCCACCAGCTTCTCCGCCTGATAGACCGCGCTGTCGAGGTGATTGCGGGCCTCGATCGCGTCTTTGCGGGCCTTGTCTTCCGCTTCGTGTGACTCGGCGTCGCGGACCATGCGCTGAATCTCGGCCTCGGTCAGACCCGAGCTGCCGCTGATCGTGATCTTCTGCTCTTTGCTGGTGCTCTTGTCGCGGGCCGAGACGTTGACGATGCCGTTGGCGTCGATGTCGAACGTGACCTCGATCTGCGGAATGCCACGCTGGGCTGGCGGAATGCCATCAAGGTGGAATCGCCCGAGGATCTTGTTGTCGCGAGCCATCTGCCGCTCGCCTTGGGTGACCACGACCTCGACCGTCGTCTGACCATCTGCCGCCGTCGAGAACGTCTCCGTCTTCTTGGTCGGGATGGTGGTGTTGCGCGGGATCATCGGAGTCATCACGCCGCCCAGCGTCTCAATGCCCAGCGTCAGTGGCGTGACATCAAGGAGCAGGATGTCCTTGACCTCGCCCGACAGAACGCCGGCCTGCACCGCAGCGCCGAGCGCCACAACCTCGTCGGGGTTTACACCCTTGTGCGGCTCTTTCTTGAAGAACTCGCGGACTACCTTTTGAACCAGCGGGATGCGCGTCGAACCACCAACGAGAACGACCTCGCCGATGTCTTCGACTTTCTTGCCGGCATCGGACAGCGCCTTCTTCGTCGGCTCCAGCGAGCGCATCACGAAGTCTTCAATCATCTTCTCGAGCTTGCTGCGCGAGAGCTTGATCTGAAGGTGCTTCGGTCCAGTCGCATCGGCGGTAAGGAACGGTAGGTTGATCTCCGTCTCGGCAACCGTCGACAGCTCGATCTTGGCCTTCTCGGACGCCTCTTTGAGACGCTGCAGGACCATTTTGTCTCGGCTCACGTCGATGCCGGTGTCCTTCTTAAACTCGGCGATCAGCCAGTCCATGATGCGAATGTCGATGTCATCGCCGCCGAGGTGGGTGTCACCGTTGGTCGACACGACTTCGACGACTTTCTCGCCGACTTCAAGGATCGAGATGTCGAACGTCCCGCCACCGAAGTCGTAGACCGCGATCAGGTGGTCCTTGCCTTTGTCGAGCCCGTACGCCAGCGCGGCTGCGGTTGGCTCGTTGACGATGCGTTTCACATCCAGGCCGGCAATGCGGCCCGCGTCCTTGGTGGCTTGCCGCTGCGCATCGTTAAAGTAGGCCGGAACGGTGATGACTGCCTCGGTGACCTTTTCGCCAAGGTAGTCTTCGGCCGCACGCTTGAGCTTGCCGAGCACCTTGGCCGAGATCTCCTGGGGCGAGTAGCGCTTGCCTCGGATTTCGACCGATGCGTCGCCATTGCTCGCTGGTCCGACCTTGTAAGGTACGCGGCGCTGCTCATCGCTGACCTCAGACGCCTTGCGGCCCATGAAGCGCTTGATCGAGTAGACCGTGTTCTCGGGGTTGGTGATCGACTGCCGGCGTGCGACCTGGCCGACCAGGATCTCACCTTTTTCGTCGAAGCCGACTACTGACGGAGTCAGCCGCCCGCCTTCCTCGTTGACGATGACCTTGGGTTCCTTGCCTTCCATGATGGCGACGACAGAGTTGGTCGTGCCAAGGTCGATTCCAATGATTTTTCCCATGTTCGTTTGCCTCCGGGCGATTCCTCAGAAGTTGTTCGCTATCTGGTTTCGAGTGTTTCGTTTTTCAGGTGCGAAGGTAAGCACGCAAGTCCTGCCGTCAAGCCCGCTTCTGCGAAGCGACGAAAAGCTTCCGATTTTGGCTGCTTACACCCTCGCCGAATGTCGTCTATACCCGATTGGAAGCGGAGAATGTGAAGCTTGAAGGCTGCGGAGATCGTCGATCGCGGCAGATGACACAGCGCGGCATTCCACGGTAAAGTGGGCGAAGTGTTTGACTTGCTCGGCAGAATGTGGTGCTAACAAGACAATGCAGCCGAGTGATACTAGTTCTGACCGGGCCGCTCCGCGCGTGGCAAAATCGTGCCGAGACGTGCCTTTTCAGACGGTGAGCTTGGCTCATTGCGCTTCGGGCCATCGGCTCCTGGATTAGGATGACTTCTGAAGCGGGTCTTAAACTAGAACTAGTCCCCAAAACCAACAGCGAGGAGAGAGAGTCCATGTATCTTGCGACCTGTGCCCAGCGGCTACTCTGTGTGTTTGGCCTCGGAATGATGCTGTCCGCTTGCGATAACACCACCGAGCCCACCACCAAGACGTTCACCGCCGATATCTACCCGCAGATGAAGGGCGCGTGCGGCTCATGTCACAACACCGGTGGAGTGGCTGCCAAGAAGTTCACCATTGATGCTGCAAACGCGGCCACCACCTACACCAACCTGATGACGAACAACCTCATCAACAAGACCGCGCCGGATCAGTCCTCGCTGATCGTCGTTGGCAAGGGTGGAATGTACACCCCAAGTGCCGGCGGAATGGCGGTCGCCCACACCAAGAACCTGAACGATGCCCAGGCCACTGACTGGGTAGCCTGGATTACCGCTGGCAGCATGCAGTAACTCGGCTCGCCGTTCGGTGATGACCTGTCGCCTGCGCTCCATACGCTCCGTCGTTTCCCCTCGACCCCTTCGCCTTTTCAAGCTTCCCGGCCATCAAGTCGCTCGGGCCTCCAGGTGCTGACGGGTTTTCTGCCAGCTCACCGGCAGGAACTTTCGCCCTGCCACAGTCTGCCAGCCGACCTGCCAAACGAACCTCGCACTTTTGCCAAGATGCCCTATAGCCTACGAATCCTGAAATCGGATAAGATGGCTTTGGCATCAGGATGGCCGGCGAAGCTGCTCAAGGGAAAGCGAATGCGTCCTCGCTGATCGGGAAGACCATCGGCGGACGGTATACGATCAAGTCGGCTATCGGCTCTGGTGGGATGGGCCACGTTTATAAGGCCATCCAGGCGCCGATTAACCGCGAGATCGCAATCAAGGTCTTGCGGGTGGACCTGGCAGGGCAGGAAGGCGTCACCGAGCGCTTCAAGCGCGAGGCGAAGGCCGCCAGTCTCATCAACCACCCCAACGCCATCACCATTTTCGACTTTGGAGAGGACGAAGGAATCCTCTATTTGGCGATGGAGTATCTCGCGGGCGAGACTCTTCGCCAGCGACTGCGTCGAGAGCCAGCGTTCACGATTGATCAGGCGCTCGATGCGTTTGAGTCCATGGCCGGTGCGCTTGGTGCTGCCCACAAAGTCGGCGTTGTGCACCGCGATCTCAAGCCAGACAATATCTTCATTGCCAAGTTCGACGCGGCTGGTGAAGTGGTCAAAGTTCTTGACTTCGGGCTGGCCAAGCTGCTCGACCCTGGCACCTCGGCGCCAGAAGATCAGCTGACCCGGCCCGAGCTTCGACTCGGTACGCCGCGTTACATGGCGCCCGAGCAAGCACTTGGTATCCAGCCTATCGACTCACGCTGCGACGTGTACGCCCTGGGTCTGCTGCTCTTCGAGATGCTGGCCGGTCGGGCGCCATTCACGGGTGAAGACGGCATGGAAGTGCTGGCGCAGCGGCTCCGCAAGGAATCGCCCAAGCTGTCAGCGATTGCGCCCAACAAGAACTTTAGCGAGCAGATGGACTCGCTGCTGCAGCGGATGCTCGAGCGTGATCGCGCGAAGCGGCCGAGCGACGCCAACGAAGTGCTCGTCCAGGTTCGCGAGATTCGCAAAAACGGTCAGGTCTATCGGACAGATGATGCCGAAGACGAAGACCCGATGACCCTGAATGATCAGCCGGCAGCGTCGGGGCACTTCAGACGCGCAAACACTCCGACGCCCGGTCGTTCGACGGGCAACGTGGGTCGACAGACCGGTGTTGGTGGTCCAGCGTCGCGACCTCCGCAGCGTGGCGGTGGCATGATCAGCCTCGATCAAGACGACGACTTGGCAGACAAGCGGACCGTTCTCGTTGAGCCAGGCGGAGACATGGCGCCGGGGCAGATGATGGACCCGCAGCGGCCGATGTCGATGTCCCAAACGCCAGCGATTGGGCAGTCTTCCCCGATGCTGTCGCCGTATGGTCGTCCAGGGCCTGCCTCGGCACCGGGGATCTCTCAGTCGGGGGAACGCTCTCCCGATCAGACGGCACCACACGTCTCCTCTTCGGGGGTTGCACCCGAGCGCAAGAGCAGTCGTCGCAACCTGTTCATCATCCTGTTTGTGCTGGCGCTCCTCGCTCCGATTGGCGCGCTGGTATTTCGCTGGGTGGCAAGCGGTGACAAAGATGCCGACAAGCCACCTCCAGTCGCCGAGAAGCCGAAGCCCAAGCCGGTGCCGGAAGAGCCCAAAGAGAAGCCGAAGTTTAAGCTCAAGGTCGTGGCCAACAAGCCAATCAACCTCAAGCGCGACGGTACCTCGCTGGGAACCAAGCCGGTGTTCGACGAAGAGATCGAGAAGAGCGACAGCAAGATCCACTTCACGATCGCGACGCCTGGCTGCAAGCCGACCGAGTTTGACTACACGCCCACCGAGAGCAAAGACATCGCGATCAAGTGTCCGAAGAAGAAGTAACCGCTTCTGCCTGCCTTTGCTGAAGACTCTTCCCTCGATAATCGATATTGGTTGCGGCGCCGAGCAGGCTTGGCCGCTCTGTTGTGCTTACGCGGACCGTGCGTGGATGAAAGCTGCGTCGCTCCGCAAGCTGTGCAATAGTTTTCGATAGTGCGCGTACGATGAGCAGAAGACAGAACGATTTCCCCGCCGCTGCCGTGCGAAAGCGGCCAAGTCCAGTCGATCTTGGCGGTGCTCGAATGAGCGGTGCTGTGCTCATTGCCGTCGGACTTCATGCGGGACTCGCTGTCTACGCCTACCGTCATCCGCTGCCGCTCGGGCCTCGCAAGACCGGTCCGATCACGGTGGATGTGGTGATTCGCAAGCCCGCGCCTGCACCGACGCCGCCGCCGGAGCCTCCGACGCCGCTTCCCGACAAACCACAGCTGGCGATGCGGACCGAGCCAGCGACGCGACTTCCCAAAGAGCTTCAGCCGGTGCAGCGTCCTGAGGATGCGTCAGCCGGTAGCTCGGCAATCGCAGTGCCGGTTCAGCCGCCGAGTGCTCCCGGCGAAGGCCCGGTGAGCCTGCCGAAGGGTCCGCTGGTGCTGTTTCCGAAGAGCCTGAGCGGCGTCGTCGGTGGTCCTGGTCCCAACTCGGCGATTCCAAAGGGGCCCGATCGTCTGTTTAAGGATGAGCGTCTCGAGGAGAAGAAGGAACCCACGTTCGTACTTCTCGCCGACAAAGACGGCGGCTACAAGTCAGAGACGAAGAACTTCATTGCCCACATCAAGTCCGACGGCTCGATCGACTTCGAGAACCGCTTTCCGATCGGATTTCAGAAAGGCGGCACCTTCTCGTTTGATCTGACCGATCTGGCGATGCGCGGTGCCAAACAAGATCCGTACGCCGCTGAAAAGCGCCGTTTTATGGAGTTTTCCGACAAGCTGCGCAACGACTTGCGCAAGCGCTCGATTCAAGAGCGACGCGAACAGGCGATGGCCAGCTTTGGCCGAGAGCTGCGTGCGATCTGGAACAGCGGTCGTTCGGCAGTCGCTCGGCGACGAGAGCTATTCGAGAAGTGGTCCGACTGCTCCGATTCCAAGGAAGATGTGCTCGGCAAGCGCGGTCGTGATGCCGTCGAGGACTTCATTCGCACCTACCTTCCCGAAGGCAGCCTCGAGGCCTACACCAGCGAGGAGCTAGCGGACTTTCGACGCGAGCGCGGCTCCGAGATCCCTTTCGATCCGTATCACAGCAGCCGCAAGTAACCTGCGAGGGGTGCCCGTGTGTGCGCTGGCCTGCGACGGGAGGTTGGCGTGCCTGGGCTCATCCTCCTCATTCGCTGCGTCGGTACGTTTGCCCGCCCAGCGCCGGTCGCTCTGTGATAGGAAGCATGGGTGGCCCGCTTGGGGTCACTTAAGGGGAGAACATGAGCAAGGTCAGGGCCGAGCGCTTGGTGCTCATCATCGACAACGATCCGGTACTGAGCGAGCGGCTGCGCGCTGTGCTCGCCAACTACCACTTCAAGGTCCAGCTGTTTGCCGATGGAAACGACTTGCTCTCGGGGCCGCAGCTCTTCCCGGAGCTGATTTTGCTCTGCATTGACCCGAAGCGGCTCGGCTGGGCGCTGTGCAATCGGATCAAGAAGACCGCGCAGTACGGCTCGATTCCGATGATCGTTACGTCGGCGGAAGCGACGGAAAAGGACATCGAAGACCACAAGAAGCTGCGGACGCGGGCCGAAGACTATCTGCTCAAGCCGTACAGCATCGACGAGCTGCTGGGACGGGTTCATGCGCTGATTGGCTTGCAGTCGACGGAAGATGTCGAAGCGATCGACGAGACATCGATCGAAGAGCTGTCCGTTGACGATGCGATTGTCGAGGAAGAGATCGTCGGTAACGGCGCTCAGGCAGAGTCACAGCCGTTTGGTGATGGCGACGATGACTTCGATGAAGAGACGGAGTCGGCGTTTGCGGCGCTCGGTGGCCCGGAAACCAAGACCTCGCGGACGACTCCAAGCGGGGCGCGATCGGCTGCTGACACGCGACTGCCGGGGCTGACTGCGACGATCAGTGAGCGGCCCCAGGTGAGCGCTGCGACGGCGGATACTGGGACCGATGGGCCAACGAAGCTGATTGCGATCGAGAGTTCCAGCGAGGCGCCGCCAGTCGATGCACGGGCACTGCAGCAGGCGCTCGATGTGTCGCAAAAAAGGCTCCAAGATGCCCTGGCGCAAGCGGCGTATTGGCATGAGCAGCGCGATCAGCTTGCCTCGGAGCGCGACTTTTTGTTTAGCGAGCGGGATCGACTGCAGCGAGAGCGGACGGAGCTTCAGCGAGAACAGGCCAAGGTCCTCCAAGAGCGGGATGGACTGGTCGCTGAGCGAAATCAGCTGGTGGTCGAGAAAAATACGCTGGCAGCCGATCGCGAGCAGCTGCAAAGCCAGGCCGGCCAGGAGCTTTTGACGGCGCAGCTAGCGGAAGCGGCGGCTCGCTGGAATGAAGAGCGTGACAAGCTCATCCGTGAGCGCGATCAGCTGCTGGCCAGCTTCGATCGCATGGCAGCCGAGCAGGCGAGTCGTGACGCAGAGCGAGCGTCGACGCAGGAGGCCAGAGACAGCTTGCAGATCGAGCAGCGTCGTCTCGGCAGTCAGCGCGAAGCGTTGGAAATCGAGCTGCAACGGCTGGAAAGCGAGCGTCAGCGACTGGAAAGCGAGCGTCAGCGGCTTGCCGAAGATCGCGATCGACTGCTGGCCGAGCAAAAGCTGCTGGCCGATGAGCGAGGTGAGCTAGACGATGCCCGTCAGCAGAAGAGCCAGAGTGCGGCGCTGCTGCGCGATCGCGAGGTCATCCACCTGCGCGAGATCATCAACAAGAAGGACAAGGACATCCTCGATCTGCGCGATGCGGCGGATCTCAAAGAGCGGCAGATCCTCGACGCCCGTGAAAAGGCGCGTGAGCAAGAGCACAAGCGTCGCGAGGCGGAAGAGCGCTATCTGACGCTGGAGCGAGAACAGCTGGGGCTGCAAGAGAAGCTCGAGGCGCTGGCGGTCGATCGCGAAAAGTTCCTCGAGCGGGAAAAGGGACTCAAGGGTCGGCTGGAGGACGCCCAAAAGAAGCAGCTGCGCGCGGATGAAGACATCGCCCTTTTGCGCAAGCGACTCGAAGGCGAGGCGGGGCGACTGCTGGCCGAGTTTGCGGAAGAGAAGCAGCGACTGCTCGACGGGCATGCCCAGCAGCTGACGACGCTTTTGGCAGAGCGCGAGCGGCTGGACACGGAGCATGGAGCAGCGCTTGTGCGCGTGCGGACAGAGGCGGAAGCGGCGCTCTCGGCAGAGCGGGTCAGCTTTGCAGCGACGCAGCGAGCCGTGGAAGAGCAACATCGCGAGGCGCAAGCGCGGCTCGAAGCGCAGTATCAGCAGCGACTGTCCGAGCAGATCGCCACCGCAGAACAAGCGCTCGACAATGAGCAGCGAACGTACAACGAGAAGCTTCAGAAGCTGACGGCGGAGCGGGATGCGGAGCTGGCGAGCCTTCGTGAGCAGCTGGAAGCGCTCCGGCAAACTTCCGAGCGGCAGGCGAGCCAAGATCGCGAGCAGCTGGCCCGGCAGGCGGAAGACTGGGCGCAAAAGCTGGAGCTGGCACTGCATACCGCCCGTGAGTCGGCAGAAAGACAGCACGCTCAGGCGGTCCACGAGCTGACTCAGGCTCATCACAGCGAGCTGGCGCGGCTGCAGCAGTCGCACATCGACCTACAGGCGAGTCAATCGACCGAGCAGGCCCGACAGCTGGATGCGCTGCGCAGTGAGCAGGCACGGCTGATTCGGGACGCCGAGCAGGCCGCCGCCGCAGAGCTCTTGGCAAACAAGGCGCGGCATCAGGCTCAGTACGAGCAGCTGCAGCAGCTGTTGGCAAGTGAGCGCGAGGTGCTGGGTCGGCAGGTCGCGACGCTGGAGCAGCAGCTTGGTGAGCTGCGTGGGCGCTATGCAGCGACTGAGTCAAGCCTGGGTGGCCTGCGGATTCGCTTTGACGAAACCAAGGCCGAGCTAGCAGCGCTGCAAACCGAAGTTCAGGGTCGGGTGCAGCGTGAGAGCGAGCTGAAGGCAGAGCTAACGAGCCTCGAGCTGCAAGTGCAGCGGGCGTACCAGCGACTGGTGGCGGATGAAGATCAGCTCAGTCGGGTGAAGCGAGCACTGGTGATTGCAATGGCGGTGCTTGATGAAGGGCAGGGCAGCGAGCCGCCGAGCACCCAGACTCCGGTGACCAGCGAAGCCGACGACAGTCCGAGCAGCGCCACCCCGCGTACCGAGGAACCGTAGGCTAGAGCGAGAAGTCCTCGCCGGTGTCGGTTTCCGACAGCGAGCGGCGGACCGGCCTTGGGTCCATCCCTGGCGGCGGGTCAATCGGCGCGATACCCAGCCGCAGCCACGATCCTTCTTTGGTGTTCGGGGGGAGCACCGCTTCCGGCAACAAATGGCCGTGCCACTCACCCTTCGCATCCTGCAGCAGCAGCTTCACGACTCCGGACTCAATCGAGTCGACAAACGCTTGTAGCTCATGCTGGGCGGGCAGCTGATTGCTTATGGGGCTCATGGACTGCAGTCTCCTGATGGCTGGCGGCCGCTGGCGAGAGCGGCGGCGCGGCTGGCAAAGCTGACTCGGTTCTTCGCCAAGATGAGAGCGACTGACGGACAGCTCGGTCGATGAAAGACCTTCGAGTTGCGGCTGGCGACAAATCCCTCCTCGATCGGGGTGGCGGGGGTTGGCGCGGCTGGTGGCGAGCTGCTTACGAGGCTTGGCGCTGGCGTCGTCGAGCTGCCATGGCTGGCTTTGGCGACCGGAGGTGCTGCTTCGGCCGTGACCTGCCAGGGCTGACCATCGTGGCTCAGTGCGGTGATATCGCCCTGCAGATCGGTTCGATAGAGGGTCGCCCCGACGGCTTGAATCCGCGTCATCGTTTCGGCAGTGGGGTGACCGTAGTCGTTGCCGACTCCTGATGAGATGACCGCCAATCGAGGCGAGACGGCGCGCAAAAACGGCGCTGTCGACGAGTAGCGACCCCCGTGATGCGCCACTTTGAGCAGCTCGCTGCGCAGAAGCTCCGGGTCTTTGCCGTGTTGCTCGAGCAGGAACCGCTCGGCCTCGGGCTCGGCGTCGCCAGTGAACAGCACCGTTCGGCCTCGCCACTGCAGTCGTGCCACCACCGAGTTCGCATTCACATCCGAGCGAGTGTTCGCCAAAAACGGGCTCGGCGGCCCCAGCAGCGTCAGCGTTGCGCCATCGCCCAGGTCGATGTTGCGACCGAGCGTGGCGTTTTTCACTGCAACTCCGCGCTCTGCCAAGACCCGAAGTAGGTTGTTGTAGGGCGGCGACGTACTTGGAAACCCGGCATCGAGAAACATTCGCACCGGCATGCTCTTCGCCACTTGCGCCAGTCCGCCCAGGTGATCGAGGTGCGGGTGGCTCAGGATGACGAGATCGATCGCACTGATCTGGCGCTTTTTGAGCACTTGCAGCAGCCGCTCGGTCCCTTCCGGCGGGCCGCCATCGACCAGCACCGTCTTGCCAGTCGGGGAAACAATCAGCGCCGCATCGCCTTGGCCGCACGACACAAACGTCACCGTCAGGTCGGCTGCTTGCGCTGAAGCAGTCAGCAGGGCCAGCAGAAAGAGCAACGAGCAAACATGCTTGTACACGGAACGACGATAACCAAACGCGCATCGACATGGTGTGTCGTTGTCGGTAGGTGTCTGGAAAAGTTGTCTGATTTCGCGAACTTGCGGAAAAAAAACTCGCTCTGGTTGGGCTAGCTCGTGCCCGATTGGGTGGGGGCGGGCCAGAGCAGGGTCAGCAGCGCCGGCAAGACGAGCAACGCCGCCAGCAGACACAGCACCACCGCCAGCGCTCCACTGACGCCAAACTGCCGCAGCCCGGGAAAGTGAGCGATGAGCAGCGCCAGGAAGCCAGCGACGGTAGACAGCGTGGTCAGCACGATCGCTCGACCGGCCGTCGTCAGCGCGGTGCGGATGTCGCGGCTGGTCTGATAGCGGTGGACGAGGAAGATGTGATCGTCGATGCCGTAGCCAATCACCAGCGGCACGGCCAGCAAGTTATATAGGTGAAGCGGAATGCCGAGCTGCACCAGGCTGGCTCCGAACAGGACCCACGCGAGCGACAGCGGCAACAGCACCGCCAGCACTGGACGCGGCCGTCGGTAGTACACCACCAAGAGCAGCGTCACCAGCAGCAGCGAGGCGAGGGTGATGCGCAGCAGATCGCGCTCGAGCAGCCGACGTAGCTGTACTTCCAGCAGCGGCATACCGGTAATCTGGCCTCCGAGCGAGCCTTGGGCGCTGCGTTCCAGCTGCTCCACCGTCTGGGCAAGCCGCTGATCCGCCGGAGCAAACAGATACAGCGCGACCATTCGCCGAGCCTTGGGACCGCTGATATCCGCGACGTGACTGCGGACCAGAAAGCCCAGCTCGCTGCTCGCCAGATCGTCTAGCTGTAGCGACGATAACTTGCTGGGATCTTGGGAGAGCAGCGCGAGGAAATCGGCAAACGCGGTCGAGTCGAAGCCAGCCTTCTCCAGCGCATCACGCAGCCGGATCGCCCCCTCGGGAAGGTGCAGCGAGGCCAGCTTTAGTCGACGCTCTTTTTGGGTCCGCAGCGACGGTGCCAGCGTGCCGATGCCCTCGTAACCCACAAGCTCGGAGCGCGCCAGCAGCCGAGCGGCTTCTTTTTGCCACTGCTCGGCGCGATAGAGCGCGTCGTCGGGATCAGGCGACTCGACCAGCGTCACCAAAAAGCGCTGCTGCTCCCCGAAGCGACGCGAGATCTCGGCCTGCGTGCGCGCGGGTGGCATCTCTCCCAGATCGATGCTCAGCAGATCGTGCGCGACGCGAACCTGGAACACCTGGGGCAGTGCCAACAGCAAGAGTCCCGTCGCCAAGAGCAAGATCGGGCGCGGATGTCTGGCGATCCACATCCCCAGCTCGGTCACCAGCGATCGGCGGCTC
Organism: Myxococcales bacterium; assembly: GCA_016794465.1. Taxonomy (GTDB): domain Bacteria; phylum Myxococcota_A; class Polyangia; order Palsa-1104; family JAEUJZ01; genus JAEUKA01. The sequence continues at coordinate 91,321 of JAEUKA010000018.1, read as the reverse complement.
TGCGCCAGCGCTTTGGGCACATGCCACAGCCGAGTCGGTAGCACCAACAGCAGCGCCGGAAACACCGTCAGCATCGCCACACAGTTGAGGCACAGCCCAAGTCCCGCCAGCATCCCGAGCTGATTGAGCCCGCCAAAATCGGACAGGCCACAGGCAAAAAACACCGCCGCCGGTCCGAGCGTCGCGACCACAGAAGCTCCCGCCATCGTCACGGTGGTGTAGCGAACGGCTTCGGCAGTGCTGCGACCATCTGCCTCGGCCAGCGCCAGCTCCTCACGCAGTCGCGAATACAGCTGGATCGGTAGATCGATGCCAATGGCGATCAGGATTGTCGCAAACGCGAGCGAAACCCCGCTGATCCGGCCAAACAGCAGCGCCGCCATCGCAGCAGTCCAGACTCCGGCGAGCCCGAGCGGCAAGATCACCCACGGCAAGATCCGCAGCGATCGGAAAAACGTCGCGAACAGCACCAACACCGCGCCGATGGAGAGCACTGTCGACAGCGTCATGTCTTGCTCAATCCACAGGCGGAAAAACGGCGGAAATGCGTACGCGCCGGTAAACGCGACTTTGGGAGTCTTGGCGTTGCCAAACTGAGACTCGCTGACCTCGCCACCCAGCTTGCGAGCGAGCGCACCAGCGTCTGCGATCAGCTTTCGATCGCGCTCCCAATCGAGCGGGGCAAAGCGCGGGCGAACCTTGATCAGCAGGGCGGTTCCATCGGCAGTGCGCAGATATCCTGACGTGGCATCGACTTTGAGCCCGGTGCCCATCCGCCGGGTCAAAAGCGGCACCAAGTCGAGCGGATCGGCTGTCAAGATCGGCGCCATTGCCGATCCACCGGGGGCTGACAGCAGGCCGCGCAGCTCGGCACTTCGCTGGGCAAGCGCTTCGGGCTGTAGCCGCCGTCCCAGCTCGGCAATGTCATCGTCATCGAGCAGGAGCAAAAGATGGTCACGCAAGTAGCGCAGCGACTGACCCGAGATCCGATGCGTCACCTGCGCGACATCCGGCAGCTCGGTCAGCTCTTTGGCGTACTTCTCGGCGAAGTCGATGAGCGTGTTTGAATCGGCGCACGTCACCAGCACGACCAGCTCTTGGCTGGCGACCATGTGCTTGCTGTACGAGGCAAATGCTTGCGCGGCTTGAGACGAGCGAGGCAGAAGGTCGAGTAGATCGCCGTGCAGATTCAGACGACGCAGCAGCGGCGAGATGAGCAGCGACAGCAGCAACGCCACACCGAGCAGCGCACGCGGGCGGTGCAGCAGACGGTCGAGGACAGACATGTCGGCGTTCTAAACCCTTCCCGACGACTCCGCCACTGCTTTTTGCGGCTACTTGGCTGGAGTCATCGGGGTGCCGTGGAACGCGACGAGGGTTTCGACAATGGCATCTTGCAGTCGCTTGGCCGTTCCCGTTCCGCCCGCTTCGTCCACGTCGTTGACCAAGATCGAAAACGCCAGCGGAGGGCGGATCGGCTGCTGGGACGACAGTGGCGTGCCGGCATAGCCAGAAAGACAAGAAATGCCGTTCAACGTGCCGGTCTTGGCGCGGACATAGCGATCGGCGGGCGTGCCTCCGAGTCGATGAGCGATCGTCCCATCCGCACCAGCAACAGCCAGCGAGGCGACAAAGTCGGCAGCGATCCGAAAGTCGCGATAGGCCGCGCGCAGCAGCGTCACCACCTGCGTGGCGGAAAAGCGGTTGCTATCAAACAGACCCGAGCCATTCACCATCTGGTATCGCCCCGGCAAAATGCCCAGCGTCTCGAGGTATCGGCTCACCGCCTGGATGCCTTTTTGCCACGAGCCAGGCTTGCCCGACGAGTCCGCGCCCAGGGTCTTGAGCACTTGCTCGGCCGTGAAGTTATTGGATCGCTTATTGATGTCGCGTACCAGCACCCCGAGCGGCTGGGAGTGGTGCGTGTCGAGCAACTGCGCGGTCGGTGGGGCCGTCCCTCGACTGACCTTGCCGACGACCTGGATGCCGCGCTTGCTGAGCAAGTCGATGAGTGTGGCGCCGGCATACAGGTCGGGATGGGCGACGCGCTTGTGGAAGTCGATGCCGGAGCTTTCGCTGGTCCGAATGGTGCCGCGAACGCGAACCATCGTCCGCTCGCGACCGGGCACGGCGTCCTTTTCTTCGCTGGCCTCGACAATCAAGCTGGTGCGGCCATTTCCGACGGTGCGTGCCTCGTTGGTCAGCGCAATGTAGGCAGAGCCCGGATCGACGATCACCCGCGCGGGCTGTCCCTCGACGAGCGCCGGCAGGACCCGCACCGTGATCGCATTGTTGTTGAGCGACACCGCCCCTTGAGGCGCACGGTACGCCGAGTCCTGGTTCTTCTGCTCGAACGCCGGCCCGACTCGCTGCTCGTCGAAGAAGGTGTCGTCGATGACGATGTCACCCTTCACGCGCTTGACGCCGCGCACCGTCAGCTCATTGGTCAGCTTCCACAGATCTTCCGTCGACAGCCACGGGTCGCCATAGCCGCGCAGATACAGGTTCTTCCACTCTCCCGGCTTGTCCGTTTTGTCGCGATCGCCATACAGCACCGTCTTGTAGCGATACTCGGGACCGAGCAGAGTCAGCGCCGCCGCCGTCGTGAACAGCTTCACGTTCGACGCGATGTTGATCTGCAGGTCGGCGTTTTTGCCGTACAGCAGCTGGCCGCTATCGAGGTCGAGGACCGCGATGCCAATCCGATTCCGTCCCGGCAAGAGCACATTGAGGAGCAAATCAACCCGCTGCTCGAGCCACTTTTTGCGCAGACCCACGTCGGTAGGCGGCGCGGTGAGCGGTGGCAGCGCAGGACCGCCACTCGACTTTTCTTGCTCGGTGGGAATCGGCTGTCCGTTTGGCGTCGTGCCGCTTGCTGGCGTCGGGCTCGCTGGGGCCAGCGCTGGTGCAGTCGTCGTCGGACTTGCCGATGTCGCAAGAGACGGAGCCGTGGCCGCTTGAGCGAAAACTGGCCCGCTCCCGAAGGCTGCTGTAGCGTGGCGGTCCGATACGGTTGCTGATGCGTGTGCAAGCCCCGAGGTCACCGGCTGTGGACCGTCGCCCACTCGTTGTGGCGATGCCGATGCCGCGTGTCCACCGAGCAGACCCGCCAAAAGTCCAATGCAGAGCCGAGCGGAAGACGTGGACCGCAGATCCTTCCACTTTCCAGCTTTGTGACGGTAAACCGGGACCAAGGACATACAGGCAGCCTACCAAATCGGGCCAGATCTGGCGTGCTTTTGCCAGCTTCGCGTGCTGGATCGGGGTGCTCCTGCTGTTGTCCTCGACGGGATGTCGTCGTCAGCGCATTCCCAAGGACGAGCTGGTGGTCTTGATTGAGCAGCCGCCGCGCAACATCGATCCGCGCTACGCGACGACCTCGTACGACTTCAAGCTGGCCTATCTGTGTTACGCGCGGCTGGTGTCTGTCGACGATGATGCCTTGCAGCCCAAGCTCGAGCTGGCCGAGCGAGTGGACATTGTGTCGCCGAGTCCTGAGCCCGGACTGACACTCGAAGTGACGCTGCGGGATGCCAAGTTTTCCGACGGAAGTCCGGTAACGGCGGAGGATGTCCGCTATTCGGTGGCGCGGCTGACCGACGAAAAGACCGGGAGTCCATCGATGCGACGGCGCTTTTCAGAGACGGGACTGCGCCAGCCGCTTCAGATCTTGTCGCCGCGCAAGTTCCGCATTTCCTATGCCAATCCGCCGGCGTCGTTTTTGACCGATCTCGACTTCGGGATTTTCAAGCTGGGCACGGGCGAGCCGGGACAGCCATCGCCGATCGGTGCTGGCCCGTTTGTTCTCAACGGAGAGGTCGGTGAAATTACCCGCTTTGTTCACAATCGGCACTACTTCGGGGGGCCGGCGGTGATGGAGCGGCTGACGGTGCGGGTGGTGCGGGATGCAAACTCGCGGCTGCTGTCGCTGGTCGGTGGGGCGGCGGATCTGACGCAGAACACCGTGTCACCGCTGCTGTTTGAGTCGGTGGAGCGCTGGAAGGAGCGGCTTCAGCTCACGACCGCACCATCGGCACTTTTGTTGTACTTAGGGATGAACACCGAGGATGTGCGGTTGCGTGATCCTCGGGTGCGACGGGCGCTGGCGCTGGCGATCGATCGCGAGCGGATCATCCGCACCAAGCTGCGAGGCAAAGCGACGCTGGCGAGTAGTCTGCTGCCGCCGTTTCACTGGGCCTTCCACCAGCCGGCGAGCAGTCTTGCCTACAATCCCGAGGAAGCCAAGCGGCTGCTCGACGAGGCGGGATTTCCCGATCCCGATGGTCCAGGCGGCAAGCCGCGACTGCAGCTGCTCTACAAGACCTCGACGGATGCGCTGCCGGTGGCGATCGCCCGCGTGATTGCCGCGCAGCTGGCCGAGATCGGTGTCGCCGTCGAGCTGCGGCCGCTCGAGTTCCACCTGTTTCTGTCCGATGTGAAGAAGGGCAACTACCAGCTCTACACACTGTCGTCGGCGGAGATTGCCGAGCCGAGCCTGTTTCGCAACTTCTTCCACTCGTCGTACATCCCGAGCGCCAAAAACCTGGATGCCGGGCTGAACCGGATGCGCTATCGCAACCCGGTGCTCGACGAGCTGCTCGAGCAGGGGTCCCAGGAGATCGATCGTGAAAAGCGGCGTGAGATCTACGCCAAGATCCAGGACATCCTCGCCGCCGAGGTGCCGATGCTGCCGCTGTGGCATCCCGACAACGTGACCGTCGCACGGCGAGTGGTGGAGGGGTTTCGGATGTGGCCGACGGCGCAGCTCTCAGGGCTCGTCGGCGTCAGGAAGGTCGGAGACTGACGGCGCGGCGTTACTTGCCGCAGCCGCTCTGATCGTCGTTGAAGCGATTTACGACTAGTCCTTTGCCGCTGTAGCGGTTGTCGGACTGTCCGCATGCCGAGAATTTGTCCGGTTTGCCGTCGCCGTTGCAGTCTGGCCGCTTCCACTTGCCAACCAGCTCGGGGTGCCGAGGGTCATTGAGACAGATGGCTCCCGTCGGAGTCCAGCGTGCCTCGATGTCCCAGTCCGTCTCTGGCACTTGGACTGGTGGATTCAGGTAGTCATAGATGTCGATCAGTGTGCCATTTACCGTGTAGCTCTTGCCATTGCCGCAGTAGTCTGCGCGCATCATCCGCGTACACGACTGATGGTGATCGGTGAGTGCGATATCTGTGCAGGTTCGCTTAGAGCCTGAACCTGAGCAGCTTGTCGCTTTTGCCCAAGGGCGATACCCCATGCGAGCGCATTTTGCTAACGCGTAATCTCGGCATGCAAACGAGATGAAAGTCGGCTGATCGATGCGATTACCAGTGACCATATCCCAGCGATTCGAGATCATGAGCGACTGATCAGGCTGTCCCGTCTCGGTGATGCAGAACGACTTCCAGGTCCCTGGAGGAGTTAGGTTGTCCTCCTTCCATTCCAGGTTATACATCCAAACATCGTTGGCCTTTCCTGCCAGTCCCTCGGCAGTCGGGTCCAACTCGGCTGAAGAGATCTTGACAGTAAATGGGATGGCGGTTGTGGTCCCACTCGGTAGGTAACTATAGTGAAACTCCATCCCAACGACCCCGGCGCCGCGAACATTCTGGCCACCGATCGTTGCGTTGAGTTCACTTCCAGTGAGCCACAGCCCGGTGACCGGGGTCTGCGCTGCGCCAAAGTTGGTCGTAGTCAGCGTGAGCCCTTCCACGCCAGTGCCACTGCTTCCGGTCGCACTGAGGCCAGGGCCGTTGCCACCGATGTTGGTACCATTGCCGCCAATGTTGGTACCGTTGCCGCCAATGTTGGTACCATTGCCGCCAATGTTGGTACCATTGCCGCCAATGTTGGTACCGTTGCCTCCAATGACTACGCCGTTTCCACCAAGCACAATGCCATTGCCACCAAGAACGAGCCCATTGCTGAAATTAATGCCATTGCCAAAGTTTAAGCCATTTTTGGTCCGCTTGGCTTGAAATCGGTAATTTGATGCAGCATCGTCCTGTTGCGGGGTCGGGCACCCACTGAACAGAGCGATGGCCAGGCTACAGAATCCCACCTTCATTCGTAACGACATGTATCCCTCCAATCAGCAGGCTTATTGTGAGCTTGTTGACCCACTTGTTCATGCAGTGTGCCGAAAGAGCTACTCTCTGTTGTTTTTACGATGAATGAACTTTACATCGCAAACAAGAGGATTTGAGATGGTGATTTCTTTGTTGTTGAAATCACTCGACATTTTCTTCTTTGCTGAGCTTGATTGATTGCTTATATTCGCAATTTGCGGCGACAGCAGAGGCAGGATCAGGCTGACTGCGGTTTTATAATCTCGAGGACGTTAGTGATTATTATTTGGAGTGTGATCAATGTCACATAAAAAGTCGTTTATCAGGTAAGGCTTGGCGTTTTCCTGACCATGAGGTCAGTCGCTGCGATGTTGCCAGCAACTAGATCGGCTACTTGGGGTCGAACGAGGCACAGATGCGAAGGCCGATTTGTCCGTAGCGATGTTTGGGATCGATCTCGCCACGGTTCGTAATGTTCGTCATCATGCGTGGATTCCAGTTGCTGCCGCCTCGAATCAGGAATCCATTCTTGCTGACAGAGGATACGGTCCATTCGTGGACGTTGCCACTCATGTCAAAGACTCCGAAAGGACTCTCACTTTGTGGGTAAGTGCCCACCTCGTCTGGTCCAGCATTTGTACCAACTTGCCCATAAGTTTCATCGAAATTCGCCTCAGTAGCATCGATATCGTTTCCATGTGGATAGATGCGATCATCGGCACCACGTGCTGCGCGTTCCCATTCATACTCTGTGCATAGTCGCGCGCCCGGAAGTCGTCCACTTTTGTTCAACCAATTGGCAAATAATTCCGAGTCGTTGACGTTGATTCCGCTCCAGGGCAGCTTGACCCACACCTGCTTTGAACGCTGTTTCCGTCCAGGATAGATCAGCGGCTCATCTGGGCCTGCTTGGACAGTTTCCGGGCCCGTCTTGAGTCGCAGGGACCAGCCCCGCGATGGAATCTCCTTCAGGAAGACCTCAAACGTCTCGTTGGTGAGAATCGGCAGCTGAGCCCGCTGCTCCGTGGAAAGTGAGCTCAAGAACTCTAAGACATCGGTAAATGTGGTTTCATGGCGGTTGATGATGTACCCAGCGGTTCGGATTTCATGTAATGGGACAGTGGTAAGCAGGCCGCTGCGAACAACTTCTTCCGCTCCAGATCCAAACAGAAATCGCCCAGGTGGAATATAGACAAAGCCGCTCGGAATAGTGCCTTCCTTGGGCAGGCGGAAGTCGAGCCGCAGTTTCTCTCCAGTAGAGACGAGCAGCGGGTAGCGAACCGGCTGGTGTCCTGGTGCCCGAATCGTTATCAAATATGATGCTGGCTGAAGCGTGATTTGTGAAAGGGGTGTCACACCGACATTTCTGACATCCGTCAATGAATAGCGACGACGCTTGTTGAGTACATAACGTCCGATTTCCACCTCTGCTCCGGCTGGACTAATTGCAAGATCCAGAGTCGCTGGTGCCATCAGCTTGTCTATGCGCTGGCCTCGTTCGTCATAAACTTGAAGCCTTGACAGCACATCGCCAATTTTCTGCTTTTGATGAGTCGCTTCAAATAGTTGAGCCATTTCATACAAAACATCACTAAGTGAATCGCGGACATCGGTACGAGCTGAGTCGATTGCCAGGCCAGCGGAGAGCGCAAACTCTGCCTTCGAGTACAGGGCACTGGCTTCATCGCCTGCATCGATGGCTAGTGCCCAAACGGACTCGCCTTTTTCCTTGTCTAAGCCATCGAACGCGGCGTAGGCGCGCTGGCGAAGGGTGGCAGCCTCTGCGGCTTTCTTTTTGGCTTCGGCAAAGATCGACTGGCCGCGCTCTAGGTAGGTGTTGACCTTTTGGCGCTGGTTGCGGGCGCTTTCGATCTTGATGCCGCCCCAGATCATGCCGAGCAGCACCGGGACGGTGATGAAGATCGCTCGCTTGACGATGCGACTGCGCTGGGCTGCCCCTCGGCTGGCGCTGATGAAGGCTTGCTCGCGGGTCGTGATGTCGTTGTCTTCGATGAGGGTCAGCTCGGCCAGCTGCCGCTCGCTCCACAGCGCTTCGCGGGTCTTGCCGAGCCGATGCCACTCGCTGGCGGCTTGCTCGAGGCGACCTTTGACCTGGCGGCTCTCGGCGAACTCCTCGAGCCAGTGCTTGAGGGTGTCCCAGCCGCGAATCAGGGCTTCGTGGGCGACTTCGTAGGCGAGGGCTTCACCGGTGTCGCGAGCAACGATCAGGCGGCCTTTGACCAGCGCCTCGGCGGCGGAGTGTGCGGGCGGATTGATGAGGATCTCGTCCTGGGTGCGACGAGCCCGCGTGCCATCGAGCGTGACGAGCATCATCAGGATGCGGCGCGCGGCCATACGCTGGTCGGCAGGCAGGCTCATCAGCACTTGATCGGCATGGCGAGCCAGTGCACCAGTGACGCCACCGACCTTAGCCAGGGATTCTTCAGTGATTACGTCGCCTTTGCGCGCGTCCCACAGCTCGGTGAGCGCAAACTGTAGGAGAGGTAGGCCACTGTCGGTCTTGGCCGTACTCTCGGTGAGCTGATCGACCATGGCCGCTGTCTCGAATCGGACGCCTTTCGCATGCGCTGGACCGACGATGGCTTCGCGCATCTTGTCGCCAGTCATGGGCCGCAGGATGTAGAGGGCGCGCGCCAGCTCATCACCGAGGCTGGGCACCGTGGCCACCCGTGCCAAAAAGTCACTGCGAACGGTGGCCAGCATGCGAATGCCGGGCGTGCGCGAACACAGCCGGCCCAGCGCCGCACCGACCGTCTGCACCTCGGGTTGATCGCCAATGGTGACGAGTTCTTCCAGCTGGTCGATGAAGATCAGCACGCCGGTCTTGTCGCCGAGCTTCTTGCGCAGCTCCCACGCCAGGCTGGTCGGCTCGTTGCGCAGCTTCTCCATCAGCTTGTCGGCGGGCGTCGCCATGATCGGTGCCAGCAGCTCGCACAGCGTCAGCAGCGGATTGCGACCCGGCACCATCAGCATCACCGACCACGTGCGACCATTGCCGAGCGCTCCGTCGGTCACCAGCGGCAGCACACCGGCGCGACACAGCGACGACTTGCCCACGCCGGAGTCGGCAGCGACGAGAACGAAGGCCTCGGTGCGCAGTCGGTCAATGATCGTGCCGATCTCGTTGGTGCGACCGAAGAACAGGGAGCGGTGCTCGGCCTCGAACGCGAGCAGACCACGGTACGGATTTCCCTCGGGCGCAGAGATCTTTCCTTCGCGCGGTCGCAGGGCTTCAAGCGCCTCGCGGAGATCGTCGCCCGACGCGAACCGCTTGGTCGAGTCCCGCTTCAGGCAGCGATCGACAATCTCGGCAAAGCGCGGATCTACCGTCGGTGCGACCCGCAAAAGCGGTGGCGCATCTTGCTCCGAGGCGATCCGTGGCAGCTCCGTCAGTGGCACTTCGATATGCGGCGGCGCTCCCGCACACAGCTCATAGAGCAGCGCTCCCATCGCATAGATGTCGGTTTCGCGAGTCACCGGCTCGCCCCGCCAGATCTCCGGCGCCATATACAGCGGCGTACCGGCGATGCGTGACTGGTGCTTGCCGCCCGAGGGTCGAGGCGTGAGCTGAAAAGCCGCCAGATCGGCCAGCGGCATGCGCGGCTCGTCCTTGGCTTCGGGCGTCGACGCCGAGGGATTCACTTTGCTGCGCGGACCGGGCTCACTGTCGCTCGGCGGGATGGTCATGAACCGCTGCGCTGCGCTGGGCATGTTGCGAACGCTGATCGGACTGACCTTCTGAGAGGACTGATGGACGGCGCGCTGCTCGGGGGTCGACGAAGAGGGATCGACGGCTTTGCGGTTGACGACGACCACAAACTCGGTGGAGTCGGGGTCGCCGGGCTTGCCGGCCAGCGGAGGCGGATCAACGGCCATGAGCCGGGCTGCGTCTTCCACCGCCATGTTGACCGTCGCATACTGGCCAGATACCGACGCCATCTCGGCAGCCTGGCTCCACATCAAGTCTTCGGGGTCGGCGCCTTGACCGTCGGCATCAAAGAACTCTGCCAGCCCAAAGTCGAGGAGCTTCACCTCTCCGTCATTTGAAATAATTACGTTCCCGGGCTTGATGTCGCGGTGCAGGACGCCGCGACGGTGAGCTGCCGCCAAGCCTCGTGCCAGGCCAAGACCAATCTCCACCGCGCGCGTCCACGGCACTGGCTTCGGCAGCGCGTCGAGGTTCTGACCTCGGACAAACTCCGAGATGATGACCGGATGCTCATCGACCTCGCCGACCCGGTAGATGGTCACGACGTTGGGGTGTTGCAGCCGCGCCGCCGCCCGCGCCTCGTTCATGAACTGTTCCCGCAGCGCCGGACTATTCACCGGCGTCGAGATGAACTTCACGGCAACGGGTCGGTCAAGCAGCGTGTCATGCCCCAGATACACCTCGCCCATGCCTCCTCGGCTGAGCGGCCAGAGCAGACGGAACTCCTCAAACGACTTGGGTGGGCTCCACTGTGGCGTGATCGTATGGTCGGGTTGCTCAGGCATGGGATGCGGCTACAAGGCTGATTTTAGCCTTCTAAGATCGCATGGCCTTGTCGCCACTTGCAACCCTATTTTCCGTCGGTGGCTCTGTGTGCGGGTGTGGGCAGGAGCGGCGTGCTACACCGGGCTTCTTCACTGAAAGATCAAGCCGAACCACCGAGGATTTTCAGCAGTTCGACGTAGTGGCCGATCAGCCAGTAAAACGGACTCATCAGCCAGCCGAGCGGACTGACGCCACTGCCTGTTCCGAGGAGAACCAGTGCAAGAAACACGAAGCCACCGTAGCGCAGCAGGAAATCGCGAACTGGCGACAGTGGACTCGGGAGAAACTCCAAGAACGAGCGCCCGTCGAGCGGGGGAATCGGCAGCAGGTTGAAGAACATCAGCGACAGGTTCATGACCAAGAGACGGTGGCCAAACGACGCAAGACTCTGGTTTTGGAGCTTGAGCCCGATCAGCAGCAGCACCGACATCAGCAGCGCCAGTACGAGGTTCATCCCTGGGCCAGCCGTGGACACCATCAGCCGAATCGTGCGCATCGAGTAGCGACGGCTCAGGTAGCGAGGATTGCCGGTCCACTCGACGGGCTTGCCCCACGCCAGCGGAATTCCAGCGCCCATCGCCATCAGCACCGGGAAGATCACCGTCCCCAGCCAGTCGATATGCGCCAGCGGGTTTAAAGTGACGCGACCTTGCTCGCGCGGCAGGGGATCACCGAGCCGGTCGGCGACGTAGGCGTGTCCGAACTCATGCACCGTGACGCAGGCGATGAGCGCGAGCACGCTGAGCACCACCTCACCCAGCCTCGATCCACCCAGTCCCGCCATGCCCAGCGTTCCCATTTCCACCATCGACGGCGAGCCTGCCAGAAGCGGAGATCCCAGCAGGCCGCGAGAAGAGACAAGAGAGTTCAGCACGTTCATGGTTTCCTATCGGGTCAGCGACTCTAAGCAAGTATTGGACCGCGAGGGCTGACTGGTCAACGGACCGGCACGCATCGTCAACGGCTCGGCACGCAGGATGACTCGCTGGAGGAGGGTTGCTCAGCCGGGGCGGCGCTGCAGCAAAAGACCCAGCAGGGCCAGCAAGCCGACCGCGACTGCCAAGACCGTAAACACCAGATACTTGCGCTGGCGCATCGCTGTCTCGAAGCGGTCACCGCCACTTGCTGCCGTCAGCAGCGCCGCATCTTGGGTCTGACGTTGGGCACGATAACGGCTGAGCAGATCGCTGGGATCGACTCCGAGCGCGCGGGCGAGGTTGCGGACATAGCCGACCACAAACACCGTCGCTGGCAGCTGCTCAAAGCGCTCTTGCTCGAGTGCGGCAATCCAGCGCGCCGAGATCCGGGTCAGCGTTGCCAGATCGTGAACGCTCATGGCTTTGCGCTCGCGAGCGCGACGCAGCGTTACACCAAACTGTGGCTGCTCGAGGGGCTCGGTCGAGTCGACGGGAGGTGCCGGTGGACGAACAGTGCGCAGGGTCGGCGCCGGCTCTTCGGCAGCTCGACGCGCTCGCTCGACTGGAGGAGGTGGTGGAGTCGGTGAGCTGGGCTCGGGCTTGCTCTCGGCACTCGGTGAGAGGAGAGGCAGCGCATGGACTGCCCCTTCCGAGCTGTCGGTCGCGGTTGCTTTCCGTCGGTCTTTGCTTGCCTGACTGCGCACAGGACACCTTTTTTCGGCCTCGCCCGCCCGGGGCCAATCGTGAGCGTGTGTGGCACGGGCGGACTGGTTTTGTCAACAAGCAGGCCTCGATTTGAGGTAGTCATAAACGACACATGTTTACCCGCAGCTTGCAGTCAGCGGATGGCACGTCCCTACGTGTGGATGGCTATCCATCAGATGTGGCCGAGCCTCGAGGCGTAGTGGTCTTGATTCACGGCTTTGCAGAGCACCGGCGACGCTACGGGCACGTGGCGGCTCATCTTAACAAGCATGGCTATCACGTTCTGGCCGGAGACTTGCGTGGTCACGGCGAGTCCGGTGGGGACCGAGGCTACATCGAGCGCTTTGGTGACTATGTAGATGACGTGACGGCCTTTATCGCTGATGCGCAGCGATCGTTTCCGGGCGGTGAAGCACGGCCACCGATTTTGCTCGGTCACAGCATGGGCGGGCTGGTGTGCTTGGAGTACGTGCTGTCGCACCCCAAAGCGGTGCGCGCGCTGGCGATTACGTCTCCGTTCTTCGGAATCAAGATCAAAGTGCCGGGCTGGAAGCGGACGATCGGGATGGCGGCGTCGGTGCTTCACCCTCGGCTCAAGCTCACCAATCAGATCGACAGCTCGATCCTTTCCCACGATCAGGCGTCGTGCAAAGCCTATGCAGCGGACCCGCTCATCTTCCACACGGCGACGGCGCGCTGGTTTACCGAGATCCTGGCGACGCACGGTGATGTCCGACGGCGTGCGAGGCAGCTGGCGATTCCGATGCTGCTGCTGCAGGCCGGGGACGATCGACTGGTCGACGCGCAGGCCGCGCAGGAGCTGTTTGGACTCGTTGGCAATATCGACAAGCAGCTGAAGGTGTACCCAGGCCTCTTTCATGAGATCCTGAACGAGGTCGAGCGAGAGCAGGTCATGACCGATCTGACCGACTGGCTTCACAAACACTGAGAGGGGGCTCTGCGATTTCCTGACATCGCGCGTCTTTTGCACTTTTCCCAAGAAGTTAGCGAGAAGCTCTAAAAGAACCGTGTCCCCGAGGTTTTGTAGTTATTGACCGATCTACGTAAAAGCCTTTACTTTCTATAAGAAGCGGAGGCAGATGCTACATGGCATCGTCGAGTACCCGAGTACGATTTGACCTGATTGCGAGTGCCGCCTGTGCCTTGACCCTCTTGGGTCCAGCTACGGCGCAGGCCGCAGATCCAACACCTACCCCAACCTTCGATGCCCGTCGAGCGATGCCGCTCTTTCCCGGCAATAGCTGGCGAGACGGCTTCTACGTCGAGCACAGCCCGGTCAGCGACTTTGGCTTTCAGATTCGCACCACCGGAGTCTATGGCCGCAATCCTCTCGGCATCACCGACGAGGAACTGACCAAATACGCCAAGATCGAGAACCGCTTTACGCTGCACTTGGCGGCGATGGTGTCGATCGCGAGCTGGGTCGAGCTGGGCCTGGCGATGCCGTTCGTGCTGTACCAAGACTCGTCGGGATTTAACCTCAGTCGCAGTGCAGTCGGTGATCTTCGGCTCCTCGGGAAGGTGAACCTGCATCTGCCCGATAAGTCGCCGATTCAGCTCGCGCTGTCCGTCGGCGTTGGCTTTCAGACCGCGCAGAATGACTCGGGTCTGGGCGCCGGGCAGGTCAGCGGCTATCCACGCCTGATCATTGATTCTCCGTCGCTGTTGGGGAAGCGGCTGCACCTGGCGGCCAACGTCGGTGCGGTCATCGCCGGAGCGAACATTCCGTGTGAGGGTGGCGATCCGGCGGCTCAGCCGGCGATGCTGCTCAATCCGCTCGGGACGCTTGATACGCCGGGAACTGGGACGACAGCCGATCCGAATGCAGTGCCGTGTACGAAGCTGGCGCTGGGGCTCGGCAATCACCTGCTGTACGGCGTGGGCGCATCGATGGCGATCTCGACCGACAACGGCCTGTACCTGACGACGGAGCTGATCGGCTCGTTTGCGCTCGGGAGCACCGATGAGACGCGGGCGCCCCTGTTTTGGGATGTGGGCCTCCGTCGCTCGAAGTCAAATGGCACCTACTTTTCGGTCGCGTACGGCATCGGCCTTACCACTGGGAGTCCAAGCCATACGGTCATTGCCGGACTCGGTCTGAACTGGGAGAGCAAGCCGCCGGACAAGAAGAAAGACGGCCCGGCAATTCGCGTTGACATCAACCTGAGCGGTCTGCCCTCGGGCGCTTCGGCGATGATTCCCAGCGTCGATGGACCGGGGATTCCGATCGCAGGTCCAGCACCTGGCGGTGATGCCAAGGGTGGTGGCGGTGACAAGGGTGGAGCCAAGCCTGCGGGTGGTGGCGGCGGCGGTGGCGGTACTCCGACGGTCAAGACCAACGCGCAGACTGGCAGCGTCAACATTCCGGTTCCGGATGGCCTGATTCCGCCGGCGGATAAGAAGGGCAAGTAGTCTCCCCACCGCTGCTTTCCTGCTCTGCGTGCGACGCTCCTTTTCGGGGGTCGGCTCCTTTCCAAAGAGCCGGTGGGGGACTCCGAGATGGATGTCCCCATGTACGTTACGACGTTCGACAACACCGACAGCAAAATCTCACTTGATAACATCGCAACGGATGCACCGAAGGATCTGAGTCGCGAGGCTGCCGAGGGACGGCTCAGCGCACTCGGTACAGAGATGTTTGAGCTGCAGGATCTCCTGTGGGGTGCGCGGACTCATGCCGTGCTGATCGTCCTTCAGGGAATGGATACGTCCGGCAAAGATGGTGCGATCAAGAATGTGGCGGGATTCCTAAACCCACGCGGAATCAGCGTTGTGTCGTTTGGCGTTCCTACCAAGGAAGAGAACGAGCACGACTTTCTATGGCGCATTCACAAGCACGCTCCGCGACGGGGAGAGTGGACTCTGTTCAACCGCTCGCACTACGAGGATGTCTTGGTGGTGCGGGTGGAAAACCTGTGTCCAGAGTCGATCTGGCGCGAGCGCTTTGGTCACATCCGCGACTTTGAGGAGCTGCTTTCAGAGCACAACACCATCGTCCTGAAGTTCTTTTTGCACATCAGCAAAGAGGAACAGAAGAAGCGACTCCTAGAGCGGGAGCAGGACGAGCGGACGGCGTGGAAGCTGAACGTCGGTGACTGGCAGACTCGCGAGAAGTGGAAGGACTATCGGGACGCGTATGAAGATGCGCTGCGCAAGACTGCGACCGGGCGGGCTCCGTGGCACATTGTTCCGGCCAACAACAAGTGGTTCCGGAATCTCGCGATTGCTGAGGCCATCGTCGAGACGCTGCGTCCCTATAAGAAAATCTGGCGCAAAAAGCTCGATGACATCGGAGTCCGCGCGCGTGGCGAGCTGGACTCCTATCGCCAGAAACGAAACGACTGATCGACGCGATGGGATTACTTGGCGAGGCCGCGCTCGTCGAACAGTCCCTCGAATAGGATCGAGCTAAGGTAGCGCTCACCGGAGTCCGGAAGGATCACGACCAAGGTCTTGCCGGCGTTTTCGGGGCGATGAGCGATCCGACTGGCGACGGCGACAGCGGCACCGCAGGAGATTCCGGACAGGATTCCTTCCTCGCGCGCCAGGCGTCGGGCATAGGTCACCGCTTCTTCGTTTGACACCTGCTCGATCGAGTCCACCAGCGACAGATCGAGCACATCCGGCACGAAGCCAGCACCGATGCCCTGAATCTTGTGCGGACCCGGCTTGAGCGGCTCACCGGCTCGCTTCTGCGTCAGCACCGGGCTGTGGGTCGGCTCGACAGCGACCGTATGAATCGCCTTCCCCTTTTGCTGCTTAATGTAGCGCGAGACGCCGGTGATGGTGCCGCCCGTCCCTACGCCCGATACCAGGATGTCGATGTCGCCGCCTGTGTCGTTCCAAATCTCGGGGCCGGTGGTCGCCTCGTGGATAGCTGGGTTGGCGGGGTTTTTGAACTGCTGCAGCAGCACATAGCGGCCCGGGTCGGAAGCGGCGATCTCTTCGGCCTTGGCGATCGCTCCGTTCATGCCACGCGCGCCCTCGGTCAGCACCAGCTTGGCTCCGTAAGCGACGAGGAGCTTGCGCCGCTCGACGCTCATCGTCTCTGGCATGGTCAGCGTCAGTGAATATCCCCGCGACGCAGCGACGAAGGCAAGGGCAATGCCGGTGTTGCCGCTGGTCGGCTCGACGATCTCTTTGCCGGGTCCGAGGATGCCGCGCTTCTCTGCATCCCACACCATTGCTGCGCCGAGTCGGCACTTGACCGAGTAGGCGGGATTGCGGCCCTCAATTTTGCCGAGCACGGTGGCCGGCGCTCCATCGATGATCCGGTTCAAGCGAACCAGAGGGGTGCGACCGATCGACTGCGCGTTGTCTTGGAACCAGTGTGTGTTTGACATGAGTGCTTGCTCTTCCTTGCGCTAGATGGCATCCGTTATAACAGACAGTGTATCGTTTAACAGACACGACGACGGTGTCTCGCTTCTGGACTAGCTGGTATCGACTCCCTTTGGGGTGGCCAGGGCAGCGATCCACAAGCGGAGTAGCTCGACCGTAATACTATAGCGTCCACCGTCCGTTCGGATCACGGCGTGGCGCAGCAGCGCGCGCAGTGCTGGCTGGGTCGCTTCCACTAGGACGCCGCTCTGGGCTTGCAGCTCTGCCTCTGTCAGTCCCTCGGGATGCCGGCTCAGCTGACGGAGCAGCGCGTCTTGACCGGGCGGACGGCTGCGCAGCGCATGATCCCAGACCCCTTGGAAGTAGCGAATCCCGTCGGTAAAGAGCTCTGACTTGGCGACCACAGCCTCGACATCGGACAAGAAAAAGCGGCGCAGCGGCGGGATCGGCTCCTCGCTGACCTGGCGGTTGTAGCGTGAAACCAGGCTGTGGCAGATCAGCTGGATCAGGTACGGCTGCCCGTTGGTGAGCGTCAGGATGCGCGCGATGGCGGCGGCGTCATAGTCAATCGGGAAGTCGGGGTCGGGCGAGGTGATCAGCGTGCGGGCGGCTGCGTCGGAAAGGAAGCTGACCTCGATCGCGGTCACGGAGCCAAACAGCGGGTGCCAGTAGTCGTGGCGTAGCTCTTCGAGCCGATGCAGCCCCGCCAGCGCCATGATCAGCCACGGATAGGTCTGAAACGTCGCCCGAAACGCCGCGAGCAGGTGGGAATCGAGCCGCCCTTCGTCAATCTGCTCTTCGAGAAGCTCGAACTCGTCGATGGTCAGCAGGAAGCGGTGACCGTCGCGCACCCGCTCAAGCTGGACCAGGAAGCGGTCGAGCGCCAGATACGGACTCTTGTGCTCCGAGAAGAACTCAGCCTCAGCCGGCTCGACGAGCAGACCATCCCCCAGCTTGGCCTTGCGAGCCGCATCGTAGAGCTTCAGCGACAGCGCATGGAGCAGCTCTGCCGTCGAGCGAACCCGACCAATGCGCTGCAAGTTGAAGTCGACCAGCACCGATCGCTCGGGCAGCGTGAGACGGTGCAGGTTTTGTAGCACCGACGACTTGCCCATGCGACGGTGACCATAGAGCACTACCGACGGACACTGGCCACTTGATCCCCACAGCTCGGTCAGCCGTCGCAGCACATCCTCTCGTCCGACGAACAGCTGCCCTTGCACCGGATTGCCGATCACATACGGATTGGGCACCGGGCCGCGCTGCTGCTCTTGCCGAACTCGCTCGCCTTCCGCTTTGAGCACATCCGCAAAATGGCCAATCACCAGCGCCAGCAGCTGTCCAAACCCAGCATCCAGCTCTTTTAACGCATACTGAGCCCGAGTGAGCAATACAATCTGTTCGCTTACTTCCCACATCGTGGTGGTCTTTGTCAGCGGCGCAGTGTTTTCTTGAACCCGATCTAACGTATCGCTAATCTGGTTTAACGAGTCAATCGCTTCAAGCAATTGTGGCGGAAATAGAATTGTGAGTTGTTTGTCAATTTGTGGCCACTGAAAATGCGCAATGTCGTACAGGGATTTCACCTGCATCGCTCGGTCCAATGCCTCGGCAAACTGGGCCGCTTGAGCCAGCTGTGAGAGCTGCATGTCCAGATTTTTTTGAGAAAATCTCTGATACCACGGACGCTTGGCCGATTTCTCGTCTTGCAGAATCTTCTTTAGTACCCTTGAAGTGTTTGGAATAATGAGATTGTGCAGATCTGCATTTTCCAATGATGATTTATATAGATCATTGATGCTGTGGTTTATTTGTGATTGATTTCGTTTTTCGCGAATGCCTGCTTCAAATAACAAAATACTCCAAACTGTGTAGAAGCGAGGGTTGATCATGGCCGCCCCCGGTATTTGTCAAATAGCTGGGCGGCGGCGGCGAGGAGAGTCGCGGGATGGCCTTGACTGACAGTGACTAGCTCGCTGAGCTCGGAGTCGCTGAAGTGGACGCCGCTGCCGTCGAGTCGGAGGGCGCACAGCTCGCGGCACTCAGACTCGGAAAACGGCGGCACGACGAGCTGCGGACAGATGTTGTATAGCGGCGAGGTGCGATCGGGGGCGTCGGGAAACAGCTGATCGAGGGGGACCCGACTGGCCAACAGCAAGCTCAGCGGTGCGTCAGCTCCGTCGGCAAGTCCGCGCAGCTGCTCGCGCACCTCGACGGGAAATCGATCACTGCGCAGCTTTTCCACTTCGTCGAGACAGAGCACCACCCGTCGCGACGCCAGCTGCCGCTCGAGCTTGTAGCCGCGACTCGGTGCAATGCCGAGCTTGTGGCAGAGCACGTCGAAAAAATCGCTGTCATCGTCGATGAGCTGCAGGTTCACATACAAAAGCGCATCGGGGGGAAGGCCCAGCTGCTCGGGGCCGAGCGAGCACACCACGGACAACAGCGACGACTTGCCAATCTGCGCCGGACCCAGCAGCGCGCGGTTGCCGCCTCGGCGGAGATCCTCGAATAACTGACGGAGCAGCTCCTTGCGACCGACAAACTGACTGGGGTCGGTGATCCGCCCGTGGTGGGCGAACGGGTTGGCAAGCGCACTGCGGTCCGTCAGCGTCGGTCGAGACGGCGGCGAGGGCAGGGCGGTCGGACGGCTGACTTCTCGTCGTCGCAGGGGCACGCTGATGCTGGTCTTGGTGGCACGCGGATCGTCGTGCAGGCGCAGCAGACCGTCGTCGAGAAACAGCGCCGCACGCGGAAACCACGACAGCTTACCCTCCTGCGCGGAGGTCCGCTGCAAGTGATACCGACAGTAGCCGGTGGCGCGATCTTCGTGCTGCTCGCCATAGTGTTCCAGCCCGAACAGCGACGAGGCTTGCAGATAGCGCCGAGGCTCTCCCGACGAGCCCAGCTCGGTGGTGGCGCGGTGCTGGTGCATGTGCCCAAAGTGACAGGCGACGAAGCGGCCCGGCGGATAGATGTCCTGCTCGAACAGCTTTCGACTGCGCGGCGACAGCCACGACGGTGGGTGGTGCATCATCAGCAGCGCTGCGTCGGTCTGTTCGACGAATCGGGGCAGATCTCCGGGAAGCTGCTCGGGCTCGATGCAGAGCCGCCTTTCGTAGTCGCCACCGTCGAGCTGCAGAAACGCCGAGTTCAGACCGACAATCCCGAGGCACAGCCCGTTTTTTTCGACTTGCAGCAGGAAGTCGCCGGGCAGGCTACCCAGCTGATAGGACAGCCGAAGCTCGTCGGGGCGCGACTGCCAGGTGCTGATGATGCGGTCGCGGAAGAAGCGCTCGAAGTCGGCAAACAGGCGGCGCAGGTAGCGCTGGGTGTCGCTCTTGGCGGTGTGGGCGGCCCGTCGCAGTGCGGCATCGTCGGGATAGCTGCGGAGTCCTTTGGCGGTGGCGTCGCCAGGCTCGGGCCAGCGCAGGTCATGATTGCCGGGCACGACCACCCACAGTGGACTGCCTCCAACGGCAGCGGTGATCTCGTCGCAGATGTCCTTTAGCCGCTCGTACTCGCGCTTCTGTCCCGAGTACGCCAGGTCGCCGCTGACCAAGATCAGATCCGGGGGACCAAGCTTCGCCGTCTGCTCGCGGAGATCCTGCAGAAACGGGCCCCGTGCCGTCGGCCAGCGTGTCCGCTCACCGCGCTGTCCGCAGTGAAGGTCCGACAGATGAAGCCAGCGCAGCAGATCCATGTGTCTCTCAGTTTCGCTCATTGTCCGCTGCCCTAGCGAGCTTGTCGTACGATTCGCGATCTTGTCCGCATGTCCGCTTAAACAAGCATCGTCTGTTTAAGTGAACACTGTCTGTTTAAGTAAACACTGTCTGTTTTATCACCTGGAGGGAGGGAGTCGGTCAACTCGCTGGGCCAGTCGATGCCCAGTCGATACGCGGGTCAGCCAGCCGCTGCGCGGATGAGATCGATGACCTTGGGAAGCTCATTCAGAGTCTGCTGGGACATGCCGCTGCTGAAGAGCGCCATGATCCCCAGGAGCAAGAACGTCAAGGTCCAGCCCAGTCCAGAGCGCTGCTGGGCGGGCTCGATGGCTGCGATGATCCTGTGACCGATGTGGACCGCGAACACGACGCCCAGCTGGGACCAGGCGAGTCCAGCCGCCAGCGACGTATCCAGATCGGTTAGCACCTGTCTCAAGCTGTCGAGAGCCGGAGTCGTCGTGAGCGCGCGCACGGGCAGATCCAGCGTTGCATCAATCTGTGCAATCACACCCAGCTGTCGCATCACCAGCCAGTACGCTGCATAAGCAAACGCTCCCTGCACCGCAAACGCAGCGGGAGATCCGCCCAACTCCCAAGGAATGCGCGGGTCCAAGCGGCTGCCTTGCCAAGCGAGAATTGCGGAGGGAGTCACAAACAACAGCGAGATCAGCATCGCCCACAGCGCATGCTCTGCACGATGAACATAGAAGCATGCCAATAGCGGAACCAGGGTCGCGACTCCTATCATGGTCCAGAACGCGGCGCTGTTTCCTGGTCGCAGGGGGGAGCTCTCTGTTCCGGGCTTGCGATGCTGTGGTCCCGTCGCCAGTGCCCGAAACCAGACTCCGAGCAGCGGCAGTCCATAGACGTACACCACCAGTGCTGACAAGAGCAGCGGAACGGCTTGGGAGAGTCGCAAGCGCTGCAGCAGATCGACTGCCGAGAGGCTCTCTGTCGCTGGAAGTCTTTGGGTTGGCAGTGCCGTCTGCATTCCTATCCACACGCCAAGTGTGGTGAAGGTGATCGGGAGCGTGGTCCAAAACACCGTCGGACGAGCACCGAGCGCAGTGGCGGGACTACCAATGATCGTAACGACTGCCGCTGCGAAAAAGCCGATGATGAGGAATCCCTCTGCAGGCTTGGATACCCGCAGGAGCTGCGACAGCTGGACGCCCCAATACGCGTGATCCAGATCGCCCCGCAGCATCACTGGCAGGGCAATTGCCGCGACCAAGATCGCCAACATTCCCAGCACCAACCAGTCGCTGACTGCTTCGGGAGGTGTCTTGGTTTCTGCTTTCTTTTCTTCGCTGGAAGGTGACTGCGCTGCATCGGTTGATACGCCAGCGGAGTCAGTGGAACTCTCTGCGTTCGCGCTGGTACTGGAAGCTGGCGACTTTGGCGCTGAAGCTGCTGCAAACAGAGCGTTCGCCGCTTTTACACCGCTGTCCTCCTCCTCCGCTTCTACATCATCATCATCGTTGTCATCATCATCATCGTTGTCATCATCATCATCGTTGTCATCGTTGTCATCGTTGTCATCATCGTCATCATCATCATCATCATCATCATCATCATCATCATCATCGTCGTCATCACTGAACAATGGGACATCATCTCTGTCCGCAGCCGGAGGTGGAGTCAGCGCAGGTGCAGCATCCTTGGCAGAGAACAGATATGAGTCATTTTCTATGCCTAATTTTGAGCTTGGATCAAGCGGACCAGAGAGTGAGAGCAGGGACTCTGGGAGCCCCAAGGCCGAGCTGGACGCAGCGGGCCGGATCTCGTCGACAGGAACAAGATCTTCTTCCTGGGTATCAGCAGAAGGTGCCAGCCCACAGGCCGCCAGCAGCGGTGACACCTGGGCGGTACGCAGATCGGAAAGCTCAATCCTGCCGTCTTTGGTGTCAAGCTGCAGGGTTGTCGAAAGGAGATCCTTTTGCTGCTGGTGTCCGCGCAGCTCAGACACAGGCCACACCGTCGCTGAACCGGCCCGCAGAAGCTCATCGACCACAAACACCAGGGCATCACGAGTGGCGGCCAGGAGTCCTCTCTGGGTCAGGATCTCACCGGCAATTTGGCGTCGACAAGCAAGGCTCGCAACGACTTTGCTTCCTGCCGCGCGCTCTGCTGCCGCTACCAGTTGTTGTTCATTGACCATGCGTGCTCCTGGAGCACATCGTACTCTCACACTGCCGGGCCTGTCTGCTGAAAGCGCAGTCGTCCTGGTCTACGCGCAGAATCGGTAGCGATCTTCAGTGGATAGGAATGGACCTATCGGTTGTCGAATCGTGGACTCAGTCAGCGCGCGCGCTGGGCGGTGTGTTCGATGCACATTCTTAGGGCTGCGTGGAGGCTGTCGGGACGCGCGATCCCTTGGCCAGCAATGTCATGAGCGGTGCCATGATCGGGGGAAGTCCGCACCACCTTGAGTCCCAAGGTGACATTGACGGTGTGATCAAAGTCGATGAGCTTGATCGGAATCAGTCCTTGATCGTGATACATCGCGATCACTGCCGATGGACGTGACTGATTGGCAGGCGGATACAGCGCGTGTCGGAACGCGACATCGGGAACCTGGGGTCCCGTGATGCGGAGTCCGGACAGATCGCGCAGGGCCGGATGAGCGAGAGCCTCCGAGATCGCTGGAGCGATGAGCTGCGCTTCCTCATTCCCAAAGTGTCCCGATTCACCCGCATGCGGATTCAGTCCGAGCACCCAGAGGTGCGGAGCCGGATCGGCAAAGTCCTGGTGAAGTGCCAGCGCAGTGGTGACCAGGGTCTGACAGATTCCTTCTACAGAGAGCGCTGTGGGAACTTGAGCAAGGGCGATATGAATGGTACACAGAGCCACTCGCAGCGACGGGCCGGCCAGCATCATCACCACACTTCGCTGGGGCGCAAGCAGGTGCGCGGCGAGTAGCTCGGTGTGTCCAGGAAAGGAAAGTCCAGCGGCCTTGGCAGAAGCCTTGTGAATCGGTCCGGTACACAGACCATCCAGGCGACCGACCACTGCATCGGAGATCGCGGCTTGCAAATAAGAGAGCTGCGCAATACCACTTATCGGGCTGGGCTGACCAGCAGGCACATCCTGTGCGGTCAGGGCTGTCACCGAAACCACCTGAAGCTGCTCGCGCAGAGTCCGCCACTCAACACTCCTGCCGAGGCTGGTGGCTGTCCGATCGAGGACTCCAGCATCGCCATAGAGGCGCAGACCAGCAAGCAGCAGCGGCTCCTTCCGAAGCAAGAGCAGGGTCTTTATCCACAGCTCTGGACCAATTCCACACGGATCACCCAGCGTCAGTCCGATGCGCGTCATTGCGGCGAACCATACCAGCAGCAGCAGCGGACTTCGCTCCTGATTTTCAGCGGCGCGTTTTCGTGCAGGCTGGATACAATCGGCGGCGAAGCGGAAAAAGGAATCCGACCAAATGGAACAGTCAGCATGGAAGACAGGACAGCGGGTGGTGGTGTCAGAGTTTGCGGAAGATCCGGCGGAGGCGCTGGATAGGAATCTCTGTTTGGTGAACATGGAGGCTCCTAACCCGGCGCAGCTTGGGCCCAGCGATGTGATCGTCCGGGTCCGCAGTGCTGCGGTTGGCTGGGTCGATCTGCTGATGACCAGTGGCCAGTATCAGCACATGCCAGCGCTTCCCTACACTCCAGGACTGGAGTATGCGGGCGAGGTTCTGTGGACCGGAAGCGAGGTTCCGAAGGCTGCGCTGCCCGTCGGAACAGCTGTGCTCGTGGATGGACTGTTGGCGGGACCGCGCTCTCTTGGTGCGTATCAGTCTTACGGTGGTTTTGCTTCCTATGCAGTGGCTCCGTACGCGGCGATCCGACCGCTGCCCCAGGGTCTGTCATTTGATGAGAGCTGTAGTCTGCTCGGTAGTTATGAGACGGCGTATCACTGTCTGATTCACTGTGGTCGGCTGCAGAAAGGGGAGACAGTACTGATTCACGGCGCCTCTGGATCAACGGGACTTGCAGCGGTTCACATTGCCAAGCTCATTGGGGCGACTGTCATTGCGACAGGTCGTTCGGAAGAGAAGCTTGCAGTCGTAAAGTCGCAAGGTGCGGATCATGTGCTGAGCTGCCGCAGTCTGGATGGAAGTGCAGGCGTGCGTCGCTTTCGAGATGATGTCAAAGCCCTGACCGGAGGACTGGGCGTCGATGTGGTGTACGACGGCGTGGGCGGCGAGATCTCGTTAGAGAGCCTGCGCTGCGTCAAGTTCGGAGCCCGCTACTTGATCGTAGGATGGGCTGCGACTCCCAATGTTGCGCGCGGAAAAGGAGGTCGGGGTGCACCCAATGCCAACCAGTTACCGACCAACCTGATCATGATGAAGTCGCTGACCGTGCAGGGCTGTCCGATGGTATTGTCGACGCTGGCAAGTCCTGCAATTCGTCCGCCTCGGCTGGCGCAGATCTTCAAGTGGGTCGAGTCGGGAGTCCTGCGTCCCTATGTCTCTCACTCCTTTCCGCTGACAGAGTTTCGGGCGGCGATGCGTGCCAAGTGGCATGGAGAGGTGATTGGCGGCTGTGTGCTGCATCCGGAGTGAGCCTGGCGGCAGGCTGTCTGTTGGCTGTCTGTTCGTAGTCAGCTTCCGCTTTCGCTGCGCGAAAGAGAGCGCAGCTGTGCCAGGCCCTCGTCGACGGTAAATTTGGGAACGTAGCCCAGCTCGCGGTGGGCCTTTTCACCACGCAGCACGCAGTCACGGGCCATGACCATCGCCGCATGCCGGGTCAGGGGGGGCTCTCCTTTCAGGGACAGAGTGCGCCACAGCACTTCACAGAGCCCTCCGAATCCTTCCGCCAGCCAGCCAGGAATGCTGCGATTGGGTAGCTCTACACCATGGGTACTGGCCATTGCAGAGATGATCTCGCGCATCGATCGCTGACCCTCATCCAAGATGAAGTATGCCTCGCCAGAGACGCCGCGAGTCAGCGCCAGCACGATCGCTTCGACCAAATTTTCAATGTACGTCGTCGAGGTCTGCGCCCGTCCGCCATTGATCCACGTCCACCTTCCCAGCTTCGCCATCTCCAAAATAATGGGCAAGAGCGTCAGATCGCCGGGCCCCCAGATGAAGCGCGGACGCAGCACAATGGTCACAAATCCGGCTGCAACATCGCTGGCATCTCTCACCGCTTGCTCGGCGAGCGCCTTGGTCCGGCAGTAGTGATAGGGACTCTCAAACGCGAGCGGATAGGACTCATCGACACCGCGCAGATCCTGACCATGCACCAGCGCCGCTTCGGTCCCAATGTGAATGAAGCGACGAACCCCTGACCGCCGCGCGGCTTCCAGCATCCGCTTGGTACCCCCGACGTTGATGCGGTCCCACGCATCCGGCTCTCCCCACGCCTCTACAAAAGCCGCAGAGTGAAGGACGACCTCGGTCTGTGCCAGGTGATCACCAGATACATCATCCAGACTGCAGCGCACTGGCTGCGCACCGATCGCGGAGATGGCCACATCGCTCTTGGGAGAGCGTGACATCGCCCGCACCGTGTGACCTTCGGCAACCAGGCGGCGCGTCGCTGCGCCACCCACAAATCCTGAAGCACCTGTCACGAAAATATTCATCAGGAGTCCTCCGCTTGCGCAACTGTAGGACTGGCTGCCGGTGATGTAAATGGCTTTAGGGGGTGCGACCTTCTGCGAAGGAGCAGTGCAGCAGCAGCTACTGGAGTGCCGCGCGACCCGCTCTGCGATAGCGATCGCAGTGAGCGCGAAGCTCGCTTGGAGATAGGTGTGCCTCTTTTGCGATGCTGTCCAGGTTCTGCGGACTGAGAATGACTTGTGCCACGGCCCGCTCGATCCGATCGAGATCGATTGGCTCCGGCACGATCGGAGTCGCCCCACCAAAGTAGAACGATCCAGCGGTGGAAGCTGAGTTAGGAGTCACGGTAGGAGTCGCCGCAGGAGTCGTCGCAGGAGTCGTCGCAGTGCTAATTACAGTCGGTGTTGCAGAGTCAGGGACTCCGTTTGTTTCGGCGATCGGAAGACGTACCGCCGGATCACCAAGCACGATGTAGGATGCGAGATCTTGACGCAGCATCCACAGATGTCCGCGCTTCGATTCAAGCTTGGTGTTGGCTGGAGCGCCGGTCATCGCTTGTCGATCGTACAGAGAGGTCAGCTCGGTGTTGGCAGATCCCAAGGCCAGCATCAGCGAACGGAAGGCAATTCCGGATCGATTCCCTTTGAGTAGATCAGAGATGATCTGGATAAACTTCGCTGGCCGATCCATCGCACTCCCAGAGTCGAGCTCTGTAAAGCTGTACGTCCAGGCCAGATCAATGTGACCCATAAACGCGAGCGGACCTTCTGGATTCTGCAGAACGGCCTGGGGTAGTGCAGCGATAAACGGTCGCTCTCCTGACTTTGGGAGTCCCTTGAGGACTGAACTGGCCGGTCCCCCGAACTCTCCATTTTGACTCAGGCTTTCGAGCCAGTGTTTATAGGCACTACCGTCGGGAGTTCCGGCTCCGTAGCAGGCCAGCATGAACCAGATTCCGCCCGGCAGAAACGGTCGATTGGCGAGATCCCGACCGAGCAGAAGTCCATCACTTCCAAAGCTCATCGCACCTTGCCGAAGCCGCTGATCTTCAGCGGTCTTCCAACCCGAGCGCGGCGCGCCCGCACCATGACTGAGCGTAAACAGAACACTCGGGTCCTGCGCTGCAACCTGAGCCAGCAGCTCATCGCGAGACGGAATCACTTTGTCTCCCAGATCGACGATCTCGCGGGCCGCCAGCTTGCGCTCCATGACTTTGCGCTGGGCCAGCGCGACGCCCGGACTCACCAGTGATCGATATCCGGCAGAGGTCGCTTCCGTACCATCATGAACCGTAAAGAACGTCGCGCGACTCGGGCCGGGGCGCTGCCGTCCGGTTTCATAGCGCACGACCTTCTCTGCATAGGCGCGGTAGTGTTCCGGATTGTCAAACGCCAGACGACCGACATAGCCGTCGATGGCCTGCACCTGCTGAATCGCCAGTGCCACCTGATCCAGGTTTCCCAAGATCAGCTGATAGCGCGGTAGATCTTCGCGGGTATCTGCGCCGGTGTCGAAGTTTCGCTTGCGCCACTCCATCGCTTCCGCTTGATCCGCTTTGGCAGGAGCGCGAACGACTACGATCTCTGCAAGGTCCTGCTGCTTTTTGCGATGCTCGATCAGTGGTGCGATGAGATCGCGGAGTCTGTCTCCTGCATCTCCTTCCGGAATGATCAGACCCCAGCGCTGCTCTGGCAGAGAGTTCGGATCGCCACCTTCGTTCCACAGGGTCTTGGGAAGGACGGTCTTCGAGAGCCGTTCCTGCGTCGTGGCGCTGCTCGTACCCAGGTCGCGTTCCAGCACCGGAGCACGCTCGTCTGCTTCACAGAGAAGCAGATTCAGTCCCGTCGTGCTGTGGCCAGGGCTTGCGGAGGAAGGACCACTCTTGCCAGTGATCATTTCTCACCTTCCTGGCTGGGAATCGTTCCACTCTGCTCAATCTGCAGCGTGCCATCTTTCCACTCCGCCAGCTCCAGCTTCGCGCCACCGTGTGTACCGATCGGGGTAATGATCGCAGCACTTAGGCGCGTGAAGATCGGAACCATCTCTCCCTTGCTGGGATCGAGCTGCGGATTCTTGCGCGCCAGCGTCAGAAAGTCGGTCCAGGCCTCATCACTTGCATCGGCAGCCGGCAGCTTGATCAGGCGAATCCAGGTCCCCGTATTCAAGTACGCAAGTCCGTCCTTTTGTTGCCAGCGCGCCGCATGGGAATGACCAAAGATCACCGCGCCCACGTTGAACTTTTTGGCCAGGCGCTGCGCTTCACTCCACTCTGCTTCATCGGGAACCAGCTCGTAGAATTTCTTACCTTCATCTTTGGCCAACCGACGCTGCGCACCGGCGTACATTCGCAGTCCCGATCGTGCCAGCTTCAGCTGCGCACTCTGCAGCACAGAGGTATCGAGATCAAAGGTAGCCGCGCCTCTGGTCGAGTCCGCCAGCAGTGCCGCCATCGTTGCGCGCTCTTCATCATCCAGTCCGGCAGAGTCGATCGCAGCTTGCAGACCAAGCTCTTGACCGCCCTCTTCCGGTGCGAACGTATTCGGTCCGCGGCTCTGTTCCCGAAGCTGCCAGAGCAGCTGTACCGTCGAGCCTTTGAAGACTTCCTTGACGGCGGTAGGACTAATCGCCAGCGCGGTCAGGACTCCACCTTGGAAGTCCGGCTTGATCAGATCAATGAGGCGCAGTCCGTACAGTCGCTTGAGCGGATTCATGATCGTCTTGACGAGTCGCGAGCCCGCTGAATACGTAAAATCACTGGTGTGAGCACTCTGCGCCGCACCGGGACCAGGCAGATGTAGATAGTCGACTTTGTTCCAGCTGTCGTTCTGTTCGCCGTGTGTGACCAGGATGCGCGCTCCACCAACCGTCAGGATGGCGGGCTTCTCGCCTCTCTCAAAGCGCAGCCGCGCCGCGATCTCTGGGGGTTGTCTAAGCGCTGCCCGCATCCGCTGCTGTACACCGTCTAGTGCCAGCTCAATGTCATGGTTCCCGATTCGAATGACGACATCGCCACCGGCGGCAAGAACCTCGCCAAGGGCATGAAGGACGGCGGCAGTGGCGGGCGCAGCGAAGGTCTGTTCGGCCTGATGAACAGCGCGAGCCTCATCCAGCTCGAGCGGATCTTCATTCATCAGGAAGTCAACGCTGTCGCCGTTAAAGATCACGGTGTGATCTTTTTGCGCAAACGTGCGGAGCAGTGCTGGCAGCGACTCCCCTCCCGCGAAGATGTCATAGCTGCCGCCGTTTCCGAGGTGTAGATCACTCACGATCAAGATCTTCGCTGCGTCCGACATCTTCGCCTCCGCGTGAAATTCCCAAACGATTCCAAGTGCCTATGGCGCTGCGACCACACGCCCCCGTGTGCTTCGTGCTTCCGTCGCCCAAGACAAGCTGACAGAGCTGTCAACAGCCCGGCTAGTATATCGCAACCTTGCGCCAAGTAACGCGCGGCAAGTCGTCACGCCCGCAAAAATTGTTGTCCTTGCGAAGGAGTCAGACTCCGCGATATAAGGGAGAGCTGGGTATGCGTGTTTGTCGTCAGGGGGACCATGACCGCAGTGAGCAGCTTGGATGACAGGCTGCGGACAACACGCTGCTTTTGTTCACGATTGTTTGGGAATGCCTTGTCACCATGCCATGCGCTGATGAGTAGGAGTCATTTATGTCTGAGGAGCAGAAGTCGTCGACGCCAGTGGTTAGCAA
The DNA here is from genome assembly GCA_016794465.1 of Myxococcales bacterium. GTDB lineage: Bacteria > Myxococcota_A > Polyangia > Palsa-1104 > JAEUJZ01 > JAEUKA01. The sequence continues at coordinate 61,738 of JAEUKA010000018.1, read as the reverse complement.
AGTGCTGAGCAGCTTGCCTCTCAAGGAGGTCTTCGCAGCGCCCCTTTTGGCTGCGATTGAAGCGCACAACTCCGCTTGCAGTGCGCTGGAGCAGTTCATCGAAAAGGTGGGACGGAATCCGCAGACAGGAGAAGTCCAGCGGCTCCAGTTTCGCTTTGCCCAGCAGGACGACAGTGGAGTGACGCATCAGCGAACGATCGAGCTGCCGATGATTGCGGTGCTGCCACTGCCATCGTTCGGAGTCGATCGCTTGACGGTCGATTTTGATGTTCGGATTGATGCGGGAGAGTCGGATTCAGCGAGCTCGGGAAAGGAGCTGGGCGGCGAGCTGGGCGTCGGATACGGACCGCTCTCTGTCAAGCTCAAGGGGGCGGTCAGTAGCAAGAGTGAGCAGGTTCGCAAGTCTGACTCCAGCGCGCGATATACCGTGCATATGGAAGCGAGTCGGCAGCCGATGCCGGAAGCGTTCAATCGGATCATTGATGCGCTGGTGGCAGAGATCATGCCCACGAGAAGTACTCCTGCACTGACTGCGCCGTCTGTGGCTCCTGCGACTCCTGCGGCAGCAGCAGATGGCGCCAACACCCCAACGAAATAGTCAGCTGGCTGTGGAGCTTGCCTTGCGACGCATTGGCCTTCCCTTGGCCTTGGTGAATCAATGAGCGACCCGACCGATCTCAAAGAGCTGAAGTCCATGGACAGCTTTGCGCTGCCAGCATCCCATCCGACCAGCGGTTCGATGCCGCAGAACATGGGGCTTGCGGATCTGGCACGCGGCCTTCAGTACGTTGTCAATGAGGCAGCGATGGCGGCGCATCTGCACATGCAGAAGACGCTCGATCTATACTTCGATGCGGAAGGGAATCCGCGCTGTCGACGGGTGCATCTTCCGGGTGGCGGCGGTAGTGTGGATGTTCCGGTGATCGCGCTGACGCCTCCTGCCAACCTGATGCTAGAGCAGATGGAGGTCGCGCTGGCGGTGCGGGTGACCAACCTAAGGCCGGTCACAGATGCCGCAAGATCGGCGCCAGAATCGGAACAGAGTGCTGAGTCAACAGAGTCAACAGAGAGTGCAGAGACAGCGGATGCCAAAGAAGAAGGACCAAGTCCGCACGTCTTTGTGACGCCTGCTCCGGAATCGGGTGCGCCTGTGCCTCCGCCTCCACCCGCAGCCGCTAAGCCCAAGGCCGCCTCCTTTGCATTCGAGACACCGGATGAGGAGCCCTCTGTGCGGCGTTCCGATAGACGTTCACTGGAGCGACTTTCCTTTGAGATCCAGCCTGCACCAGTGAGCCCTGACTCAGCAGCGCGGCGCGATGCCAACGTGATGGACATCAAGATGATCTTTCGTCGGAATGAGTCACCGGAAGGAGTCGCTCGCTTGGTGGCGCTGTACACCGATGCGATGTTCCGGATTGCACCTCCAGAGAAGAAGTAAGCTCCATGCAGCGACGTGTTACCCAGCGGATAGGGGGAAGATGATGGCGGAACATAGTGGCTCTACAGCTGCGAGTGCTACCTCGGCTGCGGACAGTGCGCTCTTGACAGATCTGAACCTTGCGGAAGATGCAGATCTGGATGAGGAGTCGTCTCCTGCTGATCCTTCCACCGAGGATCAGCCGATCCTGTATGTGCAGATCCTCGATCGGCAGCTAGTTCCCAGGCCGAGCGTGCAGGTCGTAGTCAGCGGAACCGGACTCCCAGAGTCGCGGACTGTGATGACAGATGAGCACGGCTGTATCCTGATCGAAGACTGTGGACCTGGAGTGTATGAGCTGTCGGTGCTGGGAGAGACGGTTCGTGTCCCGACGCTGACACAGCACGACCTGGAGCTAGATGAGTCTGCCTATCGCGTGGTGAGCACTCTGTCCGCTGCTACGTAGACAGAGCCATTGCTGTTTGGGAGTGAAGATGTCTAGGTATACCGATCGTTATCGTACGCCGAGTCCGCTTTTTCCGAATGCCTCACCAACGAGTCTGGCGCGAGTCTTGGCCGCTTGGGAGACGCTTAGGAATCTCAATCTGCATGGCTATCGCACCAGCGCTGCGCAGCCTCCCAGTACGTGGCTGACCAAGATCCGCTGGGCCGATGGACGCAGCTCAGGCCGATCGGTGGGGCGTGGAACAACCTGCTCTCCGTTTGTGACGCAAGCCACGGCGCTGGCCTATAGCAGCAGTACAGAGGAGCCGTACGCTCCGGTGCTGTCCGACGGAAGAGCACTGCCTCTCATCTTCTCTCACGCTGCCAACGGAGTGCTCAAGCCGGACAACCGCGTACACAAAAAGATGATGGATCAGTACGGCATGACGATGGCTGACAATGAGTGGCCACGGCCGATCATCTTTTTCAACATGGGCTACGCGGTAGAGCCAGAGCAGCTACGGCGTGGTGATGCAGTACACATCGACTGGATGAACGGTGGCGGACATGCGGTGTTCTGCTGGGATGTCCACCTGAATGATCGTGGCGAGGTCGATGCCTTCCTCTATGTCTCTTCCAACGGAAGCATGACAAATGGCGGCTTCGGAGGCGGCATTTCCGTTGGAGGAACCTCACGCGGAGCGGGAAATCTGATCAGCTTGGAAGGCGAAGAGTATCGCGTTCACAAGACGCCGCTGTTTGTGGATGATGAGCGCTATGTGGTGGAAGGGGCGTGGGTGACTTGGGATGATGCGGTGGCCGGGAAGCTCCTTACGGACATGCGTGGTCGTCCCAAGACCCGCGTGAAGAAGGTACGGAAGCTAGCGGCCGCGCGCTTTCACGGAGTCGATCCTTCCCAGGTGCCGCTCTATGCGATGGGTCAGGATCAGCCGGGTCCTTTTGTCGCAGCGAAGCCAGCGAGTACGGGCGCTGTCTCCGTTCCGGAAGTCCAGACCAAGCAGGTGCTGACCGCAGAGGATGTAGCGACAGTGCAGCGGCGACTCAAGCTGCTGTTTTTGGTTGGCTGGCTGAAGACAGATGTTGGGAAAGTCGATGGCAAAGCGGGGCGAATGACTACCTCGGCAGTGATCGAGTTCCAGCGCGCTCAGGGACTCCGTCCAGATGGGAAGCCCGGAAGGCTGACGATGGCCCGGCTCGAGTCGGTTTTCCGCTCAGCCTGTGATGCGCCGCAAGCGAAGAAATATCTCAATCCCGGACGACCAGGAGGACTGGTCTTTGCGTCTGAGAACTGGCAGGAAAGTGCGCGCCTCTACTTTCGACACGGAGTGGTCAAACATGGTGGTTCCATCGAGCTGATCCTGAGCGGAGAGGACCTGCCCCAGCGCTCCTTTGGTGTGTCGCTGCTGGATGCAAAGTCGCTGCGTCCCGTGGGGGGCAAAGACATTCCGCTCAGCTGTCAAGGAGCCCGAACCAGCATCCAGATCTCGCTTCCAGAGTCCGTTTCGGATGGAGAGATCATCGCCAAGCTGGTCGGATTTGACCTGGAAACAGAGGCGCCGCTGCGCGTTCTACCTGGCGGACTGTAACCAGCGCTGCACAGCGGCTAGTTCTGTTGCTGTCAGCGTTCCCACCTCACGCGGGGGCATCGGCGTAGGACGCATCTCGATCAGCCGCTGCTTCATCAGCTCGCGGCGTGCGGCCCACTGTGGATAGGTCGAAAGATCGATGTTGGAGCTACCACCGGGCAGGTGACAGCCTCGGCACAAGCGCTGAAACATGGGAAGGATGCCGCGCCGCCAGCGCTCCTCGTCGATGCCAAAGGAAGTGCGCTCACCGATGCGGACCAGCTGCGACCCGCCCACGATCCACACATCGCCACTTGGTGAACCAACGATCTTTCCTGTGTCGGTGGTGAGTCCGATGGTGCCGTGAAGGAGTCGCGTTCCGGCCAGCAAAGAGAGCTGCTTTCCCATCGCCACCCAGACTCCGCGACCGGAGCTGGCGAGCCCGGTGATCCTGACTTCAGCCGGAGACTCCCAGAGCTTAAGGAGGACTCCGTCCCGTTCAACATACAGCGCGTCTTTTGTGGCTGCGATGAGTGCCAGCTCGCCGGTCACATCGAAAGCAACCGCGATCACTCCGCTGAGTGACAGTCGCTGGATCGCCGCACCTTCGGGCTTGTTGAAGTCGATCTGAATCACCTCGGCTCCGTCGAATGCGGCCAGTCGTCCCGCTGCTCCTGCCAGGCCACGGGCGCGAAGATCATACAGGTGGACAGCACTGCCATCGCAGACCGCGATCTGGTCTTTGAGTGCCAGCGCCGTGAGCTTTGAACTTGGCGCCACCACTTCACGAACAGAGTTGGGAAGCAGTCCATACTGCGCTGTTACCACTTCGAGAACTCCGCTTCTGCGCAGCCGATAGACCTGTCCAAAGGGGTCAACACCCAGCAGCCAATTGTCAGGCAGATCGATGGCGGGAACCACCGCTGCAGAGCGCCAGCTAAGTACTGAAGTATCCGTACCGACGAGCGCTCCTTCCGCAAAGTAGGAAGCACCCTGGTTCCCAAAGATCGCGACCTCATCTTGGGAGTCCGCTACCGCCGTCACCTTTCCCGCTGTGACCGGGTCGGTGTTCCAGGTTACGGGCCGCAGCTCAATCGTCCCTTCCTCGAACACAGAGGAGGGCTCCCGATGCGCACAGCCCACAGAAGCCAGGGCCGGAACCAGACAGAGCGCGATGGTCCACAGAGGTTTCATGGATTCCTTTCGCTGCACAAGCGTGGGACTATTTTTTACTTGGCATGAATCGGTACATGGTACGCTGAGACACCTCACAAACGCAGGAGATTGTTATGAAAAGTACGCACCTGCAATCGCTTACAACCGGACGTTTGGGAGTCCGTTTGCGGTTGCTTGGAGGACTCCTTTCCTCTCTCTCCTGCACACTCTTTCTTGGCTCTTGCGAGGAAGGGAGTCCTGCTTCTGATACAGCTTCGTGGCAAGGGATTTCACCGTCCAAGGACAGGGTGCTGCCACCTCCCGTCGATGTACTCAGTCCGGCGGCCTATGTCAGCAAGGTGAAGAACCTGCTGACCGGGCTGGCTGCTACAGAGTCCGAAGTGGCGGCGGTGCGCAACGATCCAGCGGCCCTGCGTGGACTCATCGATGTCTGGATGACGGCTCCCGAGCATCGCGGCAAGATGCTCGACTTCTTTCGCAACGCATTTCAGCAGAATCAGGTGCGCATTCCGGATCTGCAGAACAGCTTGGGAATGGCCGGCGGATTTCAGGTCAACGAGACTGCGCCGTATAACGTCCAGGCACTGCTCGAGCAGTCGCTAAAGGACAGCTTCTCGCTGACGGTGTGGCGCCTGCTGATGAATGAGAGGCCGCTGAGTGAGGCGCTGACCACCCGCGAGTACATGCTCAATCCGCCGCTGATGAGCCTGATGTCGTTCGTGGATGAAGTGCAGGTCGGTGACTCGGGGTTTGCGTCGAATCGATTCCTGCTGCGGAATCCCAACTTCACGTTCACGCTTGATGCAATCAACCAGAGCATCACGATTGCCCAGACGCTCGACCCGCTGCATCCGTATTACCAGCGCTGGTCGCATCCTTTTGGAGTGGCGTGTCGCCAGCCGGTCCTGACGTATAGCAGCACGCAGGTAAACGGCGGCAGCCCTGACAACACGGTCAACCTGTTTAACTTTTTGTTTGGGAAGATGACCGGCGGCTGCACGGTGGGAGCGGTCAATCGATTCCGCTCGCAGTGGACGGCGGATGACTGGAATGACTGGCGCTTGGTGACGATCGAGCCGATCGATGGCAGTCAGGAGTCGAGTCCGCGCTTTTATGATCTGATGGCGCTGCGCAGTACCTTTCAGATGCGCCTGAAGACTCCGCGTGTCGGCTTTTTTGGGACGCTGGCCTTTCAGTCGAACTGGGCGACCAATGCCGCCAACGTGGCGCGGGTGACTGCCAACCAGACGCTGATTGTGGCGCTGGGAAAGAGCTTCGATGGCAGCAGCAGCACAGTGCCGATCTTCGATAGTACGCTCGATCCCACGCACGCCACGCCAGGGTCGAGCTGCTACAGCTGTCACCAGTCGCTTGATCCATTCCGGCAGTTTTTCCGGCAGTCCTATTCCCTGTTCTATCACGACCAGACAGACAGCTCGCAGCGACGGATTCCTGCCGCATTTGGGTTCGACGGAGTCCAGGCCAGCGGCGAAGGAGTTCGAGATCTGGCGCAGATCTTGGCGTCGCATCCGCGCTTTGCGGTGGCGTGGACCCAGAAGCTCTGTAGCTGGGCCAACTCATCCCCGTGTATGGAAGATGATCCCGAGTTTGTGCGCATTGCCAGTGTGTTTCAGCGCAGTGGCTATCGCTGGAAGACGCTGGTGAGGGAGCTGTTTAGCTCGCCACTCATCACGATGTCGCGCAACACCAAGACCAAGGAAGTGCGTGGTGCGGCCCTGAGTGTGGCGCGGCGGGATCACTTCTGTGTGGCGCTGTCCAATCGCTTGGGAATTCCCGATGTCTGTGCGATGTCGACGGCAGATCCAAGCAGCTTGGCCACTGCGATTCGGCGCTACGCATCGTTTGTTCCAGTAGATGGCTACGATCGCGGCCTCGAGCTGAGCAGTCTGTCAGCTGATCCGAATCCCTTTTTCCGCATCGCAACAGAGTCCATGTGCATCCTCCTCTCGGAGCGGGTTGTCGATGCTGGCGCACAGAGTCGCTATTCCAGTTTACAGCCCGATTCCGCGATGGATGACTTTGTGGCGACCATCATGACGCTGCTTCCCAGCGATCCACGGGCAGCGGCGGCCAGAGCGATCTTGCGCGAGCACTTTGATGCAGCTCGCAGCGCTGGAGGGAGTACTTCGGATGCGCTCCGATCGACGTTCACGCTGGCTTGCTCATCCCCTTCCAGCGTCCTCATGGGGCTTTAGGAGTCACACCATGCAACCTACCAGACGGCATGCTCTGCTCTCCGGACTGTTCGGCGCTGGCGCAGTAGGACTACGGGCGATGGCCTCGGGATTGCCCGCTTGGCTGCTGGCAAGTCCGCGATCGGTACTGGCTGAGCCGCGACTCTGTCCTGGTGCTGATCCGGCCACTGCGCAGTACATCGTGTACGTGACCGATGATGATGGTGATCCGCTCAATGCGAACGTGCCGGGGACGTATGATTTTCCTGACATCTATCACAGTGCGGATGTGCGGATGGCTCCTACGGTGATGAACCTTGGGGGTCGGCAGTACACCGCTGCGCGCGCGTGGGCGACGCTGGATGCCAGCCTCCTTGCGCGGGCCTGCTTCTTTCATCACGGGACGTACACCATCAATCATGGCAACCACTCCAAAGTCCTACAGCTGATGGGCGCGGTGCGGCAGAAGGAGATGCTCATCTCTCTGCTCGCCAAGAATCTGGCTCCTTGTCTGGGAACGATTCAGACAGAGCCGGCGGTGATCAGCAGCAACCTCATCACCTTTCAAGGGCGGGTGTTGCCGGTGCTCAGTCCTCCGGATCTGGCGACGCTGCTGGCGGGACCGAGCAGTCCGCTCAGCAACCTGCAGCGACTCCGTGATGCCGATATGAATCGGCTCAATGCACTGTTTAAGAAGGAAGGAACGTCTTCCCAGCGCGCGATTCTGGATCAGTACGGACAGTCGCAGAGTCAGGCCCGCGAGCTGTCTACGCTGCTGCTTGACAACCTCTCTGGAATCAAAGGGAGTACGCGCAGTGAGCTCAACATTGCTGCGGCGGTGCTGCTCAAGATGAACGTGAGTCCAGTGGTCGCGATGAGCTATAGCTGGGGCGGTGACAACCACTCCGACAACGGCCTGCTCACAGAAGCCAACGAGACATCTGCGAGTGTGTCCGCCATCGCGAACCTGTGGACGCGGCTGCGGGAGTTTGGACTTGCGGATCGCGTGACCTTCGTCGCGCAGAGTGTGTTTGGTCGGACTCTGTCGCGCAAGGTTCGCAGTCCGAGCGGTCGGGATCATCACGGCAATCATCACTGCAGCGTGATCATTGGTCCGCGCATTCGCAGCTCGGTCATTGGAGGCCTGGAGCTGCAGGGAATCGAGTATCAGGCGCAGGCTATCTACTCTCAAAGTGGGCAGGGTGGGATTGGCGGTGACATTCCTTTTGCGGACACGCTCGGGGCGATGGGAAAGACGCTTGGTGCGGCAGTCGGCGTACACCGGAGTGTGCTGGATAGCCAGATCTCACAGGGCAAGGTAGTCGAGGCGGCACTGCAGTCGCCGTGAGCGGACAGTCAGTTCGCGCGGCGGCTTTGATGCAGATTCTTTTGACACATCGCAAGACAGAAGTGCGATCCTGGAAGCGACTCGTTCCTAGATTTGGGAACGCAGCACAACACTAGGGGGACGAATCCATGCCAACAGACGTAATTGACTGTGAGACGTGCGGCGGTACGGGCAAGGTGATGGTTGACTGCGATGCCTGTGGCACAACCGGACAGGTGGACGGCAAGGACTGCAAGGCCTGTTACACCCAAGGCCAGGTCGTGGCGGCCTGCGGCTCATGCAAGGGAACGGGGGATGGAGTGAAGAAGGAGTAGGAGGGAGCCACAGGCCTCAAATCGCCCGGCGCGATCCTTCAGCGCGGCTTCCTCTTCGCCACGGGCAGTGCCTTGCTCTGCGTAGGGATCTGCTCCGTCCTTGCTTCCTGGGCGCTGCTTACATCCGGCGCTGCCGTTGCTGTCATCGAGGTGGCCCTCGCTCCCTTCCGATACCGACTCACTGCCTCAGTGAGTCCATCGATCTGCGAGCAGAGCTGCTGGCAGGTAGTCCGCAGTGCATTTCGCTCAGCCACCAGCGCTTCATTCTGCAACTGCTCATGCGCAAGCTGCGCTTCCTGCATGGTCCGCTTCTTGCGCAGAACTGCCAGCTCTTGCCGCAGTGCCGCAAGTTCCGACTCATGTTCTGCTACAGCAACCTGTTGTCGCTGCATACGCAGACGCGCTGTTTCACGTTTCCGATACGCGCGCGCCCGACAGCTCACTCCGCAGAACCGACGGCTCAGTGGCGACCCAATTTCCAGCGCTCGACCACATATCTCACACTGAGAGATCCGCATCCTCTGTCCCCAAAGTAGCCGGTACAGAATATCCCTGGGGTGCCGTTACGGACAACTGCCAATCGATTCTCAACGCGATTCTCAGCGTGATTCTCAGCGCGATTCTCAGCCACACTTGTCAGGAAAGGAATCCGCGAGGCGTGCTTGGGAGGGCTTGCGGCGTGTTCGGGAGGGCTTGCGGCGTGCTTGGGAGGGCTTGCGGCGTGCTTGGGAGGGCTTGCCACGTGCTCGGGAGGGCCTGCGCCGGGGGATTTGGGTCGAAAAGGCTGCGGCGGAGGGGGTTTTTGGGGCGGATTTGGCGGTTTTGGGGGTGGCAAAGGGGGTCCGGACGGCAAAACAGGGGTTTTTGCGGGCGGCGCAGGGCCTCGCGAGCGTGGCGCAAGCATCGAAGCTTGCGGCCCCAATCCGTCTCTAAGCCAATCTGCGTCGTTGGCTCGGTCGGCTGCGTGCTCACCTACAGTAGTAGGCTCCGCGCGCAGCCTCGGTCGCCGCCTAGCATCTCGGCTTATAGCCGGATTGGGGCGGCGTTTGGGCTTGTCAGGGGGGGTGGGGGTTTTGTAGCGTCCGGGGATGGGTACATCGAAGCAGAGCTATTCCCGGCAGACGCTCGAGGAGACGCCGGAGCGGGTGCTGAAGTTTTTGGCTGGGGTGGCGGCGAGTGCAGAGATTCGCACGCTGCTGGCTCAGCATGGCTATACCGATGCAGAACACCAGCTGGGCTGGAAGCTGCTGCATGCGGCGACGGGGTATCAGGCGACGGGGCCGACTCCGGTGAGTGACCGCGCGGCGGCGGAAGCCATCGCCGAGCTGGATGCCTGGGACGAGCCGAACTTCCGGCTGGCACGGGCGACTCTGATGCGGCGCTTTCCGGATCAGGGAGAGTTTGTCTTTCAGGATCTGACGGCGGCTACGGGACCGGCGGCGCTGTTGTCGGTGAAGTCGTTCCTCGATCGGCTCGATATGCTGGAAGGGAAGCTTCCGGGGCGCGACCACAAGCAAAAAGAGCGGAAGACGGCGGATCAAAAGGCCGTCGCGACGCTTGCCGAGCGTGGCATTGCGCCAGAAGAGCGTGCCCGGCTGCGAAAGCTGCTGGCGACGGCGCAAAGTGGCGCCAAGCCGATCGCGGACGGGGGCAAAGCCGAAGCGAGCGCGCAGGCCGGGGGGGAGCTGGTGGCGCTCGAGGAGCTACGCGGCTTTTACGATGAGTGGGCGGAGGTCGCGCGGGTGGTGATTCGGCGCCGCGACTATCACATCCGACTCGGCCTGGCCAAGCGCAAGCGCAAGACCGACCCCGACGCCGGGCCCTCCGATCCCCAAAGCCCAGCGGGCGGGTAGCGGCCTGCGAACGTGCGGTCAGCTTGCACTGGTCGCGGTCAGCCTGCGGAAGATCGCGGATCGTCTTGGCTGCTTCCTGAACCGGGGAACACATTCCTACAGATAGCGGTGTAGCCGGGCGAGTTGCAGACCGCAATCCAGTCGAGCGCGCTCTTGTGATCAAGCGGCAGAGCGGCGGCAGGTTTATCCGTTGGTGTATCCGCTACTACGACGGCGATGGAAAGCGCCGTCATAATGCCAGCGGCTATTTGTCGATCCTGAACTCGACGCGGCGGTTGAAGGCGTAGGCTTTCTCACTGGTGCCGGCCTTCATCGGGTGGTGTTCGCCTTCGCTGTGAACGGTCAGCTGAATGTCCAAGCCGTTTAAGACCAGGAATTGCTTCACGGACTCGCCGCGCCGCGACGCGAGCTCGAGATTAAACTTCTGCGATCCTCGGGCATCACAGAAGGAATCGAGGTGCAGCTCCTTGATGCCCCGGCTCTTGATGCAGCGGATGTTGTAGCGGAGCCAGCGCTGCGCATCCGAGACCAGCTCGGTCGAGTCATAGGGGAAGTAGACATTGGCGATCTTGCATTCCGCAGTTGGGTTAAACGACATCTCGAGCATGCGCGGATGCGGATAGCTCTGAAAGCACACCGTGTGATCGGGGTGACAGTAATCGCCGGACGGGCAGTCCGCGTCGGCCTTGCACGTGATCTTGCTGTCCGGATCGGCTTGAAGAAAGAGCACATCGGACCTGTGCATCTTCCCGATCACCGGGGTATCCACCGGCTCCCGTACAGAGTGCGCGCAGGCAGCAACGAACAGAGGCGACAGGAGCAAGCTGAACATTCTGATCTTCATAGGAACTCCTCACTGTGTTTACGAATCGTCGCGAGAGCTATCCCGGGATTCACCTCCGCAAACCCCTGCTCAGACGGTACTTCACGGTGTCAAACGGGGTCCGTGTGTCATAAGCGTACGCTCATCTCGAACAACCTTCGCTGCGTGGCTTCGCGCTATTTCAGGTTGAAGTGCGGAGGGGGATCTAGAACTTGAAGGTCACGCCCCCACGGCCGTAGATGCCGTAGTCGACTTCTTGAAGCAGCAGCAGGTTGTACTGGCGCGTCAGAGATCGGCGGCGCAGACCCGGCGCCCCTTCAATCAACAGGAATAGATTGAGGTGCCGGGTCAGCGAGATCTCGAGAGCCGCCTGAAGCATGACGCGCGCCGAGGTCGCGCGGTCGAGCGCACCGCTACTGTCCTGCCCCCCCATGGCCACGGCATCGAGCGCCTGGGTACAGGCCTCGCCACGGGTCACATTGCTGGAGCTGGCGTTAGCGGCAGTCGGGCACGATCGGTCGCTGTATAGCTGCAGATAGGGCCGCGCCGTCAGCTGCACCACGCGGCCGGCGAGCAGCGTAATCGGCACTCCGAGTTCCATGATGAAGTCGCTTCGATCATCCGGTCCGCCGCCGCCGCCAAGAAACAGGTTGAGCCCGCCGGCAATCGGCCCGCCGCGAAAGAGCTGTGCCCGCAGCCGCACCCCCACCTCGGTAACGTAGAAGTTACTCCGCAGCTCGGCACCGATGTCGAGTCCGAGCGAGCCCCGGCGGGCCGCGCCCACTGCGATGCCGGCATTTACGAAGTAGGGATAGCCGCCGCCAACGTCCACGGTGAAGCGCCCTGGATCGTTGGTCACTGCCGATAAGGATGTGCTCATCTCAAGACGCATCAAGCGCGGCGGCGCAACGCCTACCAGAGTGCCGCTGACCTCTGCCGGAGGGGGGGGCGGCGGCGCAGCCGGCTGCAAGTCTGCTTGTACGCTGGTCACGGTGCCGGCCTGCACGTTGACTTGCTGACTAAATAGCCGATAACCGTCGAGCCGAACTTCCACGACGTGCGGCCCCGGGACTACGTCATCGCTAGAGGCGCGGGTCATTCCGACCGGCAGCCCGTCAAGAAGGATCTGCCCGCCGGCCGGAGTTGAGGTCACCGCCAGGCGCCCTCCGCTCTTCAGATCTACCCGCACCATCTCGGTTCCGCCGGCGGCGACGTGCACGGTCCGCGTCACCTTGCCAAAGCCCTGCTGCTGCACCACCACGACGTTCTCACCTGCTGGGATCTCCATTCCTTTTTCGCCCAGCAGATCCGCTTCCTTGACCCGCCGTCCGTTGACAAAGTACTCCGCACCTTCGACGGGATTCACCATCACCACGCGTACCATGGCCACGCCCCGCCCGGCCGCCGTTTTCTCCAGCTGCACTTGCTCGACCCGCTGCTTCCCCTGCTCGATCTCGATGACCTTGGTCACCGACAGATATCCCTTGGCTTGCACCAGGATCGCATGCTGCCCGGCCTTTAGCCCCGTGATGATCTGATTGGCGTTTGCGCGCTGCGTTCCGTCGACGGTGACCTCGGCGTTCTCGGGGGCGACGACGAGCAGGGTTCCCGTCTTGTCTGCCACCTTGAAGTCGGCCTGGACCCGTACCTGCTGGCCCGCCAACGCCGTGACCCGCTGCTGCCACAGCACCTCGCCGCTATCGCTCTTGCGGACTTCGATCGCGTGCTCGCCGGCATCCAGCTCGACGCCTTGCGGCGCCGTCCCGCGCGCCTGTCCATCCACATAGACAAGCCCTTCTCCGGTTGCCAAGATGAGCAGCGTCCCGCGACGGATCTCCGCGATCAGCGTCACCATCAAGGTCTTGACCTCGGCCGGACGCAGCTCGACGGTCTCCGTATAGATTTTGAAGCCGGCCTTGCGGACCTCGACCAGATGCGACCCTTCCTTTAAATCGACATCGCCCGGGACCTTACCCTTGGGCTCTCCATCGATAAAAAGCTCGGCATCACGGGCGTCGCCACTGGCCGCTGGAGTCCGCACCGAAAGTCGAGCCAGCGCGCGCTCCAGGGTGAACGACAGGCGATGCGCTCGCCGGCCAATCTGCACCGTCTGCTCGAGCGGCTGGTAGCCGGGCAGCTCCAGGAGCAGCCGATGGCCGCCTGGGGTGAGCCGGACTTTGAACAGCTCCGAGGTGATCCCCTGCGCCCCGCGCTCCTTGCCATCCACATACACCGTCGCGCCGGGCGGCGATGAGGTGATGGTAATGCGGGCCGGTGCTGCTGCCGCGGGCAACGTAGTCCCACCCATCAGCCCGATCGCCGCGAATAAGATTAGGAATAGTTGACTTCGCATAAGGCTCCTACCTTTCAATATAGCGAGCTCACTCCCACTCAAGTGCTCACGCCTGTTCCACAGAAAAAGCCGCGTCCCCTGGCGGCCTAAAAGCAAGGAACGCGCCTACGCAGCAAAAGCAGGTGCCCGGCTTAGGCGTCCCAAGACCTGATCTCGACGGTGACGCGCCCTGCGCGGAGAGTCTGGGAGGGCGCCCCCTTCGGAGCCGAACATGGGAATTCGGGCAGCTCCGCAGCCACGGCCGCACGGGTCAGATCCGCTCACCATGACAGATCTGTCATACGCCTGCGAACCCTATTCCTCATGCTCTTCATTAATAAATCGAGAGCGTCGACCTTCGATGAAGGAGGTAGCAAATGGCTTAAGAGCTTTAGATGAATCAGAATCTCCTCGTGCGATAAGCTACCAGTCAGCTCAGGGATCCGTGCGTAAGCGAATAAATAGACTGTTGCGATATTCTGCCTATCTAATGTCTGTTGTTTCATCAGGCAAACGCACTGAGACTGTCGACGGGGGCAGCGTCCAGCCCTATCGGTTGAGCGTTACCCAGGAACAGCAGGCCAGCGGAGGGCGTGCTGAATCACTGCCTTCCGTCACTCCGCCTGGATTCCCCTCTGCCGCCGGGGCTGCCGTACCAGCAGCTCGCAACCTCGTTCACAACGATTCGTGCCGATGATATTAGGCAGCAGGGAGATGCCATTTACGCTGGCGGTTGGTACAGAGAGTCCGACCGAGTTTCCCCTGCAGCTCGGAGGGTCCCACTATCAGGGGTTCATCAGGGTGCAGATCGAGCCCGAGCGGCTATTTTACGAGATCGAAGCCGAAAGGCGCGTGGGGATGGGTTTTTTGGCAGATTAGGAGTTGCCGCCTCGGACTACTTTCCGGAATGGTTGAGGGACTTTGCGCCTCCAAGGACATCCGGCGGTCGGTTTCAACCTGTGCCAGCGGAGTTCTTTGCGCTTAGCGGTTCGCTCGCTCGCGGGTCAACAGCGCGAACACCAGGAAGGCCAGGAACGCGCAGACTCCGATTCCGAAGAATGTGAACCACAGATAGTGGGCGTGGGCGTAGGCGGTTGGGAGTGGTCCTTGGCCGCGAACTGCCAGCGCATGAAGGGCTTGATCGGCGGCAGAGAGCTTCTTTGGATCGGGACAGAATGCGTCCAGAAGATAGCCCGACATGATCGATCCAATCATCCAGGCAAAGAAGCTGTTCAGGTGGGAATAGCCCATGTACAGAGCCTCCTTTCCCGTCGGTGCTTGCCTCGAAGCATACTCAAGGTAGCGCGGACTTAGGAAGCACTCTGACAGACCTTGCAGCGCGATTCCCATCACCATCGCCAGCGCCACCGGATGAATGGGAAGCGTCGTTGGCAGCATTCCCGGCAGCAGCGCCATGCAGAGTGCGGACAGCGGAATCATTCCAAGTGCAATCGCAATCGAAGAGATCGGCGACAGCTTCTTACAGAGCCAAGTAATCGGCACCACAGAGAGCATGACCGTGATCGGATTGACGTTGGCGTAGCGCTCTGGACTGGCGTGCTCTCCGACGACGCGGAACACGTACTTGGGCATCGAGGAATACATCTGTCCCTGAATGATCCAGAAGCCCGCCGTGATCAGCACAATCGCCATCAGCCGTCCGGATCGCAGCACCTGGGTGAGATCGCGCAGCAGCTTGATGGCAGCAGCAGATACCGAAGTCTGGGCTTCACTTCCCGGTTCGTGAACATCGGCAGGCCGATAAAACAGCGCCACACAGAAAAATCCCACCGCCGTCACCGTCGCAGAGAGCAGCGGAATCATCGCCACCCCTACCGTCTTGCGAATTGGCTCCGCCGCCCCTTTGCCAAGAAAGCTGCCGATGTTGACCATCATATAAAACAGGCTAAAAGCGCGGGCGCGGTGCTCGGCGGTGGAGGATCGGGCGACGGTGCCAGTGATGATCGGCTTGACCAAGGCGCCTCCGAACATGACCAGCGCCATCGGAATCAGCACGAGGTGTTTGAGCGGAAACAGACCGAGGCCGGCATAGCCCACCGTTAGCAGCAGCAGCGCCAGCATCAGGGCTCGACGATAACCGACGCGGTCGGCGATGGCTCCCGAGACAAAGGGCAGAAGATAGAGCAGGGCGGCAAAGCAGCCGGTGATGTAGCCGGCCTGGATGTCGCTGTAGCCAACGGACGAAGTGAGATAGACGGTGACGAGGATGAACCAGCCGTAGTAGGCGGCGCGCTCACACAGCTCGATGACGTTGGCGGTCCAGAAGGAGAGCGGAAAGCTCCAGGAACTTTGCTGGGCAGGCGGAGCGCTGGGTTCCGAGGCGGTGGTGGGAAGGCTTATGGGCGCAGCGACAGCAGGGGCGGCTCCACCAAGCGCCGATCGAGATGGGGGCATGTTGTCATTATCGGCCATCTGCGCCCGGTTGCGAAGGCGGTCGTTGCGAAGCGGACGGGTGCGCTTGTATCCTGCGGCCACCATGACAAAGACACAGACCACCATCGGGGCCGGAACCAAGATTGTCGGCAGTCTGGAGACAGACGGGGACCTCGTGGTTGATGGACACTTGGAAGGAGGACCGCTGCGCGTCGCTGGACGCCTGCTGGTCGGGCGCACGGGGGCAGTCTCGTGCGAGGACACCGAGGTCGGCGATGCCCTGGTCGTCGGCCTCTACTCGGGCACACTCAAGGCGCGTGAGGTGGTTCGCATCCATCAGAGCGGTCGCCTGCTCGGCGAGGTCATGGCAGCGCGGGTGACCTTCGTCTCGGATGCGCAGCTGTCGGGACTCCTCGGAGGGACGACCACCAAAGCGAGTCCGCCGACGCCTACCCACACTGTCGCCAAGGCTGCTCCGGCTGCCGGGCCCCACGCGCCTGCCGCGACGCCATCGTCGGTGACGCCGCCGCCACTCGCTGGATCGGCCCCGCCGCCGCTGGCCCCACCGGTTCCGGCTCCGGTTGCCATGCCTCACGCCGAGCCGCCGCTGGCCGCGCCGCCATCCGCACCACGTACGATTCCGGCGCTGCCGTCGCTTGGCACCCGCACCATGCAGCGTCGCGACTAACCACACTGCGCTGTGCGACTGCGGATCGGGGCCGCTAGGTCCGCCGGGCGAGCTGTTCGTAGATGGTGAGCAGGCGCTCCTTTTCGGTTTCCCAGCCAAACTCAGCGACGGCCCGGGTGCGGGCGTTGTGGCGCAGGGTGCGCAGCTGTTCTCGATCAGTCGCAAGGCGCCGCAGAATCTGGGCCAGCGCTTGATCGTCACCGAACGGATAGAATGCACCGGCACTCTCGTCGAGAATCACGTGATTTCCGGCCACATCGGTGGCGCACACGGCCAGTCCCGCCATCTGGTATTCGTAGACTTTGCTCGATGTGGCGAGTCGAAAGTTACCGGCGAGCGGGGGATGAAACGCGAGTCCCACCTCGGCTTTTTCAGCAACCGCTGCAGCCATGAGCGCCGTCGGTCCCGGCACCGGCGGTGCGATGGCGACTCTCCCGGTCAGCCCCAGCTCGGCGACGCGCTGCCACAGCTGGGTCTGCTCCTGCGCCGAGAGCTGTCCACGCAGCGTTAAGCGAACCACAAGCTCCGCGCGCAGCCGGGCCATCGCGCGCAGTACGTCGTCGGTGCCAGGCTGCGCAAGACCGATGTGGGTGCCGTGATAGAGCAGCCGCAGCGTGCCGACTTCACCGATCGGCAGCAGCTGCGGATCGGTGGTTGCAAAGCGCGGCGGCAGATTGCGAATCACCACCGGGCGAGGAATGTGATAGCGCGTCGCCAGCTCATCGGCGAGCAGGTCATTGACAGTCAGGACCGCTGCTGCCCGTCGGGCCAGTCGCTCCTCGGTCAGTCGTCGGGCACGCCGCTCGAACTCGCTGAGGCTGGGAGACTCCTCGACGTAAAACTCGTGGGCATCGTAGAGATACGGTCGCGCACGCAGGCTCGCCGCCCACGCCACCGCCGGCAGCGTGTTGAGATCGTTGCCGTGATACACGTCGAACGGCTGCGCGACGGCCATCGCCGCCAGCTCCACCGCCGAGGTCGCCACCGCCAGATCCGCCAGCCCCGGAATCAAGGTCAGCAGCGACGGAGGAAGCGCCTTGCCGATCGCCTGGGCCGCTCGCTGCCGCAGTGCCGTCGTCGCCCAGGTCAGCCGTGGCAGAATCCCCCGCCGCTGACGACGCAGGCGCTTCACCGCGAATGGCGTCTCTTCAGGTAGCTCTCCGTCGGCATCATTGGGACCAATCACGCCCAGTACCGTCACCTTGTGGCCCGCCTCGACGAGCGCTCGGGCATGACGGATCACGCGACCGTCGTACAAGATCGGATTGGCGACCAACATGCAGACGTTCATCAGGCCCCCGAGTCCTCGGCCAGATAGCGCGCCGCCCGATAGCCAATCAGCATGCTCGGGGCGTTCATCGCCGACACCGGAACCGACGGGATCACCGACGCATCGGCCACTCGCAGACCGGCTATTTTGCGCACCCGCAGCCGCTCATCAACCACTGACGCTGCATCAATGCCGAGCCGACAAGTGCCCGCGTAGTGATAGGTGGTCATGACGTTTTGTTTGATAAAGCGAGCGATGCGATCGCGGCTGTGGCTGCGGGCTCCGGGAATCAGCTCGCGGCTGCCGTAGCTTTGCAGGCTCTGGGAAGCGGCCATCTTCCGGGCCAGCTCGACACCACTTATCATCGTTTCCAGATCAGCAGATGCCGCAAAGTAGCCCGGATCGATCAGTGCCGCGTCGCTGGGATGAGGGGAAGCGAGCCGAAGCTGACCGCGACTCTCTGGCTTGCCAAGAATCACCACCACGCCATACATGCGGTTGACAAAGCGCTGGACTGCACCGATCCGGAATGCGCCGCGAATCAGTGCCTGCAGCATCCGCTTGGGCCACCCCATCTGATACAGAGTCTGCGGCAACGCCATGGTCGGGAGCATCCGCAGCATGCCTTCCCGGAAGGAAGAACGCGCACTGTAAAACACGAAACAGGAGTCGGCCTCACCGTCGGGAACATGCTGACCGACGCGGTGAAATCCGTATAGCTGCGCCCACTTGCAGTCACTCTCTGCTCTTCCCAAAAAGAACACGCTGACGTTCGGATGATCCATCAGGTTTTGACCCACAGCAGGCAGATCAACAATGACGGGAATGCCAACTTGTTGCAGAGCGGCTCCTTGGCCAACTCCGGATAGCAACAGGAGTCGTGGACTTTCCAGCGCGCCGGCAGCCAGAATCACTTCCCGACGGACTTTGATGCGGTGAAGGGAGTCCCCTTTGAGATACTCGACTCCTTCCGCTTTGGCGACGGAATTGCTGCCGTCTTGCGGTGAGAGCAGCAGTCTTTGAACCTGCGCGCCGGTGCGAATCTCCAGGTTCGATCGTCCTTCGTGCGGCTTCAAAAAAGAGACATACGAGCTGCGTCTTTCGTTGTGCTGCGGGTCAAGATTCATCCACTCGTAGCCCAAAAATCCGCACAGTGTCCCGTCGTTGAGATCTTCCTTGCGCTGGAATCCGGACTCCTCTGCCGCAGCGATGCACGACTCTGTGAAGCGGGTGGGAGGAAGGCGATGAATACCGAGAGTCTGTTCGATGGCGCGGAAGTCGGGAATCACATCTTCCCAGCGCCAGCCAGGCAGCTCCCAGCTGTTGTAGTCGTACGCGCTGCCTCGGGTGTAGACCATCGCATTGACCGCGCCACTGCCACCGAGTCCTCGACCAGAGCCCTGGAACAAGCGCGCGCTGTTGCAGTGTGACTGCGGAACGGAAAAGCGCTCCCACAGCAGCTCGGGATTGATAAATGCCTGCTTGTACTGATCGGCGGCCAGTGTCTCGGGACTCTCACTGGCATGAAGACCCGCTTCTAGGAGAAGGACGCGCTGCTGCGGATTTCGGGACAGCGCTTCTGCGATGATGCAGCCAGCCGATCCACCACCGACGATGACATAGTCGAAAGTCTCATCGGCAGAGCTGTCTGCTTGGTATGTGAGCGTCATGGCCGCGCATCCTACAACAGCGTGCGCCGATCGTTTCGATCAGAAAGCGAGGCCAAGGAATCGGAGGGACTGCCTTACAGCCAGATCACCGGAGTCTTCTGGGAATACCAGGACTCAATGTGGGCAGAGTAACGTGACTCGATCACGTCGCGCTTGATCTTCAGCGTCGGAGTTAGGAGTCCGTTCTTGATCTTCCACGTCTCCTTGACCACGACCAAAAACTCTAACTTCTCGTGCTCTTCAAGGTTCTGGTTGATCCGATCGAGCAGCGAGCGCAGCGACACATCGACAATTTTCTGAATCTTCGGATCGTTCATCCGTGGAAGCAGAATCTCGGCCAGCATCACCAGCGCGAACGGCTGAGCCTGACCGGGTCCCGTGACGCATGACTGCTCGATGTGGTTGTCGGAGTTGAGCAGGTTCTCAATCGGTGCTGGTGCGACGTATTTGCCTTTGCTGGTCTTAAACAGCTCTTTCACGCGTCCTGTCAGCTTGAGCCGATTCTGGGGATCGATCTCGCCACGATCTCCGGTGCGTAGGAATCCGTCCTCTGTGAAGCAGGAGTTGGTCAGCTCCGCGTCCTTGTGATAGCCGAGCATCGTTCCCGGACTCTTCACCAACACCTCGCCTTGCGGAGAGATCTTGGCATCGACTCCGGGAAGTGGCTCACCTACGTAGCCGGGGCGAGTCCGACCGGGCAGCGCCAGGTGAGAGTAGGCGAAGTTTTCACTCATCGCATACCCTTCCAGAAGCTCCAGTCCCAGGTCGTTGTACCAAGCAATAAGCTCGGGCGGAATCGGTGCAGAGCCACTCACTGCGATGCGGGTATGTTCCAGTCCCAAGCCAGACAGCACTTTACGGCGAATCACTCCACCCAGGATAGGAATCTTCAGCATCGTCCGCAGCTTCTCTGCCGGCATCTTCTCGAACACACCTTGCTGGAACTTCAGCCACAGGCGCGGAACAGAGTGAAACAGCGTCGGGCGAGCGCGCTTGATGTCGCTTAGAAACGTCTCTAAGGAGTCCGCAAAAAACACCTGCGAACCGGCCCACATCGAGCACGCTTCAATCGCCGCGCGCTCAAATACGTGAGCCAGCGGAAGATAGGAAAGGAATCGATCCTCCGGCGACAGCGCGAGGGTTTTTTGCAGACCTTCACAGCTTGCTGACATCGCGCGGAAACAGTGGATCACTCCCTTCGGCTTGCCGGTACTCCCAGAGGTGTAGATGATGATCGCCGGTTCCTCGGCGGCGCGATGCAGCTCTCCGGTCAGCGGCTGGTGCTTGGCGAGAAGCGCATCCCACGCGGGATAACTGGTCTTGGGACTGAGCGGAAAGGAGACGCAAGGGAGTCCTTTCGGTACTCCTTCCTCCAGAGACTCCCAGCCATCCAACTTGCCGATAAAGAGCGCTTTGGAATCGCTGTGCGAAAGGATGTACGAGATCGTGTCCGCCGTCAGCGTCGGATAGAGCGCGACCGAGACATATCCCGCCATCCAGATCGCGATATCCGCCATAAACATATGGGCACAGTTCTTCGACAGAATCGCGATCGAGGAACCGGGGGCAAAGCCAAGGGAACGAAGATACGACGCCATCCGTCGTGCTTCGTCCATCGCTTGACCGAAGGTGTAGGTCCGAATCGATCCGCCTCCAAGAGGCTGAGTCAAAAAGATCCGATCCTTCAGCTCTCGCTCCCACCGGTAGAGACGCCCGAGAAGCAGCTCGCGGTTGCTTGTCATAAATTCCTATCTTATCAAAAGGCTGGGCCGCGATGTGAGAAGCCTCACTGAGCCGTATCTCCCGTCGGGAAGCTGGTTTAGGAGGAGGCCGTTATGGTGGTAGGGAGCCCGCGGCGATTTGCGGTATTGTCGAAAATCATGAGGCCATTTTCCGGGCGGTCGACTGTCCTTGCTGCGATTCCCTGGCTGGGCGTGGCCGCGATCGGCAGTGGCTGCGTCCCACGTACAGTGGTGAAGTCGTCGCCGCGTCATGGGAGTGGGTCCGCGCGTGAGCAAGTTCACCTTGTGATGGATGTAGGCTCCTCGGGAACGGCGCTCTGTATGTTTCCGGTGCGAGTCAGCCAAGATGGCCGAGGCTGCACCGTGGGAAGCGTACCGCCAGTCTGTAGCAAAGCCAAAGGAGGCCTGGCTGCCATCACCCAAGGGCAAGATCCGGCGGCGATTTTGGGGCTGGTGCGGCCTCGGCTTCAGGCGGCGTGGGATGCGCTGGGTGATGACAGCAAGGGCGGGCGGCTGGCCTTGCGGGCGCAGATTCAGGCGGTGGCGGCCTTGGGCACGGGCGGCTTTCGCGATCCGCAGACCGGTCAGACTTTGGATCGGCCAGAGTGGTCGGCGCTGTGGCAAGCGATCGGGCAGTTTTTGCGTCAGGTGGCGACGATTCCGAGCGTGGTAGCGCAGCCGATCTCGGGTGCGCAAGAAGGAGCGCTGGCCTGGCAAGGAGTTCGCGAGGCGGAGCAGCCGAGCGAGCGGTTTGCGATCATGGAGGTCGGCGGGGCGACGGTGCAGTTTGCCACTGCTGACGGACTGCGGTCCGATGCCCCGGTTGTGACCGTTTCCGACGGAAGAGGCCAGGATGTGACCTTCGATCGCTTCACAGCAGCAGGACGGCAAAGCGGCGATTTTTCCGTCTGTTACAGCCCCAGTCAGCGCGAGAGGCAGCGCGGTCAAGCATGTATCGACTTGCTGTTCGATCAGGTCTTTGCCGATGCGCGCGTCACTGGACTGGCGGCGGTGACGCCTCCGCGTCGGGTCTATGCGCTGGGGGCGCCGTGGCTCGGGCTCTTGCGTGAGCTTCCGACCGTACCGCCGTGGCAGGTCAAGTCCAGCCGGGACTTGCCGTCGCGGGTTCGTCTGTCTGATCTCCGTGCACTCGCTGACTGGCTCTGTCCCAAGTCCGATCGGCAGCTGCTCGCCATTGCTCCGCACTCCTATGAGGTCATCAGGGGCGCCGGTCGCACTTGCTATTCCGTCGCGTACCATGCCGCATACTTTCAAGCGATCGCTCCAGCAGCGACGGAAGCTGAAGTCATTCCCGGGGGCGATGAGCAGTGGGCACGCGGGGCTGCCGTGAGTGGCGAGTTTTTTGCCGCCTGCCGGCCTGCCTCTGATAAGTAACTTGGTCGATGAGGCTGCGCGTCGCACAAGCTGCTTGTGGGCTCGGACTGACCATCTCGCTTGGGTCAGGCTGCGGTACGCTCGGCGACGGAGTTGCGGCTCCCGATACCTGGCCGCGAACCCCGCTGCGTGGCTTTGTACTGCGCGATCCAGAGTCACCGTTTGTGGTCGATCGGCCCGGGTATGACCTCGATATGCCGACGGTGGAGCCGACGGGCGCGGGCTTGCCGCTGCACCTGTGGGGTCAGCTCGCTCCGCGCAATGAGCCTGATCGCAAGCAGCTGTTTTCGGTGATTTTGCCGTCGCTCGATGAGCCGCAAGTACCCCAAGAGCTGTTTGCTCCGACGCTGCCGTGGGAAGGTCAGAGCATTCAGCATCCCGTCTGGCTGAGCGGGCTGCCCGATACGGAGCCGGTCCTGCTTTACACCACCTCCGACGGAGCGGTCGGTCTGTTTGTGCGTGGCCGTGACGGTACGCTCGAGCGTCGTCGTTCGCCGCTTGCCGCTGCCGGTGCTCTCTCCAAAGGCAAGCTCGGGCGGGTCAGTCCGACGGTTGAAGACGGGCGACTGAGGCTGTACTTTTCCGTCGATGACCAAGCCGTTCACTATGCGGAAACCGATGCCGATGCCGTGGCTGCTTTTGCTCGCGGGGATGATCGACCGGTGCGCTTTGTGACAAGTCCCGCGCTCATTGCGGCCAGCGATTTCCAAGTCGCCGTGAGCCGCAGCCAGCAGCAGAGCGCCGAGCGCCTGGGATCGCTGTTCGTCCGTCGTGTCACCACTCCCGCCGGTCGCAGTCGCTATGACCTCTATGCACGGGCCGAGGCGATGGGCAAAGCAGTCTTGGTTGCCGCCTCGTCGTATCGAGGCGATGGCAGTGAGCCGTTTTTGCCGATTCCTGACTCGCTGCTGGCCCAGACCGCCGGCGGAGTTCCGATGGGCCCGTCGGTGAGCGAGCTGTCTGGTCACGCTTTGCTCCTCCTTGGGCTCAAGACCGTCCAGACCGGTATCGCGATCGCCGTGCCGCAGTCCGATCTTCCAAAGAAGCCATGAAGGGCGATGTGGGTGCGGTGGCGCAGCTCTTGCGGTCTGGCGTCGGGAAGGTGTTCCCCGCTGCATCGCTGAGCTTTGGCCGTAGCCGCGATCCCAAGACACTGGTCGTCGGAGATGCCGCTGCGGACACATGGTTTGACATTGCTTCGCTGACCAAGGCGCTGGCGACGACGCTGCTGGTGATGAAGCTCTGTGACATGAATCGCCTGAGCCTCGACGAGGACATCTTGCCGGGGGCAAGCCTTGCGCAGCTGTTGTCACACTCGGCGGGGTTTCCGGCGTGCTTTCCGCCGCTGTGGGCCGACTCGCAGGGGCTTCTGGCCGCGCCGTCCGCACAGACGCGGCAGGCGGTGATCGACGCGGTGTGGTCAACGCCCCGACAGCCAGCACAGCAGCGCTCGCTCTATTCCGATCTCGGCTTTATTGCTCTCGGGACGATCGTCGAGGAGCGCGGGGAAGGTCGTCTCGACGAGCTGTTTGCTCAATATCTTGAGCCGCTCGGCTTGGCATTGGGCTTTCGGCCGCTCGATCGGACGGTCCCGCTGCCGGCGTCGCAGTGTGCGCCCACCCGTCGCGAGTCTCCTCACCGCGAGGAGCTGCGTGGCATCGTTCACGACGACACCGCCCGGGCGATGCTTGGCGTCGCTGGCCATGCCGGACTGTTTGCAACCAGCGCGGCGGTGTATGGGCTCGCGCAGGCCTTGCTCGACTGTTACCACGACATGGGCTCGGCGGCGGCGCGAGCGCTGTCCTTGCGGTCGGCGACGGTGCGACGCTTCTTTGCGCTGCCTGGTCTGCCCGGCCTGCAGAGCACGTGGGGACTTGGCTTTGACCACCCCGATCCGCACCGACCCGGCTCGTCGAGTACTTCGTCGGCAGGCTCGCTGTGGTCGCGGCAGGGCGTGGGACACCTGGGCTTTACCGGCTGCTCGCTGTGGCTGGACCCGCAGACGCGGCTGACGGCGGTCCTGCTCTCGAACCGTGTCTGGATCGATACGAATCCGGCTGCAGAGGCGACCAAAGCGGCACTGCGGACGCTCCGACCGGCCCTTCACGATGCGATCGTTTCGGCAGTGGTTGGCTGACCGCTCAGCGAAATTTGGTCAAAGACGAAGCGATTGCCGCAGAGAGAGCATCTATCTCGTTTGCAAGCTGGCGATTTTTCGGTCGCCTTCGTCCTCGGTGTGACCCATTCTGGGGGGACGCACTTGTCAACGCCATACGGCCAATTGAAGCTTGTAAGCTACCTGTTTTGAGTAGGAGCGTAGGAATGTTCGGTGCCGCCCGTCCCGCTGCCGATGTCGATCCTGTCGAAGAGGCCCTAGTTGCGCTTCTGCCGCGCAAAGATGAGACGCCTGAAACCCTTCATCGAGCGATGCACCATGCGGTGTTTTCCGGTGGAAAGCGCATTCGGCCTCGGCTGTTACTGACCGTTGCTGCTGCGTGCGCCGCCGACGATGCCGAGATGGATCTTGCGATGCGTGCTGGCTGTGCGATCGAGCTCATCCACTCTGCCTCGCTGGTCCACGACGATCTGCCCTGTTTCGACGATGCGGACTTGCGGCGGGGCAAGCCCACAGTGCATAAGCTCTTCGGTGAGCCGATGGCTGTTCTCGTCGGTGATGCTCTTTTAACCCGTGCCTTTGAGGTCTTGGCGGAAACCCCGTCGCGGCTCGCTCGGCGGGCGCTCCGAATCGTTGGGCTGCTCGGACAGGCGACGGGCTCGCAGCACGGAATCATCGGCGGCCAGAGCCTGGAGCAGAACGGACTCGACGGGAGCATCATCGATCGCTATCACGCGATGAAGACCGCCGCGCTGTTCCGTCTGGCTGCTTCGGCTGGGGCGGTTGCGGCAGGTGCCACCGACGCAGAAGCCTGGGGTGAAGTCGGGCAGTGTCTCGGACTTGCCTATCAGCTTGCTGACGATCTCTGCGATACGGTCGGTTCCGTCGAGGTTGCCGGCAAGCCAGTCCGTCGAGACGAGACACTCGGCAGACCCAATGCCGCGCTCATCAGCGGCGAAAATGCGACCAAGCAGCGACTGGTTTCTCTCATCCTTCGCTCGCAGGCCCGTACCCGAGAGCTGGCCGCCGAGCCCAAGCCGCTTATCGACCTCATCGACGACCTCAGCGGCTATTTCCTCAAGACGACTCAGAAGGCGGCCTCGCAAGGCTAGCTGGTTGGCAAGGTTGCGGTTGTGAAAGACGAGCGCTCGCTTCCCACGGGGCGGTTTGGACGACTTGGCCGGCTGGTTTCCGTCGGTGCCCGGGCTGGACTCGACTTGCTAAGCAGTCGTGACTCGCAGCGCAGCGCCGAGCGGGCCGCTGAAGTACTGGGCACGCTGCGTGGTCTGGCCGCCAAGGTCGGTCAGATGGCGAGCTACGTCGACGGAGTGATTCCCGAGCAGCACCGCACCGCCTACGAAACCGCGATGGGCGCGCTTCGCTCGGCGGCACCCAGGTCGCCCTATCCAGAGATCAAGCAGCTTATCGAGACAGAGCTGGGCGCCTCCCTCGACGAACTATTTGATTCATTTGAGGAACATCCGGTCGCCAGCGCCTCGATCGGCCAGGTTCACCGCGCGATCGTCAAGACCGCTTCCAGCGACGGCTCCCAAGAGGTTGCGGTCAAAGTGCAGCATCCCGGAATCGTCACCGCGCTCGAGAGCGATCTTGCCAATGCCTCGATCCTTGAGCAGATGATGGCGATCGGCGGTACGCGTCGCTTCAACAGCCAAGGCATGCTCGAGATGATCCGCACCCGCTTCCGTGAGGAGCTGGACTATCGCCTCGAGGCTGAGCGCCAGCGCGCCTTTGCCCGAATTCATGCCAGCGATCCGACGATTCGCGTCCCGAGAGTGCTCGACGAGCTTTCCACCGGGCGGGTCCTCACCAGCGAGTTTGTGCGGGGCGCTTCCTTTGAACAAGCGATCGCCGCCAGTGACGCAGAGCGACGGGCCTGGGCCGAGACAATGTGGCGCTTCGTTTTCAAAGGCAACCTCGGTGGCGGGATGTTCAACGCCGATCCGCATCCTGGAAACTATCTGTTCTCAGGCGGTGGCGTTGTGACGTTCCTCGACTACGGCTGTGTTCAACCGATTCCGCCCGAACAGCATCAGTGGGCCTTTGCGGTTCACCGGGCTGCGATTGCGCGGGATGAGCACGCCTTCCGAGAGGCCGGCAAGCAGCTGCTGTCAACCCGTCCCGGGCCGCTCGAGGAGCTGGTGCTGCGCTACCTTCGCCGCTGCTTCGAGCCGCTGTTCGTTGCGCCGTTTCGGATGACGCGTGACTACGCTCGCAGCTTGGTAGAAGACTTCAAGGAGATGTCGACGGCAGCGCTCAAGATGGATGCGGCGCATGCCTTCGCGATGCCGACGGAGATCCTGTTTATGAACCGACTCCAGTTCGGCTTCTACTCGGTGCTGGCGCGGCTCGACGTAGCGGTCGACTACGCCGCAATTGAAACAGCGTTCCTAAAGTAGGATGCAGCGTACCGGGCCTACGTCGGACCAATGTTACGAAGCTGAGGGGAAAGAAAGAGCCAGGATGGCTCCGAAGAAGGGCGAGTGAGACTAGGCGTAGGGCAGCAGGTCGCGAATGGCCTTCTCGTTCGAGCTGTGCACCACTTTGGTGCCACGCAGGCTGCGTTTGCGCTTGCTGGACTCGTGGGTGAGAAGGTGGCTCTTGTGAGCCTGCTTGTGCTTGAAATGCCCCTTCGCCGTACGCGAGAAGCGCTTTTTGGCGGCAGAGTGCGACTTGAGCTTGGGCATCTGAAAAGGTCTCCTTAGCTTACGAACTTACCATCATGCCTACGGAATCGAGAACTTAAATTACCGAGGCTGGGCATAATTCGAGTAGGCGCGCGCGGGCTTGAACCGCGGACCCCTACCGTGTCAAGGTAGTGCTCTACCACTGAGCTACGCGCCTAGATGCCAAGGCCGAATGACCGAGGCCCACGACTAATAGCTTTGTGCGGCGGGCGGCGTCAACTCTTTTTTGGGACGTTTGCGTCCGAATGCTGGTGCCTCTCGCATCTCGACGGTGAGCGAGGGTATCCTGACCGTGGAGGTAGCGATGCAGGTTGGGATCAACTACGCGTGGCGCAACTATGCTTGGGACTTTGGGGAGCCGCCAGCTTCCGACGGAGGCGCTGCGTGGGGTGCGCGGGCGGCCTGGTCAGCGACGATCGAGGAGGAACTGCGCGAGTTCAAGCTGCTCGGGCTTGCGGTGCTGCGCTGGTTCTTGCTTGCCGACGGAACAACTTATGGAATTGGTTCCCAGCGACCGGTTCCCGATGCGCAGCGACCCGGGCAGTGGCGCTTCCACGAAGTTCCGTCGCTCTCAGATTCTTGGCTCGACGACTTGACCCGTCTGCTGGCCAGCTGCGAGGCACAACAGATTCAGCTGCTGCCGTCGATCATTGATTTTCACTTCTGTTTCCCCGGTGTCTCCGTCGCTGGTGCTCCGCTGGTCAAGTGTGGTCGCTCTGATGTGGTCGTCGATCCACATAAGCGTCGCCAGTTTTTCGAGCGCGTGGTCGATCCGATCATTGCCGTGTGTCAGCGCTTCCCCGAGACGATCTATGCGCTCGAGCTCATCAACGAGCCCGAGTGGTGTACCGACGACGCAACCTACCAAAGCGACAAGAAAGTGGTGCCACTCGCGTCGATGCTGGAGTTCATCTCCGAGGGGGCGGCCAGGATCAATCGGGCTGGTTTTCGCTCGACGGTGGGGTTCGCGAAACACCCGAGCATGAAGGCGTGGGATGCGCCGGGACTCGGGCTGACGCTGCACCAGTGGCACTACTACTGCGATCCAGAGCTGATTCCCGACAACGACATGGCGGGCCACGGGCCGTGCATTGTCGGCGAGTTTCCGTCGGCGCGGTGGCATGCGTGGCGAGAGCTGGGTGATGCGCAAGATACGCGCTCGCGGCTGGCGCTGTTGGCGGGCAAGGGCTACGACGGAGCGCTGCTTTGGTCGGCCAATCGCGAAGAAGAAAAGATCGCCGATCCGGTGGTGGAGTGGTCCGAGCGAGTCCGCGACGAGGTGGCCGCGTTCATTGCAGGCCGATAGGTCTGCGCTTTGGCCAGCGATACTCCCGTCGCTGTTGCTGATTTTTCGAGAGCTTCCGGTGCGCCGGCAAAGACGATCTGGCCACCGTGCTGTCCCGCGTCCGGGCCCAGCTCGACGACCCAGTCGGCAGCGGCGATGACTTCCAGGTGGTGCTCGATGATGACCAGGGTGTCGCCGCGATCGACCAGCTTGTGCAGCAGCGCAATCAGACGACGCGCGTCGGCCAGATGAAGTCCCGTCGTGGGCTCGTCGAGCACGTAGACGGTCGGCTCGTGCTTGCTCAGCGCCGTAAGCTCGGCTGCAAGTTTCAGTCGCTGCGCTTCCCCTCCCGACAGGGTGTGTGAGCCTTGCCCGAGCTGAATGTAGCCAATGCCAAGCTCGCACAGCGTCTGCAGTGGCCGCGTGATCTTGGGGTGGTGGGCAAAGTGACGCGTGGCTTCCTCGGCGGACAGCTTCAGTACGTCGCCGATAGACAGTCCCTGGAAGCGCACCGCGAGCGTCGCTGGCTCGAAGCGCAGGCCGGCGCAGGCCTCACACGGGGTGATCACGTCCGGCAAGAACGACATCTCGCTGACCTGGACGCCTTGGCCTTCGCAGGTCGGACAGCGGCCTCCACCAGCGGAATTGAACGAAAAGCGGCCTGCGGCAAAGCCTCGGACCTTGGAATCGGGGAGTCCTGCGTAAAGCCGCCGAATTTCGTCCCAAACCGACAGAAACGTCGCCGGTACCGAGCGTGGCGTTCGTCCGATCGGCGACTGATCGACCAGCAGTGCTCGCTTTACCGCTTCAGCTCCGTCGAGCTTCGCCTGACCGAGCGGTGGATCGCTGGCCAGACCCAGGGCGAGGCGCAGCGTCGGATACAGTACTTTTTGGACCAGCGTGCTCTTGCCCGAACCACTGACTCCAGCGACGACGTTAAAGCGTGCCACCGGCAGCTTCAGCGTCACATTTTTCAGGTTATGAGCCGATGCGCCACGCAGGGTCAGCAGGCGATCGGGGACGGGCCGCTGCGGTCGTGGTGGAGCCGACTCTGCCAGGGCCTGCGCCGTCGGTGAATGCGGATGACGGAGCACTTCCGCAGACGGGCCTTGGGCGATGATCTCGCCGCCATGCTTGCCTCCCGACGGACCCAAGTCGAGCAGGTAGTCAGCCGCACGGATCGTCGCTTCGTCGTGTTCAATCACCAGCACCGTCGAGCCAAGGTCAGCCAGCGCGCGCAGGTTGGTCAGCAGCCGATCGGTGTCGCGGGGATGCAGCCCAATCGTTGGCTCGTCGAGAACGTAGAGTGCGCCAGTCAGCCCCGCCCCCAGCTGCGCCGACAGCCGCAGTCGCTGCATCTCGCCCCCCGACAGCGTCGCCGCCGCCCGATCGAGCGACAGATATCCGAGCCCGACCTGTTCGATGAAGCGCAGCCGTCTGACCAGCTCATGAAGCGGTGCGCTGCTCAACTTTTCATCACTGCCGATGAACTGCCACTTCCCGACCAGCTCCAGCGCCCGACTCACCGAGTGAGTGGTCAGCTCGGCATAGGTTCGCTCGTGGAGCCGCACGTTGCGTGGCAGCGGCGCCAGACGCGTTCCTTGGCAGGACTTGCAGCGCTTGGTTTCGTTGTCGAGCTCGTGGCCCCGTCCCTCGCAGACGCTGCACTGGCCCTGCTTGGTGTTAAACGAAAACCAGCGCGGGTCTAGCTCGGGGATGCCTTGGCCGCACTTGCTGCAGGCGCGTTTGGTCGAAAAAGTTCGCTCGCTGCGGGCGACTTTGGCGCTGGGTGCACCGGTCGCCAGGGTGACATTGCCGTCGCCAAGCTGGATCGCAAGGTCAATCTGAGCCCGCGAAAACTGCGCCGGTCGTCCGTGCGCCACGACGAGGTCGATCTGGTGTTCAGCGCTCTTGAGCAGGCGCGGCGGCGGCTCGGTGGGCACCAGCTTGCCGTCGACCCTGGCCTCGGAAATGCCGGCACGGCTCGCGGCCTGAAAGACCTCCAGATACGTGCCTTTGCGACCCCGCACCGCCGGGGCATACAGGGTGTGCGGCGCATCCCCGAGCTGCTGAAACAGCATCGTCAGCGCGTCCGTCGAGGTCGCCTGCGCCGGCTCATCACACGTCGGACAGTACGGAATACCTACCTTGGCATACAGGAGCCGCAGGTAGTGTGCGACCTCGGTCACCGTTGCCACCGTCGAGTTGGCGCCGGCCCGACTGATGCGCTGCGACAGTGCGATCGCGGGTGGAACGCCGCTGACATGGTCCACGTCGGGACGCGGCAGCTGTGGCAAAAACTGGCGAGCGTAGGGCGACAGCGTCTCCATGAAGCGGCGCTGACCTTCGGCGTAGATCACATCGAAGCACAGCGACGACTTCCCGGAGCCACTCGGGCCGGTCACCACCGTCAGTCCACCGTGCGGCAGCTGGCAGCTGACTGAGCGGAGGTTGTGTTCGCGGGCATTCTCGACGGAGATCACCGCCGGACTGGGCACTTTGGGTCCGTCGGTATCGTGAAAATGGAGCGGTGCGGCCAGTCGAGCTTGCAGAGCTGTTCCCGTCCGCGTCGACAGCCGAGCCAGCTCACTGGGTGGTGCCTCGGCGACCACGTGTCCACCGTCGGGACCACCACCGGGGCCAAGGTCGATCACCCAGTCTGCTTGGGCAATCACATCTAGGTCATGCTCGACGACGACCACGCTGCCACCGTTTTCGCACAGGGCATGAAGCGCCGCGACGACAGGTGCAACATCACTCGGGTGAAGGCCGGCACTCGGCTCGTCGATGATGAACAGCGTTCCCCGCGCCGGCTCCGCCAGGGCTCGGGCCAGCTTCAGGCGCTGCGCTTCCCCTCCTGACAGCGTCGAGAGCGGCTGCCCCAGCGTCAGATAGCCGAGTCCGACTCGCAGCAGCGGCGCCAGGGCCCGTCGCAGCGCTGGATCGGGCTCGGCGGGTGGATCAAAGCGCTGCAGCGCCTCCTCAATCGACAGATCGAGAACCTCTGCGACGGAGAGTCCGCCAAGTCGCACCGCCAAGACCTCGGGACGGAAGCGCTTGCCTTGACAGACGGGACACAGCAGCGACACATCGGCGAGAAACTGCATCTCGATCGTCTCGTAGCCTTCGCCCGAGCACGTCTCGCAGCGACCCTTGGCGACGTTGAACGAGAAGTGCGAAGCGGTCAGCTCGGCGGTGAGCGCTGCGGCCTGAGCAGCGAAGCGGGTGCGGAAGCGATCCCAGGACTTGGTATAGGTCGCTGCGTTGCCTCGTGTGGTCCGTCCGAGCGGCGACTGATCGACCAGCACCACGTTACGCAGCGACGAGATGCCTGCCAGCTGTCGGTGAGCGCCCGGCTTGTCGACGCTGCTGTCGCCCTGGGCCCGGGCCACGGCGCGGTACAGCACATCCTCGACGAGGGTTGACTTTCCCGAACCGCTCGGCCCAGTGACAGCAACGAGCACTCCGAGTGGAATGTCGACATCAATGTCGCGCAGGTTGTTGGCGGTGACTCCACGCAGCGACAGAACCGTCGACCACTGACGAGGAGAGCGCACTGGCAGGGTGTGTCTTCGCCAGGCTGCCCCCGTCGGTAACTCTGGATGTTGGGCGAGCTCTCGCGGGGGACCGTCGAACAGGATGCGGCCACCGTGGCGACCGGCTTTCGGGCCCAGCTCGACGGCACGATCACAGGCGGCAATCAGCGACGGCTCGTGCTCGATCAGCAGTACGGTGTTGCCGCCCTGAGCGAGGCTGCGCATGGCTTGCCCAAGTCGTGGCACGTCAGTCGGATGTAGTCCAACACTTGGCTCATCCAGCACAAACAGAGTTCCCGTCAGTCCCGCTCCGAGCGCCGTCGTCAAGCTCGCCCGCTGCGCCTCGCCACCCGACAGCGTTCGCGCCTGCCGATCCAGCGTCAGATAGCCGAGCCCGACCTGCGACAGGAAGCCCAGCCGCGAGCGCAGCGACTCGATCACCAGCTTGCCTTGCGACGAGCGCGGCGACAGCGAATCGATCCGTGCCAGCGCAGCCGTCACATTCTCGGCGTGCCACTCGGCGAGGTTCTTTTGTCCGACCCGATACGACAGCGCGGTTGGATTCAGTCTTGCTCCGTGACAGATCGAGCACAGCTCGTAGGCCCGGTAGCGAGACAAGAGCACCCGAACGTGCATCTTGTAGGTGCGTGACTCGAGGAACTGAAACCACGCCCGCACCCCGGGATACTTACCGTCGTCCCAGGTTCCGTCTCCGTCGAGGACTCGCTCCTGCTGCGCCGTCGTTAGCTTGTCCCACGGCTTGTCGAGCGGGATGCGGTGTTTTTCGGCGAAACCGACCAGCGCGGCCCGTTCCCACTGTGAAATTTGCCCCGTCCAGGGACGGATCGCGCCTTGGCGGATGCTCTTGCTGCCGTCGGGAATGACCTTGTCCCAGTCGATGCTGATGACGCGACCGAAGCCCCGGCAGGCTGGACAGGCGCCGAGCGGTGAGTTGTACGAAAACAGTCGCGCGTGGGGCGGCTCGAAGGTGCGGGCGCAGCCGGGGCAGTGCAGGTCTTTTCCGACGACAATCCGCTGGGTAGGGCTATAGAACGATCGCGGTCCAGCGTCGGCGGCCTGGCCGGTGCGGTCGATCAGGTGAACTTCTGCCGAGCCGCTGTGACGATGACCCAGCTCAATCGCGTCGAGCAGTCGTCCCTGTTCGGAAGGGTTTAGGACCAAGCGATCGACGACGACCTGGACCTTGGCCGCGTCGGGTAGCTCGTCCGACTCGACATCGAGCAGTTGTTCGTCGAGCAGCAGGCGGCGAAAGCCTTGCTCGCGCAGGCGGGGCAGGGCGAGTCGTGCCTCGTCGCTGCCACCGATTGGAAACACGACCAAGGCGCTGCGACCGGCGTGGGCGGCACTGATTCGGTCGGCGGCCTCGACGGGGGATAGGATCTGGGCGGTGAGCTGGCAGCTTGGGCAGCGTGGCACTGCCTCGGCGGCAAACAGAGCGGACAGATACGGCTCGACATCGGTCAGGGTCGCCAGCGTCGAGCGACTCGACTTGACCGGCGCTCGCCGATCGACCGCGACGGCTGCAGCGACGGGCTCCAGGCTCTCGACATCGGGACGCGGCAGTCGCTCAAGAAACTGACGTGCATAGGGACTGAAGCTCTCGACGAAGCGACGCTGACCTTCGGCATACAGCGTATCGAGTGCCAGCGACGACTTGCCCGAGCCACTGGGCCCGCACAGCGCCACCAGCGTTCCCGCTTCAAGGCGCAGGTCCACCGACTGAAGGTTATGGGTCTTGGCCCCCCGCAGGGAGATCGGCAGCATCGACGACATCGTGGCCTTCCTGGCGAGCGCGACGGTAGGCAGCTGTAGGTGGCTCGCGCTGATTGGATGATGACTGCGCAGAAAAGCGCACAACGCGGCGGTCGAAAAGTGCAAAAAAGGTTGGCGGGTGGGCAGTGGCTGTCGTCAGACGGGCGGACTAGCGAAGGGTGCGGACCGAGTTACGGCTGCTGACCAGACTCGACAACAGCGGCGGGCTGTCATAGCGGGGCCGAGGCGGCATGTACTTGTAACGCTTTCGCCACCAGCGCAGCGGACCGCCGTCGCGACAGCCCAGCGCTCGATCGCTCGGCGAGCAGTAGATGCGCAGGTGCAGGTGATCATCGTGGGGCAGCGTGTCACCGGGCTGCTTGAGAACGGCCTCGGCGCGCTCGATCAGCTCTCCGTTTTCGCGGCGATCTTTGGCGTGCTGAAGCAAGGCGTGACGGAGCCGACTGTGGATGAACAGAAACTGAATCTCGATCTCGGGGTCTTCGAGGAGAGCCCGCACCAGCGCCCAGTTGCGACGGACATCGAACTTGCGCGGCGTAAACTCCTCGAACAGGACTCCTGGCGTCGGACGGGCCTTCTGCGAGCGGAGCCCGGCACCATAGCGCGGCATCGCTGACACCGGCGCCAGCGGCTGTCCTTCGTCGTCGATCGCGTAATAAATCAGGTCCGCGTCGTGGCCGTTTTCGTGGGAGCGATGCAGCTTGCTCTCGCCGCCGCCCTTCATTGCGATGTCAGCGACGCCGAGAGTTCCGCCGGGAAGCTCTTTGGCGACTCGCTTGGCGGCGCGCATGATGGCGGACACGATCTCGTCGGTACCGTAGTTGGCGCTGCGCTCTTTCCACAGGTTCGGGACGACAAAGCCGGGGCCCTCGTCGGGGAGCTTGCGGCCACGGCGGAGCGCTCCGTTGTTGAAGCTGCCCATTGCGACACTGCTGCCATCGGAGAGCAGGCCGGGACCGACACAGCCGAGGAGTAGAAACGGCAGCGCCAAGAGCAGAAGACCGCGACGGCAAATGCTGCGCATGGTGATGGTCAGTATGTCACATTTTGTGGGCGGCAGAGAAGCGGCGGATTTGGGAACTTTGTGACTCGATGCGCGGCGGTAGGTGAGTAGATTCCTGGCGGTTACCACCGGAACTCGCTGCGGAACAAGATCGCGTGGGTAATCACCGTCGGAACTTCCTTGGTCGGCAGATCCTTGCGATCGTCAGAGGTCATCGCGATCAGTCGGTAGTCGGCCAAGAAGAACAGCGTCCGCCAGGGATTGAGTGCGATCTGCGCGCTGGCCTCGTGGGTCATGCCCGAGCGCTTGCCGAAGCAGCCCGAGAAGGGATCGCCGGAGGTGCAGAAGACCTTGTCGTTGTTGGCGAACTGGTCGGTGGTGATGGCGACGGTGTAGCCGAGCGAGGCGGTGATGCGGTCTTTCCAAAAATCCCGGCCCACGTCGAAGCTCACGACGTGGTTTTGGGCGCGATAGTCGAAGATCAGGCTGTAGACCAGGCTGGCGCGGACCCCGGCGATGCTGCCGGTGTCGCGGACTCCGAGGGAGACATCTCCGGCCAGGTTCGAGGTGTTTTTGGTGTAGCTGGTCTGGTTGTAGACATCGTTGACGCTGTCGCCGTTGATGAGCGCGCGCGCCCGGACACGGCCTTCGATGAAGCCACCGAGTCGACGGAAGAAGCGACTGTCGAGTGTGACGCGGCCCTCGTCGCGACCGGTGCGCAAGACGGTGAGGTTGTTTTCGACTGCGCTGGCGCCAATCGCCGACAAGCTGGTGCCGGCGCTGCGGTTGTAGACCAGCCGCGCCAGGTACATGTTGATCGCCAGCGACGACATGTGTGAGTAGCCAAGCCGAATCGTCAGCCGATCTCCAGAGAGCGCCCGAATCGACGACAAGATCACCGCGCGGGTCAGCTGCGGGCCCGCCGAGCCGTACAGGTCGATCACCAAGTCGCTCATCAAGTCGACGCGCTCGTGCGGTCGCCACGAGTTAAACCAGCTGACAAACACGCGCGGTGCATCGAGAGAGTCGCTCGGGGCCTGCAGGTTGGCTTGGATCGGGTCCGAACCCATCGGAGCCACGGCGCTGAAGTTCGGACCGACTGGCCCGCCGTCTCCCGGTCCAAAGAAGAACGACGCAGCCGCACCGACGGTTCCCCACAGCACATCGTAGCTATAGCGAGCCCCGGCCCCGCCGACGAGTCCGAACTTGCCGCCGTCGTTTTGGCACTGCTGGGTGGCTAGCTCCTCGGGGGTGGCGTCAAAAGGTCCCGCGATGATGGTCGGGGTCTGGTTGCGCAGTCCGGCGACGCCGTCTCCACAAGGTGCGGTGTAATCGGTCAGCAGCGAGCGCGAGTAGGGATTGGGATAGCCGCCGAAGAAGGCGCTGCCGGACCAGTGCGGGCCAAAGTCGTGACCGACGCGAACGCCGTCGACTTTGATGGCATCCGTCTCGGCGATGTACATGCGGCCCAGCGACAGGTGCCAGGTCGGGACGGGACGGAAGGTGATGTAGGCCTCGCGCAGGTCGTACTCGCGACCGCCCAGATAGCCCCGCGCCGAGATGCCGAGCGGTGTCTTGTAAAAGTCGTCGCCCGAGAGCTTGCTATTGCTGTCGAACTTGCGCTCGAAGTCGAGGCTGCCGGTCACGCGCAGGCGGAAGTCGAGCTTGAAGTCGAGTCGCTCGTTCCACAGCCGCGACGCCAGCACCGTCGCCCGCAGGTCAATCAGCCCCAGGTTCGAGTTGGTGGCGATGCGCTTGTCGATGTTCAGCGTCGGGTCAACGCCATCGTCTTCGGTGTAATAGAAGCCGGTCAGCGACACCTTGCCGCGATACAGGGGCCGAGCGGCGGCATCGGTTGGCGCAAGCACTGGCCCCAGCACCAGCATCAGCAGCGTCGCGAGAAGTAGCTTCCCTCTCATCGGCACACCGAGTCCGTTCCAACCAGGCGACTGCTACGGAAGCTGGCGGTGTTGTGGCAGGCCCCGCAGCTCACCTGGGCATCGTGGCGATTGGCCGCGCCGAGCGGCATTCCATCGGTGGTAATGCGCAAGGCCGCTGCCCGCACCGCATCGTCTCGGTGACAGGCGACGCAGGCCGGCGACAGCCCGGTGTAGTTGCCGCCCTTGTGACAGTCATTGCACGGCAGGACGCGGTGAACGCCAGTCAAGGTGCAGCCGACCCGATCGTGATAGAAGCGCGCGCCCGTGAACGTCTGCTGGGTGTGGCAGTCACTGCAGCGCGGCCCAAGCGAGTTGTGATGCACGTCGTCCCGCTGGTGGCAGCCGATGCACAGCTGTGCCAAGCCCTGTAGCACCCGTCCGCTGGGGTGACATTCCTTGCAGAACAGTCGGTCGTGCGCGCCGCCAAAGCGAGCCGGGAAGATGTCGTGGCCGGTGTGGACTTTTTTCCAGGTCGCCGGCTCGTGGCAGCCTTGGCAGCGAATCCCCAGCTCGTTCTTGTGGGCCTCGGGGTCGGCGTGACAGTCCTGGCAGTTGCTCGGCGTCGGCTTGTACTTCTGCGAGGTATGACAGCCCTGGCAGCGCACCGCCGTGTGCTTGCCTTCCAGTCGCCAGCGGTCTTTGGCCTTGGGATCGTTGTGGTCGAAGCTGACCTGGCCGGTCGGGTTGTGGCACGTCTCGCAGCGGAGGCCCAAGCTGCGGCGGTGGGCGTCGTCTTTTAAGTGGCAGCCACTGTCGCCGCACTGCATCTGGGTCGGTTTGTAGCGTCGGCTCGGGTGGCAGCCTTCGCAGCGCGCCTCTTTGTGCTTGCCGATAAGCGGGTAGCTGCTCTGGTCGTGGTTGAACTTGGTCGCCGCCCAGCGCCCGCCCTCGTGGCAGTTGTTGCAGGTGTCTTTGCCCAGTGAGCCTTTGTGCAGTCGGTCTTCGTGACACGCGCCGCACATCGACGGAGTGTCGCGATACTGGTCATTTTTGTGACACGAGCGACAGTCTTTGATGCGGACGCCGTCAATGACGTGGCCATCGATCAGCTGGAACGGCTTGCCCGGTCCGTGGCCAATCTTGACGCGCTCGTTGACCGACTTGGGATCGACGCTCTGTTTGACCTCGCCGGGTTTTTGGTGGCACTGCAGGCACTGGTCCGACGTGAACTGCTTTTTGTGGACGGTGGCGTGCTGGTGGCAGCCCATGCAGTCGAGCGCAGCCGTGGTGGCCTTCTTGCCCTTGCCGGTGGTGACTACCTTTACGATCGAGTCGAAGTTCTCGAACTCGGTGGGGTTCTTGCCCCGGTGGCAGGCGCGGCACGACACCGCCGCGTGACGACCCATCAGCGGGAAGCGAGTCTTGCCGTGCTCGAACTTGAGCTCCGGGCCCCAGCTGGTGGACAAGTGACAGACGGTGCAGTCGCCAGTCTTGGTGAAGCGACCCTCGTGCGCGTCCTTGTGGCAAGCGTCGCAGTTGCGGCCCGGGGACTTGGTGGCGGTCGCAGTGTGGCAGGCGACGCACGGCTTCTTGTGCGGGCCCTCCAGCGCAAAGCGGGTCTTGTGGTTGTGGTCGTAGTCGATGGCCTTCCACTCGACCTTGGCGCTGTGGCACATCGTGCACTTCTTCTGGCCGAACAGCGACTCGCCGTGGACGTTCTTGTGGCAGGGCGTGCAGTCGGTTGTCCAGTTGCTGAGCCGAAACATCGTGCGCGGGTGGCAGCTGTTGCAGGGCACGCCGGCATGCTTGGTTTCGATCGGGAAGCGCGTGTCTTGGTTGTGGTCAAACTTGCTTGGGTCAAGCGCGCGCCAGTTCTTGGCGTCGTGACAGCGCTCGCAGTTGGCAACTTGTTCGTGCAATTCGCCGTGCGGGGACTTGTGGCAGCCGACGCAGGCCATCGGGGCGAGCAGGAAGCTCGGGCGACCGGTGGCGGTCTTCTGCTTGTGACAGTCCTTGCACTCGACGACCGAGTGGCGACCGCTCAGCGCAAAGCGGGTGGTGGTGTCGTGGTTGAACTTCTGCTGCCCGCCCATCGTCACCCAGCCGTAGAGGTCCGCCTCCACGCCCCGGTGTTCCTTGTGACACAGCACGCACGGTCGCCCCAGCGCTTTGGGCGAGGCATGCAGGCCAATCTTCTGCGAGATGCGGTCGGCGATGGGCTTGTGGCAGTCGAGGCACTTCTTCTCATCGACCTCGCGCTTGCCCTGCGGGTGGCACTTGATGCAGTTGGCCGAGCCTTCCAGGTCGGCGTGCCCGCGTGCCAGCTTGCCCGGCGATGAGTCGAAGAAGCTGGCCTGGGCCAGAACCGGAACAAGAAGCCCGACCAGCAGCGCCAGCGCGCACAGGGCCCTAGGCAAGCGATGAGGAAGACAAGCCACTGCAACCCATCATATCCGCGACCGCCTGCCCACGTCTACGATGCCGCACTGGCGCAGACCGAAAAGAGCCCCCCGACGCTCCCAGGCCACTGGCGCAGCGAAAAAAGAGCACCCGAACGCTCTTTGAGCACCAGCGCAGTGGAAAAAGAGGGCTCAGAAGCGAAGCCGAGCCACCAAGAATCCAGCAGTTTGAGCAATGAGCGTGGGGCCGACCGAGGACCTTTTTTTCGGGCCGCCTGCGGAACGAAAAAAAGCGTCCGACAGGAGGGGGCCCCACGCGAGCTATCGAAGGTCAGATTTCTGGCGCTGGCGGAGCGACTCGCGGGCGGCGTGGGCTTCCGGGCTCTGCCACGAGTCGAGTCGCAGCGCCAACAGCTCTTCGGCCTGCGCTTCGCTGAGCGTTGGACCCTCGCGCAGCAGGTGTTCCAGCAGTCGCCGCGTCCCTTGCACCGCCGCCCGGGGCTGCGCCGCCATTTTTTGCGCCAGCGCAAGCGCTGTCTCCAGTACCGACTCTGCCTTCACCACCCGCGACAGCAGCCCCAGCCGCAGCGCCGCTTCCGCCGTGACCGGCTCGGCCAAGAGCAGCAGCTCCCGCGCGCGCGCCGCCCCACACAACGTCGCCAGCCGCCAGATTCCCTCCAGCGTGTAGACAATCCCCAGCTTGACCGGCGGCATCTGGACGAGCACTTCGGGATGAGCGACCCGCAGATCGCACGACAGCGCCAGCTCTAGGCCGGCTCCCACCGCCGCGCCCCCCAGCGCCGCTACAGTCGGCAGCGGACCTTCCCGCAAGAGCCGCAGCGTGGCCTCCAGCTCGCCGTGACCCCGCAGCCAGTCGTGGTCCGGGCTTACCGGCAGCGCATTCAGGTCGTAGCCGGCACAGAACACCCCACCCGAGCCGGTCAGCACCGCCGCCCTGGCCCCGCGCTCGGCTTCTTCCAGGATCGCGGTCCGGATGGCCAGCAGCAGCCGATCATCCACCGCGTTGGCCCGCGCGCGGTTCCACAGCGTCAGCACCAGCACTTCGCCTTGACGTTCTTTGCGCAGACGGCTTGGCATCGAGAGTCCTTCCGACAGTTCTTGGATTGCCATTCTACAGCTTCGGGGACGGACCGAGCATCGCCGCTCGAATCAGTGAAAGCGGCGCCCGTCCATACCGCAGCAGCGTGTCATGAAACTGCCGCAGGCTGTAGGCGCTGCCCTGCTGGGCCTGGTAGTCCGCCCGCAGCTTGAGGATCTGCAGCTTCCCGTAGGTGTAGACGATGTAGAGCGGGTCTTGCGTGCCTCGGCGGGCTTCCAGCTCGGCCACGGTCTTCATCTGCAAGCCCTCGCGGACAAAGAACGCTTCGGCCTGGGCTTGGGTCATGCCTCGGCAGTGCATGCGGATGCCGGCGACAAAGCGCGCCGCTCGCAGCAGCGCATCTTGCAATTGCATCAGCCGTACCTTGGGGTCGCTTTTCGCGTAGCCCTCTTCCATCATCATCTCTTCGGCGTAGTGCGCCCAGCCTTCGGAGTTCGACTCGACCTGCGCCACCTGCCGCACCTTGCTGAGCCGGCTCATCCACAGGTACTGGACGTAGTGACCGGGAAACGCCTCGTGAATCGTCACCACATCGATGAGCGGGCGGTTGTGGGCGCCGCGCAGGAAGTCCTCGGTTTCAGCTGGCTTCCAGGTGGGGTCGGGCAGGGTGATGTAGTAGTAGGCCTCGCTGGCTTTTTCGTACGGCCCAGGCGTGTCCATCGAGGCCAGCGTCGTGGCCCGCATAAACGGCGGCGTCTCCTGCACCTGCGGCAGCACCTCGGAAGGCACGGTGACGATGTTGTGGTCGAAAAGGAACTTGCGCTGGGCGGCCAGCCGAGACGCGGTGTAGGCGAGCAGCTCGGACGGCTGCGGGTGGTCTTGGGCGACAGCGGTCTGCGTCTCTTGGGCACTCTTTTTGGCATCGATGCGGGCGGCGGTCTTCTGAAACTCGGTCCGCAGGCGGGAAAGCTCGGCCTCGGCCTGGGTCAGCAGCTGATCGATCGGGGTGTCGATCATCTCCTCCGCAAACAGCGCGCGCCGGAACAGGTCTTCGCCCAGCGCAAAGTCCGGCTTGGCCTTCGCCCGTCCTTCCTTGCGCAGATGGTCCTGAAGGCCGGTCAGCGCCAGCGCTGTCTCCTCACAAGCGTCTTTGAGCTGCTTTTGCTTTGCGGGATCGGACACCGAGGCAAACGCCAGCGGGACATCGCGGCGGAAGAACTCGATCGTGGCCGGCAGCGTCCGCAGCGTCACATCCACCGACGCCACCGAGACATCATCTAGCTGCTGCGGGGCCTGGCGAATCAGCGCGCTCGCCTTGCGCAGCCGCGACACCACGCTGGGAAGCTTTTCCGCAAGCGGCGCATAGCTGCGCTTCAAGATCGCATTGACACTGCGCGAGGCCAGACCCGAGTACGCATTCGGTCGTCGCTTGTGGTCCGGCAGATCGTGCAGAGAGAACCGCCGCGTGACGAGGGAGTGCCGCAGCAGCTTCAGATCCAGCTGCTCATCCACCGAGAGATGCTCCGGATCGATCGCCGCCAAGCGCCGATCCCAGTCCAGCAGCCACGCCAGGGTCTTTTGGACTCCCGCCGGGGTCAGATCCTCCAGATCTGGGTCATGGTCATGCAGTCCCAGGTCGGTCGTCTCACTGGGATAGTGCTGGCCTAGCTCCAAGACGAAGCGATCGACCAGCAGAGCGAACCGCCGACTCTCCTCACTGCTTTTGGGACGGGCCTGCGTCTTTGGGGGGGTCGGAGCGGCCTCTGCGGAATGCCCCAGCGGGCCAGCCAACCCCCAAAGCATCACCGCACCCAGGAGCGAATGGAAGCGCCGGCTGCGTCGTCCACCTCCTCGTTGTTTCCAGTATCCCAAGTCCGTGTCCAAGGTCAGAGTCGAAGAAGTGCGCGTGCGGTTTGACATATCGGCTTCTTCTATCACCAAGGCTTTTGGCCCCAGCCGGGAAAAAGCACAGCCGGCCATTCGATCGCCGTAGACTACTAGGCTACTTTGGACAAGATCGTGACTGTCTACCTGAGGAGTTGGCCCGTGAAGAACCGCAAAAGTCGCTCTGTGATGTCGATCCTGTCTGCGCTGGCGCTGTCCGCAGTCCTGTTTCCCGCCAGCCGTGCGCTGGCCGAGCCCAAGGTCGGGGACAAGCTCGAAAATCCGGAGGTCCGCGATGCCAAGGACGCCCCGGCGCGGCTTCCCGAGTGGGGCAACAAGGTGCTGCTCATCATGTATACCGACCCCGATGAGGCGGATCAGAACGATGAGTTTGCCGACGCGGTCAAGGCTGCGAACCTTCCCAAAGACGTGTTTCAGTCGATGGGCGTCGCCAACATGAAGGATGCTCCGGCCAAGCCCAACTGGATCATCCGCTCGGTCGTTCGCAGCAAGATCAAGAAGTACAACACCACCATCCTGACCGATCCGGATCGGCTGCTAATGAAGGCGTGGAACCTGGGCAACTGCAATGATCTGTCGGTGGTGCTGTTCGTGGATAAGAAAGGCACGCTGCGCTACCTGCACAAAGGCAAGCTCAGCGAGGCCGAGCGCAGCCAGGCTCTGACGCTACTCAGATCCATCATCGACGAAGCCAAGGGCTCCTAAGGCACGCGAAACCCCTCCTGCCGCTTGTCTCCCTTCCTATTGATCAGCTGACCAGTCTGTCCGGAGTCGCGTGTCGAGTTCTCAACATAGCGTCATCGCCGATGCGCGAACCAGCAGTCGTCCGCGACTGTCGCTCCTTCTCTGTGCGATCTTTGTTTTGGTGTCGCTGTGGCTGATCGCGGCGGGGCGCAAGCTCGACTATGTCGCCGACGATGCCTACATCCTGTTTCGCCATGTCCTACAGCACAGCCGAGGACTGGGAATGGTGTGGGACTCCTGGCATCCGGTGCAGGCGCACAGCTCGATTCTGTGGGCGTATCTTCTGCGGCTGGGACTGCTGGGCGGCGTCTCGATCGAAGAGGGAGCGCGGCTGCTGGGAGTTGGCTTTGGGGCCAGCTCTGTCCTGCTGATGACGGTGTCGCTGTGGGGATCGCTGAACCTGAAGCGGCTGCTGACCTCGGTGGCTCTGTTTGCGACCTTTCCACCGCTGGTGCTGTGGTCTAGTGCTGGCCTAGAGACGACGCTGGCGCTCTGTCTCGGGCTCCACTTCCTATCGGTGGTCGGTCGCGCGTGTGAGCGAACGGTGGAGCCGCGTGCCCGGGAA
Organism: Myxococcales bacterium; assembly: GCA_016794465.1. Lineage (GTDB taxonomy): Bacteria > Myxococcota_A > Polyangia > Palsa-1104 > JAEUJZ01 > JAEUKA01. The sequence continues at coordinate 18,099 of JAEUKA010000018.1, read as the reverse complement.
GCAGAGCTGCTGACCGCCGTGCTGCTCGGGGTGCTGAGTCCGCTGGTCCGTCCCGATCTACCGCTGCAATTGCTGGGCGGACTGCTCTGTCTGTTTGTGTTTCATGCGCGGGCGCGGCGGCTGATTCCGGTGGTGGTGGTGTCGTGTGTGATGGGAATCCTGGTCTATGTGGCCCTGAATCACTGGTCGTACGGAACGTCGGTCGCGGTGCCGGTGGCGACCAAGTTCCGCATCGAGCCCCGCAACATCCTGCGCTTCGGTCGCTATGTGCTGCAAGATGCGCCGCAGCTGGTGGTGCTGTGGCTGCTCCTGCTGGCGGTGCTGCGCAAGACCTGGCGGCAGGAGCTGTGCCAAGATCCGGGCTCTCTGCTCGCGTTGGGAGTCCTCCTTTCGACGCTGGGAGAGCTGATGCTGCTCGGTGGTGACGAGCTGTCACGGGGGCGATTCCTGATCTGGCCGTTTGCCTGTACGGTGCAGCTGCTGGGGCGACTGTCGGCAACGATCCGGATTCCCAAAGGCACGCGCAGCGGAGTGGTGCTGTCGCTGCTGCTGTTGTCGGCGGCGCAGGCTGCGTGGGCGCTGGCTCCCGAGGGGGATCAGCCGTGTAGTCACTGGCGCAGAGCAGCGGGAGAGTGGCTGCATCAGCACTCTGCACTTTCGCTGACGCTGGCGGTGGCTCCGGCGGGGTACATTCCCTACTATGCCGATCGGAAGACGGTGGATCTGATGGGACTGGCGCATCCGACCATTGGTGCGCTGCCGATGACCCGTGGATCAGAGCAGTGGGGACAGACTGCCACCGAGATAGCCATTCGCGAAGGCGTGTGTGCGGTGCTGCTGGTGGTCTGTGACTCCCCCGCTGAAGATCCGCGAACTGGCTGTGCACATCCGACGCTGCGCGGCATGGTCAGCGCCCTACAGAGTCATCCTGAGTATCGCTTTTATACCGCGCCGATTGGGGTTGGGAATCCGCTGCGCTTGGCGGTGCGCACAGACTGTCTGCCGCTGATTCACGGACTGATTCCGTGATAGAAAGGGAACCATGCAGAGCAAGCACCTCGACTTCTACTTCGACCTCTCTTCCCCCTATTCCTACCTGGCGGCAACCCAGCTGGATGCCTTGGCGAAAAAGTACGCGGCGCAGGTTGCGTGGAAGCCCATGGTGCTGGCGGCGGTGTTCAAAGCCCAAGGCAACGTGATGCCGGCGGTCTGTCTGCCCAAGGCGCAGTACATGATCAAAGATCTGGCGCGCTGGGCAGAGGAGTATGGTGTGCCCTTCCGGATGTCGAGTCACTTTCCGCTGCCGACGATTCGCGCGATGCGGCTGGTGATTGCAGCGGAAGGGAGTGGCCAGTCCGGAGTCTTGGCGCAGCGCTTCTTTGCGGCGATGTGGGATCGAGATCTCGATATCTCGAAAGACGATGTCTTGCGGCAGCTGATCGGAGAGTGCGGACTGAATGCAGACGAGCTGATGGCCGCAACAGAGACGGCTTCCGTAAAAGACAAGCTGCGTGCCTACACCGATGAAGCGATCAGCAGGGGAGTGTTCGGTGCGCCCGCTCTTGTCGTCGATGGCGAGCTGTTCTGGGGCAATGATCGGCTGCACTTCCTAGAAAAAGCGCTGGCGAAGTAGCGATCACTTGCCCCGTAGGTGGCTTGGCTTGTGCGGATTGGCCCAGTTGTGATCCCAGCGCGTGAACAGAGAGTCGAGAAACACATTCCATTCCGCCCGGGTGCGTGAGCCCGGAAAAGGAATCGGCGGCAAGACCTCGTGATCGGTGGGAACGATCTCCATCTGATTTTGCGCACCGAGCTTGCCAAGCTCAAAGGACTTCCAGGTGTGTTGGTTGCTTGGATCGACCCGGACCTTCACCCCGTGAATCTCATGTTCCTTCTGCTTGAGTGCGGTCAGGACTTCGCGCACGTTTTCTGACTTGGCTTGCCGTACGGCAGCGGCCCACAAGTGAACCCCGCAGTAGGCCGCTTCCATCGTCTCACTGACGACGCGATGGGCGCCAAACTTGGCCTTAAAGCGCGACACAAAACCAGACTCGTTGCCGGCCTGGACCAGGGGAAAGTGCGCGCGGGCGATGTAGTGACCAGACAGATCGATCGAGCTGAGCTGCGCCATCTCTGCTTCACCGATCGTAAACGACAGCGTAGGAATGTCTTTGCGCAGGATTTCAGCCTCGCGCAGCTGTTTGAGGAACGCGACGCTCGAGTCTCCGACCAGCACATTGAGGATAAGCTGCGGCTGACTCTTCTTGATCCGCTTGATCACTGCCGAGTACTCGAAGTCTCCTACGACCGCGAAGTAAGACTCGATGAGCTTCCAGCTCTGTTTGCGAATCTCCTCTTCGACCAACGCCTCAATCGCGCGCGGACGTAGACCATCGGTACCGACGAGAAAGATCCGCTTGATGCCTGCCTGTTTGGCAAACCAGTGCAGCGCCGGCAGTACGAACTGATTGGGCGTCGCACCGGTGTAAATGATGTTGGGAGACTCCTCCAGACCTTCATAGGAAGCGGGATAAAACAGCAGTCCGTTGTGCTGTTCAAAGAACGGCTTGATGGCCTTGCGACCTCCTGATCCAAAGCCTCCGAACACTGCGGCAACTTTGTCTTCGGTCAGGAGTCGATTGGCCGCGCGGGCGAACGCAGAGTCGGTTGTGACTTCCGATTTTCCGTCGAGCACAATGGCTTCGATCGGGCGTCCGAGCAGTCCTCCCGCAGTGTTTAGCTCTTCCACCGCGAGCATAGAAGCATCGGCCAGAGGTCGCTCACTGACTGCCAGCGGACCAGACAAGGAATGCAGGATTCCCACCCGCAGCGGAGTCTTGCGTGCGGCCAACGGCTGTGACTGCGGAGTCGGACTGGTAGGATTCTTCGACCCCGGTTGAACAGAGACAGAGCTTAAGCGACTGCGCAGGGCAAGATATCCGCCAGCGCCGACTCCCGTGATCGCCAGCGCCCCACCCAGGAGGAAGTTTCGCCGTGAAAACGACACGGTGCGGTACTGCCCAGGAATCGACTCATCCAGCGCCCGCTCGAGCGTTCCTGGTCGCACGTTCGCACCATCGAGCGTCGCACCTTGGGCTTGCACCTGCGACTCTCCCACAAGTCTGGGCTGCGGCAGCGCGCTCTCCATTTGGAAGATCGACTGCTGGCGGCGCGGCATGCTGTCAAGGATCGACTCCAGCTCGATCAGGAGCTCCGCTGCGCTTTGATATCGGCGCTCTGGCTTCTTGCTGAGCGTTCGCTTGATGACCTTGACGCACGCTTCCGGAATCTCTGGAACATACTCCCTGGGATCGACGGGAGCAGTGGTCCGCAGGTTGACCAAGATCTCCAGCACATTGCCACCCGAAAACGGCGGACGCCCAGTCAGCAGCGCATAGTAGGACGCCCCCAGCGAGTAGATGTCACTGCGCACATCGACATCCCGGCTGCCGGTACTCTGCTCCGGACTCATGTACAGCGGCGTTCCCACCAGCTGTCCTGATGCTGTCAGCTCTGGATCGTCTTCAATCGTCTTGACGATCCCAAAGTCCGTCAGCTTCACCGCCCCAGCGGACGTAAAGAGGATGTTATCAGGCTGAGTGTTCGATCACTAAAAAATCGTCGAGAAATGGCTGTTCTTCATCGCTTCTGGGAAGTACGCGGGAAAACTCTATATGGCTCTGTTCTCCTCGAAGTCTGACCCAGACCTACCACTAGATTGCAGTTTGAGAAGCAGGGATTCCAGCTCATTTTGGCCGAGCTGATTTAGTAGTCTATCTAACTCTGATCGTGGCGATTGGCCAGCCAAGGCAGCCGCGACTCGGCACGACTCGTTGTTCGCCACGCTCGACGCACTCGCGTAGTGCGTCTTGGTCATCTCGAAGCTTCCGTGTCCGAGCGCTTTGGCCACCGCATCGCTCGTTGCGCCCCCTTCCAGCGCGAGTGTCGCGTGCATTCCTCGTAGGCCGTGCGGGCACACCACCGGAACATCGGCCAACCGACAGAGTCGCGCCAGCTGAGCCACGAAGTAGCCGCAGTGATAGGTCTTGTGATTCGGTGGGTAGAAGATCAGCTCGTCCGGTTTCTTTCCTTGAATTCGTTTCAGGACAAGCGGACGGACTTGCTCAGGAATCTTGAGGCGGCGCTTCGCATTCCTTGTCTTTCCCGCCGGAATCCATAGGACGCGACCATCATCGTCGATGTCTCGCACAACGCGAGCGGCAACCTCTCCCTGCCGGAGTCCCAAGTACAACATCAGCAACACGCCGAGAGCCGGAACATCTCCATTCTGTGCTCTCTGCATCGCCACAGCTTCGAGCTTGCGCGTTTCATCGATCCGAAGCTGCGACTTTCCCACGTTCGCTTTCCCCACCCTGCGGACTTTCAACCACGGATTCATTTTCGCATATCCTTTGCCGATTGCCCACACCCAAAAATGCCGCGCCACCCACAGGAAAAGGTGCTGTGTTGCCGTCGCGATCCGCCGTCCAGTGTGGGCTGAAATGCGCTCGACCTGCTGCTGATAAAGCTTGCTCGCTTGCTCCTCTGTGAGCTGTCCCATCACAAGGTTCTGCGGCAGCTGCGCGACCATCTTCTGGTTGTTCCCGATCGTGCTTGGTTTGACACACGGAGCCAGTTCTTCAAGCCACTCAGGTAACGCTTCAGCGACAGTCTTTCGCGTTGTTTTGGCATATTTCTGCAGCAGTTCCTCCTTCACGCTTTCTGCCTCTTCCTGCGTCTGAAACTTGAGACTTCGTTCCACTCCGTTCTCTGCAATCTTGAGCCGGAATCGCGAGTCTCCTTCCGCGTAGGGTCCCCACACTCTTAAGGACTCCTCCTTCTGCTTGGACTTTTGATACAGGCTTTGCAGCGTCGGAGCTGCAGACAGATTCCGCTGCGCTCTCTGCTTCCTCGATTGCTTCGCTTGCTTCACAATACTGTCTATCTTTCGGTTCATTTCTCTCCTCCTGTTGTCTTACGCGGCGTCGCGTCCTGTGATCGATCCGCAGGTGGAAGCGGTGAAAGGGAAGCGTGGCCCTCAATGGACAGTCAGGCCGCTCCGACGGCCCAGCGCCTGCTCTTCGGATCACACGGATCACAGCTCTGTCGACTGGTCGGCTCATGGCGTTCCTCCTCAAACGCCGCTGCCGACGGGGTAGCGGGCGAGCTTCTGGTACAGTGTCCGGCGTGTGATTCCGAGCCGTCTTGCGGTCAGAGCTTTGGTGCGGCTTGCGCGGAGTGTGGCCAGGATCAACGCCTTCTCTGCGGCGGCCAGCGAGGTGCCGATGGGCAGACGGACTTCATCAACTGAGGTGTCGGCGGACAGCAGGACAGTGATCGCCTCGCCATCGATGGGACCGGCGGACCACAGCAGCGCTCGCAGCAGGATGTTGGATAGCTCGCGGACGTTGCCCGGCCAAGCATAGTGACGCAGCGTGGCCATCCCATCAGGCAACAGCACAGGAACCGCACAGCGCTCGCTGCGTGCGTGCTCGGTAAGGAGTATGCGACACAGCTCCGGCAGGTCATCGAGTCGCTCGCGCAGCGACGGAATCTGGTGCCGCAACACCGAGAGCTGATCGTAGAGCGACCGCATAAAGAGTCCCCTTTTGACGAGCACTTCCAGCTCCGGCAGAGCGGTAGTAATGAGGCGGGGTGGTCGGTCGCACACCGCAAACTTGGCAAGCAGACATCGCAAGTTGCGTTGACCGTGCTCGTCGAGTCGATCGAGGTCCGTGATGAGCAGAGTGCCTCCACGAGCGCGAGCGGCGGCATCGAGCAATCTGTCCGAAGGCAAGGGTTCCAGACCAGATATCTCGACGAGCAATTCCCTCCCCTGCGACATGACATGCAGGCGCCTACCGATATAGCTGCGACCGCTGCCATCAGCTCCGATCAGCAGCGTAGGCTTGTCCGACACTGCGGTGGCCCGCAGGTATTTTTCCAGTCGCCTCATCTTGTCTGACTGGCAGACGATCTCAGTGTTCACGACTACCCCCAAGCACGCGTTCGAGACGCTGGCGCTGTGTCCACAGAAGTGGAATTGCGAGCGCAGAGAGTCCGGTAAGGAATGCAAAGAACGACGAGTGGGGCCAGCGTTCCCAGAGGATTCCTAAGAATCCGGTGGCGAGATTCCCAAGCGCAATCGCGGCCATCCACAGACCCATCAGGGACCCTGCATACTTGGGCGGAGAGAGCTTGCTGACGAGGGAGAAGCCAAGCGGAGAGACACACAGCTCGGCGCTCGAAAGGAGTGCGTAGCTGCCGATGAGCCAGAGGGGACTCACGCGCCCTTGACTGCTCGCGAAGGATGCCACGACCGACGCATCCATCATGACGAGACAGGACAGCGAACAGAGTCCCATTCCGAGGCTCAACTTCCTCCAGGTGGTCAACGGCCAGCGTCGAAAGAGGCGAACCAGAATGGGAGTTAGGAGCAGTACCAGGGCGGGATGGATGCTCTGATACACAGGTGGCGTGATAGGGATTCCGAATAGTACGGGCTGCGTGTTGTTCTTGGCGAACAGAGTCAGCGATGTGCCGGTCTGGTAGAACGCACAGAAGAACAACATCGCGACGGGCAGCAGGACCAGGATGGTGATGACTCGCTCGCGATCCGTGGTGTGATGTTGCACGGATTCGTGCTCGATTGCAGCGTCACAAAAGGAGTCGCGGAAGAGGACTCCGAAAGGAATCACCAGCGCCATCACAGCGAAGCAAAGAAGGAAGGCCGCGCGGAATCCGTAGTGGGAGGAGAGCCATGCACCAACGATCCCTGATGGAAGAGAGCCGAGGTTGACGGCCCAATAGAAGCGGCTGTAGGCAACGTCGCGTTCTGATTTTAGAAACAGAGAACCGACGAGGGCCGTGATGTTTCCTTTGAATAGACCCGTTCCGGTGGCCAGGAATGCAAGGGAAACAGAGACGGACAGACCGATTCCTAGTGCGAGGTAGCCGATGCCAAGGAGTAGGACCCCGAAGAGGATGGTGGGCCAGCGTCCGGCGCGGACAGCGACGAAGCCACCGACCAAAGGGGCGAAGTACATGACCGAGGTGAACAGGCCGAACTCGATCGTCGCTTCTGCTTCCGTGCGGTTCAGCGTGAGCAGGTACAGTGTGAACAGGGAAAACAGGAGGTAGAACGCGAAGCGCTCGATGGCGATGACCCCGCAGAGGAGGAGGAACGCGAAGCGCGGATCAGGAATCGGTGGCGGAATCGGAACGGAATCCGCATGGGAATCGCATTCCTCGACGGTGGACAAGATGCAGCTCATAGGACGCTCCTTGGGCGACCGCGCAAAACGGATAGCGAGGCAGACCACGCGGGTCGCCTCTTAGATGGGGGCCTCGCGGTTGATTACGCGGCGTGTCGCTGGGTGCGCTCGGCGTGGATCTCAACGAGAATAGCGTCGAGCGTGTGTCCCGGTGACAGCGCGACGGGAGCGCAGTGCTCGATCACAGCCGGAGTACACCGGACGCAGTTCCGCCCGTCGCGCTTGGCCCTTTGCTTCTGCTGCTCGCCCCGACGAAACAGGCCGTCCAAGTCCGAACGTCGACGCACCGCAGAACGGATAGCCTTCACGGCCCGCCGAATCAACTCATCGCCGACGGGATGTCCCAGCCTATCGTTCACAGCCTTCAGCCCGTCGAGATCGATGTAGATCAGAGCGAATGGTTCGGTGCCCCGAAGCAGCGTCGAAACCATCGCCTCGAACATGCGCTGATTGCGGAGTCCGGTCAGCGCATCGAACCATGTCTGTTGCTCGATGGTGCGAAGCTTGCTGGCCAGAAGGACTTGGTCGGTTTGCAACAGCGAGAGTTGTCGACGCTGCTGCCAGACAATGCCGCTGAGCAGGGATACTGCGCCAATCAAGCAGCCATCCACCAAGGGAAGGATTTCAACCAACATGGCAGCCTCCCGACGGTGAACGGGTTGCCATGCTGCCGACGGATCTTGGGTAGATCCCTCCGGCGCTTGCCAAGGACAAAACTTCCGGCATGCTTGCCTCGCTTTGAGACGGGCTGTGGCCTGCCAAGACTTGGCCTGTCTCGGGTGATGCCGTCGGGAAACCGACGGCTTTTCTATTTGGGGGGTTTACGTCTCCAATCCTATCTAGAGCACTTGAGTTTGTAATTCAAGATATTTGATACATTAATTCAAGATATTTTATGAATTCGTCAGTTCTACTCGGGAGACAACCATTCAGTACCAGCCGAGCTTCGTTCACACCGACGGAGTTCAGACGGTCACCGATAAGGAATGCCCTTGCTTGAACGAATGCCTGTGATACTCCTCTCGCATGGCATCACAAACTACCGACATCAGCGACAGTGGTCATCGCGACATAAGCGACATTGGCCATCGACTTCGCGTCCTTCGGCAAACGAAGGGCCTGTCGTACGCTGCGCTCGGAAAGCTCGCTGGTGTCTCTAACGCCATGGTGATGTACATCGAGACTGGACACACCACCCCTGGCTTGGAAATTGTCATCAAGCTGTCGCGAGCATTGGGAGTAGACCCCAGATGGTTTGCTTTCGGGAACCCAGAGCCCGAGCGCCACATCACCCAGTTCTTGGGAACACCCGAATGCGACGCAATCCAAGCGATCTTTGATCTACAGGCCATTCTCAACCGGCGTAGCGGAACCATCGACGTCACCTACAACTATCTTGATCCGCTTGGGGCCGCGCAGTGGGTCAAGCTTCTTGAAGAGAGCGCATTCGCAGCGCTGGTCGAAGCAGTGCCGCTGCAAGACGCTTTCGTGACCATTGCCAAGCTGGTGGGTAATCAGCCGGTGGACATCCTGGGTCTGGGCGCAGGAACTGCTCGACATGAGCTTGGCCTGGTGAGGCGTTTTTTGGCCCGACATCATTCCGACATTCGGCTGCTACTCCTCGACATTAGCCACGCGCTGCTGTCGCTCGCCTCGCAGGAGGCGATGGTGCAGATCCCTGCCAAATGGAACGTGCCACTGCTATGCGTGCTCGGGAACTTTCAAGCACTGCCGACCTATGCGCATGTGCTCGACGGACAGGGACCACGCTGCAAGGTGGTTTGCATGTTCGGCTACACCTTTGCAAATCTCGAAAATGAGCTGCGGTTCGTGGAAAAGAACCTCTCCTGGCTGCCAGCAGACTCTCTGCTTCTGCTGGATGTCCCAGTCGCATTTGCACGAGCCGACTCCCCGCATGAGATCGAGCAGCGCGATCCTGCGCTATCCAACCGACGCCCTTCCGATTGGCAGCGACGCGCCGAGGACTTCGCGACGGGGCCGATTCGACGCTACGCAGACGGGGTGCTTGACGTGACGCTGGAAAGGGTTCTTGACAACCGGGCCACAACGGTTCCCGGCAGCTACGCCATCACCGCATCCGCAACAGTGCGGTTCGCCGACAAGACAACGGGGAATTTCTCGCTCGGTTGCACAAAACGCTACGACGTCTCCGGGCTGGCGAAGAGTTTGGAAGCTCTGGGATGGAACTATGCAAGCCATTGGACGTATGCTGACGGAACCAACATGCTCTGTCTGTTCCAGAGAGCAAAGCCCACTGCCTGGCGAAAGCGGCGTACCGGCGCGTCACCAGTGAAGCGTCCCAAGAAGAGTTGACAAGTGATGACCCTCCTTCGTCTCCTTCTTTTGACCCTCGCCGTCGCCCTGCCCGCCGTCTGCTGCGCCCAACCCGCACTCTCCCCGCAAGGCGAGCGGCTGAAATGTGGGCGACTCGTAATTTGCGCTTCGGATGACTAGTCCGGCTGCGCTATCTTCCGCCGCATGGTTGGCTTGTTCCTGGGTGATTTGCGATGACGGCGGCGGTGCTACAGATCCTTTCCCCGTCAGAGCTGTTGGCAGCGGTGGGGCAGCTGGGGCTCGTGGTCGACGACCTAAGCAGTCGCGATCAGCTCCGCGCGGCGCTGGCGACCTCGCCTGATGATTCCTTGACGGCGGTGTTTTCGGGGTACAAGCGCGAGCGGCTCAAGGAGCTGTGTCGGGCGCTGGGTGTGGATGACTCCGGCAAGGAAAAGGCGGAGCTGATTGCTCGCCTTCTCACTGCCTCGCCGTCGCAGCAGCAGCTTGGGCTTGGACTTTCTGCGGCCAGCAGTCCGGCCACGGAGGCAAAACCAAAGCGCGGACGACCGGCAGGAATTCCAAAAGAAGCATCCAAAAAGACTCATATTACCGAGCCATCACCCGACGAACTGGCCAAGCAAGTGCACGAGGCGCAGGCTGCGGGAAAGCTGACTCGCGAGCAGCTTGAGCGGTACTTGTGGGCGGCGGCGGACATCCTCCGTGGGTCGATTGACTCGTCGGACTACAAGAGCTTTATCTTTGGACTCCTGTTCTTAAAGCGACTGTCGGATCGTTTTGATGAGGAGTGCGAGCGACTGCGGACAGCGGGAATCGATCCCGAGGATCGCGACGAGCATCAGTTCTTTGTGCCGCCCGAGGCGCGCTGGCAGCGGCTGCTCCGTGCGACCACCGGCCTTGGCGAAGTCCTCAACATCGCGGCGGCCAAGCTCGAAGAATCGAATGCCTCGCTGGAAGGAGTGCTCGGTGGCATCGACTACAACGACCAGAACAAGCTGGGTGATGCCAAGCAGCGCGACACCACGCTACACAAGCTGATTCAGCACTTTGCCGAGATCGATCTGCGCAACGCCGCGCTGTCGGAACCGGACATGCTCGGGCGCGCCTATGAATACCTGATTGAGAAGTTTGCCGACGACGCGGGCAAAAAGGGCGGTGAGTTCTACACGCCTTCCCAAGTGGTGCGGCTGCTGGTCGAGCTACTCGCACCCAAAGAAGGAATGCGCATCTGTGATCCGACCTGTGGATCGGGCGGCATGCTGGTCCAAAGTGCCCACTACATCGTCGACCACGGTGGCCAAGCGAAGAACTTCAGCCTGTACAACGTAGAATACACAGCGACGACAGCACGAGCCTATCTGGACAGCCTCAACCTCTAGATGCTACGAAAACATCCCGAGGAGACATCAATGGCGTTAGATTGGATCAAGCTTCTTTGTCATGACCGTCGCGGGAAGTCGGCAGGACCGTCAACGTCTTCTACACCTGAAGACGTATCCGATCACAGGACACCGAGCGAGCGTGATCACGACCGGATTCTATTTTCGACACCGGTGCGACGCCTCGCAGACAAAACACAGGTATTTCCATTAGAACGCAATGACAGCGTGCGCAATCGGTTGACGCACTCTATTGAAGTGGCGAATCTGGCTAGGAGCCTTGGTACGTCGTTGGTCTATGGAGAAGGGCCACTTTCTCACATTGAAAATGCCGCACGCAACATTCCAACCATACTAGCTGCGATAGGATTAGCTCACGACTTAGGAAACCCTCCGTTTGGACATCAAGGAGAAAATGCTATTCGGAGTTGGTTTCTGGAGCATTTTAGAGATAGCAAGCCTGATCTTTCTGGCTGGACTGAAGCGATGAAGCAGGATTTTCTACAATTTGAAGGCAATGCACAGACAATCCGACTAGTGACTCGCTTGCAATTTCATCAATCTGATTTAGGACTCAACCTCACGCATGGAACTCTAGCGTCATTGATTAAATATCCATCCCCTTCTGACAAAATCAAACCAAAGTCATCTCAAGTCCGAAAGAAATTCGGTTATTTTCAATCGGAAGCACCGATCATCTGTGAAATATGGAATGCAACCGGGCTGGACGAAGGAGTTAGACATCCGCTGACCTTCATAATGGAGGCATGTGATGACATTGCCTATTCGGTGCTTGATGTTGAGGATGCAATCAAAAAGCGGATTGTATCTGTCCCAGATCTTCTGTCCCATCTTGAGCTTTGCGCCAAGAAGGCCGAACAATATCCAGAACGATCTAACTTGATAAGACGCGTAATAGAACTGGCCCGGAAAAGGTATGAAGATTATCAAAGCCAAAAACTAACACCATCAGAGTTGAACAACATCTCCATGGAGCTGTTTCGTGTCTACGCCATCAGAGAAATGATCAACTCAGTATATTTCAAGTTCAGGAAGGAACTACCCACAATAATGGAGGGAGGCTGGGATAAGGAGTTAATCGCCGAATCCGACGCTGGTGCACTTTGCGAGGGCCTCAAGACATTTGCACAGAAAAACGCATACTCGAATCGAAGCGTGTTGGAGATAGAACTCCAAGGCTATTATGTATTACGTGGATTAATGGATATTTTTTGGTCTGCCATCGAGCGCTGTGCCACAGATGAAGAAAAACGGGCAAAGCAGGATCCTCTGAATGAATATGTCTTTAGTCGCATTTCGGATAGTTACAAGAGAGTTTTCGGCAAAAGCTCAAAAACGCTACCTCTCCGCTATCGTCAATATCAACTGCTCACAGACATGGTAGCAGGTATGACTGATAGTTACGCTGTCGAATTGTATGAAGATCTAAGGTCCCGCAATGGCAAACCAGCTCGCCAAGAATAAGGAGATCGTTCGCCGCCGAGCAGATAGTTTTCTGTCTCGCCCAGAGTATGCGGGCGTCCGTGCGATACTCGCGGAGATCTCTGCAGTCGCTCCAACGGCTATCTTTGGGGGATTTCCCCGTGATCTTGCGCGCTACGGCGTCGATGGTTTTAACTCGGACTTAGATCTCGTTGTTGATTGCCAAAGTATTACCTCAATACTGGATCGACTGGGACCTGTCCACTTCACTAACACAGGCATGGGCGGGATCCGGATATGTGGTCACAGATTGCAGATAGACTTGTGGACTCTGCAAGATACCTGGGCAATCAAGAATGGAATCGTTGAAGCTAACCACCTGGCTGATCTTATTCATACCACTTTCTTTGATTGCGATGCGATAATCTATCAATTGGATACCCGAGAGATAGTCTGCTCTGAACGCTATTTTTCTTCCTTAAGTAGCGATGTTATTGATATTAGTGTCGAAATCAACCCCAATCCACTCAGCATGACTATTAGAACTCTTCGCTTTTTGAAGCGTCGCCGACTGAAAATTAGCGCTCGACTTGCCGGTTATTTGCTCCGCAGATTAGAGGAATTGGGGAATGAAAGCATCTGTGCAGCCGAGTATAGAAAATATGATGATCATTGTTTAGACCCGCTCTGGGTCAAAGCCGTTGAGTCCGATTTGAGGCTTCATCGAACGAAGTTTCCATTGCGCCCGTATGGAGTCTATAATAACAGGAGAGCCTTAACAGACCTAGGCTCGCAGAGACTTAGCGATTTTCAGAGACATACCGAAACTGTGGTTTAAATAGGCAGTCGCAAGTCGATCATTCCCGATGTTGTGATCTATGTGAACGGCATTCCGCTGGTGGTGATTGAGTGCAAGTCTCCGACGCTGGGTGACAAGTGGCAGCACGAGGCGATTGATCAGCTCCTCCGCTATCAGGAGCTGTCCGAAAAGTATCGCGACCTGGGTGCGCCGAAGCTGTTTCAGACCGTGCAGCTCTGCATTGTGACGTGTCTGCAAGATGCGCTGTACGGCACGATGGGAACGCCCGAGCGGTTCTATCTGCGCTGGAAGGAGCCGTGGCCGCATGAGCTGGCCGCGATCGAAGCGACGCTGGGCAGACCGGCGACTCCGCAAGATGTCCTGTTGTACGGAATGCTGTCACCAGACAACCTGCTTGATCTGGTGCGGAACTTTGTGGTGTTCGAGCGCGATCCGCACAGCGGCAAGAGCATCAAGAAGGTTCCGCGCTACCAACAATATTGCGCAGTCAAAAAAGCGGTTGCGCGCGCAAGTACTTTTGCGGAACCGGCGGAGCGCGGCGGCGTGGTCTGGCACACCCAAGGATCGGGAAAGAGCCTGACCATGCTGTGGCTGGCGCTCAAGCTGAGGAGTGATCCACGCAATCACAATCCGACGCTGCTGATCGTCACCGACCGCAGGGATCTGGATGATCAGATCACGCGCAATTTCAACAACTGCGGATATCCGAGTCCGCAGCGCGCAACGAGCGTGTCAGATCTGCGCAAGCTGCTGAGCGGACCGAGCGGCAAGACCGTCATGACGACGGTGCAGAAGTTCCAAGAGGTCGGCGGGGTGATCGGTCCGGGGGGCAAGCTCCTAAAGCCCAAGCATCCGGTGCTGAGCACGGCGAGCAATCTGTTTGTCCTGACCGATGAAGCGCACCGCACGCAGTATGGATCGCTGGCGGCGAACCTGCGGCAAGCGCTCCCGAACGCCGTGTTCTTTGGCTTTACCGGAACGCCGATCGACAAAAAGGATCGCAGCACGCTGCACACCTTTGGCAGCTACATCGACCAGTACACCATTGAGCAAGCGGTGAAGGATGGCGCGACGGTGCCGATCTTCTATGAGAGTCGCTTGCCCGAGCTGCGTGTGATCGGACAGACGCTTGATAAGCTGTTCGATCATGTGTTCGCGGATCGCAGTGCAGAGGAACGGACCGCGATCAAGAAGAAGTACGCGACCGAGCAGGCCATCGCCGAAGCGCCGCGTCGCATTGAAGCGCTGTGTATGGATCTGATCGAGCACTACCGGCGCGCCATTTTGCCGAGCGGGTTTAAGGCGCAGATCGTGACCGGGAGTCGGCAGGCTGCGGTGACGTACAAAGAGACGCTCGACCGCCTTCATGGTCCGCAGTCGGCGGTGTTTTTCTCGTCGGGACACAAGGACGAAGCACGGCTTTCGGCCCATGCCACAAGTGACAGCGAGCGCAAAGATCTGGTGAAGCGATTCCTTGATCCAGATGATCCGCTGAAGATGCTGATTGTCTGTGACATGCTGCTGACCGGATTCGATGCGCCGATTGAACAGGTGATGTATCTGGACTCGCCGCTGCGCGAGCACACCTTGCTGCAAGCGATTGCGCGAGTGAATCGCACGGCAGACAAGAAGCAGTACGGTCTGGTGGTCGATTACTGGGGTGTTTCGGAGTCTCTGCAAGAAGCGCTTGCGATCTTTGCGCCGCAAGATGTGGCGCAGGCCATGACTCCCAAGCTGGACGAACTACCGAGGCTGCAAGCGCGTCATGCAGCGGCGATGCGGTTCTTTTCGGGAATTCCTGTCAAAGATCGCCGAGACCTCGATCGCTGTGTGCTGGTCCTGGTTCCGGAAGATGTCCGCGCAGCGTTCGAGGTTGCTTTCCGTCGCTTTGCCCAGAGCATGGATCTGCTGCTTCCCGATCCGAAGGCACTCGACTACAGCGCGGATCTGGCGTGGCTCGGAATGATTCGCAAAGCGGCGCGCTCGCGGTTTCGAGATGACTCGATCGATGTCAGCGACTGCGGCGACAAGGTGCGCAAGCTGATTGAAGACTCGATCATCGCGGACGGAGTCTCGATCCTGATCAAAGAGGTGAATCTGTTTTCGCCCGACTTTGAGGAGCGGCTCAACGCGCACAAGAGTCCCGAAGCGCGAGCCAGCGAGATGGAGCATGCCGTCCGTCACGAGATTCACACCCGCATTGATGAAGACCCTGCGTTTTATCAATCGCTGCGTGAACAGCTAGAGAGAATCCTGACCGAATATCGGGCGCGGCGGATTGATGCGGCCCAGCAGCTTGAGCTGATCTCGACGCTGCGGGAAAAGGTCAGGAGTCGTGGACAGACTGCGCAAGACCTGGGAATGAGCGAGACTGCGCTGGCTCTGTACGGAATCCTTCACGGCGCGCATGCAGCGGACTCTGTTCTTGATGAGCCGAAGAAAGCGCTGTCCGAAAACATCGAAGCGGCGGTGAGAGAGCATGTCCGCATCGTCGATTGGATTCACAAAGACGACGTGCAAAGGGAGATCCGCAGCCTGGTGAAGCGCAACCTCGCAGCGGCGGGATTCGTTGATCCAGAGCGCACTGCGCTGGCCCTGAAAGTGATCGATCTCCTGAAGGTCCGGCAGGGTCGTTAGGAATCGTTAGGAATCATGTCGACCTTGCACGAAGTTCTGTGGGGCAACACGGCGATCCGCTACGCACTCCATCGCAGCGCGCGCAAGAAGACGCTGTCTCTGCGGGTCGAACCGGACGGCTCCGTGGTCGTCTTTGCTCCGGAGACAGTCCCAGAGTTACGCATCGCCGCCATCGTCCGCAAGAAAGCGCAGTGGATCGTTGAGCGACTGCGCCGTGTCGCTGATGTTCCGCCCGCACCGACTCCCCGCAAGTATGTAAGCGGTGAGAGTTTCCAGTATCTGGGTCGGCAGTATCGCTTGAAGGTGCAGCGCGGCGAAGCAGAGGGAGTCCGCCTAAGCGCCGGATTCCTGATCATCACCGTGTCCCGCACCGTCGCGGCAGCAGAGCGTCCCGACCATATCCGTTCTCTGCTGATCGATTGGTATCGCAGCCACGCCACCGAGCGACTCCCATTCAAAGTCAGTGAGCTGTCCGCACGCATCGGAGTGACTCCGAAGACCGTTTTCATCCGCGAGCCCAAGCAGCGCTGGGGTTCGTGCGATGCAAACGGAGCCCTCCGTCTCAACTGGCGCATCATCCAAGCGCCCCCCAAGCTCATCGACTACGTCATCGCCCACGAGCTGATTCACATCCCACACCCCAACCACAGCCCCACGTTCTGGTCAAACCTGGGAAGGGTGATGCCAGACTACGAACAGCGACGAGAAACACTGCGGAAGATCGGGGCGTTTCTGGTTTGGTAGAAACGTTTCGACTTCCCAGGCGCGCCGCAAGTGCGGTACGATAGACCGCAGTGTGCCCAGCTACTCACTGCAGGGCTGTCCGCGCACGGCGAGGCTGGTTATGGGGGAATGCATGTCGGATGAAAATGATCCAGAGCGCAGTGCGCTGTCTGCTCCCAACTTGAACGGTGTCTGGTTCCAGCGGGAACGCCAGCGGATTGCGGTGGGTCGGAAGTCGCTTGGGCTCCGGCTGGGAGTCCCCGAATACAAACTGGTGATGTTGGAGCTGCGCAAGCAGCAGGTGCCCAAGGAGTGGTTCGGAGTCCTTGCAGAGCTAGGGTTTCGGATGCCGCAAGAAGTGGCAGCGACACTTCCCCGAGAGTCAGCCTCGCGGATGGAAACCGCGGTTGCAGAGCCCGTCGCTTCGGCCCCTTCCGACGAGGATTCACGTCCTGATCCGAACCCTGATCCTGAAACAGGGGCAGCATCCTCTCTGGCTTGCATGTCACTTGCAGACGCGATGCGAATCCGTACAGAGGCTGAGGCAGCAAGCGCGCAGACAGCGACCCGGGACCCACTGGCCGACACTCCTGTCGAATCCACACCAGCGGTGACAGCCGATACGGACAGTCCCCCTAGCACGCCCCCAAGGCCAGAATTCCAACCAGCGGAATCGAACACGACAACATCCACAGATGCGCAGACCACGGAGACAGAGCATCAGCAGAAATACAAACGCGGGACGAAGTGGACCCCATTCTATGGTCGCTGGCTGCGCGAGCGGCGTCAGCAAAAAGGAATTCCCAGGGCTGACATCGTGAAGCAGCTTGGGACCCTGCCTACGGATGTGAATGCCGTTGAACGGTTGAACATTCGGCTCCCGCTGGCGTGGATACCAGGGCTGCTCGAGCTTGGGGCGTTGACGGAGACGGAATCACAGGCCGCGATGCAACTGCCGCTCGACAAATTCTCAACGAAGAACGGAATGTGGCTGCGATTGCAGCGCGGACAGTTCGGGTTGACACAGGCCGACGTGGCAGCATCGCTCGGAATCAGCTGCTCCGATGTGAAGCTGGTAGAAGCACGGAGGTGGCCTCTGCCCGTCGAGTGGCTTCCCACGCTGGAGGACCTGATGTCGCCCCCATCAGTCATACGGAAGAAGCACGTAGTGCCGAAGAAGGAGTCTGGGGCGCAGTACGACTCCGAAAAAAGACAGAGCGCTCCGCAAGCCTTCACGAGCGTGCCAAAAGCAGAGACTCCCGCACCAGCCCCGAAGCCCGAGCCATCGCAAACGACCCGCGAACTGACCGAGGCGATCGTGAACTACCGAATGATGCTCGGCGAGCGAGCTGGTCTGTCAGCCATCGAAGTCCTCGCCCAGATCACGGCCGATTTGCAGTTCGCCCTTGCAAAGGATGCACTGAGCTACGACCAACTGCGCGCCGCGATGAACTTGATCATGGGACGGTAGGCGCAAGCCAACACCGATCGCCTCATCCAGGAGGCCCGA
>JAEUKA010000090.1 GCA_016794465.1 Myxococcales bacterium | reverse complement strand
CTGCATGCGCTGGCGCTGCCAGCAGCGCGAGGGCCCCAAACGACAAGATGATTCGCATGTGCGTTCGCATGTAATCCCTCGCTCCTCTTACCGAGCCATCTTGTATTCAAACTTCGGCGGCAGGAAGATCGACAAGCCCAGTCCGAACTGTACGTCCATCACCAATGTGGTGCTGCCGTTTTCCTTGCGACACTGGGTATAGCTGTCTTCAAACGCCTGGGTTCCTGCAGTCTGGCCGGCTAGGAAAGAACTGCAACCAGCACCACTCCTCGTGAACGAAGCGTTGGCGACCGGCTCGAACTTGTCGGGGTAGCCGTACAGCTTGAGGAATGCGTTGAGAGCCAGCCAGCGAGTCAGGAACAGGCGTGAGCCCACACCGATGTCGAAGATGGCGCTAATCGTGTTGAATGCAGGGTCCGACCGCTTGACCGGAATGACCTGGCTCATGAAAGCGCCGACACCGAGGGTGACGTAGCCTTCCCAGTGAACGATCGCGCGGTTGAACAGCGCGAACTTACCGGAAACCGGGACATAGCCGAAGTCGAGTAGCGCCGAGAAGATCAGCTTGTTCACCGCCGGCAGGGCTTTGTCCTGCGAGCCGATGAGAAAGTAGGTCCCGGTGACATCGGAAGTCTGCTGCGGAACGTAGTACTGCCCCTCGACACCGAGCCACAGCGCCTCGCTCAGAAAGTAGTTGATCTGAGCGCCGACGGCATGGTGCCGGATAAGGGGGTTATTGAGGGTGAAGTGGTACTGTGGAGACACCTCCAACCGCTTCGCCTTCAGTGTGTAACGACGGGGAAGCACCGCGATGTCGTCCCAGCGGGTCTTCACCTTGATGTCATCCGTCGGAGTCTTCGCACCCGAAACCTCGGATGCGGTCGTCTCTCCCGTTGGTGGCAGGGCGGCGGCTGGTGGATCCGCAGCTGGTGGCTCTGCAGCCGGCGGTTCAGCGGCCGCTGGTGGACTCGCCGGTTGTGCTGCTGCGGCCGGCTGTGTCGCCTGCCCGTATGCCGTTCCGCCTGCGCCAGAGAGCGTGAGCGCCGACGCTGTCACCATGCACAGGCTTATTGCCAATCTCCTCATGCTTACCTCGCGTAACGCCTTGTAGGGCTGGCATCCTCTGATATCGAGGGGAAACGATATCATGCGCCTTTTGTCGCAATCAAGCTGCTTTCGGGGCTCATTTCGAGTTTGGCTCGAGCTGGCCGCCCCGAAGACAGAATTATCGTCGCTGGTACCGTCAGAAACTTCGCGATGGGACACCAGTACGGTGACGGGAGCTGTGCCAGCACCATCAGGGACTGCTCCCTGGGTCTGTTTGGATTGCTGACTCTCGACGAGGAACTGTTGGTTCCGCACGCTGCCGTACCCGATCGCCTGTTTTGGGGCCTGTTTTTCGGCCTATGTCCTGCCGTCATTGCTGGTTCAGCCCTGCCCACCGACGAATCGATGGAAACCGCACCTAAGCAGAACGGTCGTATAGCACATCAACAAAATCTTCTGCGTCAAAAGCACGAAGGTCGCCAATTTTTTCGCCGACCCCAATGTAACGAACGGGGACTCCTAGCTCGTGGGTGATGCCTAGGATGACTCCGCCTTTTGCCGTGCCATCAAGCTTGGTCAGTACGATACCTGAGATCTCCATCGCTTCCTTGAAAGTTCGTGCCTGCGCGATGGTGTTTTGTCCCTGCGTCGCATCCAGGACCAGCCAAGTCTCATGCGGAGCGGTCGGATCGGCCTTCTTGACAACGCGGCGGACCTTCTGTAGCTCGGCCATCAGCTGCTCTTTGACATGGAGTCGACCGGCGGTATCGGCGATCACCAAGTCGAAGCCTTCTCGCTGGGCTCGCTTGATCGCCTCGAAAATGACCGAGCTGGGATCGCCGCCTTCCTTGCCACGAACCACCGGGACGCCGGCGCGCTGGCCCCAGACCTCTAGCTGTTCGACGGCAGCGGCGCGAAAGGTGTCGCCCGCAGCAAGGATGACTTTGCGTCCGGCGGCGAGCTGCTGGGCGGCGAGCTTGCCGATGGTGGTGGTCTTACCGACGCCGTTTACGCCGATGACAAGGAGCACGAACGGATGGTGCGCGGCAAAGTCGATCGGCGGGGAGTCGACCTTCAGCAGGCGTCGCGACTCGTCCTTGATGACTGACCAAACGGCCGACGGATCTTTGAGCTCGGAGCGAGACAGCGTGGCGCGTACCTGCGAGAAGATCTGCTCGGCGGTCTTCGGCCCAATGTCGGCGGTCAGCAGCACTTCTTCGAGCTGTAACAGCAGGTCCTCGGAGATCTGCTTTTTCGACAGCAGCTCGGCGATCCGAGCGATAAATCCGGCGCGGGTCTTCGACAGCCCCACCTTGAGCTCGTCACGACTCGTCGGCACGGATGCAGCATCGCGATGACTGCTCGACGGCTTGTCCGCGGCCTGAGGCGGATCAGCGCTGGCTCGACTCGGCAGGGCGGCCTGGGCAGCGTCCTGGGCTGGCTCGCTCGGCTTGCGTCGGAAATACGCGAAGAGCAGTGCCGCCACCACAAGGGCCAGCACCACGAGCACAGCCGCGAGCAGCGGAACCGGGCGGTCAGAAGATGGCGCTCCACTTGTCGCTTGCGCCGAGGCCAACGTCACGAAAAACATAGGTGCCCCGGTACTATAAGCGCAGCGGCGGTCATTTCTTTAGCGTTTTTTCGTGCCACCCAGGAACTGCTACAGCAGCCGCAGCTGGGGATTGCCGTCGTGGATGCGCGCAAACGACAGCCCGTAGTGCGACAGGATCGGCTCGGCGACAGAGCGAACCTGCTTTTCGAGATAGTGCTGGTAGTCGAGCGGGTGCTGTCGATGATCGGGATGCTCGGGCCCAGCGGTGGTCACCACATACGGCACGACGTGCCCGAGCAGCAGCCCATGCCGCGCCGCAATCACGACGTGAGGTGCACCCTTGGCCACGTAGTCGCTGGGATCGCGCCGCAGCGTCTTGCGATAGACCAACATCCCGTCGAGCTTGCCCGACAGTAGCTCGGCGATGACGCGCTGCAGGTAGGTTGCGATCTCGCTCGGCGGGGCCTCGGCAAACAGCATCGTGTAGAGCTTCTGCTGCACCGATCGACACAGCTCGCTGCTGTCGCGCCGCACCGCTTCCAGTCCAACAAGATTCACACGGCTTTGCCCATTTTTCAGAACCAGCCCGGCGTAGCGCTTGGCGGCCCCTTTGTCGCGCCCGCGCTGACGGTGGAGCAGTAGGCGACGATAGACCGACTGCAGCGCCAGCTCGACCTGACTCTCGACGCGCCAGGTCTGTTCGATGTAGGTGGCCAGCTCGGCGTTCAGTCGAGCGGTGAGCTGCTGACCGAGCGCGCGCAGGGCTTGCTCGTCGGCGCTGTCATCCAGGTTGGTGAGCACAAACAAGCTGTCGGTGTCGCCGTAGATGACGCGATGGCCGTAGCTCTCGATCTTGGCCTGGCTGAAGGTGAGCAGGGCTCGGCCAAAGCTGGTGACGGCGCTGGCCAGCTCGGGACGGTGAAAGCGACAGGCCGGGCTGCCGAGGACGCCGTAGAGCGAGTTCATCAGCAGCTTGATCGCCTGACTCTGCGCCTCGTGGCCTTGGCTGCGGGCGGCACTGCGCAGCGGCAGCAGCTGATCGAGGATGACGCTTAAAATGCCGCGCTGACGACGGAAACGGGCACCGCTCGGGGCGACGATCGGGTCGGCTTCTGTCTCGGGACTTGCGCCGGTCGAAAGCAGCCCCAGCGGATCGATCTGAAAGGTGCGAATCACACTCGGATAGAGGCTGCGAAAGTCGAACCCCAGCACGTTGCGGTGAAGCCCTGGCTGCGGCGGAATGATGAGTCCACCAACGATCGGCTCGCCGGGCTCTTGTGGCCGCTGAAACGTCGGCGCCACATAGCCGCGCCGTCCCAGCTCGATCAGGTACAGGAAGTCGAACGCGGCCACACTCGCAGTGGCCCGATCCAGCGGCAGTCCGGTCAGGCGGCTTCGCTGCATCGCCACATCGAGCAGACCCTGGCTCTCGCACAGCTGAGCCAGGCTGCGGACCTCGCTCGCCAGCGACTCACATGCGAAGCTGGGTTCTTCGTGTCCAGCGCCTTTGAGCTGTCGCCACAGCGGCGCCACATCGAGCAGGATGCGACCGGACAGCACCGCACGCGGGCCCTGGCTGCGACCGTTGCCGGGCTGAAACTGCAAGTCACCCGGTCCACGCGCCAGCGGCAGCGACATGCGACAGCGCCGCGCCGCCTCCCTCAGCAGCGGTACATCCTCGGTAAGCAGGTGATAGCCGACGATCAGATCGGGATCTTTGGTCACCAGCCGCTGAATCAGCGCCGCCAGCAGCGATCGCTCATCGGGAAAACAGGTCGAGTCGGTGGTCGCGGGACCGCCTTGCTGCAGCACGATCTCGCCATGCTGATCCGCCAGCGCCGCCGCCGCCAGCGTGCCGTCTTGGCCTTGGTGCAGCCGCAGCACCAGCGAGCGCAGCTGGGGCAGCACCGAGCCCGGCGACAGCTCGGGGTTGTCGAACACCAGATCGACGCCCTCTTCCGCCGGCCTGCCTCGTCTCGCCGAGCCGTGAATCTCGATGCTGCTGCGAATGCCGCGATCGACCAGAAAGCGCATCACCATGCTGAGATCGGCTTCATACGTCACAAGTCCCGCCGCGTGCAGCCGATGCCCCAGCGATGCGGTCGACACCGGCGTACTCAGCTCGATCCGACTCACCGGCTCCCCGGCGAGGTTCTGACGACTGGTCTTCAGCAGCTTCGCGTTCGGCCCCGCGAGCTTGCTGACCGCCTCGCCGTCCGCCGTACGCACATAGAAGCAGGCCCGCTGCCGATCATCGCGGACCAGGAACGTCTCGCCTTCCTGCAGCCGACCGTACAGCAGCAGCACCGGCAGCCCCGCCGACAGACGCATGCTCGCCTGCAGGATAAAACCTTGTCTGCTCATCGCCCCCCACAGCCCACGAGTCGCCTCGATCGGACTCGCCAAACTCACATCGTATCGCGACTTTGTGGCCGCTTGTCAGGGTTCGCTGGGCCGCGCTACCTTGCCGCCCATGAACGCTGCCGCCGAGAGAAACCACGCGATCTACGAAGACCTGTGGACCCACTACGAGCTGTTTCCGCACAGCGGCTGGGCGCATGCCTGGTCCGAGATCGAGCCGCTCTACGCCACCGATCGGACCCTGGAGATCGGTCCCGGCATGTTTCCCCACGTGCCGATCGCTGGAACGCACTTTGTCGACCTATCGCGCGTGGCCCTCAAAGCGCTGTCCGATCAAGGTGGCCTGTGTGCCCGCGCGACCAGTCCTTTGCCGTATGCCGACGAGCGCTTCGACCTCGTCTGCCTCTTTGAAGTCCTCGAGCACGTCGCCGAAGACGAAGCCCTTTTGCGCGAGATCGCCCGTGTCCTTCGCCCCGGCGGTCACCTGTTCTTTTCCTGCCCGTGCAATCCCGACTACTGGACGTACTTCGACAAGGTCATGGGCCACGAGCGTCGCTATCGCGGCAGCGAGCTTGCCGAGCGACTCGACCGCGCCGGCTTCGTAATCGAGAAGGTCTGCCCTCGCCACGACCGCATGGCCCGCTGGTTTGGCGCCATGTTTGGATTCGGCACCCGCTACCTTCCGTCGTTTACCGCCAGCATCGTGCGTCACTACCTGCCCAAGGTCGCCGCCCTGCCCTGGCAGTGGCACGAGGGCAGCGACTTCAGCCAAGCCGAAGCCATGGGCGGCGTCACCGTCCGGGCTCGCAAGCGGCTTCCCGGTGAGCGCTCCATTTAATAAGCTCTTTGTATGCGCAAATTTGGCTTGGGGTTGGGCTTGGTCTTGGCGTTGGGCGGCTGGCTGCTGGCTGGGTCTTGGGGCTGTAGCGATACGCAGCCATCCGGAGAGCCCGCCGACATGACCGTGCAGGATCTGCGACCGATCATTCGCGATCTGGCTCCCTCAGCGGTCATTACCGTGCAGGACGACTACTACTCCCCGCAGGAGGTCACGATTCCCGTTGGCGGCAAGGTCCGCTGGGTGTTTCGAGCCGCCTCGCAGCACGGCGTGTTTCCGTGGGACATGGGCTTTCCGTACAGCCCCACCCAGGCGCAGGGCACCTTCGAGAACACGTTCAATCAGGCGGGGACGTTCGACTATGGCTGCGCGATCCACGGTCGCGGGATGCCGGGCCGCGTGATCGTCAAGTAGCGTCAAGTAGCGTCAAGTAGCGGACGGTTGCAGGAAAGACCCGGGCCAGGCGGGCTTACTCGATTGCGATCTTGGTTCCGGCGACCCAGGCCTTGTGCTCGCTGGTGTAGTACAGGTACGCCGTCGAGGCCTGCGCCGTGTAGTCACCCGGCACCGTCGCCATCAGGTCGAGTGGCAGCTTGACCTCCTGCTTCGGCTGCATCTGTCGCAGGTACAGGTTCACTTGGCGTGGCCTCGTCTCGTAGAAGCCGATCAGCCCCTTCTCGCGCAGCTCCTTCAGCTGCCACGTTTGAAACTGTAGCCCACCCGGAATCTCGACCCGCGCCAGCGTCATCGGCAGGCCCTGATCGGTCTTGTTGGTCAGCGTGACCTCCATCCGTACCGACTCGCCGAGCTTGACCTGATTGCGTGCCAGCGTCGTCGTCAGCGCCACCTTGGTGTCCGGGCTCGTTGCCGGCTGCTCCGATCGATAGCTGAGCCCCAGGCTGTACGGCAGCGGCGTCTGGCCACTGTGACGAATCTCGACGCGGTTCTTGCCCGCCACCAAGTACTTGGCCAGTCCGGGGAACGTCAGCGGCTCGCGATCGCCAGGCTGGTAGCTCTTTTGCCCGACTTCCTTGCTGTTGATGACCAGCGTCACTGTGCCCGGCGTCAGCGCCCGCGCCCGCGCCGACGAGTAGGCCGTGATCGCCTTGAGCGCCAGCACCGTCGCCTGCGTCGCCCCAAACGAGCCGTGTCCGCCGCGCTTCTGCATCAGCCACTCCATCCCCTTCTCCACCGAGTCGTCGAACTGACCGCTCTTGAGCAGCGCCAGCATCGCCAGCGAGGTCGTCTCGATCTGTAGATCCGTCCCACCCGAGCGCGTGATGCTGTGGCTCGCCCCCTTCCACACCCCCGAGGGATCTTGCAGCGAGCTAAGGCGCTTGGCCGCCGCATACCCTACGTCCTTGCGACCAGCGTTAAACAGCGTGTTGACCGCCAGCGACAGGATGTAGGGGTCCTGCGTCTCGCGGGCGACCTGCTCCTGGGCGTCTAGCTCGCGCTCGAAGCCGGGCTGCTTGGCTTCGCTGACGCTGTAGGTGATGTAGGCATCGGTGACCGCCTTGCTCGCCGCGCCGAAGCTGTCGAGGGACTTGGCATCGCGGTGGAAGCCGCCCTTGCCATCGCGCCGGGCGTGCAGCCAGTCGGCGGTGCGCTTGATCATCGCGCCACTCACCTCTGGGAAGACCTGCTTCATGTCGGTGAACTCGACCAGGCCATAGGCGGTCAGGGCTTCGTGTCCAGGTGTCGAGCCAAACCACTCGTAGCCTTTGGTCGGCGTCTCGTACCCGGTCAGCAGCTTGTAGCCATCCCCGAGCAGCGCATGAGCGCGAGCCGTGACCCGAGGCGCGGCGATCTGCGCAGTCTTCAGGTAGCGCAGGATCATCACGTTCGGGTAGTTGGTGCTCGACGCTTGCTCGAAGCAGCCCCCCGGCTCGCTGAGCATGCCGTCGAGTCCACCGATCAAGGTCGATACCTGGCTGATGTAGACCTTCAGCTGGCCATCGGCAGTTCCCTCCATAAGACCCGCCAGCTCCAGCTCGTGCGACAGGCTGTCCTTGAGCCGACCCGACTTCGACACCGTCTGCGGGAAGCCACGCGGCGCCACGGCAATCTCCCGCACGAACTCATCCCGCAGGCCGGCAGCATCGGCGACAAAGCGAATCTCGGTCTTGCCCTTCTTGCCACTGACGGTCAGCGGGTAGAACAGCGCATCACGCGCCATCGGAGCGATCAGGCCCTGGGCCCTTTCGACCGGACGCTCTAGCTTGAGCAGGCTGCCAAACTGCGCCGACAGGTTGACCTGCACCGGTCGATCGCGCTCGTTGACCAAGATCAGCGGCAGGGCGATCCGATCGCCTTCGCTCACCTCGGTAGGCAGCTTGACCGCCATGCTAAACGGCAGGCTCGACTTCACCACCGTCTCGTCCCGACCCGCTGCGCCGCCGCCGATCGCCTCGGTCTGCACCCGGAAGCTCGTCACCGCATCCGACAGGAAGAACGACACCTGGGCCTTGCCGTCTTGGCCGGTCTGCACCGCCGGGCTCCAGAAGATCGTCTCGCGAAAGTCGGTGCGCGGACCACTGTAGTCCGGCTGATAGGCCGGCACCGGGAACACCCGCACTGGCGCCCACGGCTCAACTGGACGCGGACGTGGTCGCGGCATCGGCATAACGGGCCGCATCCCGCGTCCCCGCAGGCCACCGATCTCGTCGTCAAAACCCAGCAGCCCATCCACGTCGTCCCGGGCCGCCCGACCCATCGGCGCTTCCATCTTCTTCTTGGCCATCATCGGCTCGGCTGCCGGGCGGGCTGCCTTGTCGGCCTTCATCTCCATCGGCGCCACCGAGCCTTCGGCTGCCATCTCCGCGTGCATCTTCGCCGGAGCCATCGCCGCCTGGGCCACCATCGGAGGAGCCGCCGGAGCCGCCATCCCACCGCCCGCGCCTTGCCGCTGCGGCGCCGCCAGGCCACCGAGCATCGGCCCTCGGGTCGCCGGCTTGTTATCAGCCACCACCATCGGCTTCGCGGCTGCCGTCACCGGCTGGGCCGGCGCCTTGCTCCCCTTGGTCGCCACATCCGCAGCCTTGGCCAGCACCAGCTTGGGCGCGTCCTTCTGCGGGTCAGCCCTGGTCGCATCGGCGGGCGGCAGCGTCCGACCCGGCTTGCGCAGATCGGCAAACCCCGTCACCGTCTGCGCCGTACCCTCCCCGGCCCCACTCGCCTTGGGCTTGGCCTGCGCAATCAGTCCCCCCAGCACCGGTCGCCACTCGAAGCGCCGATAGCCGCGCGTGCCCATCAGCAGATCCAGCGCCAGCGCACTCTTCTTCTCCGACAGATCGAAGTAGAAGTTCGGCTCTTCGACCTTGCCCGTCAGCTCGGGCTCTAGGTACAGCCGGCTCAGCATGTTGCCGGTCTTGTCGTCAGCAAAGCTCAGCACGGTGTCATCGACGATCGACAGCGCCAGGTCCGCCGGCACCGGGTTGCCCGCCGGATCACGCGTCGTCACATCGAGCGTCACCTTCTCTCGCGGGACAAAGCTCTTCTTCTGCGGCTCAACCTGCACCTGCAGCCGCGCACGCCGCTGCCGATAGATGAGTCGCTCGGCCAGTGGCAGGTACGACTCGTCAAACAGCGTCACCCGCACCGCGCCTTGGGCCCGCCCGAGCGCCTCGGTCCCCTGGCCACGCGGCTCCAGGTAGACCACCGCCGGCTCGCGATCGGCTTCCACCGCCGCCACATCGAGCAGGCTCTCGCGCAGCGTCGCCGCCACCACCACCTTGCGCCGATCGCTACAGCGCACCATGACCCGTGTTGCCGTCAGCTGCCCATCGAGATCATCGACACTGCGCAGCACACAGCCTTGCTCTTGCGGCGTCGGCAGCACGAACCGATCGGCAATGCCCACCGGCTGGTCAACCGCCACCGTATAGCGATGTCCCGGCTGCGGCGTGAAGTCCACCCGGCCCAGGCCATCGCGGACGCTCTCGAACGACGCCATCGTCTGCTCGTTCTCATCGAGCACCCGCCCGGAGATGTCCGCCGGCTTGCCGATCGGGTTCTTGGCCTCGAAGTACACCCGGCCCGGCAGCCCGTACACCAGCTCGCCGCCTTCCGGATACAGCGAAAGCTGGAGCTTCTTGACGATGATCGGCACCCGCTTGGCGATCGACTCGGTGATGCCACCGTCATCGGCCATCACGGTCAGCAGGCCATCGCCCTGGCTGATGTCGGCGGGCAGGTTGAAGCGAACCAAGCCATCGCCTTCCTCATCGGTCCGCAGCTGGACCTGGGGCAGCGCTTGGCCATCGAGCATCACGGTCGCGGTCAGCCCATGGTTGCGCAGCGGCTCGCCGGTGTTGCGCTTGACCGCAATCGTTGCGGTGACCTCATCGCCCGGACCGTAGGCCTTGCGGACGAACTCCAGCTTCAGCTTCAGCTTGGGTGGGTCATAGGTCGAGACAATCAGCGGGCGCTCTTCCTGCACGCCGTCGAACGTCTTGACCTTGAGCTTGTACTCACCGCCGACCATCCCGCCATCGAGCACAAAGTCGATCTGGCCGGCCCCGGCGTTCTCGTGGACTCGCTTCTTGGCGACCTGGGCACCACGGGGGCTGATCAGCTCGACGTGCATGCCCGAGCTGGCATGCTTGCCCGACAGAGCGCGGGTGGTGACATCCCAGACCCGGACCCAGATCGTCTCGCCCGGCTTGTAGAGCGGCTTGTCGGTCTGGATGTGGATGCGGCGACCGACCTTGCCCTGGAAGTAGCTCTCGACCTTGGTCTTGACGACCTCGGCGGCACTTACCCCGGTCAGGCGCGGGGACGCAGGCGGGGCCAGCTCTGCCGGCACGGGAGGCAGCGGCGGCTTGGGACCGGCTGGGCCACTGTCCACGGTCGGGGCATCGGGCGGGCTCGGGGCTTCCAGCGGTGCCTTGCTGAGGACCTTGTCACTAGCAAGCGGCGGTGTCTCGACAGGAGGTGAAGGCGGCACGACAGGGGCCGGCTCGATCTGCAGCGGTCGGGGAGGCTTCGGGGGATCGCAGAAGGTCGTGGTGGACAGGAAAAGGCAGGCCGTGATGGCGTACAGCGCAGTGGTTGGTCGTCGCAATTGCATGTTGATCTCCAAGCTTCCCCGAGCAAACGCAGCGGCGCGCGGACAGGTCTAGGGGGTCCGAAAGGACCGGCCCCAAGCGGTGCCCGCACTTCTTTCACAGGGTGTCGCTCATCATCCCACGCCAAACCCAACCAAGGGAATGGCCAGCCCACCACCGCCTGCACGTGGTCGATCCTTCACCTCCACGTGGTCGATCCTTCACCTCCACGTGGTCCGCGTTCACCTCCACGTGGTCGATCCTTCACCTCCACGTGGTCGATCCTTCACCTGCACGTGGTCGATCCTTCACCTGCACGTGGTCCCTCCTTCACCTCCAGGTGGTCGGGTGACTACCGGCTGTTGAGATTTGAGTCTCTGAACTGCTGACAGCGATCCTTCATCAGGCTGTCTACGGCAGAGAGCTGTCGGTACAGCTCCGCTGGCACGGCTTCCCCACGCCGAAGCCGCACCAGCACATTCGCTGACGCTACTACCGCAGCCGTGGTGGCCCGGTGACAGGCTTTGGCAGGTTCATCCTGGCGATGCTGCACCTTGGCCGTGTAGTAGCCCGCCTCATGGTCAATCCGATCGACGTTGGGGGTCGATCCAAGCGAACAGCCACCAAGGATCACAGCCAGGCTAATGCGCATCACCCTGCTCAGCACTCTGCCCCCCATCCTGCCGAAAAGGATGACAGGGTTAGAAGGGGACGGTTACGTAGTAGGAGGCTTGGCCTCGGAAGACCAGCATGACGGTGTCGGTGCCGGGGCGGATCTCGCCGATGGCGCTGTAGAAGTCGGTGGCGGAGCGAACCTGCTTGGCGCCGATCTGCAAGATCGCGTCGCCGGGCTGGAAGCCGATGCGGTCGGCGATGGCGCCTTGGCTGACTCGCTGGACCAGCGCGGCGCGGCCTTGGGCATCGACGACCTCTAGACCGAGTCGCTTGCGGGCACGCTGCGACATCTCGCGCGGGTCGAGGGCGGTGCTGCGGACGCTGACCTCGCCTCGGGTGAGTCGGACCCGGATCTCTTCGCCGGCCAGGACGCGGTGGACGCGATCCCAGAAGCGCTCGACCGTGACCGTGGCTTCGTCGCCTAGGTGGGTGATGACATCGCCGGGGACAAGGCCGGCTTTCTCGGCGGGGCTGCCGACATCGACCTCGGTGACAAGGACGCCGGTGGCTTGGCGGCGGCGCTCATGGATGGGGGCGACCCGCAGGCCGAGGAAGCCATAGCGGACCCGGCCAAACTGGAGCAGATCGTTGACGATGGTGCGGGCGCGGTCGATCGGGATGGCGAAGCCGATGCCGGGACCACCCGAGTGGACGGCGGTGTTGATGCCAATCAGCTCGCCATTGACGTTAAGCAGCGGCCCGCCCGAGTTGCCGGGGTTGATCTGGGCGTCGATCTGGATGAAGTCCTCGTAGGTGCGGTTCTTGGCGCGGACCATGCGGTGCAGGGCCGAGATGACGCCGGAGGTGACGGTGTGGGACAGGCCAAACGGGTTGCCGATGGCGATCACCGTCTCGCCGATCATCAGGTCGCTGGCGGTGCCGATGCGCAGGGAGGGCAGGTCTTTGACCTCTTTGCCGTCCTTGCCGGTCGGCTCGATGCGCAGGACCGCGAGGTCAAACGACTGATCGGCGCCAACCAGCGAGGCCGGCAGCTCTCGACCATCGGCGAGCAGGACCCGGATGCGCGCGGCCCCGGCAACGACGTGCTCATTGGTGACGACCAAGCCCCGGGGATCGACGATCACGCCGGAGCCAAGCGAGGTGCGCCCGCTGTCGTCCGCCTCCTCAAGTCCGAAGAAGCCGAACGGGTTGTACTGCGGCTTCTGCTCGGTCAGGATCGACACCACCGAGGGGGCGGCGCGCTGGACGGCATCCACCACCGGGGTGCGGCGGCTCTGCTGACTGGGTGTGAGGGCGGCGGGTAGCGTTCCGGCGACTAGGTCAATGCCACCACTGGGCTTGCTCGGGGGCAGGGCGGGACTGGCCGGAAGCGTCGGGACGGCGGACGGCGGGCCGCTCGGAGGCGGGGCGACTGCGGTGACGGACCGATGGCCGGCTTTGGTCGAGTCGCCTCTGCCCTGGCAGGCGGGCAACAGGCCAAGGGCGATGATCAGGAGCAAGAGAACCAAGGGTGAAGACAAGGCGAGCCGTGGGCGCATGCAGGATAAGGTTCGGCGGACGCCGGTCGGTGTCAAGCCGCAGGTGCAGGGCCTACGCTTCCTGGTCCGCTCCATCCAGGTCATCGCCAAGCCACGCCCCGATCGCCTGGAGGGGTCCGATGTGATCGCAGATGATCTTGGCCGCCGCCGCAATCGGCACCGCCAGGATCAGCCCGACCCCACCCCACAGCACGCCCCACAGCAGCAGCGACAGGGTGGCGGCCAGCGGATTGACCTGCACCCGCCGGCCAATCAGCTTGGGGACCAGCAGGTTGATTGCAAGCAGGTGCATCAGCAGCACCCCGAGCGTAAGCACCAGCACCCCAGTACCGGTGAGCTTGCCGATGCCCATCAAGATCGGCGGCAGCAGCGCCAGCACCACCCCCAGGTACGGCACCATGCTGAGCATGCCGCTGACCATCCCGATGACGTAGAAGTACGGCACCGACACCAGCGCACACAGGATCGAGCTGAGGACCCCCAGCAGCAGCCCCACCAGCAGGTTCCCGATCAGGACACTGCGCAGCATGCTGGCAATCTGGCCGAGCGTCTTTTCGACCTCGGGTCGCCGGTCGTGGGCAAACAGCCGCACCGAGGCGCGATACAAGTGGTCCTGCCAGGTCAGCAGGAAGTAGGTAATGAACGGCACAAACGAGGTGACAAACAGAAACTCCCCGACCGAGTTGGCGCCGCCCAGGACCAGCTTCGGCCAGTCGAAGGGCTGATGCACCGCGAGGCCGGGCTCACTGGGAGGTCGCCACAGACGGGTGGATGCCAGGAAGTGGTCCAGCTGCCGCCGAATGCCGTCCAAGAACGACTCGATCTGGGCCGAGTGTGCGGGCAGCTCGCCGACGAACTGCACCACCAGATCGTAGAGCAGGTGCGTCACCGCATACATCACCGCCAGCGTGACGGAGATAAGGACCAGCGCCGACAGGGGCCGGGGCACTCGGAAGCGAGCGAGCAGCCGGACCGCCGGAGCCAAGATCAGCGCCACCGCCACCCCCAGCAGCGTCGGAATCAGCACCAGCCGCCCGTAGTAACAGAGCGCAACCGTCGCCGCTGTCCCCAGCAGCACTTCTTGATAGGTGGTGAGTCGCGACCGCCGAGTGTCAGGCGCCGATTCGCAGGTCATGATTTTCGACACAGTAACTTGGCCGGCTGGCGACGCCGCGAGGAATTTGCGGACCGGCGGCAATCGCGGCAAGCCTTGCGAAGTCCGTCTGTCCCGCGCTAAAAGGCGGGCGATGTCTGCTCGCTGCCTCAGCTGTCACGCCCCTGTCCCCGACGGAACCGAGATTTGTGGGAGCTGCCGCACGGCGCTAGTCCCTCGGCTCGACACCCAGCTGCTCGCGGGGGATGAGACGGGGCCGCACTACACGCTGTCCGAGGAAGATCTGCTGCACGGCGAGCCGACCGATACCGAGGTGCCGTTCTGCGGTCGCAAAGAGGAGCTGGGGCGGCTGCTCGGCTGCATCGAGCAGAGCATCAAGTCGCACAGCCTGCGTAGCTTCCTACTGCTGGGGGCGACGGGCCAGGGCAAGACGCGGCTCTTGGCAGAGCTGGGTCGGGCGGCGACGGCGTACTTTGCGGTGTCTCCCGATCGGGTGCTGCTCGCGACAGTGCCGGGCGAGGGGGCGGCGCCACTTGCGATCTTCATCGAGCTGATTCGGCGGCGCTGTGATCTGCGACAGAGCGAGGAGATCGGCGCGGCGCGGGACAAGCTGCTGCGGCTGTGTCGGGTGCTGCTGCCAGCGGTGCGGGCCACGGAAGTCGCGCATGTGCTCGGGGAGCTCTTGGGGATTCCGTTTCCAGATGGCTCGTCGCAGGCCTCGGGGTTGGCGGGGCTGGGGGTGCGCAGTGAGTCGCGGATGTACTCGGCGATCAAGCGCTTCTTCGTCGCCGATGCCCGGCGGGGGCCGCTGCTGATCCTGCTTGATGACATGGACGAGGCCAGTCCCGAGACGGTGAACTTGGTGAACTATCTGCTCGACGGGCTGTCGGACCTGCCGGTGGTGATTGGGCTCTCGGCACGACCCGAGTTCGTCGAGGCCTTTCCGGACTTTGGCGCGACCAGTACGCCACCGCTGCGACTCCAGCTGCTGCACCTGTCGAAAGAGGACAAGCTGCACCTGATTGCCTCGATCGTCGGGGCCGAGCCCGAAGAGCTGCCGGCCTGGGTGGTGTCGCTGTGTGAGCAGTTTTCCGAGAGTACGCCCCGGGCGATGGTCGAGCTGTTGCGGCTGCTGGTCGAGACGCAGGTCTTGTCCTGGCAGCCGGGCGTGGGCGAACGATCGCTGTTGCCAGTGTGGGACGAAGAGCGGCGGTCCCAGATTGAGCTGCCATCGTCGCTGCCAGGTGTGGTGGAGGCGCGGCTCTTGGCAATGGCGGAGGGATCGCGGCGGCTGCTCGAGTACGCGGCGGTGGCGGGCGAGAACTTTCACCTGGGGGCGCTGCTGACGCTGAGTCGCTGTGAAGCGAGCGGGCTGACGAGTACGGAGCCTGCCGACAGCGATGGACCGTCGCTGACCGAGGTACAGGACGGTGACTCGGAGCGACTGGCAGAGCTCAGTGAGCTGATCGAGCAGCTGATCGGACAAGGCGTGCTGATGGCGGTGCCGACGAGCCAGCTCAACGTCGAGCGCGAGCTGCGCTTCGCCTATCCCCCGTGGCAAAAGACGATCTACGAGCAGGTCGAGTCGGAGCGCAAGCGTCGCTACCACCTGCTGCTCGCGCAGTTTCTGCAGCTTCAGCCCGATAGTGAGCGAGAAGACCTGCAGCTGCGGATTGCTCGGCACTGCGAGCGGGCAAGCGAGGGTCTGCTGGCGGCGCAGGCGTATCAGCGAGCGGCTGAGCTGTCGGTGACGCATGGAGCACCGGGACGAGCGCCTCGGCTGCTGCTGCGCGGGCTGGCCTGCCTGTCGTCGGAACACCTGTCGGCGCGGCTGCGGCTGTGGCAGCAGCTCGGGCGGGTGCTGTCGCTGCTCGGGGACTTTGAGTCGGCGCTGTCGGCGTGGGAAAAGGTGGTGCGGCTGTCGTTTGTGCTGGCGTCGCGGAAAGAGCGGGCGCAGGCGTTCTTGGAGATGGGGCGAATCGTCGCTCATGATCCGGCGCGGGCACTCGGCTTCATCGAGCGGGCGCGGTCGCTGTTCCAGCAGCTGCAAGATCAGGTGGGGATTGCCGACACGCTGGACGAAGAAGGCCAGGCGATGGTGTGGCTGGGCAAGCTGTCCGACGGCATGGATCGACTGGCGCAGGCGCTGGAGATGCGGCGACGGCTGCTCGATCGCAAGAAGGTGGCGCTGTCGCTGCTCCATGTCGGTCAGGTCGAGTACCTGCGGGGGGCGCTTGATGCGGCGGTGAGCTGTTACGACGAAGCGCTGCGCAAACATGAAGACGATGTGCTCTTGCAAGCGGCGGCGATGACGGCGCACGGTCGGGTGGATCTGGCACGCGGGGATGTGGCGGCGGCGCGGGCGCGGTTCGAGGAAGCCCTGCCGCTGTGTGAGCGGGCGGTGGCGTCGAAGGAACAGGTGACACTGCTGTGCTCACTCGGGGATGCGCTGCTGCGGGATGGGCTGCTGAGCGAGGCGGAGTCACGGCTGATTCAGGCACGGGACCTGGCGCAGCGGCTGCTCGATCATCGCGGCATGGCCGAGAGCAAGCGACTGCTCGGGCTGATTCAGCTGCGACGGGGCGACAAGCAAAAAGCGCTGGAGCAGTGTCAGCGGGCGCTCGAGCGGGCCCAGCAGTCGGGTCTGCGGAGCTTGATCGCGCAGAGCCTGATGTCGCTGGGCGAGATCCATGCCGCGACGCTGTTTGACGAGACGGTCGAGGGTGAGCATCCGGCGTGGGACTATCTGAAGCGGGCGGTGGCGCTGCTGCGGGAAGGCGGTGACCAGATTGAGCTGGCGCAGGGACTGGCGGCGTTTGGGAAGCTGCTGGTCGAGCGACGGAAGCTGGGGCCGGGACGGGCGGCGCTGCGTGAGGCCAGTCAGCTCGCCGGGCGGCTGCGGATGAAGCTTCACGCGGACCTGGCGCCGCTGCTCAGCGACCTCGGGGGATAGCTTTCGATGCTGCTGGGCGTCGTGCTGCAAGGCTATGCGGGTCGCTTGGAGGTAAAGACTCCCGTCGCCAAGCCGTTCGATGCGGTGATTGTGCCGGGCTGTCCGACGCAGGCTGACGGTGGGCTGACGCTCTCCTTGCAGCGGCGGGCGGTGTGGGCGGCGCTGCTGTGGGATCGTCGCCAGGCCGAGCACTTCATCACCTCGGGGTCAGCGGTTCATACGCCGTTTGTCGAAGCCGAAGCGCTGGCAGCGGCGATGACAGCGCTGGGCGTACCGGCCGAGCGGATTTATCTTGAGCCCCACGCGCTTCACACCGAGGAGAACATCTACAACTCGCTGCGGATCGCGCAGAAGATGGGCTGGTCGCAGCTGGGGGTGGCATCGGATCGCGGGCAAGCGCTGGGCGCCTGTCGGATGCTGGAGGCGTGGCACCCACAGTGTGGGGCGTTTGCCATGGACACCGCGACGGTCGATCATCGCCGGAGCGAGCTGTCCGGGCTGCTGTCGGCGGTGCGAGTGCAGCAGGTTGCGGACTTTGTGCCGCTCAAAGCGCGGGAGCAGGCGCGGGCGCAGCGTCACAACCGTCGCGAGCGGCCACCGTCGCTGGTTCTGTATCCGCTGATGTTGGTGCGACACCTCCTCGGGCGGGCGCCGTGGCAGCCGTATTTTCCCGAGGAGACGCCGCTGATCACCTGGGCCGAGCAGAGCGCGCGCTATTCCCGTCGGTAGCGTGTGCCGTCGCGGCTATGAGCAGGCGCGGACCAGCTCCTCGGCCAGCTCTTGGGCGTAGCGCTCGATTAGTCCGACCTCTGGCCCCTCGATCATGACGCGGACCTTGGGCTCGGTACCCGAGTAGCGCACCAGCACCCGACCGTCGTCGCCAAGCGAGCCCTCGATGCGAGTGATCAGCGACTTTACCGAGTCCAGCTCACCGAGCGGCACCCGTCGGGCGACCTTGACCGACAGCAGCACCTGCGGATACGGCCTCAGGATGCTCGTCAGCTCCGAGAGTGGCTTGTTCTCCTCAAGCAGGATCGCCAGCACCTGCAGCGCCGCGATGATGCCGTCGCCGGTCGTCATGTGATCGAGAAACACCAAGTGCCCGCTCTGCTCGCCGCCGAGGTTTAAGTCGTGCTGCCGCATCGCCTCGACCACATAGCGATCTCCGACGGCAGTGCGCAAAAGCTTCCCGCCCATGTCAGCGAGTGCGCGCTCAAGGCCCAGGTTCGACATCACCGTCGCCACCAGCGTGTTCTTGCGCAGCTCGCCGCGTAACAAGAGCCGCCGTGCGCACAGAGCCATGATGGTGTCTCCGTCGACGATGCGGCCCTTTTCATCGGCAAAGATGACTCGATCGGCGTCTCCGTCGAGAGCGATCCCGATCTGCGCGCCTTGCTCGACGACCGCTTTGGACATTACCTCGGGGTGTAAGGCGCCGCTGTGGTCGTTGATGTTCTTGCCATCGGGAGCAACCCCGAGAGAAGTGACGCTGGCGCCTAGCTCGGTCAAGACGTTGGGAGCGACGCGATAGGCGGCCCCGTGCGCACAGTCGACGACGATCTTGAGCCCGTCGAGAGAGAGCCGGCGCGGAAACGAGTTCTTGAGAAAGACGATGTAGCGGCCTTTGGCGTCGTCGATGCGCTGGGCGCGGCCAATCTCGTCGGGGGCCGGGCGAGCAATGTCCTCGTCGTTTTGGGCCATCAGCTCTTCGAGCTTGGCCTCGGTGGCGTCGGGGAGCTTGAAGCCGTCGGCGGCAAAGAGCTTGATCCCGTTGTCGTAGTACGGGTTGTGGCTGGCCGAGATCACCACACCGGCGTCGGCACGCATCGACGAGGTCAAAAACGCGATGCCCGGCGTCGGCAGCGGTCCGCACAGCATCACGTCGGCGCCCATCGAGCAGATGCCGGCGGCCATCGCTTGCTCGAACATGTAGCCGGACAGGCGGGTGTCTTTGCCGATGATGATGCGGCCTCGGTGGCCGGGCCGGTGATAGAGGCGAGCGACGGCGCGGCCTAGTCGCATCGCGGTGTCGATGGTCATCGGCGGAACGTTGGCAATGCCACGAATGCCGTCGGTGCCGAACAGCTTGCGATCAGGGGTCTTGCTTGAGCTCATCAGCGTCCTCGATCTCTAGGCGCAGAAAGTGGGTCGCGCACGAGATACAGGGGTCATGGTTGCGAATGGTCTGCTCGCAGCGGGCGGTCAGCTCGGCTTTGGGCCGGCGGATCTCCTTTTGGACCACGGCGCGCAGATCGTCCTCGATGGTGCGTTGGTTTTGGGAGGTCGGCGGCACAATCTTGCACTCGGCGATCGTACCGTCGGCGTTGACTCGATAGCGCTGGTAGAGCAGTCCGCGCGGTGCACAGGTGACGGCGGCGCCCTCTCCTGCTCTCGGTTCAGCGACGACAAACGGCGGTCCAGCGGGCTGATACTCGGCGATGAGGCGCAGCGCTTCGTCGCAGGCAAAGACCAGCTCGACGGCACGAACAATAATGCTTTGAAACGGATTGAAGCACTGCACGGGCAGCTTGGCGTCGCGGGCAGCTTGTTTCGCAAGCTCGGGCAGCTTGTCCCCACACAGGTTGTAGCGAGCGAGCGGTCCGACGAGGTACGCGCCGCCATCGACCCGCTTTTGGGCGTGCAGCGCATTCGAGTGGGCGACGTGAACTTCCTCAAAGTGCGACTCGAACTCACTGACATCGATCCGCAGCCCCGAGCGTGACACCAGCTGCCCTTCGTTGAGCGGATACTCGTCGGGATGCCACAAGCTGACCAAGTCGTAGTCGCGCAGCACGTCGGGAAAGCTGAAGCCTCCGACCCAGCGCACCGTCGCCAAGGCTTGATCTCGGGCCCGCAGCAGCGGCTCTCGCAGCGACTGGAGCTCAGCCACCGACGGCAGCTTGTAAAACCCACCGACGCGGATGTTGATCGGATGGATCTCTCGCCCACCGAGGACGCGCAGGATCTCGTTGCCGGTCTTTTTCAGCTGCAGCCCGCCTCGGACCACGTCGGGAAAGAGCTTGGCCAGTGCCACCACGTCGGCAACGCCCAGAAAATCAGGCGCGTGCAGCATCAGGACATGAAGAGCGTGGCTCTCGATCCACTCGCCGCAGTAGAGCAGTCGCCGCAGCGCTCGAATCGTCGGGGTGATGGTGAGGCCGAGTGCGCGCTCGATGGCCTGCGTCGAGCTCATCTGGTAGGCGACGGGACAGATGCCGCAGATGCGGGCGGTGATGTCGGGCGCCTCGCTGGCCAGTCGACCGCGCAAAAAGGCCTCGAAGAAGCGCGGCGGCTCGAAGATTCGCAGCTGCACGTCCTCGACGACATCGCCTCGGGTCTTGACGTGGAGGGCGCCTTCTCCCTCGACGCGAGCGAGGTAATCGACCTGGATGGTGCGGGTCTTGACCCCGGCGCGGACACGCAGCTCGGTGTCGGTGGATGGAGGACTGTCGCTGGCGGTGCTCATGGTGTGCGGGTCGGCGGTAGCGGTGGCGCGTAGCGTATCAAGTCGCGGGCTCGTACGGCTTGCGCGCGCTCGCAAAAGGTGGCGCCTCGGCGGTAAACGATCGGAGCAGTCGCGACAGCGCCACGTCGGGCTGACCCAAGTGTGTCGACAGGTGCTGCATCAGCGACGCGGGATTGCTCGACTCTTTGGGTCCATAACAGCCGAAACAGCCGCGACCGTAGCTGGGACAGAGCGCCTCGCAGCCGGCGTGCGTCACCGGGCCCAGGCACGGAATGCCGCGTGTCACCGTCAGACAAGGCGTGCCGCGCAGCTTGCAGTCGACGCACACCGAGTGGGAATAAATCCTCGGCTTGCGACCGTGCAAAAACGCCGAGATGACCTCGACGAGCTGCTGTTTGTTGATTGGACAGCCGAACAGCTCGTAGTCGACTTTGATGTGGGCGGATATCGGGGTGCTGTCGCGCAGCGTCGAGATGTACTCGGGGTGGGCGTAGACGTGGCGCGTGAACTCGGCGACATCGGCCCCGTTGCGCAGCGCCTGAATGCCGCCGGACGTGGCACAAGCGCCGATGGTGATGACGACGGCAGAGTCGGCGCGGACGGCCTGGATGCGCTCTCTGTCATGGGCAGTGGTGATAGAGCCTTCGACGAGCGAGACAGCGTACGGGCCGCGCTGGACCTTGCTGCTTGCCTCGACGAAGTTGGCGAACTGGACCAGCTCGGCCAGCTGCAATAGCTCGTCTTCGCAGTCGAGGAGGCTGAGCTGACAGCCGTCGCACGAGGCAAACTTCCACACCGCCAGCTTGGGTCGGACTCTGCCCTTCACGCTACAGCTCCTTCGTCGAGAACACCGGGGCAATGCGCGGATAGTCGAACACCGGGCCGTCCTTGCAGATGAAAAACGGACCGAGCTGACAGTGACCGCAGCTGCCGACGCCGCACTTCATGTTGCGCTCCATCGAGACGAAGATCTGCGACTCGGGCACGCCGCGCTTCGTCAGCGCCAGCCGCGAAAAGTGCATCATCACCTCGGGTCCACAGACCATCGCGACGGTGCGTGCCGGATCAAGCTGGGCTCTCTCGAGCAGCTGGGTGACGACGCCGACCTCGCCGTGCCAGTCGCTGTCGCCGCGATCGACCGTGACCTCGACCTGCACATCGAGTCGCCCGCGCCACTTCTCCAGCTCGCGACGGTAGAGCACATCACCCGGCGTCCGCGCCCCGTAGAGCAGACACAGCCGCCCAAACCGCTTTCGCTTCGCCAAGATGTGATAGAGCACTGGCCGCAGCGGCGCCAGACCAATCCCGCCCGCGATCAACACCACGTCATGACCCTCGGCCTGTGCGACGGGCCAAGGCTTCCCGAACGGGCCTCGCACCAGCACCGTGTCACCGCGTCGCAGCTGCGCCAGCGCTCGCGTCACCGGCCCGACGGCCCGAATGGTATGAATCAGTACCTCGCGCCGCGCCGCCGGCCCACTGACCGAGATCGGCACATCTCCCGAGGGAAACGCGTACAGCATGTTGAACTGACCGGGAGCAAAGGGCAGCGCCTCACCACCGGACTGCGGCGCCAGCGTCAGCGTAAACGTGTCGTCGGTGTCACAGACAAAGCGCTGGACCCGATATGGCAAGGGCACCAGCGCCGAGCCAGCGTCGGCAACAAACGGCGGATGAATCGCACTCATCGCTTTTTCAGCGCCTGGAACGGACCGCTCGAGCGCGGCGGCGAATACAGATCGAGCAGCTGCAGCCGCGTGTGCCGCAGTCGATCGCTCATCACCAGCGCGAACCGTCGCATCAGCAGATAACCCAGCCGAGGATGCTGCTCACACTCGCGCAGAAGCGCCGTGCCCTCGAAGACCAGCGCATTTGTCGGCTGCAGCGTCCGCGCCGAAAACGAAAAGCTCGCGTTCGCCGTCAGCCACGACCAGCCGAGGACATCCCCGCGCAGCAGCGTCTGTAGCGTCACCTCGCCGCGCCCCGGCAGATGCGTCTCGACCCGCACGCGTCCGTCGAGAATCAGGA
This sequence comes from Myxococcales bacterium, assembly GCA_016794465.1. Classification (GTDB taxonomy): domain Bacteria; phylum Myxococcota_A; class Polyangia; order Palsa-1104; family JAEUJZ01; genus JAEUKA01. The sequence continues at coordinate 14,540 of JAEUKA010000090.1, read as the reverse complement.
AAAACTCGGTGGCAACCTGACCCTCGCGGATGACCTCTACGTCGGCAGGCCAGCTGACTTGGCGACTGTGCCGGGCCAGGATCTGCAGCTCCGCAGGGCCAAAGCCGGCGAAAAACTGTAGCGACAGCAGCTGGGGCGACAAGGTATGCACTGGTGGGTTCATGTGGTCCTCGCTTGGAGGGCAGCGCACTCGGCGGTAAGGTCAATTCCGACCGGGCAGAACGTGATGCAGCGACCGCAGCCGACGCAGCCAGAGGTGCCAAACTGATCAATCCACGTCGACAGCTTGTGGGTCAGCCACTGCCGATAGCGCGACTTGACCGAGGCACGGACCGAGCCGCCGTGCAGGTACGAAAAGTCGTCGTGGAAGCATGAGTCCCAGCGACGCCAGCGCTCGGAGTGATCGCCCGCTAGATCGGTGACATCCTCGACGGTGTTGCAGAAGCAGGTCGGGCACGCGAGGGTGCAGTTGGCGCACGACAGGCAGCGCGACGCGACCTCGTCCCAGTGCGGGCTGTCCGTCGAGCGAGCCAGTAGCTCTTTGAGCCCAACCGTCGACAAGTGACGACCCATCTGGGTGGCAGCGTCGGCGATGCGCAGCTCGGCCTGGCGCTGCTCGTCGATGGTGGCCGGTCGAAGCGGCAGCTGGCTGGCCAGATCGGCACCCGCTGCGGTCTTGATCTCGACGAGAAAGTAGTGCTCGCTGGCGGTGACGACCTCGGTCAGGGCCAGATCGGCGCCACTTTCGACCTTGGGCCCGGTGCCCATCGACGTGCAGAAGCAGCTGCCGCCGGCCTTGGTACAGCTGACCCCGACGAGAAACATGCCCCGCCGCCGGGCCAGATACTGCACATCGGGGTGTTGGTCACTCGAAAACACCCGGTCTTGGGTCAGCAGCGCCGCCAGCTCACAGGCCTTGGCGCCCAAAAACGCGAGCTTTTCCGTCGGAACAGGCTCGGGCTCGACCGCAAGCTGCTTGCCGGTTCGGATGGTCGTAAACAGTCGCTCGCGCGGCGGCAGCAAGAACCGCTTGAGCGAGTGCGGACCGACGTTGTAGCCAAACAGCGCCCCATCATCGCGCTGGCGCAGCCGATAGTGCCCGGCATCCTGCTCGTCGGTGTAGCCAGCTGGCAGATCGGCGATGGTGCGGACCTCGCCATACACGATCGCACCTTCGCCCACAGTCGGCCCAAGCACGCGATAGCCCGCCGTCCACAGTGCCGCGACGAGCGACTGTAGTCCCGACACCTCCATCCGCAGCGGTCGAGCGACGGTCGAAGTAGACTCCCTCGCGGTCATCGTCGTCCTTTGTCCATCACATCGCTCGCTCTCATCTCGATTCCGGCTGGTGTACCCTGCGCTCGGACTCACGTTATGAAGAGTCCTGCGTTCTTCGCCCGAGTTCTTAACGTCGCTAGGAGGTATCTCATCATGTCCGCTCAAGCCGCAACCCCTTTCCAGGCCAGTCCTGCCAAGTGGGTCTACCTGTTTTCAGAGCTCGACGCCGCAGAGCAGCGGTGCGGGTCGTGGGACGGGGTTCGAGGTCTTCTCGGAGGCAAAGGGGCCAACCTTGCCGATATGGTGCGGATCGGCGTGCCGGTTCCGCCCGGATTCATCGTCTCGACTGCCGCGTGCAATGCCTTCCTTGCCGAGGGTGCCAAGTTTCCCGCCGGGATGTGGGAAGAAGAGCTACACGCGCTCCATCGCATCGAGGAGCAGACCGGCAAGCGCTTCGGCGATCCCAGCAATCCGCTGCTCGTCTCGTGTCGCTCGGGCGCCAAGTTTTCGATGCCCGGCATGATGGACACAGTCCTAAACATCGGCCTCAACGAAGCGGTCGCGGCGGGCCTGGCCGAGCTGACCGGTGACTCGCGCTTCGTCTACGACTCGTATCGACGGCTGGTGCAGATGTTCGGCACTGTTGTACTAAATCTTCCCGACGAGCCGTTCGAGGAAGTCTTGGCCCACGCGCGCAAGGCCAGCGGCGTCGAAAACGATGCCAGCTTGAGCGAGGCCGACCTGCGGCGCATTACCGCTGAGTTCAAGGCGATCATCGCTCGACTCGCCGGCCACAGCATGCCCGACGATCCCTACGAGCAGCTCCGTCTGGCCACCGAGGCGGTGTTTCGGTCCTGGAATGGCAAGCGCGCGATCGATTACCGACGGGCCTCGGGCATCGCCGACAACCTCGGCACCGCTGTCTGCATCGTCGCCATGGTGTTTGGCAACCTCGGGGATACCTCGGGCACGGGCGTCGTCACCACGCGCAATGTCTCGACGGGGGAAGACGAGCTGGAAGGCGACTTTCTGGTCAATGCGCAGGGCGAAGATGTCGTCTCGGGAACCCGCCAGACCGAGCGGATCTCGGCCCTCTCCGTCAAGATGCCGTCGATCTATGCCGAGTTTCGCGCCATCTGCAAAGTGCTCGAGAAGCACTACCGCGAGGTCCAAGACATCGAGTTCACCATCGAGCGCGGCAAGCTGTGGATCTTGCAGACCCGCGACGCCAAGCGGACGGCCCAGGCGGCGGTGCGGATTGCCGTCGAGCTGTGCGACGAAGGGCTGATCTCGGCAGAGGAAGCGGTGCTGCGCGTCTCGCCCAGCCACATTGAGTACTTTTTGCACCCGCAGTTTGATCCCAAGGCCAAAAAGGAACGCAAAGCGGCGGGCGATCTGATCGCCACCGGGCTCAACGTCGCACCGGGCGCCGCCGTCGGTGAGATCGTCTTTGACGCCGACACCGCCGAGCGCTTGGCCAAGGTCGACAACAAGGCCGTCATCTTGGTTCGCGCCGAAACCAAGCCCGACGATGTTCACGGCATCCTCGCCGCCCGTGGAGTCCTGACCAGCCGAGGCGGACGCACCAGCCACGCCGCGCTCGTCACCCGTCAGTTCGGCAAGCCCGCTGTCGTTGGGGCCGCCACGCTCGACATTGACGTAAATGCCCGCCGATTCACCGTCGGCGGACGCATCTTCAAAGAAGGCGACTTTGTGTCCATCGACGGCACCAGTGGCGAGGTCTTTGCCGGCCAGCTGCAGACGGTGCTGCCCGACATTCGCGATCCGTTCTTGCTCAAGCTCCTCGGGCTGGCGGATCGCTTCCGCCGACTTGGGGTGTGGGCCAATGCCGACTATCCACGCGACGCCAAGCGCGCCCGGGAATATGGCGCCCAAGGCATTGGACTGTGTCGTACCGAGCACATGTTCTTCGAGCCCGAGCGACTGCCGCACATTCAGGCGATGATCCTCGCTCGCAGCGACGCCGATCGTGCCGAGCCGCTCGCCCGCCTGTTGCCGTTTCAGCGCGCCGACTTCGACGGGCTGTTCCGGATCATGGACGGGCTGCCGGTGACGATTCGCCTCATCGACCCGCCGCTGCACGAGTTTTTGCCCAGTCACGACGAGCTGCTGCGCGAGGTGGCGATCCTCGAGACGCGCAGCAAGCTGGGCGACGGTGATGCCGACCTTCTGCACCAAGAGCTGGATGTCAAGCGGCGGATGCTTCAGGCGGTGCACTTTTTGCGCGAACAGAATCCGATGCTCGGCCTGCGTGGCGTGCGACTCGGCATTCACCTGCCCGAGCTGACCAAGATGCAGGTGCGCGCGATCTTCGAGGCGGCCTGTGCTTGCAAGCGCGACGGCATCGTCGTAAAGCCCAAGATCATGATTCCGCTCGTCGCGCTGTCGAGTGAGCTGAAGATGGAGCGTACTCTCCTCGAGGAAGAGGCGCAGAAGGTCATGGCCGAGCAGGGCCTGCGCGTCGACTACCAGTTTGGGACGATGATCGAGATTCCACGCGCCGCGCTCACCGCCGACCAGATCGCCGAGTTTGCCGAGTTCTTCTCGTTTGGCACCAACGACCTGACGCAGACGACGTTTGGCATCTCACGCGATGATGCCGAGGCGAGCTTTCTCGTCGAGTATCTGTCGCGCGGTCTTCTGCCGAAGAATCCGTTTGCGACGCTCGACGAGCGCGGCATTGGCAAGCTGATGGACATGGCGGTGCGGCTCGGTCGCCAGACGCGGCCCGGCCTCGAAGTAGGCATCTGTGGAGAGCATGGCGGCGATCCCGAGAGCATTGCGCTGTGTCACAAGCTCGGGCTCGACTACGTGTCGTGTTCGCCCTATCGAGTGCCCGTCGCCCGCCTCGCTGCCGCCCACGCCGCGCTGAAGAGCAAAAAAGCGTCGGCGTAACTAGGCGCCGATCTCGGTCAGGAAGCTGAGGAGCTTTTCGCGAAACTCCGTCGGCTTCTCCAGGTGCGGCGAGTGCCCGCAGTCGGGAATTACCACCTCTTCATACTTGCCACCGTGCGCGCGGTAGTCGTCGAGCAGCGCTCGCATCTGCGACACCATCGGCTGCGGCGGGAACGACTCGTCGCCAGGCCAGCCCGGAATCACGCCCAGCTTGCCCAGGAATCCGAAGCAAAACAGCGAGCTGTCGGACACGATCTGATCGTCGCTGCCGCGCATCCACAACACCTTCGGCTGCGGCGAGATCTTGGCAAATCCGGACACATTGACGAACTTGGCCGAGATCGCGTTGTTCATGCCGCGCGTCCCCGGCGCCAGCGTCGGCCAGTTCCCCGATCCAGTCGCGTCCCCGGGATAGTGATCCGGCCCCACTTGGGTCTTCAGGATCTCATCGACATAGCGGTCTTCCTCGGAGGCGGGGATTTGAAAGCTGGGCTTGACGATGAAGCTGCGCAGGATCTTGCGCGGCGAAAAGTCACTGTCGGCGCTGCGATCGCCTTGCCGCAGCTGCTCGACAAACTGCGGACTGGCGGTGCCGGCGCCCGAGCCTGCGCAGTCGTCAAAGCACGGCGTTCCGACGGTGTCACGGGTGCCGCCAAAGCCATACGGAGACATCGGGGCCTCGAGGACCAGACCGGCGACCTCTTCGGGATGCTTCATGGCGTAGCGAAGTGCCACCACGCCACCGACGGACCAGCCGCACAGCACGACCTTCTTTCCGCCGATTCCTTCGATGGTGTGCAGCAAGCTGTGCAGGTCATCGACGAAGTCGTCAACGCCTCGGGTCGCGTCGATCGGCTTCGGCTCGGTGTCGCCAAAGCCGCGCAGGTCGGGGGCGATGCCGCGATACTTTTCCGGCATTTTGAGCAAGAGGTCCGCAAAGAACTCTCCGGTCGAGATGTTGCCGTGGATGAACACCACCGGCTGGCCGCTGCCGCCGCTGTCCAAAAATTTGATGTCGAGACGAGGGGTCACAAGGTGTCGGGCTACGATGCTCATGGCCGACGATCATACGCTGCCGCTTGGGCAATCTTCTAGCGGGTCGTTTTGAGCGGACCGTTTCAAGCGGACCGTTTCAAGCGGGTCGAGTCTGCCCATGGCACAGCTCGCCAGGTCGCCGAAAAGGTGTCGGTCTTTGTGATACAAGTGGGCGATGAACCAAGAAAAAATGGTGATCTCGACAAGCGCTGCGCCGGCGGCGATCGGGCCGTATTCGCAAGCGATTGTGGTGGGCAGTCTGGTCTTTTGCTCGGGACAGATTCCGCTCTCGCCAGAGACAGGACAGCTCGTCGGGGGCGGCGATGTGGCGGCACAGACCGAGCAGGTGATGGCGAACCTGCAGGCGGTGCTGACGGCGGCAGGCTGCGGCTGGCAGAACGTCGTCCGCTGCACCATCTATCTTGGCAGCATGGGCGACTTTGGGACGGTAAATGCCATCTACGGACGGTTTTTCCCGGCGGCCCCACCGGCTCGCACCACCATCCAAGCGGCCGGCCTGCCACGCGGAGCACTCGTCGAAATCGACGCGATCGCCGTGCGTTCCTGAGCCCAAGCCAGCACAAACCCTCTTGGCCTTTTCTTATTGGTCGCTCCGGTACAAGATCTCCGCTCAAAGCTGTCACAAGCCGCAAGGCGTACACGTTCCCAAGGAGACTCCTCATGGCTATCGAATACACGCTCGCGATGGTCAAGCCCGACGCTGTGGGCAAAGGCAGCGCCTGGCACATCATCCAAGACATGGCTTCGTCGGGACTGAAGCCCGTCGCGCTGCGCATGACCAGGCTGTCGAAGGATCAGGCCAAGATCTTTTATGCGGTTCACACCGGCAAGAAGTTCTTCGAGGGGCTGACCGACTTCATGTCGTCGGGGCCGATCCTGGCGCTGGTGCTCGAAGGCGAAAACGCGATCGTCAAGTACCGCGAGCTGATGGGCGCCACCGACTCGAAAAAAGCGGCTCCCGGGACGCTGCGGCAAAAGTTTGGCACCGACGTGAGTCAAAACGCCGTCCATGGCAGTGACTCGCCCGAAAATGTTCGTCGAGAAGCCGGCTTCTTCTTTTCGGGCACCGAGCTGGCTCTCCTCGGAATCAGCGTCGATGCGATTGGTGCGACTGTGCGTGCGCCCGCTCCCGCTCCCGCTGCTGCCGCCCCTGCCGCCCCTGCTGTTCCTACCCCTGCGCCTGCCAAGCATTGACAGATGGGCTCGCGTTGATACGCTCCGCGAGCCATGAAACACGATCGATCCTCACTCCTCGTCCTTGGCCTCAGCCTGGTCCTCTTCACCATCGGTGCCTGTAACAAAGAAGACCCGGCGATGGGGGCCGGCGATATGGCCTTCCGCAGCTGCTGCGGCAAGCCTGGCGATCCCGGCAACAGCCTCGGAGTAGGCAAGTACTGTTCCAGCCAAGCCGGGGCCGAGTGTCGCACCAACAGCTTTGCGACGATCTGTTCGCAGCTACTCCCCGATCCCAACCGTCCGACCTACTTCTGCACCCAAGAGTGTCGTCCCGACGCTGGCACCAACACCTGTGGCGACGGTGCCAAGTGTACGATGGACAAGGGCACCCAGCAGTGGGGCTGCGTACCGACTCCTTGCGTCGATACGCCTCCACCGGGCTGCATGTTGTGAGCCGGTGATGAACCGACCTCTCGTCGTCGGACTCACAGGGGGAATTGCGTCAGGAAAAAGTACGATCGGCAAGCTGCTGCGTGAGCTTGGAGCAACCGTCGTAGACGCCGACGAGGTTGCCAGAGCGGTCGTCCAGCCTGGTCAGTCAGCGTATCGCAAGCTCGTCGCTGCCTTTGGTTCAGCGATCCTGGCAGATGGTGACTTTCCTGCTGGAAGCGAGCCACCGCTTGACCGCAAAAAGCTCGCTGCACGGGTGTTTTCAGACGAAGACGCTCGCCGCACCTTGAACCAGATCACTCATCCCGAGATTGCCGCCGAGAGCGCGCGTCGGATGCAGCAGGCGATGGCACAAGGGGCGGCGGTGATCGTCTACGAGGCGGCGCTGCTCATCGAGAACAACATCTATCAAGGGATGGATGGGCTGCTTGTCGTCGATATTCCCGAGCCACTGCAGCTGCAGCGGGCGGTCAGCCGAGGCGGTCTGTCCGAGGCAGAAGCCCAAGCCCGGATTCGCTCGCAGGTTTCGCGTGAGGCCCGTCGCGCCGCTGCCACCTGGATCATCGACAACCAGGGCAGTCCAGAGTCCGCGCGGGAGCAGCTTCTATTGTTGTGGCGAGAGCTGTCCGCCGGTCGACTGCCGGCTGCCCAAAAGCCCGGTTAGTTCACGTGGACTGCCTGGCGAGGCTTAGGTTTCGGCGTCGTCCTCGCCACCGATGTTGATGACGATCACGCACGATCCAGACGGTTTTTCTGCGTATTTTTCATTACCAGTGGAATGGCGGACCAACGCTTGGTGGTTCGACTCGGGAAGCGGCAGATCCAGGTAGAGCGGCATCGGTCCCAGCTCACTACCTGCCGCTGCGGGATGACACATGACTTCGCGGCGGAGGATCGGATGTTTACGGCCGGTGGTTCGGTGCAACATGGGGGGACCTTTCCAATAAAAAATGTTGCCTGTTCTTACAATAACATAGCGAATAGAAACTTGGTACGGGGCTGCAGGAACCTCGCGTTACGGCAGTTGAGGCGCGACCTGCGGCTGTGATACGTTGAACCGTCTTGGTTTTTTGGGGGGCGTTGCGGGGCGGGGGCTTTCTCATTCTTGCGCAATCGAGGACCAGATGTCTGATCAGTTCACGTCGGTAGAAGAGAAGGGGTTGGGCACGAACCTTGTCGATTCCATCAAGGGAGTCGCGGTTGGTGGCCTGTTATTTGTCGTCTCGTTTGTCGTCCTGTGGATGAACGAGGGCCGCGTCGACCTCTCGGAGGTCGCCAAAAAGTCGGTGGTGGCCAATCCGGCCAGCGTCGACAGCGGACTAAACGGCAAGTTCGTATCGGTGACGGGCGAGCTCAAGACCGAGGAGCAGGTTGGCGATCCCGAGCTGCTCAAGCCCGGCAATTACCTGCGCCTGTTCCGCAACGTCGAGATGTACGGCTGGATCGAAAAAATCGAGACATCGACGGAAAAAAAGACCGGCGGCAAAAAGGTCGAGAAGCGCACCGTCAGCTACAGCAAGGGCTGGACTGGCAAGCCGAAGCTGCCGACGGAGATGGAGAATCCCAAGGGCCACGAAAACATTCCGCTGCCGATCCAAGACGCGAGCTTCTTTGCGCAGAAAGCGTCGGTCGGGCCGTATCCGTTTGATCCGCAGGAAGCGAGCCTGCCAAGTGCCGAGCCGCTCAAGCTGACTGCCGATCTGGTCAAAGCCAGCGGCGACGAGGCCAAGGCGGATGGAGCCAAGGCCGAAGACGGCGCAGCAGCAACAGATGCCAAGGTTGACGGCGAGGCGGCAAAGCCGGAAGGCGACGCAGTCAAGGCAGCGGATGACAAGGCTGAGGACGCCGGCGACGACGCGAAGAAGGCCAAAAAGAAGAAGCGCAAGGGTCGCACGATCAAGAAGCCACGCCCAGCTGCCGTCGATGTTGGCAAGGCCGAGCGCAAGGCCGACGCGATTGCCACCCGCAAGCCGCAAGGCTATGTCCTCGTCGATGACAAGTTCCTGTTCCGAGGCTCGGGCACGCTCAGCCAGCCGGAAGTAGGCGATGTGCGCATCAGCTTTTCGGCGCTGCGGCCCGGTGCCAAGGTGACCTTGTTCGGACAGCTCGATGGCGGTGGGGTGCGGGCGTACAAGGACAAGGAAACCTCGCTGTACCGAGCGCTGCCGGGCACGCGTGAGGAAGCGATTCAGGCGCTGGCTACCGAGCACAAGACGGTCGGCTGGGTGCTGCGGGTGGTGGGCTTCCTGATGATGTGGTTCGGCCTGATTATGTTCTTTGGGCCGATCAACACGCTGCTCGACATCATTCCGTTCCTGGGCTCGGCGGGTCGCTTCTTGGTGAGCGTGGTGATGTTCCCGATTGCGCTGGTGCTGTCGCTGGTGACGATCATCTTGTCGATCATCGCGCACAGTCCGATCTTGCTGACGCTGGTGTTTGTCGGCATGGGCGTCGGCGGCTACTTCCTCTATCAAAAGAAGAAGCGCAAGGCTGCGGCCTAAGCGGACGGACTGGCTCCCGCCACTCGCTCCTAGACATCGCTGCCGCTCCGCGCTATACCGCCCGCCCGGCGGTGCCTTCTTCCGCTCGGATACCATGCCTGTCTTTGCCAGCTACGAGAAGTTCGCGCTTTCTGTCTCGCAGTCAGAGTCCTGCGCTCTGGTCATTGGAAACTTCGACGGCGTTCATCGTGGGCACCAAGCGCTGATTGCCGAGGCGCGCCGACACGCTACATCCGCCGGTACGGTCATCGTGATGACCTTTGCGCCGCACCCGGCCAAAGTACTGGCGCCGCAAAATGCGCCGGCACTCATCCTGTCCCCGGCACGCAAGCGAGAGCTGCTGCTTCAGTCGGGAGCGGACGTGGTGGTCGAGCAGCCCTTTGACGCCGCCTTTGCCCAGCTGTCCGCGACAGAGTTTGTCGAGCGCATCATCCTGGCTGGACCTCGGCTGCGGGCGGTGTGCGTCGGTCATGACTTTCGCTTCGGGCGGGGTCGAGCCGGCGATGGGACACTGCTCTCTCGGCTGCTGGCCGAAACTGGAGCTGTGGTGACGGTGCTTTCAGCGGTGGCAGTGACCACACCGAGTGGCGAGCAAGTGACGTGCTCATCGACACTGATCCGACGGGCACTGGCCGAGGGCGATCTGGATCGGGCGAAGCTGCTACTCGGGCGTCCGGCAGAGCTAGAGGGCACAGTCGTACACGGCGCCGGTCGCGGCCGCACCATCCAGGTTCCGACGGCAAACCTGCGCTGCCACAGCGAGATCAAGCTTCGTCCCGGCGTCTATGCAGCGTGGGCGGAGCTCTTGGCAGAGTCTGCAACCGTTCCTTCGTCGGGAATTCGTGGCGTGGAGGCGCGTCACCCGGCCGCTGTGAACGTCGGATATAATCCAACATTCCAGGGCCCGTCGGAAGCTGCAGCAAGCGATCCTCCGCTGTCTGTTGAAGCGCATCTCTTGGTTGCCGATGGAGTCGAGCTGCCCTCGCTGTACGATCGCGAGCTGCGGCTCTGCTTTGTGGCCCGGCTGCGTGACGAACGGAAATTTCCGTCGGTGGTGGAGTTGGTTACGCAGATCCGAAGCGATATCGCCACCGTCAGACAGCTTACTTTGGACCGACGCTAAGGCCGGGTGCAACAGCGGTCAGCGACGGGAATGGAGTTGCGATGGGGTTTACCAAAGACACGGAAGCAAATGGCTTGCCCACCCTCAGTGGGGAGGGTGCGATCTCGTCGTCGGCGGTGATTCGCCCACCACAAGATGGCCATGGCTCCGTCGACAAAGCCGCGCAAGAAGCCAGACCGAGACGCAAGCCGGGTGGTGGCCATGAGCGTCCGAGTGATGACGATCTCCCCGAGACGTACGGCCGTGACGAGGTCGAGATCCTGTCCAAAGATCCGCACTGGTACTTCATCTATTGGGAAGTGACCGACGCTGGACTCGCGGAAGCGCAGCGGCAACTCGGGCTGGGCGAGTCGGACGGAAAGCTGGTGCTGCGAATCTTTGTGACCACTCCAGCGACAAGCGGTGCCGGACGCGAGCATCGGGAGATTCGCGATCTGCACCTCCATCAGCGACACGGCAAAAAGTATCTGGAGTCGCCACGGGCCGGGGCGCAGCTTCGGGCCGCCGTCGGGCTTCTGACTGCCGAGGGCTTGTTTTCGCCGATCGCTCAGTCCCAGCCGCTGCGCCTGCCACCCACCCAGCCGTCGACGGAGACTGCGGTCGAGTGGGCCCACGTCCAGCCGGTTGCCGGCGATGGCAAGCAGCGCGAACACATCGTGCTGTCGCGACCGGAGCTTCCGCACCAGGAGCGGGTGCTACCCTGGCGTACCGGGAGCACACCGACGGCCAGTCAGCTGCCCGTCGAAGAAGCCGAGTGGATTGTCGATGCACCGAGCGGCGGGGGGCCGACCAGCAGCAGTCATCCACCGGGGAAAAGCGGAGGCCTGTGATGTCTGCGAGCGCTCGGGGTGATCTCCTCCTGCTTCTGCACGCGCACCTGCCGTATGTGCGTCACCCCGAAAATCCGTACCACCTGGAAGAAAACTGGCTCTACGAGGCGATTACCGCCACCTACCTGCCACTTTTGTTGGAGCTACACAAGCTGCTCGACGGAGGGGCGAGTCCGCGCCTGACGCTGTCGCTGTCGCCGACGCTGTGTTCGATGCTGCGCGACAAGCTGCTCGGCGAGCGGTATCGGGCCTATCTCGATCGGCTGCTCCGCCTCGGCGAAGACGAGCTGACGCGGGCCAAGGACAGCCCGGCGCAGGCAGAGCTGGCGCGCTTTTATCTGGCTCGCTTTACCGAGCTGCGGGCTCACTACCTGGCAATCGAGGGTGACATCGTCGCGGCGTACGCCCAGCTGCAAGAGCGCGGCGCGGTCGAGATCATCACCACCTGTGCGACCCACGCCTACCTGCCGGTGCTGCGCGAGCCATCTGCCCGTCGTGCCCAGCTTTTGATCGCGGTCCGTCACTATCGGGAGTGTTTTGGTCGCTATCCGCGCGGAATCTGGCTGCCCGAGTGTGGGTATGTCGATGGGCTCGATCAGCTGCTGGCAGAGCTGGATCTGCGCTTCTTTTTCCTCGATGCACACGGGCTGACCTATGCGCGGCCGCGTCCACCGCTCGGGCTGCATGCGCCGATCTTTACGCGCGCCGGGGTGGCCGCGTTTGGGCGTGATCTGATGTCGTCCAAACAGGTCTGGTCCTCGACGGAGGGCTATCCTGCCGACGGCGTCTATCGCGACTTTTATCGCGACATCGGCTTTGATCGCCCGCTTAGCGAGATTGCTCCGTACATTCATCCCGACGGGATTCGCGTCCACACCGGCTACAAGTACCACCGGGTGACGGGACCACGTGTCGATCTGCAGGACAAGGCGCTCTACGAGCCCGAGGTCGCCCGGCTACGAGCGCGCGAGCATGCCCGTGACTTCGTGGAGAAGCGGCAAGCGCAGGTGGCGTGGCTGGCGCAGCGGCTCGATCGTCGGCCAATCATCGTCTCGCCGTACGATGCCGAGCTGTTTGGACACTGGTGGTTTGAAGGGCCCACTTTCCTTGCCGAGGTGCTGCGCCTGTGCAGTCAGCCGGGCAGTCCGGTGCAGCTGCAGACGGCCTCGGGATATCTAGCCGACTACACCGTCAATGCCGTCTGTGATCCGGCGCCGTCGTCGTGGGGTGAGGGCGGCTATTCGGCGGTATGGCTCGATAGCAGCAACGACTGGATCTATCGCCACATCCACCACGCCGAGTCGAAGATGCACGAGCTGGTCGCCAAGTTCGGTCCCAAGGAAGACGGCGCGCAGTCGTCGGCAGAGCCGTCGCTGATCGCGCGGGCGCTGGTCCAGGCGGGTCGAGAGCTGCTGCTTTCGCAGTCCTCGGACTGGGCGTTCATCATGAAGACAGGGACGGCCGTCTCGTATGCCGAGTCGCGGGTGCGCAGTCACCTGCAGCGGTTCGGACGGCTGGCTACGGAGCTAGAGGCGGGGACGATCGACGAGTCGTTCCTGGCCGAGTGTGAAGCCCGCGACAACCTCTTCCCGCACCTTGATCCGCGCCTGTTCTAGCGAGGCTCCACAGCGCTCGTGTCGAGTCCGTTGCTGCTTGTCTCACTGCGCCGACGAGGCTGGGCCCGCCTGGATGCGAATCCGAAACCAGCCTTGCAGTGCCCCGGCCACATCGGGACTTGGCGGCGGCGCCCCTTGCTCACGCGTCGCTCGTAGATCCTCGACAGCAACCACGAACTCGCCGGCAACGTACTCGCCAACCCGATGTCCCTGCTCGGTGAAGCGAATATGACCACGCAGCGACGGCTGTGCACGCGGATGCCGACACGATGTGTTAAGCAGCAGCCCCGCCCGAACAGCATCATCCGGCGCACTCGGCAGCGGCGCCGTCAGCTGATCGAGTGGAGGAGGCACAATGGGCACTCCCGGAAGCCCTGCCCGCAGCGAGTCTTCTTGCAGCTGCTCCAGCTTGCCTGTGTCATGCACGAGGAGCTCAAATCCGTCGGCCCGCTCCAGCTTGTTTGACCCACGCTGCATCCGCAGCAGCATCCGATCCACCGTCCGCCGGTCCGGGTTTAGACCTGTCCGCACGCCCACAATCACTTCCACATAAAAAAACCCGGGGTTGAGGGCAAAAGCAGGAAGTGGCATCGGAACGTCAGTCGCCGAACGATCCGTCGGATCAAGCGACGGGCAGCCGCGTAAAAAGAGCGACCCACTCACTTGGCCCTCGCCATTTCCCTCACATGCGAAGAGAAATGACGCACAAAGCGCAACCACCAAGCCGCAGCGTCCGCGCATGCAATATTACTATCACAGCGTCGCACCTCGCGATAGCCAGCCCGCTGCCTAAGCTAGCGAACCAGCGCCGAGATGGCCTTAAACTCAGGCGTACCCGCGCGCTCCAGCCAGTCAAATAGCACCGTCTCCGTCGACGTGATCACGGCCCCCGCACGCTCGGCGAGCGCCAGACCCACCCGAGCATTTTCCATGTCGCGTGAACACACCGCGTCCTGTGGCACATGAACTCGGTACCCGACATGCAAGAGATCGCGGACGGTCTGATATACGCAAATATGCGTCTCCATGCCCATCACCACGATTTGCGAGCGGCCACTGCTAGCAATGGCTGAAGCCAGCGCCGGAGCGGACCAGGCCGAAAACTCAAGCTTCTCCAGATTCGGTGTCTCCGTCGGAAGCAGTGCAAGCAGCTCGGGATGTGTAGTTCCCAAGCCACGTCGATACTGCTCAGACACTAGCATCGGAACTCCAAGGAGCTTTGCCCCTTCGATCAGCCGCGCCGCATTCCGAAGCAGCCGGGACAGTGCTTCTTTCGGCATTGCCCCACAAAGCCGCTCTTGGACATCAACACACAGTAGCAGCGACTCCTTCGTGGAGAGACAAAGCGCAGCACGAGCAGGCGATGATTGAACAGGACTCATTCGCCCATGCTAACGCAGAACCTGCGAAAGGGAAACGCAACCACAACGGCAGCAGCCAAAAAAAGGCCTAGGAACGGAGAAAAAGAAAAAGGCCTAGAGTGATAAGCTCTAGGCCTTTTAGAGAAGAATTCCTGGCAGCGACCTACTCTCCCACACAGAGTCCCGTGCAGTACCATTGGCCCAGGAGGTCTTAACTACCGAGTTCGGGATGG
>JAEUKA010000066.1 GCA_016794465.1 Myxococcales bacterium | reverse complement strand
GCAATGATCGAAGCTAGATCATTCTGTGGAGAATCGTTCTGCTTGGCCTGCGTTTTAAACATCGACACAACGTCCACTGGAATCTGCTGTGAAGACGCATTCCTTGCCAGATAAGCCACGGCGACTGCGCCAATGGTTTGGATTCCTGCGCTGATGATGGACGCAATATCGACTGGGGGAGGAGGAAGTGGTGGTGGCGGCGGTGCAGGCTGATAGAGCGGATCTTTGAGCCTGCGCGCAACCTCATCCGACATCTTGAGAAGGCGGCCTGCCGCATGATCCACTGCGTCAAAGTTGCGGAGCGCTTGTTCGGCCAGTCCAGACTGCGCTGCTGCCACATCGTGCTGAAGCATGATTGCGCCCTGCTGCCATTCACCAAGCTCTCTAGTGTATTCCGTATTTTGCAGAACAGCCATCTTTTCGAGCTGGAGTGCGCTGGCTGCTGCGGCTTCCATTTGAATCGTATGACCGCGTAATTGTGCCAATTGGGCCGTCGCGATATCGCGCGCAATGTCCTCTTGCCCGTTTGGGGCTGGTGGCGGCGGCGGAAGTGTTAGGGGCTGCTGACGCTGTGCCGCTGGCTCCGTCGCTGCGCTTCGGCTCGCCTGTTCGGCGGCTTGAGCAGGAACCGGCGGCGATGGTTGTCGAGATAGCGACGATTCGACAGATTGATTGCCAGATAAAATTTGTGCTTTCGCTACCTGTGTCAAACCTGCGTCGCTCTGAGCAGTGGGATCAAGCGATTGCAATCCAAATAAATATACAGGGACTCGATATCGCCTCGGTCTTCGATCCCGGTCGAATGTATCGACAAACGCTAGCCCAGAAAGCGCGGTCGGCACTTGGTCTGGGTGTATGGATCCAGAAGTCGGAATTGTAGAAGTTTCCGTCGGTGAGTCCATCCTCAGTCGGACGTAAAACTCACCGGCACTCATGATGTCTTTGAGCGTCGATGCATTCTGATTCTTCATAGCCAGCTCTTGATCGCCCTGGAGCCAGCAGTCAGCTTGCAAGTCTGCTTGATTGCCGACAGAGGCAAGCGAATCGCCGTTTCATCAGAAGGCAAGAGGTTCATTTGTTCGTCATAAAAGAGAACACGATAATCACCAGGCTCGGGCAGTGGAGGCAGCGCTACAAGTGGGATTTGGCAAGCATCGACTGGAAAATACCACCACTTCGCTGTGCCAGGGCGACGATAGCTAAACCGCACAAAGGCAGCACGGCGAGTGACGGCGGATTGATTAATAACAGCGATCGGGTCGATAGTCAGCGTCGAATCAAAAGTAGAATAGCAACCCTTCTTCTTACAGGAAGCGGAACAGTACTCTGCGCGGTGGTGGGCAGCATGTGGCAGTGGGGCCTGGCAGTCTCTATTTTTGCAGATCCTCATGCTCTACATCGTAGCAAGAAATTCACATCCTCGTCAATCGCTGGAGCTCATCTTCTCAATGTTGGAAAACGGATCGGGCGAGATAATTCTCAATTTATATCAAAGATGCATGGTGATTCTTACTCTGTTTCATGGTTGCATCGATGGAAGTCAAAAACTTGAGTCGTATTTCGGACACCTTGCCGGAAAGCCTATCCAGCCTTTGATTCCTTGACGCGATAACTTAGGCTCACAAGTCTGTTTCCTTGCAATTTTTGTTCCAATTCA
Organism: Myxococcales bacterium; assembly: GCA_016794465.1. GTDB lineage: Bacteria > Myxococcota_A > Polyangia > Palsa-1104 > JAEUJZ01 > JAEUKA01. The sequence continues at coordinate 48,910 of JAEUKA010000066.1, read as the reverse complement.
ATTTTCATCAAAGATTTCCATTGGATAAATACGGGTAGTCAGAGAGCACACAGTAGCCTACCAATAGAGGCCACTTATCGTGCCCAAGGTTCAATTTCAACCTAGGCATCTAGGATGATCCGCCGTGCAAGGTTGCCAATGTACGAGCCCGGCCAGCAATGAATGTTGCGTTTTCCTCTGAGCGATGCCTGGGTGAATTTCGACGAAGCGTATCCTGTTGCTGTAGACTCCGCGACCTGTATTGTGAATATACGATCTCGACAATTTCGTAGATCGAAGGCTGATATTCCGATAACCACAATGGTGAGTTTGTCTTCTCATTGGGTGATTGATTGCGATGAAGGATTTCAGCACAGCAGTATCAGTCCACAAGTAGCAAGACCTACATGCAGTCCCGAGGCTGAGTTCTCGTATCCCCTCCGCGCGGATCGTTTCGCGCATACCCGACACACATCTGACCGATTAAACGTACTTAAACACACGTTTAATCGTCAGAAGTGAGCGACAACAGACCCCCCTTAGTTAAGGAATCGGAGACGAAGAAATCATTTTTGTTGACTTGGACTTTAACGGCGATCAGAAGCTCGATGTTGCGGTTGCCAACCTGACCGGAAACACCGTCAGTCTGCTGATTGGGGATGGAACCGGCAAGTATGCTGCGCCGGTCAGTATCGGGTTCACAGGGCCGAGCGGACTGGCGGTCGGTGATGTCAATGGCGACGGCAAGATGGACGTACTGGTGACCAGCACCACCAACGCGGTGGGGGTGTTTCTGGGAAGTGGTGCGGGGACGCTCGCGGCTGCGACTCCGCCAGCGGTTCCCGTGGGCGCCAATCCGCTCGATCTGGTGCTCGGAGACATCAACGGAGACACCAAGCTGGACCTCATCGCCACCAACCTCAACGACAACACGATCAGCATTCGGCTGGGCAATGGCAACGGTACGTTTGGCGCTACAGCGACGATGGCCACCAATGCCGGGCCGATAGGAATCGCGCTGGCTGATCTCAACGCCGACAAGTTCCTCGATCTGGTGGTGGCCAACCAGACTGCGGGGAATGCCTCCATCTACCTTGGTACTGGATCGGGAAACTTCTTCTCGACTCCGACCACTCTCACGACCGCAGCAGGCACTCGCTATGTCGTGGTGTCTGATCTGAACCGAGACGGACTGCTCGATCTGGCGTTCACAAACTTCTCAGCCAACAACCTGGGCGTATACCTGGGCAACGGTCAAGGTAGCTTTGCGGGCGTTACGGGCTCGACGCTGTTTGGAACTGGCGCGAATCCGATCGGGATTGCTGCCGGTGACTTCAACGGCGATGGCAATCAGGATCTGGTCGCCAGCGACTTTAGTGCAGCCACCCTCACTCTGCTGCTTGCCACCGAGCAGTGTAAGTAGTCGTCCAGAGCCTCCCTTCCTGTTCCTGGCCGCGACTGCGGCACAGCCTCCGTTAGCCCAGGGTTGACAGCTTGGCGCATAGCCGCGCCGGCATACGTTCGTTCGCTCGTTCCTTTCTGAAGGCGTTGTCGTACTCGCGAGTTTTTGCGGACTGGTATCGCGGCTGCGATATGATGATGATCTATTCGCACACGAGCCCCTATCCGCATTGCCAAACACAAGGAGCAGCCAGTGGAACGACGCGCGACGACAAAGAAGGGAATGACTCTTTTCGGTTCAGACAACGCGCTCTTGTATGTGACCGGAATGGCAGTGGATGGCGACGGCAGTCCGCACTGTTATCATCCGAACAACGTCGGTCTTGACTACAACGCCAACGCGTTCGACAAGAGCCGCAACCTGTGGGTCGGCGTGGTCTGTGATGCCAAGGGGAATCCGGTCGTGCAGGGACCGGGGCAGCCAGCGCCGGGCTACTATGTCTCGCCTACGTCTCTGCGTGATCCGCGCATCTCGGACCCTGGGGATGCCCGCCGCTATGTCAACTCCGAGACGATTCCGTACATCGCGTTTCCCGGCTACCTGCTGAAGATCGGCGCGTCCGGAGACATCTCGCGGCTCGAGCTGGGCGTAAACCTGGGTGACTACTGCATCGTCTATCACATCCGCAACGGCAAGCTCTGTCCCGCGATCTTTGCGGATGTCGGACCGCGCTACAAGCTTGGTGAGGGGTCGATCCGCGTCGCCCAGCAGCTCGGTCTGCGATCCAGTCCCAAGAACGGTGGCACCGAGATGAACGAGATTGCCTACGTCATCTTCCCTGGCACGTTCGATCCGTGGCCGCGCTCGGTGGAGCAGATCGAAGAGAAAGCCCTGGCGCTGTTTGCCGAGTGGGGTGGCCTCGATCGGCTGAAGCAGGAAGTGGGCGTGATCGAGCCGGCGTTCAGTGGCCGGAGTCTCGAAGATCCGCCGCATGCCGTCGATATGCCCGAGCCCGGTGAGCGCCATCTGCAGGACGAGCAGGGCGAGCAGGGCGAGCAGGGCGAGCAGGGCGAGCTGCCGCGTACCTAAGCACAGTGCCTTTTCCTTACGGGAGTCTCTGCCTTGAACCCAGATAGCCTGCCGCAGGATGTCGGTGCCACAAACTCTGTGCCGAGCTGGCGAGCCATCGTCATCGGCATCAACCAGTATCCCAGCCTGGGACCAAGCGACCAGCTTGGCGGCTGTGTAAACGACGCGGAGTCGATCGCAGAGTTTCTCATCCAGCGCGTTGGGATTCCCGCGACCCACATTGCGCTGCTGACCTCGCCGGTGGTGACAGGCGCTACGCTCGCGACTGCCGAGAACATCCGGGCCGCGCTGCGGGCGCTGTGCGAAGGCGATGCGGTGAAGGCCGGCGATCATGTGGTGCTGACCTATGCGTGTCATGGCGTGCGCTTGTCACCGAAAGGGGGCGTTCCAGGAAGTCCGGTGTATTACGGACTGGCGGCGGCGGATCTGGCGCGGGGTGGCCAGGGCTTTGCCAACCTCGTGCTCGATCAGGAGTTCAATCGCTTTCTGCGGACGCTGACCCGGCGCAAGGTGTCCGTCACCGTCATTGCGGACACCTGTCACTCTGGGGCTTCCACGCGCGACATTGAGAGTCCGGACGAGGTCAAGGTGCGGGCGCTGCAGAACATCGAACCTCTGTCGGAAGCGGAGTGGCAGCACTTGGTGCAGACCCACCCGGCGCTGAGCGCGAACCAAGTCGAGCGCGGACTGCCAAAAGAGGAGCCAGAGAAGGAGCCGGACAGTGATGCCGACTTTGTCGTTCTGTGCGCTTGCCGAGATACCGAAAAGGCCAATGAGGCGTCCGAGAAGGTGGTGGATTCCTCTGGCAAGCAAGTCTCGCGATCGCACGGACTGCTGACCCTGAGCCTGCTGCACGTGCTGCGGCGGCTGTCTGACTCCCAGATCAAGAGCCTGCGCTGGATGGATCTGTATGACGATCTGCTCCGCGCGGTGCAGCAGCGCCTGGCCGCGATGGACGTAAGCTCGCAGCACCCATCGCTGGAGGGACGCCCCGAGCGGCCGGTGTTTGGCGGCAAGTGGACTCCGTTTGCACCGGGCTTCACCGTTCGGACCGGGAGCGGCGGGCTCACCGTGGATGGCGGCACGCTGCATGGCCTGGATGTGGGGGCAGAGCTGGACCTGTATCCCGCCGATACCGCCGACTTTGATGCCGCAAGCGGTCGTGCCGTACGGGCTCGGGTGATCGCGGCCACGCTCTCGACCTGCACCGCCGAGCTTGTTGACCCCGCAGCCGCAGTGCAAGACCGCGCTCGCGGACGCCTTGCCAAGCCCAGCCCGAGTGAGCCAGCGATGGGTGTGCGCCTGGTCAACGTCCCGTCCGCAGTCGCTTCCGCTGCCACGCTGGATGATGAGGCGGCGACAGGAATGATCACCGTGGTTGCTGCGGACGCGCCTGCACATGTGGAAGTACGGCCGTATCAGGCTGCGGTTCCGCTGGAGATTTTTGCGGTCGATTCTCCGCTGCGGAAGTCCTGGCTGGGCGCGCGCGGGGGCTGGGTCCTGGTTCGATCGGATCTGGCGGGGACGCCTTCGCGGCTGCCGACGGACTTCACTCCGGAGCGCGAAGACATCATTGCCTACCTGCCGGGGGAAGGACCGCTTATCGACCGCTTGAAAGACCAAGACCTGGCGCTGGGGCGAGCGCTGCGGGACGGGCTGCTGCACTACTCGCAGTACCTGCGCACCCGGGATCGCAGTGCCAACGATGAGACGCTGCGGGCCTGCCTGTCGGTCAAGCTGCGGGTGGGGCAGGCGGCGGACGCACCAGCGATGGAGAGCGCGAGCACCCTGCGTGCGGAGCTGCTTGCGAAGACGACCTATCTGGACCCGGACGCCGGCATCTATCCGGTCGAAGAAGGGCAGTGGCTGTTCCTCGAGCTGCAAGTCGTGAAGGCGCCGGCGCTGCGGCTGCAGGTCGGGCTGCTCGCGTGTTCGGATGACGGCAATGTGCAGGCGCTGTGGCCGGCGCCGGGCGAGAGCTACACCTTCGATGCGGGCAAGCTGACTTACCTCGGCATGGATCGCTTCAATCCGCTGTTCCTCAACTGCCGACCCGATCAGAAGCAGAGCCGCTGGACGCTCAAGCTCATCGTCTATACGGCCCCTGCGGACAGTGAGCCGATCAACCTGCAAGGCCTGGCGCTGCTGGAGTCGGTGCAGGATCGCATTGCCGAGGTGCTAAGAGCTGGCCGCGCGCTGATCGGTCGTCCACCAGCGCAGGCTGAGCGACCCGCCTGGTGCACCGTTGACCTGCACATTGTTTGCAAAAAGACCTGATTCCCTTCTCGGTCCACGCATGAAACAGCTCAGGTAGGTCCGCCCATGGAAAAACCCCAGCAGCTGCACGTGCTCCTCATCGGCATTGATGCCTACGCGCTGCCAGAACACCGCCTCTTGGGCTGCGTCCGCGACGTGGACTCGTTCGCTGATTACCTGACCCACGAGGTGTCGCTGCCCGGGAGTTCGCTGTCGATCGAGCGGCTGACCGCGCGCACAGGAGAGACACCGGGGCCGGACACTCCGACTCGGCAGCGGATTGTCTCTGCCCTGCGCGAGCTTTCCCAAGAGCGGGTGTCGCCGGGTGACCGCGTGCTGGTGTATTACGCGGGGCACGGCGCGCGCATCTACTTTCCCAAGGCGGGGGCCGACTTTGAAGCCCTGGTCCCGGCGGACTACACCGGGCAAAAAGAGCAGCTGCTGTTCGACTACGAAGTGAACGAGCTGCTCGCCGCCATTGCCGAGCGCTCCGGTGACCTCAACGTCATCTTGGACTGCTGCAACTCGGGCGGACTCACCCGCGCGCTTTCGCAGCAGAAGCAGAGTCGGGTCGCACGAAGTCGGTATGTCCGAATCGAAGCGCGAGCGGACGAGCCGCCGCCGATCCCTCCGCGCGATGCAGCGCTGGGACTCTTGCGAAGCCGGGGGAAGGCGCGTCCTTATTGCGTGATTGCGGCCTGCCAGGCCAACCAGCGGGCGCTCGAGCTGAGCCTGGGCGAAGGCGGACACGAGGAGCACGGGCTGCTGTCCTACAGTCTGCTTCAGGTGCTGCGGGGTCCCTTTCATGATCGGGTCGCAACCACGCGCTGGGCCGAGCTGTGGGAGCCGCTGCGCGCCGAGATGCGCAGTCACGATCCAGAGCAGCAGCCGCTCCTGATCGGTCCCTCCGAGCGCTTCATCCTCGGTGGGGCTACGACTCCGTTTAGCCCAGGGCTCGCGCTGCGGCAGGAACCGGATGGAAGCTTGCTGCTCGGCGCTGGTTCTCTTTCTGGGATCTCAGCGGGCGCGCGGCTGGCGGTGTATCCCCCTACCGAACCAGCTCTGTTTCCACCGCTCGACTCTCCGGAGGATCGGGCGGCGCGGCTCGGGCATTTGGTCGTGCGCAGCGCCGATGTGATCAGTGCAGTGGTGGTGGTCGATCCGCTGGCACCGCTTCGGACTCCGCTGCCGACAGGCGCCCGGGCACGGCTCGTTCAGCCCGCCGAAGAGGAGCTGCTGCGAGTCTTTTGCGAGCCGGCTGTCTCACCCTGGGTAGGCGAAGTGCTGGCCGCGATGCGCTCGGTCGTTCGGCTGGTTCCGGATGCCGCCCAGGCAGAGCTTTTGCTGGGTCAGAGTCCGAGCGGCGAGCTTTTGCTGGGTGATCGTGTCTATCCGCACCAGCCGAGCCTCTCGCCGCTGGAGCTGGCACCGCTGGCGGTCCTTCCGCTCGGCTTGCAGATCACCGATCCCGCGCTGCGCGATCAGCGCCGCCGCAAGGCACTGGGCACTGCGGTGCAGCACTACGCTGGCTACGTCCAGCCTCTGCGGCTGGGTCAGCAGCCCGGCACCGTTCGGCCAGCCGGCGCCCTGATCTTGGAGCTTGTCGACTGCGGGACCCCGGCGGCGGTGGCCACCTTGCGGATGGATGCCAGCCGTCGCCGCACCATTCCACTTGGCCCGGACGGAACGTGTACGCTTCTCAGCGGCAGCCAGTGCTGTTTCTATGTCCGCAACGACAGCTGGTCTGGTCTGTCGGTCACCCTGCTGGCGTGTACCAGCGAGGGCTGGGTCCATCTGCTCTCGGAGCCGGTCCACCTGGAGTCCAGCAAGGGCGCCTTTTTGTGGGACTACAGCGACAATCGCGCGCTTCCTTTCGAGCTGAGCTGTAGCAGTCGCACCGTCTCCATTGATCGCATCATCGCCATCGGCTGTAGCGACGCGCGCATGGACGTACGCTCGCTGCAACAGCAGGTGATTCCGCAGCAAGAGCCGAGCCTGCAAGCGCTCATCAACAAATCACTCTTTGGCGATACCAAGCTGCTGGTGCGGCGCTCTGCTCGCGTGCTGGAGTTTGCGACCGCCACGCTGAACGTGAAGCTGATGCGCTAGGTCTGTGATATCTGTCCTTTTCAAAGGGGAAGCCCATGTCAAGTACCGACCTCGAAGACGACGACGCAGACGTAGACGCAACCGAGCTGCAAGACAGCTCTGCCGGCATCCGCGACCGGACCAATCCACCGCAACGAAGCCTCGATGAACCGGCGCTTCAGTCGGACTCGGAAGAGGAGAACCTGCGGGAGCGACTCAACCCACCGCTGCGCTAACGGAATGTACGCCGACCCGCCGAACAGCTTCACCAGCGCCTTCCGTGCCGCGTTCCTTATCGGCATTGATCAGTACACCGAGGGGCTGCCCAGTCTCTCGAACGCGGTTCGCGATGTCGATGCAGTCGCCGATGCCTTGGAGCGGCAGCACGGCTTTCATGTCCTGTCCAAGCTCACCAACGAGCAAGCCACGCTGGCCCGCATTCGATCCGAGCTGGCCGCGCTGAAGGTCCGCTTGGTGCCGGATACCTGGCTGCTGTTTTACTTTGCCGGCCATGGCATCTCCGAGCCAAGCCTGGATGGGACGACGCCGCAGGGGTTCTTCATCCCGCACGACGCCCAGCAGCGGAATCAGCAGTCCTTCCTGCCCATGAGCGAGGTCTATGCCACGCTCCGCGAGCTCGACTGCCACCACATGCTGATCGTGCTCGACTGCTGTTTTTCGGGCGCATTTCGCTTTAGCACCCGCCGCGACATCCGGCCCGCGCGCGCCAAGATGTATCTGGAGAGCTTCACGCGCTACATGGACCAGCGTGCCTGGCAGGTGATCACCTCGACGGCTCCCAATGAGACAGCGCTTGATGTGGTGGTGTGTCAGCGTCCGCTTGGGGTGCGGGGCCAGAGTGCCCAAAGCTCACTACACTCGCCGTTTGCGCAGGCGCTGATGGAAGGGCTAAGTGGAGGCGCGGACCGCTCGCTGACCAGTGTGGGCGACGGACTGATTACGGCCAGTGAGCTGCATCACTACATCGAGCAGCGCCTGCTACAGATTGAAACGACCGAGCGGCACCGCCAGCGCTCGCTGCTGTTTTCCCTGCCCGATGGCGAGCTGGGAGAGTTTCTGTTCCGGGTCCCGGGCGCTCCGCTGAACCTGCCCGAAGCGGCGCAGATCTTCGCGGGTCTAAATCCCTATCGAGGGCTGCGGCCTTACACCAGCCACGACGCCAAGCTGTTCTTCGGTCGCAGTGAGGCGGTGGCCAAGGTCGCGGACCTGATCACGAAATACCGGCTGACCCTGCTGACCGGCGAGATGGGCGTCGGCAAGTCGAGCCTGGTCTGCGCGGGCCTGTATCCGCGCTTTCATGCACCGGACGGCGACCGCTCGGAGAGTCGAGCCTGGCGGGTGTGTCCGGTGCTGCGTCCGGGTCCGGCGCCGCTTCAGATTTTGCAGCAGCTGGCGCACCACCTGAGTGATCGGCGCATCTCGGATCTTTCGCAGGCGGTGACGAAGGTCCTGGATGCCCATCCGCAGCAGCAGCTACTCATTGCCATCGATCAGCTCGAGGAGCTAAGCGCAATGTGTCCAGCGCCGGCAGAGCGGATGGCCTTTCTGGATCAGCTGATCGGGCTGCTCGCGATTCCGCGCGTACACCTCTTGCTGGTGCTGCGCGCCGATGCCTTTCCCACGCTGGGACATGCGCTCTGTCAGCGGGTCAAGGAGACGGATCTCTGTGTGCATCGGCTGCCCCCGATGTCTGCCGCCGAGCTGCGGGAAGCGATCGAGGGGCCGGCCCGCGAGACGGCGCTGTTCTTCGATCCGCCGACCCTAATCGATACCATCATCGGCGATGTCATTGGCTCCCCCGGGGCGCTGGCGCTCCTGTCGTATACGCTGCACGAGATGTATCACACCTACAGTGTCGGACAGACCTCGCCGGACCGGGCCAGTAGGACGCTGACACTGCGCCACTACAAGACGATCGGCGGCGCGCACGGGGTGTTGCAAAAGACGCTCGATGAGGTCGATGAGGCAATCGGTGCGGTTCCCGAAGCCAGCAAGACGCTGCGGCGGATTTTGGCGCGCATGGTGTCCCGCAAGGGCTCGCTGATTGCGCGGCGTCGGGTCCTCTCGCAAGAGCTGCACTACGGGGATGAGCAAGAAGATCAGCGGGTGCAGCGGGTGCTCGAGCAGCTGGAGAGCCGCTACCTTGTGATCTCCGAGACGTTTGAAGGCCAGCAGCACTACGAGCTGGCGCACGATCGACTGGCGGTGGCGCTGCCGACGAGCTATCTCATCGACAATCCCGGCGAACAGCCCGAAATGAGTGATCGCCGCGTCGAGGAATGGAGCGTCATGGTGCGCGCGGTCAATGCGGCGCTGACGGAGTGGCAGCTCGCAGAGCACGATCCGAAGCGGCTGTGGGCGGAGGATCTGCGCTTGCCCGGCGCGCTGACGTTGCTTGAGAAGGATCGCTTCCGCTTCAACGCCGCCGAGCGTCACTTCCTGATCAAGAGCAATCAGCACCGCACCGCGCTCCAGGAGCAGGAGCAAAGAAACAAGCGGCGCAAGATCCAGATCGTCGCTGCGGTGGCTTTAAGCTCGATCATCGGCTTCATCGCGTCGGGTCTGTACTTTCAGCAGCTGCGGGACTCGCGACGCCGCAGTCGGGTCGCGGTGCTCGAGACGACCGAGCAGATGCTGACGACCATTCAGAAAGATCTCGAGCCAGTCGTTGGCACCGTTCAGGGCGTCGAGAAGCTGCTCCAGAGCATGAGCGCACTCGTGGGCTCCCTGGACTATCCCGAGCCGATGGCATCCGGTGGATCGATCGAGGCCAGCCAAGGCGCGCTGAGCTCGCAGGTCAGCAGCATTGAGCACTACCTGCGGCTGATCGACCGAGATCCGGCGGCGCTGCGCGCGAACCTCAAGGTTGCGCTGTCGTTTGGCAGCTTGATGCAGCGCCAAAATCGCCTGGAGCCTGCCGAGCAGAACCTGGCAATGGCCGTGAAGATCCGCGCGGTGCTCGATCGAGTGGCGCCACTTCATGGGGAACATGATCTCAAGACCCGGAGTGAAGAGGGCCGTTTGCGCGCGGACACCCTGCTGCTGCGCGGACAGGTTCAGTGGGCGCGCAGTGAGATGGCCGCTGCCGGTGCCTCTTTCACAGAGTACATTCGCGAGATCCGGACCTTGCTCCACGATGATCCAGACAACCGGCTGTTGCGACACGCACTGATGCTGGGGCTGGAGCGCAGTGGCGATGTCGCGATGTCGCGGCTCGCCTATGCGCAGGCACGCGGTGAGTACTGGTCCGCGTTGGCGCTGGCGAGGGCGCTGGCAGAAGAGGGGAAGGGAAAGACCAGCGCCGAGGATCACTGCCGCAAACAGGCGCAGCAGCAAGAGGGGAAGGGAAAGACCAGCACCGAGGATCACTGCCGCGATCTGATCATCAGCTACAACAACGTCGGACGAGTGGAAGAAGCGACCGGCGAGAACGAGCAGGCGCAGAAGTATTTTCTTACGGCACACGAGCTCACGGTGGCCTTGTACAAGCAGCATCCGAACAACCATCACTACGCCCGCGATCTGCTCTTGAGCTACGGCAAGCTTGGTGACCTCGCGATGGCGAAGAAGAGCCTCGCAGCCGCCAAGAGTCACTTCGATGAGTCCATTCGCTTGGCCAGCTACCTGCAAGCTCAAGACCAGCACAACCGTCAGGTCCGGATTGACCTGGCCTGCTATCACAGCAAGCGCGGTGAAGCTCTGCAGGAGATGGCGGATGAACCAAGTCCGCCGCGTGCTGGGAAGCCGGACTCTGGCGAGCGCCACAAGCTGCTGGCAGCGGCCCGGCAGGACTTCACTGCGATGCAGCAGATCTTGCAGGAGCTGATCGGCTCGGAACCGAGCGCCTCGGGTCGTCCGGCGGCAGAGTCTCGGCACGATCTCCAGCGCTATCAGTCGATTGCCTTCAAGTCGCTGGGTGAGCTGGCCACGGCCTCGTTTGAAGCGAGCTGCTTGCCCGCCGATCATCAGCTCGCCGCGCACAACCATGCCGAGGCGGTGCGGCTGCGTGAGGAGCTGGTCCGAATCGCCGAGCAGCAGAGTCACCCCGGAGATGGACCCACAGCAGCCGTGAGCTCGGGCGGGCCGATCTTGCAGGGTCAGCTGGATCTGATTACCGCACGACTTTCGCAGGTCCGCTTGCTCCTGGCTCCGTGCAGCAAGCCGCCTCCTGATCTCGTCGCTGCGGAAGAGGCACTGTGTGCAGTCCGGGCCACGCTGGTGCGCTATCGCAGTCAGTTTGCGCAGGATGTGATGGTGCGTGAAGTGAACCAGGAAGTCCGCGTTCGCTGTGCCCGGCTGCTGCAGCTCCAGAACGGACAAGCGCAGGGCCGAGGCTGCTGTCACGAAGTCATGGACAGCGACGCAACAGAGACTCCTTAACCGCCCAGTGATGGGGCGATTATGCGATTTGCTGAGACAGGAACTTGGACAGGGCGGCGTTGATGGCGGCGGGCTCCTCCACCGTCGAGGTATGACCCGCATTGGGAATCAGAACGAACTGGGCGTTGCGGATTTGGTTTGCCATCGTGCGCGCGCGTGACTCCACAATCGCTTTGTCGTCTTGACCATGAAGCACCAGCGTAGGCGCGGAGATCCGAGACAGCTCCGGTTCAATCGGCTGACGTGAGATCACCGCTTGTAGCGCCGCCCGCGTCGGCTCATCCCGGAGCGCGGCCAGGTGATCGGCCATTTTCTGACGCTGGACACTGCGCGCCGGATCGCCAAGGAAGGCCGGCGCAAACATGATCTTCATGATCGGAGCCAGCAGCGCCCGGTATCCCAGCCCGCGCGCCAGCAGCGCCAGCAGCTTGTACTTGGGAATGTTCCACAGCGGCTCTGCATCGGCTGCGGTATCGATCAAGACCAGCGAACGGACCAGCTCTGGACGACGGGCAGCAAGTCGCATTCCGATGAATCCGCCCATCGACAGACCCACAAAGTGAACCGGTCCCAGCGCCAGCTTTTCGATCAGCGCCACCGCATCTTCATACAGCGTCTCCATATCAAACGGAGTCGGACTGGGCGGACTCTGTCCCTGGCCACGATGATCATAGGACACACAGCGCAGTCGTGATCGCAGTGCAGAGATCTGATCTGCGAACATGTCACCGCTCCACAGGAGTCCGTGGGAAAACAGGACTGCTGGGCCATCACCGTCGGTGTCGTTGTAGTGAAGAGAGACTCCATGGAGATCAATGACCGGCATGGCGACAGTCTAATCACAAAAGACCGCTGCCGTGCGCAGGGCGCGTGGAATCTCTACCAGCTGAGTACGAAGGTCGCGTTTCCGGCCAGCAGATCCACGCCGGTTGTCTCGACTCTGGCGGTCTTGGACACACCCGCTGCATCCAGCAGACCCAGGAACGTACCGGACAGGAGTACCACTGTGGTTCCGCTCTTGAACGTACTCGCTGGAAAGTTGCGCAGGTGCAGCTTGGCGCAGTACGGAGTCACCTGTTCATAGGTCAGCGTGCCACTGTCACGGACGACGGCCTCTCGACCACGCGGCGCCGCTTTTAGCAAGGTATGCGGAGACAGTCCGAACAAGCGAATCACCGATTCAATGAAGCTCTGGAAGTTCGGATTTTCGAGGATTCTGCGACCCAAGCCGCGATACAGGCGAATGGTCTGTTCGTTGCCAAGCTGCGCGCGAATCGAGTCCGTCAGCGTGTTGTAGGTTGTCTCATCCAGCCACGCTACCGGCGGCGTCTCCTCGATCTTTTGCCAGACCATGCCGCAGCGCTTGCGAATTTCCTCTCGCTGGGAAGGGTGAAGTCGCATGACTTCCACCATGATGCTTTGGGCAAAGCGTGCTCTCGTCGCTGGCGGCACATCCAGAGTCTCGCACATTTAGATTGGGAATCGAATAGGAATCGATTGGGAGTCGATTGGGAGTCGATTGGGAATCGGCGCCTACTTCTGCTTGGCACTCTGCTCGCGGGCCGACTTCATCTCGCGACGCAGCACATCGAGCGCATCCGAGACACGCTGATCGCGGCGTCCCAGCGCAATGTCCGACAGGATCTCTTGCCAGCGCTCTTCCAGCCGCGCGCCGAAGTTGCGCTTGAACTCCAGATACTCGGCTTTGACCTGCTGAAACTTGCGATCGACCTGCTCGGGCGCGAGCGCTTCCTTGATCGGCTTCACTGGACTTGTCGGCTTGAGCACCGGCTTGCGCGGCGGCGGCTTCACCACCTCGGGCTGCACGGGCTTCACCAGCTCCACCGGCAGGCTGGCCAGGTCGGGCAGCACGGGCGGCGGCGCTTTGATCGACTCGACGGTCAGTGGCACTTTGGTCACTCCTTCGGTCGGCTGCGACGAGACGCTCTTGCCACGCGGCCACCACAGCACGCCACCACCCACGACCACCACAAAAGCGAACAGTCCGAACAGGAGCGGCAGCGCCCACATTTTCCTCGTCGGTGAGGTCTTGTGAAAGCTGGGCGTCACACCGCCTGATCCGGCCACCGCCGCTTCTTTGCCGACCGCTGCCTCGGCGCGACCACTCTGCGGCACCACCGTGGTCTTGGCTTCTTCATCAAGCTGCGGCGTCAGCGTCGTCGGATCGGCATCGCCCTTTTCGGACTCGAGCGCGCGCGCAAACGTCACCGTATGACCGGCTGCGCCCACCATCTCTTCCTTAAATGCCGACGAGTCCACCGCTCGCATCTGCGCCAGCTCATCGGACTCCGTCTGCCGCTCGGTCGCGAACAGCTCGTCCATCACTTTCGCCAGCCGGTCCCCCGAGATCGTCGGGTTCAGCGAGTACAGCTTGTGCTGCAGCGCGTCGCGGAACTCCTCGGCCATCTGGTAGCGGTCTTCCTGCCGCACCGCCAGCGCCCGCGCCAAGATCGCATCCATCGAGGCATCCAGCCGGTTGTCCCGCGCCGACGGTGCCAAGTAGTGACCCTGACACACGGTGCGCGCCATCTGCCGATAGTCGGTTCCCTCGGGAAACTGATACAGCCGCTCGCCGGTCAAGAGCTCGTACAGGACCACTCCCGCCGCGTAGATGTCGGTCCGCCGATCGATGACGCCGCCGCGAATCAGCTGCTCGGGCGCCATGTAGCCGAACTTGCCAAAGCCGATGTTGGGATTCGAGTCCGCAGTACGCAGCGCCGAGCGAGCGATGCCAAAGTCGATGATCTTGATCTCGCCCTCGTACGACACCATCACATTGGGTGGGGAAATGTCGCAGTGAACCAGCGCCAGCGCCTGCCCTTTGGCGACGGTGCGACGGTGGGCATAGGCCAGCCCCGCCGCGAGATCGCGGGCAATGAACAGACACAGATCCACCGGCAGCCGCATCCCCGTCTCGCGACAGCGCCGCAGAATCCGCCGGACATCGCGCCCATCGACATACTCAATCGCGAGGAAGTACTCACCGTCGACGCGACCGACCTCGAAAACCTGCGCCACGTTGACGTGGTTGAGCTTGATCGCGACCTGCGCTTCATCAATAAAGCGGGTGATGAAGTCATCGTTAGCGGCCAGCTGCGGCAGGATCTTCTTGATGATGACGAACTTCTCGAAGCCTTGGATCTCGCCGACCTTGGCCAAGAAGATCTCGCCCATCCCGCCACGTGACAGTCGCTTGAGCAAAAGATATCGGCCAAACGCGACGGGAAACTCGCCTCGATAGGAGGCACCGGCGGTATGACCTGCTGCTTGCGACATGGGCGGCCATGTTACGGCAATCCGGGCCGGCTGGGGAGCCCTACGACGTGGTGCAGGCGCTCTTGTCTTTGGCCTTCTGCGTGATCTCTTTGAGTCGCTCGGTCGCTTCGCTGCGGAAGCGGCTCCTCGGATAGCGGCTCACGAACTGCTCGAAGTAGGCCCGCGCTTCCTTGCAGAACTTCAGCTGCAGAAACGACTGCCCATTTTTGAAGATCGCGATCTCGACCTCGTCGCTGCGCGGAAAGTTATCGAGGATCTTGGTATAGGCATAGATCGCGTAGCGGTACTTGCCCTCGGCGTAGTGTGAGTCCCCGATCATCGACTGCGCCCGCGCCGCCCGCACATCGTTTGGATGGCGCACCACGAACGCATCGAGCATGTAGCGCGCCTCGGCGTACCGACCGGCGACGTAGTGAGTGTGGGCCTCGGAATACAGCGTGTCCGGGCTCTCGGGCAGCGGCGGATTTTTGGCCAGGGTGCTGCTGATCTGCCCCAGCTTGCTGTCCGACTGACTGCGGTAATCGGAGAAGCTGCGCTGCAGGCCTTCGATCTGCTTCTGAATGTCCTCAAACCGGCCTTGCACCTGCATAATATCGAGCTGCACCCGCTCGGCTTTCTGCGACGCATCGGCCAGGCTCACCGTCAGTCGCTTCGCCTCATCGAGCAGCTTCCGCAGATCATCGGCCTGCTTCTGAATCTCATTTTTTAGCTCGACCCCACCCAGCTCATTTTTGAGCGAGCGCTGCTGAAGCTCGACGATCTGATCCTGCATCCGCCGACCTTCCTCGGTGGTGACGCAGGAAGCAAGCAAGCCCAGCGAGAGCAGCACCACTGGCTTTGTCATCGGAAACTTACCTCCACCCGGCGGTCTTTTTCCCAGCCTGACGCGTCGCTGCCCGAGGAGTCCAGCTCGCCTCGCGGCACCGTCGTCATGTTCTGTTCGGGGAAGCCCAGATCGCGCAGCCGCCGCTTGACGGCCTGGGCTCGTTTTTCGGATAGCGACAGGTTGTACTCGACGGTCCCGCGTGAGTCGGTGTAGCCAAGGATGCTGATCGGCTTGCCCACTTTCTTTACGCAGTCCGAGACGGCATCGACGATCGGTGTGTTGACCGGAGTCAGCTCGTACTGATCGCTGCCGAAGTAGATGGTCTGGGGCGTACACAGCTCGCCGCCGCGCTTGCCTGCGACGGGAGTACAGCGGCCCGCCACGCAGTCTTCCGTCTCGGCGCACTCGTCGCTGGTCTTACAAGCCTTGCGCGTGTCTTTTTCGCAGCGACCGGCACTACAGCGCGTCCCGCCGGGGCAGCCACTGTCGTTTTTGCAGGCGACGCAGCGATTCTGCTCACACAGTCCCGACGGACACTCGCTGTGACTGCTGCAGTAGCCGGGGACCGCTTCGCAGCGACCGCCATTGCAGGCTTTGCCCGGTCCGCAGTCATTTGCCGTCGGACGACAGGCCTGACACTTGCCGTTGACGCAGAACTCGTGGCCTTGCGCATTCCCGGGACAGTCCGAGTCTGCCTCGCAGTTTGGGTAGCTAGGTTTACAGCCGGTTTGCCACAAAAGGGCACAGAGCAGCGTCGAGAAGAGTAGTGCGCGCATGGACAGATCGGTCCTCAAGGAGACTTTGCGAAGTCGGCCCATCATATACCAATTATTCCGGCCATTGCAGTTCCCCGAGTCAGGCGGCGAATCGTGTATATTTCGTCCCAGTGTACGGCCCGTTTACGGAGTGATAACCGATGGGATTTCTTGACCTTTTTCGACCCCGCTGGAAGCACAGCGACCCCGCAGTTCGGATTGATGCCGTCAAAAGCCTGACTCCAGAGGATGTCGTCGAGCTGGGGCATGTGGTAAAGCGCGACAAAGATGCCCGGGTGAGGCGGCTCGCACTCAAGAAGATCAGCGATCCGCAGCTGCTCGAAGAGGTGGCCGAGCACGATCCCGACGAAGCGCTGCGACGGGATGCCGCCGACAAGCGCAGTGAGCTGTTGCTGTCGGTGGCGCTGTCCGATGAAGATGAGTCGGCGAGCCTGGCGGCAGTGGCGCACCTGACCTCGCTGCGAGTCCTCGTCGATGTGGTCTGTCGCGCCGAGTTTGCGGCAGTCCAGCAAGCGGCGCTGGAGCGACTGCGCGACGACAAGCTGCTCGTCGAGGTGATCAAGAAGTGCAAAGACGCCAAGCTGCGGCGGCAGGCCCTGCTGGCGATTCGCGACGAAGGGGCGCTGGCCGATCTGGTTTGCAGCGACGGTCCAAAAGATCTGCTCCTCGAAGCGCTCGAGCGCATCAAAGACCCGGGGCAGCTGCAGCAGGTGGCGAGCCGGGCCAAGCTCAAGCTGCTGCGGGCCGAGGCGGAGAAGCGACTTCCCCTCGGTGCGCCAGTGGCCAAGCCCGAAAAGTCCGTCGCCAGCAAGACGGCGGTTCACAAAGCGCCAGCGGCGACTCCGACGGTGGATGCGGCAGCGGTCGAGCGTGAAGAGCTGTGTCGCCGACTGGAAGCAGCGGCCAAGACCGAAGACTTTGAAGATGCCGACGGCTTTGTGTCCCGACTGCGCAAGAGCTGGGCAGAGCTGCCGACGATTCCCGCAAGTCATCCGGTCAGCAAGCGGTTCGAGCGAGCGGCGGCGCGCTACCTCGAGCGTCGCGACGTGTTTGCTAAGAAGCAAGCGGCTCGCAGCGCGGGCCAGGTTTCTCAGGCGGCAAGTGCCTCGGCGCAGGCGCTGCTCGAGCGAATGGAGCAGCTGGCCAAGGCGGAGTCGGAAGCCAAGCTTGTGGCTGAGCAAAAGCGTCGGGAGCAAGAAGCCCGCGACGAAGAACAGCGACGACTACAGGCCGAGCGGCGCGTCGAGCAGGACAAGTCGCGATCCGAGCAGCAAGCGAAGCGCGAGGCGGTGCAAAAAGCCCGACAGGCCGAGCGGGATGCCGAGCTGGCCAAGGAAGGCGAGCAGCGGCAGGAGCGCGAGAAGCAGCGGACCGAGAACTTGCAAAAGAACCTCGAGAAGCTGCTGGCGGTGGCGCAGAAGCTGGTCGAGCTGAGCGAGAAGGAAGACCTGCAGCTGAAGCCGGCGGAGCAGGCGCTGAAGGAGGCGCAGGAAGCCGTGATGGCCCTGACCTCGCTGCCGGCTGAGCGACGGCGGGATGCGCGACAGCGTTATGACGAAGCGCGCAGCAAGCTGGTGATTCGCGTCCATGCCCTGCGCGAGCAAAAAGACTGGGAGCGGTTCGCCAATGTGCCGCGCCTGGAGTCGCTGTGTGCGCAGGTCGAGGAGCTGCTACAGGTGGTCAAGAGTGATCTGGACATCGATCCGCAGGCGGCGGCAGATCACCTCAAGAAGCTGCAGAGCGAGTGGAAGACCGTCGGTCCCGCGCCCAAAGAGAAGTCGGAAGCGCTGTGGCAGCGGTTCAAGCAGACGGCGGATGCAGTCTATGAAGCAGTGCGCAGCGCCGGGGAAGCCGAGCGAGCCGAGAACGTCAAGCTGCGTGAAGATCTGATCAAACAGATCGAAGGACTGACCGAAGTCACGGACTGGCGCGTCGCCACCGACACGGTCAAGGCCTGGCAGGCCGAGTGGAAGCAGCTGGGGCCGGTGCCGCGTGCGCAGAAAGAGCAAGGCGAGGAGCTGTGGAAGCGGTTTCGTGCGGCCTGCGACGTGTTCTTCGAGAAGCGCAAAGGTCATGTGGCCGAGCTTGTCGCCGACCGCGAAGACAACCAGCGCAAGAAGGAAGAGCTCTGCATTCGCGTCGAGCGGCTGGTGATGTCAACCGACTTTAAGACGGCGGCGGAGCTCATCAAGAAGTTCCAAGCCGAGTGGAAGCTGATCGGACCGGCGCCGAAGGAACACAACGAGGCGCTGTGGCAGCGGTTCCGCAAGGGCTGTGACGCGTTCTTCGAGCGGCGCAAGGTGCAGCACGAGAAGCTCGATGCCGAGCGGCTGGGCAACCAAAAGAAGAAGGAAGAGGTCTGTCAGAAGGCCGAAGAGCTGGCGAGTCGTGAGGATGTCGCGCAGGACTCGGCGGAAGCAGAGCTCAAGCAGCTGATGGCGGACTGGCGACGGATTGGACCGGCGCCTCGGCAAGAGCAAGAGGCGCTGTGGAAGCGCTTCCGGGCCGCGTGCGACAAGGTGTTCCAGGCCGGTCGCGAGGTCGAGCTACCACCCGAGCCCACCGACGGTCGCAAGTTTGAAAACAAGCTGCCTCTCGGGGCGCTTCTGCTGCAGCTTCAGTCCGAGCAAGAGTCGAGCGACGAGGACCTGTCCAAAGAACCGGCGGAGGTCGTGGCAGAGTCCTCGGCGGTTCCTATCACGGAGTCGGCAGTCTCTCCCAGTCAAGTCTCGGATGGCTGGGCGCGGGCGGCAGAGAGCGAGTGGAATCAGATCGATGAGATCATTTCCTCGGGACAGACTCCGCAGCCTGATGACGAAGCGGCGCCTGACAAGAAGTAGCGCTGCATGCCGATGAATCACCTGCTCGGCCCGATCGGTATTGCAGTGGTGTGGGGATGGCTCGCCAGCATGCGTTCCTTCCCGCTGCAGGTGCGACATGGACTCGGGTGGGTGCTGGCAACCGTGGCAGTGGCGGTCGCTTTGCAGCGGCTGGATGCCTCGGGGCGGGGCCTGGGCAATGGGCTCTTGTTTGTCGGGAGCTCGCTCGGGTCGCTGATAGTCTATCAACTGATGCTGGCGCTGCTCCAGCGGTTGCGATCGCGTAATCTGGGGCTGCGCGGCGAATAGGAGAGTGCGATGGCAGATCCACAAGGAGTGACGCAGTCGGTGACCTCGCTGCAGCTGTGGGGGGCTGGCTGCTTTGGCGCGATCATTGGCTGGTATGTGTACTACATCAATCGCTATCGCAAAGGAGACGTGCAGCTCTCTGATGTGGTGACGGTGATAGGAATCATTGGCGGCGCGGCGGTACAGGCGCTGTTCAAGCCCGATGGTGCGCTGTTTGGTGCGTACGGAGTCGGTCTGGCCGTCGGCTTCTTTGGCTACTTTCTGATCTTGATCTTCCTTGTCGGCATCTCGAAAAACTTCGATGTTGACTGGTTTCTCGACGGAAGGCGCAAGAACGTAGCCGCCGATTCCTTCATTCCTGACACCATGCGGCAGACTGTGTCCGCGATGGATGCCAGCACCGACCGGAAGTCCAACATCGTCTGAGAACACCTCCCGGTTCGGATGAGCTTCAAGGGGCAATTCTGTGAGCTATAGCGCAGCGCTTCTGTCTCTTTGGTCCGAGGTATTTTTTCGGCTGACGACTGGTCCACACGGAGCCGTGAACCCAGCGGTGATCATCGATCTGGCGCCGATTCTGTCCCCGGACTTGGTGCCCGATCTCTTTGCGGCGGTCCGCGTGCTGCCGCTGCTTCCCAAGGACAAAGCAGAGACGCTGGCGGCGCTGGTGGCGTGTCTGTCCGTCAGCGAGGGTGAAGCGCTGCTGGAGTCGGCCTGTCAAGCGGACCCCGCGCTGACTCCGTTTGTCGATCAAGACGGCTCTGTGCTCGCGCTGGCGCAGGCTGCTAGCGAAGACGAAGGGAGTCCGACAGACTCTGTTTCATCCACGGCAGAGTCGGACTCCTACAGAGCGAGTCTGCTGCGCGCGTTGGCACCGTTTTTGGCACGATGTACGCTCGCGATTCCCACGCAGCAAGCAGCGACGCGACATCCGCAGCCGAAACGGAGTCTGCGCTGGCGAGTGTCTCAGCTTGCCAGTCCTGCTGAACAGCGACTGCTGTTGGATGCGGTGTTAGAAACGCTGAACGCTGCTGCTTCTGTTCCCTGGCAGAGCGCACCGCAGGAATCGGCCTGTGCCGGGGATGGACCCGACGAACCCGCAAGGCCGCCGACCGCCATTGGCATCATCTCAAGGGGGGGGTCGCGGACCCTGTCGTTGGACAGCAGCGCGGACGATGCGCCTTTTGAGCCACCCTCTCCGCCTGAGTCATCCCCCGCCGTCATCAGCACTGGCTTTGCAGCGCAGCAGACTCCGGAACAGCCGCTCAGTCCCCAGACTGCACTTCTACGCGGAGGTCACTACTTTTTTTGGCTACAGCTGGGCGAGCAAGTGGCGCAGTCGATCGAGCTACAGACCGTGTCGATTCCCAAGGAATACGCCCACGCGGGAGCGACGCTGAAGGTGGTGCTGTTTGCGTTCCCAGGCGAGCTGATTCTGGATGACACCGCCTGCGTTGGAGAGCTGCGTCTGTCCGACAGCGGCGCCGCCATTGTGCAGCGGCAGCCATCCCCACAGCTTCCCGAGCTTCAGACTCTGCAGCGACTGTTCTTTCCGGTGTCCGTTCCCGAACACGTCGCACTTGGGAATTCGCTGCGGCTGCGCTGCAACATCTACTGCAACCATGTGCTTCTACAGTCCCGCATTGTGACTGTGGACGTAGATCAACAGCCGCGCGATGTGGACAGTCCGCCGGCCCTGCGATCGCTGCTGGACTACAGCATTGCCGATTCGGTGGGACAGTCGGGGTTGCTGCAGCGAGTGGTGCCGCACAAGCTGAGTGTGCTCCTGAATGACAACGACGATGGCACGCACAGCTTTCGCTTTTTTGGCAGCGATGGGAAGCGCGAGGTGCGCAAGGACGCCTCGCTGGATGAAGACACGCTGCACAGTCACATTCGTCATGCGCGGGGTGCACTGCACCGAGCCGCTTGGGGAGATGAAGAGCCCTGGAAAGGATCCAGCGGTGGTCAGTCCTATCGCTATGCCGAGCAGCCACGCGCCAAGCTCCTTGCGCAGCTGTATTCCGACCTGATTCCGCTTGCGGTCAGTGGCTCGCGCTTTTACGTAGGAATCATCCGAGGGCTGGCCGGCAGCGTCGAGGCGAGCTGGGATCTGCAAGCGCTGATGAGAGAGCCCGGCTTGGTTCAGATCGCCAGCAAAGTGACTGCGCGACACATGGTTCCTGCTGCACTCCTATACGATCAGCCGCTGGATGATGGTCAGCCCGCGAGTGCCTACAAGATCTGTCCCGCGTTCCGTTCTGCGATGGACTCTGCCCGACCCTTGGAAGAGACAGACTGCTTGCTGGGCCGCTGCCCTTCCTATGACAGCGACACCACGATCTGTCCGAGTGGATTTTGGGGCTACCGTCACTTCTTGGGAATGCCACTGACTGGGCCCAATCGTACCGATCCACAGCCGACGATCCGGTATGAACACAGGCCGCAGCTGTCGGCGTGTGTCTCGCTCGATCTGCGGGAGTTTGCGATCCACGAAAAAGCGCTCAAGGCGCTGCGCAAAGATCTGATCTGGCAGTGTGCCGACAGTGCGCCCGAGACGTTTGAGGTGATGCGCGAGGGACACTCCCACATCGTCTACTTCTACTGTCATGGCGGGATGGTGCGCGACATGCCGTATCTGGAAGTAGGGAAGGGCGAAGCGATTACTCCTGCGAGTCTGTTTCGCAAGCGGATTCGCTGGACTGATCCGCGACCGCTGGTGTTCCTAAATGGCTGTCACACCGTCGCGCTCGACCCCGAGCAAGTGATGGATCTGGTGACCGAGTTTGTGGAAGTCGCGCAAGCTACCGGAGTCATCGGGACCGAGATCACCATCTTCGAGCCGCTCGCCCGCGCATTTGCAGAGGAGTGTCTCGGTCGCTTTCTGTCCGGTCAGCCGATTGGTCAGGCGGTACGGGGGGCGCGGCTGGGACTGCTCAAGGCCGGCAATCCGCTCGGACTGGCCTACGATCCGTTTGTGCTGGCGTCGGTGACGCTGGCTCCCAAGCCGCCCCAGTAGGAATCGACCAGGCGGATCATGGGAATCGGCATTGAGGTGTTTCGCAGCCGCCGTGTGCTGCTGATGTGGCTGCTCGGCTTTTCGTCGGGCCTGCCGCTGCTGCTCACCGGCTCGACGCTGTCGGCGTGGCTGGCTACGTCTGGAATGTCGCTGTCGCAGATTGGGATTCTGTCGTGGGTTGGTCTGCCCTATGCGCTCAAGATTGTCTGGGCACCGCTGCTGGATCGTTTCACGGTGCCGCTGCTTGGGCGTCGGCGCGGCTGGATGCTGGCGTTTCAAGCGGCGCTCTGTGTGGTGCTGCTCTTGCTCAGCTTGTGTAATCCCCGCGAGTCGATTCAAGCCGTCGCTGTGCTGGCTCTCTCGGTGGCGTTTCTGTCGGCCAGTCAAGACATCGTTACTGATGCCTATCGCAGTGATCTGCTAGAGCGAGAGGAGCGGGCTGCCGGGACAGCGGTGTTTGTGCTCGGCTATCGGATTGCGATGCTCCTGACCGGTGGCCTGGCGCTGATCGTGGCGGATCACTGGTCTTGGCGAGCGGTCTATGCAGCGTCGGGGCTGGCGATGGCCGTGGGCATGGTGACCTCGTGGTGTGCGCCCGAGCCTGCGCAGGTCCGCCCGCCGTCCTCTGTCTCTGCGGCGGTGATCGAGCCGCTGGTTGACTTCTTTCGGCGTCCCGGCGCGATCACCATCTTGCTGTTTGTCACCCTGTATCGAGTCGGGGACACCTTGGCCAATGTGATGGTGATGCCGTTTCTGCTGTCCTTGCAGTTTGGACAAAGTGAGATCGGCATCGTCTACAAGGTGATTGGGATTGCCGCCACGATCCTGGGAACGCTCGCAGGTGGGGCACTGACGGCGCGCTTGGGTCTGTTTCGATCGCTGCTGCTGGCCGGGCTTCTACAGGGTCTGGCCAACTTGTCTTATGCGGTGCTGGCACTGACCGGAAAGCATCACGTCTTGCTCGTCACTGCGGTGGGGGTTGACCATCTGTGTACGGGACTGGCGATTGCGGCCCTGGATGCGTTCCTGATGGCGCTGTGCAGTCGGCGTTACTCGGCGATGCAGTACGCGCTGCTGGTGAGCGCATCCGGTGCGCTCGGTCGAGTCTTGGGTGGCGTGTCAGGAGTCCTGGCCAGTCACGTAGGCTGGCCGCTGTTCTTCGTAGCCACAATGCTTGTGGTCCTGCCAGCTGCGGCGCTGCTGTTGCGACTACGCAGTGAGATCCAGCAAGCAGACGCCGCCAAGCGCTGACTAGAACGGGATGTCGTCTTCGGCGGCGAAGTCGCCGGGCTCGCTGGACATCGGAGGGGGGGCTTCGGACGGAGCAGGACGGGAATAACGACCGCCGCCACCGCCGCCACCATTGCCCCCGCTGCTTCCGCCACCATAAGCAGCTTCCCGAGGTGCATAGCCACCGCTCTCGCGAGCACCTTCTTCGCGACCGCCACCACCACCCAAGAACACCACTGAGTTGGCGACGATCTCGGTCATGTACTGCTTCTTGCCTTCCTTGTCGTCCCAGGACCGCGTCTGCAGCCGACCTTCGATATAGACCTGGCGACCTTTCTGCAGAAACTTCGAGCAGTTTTCCGCCGTCTTGCCCCACACCACGATGCGGTGCCACTCGGTTCGCTCTTGCGGCTGCTCGTTGCGATCGCGGTACGTCTCGCTGGTCGCGACGCGCATCTCGCACACCGGCTGACCGGACGGAAGGTACTTCAGCTCTGGATTGGCCCCGAGATGACCAATGACAATGACTTTGTTGACACTACCTGCCATGGGAAATCCTCTCTACTTGGTGAAATCGACGCCGAGGACTTTGCCCAAGAAGGCCAGTCGATCGGTGGCTTCTTCGATGCGCTTACCGGTGGGCTTGCCGGCTCCGTGACCTGCGCGCACATCAATGCGAATCAGAACCGGTGCCGGTCCCTTCTGCGCCGCTTGCAGCGCGGCGGCAAACTTGAAGCTGTGTCCCGGAACCACTCGATCATCGTGATCGGCGGTGGTCACCATCGTCGCTGGATACTGCGTGCCCGGCTTCAGGTTGTGATACGGCGAGTACGCCTTGAGCGCCTTGAACTCTTCGGCATTGTCCGCCGAGCCGTAGTCATCAATCCACTCCCAGCCCACTGTGAACTTGTGGAAGCGGAGCATGTCCATGACTCCCACCGCCGGAATCGCCGCCCCGAACAAGTCCGGTCGCTGCGTGATCGCGGCCCCCACCAGCAGTCCGCCATTCGATCCGCCGGCAATCGACAGCTTGGGCGTCGAGGTGTACTTGTTCTTGATCAGCCACTCAGCCGCGCCAATGAAGTCATCGAAGACGTTCTGCTTGCGCAGCTTGGTGCCGGCGCGATGCCACTCTTCCCCGTACTCACCGCCGCCGCGCAGGTTGGCATAGGCAATCAGTCCGCCGTGCTCCATCCACACCAAGTCGGCGACGCTGAAGCCCGGCACAATCGGTACGTTGAAGCCGCCGTAGCCATATAGATACGTTGGATTCTGTCCGTTTAGCGCCAGTCCCTTGCGTGAGGTCAGGAACATCGGAATCCGCGTCCCGTCCTTGCTGGGGAAGAACACCTGCTTGGTTTCATAGTCCTGCGGCTGGAACTTCAGCTGCGGCTGCTTCCACAGCTTGCTCTCGAAGCTGGTCAGATCGAGTCGGTAGATCGTCGCTGGGGTGTTGTAGCTCGTGAATGCAAAGAACGTCTCTTTGTGACTGCGCCGACCTTGAAATCCCATCGAGGTCCCGAGCCCCGGCAGCGCCACCTCTTTGACCAGCTTGCCCGTCAGATCAAACACCTTCACCTGCGTGGTCGCATCGTGCAGATAGGTCGCAACAAACTGACTGTTGACCAGCGAGACATGCTGCAGCGTATCGGCGGACTCGGGAACCAGCTCGCGTCGCTCGGTAGGCTTGCGGGTATCGATCGCAATGATCTTCGCTTTGGGAGTCCGAAGGTCGGTCTTAAAGAAGAACACCGGACCGTCGTTGCCGATGAAGCTGTATTCCGCCTCGAAGTTATTGATCAGCTCAATCAGCTTGCTCTGCGGCTTGTCGAGCTCCTGATACAGGATGCGGTACTTGTCGTCAGTGCCTTTGGCCACCGTCACGATCAGGTACTTTCCGTCCTCGCTGACGTGCGGCACAAACTGCCACTCTTTGTGCGCCTTGTCCTCGTGGACCAGCGTGTCTTGCGCCTGCGCAGTCCCAAGCCGGTGATAGTACAGCTTGTGGAAGAAGTTCACGTCTTCCAGGCTCTTGCCCGCAGTCTTCGGCTCGTCGAAGCGACCGTAGTAAAAGCCCTTGGCATCGCGGGTCCACGCCACCCCTGAAAACTTGATCCACTTGAGGAGGTCGGGCTGATCTTTGCCAGTCTGAACATCACGGACTCGCCACTCTTGCCAGTCCGATCCCGCCGCTGACAGTCCGTACGCCATCAGGTTGCCATCGTGCGAGATGTTGACTCCCGCGAGTGCAACCGTGCCGTCTTTGGCCAGCGTGTTGGGGTCGAGCAGCAGCTGCGGAGTGCCATCCAGCGACGACATCGTATACAGCGCACTCTGGTTCTGAAGGCCGCTGTTGTAGCTGTAGAAGTAGCGACTGCCTTCCTTAACGGGCGGAGAGTATTTCTCGAAGTTCCACAGCTCGGTGAGTCGCTGCTTGAGCTTGTCGCGACCGGGGATCTTTTCCAGATAGCCGAAGGTGACTTTGTTCTGCTCCTCGACCCACTGCCGCGTCTCTGCCGAGTCGAGCGACTCCAGCCAGCGGTAGGGATCTTTGACCTTTTCCCCGTGATATTCGTCGACGTGATCGACGGTCTTGGTGGCGGGATAGGTCAGCTTGGCAACCTCACCAGCTGGAGCGGCCTGGGTCTTGGCCTTGCCAGCGGCCCCAGCGCCTGCTTGGGGAGGCAGTGCCCAGACCAAGAGCCCGACGGAGAGAAAGCCACCGACTGTCAGAAAGCGAAACGGATGACGAGTAAATGCGGACAGCATGGCGGCGGACTATATCCGAAAAATTTGGCCAGAAAGGGAAACTTGTGCTTCCTTGCCGAGCCATGCCGATTCGGCTTAGTGACCTCAATCCGCCGCAGCAAAAGGCGGTTGTCACCACCGAGGGTCCGCTGCTGGTCTTGGCCGGTGCCGGCTCTGGCAAGACCCGCGTCATCACCTATCGGATCGCGCACCTCCTCGACAAAGGAGTCCGTCCCGAGTCGATCTTGGCCGTCAGCTTTACCAACAAGGCCGCCGATGAGATGCGCGAGCGAGTCTCTCGTCTGTGTGTCGGTGGCATCGCGCGCGGAGTGATGCTGTCAACGTTTCACGCGCTCGGACTCCTGATCTTAAAGAGTGAGCAGGCGGTACTGGGAATGCCGACGGGATTCTCGGTCTATGACACCTCTGATCAGCTGGGCGTGATTCGCGAGATCCTGCGTCACGCGCACATGGACGGTCGCAAGCTCGAGGTCAAGTCGATCGCCAGTCGCATCAGTCGCGCCAAGAATGCCGGGCTGACTCCGCAAGACTTCATCACCCAGGTGCGCAAGGCCCGCTTTGTCAGTGAGTACGATGGCTTCACCGCCGAGGTCTATCCGCGCTATGTCGAGCGAATGCGGGCTCTGCACGCGCTTGACTTCGATGATCTGCTGGTCGAGACACTGCGCCTGCTGCGTGAGGAAGAGCGAGTCCGGAGTCGCTGGCAGACCCGCTTCCGCTACCTGATGATCGACGAGTATCAGGACACCAACCACTGTCAGTTGGAATTGCTGCGGCTGCTCTGTCATCAGCATGGCAACCTGGCAGTGGTCGGCGATGATGATCAGTCGATCTATGCCTGGCGAGGGGCCGACAGTCGCAACATCTTGCAGTTTGAAAAGCAGTTCCCTGGCGCAACGGTGATCAAGCTGGAAGAGAACTATCGCTCGACGGGGCGGATCTTGGCGGCGGCCAATGCGGTGATTGCCAAGAACGCCACAAGGCACGACAAGACCCTGTGGACGCAGCGTGGCGCGGGAGATTCGATCCAGCTGGTGACGGCTCCTGATGAAGATGCGGAAGCGGCGTTTGTGGCCGAAGAGATCGACAGCTTGGTGATGGCAAACAAGTGCGATCTGCGCGACGTGGCGGTGCTGTATCGGACCAGCCGGCAGAGCGAGGCGATCGAGCAAGCGCTGCGGCAGGCGCGCATCGACTATCACGTCATTGGTGGCCAAGCATTTTTTGATCGCAAAGAGGTCAAAGATGCGATGGCGTATCTGAAGATGATCTCCTATCCGCACGATGAGCTGTCGCTGCGCCGAGTGATCAACTATCCGCCGCGCGGCATTGGCACCCAAGCGATGGAAGGTCTGTCACAGCTTCACAAAGTGGCGCGGAAGCGGCGAGCCGATGTGTCGCTGTGGGAAGTGATTCGCGAGCTGTTTGCCAAAAAGACCGGATCGCTCGATCTGTTTGCGAGTGAGTCTTCCGACGCTGCGCCGCCTCATGAAGCGCTGTCTTCGCGGGTGATGACGGCGCTCCATCGCTTTGTCCGCACGATCGAAAAGTTTCAACAGCTGTATGTGCAGAGTGGTCCCGGCAAGCTCAAGGAAGTGGCCGAGGAATTGCTGCGAGAGGCCGGGGTGCAAGATGATCTGGTGCGGGCCGGACCGACGATGAAGCAGGCCGAGTGGCGGCTGCGCAACCTGACCGAGTTCCTGGGCAGCATGCAGCGCTATGCAGAGAAAGCGGGAGCGGACTTTGACATGCTGGCGTACCTCAATCGGCTGTCGATCTCCTCGCAGGAGGAAGATGTCGATGACTCGCTGCAAGATCAAGTGACGCTGTCGACGCTGCACGGGGCAAAAGGTCTGGAGTGGAAGGTGGTCTTCTTTGTTGGACTAGAAGAAGAGATCCTGCCCCACAAGCGATCGCTGGCACCGCGTGAAGCCGACCATACGATTGCGGGGCGGCGGCCTGCGGAAGGGAATGATCCGGGCGAAGACACTCCGGCTTCCGATCTGTCCGAAGAGCGGCGGCTCTGTTACGTCGGAATCACCCGCGCGCGCAGCCAGCTGTACCTGTCGCGTTCCGAGCTACGCGGTGGCTGGCCCAAGCATCCAAGTCGGTTTCTCGACGACATTCCTGCTGAGCTATTGACCTGCCGCGATCTCGACGGTCCGCCACCCAAGAAAGATCCGCAAGACGAGGCCGCGTTTGTCCAAGCCCTGATTGCGCAGTCCCTGTCCGTGTCAGAGTAGCTCCTACTTCCCATCGCTTCCCAAACCCGGCGAAGCCTGATAGAGCATGGAGTGACATGTTAGGAAGCGAAGAACAAGCGCATGAGAGCTAGTACGCGAATTGCTGGCTGGGGTGGGGTAGGGACGCTCGGGGAGGAGCGACTCTCTGAAGATCTCGTCTCTGCAACGGAAGGGGTGCCGCTGTCGCGCGGACTCGGGAGATCGTATGGAGACTCGGCGGTGCCACCGGCTTCGCAGCCGCTGGTGGTGGGCACGGTCCTGGCCGATCGACTCCTGGCGTTTGACGAAGCGTCGGGGCTGCTGCGCGCCGAAGCCGGCCTGTCTCTGTATGAGCTGAATCGGATCTTTTTGCCGCGTCGCTTCTTTGTTCCGGTGACGCCGGGGACGCAGTTTGTGACGCTGGGCGGAATGGTCGCTTCTGATGTCCATGGCAAGAACCACCACGTCGCAGGCTGCTTTGGTGAGCATGTCACCGCGCTGCGAGTCCGGGTCGGAGACGGTCGGATTGTCGAGTGCTCGCCCGAGCTTCATCCCGATCTGTTTTACGCCACGATTGGTGGGATGGGACTGACCGGACACATTCTGGAAGTGACGTTCCGGATGGCGCGGATTCCCTCCTGCTGGATTTATCAAGAGACAGAGCGCGTTCCCGATCTCGATCGACTGCTGGGGGCACTGGGGGAAGCGGCAGAGAAATATCCGATGACGATGGCGTGGATCGACTGTCTGAAGAGCGGTCCCGCAATGGGTCGAGGGATTCTCTATCGAGGTCGCTGGGCGACGGAAGCAGAGGCTCCCAAGCGGGCTCCTTCCCCCAAGCTGCGGCTGCGGGTTCCGTTTCAGCTTCCTTCGTGGGTGATGTCCGAGCAGTCCGTCCGTTTGTTCAATGCCGCTGTCTATCATCAGCACGTTCCGCAGGTGCGGCGCGGCCTTGTCTCTCCCGAAGTGTTCTTTTATCCGCTCGACTCGATACGGAACTGGAATCGCATCTATGGGAAGGCCGGCTTTACCCAACATCAGGCGGTGCTGCCAGCGTCGGCGGGCAGAGGCTCCGTGCGGCGCTTCCTAGAGCTCTTGACCTCGCAAGGGGGAGCGTCCTTTTTGTGCGTGCTGAAAGACTGTGGAGCGCAGGGCAAAGGCATGCTGTCGTTTCCCATGCCGGGGACTTCGATTGCGCTCGATCTGGCACTGCGTGATCACACCCAAGTACATATCGATCGACTCAATGAGCTGGTGATTCGTGAAGGGGGTCGCATCTACCTCACCAAAGATGCGCTGACCCGTCCCGAGCACTTTGCGCAGATGGAGCCGCGTCTCTCTGCGTGGCAAAAGGTGCGCGACAAGTGGGACCCCGATCATCACCTGCGCAGTGCGCAGTCGGTGCGACTGTTCGGAGACAAGCCATGAACGTAGTGATCTTGGGGGCCACCAAAGGAATGGGTCGAGCCCTGGCACGCCTGTGTGCAGAGCGCGGCGATCGGGTCTTTTTGCTCGGTCGGGATGCTACCGATCTGACCCGCAGTGCAGCCGATCTGGTGGTACGCGGAGGGCAGGGCGCTGTGGCCGGAACGGCGCGCTGTGATCTCGAACAGAGTGATACCTTCGATCCCGCGCTGGCCGACGCCCAGCATGCGCTGGGACAGATCGATGCGGTGGTGGTGACGGCGGGTCTGTTTGGTACGCAAGAAGAGCTGGAAGCCGATCCGGCGCGGACCGAGCGCTTGCTGCACGTCAACTTTGTCGCCACGGTGATGTTCTGTGAAGCCGCGCGCAAGCTGCTCTTGTCGCAAGGCGGCGGCACGCTGTGTGTGTTTGGTTCCGTCGCGGGAGATCGTGCGCGCAAGCCGGTGGTGCTGTATGGCGCCAGCAAGGCCGGACTGGCGGCGTATCTGAACGGACTTGATCACAGATATTACTCGTCTGGTCTGCGTGTTATCTGCGTACGACCGGGCTTTGTGAAGACCGGCATGACCGCTGGGCTGCGTCCGCCTCCGTTTGCGGGGGAGCCCGATCAGGTGGCGAAAGAGGTGCGGGCCGCGCTGCTCTGTCCGCGACCGGTCGTCTATACGCCGCTCGTCTGGGAGCTGGTGATGACTGCGATCTCGGTCTTGCCGCGTGCCCTGATGCGACGCATCAAGTTCTAACGAGCGACGCATCAAGTTCTAACGAGCGACGCATCAAGTTCTAACGAGCGGCGCATCAAGTTCTAAGCTGCGACGCATCAAGTTCTAATGAGTGTGCAGCAGCGCAGTCAATCGATTCCCTGCCGCTTGATGGCGCAAGATGTCGCGGATCTTTTCCAGCAGCACCGCGCCGGCCTCTAACGGGGGTAGTCCACCTTGGTGAATGTTGGACAGGACAGAGTATTCAAAGCGGATGTTGGGAGAGTGGGCAAAGCGCGCAGCGGCTTCCTGCACCGCTGGATCACGCAGTCGATACACAAGGTAAGCCGACAGAGAGCACGACGCTTGGGCATCACCACCAGGACGCTCCCCGATGAGGTAGACAAGCAGCTCGGCATCCAGTCGGTCCAGAAGAGACTCTGCCAGCTTGACCCGACCGTAGGGTGCAAGGATCGGCTGCCCGACGCTGAGCCCGAGTCCCTGCAAGCCATCGAGGAGTACCGGAACCAGCTCGGGAATGTTGTGATGAACCGCCGCCGCGCTCAGTCCATCAGACACCGCAATCTGGACGCGATGTGTCTCTGTAAGGAGTATGTCCGCGCTACGCTGGGTGAGTCGTGCCCCAAGGTCCGGTGACTGTAAGTGGGCTTCCTTGCTTCCTGCCGCAGTGTGAATGATCCGAAACGGCAGCGCCGCTTGCAGAGACTGCACCTCCAGCTCGGTATAGATGGCTTCGCGCGCGATCGCTTGATGGAGCCGACTGCTGCGACTCACCGACTCACTTGGTCGCGGTCCTGCCGTCGCAAAGCCGTGCATCCCCGGGGTCGCCGCGAGCAGCGTCGCAAGCTCACTTTGTGACACAAACTGTCCGATGTCTCCCCACGCTCTTCCGCGCACGATCCGTCCGCTCTCTTCCTGAAAAATTCCGCGTGCGATTGCCCACTGCAAGTACTCTGCACCGGGCCGCTTTCCGTGGATCTCGCGCAGGGTCTGGACATCGTGTCCGCTGGTATCGAAGTAGGCCAGCATGCGGTCACTGCCATGGCACACATCCATGTAGTAGTTCGCTCCCGCCGCCGTGAGCAGCTCGGTCGCCAGCTGCTGTCCTTCCTGGGTGATTCTCGAGTGCAGCGTGTAGCAAGGAGCCATTCCCATCGGCAGTCCGAGCAGCTTTCCCATGAAGTGATCTTGCAGGTTCGACACAATCATCTCGAAGCTGTCTAGGTGTGTCTCTGGACCAATGAAGCCGGTGACATTGTTGACCATAAAGGGGTCGTAGCGGCGGCACAGTCCGTAGCAGAGCGCCTCGGTGGTGCTCATGTCGATTCCGTTGTGCTTGCCGTACGTGAACTCGCTGCCCTGTCCGGTTTCAAAGTACAGAAACTGGCGGGCTTGTTCGTGCAGAGGACCGCGTGCCGCCATCGTCCGATACGCTTCATCGAGCAGCTCAATGGTCACGTCAAACTCACCAACCAGCGTCGATTCCGTACCGGCCACACTCTGAAACAGAATCTCGATCGGGACGCCTTGCGCAAGACACGCCAGCTGGGTCTTTATGTGACCCAGGCAGCAGATCTGGGTTGGAACCCCGAGCGTGCGCCGCACCCGATCGAGCAGGTTCACAATCGCTGCGACATTTTCCACTGTATCGACGGCAGGATTGACTCCCAAGAGCGCATCCCCTGATCCAATCGACAGCCCTGCATAGAGCAGCAAAGTCAGGCCGCGCAGATCATCGGTAGGATGATTCGGCTGTAGCCGCGACGACAGCGTTCCCGGGGCACCGAGCAGCGTGCGGGCCTGTGTCGGTCGATGGATCTTTTGAGACAGAAAGATCAGCTCATGCGGATCACACAAGCGGGTCAGGGCCGCTGCCATCACCCCGGTGAGCGCTTGGCCCACGCGCGAAATCTCAACCCCCTCCGCTTGCAGCAGGTGATCTTTGAGCGCTCCCAGCGTGAGTCCGGACAGCGCACGGAAGGACTCCTGTTCGATGTCATAGTTGACGCGCATCACCGCATCGACGTGTCCTTTGTCGTCGGTGAGCGGATGTTCATATAGATGAGCCAGAGTCAGCTCGGACAGGATCGATCGGGCAGCCTCGCGCTCCACTTCACTGTGGGCAGAGAGTCCGGCGCTGCGATCTCCGGCCTTGCTGTAGTCAGCCGCACCAAGCAGTCGCTTGAGTCCGACAAAGGAAAAGCGGCGACCGAGCAGCTCCCGCGTGTAGGTCTGCTCGGGCTGGGGTGAGGGAACAGGAATCGCGGACAGAGGCGTTAGGGTCGGCATGATCTCTCCGTGGGGAAGCAGAGCTACGGTAGGAGTCCATAAAATGACACCGGAATCACCTGATCTTGAAGTCGACCGAGCTGCACAAAGCGCGCCGATCGAACGGAAATCTCGTCGAGAACCAGCAGGTTGATGTTCAGTGCAGAAAATCCTGTGACATACGCGCCAAGCACCTTGCCAAGGTTCTCTGCGAGCAGCAGAACGATCGGATGGGTCGGTGGAAAGTGAAGCGCACGGATAGACTCCTGAAGTCGCACTCCCAAGGTCCGCAGCTCGTGCAGACCGGCAGTGAACAAGCGGACCCGCAGCGCGCCCCCGCCCGGACTCCTGCGCAGAAGGAGCAGCGCATCGTGCAGCGCGATCGGACTCGACTGGGAAGAGATCGATCCGAGGATCGGCAGATCTCGCAGCGGCAGCAGCTCGGGCCGACTCACAAACAGCGTCGATCCCGAGATCACCGTCGCATGCTCCAGCAGTCCATACACCGTGGCGCGGCCCGCATGTTCACTCTGTACGATCTCTCCATGAAGGAGCGGCGAGCGCACAATCCGCTCTGCCAGATGGGGTCCGAGATCTCCGTAACAGGTACTTGGCGGCTGCGTGTCCCCAGCGAGCCGAGCATGAATGAGCGCGCCCACCCCTCCTGAAAAGGCCAGCTTGGGCGGCGGCAGTCCTTCCGGAATTCGTAGCTCCACCTGCTCGAACTGTTGTCCCAGAGCTGTCTGAAGTTCGCCGCGCTGTCCGGTGCAGGCGCTGTGGAGCAGCGTGACATAGTAGTCGAGCAGACACTCGATCTCGGCCAACCTCAGCGTTTCCCCAAGCTCCTTTGCGATTCCTAAGTACTGAAGCTGCCGTCGCCCGAGCGGAGAAGCGCCGGTGAGTCGCAGCGTTCCCGGTGCAAAGCGAAGGTGACGCGCGCCGATCTGTAGACAGCCGGTTCGCAGCACTTCTCCATTCATTCCCAGCGCCAGGTTGGTGGTTCCTCCGCCGATATCCAGGTTGAGAAAGGGAGTCTGCGGCTCCTTCCCAGAGGCCTTGGCACAGCTTCCCATGAACGCCACAAACGACTCCAGACAGGGGTCACTCGCCGTGGCAATCACCGCATCTTGCAGGCGCTTCCGCAGCAGCGCAGTCAGCTGGGTCGCATTCGCTGTTCCAGCGGCCAGACCGGTGATAAGAGCGCCTCCGCCAAACAGCTCGTCCGGCTTCACTTCCGCCGCGCGCAGCCAGCCTTCGATCAGCTGATCCACTGCTTCCAAGTCGAGCACGTCCTCTGTCTGTCCCACAAAAGGAGTCATGACCAGCGTCGATCGATAGCGGGTGACGGCCTGCTCAAGCTCGCGGCGACCCGTTGCACAGTGCTCTGTAAGACGGGCCTCGGCCACCACTGCGCTGCAGGTGGTCGATCCGAAATCCAGTCCAATCAGGGTGACAAGTCGGCTGCGCATCAGTCGGTGCGAGACACCTGTGGGGGTCCCCGAAAGTTCTTTCGCTCTGACACGATCCAGAAGAACGCCGTGATCGCCAGCGAGCCGAGCAGGATTCCCAAGGCCTTGTCATTCGGTGGCTGCACCCCGATAAAGATCACGCCGCTGCAGCCGAGCACACACAGGGCCGCAATCGGTCGATAGAAGCGCCCCAGAGTAAACGGTCCGACTTTCTTCCACGATCGCTGCCAGGCAAAAAATCCGAGCGCGATGGGAATCAAATAGGAGATGTAAAGGAAGATGGTACAGACTGCCGTGATCGTCGAGTAGATCGGCGTATAGACCGTAAAGACGATGCTGAGCAGAGCCACCGTCCAGATGGCGATGGCGGGGGTTCGATAGCGCGGACTGACTCGCTTGAGCGCGCGAGAAAACGGCAGTCCACCATCACGGGCAAACGCGTACGCCATCCGCGAAGCAGAGGTCACGGTCGCCAGTCCGCACAGATACTGAGCGAGCGCAATCCCGACATACAGAAAGATCCGAACATTGGTAGGCAGCACCTGCTCGGCGATGAAAAAGAAGGAACGACCCCCTTGCGCTGCCGCTTCATCCAGACTGGGCGCGGCCAGCACGATCGCAGCCAGCATGACAAAGCCAAACAAGCCCGAATACAGCACGGCCCGGATCATCGACTTGGGAACATTTTCAGCGGCGCCAATGGTCTCTTCCGAGATATGTGCGGACGCGTCAAATCCAGTTACCGTATAGGCAGGTAGTAATAGCCCAAGCAGAAACAACCACGTAATATTATTGGTTTGTGGCCAGATCTCGCCGCCTTTGGGTCCACTGTAGTTTATAAATGATATCAAACGAGAAGGATCGATGCTCTTGGCATAGAATAACATCGCCAGCGTCAACGCCAGTGAAACAAAGAAAATTAGGTAGCCGCTAAAGTCAGTCAGTTTGGTTGTAATTTTGATTCCGAGATGGTTGAACAATGCTTGTGATGTTGTAATCGTTAATACTCCGGTAATTTGATAAATAAATGTCTGGGTTGAATGGAGCTGCGCCGGATCAAATCCAAATAGCGGTCCGAGCGCACTGGCCGCAAACAGGTACGCTCCGACGTTGATTGCCGCCATCACCGTGACCAGACCGGCCAGGTTGTACCAAGCGGTCAGGTAGCCAAAGCCTCGCCCACCGAGAATCGCGGCCCAGTGATAGAGCCCGCCTGCCGTCGGAAATGCCGAGGCCACCTGACCCATCGCGAGCGCAAAGCACAGCGAAAACAGACAGCCGAGCGGCCAGCCCAGACCCACCGAGGCACCCCCGACGCTGCTCAGTCCCAGCTGAAACGAGGTAATGCCGCCAGCCAGAATGCAGATCATCGAAAAGGAAATCGCGAAGTTGGAAAATCCGCTCATTCGGCGGAGCAGCTCCTGCGCGTAGCCCAGGCTGTGCAGCGTCTTCAGATCCGCAGCCACCGCCTCCGCAGCCTCGGCCTCCACACGGAGTCGGCTCGCGTCTTCAGAACTTCGATCGTCGCTCATCAAGGTCGCCTCCAGGCGCGCGCGACCATATCAGAAGCGCGCTGCGACCGCGCCCTACCTGTACCTTCATCTTTACACACACAAAATGGCCGCTTCTGATAGCATTTCAAGCTGCCGTCGCGGAAACGTCTCAGGCTGCAGCGTTCCCTTTCTCGACAGCAGCGCTGGAACACGCAGTTGTTCCCCTTAAAAACGAAGAGGTCTTGATGCGAAACGAACTGTTTACTCTTGCGTCCGTGATGAGCTTGGTCGGTTGTGGCAGTAGCACTTCTACGGATATGCCGACCGCGTACGCTGCATTCTATAACGTGAAGTCGATCTCTTCGGATTCGACCACCGTAACAATCAACACAGCTGACTTGCCCGATCACAAATCTCCATTTTATGGTAAAGCCAGTGCTTCTTATGAGGCATACAATGGCACCAACCCAAACTTCAGCACCAGCATCAACTTGATGGGCATGATCTCGGACCCCACGCTGGCGGCACAGGATATTACGTTTCGGATTCCAAAAAATCCGACTGTTGATGCTGCCCATGCCGCAACGACTGGTGGAGCGATCGGTATCGCCATCAATGGAGTAGTGATTTTTAATCAATATAACGGGGTGGGTGCACTGTTAAACACACTAGAGTTTAACAACTTAGACCAATATAATGGTCACCCTACGCCCGCGCCTAGCTTGCAGTATCACTATCACACCGAGCCGCTGTTTTTGACCAAGAAGTTCGGCAGTAGCGCGCTGCTCGGATTCCTGCTCGATGGCTTTCCGCTGTATGGACCGGTCGAAAACGGAACGCGGCTCTTGTCAGCCAGTCTCGACAAGTACCACGGTCACGAGCACGCGACTGCCGAGTATCCAAACGGAATCTATCACTACCACGTCACCGACGATGCACCTTGGATCAATGGCGGCAGCTATTATGGCAAGCCTGGCACTGTCACCAGATAGCTCGGCGGACCCGGTGCGACTCCTCTTGTCTGGCGAAGTGAGGGGTCGCTGGGTCGGGCTCCTGCTCCGGTTCCTGTTCACAGTCCTTTTCGGGCTGCAGAGTCTGGACTGCTCGCGATCCGGACTCCCAGAGCAGACGCTGGAGTTGCCTCTGGAATTTGGCGATCCGACGCTGACCAATCGCAACGGCGTGCTGCTGCACAGCGGCATTCCCTTCACTGGAACGCTGATCGAGCGCGCCGACCAACAGCTGTTTCGGAAGACTCCCTATCACCAAGGAAAGCGGCACGGACTGGCCTTGGCGTTCTATCCCGATGGTCGCTTGGCGTACGAGAAGTGGTTTCGGAAAGGGAACCGCGAAGGCGTTCACAAGGGCTACTGGCCGAGCGGACAGCTACAGTTCGTGTATCGCTATAGGAACGATCTGTTCGACGGTGAGCAGGTCGGTTATTACAAGACCGGTCAGCGATCCGCGCTGCATCATTACCGCCAAGGATATGAAGAGGGACTGCAGTCTGGGTGGGATGCAGAGGGCCGCTTGATCGCAAACTACACCGTCAAGGAAGGGAAACGCTATGGCATTGTCGGGCGCTTCGACTGTGTCTCGGTTCATTAAAGGAGGACTGCTGCTGCTGCTGCTGGGAGTCTGCGCGGCGCTGTATCTGGCCACTTCATCCGTGCGTGCCGTCACGCTGCCGCTGCCGTTCTATTCCTCGGAAGACTTCACGGCTGAGTGGATGGAGCCTTCCGATCCGCGCTTTCCGAAGATCCATCGCATTGCTCCGTTCTCTCTGCGCAACCAAGCAGGGGAGCTTGTGACCAATGCCACGCTGCAGGGAAGGATCTACGTAGCGAACTTCTTTTTCACCGGCTGTCAGGGCATCTGTCCCAAGATGGCGACCAACCTGCGGCGGGTCCAGACTGCCTTCCTCAGCGACGATGAAGTCCTGCTTGTCTCGCACTCGGTGATGCCAGAGAAGGACTCCCAAGAGGTGCTGCGCAGCTATGCCGCTGACAACGGAGTTGTGGCAGGTAAGTGGCATCTGCTGACCGGTGACAAGGAGTCGATCTACTCGCTGGCGCGGCGGTCGTATTTTGCGGAAAAGCAGCTCGGATTCCGCAAAGACAGCGGTGAGTTTCTGCACACCGAAAACATGCTGCTCATCGATCGCCACGGCCGCATCCGAGGCATCTACAATGCAACCCTACCCGTCGACGCTGACCGAGCAATCGAAGACATCCACCAGCTGAAGCACGAGCAGTAGGGGGACCCACACCGTGACATCATCGTGTTGACGGCCCTTTCCGAGTCTTGCCAAGTTGTGAGATGATGCGCGGGAGCCAACTTGGGAGTTTCCTGTGGAGCACAGCCCACCTCAGACTACGTCGCCGCTGCCGGGTGTTGATCTGTTTGATGACAGTCCGGTGGTGGTGTTTCGCTGGCGTGCAGCAGCCGGCTGGCCGGTGGTGTTTGTCTCGAGCAGTGTTCGTCAGTTCGGAGTCGAGCCGCAGGATCTGCTGAGCGGCGTTGTGCCCTATGCCTCGCTGGTGCATCCCGATGATCTGGCCCGCGTCGCCCAAGAAGTTGGCGACTATAGCGCGGCGGGTCGCGTCACCTTCGAGCAGGACTATCGCTTGGTGCTACCTGATGGTCGGATGATTTGGATCTACGACTACACCCGGGTGCTGCGCGATGAAACCGGACAGGTCACGTTTTACGACGGCTACATCTTCGACATCACCGCGCGCAAGAACACCGAAGCGGCGCTGCGGGAACAGATCCGCGAGGTTGAGTCGCAGCGGCGGGCAATTCTGACGATGTCCTCGCCAATCATCGAGGTCTGGGATGGTGTGCTGACACTGCCGGTGATCGGTGTGGTCGACGGGGATCGCGCACAGCGGATGACCCAGCTGCTCCTCGAGCGGGTGACCGAGGTGCGGAGTCGGGCCGTGATTCTCGATCTGACAGCGGTGGAGGCGATTGACACCAATACGACCGGACATCTGCTGCGGATTGTGCAAGCGCTGCGGCTGCTCGGAACCCAGTGTGCGCTGTGTGGAATCTCTCCGCAGCTGGCGCAGAGCATCAGTCAGCTCAACATCTCTCTCGACGGTGTGCCGGCAGTTCCTCGGTTAAAGGAAGCGCTGCGACTGTTCATTGCAGAGTCGCAAACGGACACTCCGCGCAGCAAGAAGAGAGCCGGCATTCTGTAAGATCTTGGGAGTGAGCGAGCACGCAGGATCGGCGCTGCGGCAGAGGCGGAATCGGACTACTTGTGGGATGCGCCAAGATACCTGCGGAACTTGGGAAGGAGTCCGGCACAGCCCGCGACAGAGACAAGGCCGATCAAGCTTGAGATCGTGATGGCCCGACGGACTCCCAAGTGGCCGGCCAGAAAGCCGAGCTGGGTGTTGCCGAGCATCGGACCGCTTAGGTAGGAGATCATCTCGATTCCGGCGAGTCGGCCCCGCAGCTCGCTGGGAATGGTCTGGTTCCAGATGGTGGAGCGGAAGACTCCACTGATCATATCGGCATACCCCGCCAAGATCAGGAATCCCATCGCGATCGGAAAGGACTGCGAGGCGCCAAAGCCGATCATCAGGGCGCTCCAGCTGCCAGCGGCCCACAACACCATCAGTCCATGGCGCCGCACATTCCGCGTCCATCCGCTCGTCAGCGACGCGAGCAGCGCTCCCACCGCGATTCCGGTATGGAGCCAGCCAAGATACGCCGCGCCACCACTGCGAGTCCCAGCGAACTCTTCTGCTATGGCCGGAAATAGCAAGTTCGGCATCGAAAACGTCATCGCCACAATGTCGACTACATACGTCCCGATCAGCTCCTGACGACTCATTGCATAACGGAATCCCTCCTGAACTGCGGACAGAGAGAACCGTGTGGTCTGTGCCACCGGCGGAATGCTGCGCAGGCTGCGCACCGCTGCCATCGCCGAAAGAAACGTCAGCGCATCGATTCCGAACGCGAGCGCCGGACCTTGCTGGGCCAAGATCAGACCCGCCAGCGCCGGACCGGCAATCGAACAGGTGTTGTAACGGAACGAGCCCAGCACTCCGATGGACGCCATGTCTTCCCGGGGAACCAGAAGCGGAGTCAGGGACTCGATCGCCGGTCGGTGAAAGCCATTGAGTACGGCGAGCAGCGCGGAAGCCGCGATCAAGATCGGAGCCGACAGCAACCCCTGAAGTGCGACCACCGCCAGCACCGCAGTCACCAGCGCCATCGCCGCTTCACAGAGCAGGAGGAGTCGCCGCCGATCCATGGCATCTGCCAGCGCACCCCCAAACAGACCCCCAATGATCGAAGGAATCAGCTGGATGACACCCAGCAGCCCGAGCAGCTTCGGTGAGTGCGTGATCTGAAACAGCGCAAACGGTAGCGCCACGTAACTTAGCATCGAGCCGAACAGCGATACAAACTGGCCTGCATACAGAATGCGAAAGTCCCGATGACGCCGCAGCGGATCGATGTCAGGAAGAATCGGCATGTTCCGCCGCGATTGTGTCATAGAAGCTCGGCCCGTGTCTGCTGGCAGCGGGAAGCCAGGGCGCTGCTGCCGGTGAAGCGTGAGGAATTCCGACGGGAAGCAGCGGAGTGTTGTGAATCAGGCAGGCTCCGAGGCATGCTCGGGGAATGCTGTACCACGCGATTGAGCTTCACAAAGCACTGCTGACTCCGGCGGTCGAGCTGGCGAGTGCGACCAGTAGTCTGCTGCTCCATCCTCGCAATCCGCTGGGACATACTGTGGTCGGACGGACGATTGCCGCCAATCACGAGCTGTTTGCGCGGATTCATCGGCGCTATCCCAAGCCGGTCTTTGGAATCAATGCGATCGGGGCGGGGGAACAGCATCGCGCAGTGCGCGAGGAAGTGGTGGCGATCCGGCCATTTTGTACGCTGCGGCGGCTGCGAAAGGAGTCTGCTTCGCGGGCTCCGCGCATCCTGATTGTGGCACCCCTATCGGGACACTTTGCGACGCTGCTTCGCGATACGGTGCGGACTTTTCTGCAAGACTTTGAGGTCTATGTCACCGATTGGACGGATGCCAAGCTGGTGCCGCTGGCACAGGGTCCGTTTCACCTTCACGACTACATCGAGTATGTCCGCGAGTTTCTGTCCATGCTGGGTCCTGACACGCAGGTGCTGGCGGTCTGTC
Source organism: Myxococcales bacterium (assembly GCA_016794465.1). Lineage (GTDB taxonomy): Bacteria > Myxococcota_A > Polyangia > Palsa-1104 > JAEUJZ01 > JAEUKA01. Next base: position 7,887 of record JAEUKA010000066.1, on the reverse strand, counting down.
AACCGACGGTACCGGTCCTGGCAGCGGTGTCCCTGATGGCGGAAGAAGATCACCCCTGCACACCGCGTACCCTGACGCTGATGGCCGGTCCGATCGACACCCGCTTGCAGCCGACAGAGGTCAATCGCTTCGCGCTCAGCAAGCCGCTGTCCTGGTTCGAGCGGCAGCTGATCTTTCGGGTTCCGCTGACCTATCCCGGCTTCCGTCGCAAGGTCTATCCGGGGTTTCTGCAGCATGCCAGCTTCATCGCAATGAATCCGGATCGGCACTGGAAAGCGCATCAGGAATTCTATCTGGATGTGGTGCGCGGAAGACAGGCCAAAGCACAGGCGCATCGGACATTTTACGACGAGTACAACGCGGTACTCGACCTGGCGGCAGAGTACTATCTGGACACCCTGAAAGTGGTGTTTCAGGACTGTCTGCTACCGCGCAGAATGATGACTGTACGCGGTCAGCTGGTGCGGCCCGAGCTGATTCGCAACACCGCGCTGCTGACGATCGAAGGGGCGCAGGATGACGTGGTGGGAATCGGTCAGACCCAGGCTGCGCAGGCGCTGTGTCGTGCGCTTCCGGACTCCCTTCGCAAGCATATTCTCGTCGAGAATGTCGGTCATTACGGAGTCTTTAGTGGCGGGCGGTTCCGCGAGCAGATTTACCCGCAGATCCGCGACTTCATCCGATGCCACGCTCGATCTGAAGCGCTTGATGGTTCAGCTCTGCCAGCGCACGCCGCCGATTGATGAGCAGGGCATGACCGATGATCAGCAGCGATAGCACCCCTAAGAACTGACCCACTCCGTAGGCGACGCGGTGATAGGTCGTAAGCTCGTCATTGATCTCCTGGGTCTTGGCCTGATGCGCCCAGCGCGGCTCCATCTCTGCTGCCAAGGTCTGGCACGCCGGCAGCAGCTCTGGCGCGGCCAGGAGTCTCTGCTGACAGAGCATTCGGTGCATGCGATCGCGACCTCGCCGCCGCTCGCTATCAAAGCGATGAAGCAGCGGCAGAAACTGCGGCAGCTGCTCTCCTGACAGGGTAGCGAGATAGGAAATACCGTCGCTGATGTTGCCTTTCTCCAGACTCTCTTTGGCCCATCCGGGCTCCCGTACAGAGACTCCCAAACAGACTGTCTTGGCCGCATCCGACTTGGGTGTATTGCGAACACACAGTGCGTGGAACAGCACATCACGGCGTGGCTTCTTGGCGGTATCGTAGGCCGCCACCACTGGCGCGAGTCGCTCCACATAAGGGGGCGTAAGCGTGCTCGGCGGAATCGGAGTCGTCAGCGGCTCTTTGGCCAGTCCGTCGAGATAGCGCTCGCGCAGCGCGTTCGACTGTGGGTCTGTCCAGCCAAGCGCAAACACTGCATCCACGCAGTCCACATATACCCCCGGCTCTTGGGTTCCCGCGAAAATCTGCTGCCGCAGCGACGACACCCGAAGCTGACAAGAGACGCGATACACAAACCGCGCTAGCTGGGGAGCGCTCGATCCGGCGCGCTGCTCCAAAGATGAAAGCGCAGCCGCAACTTCGTCCGCTTGTCCGGTGCTGAGTGCGGCGCGACATGCCGGCGAGGCATACGACAGCGCTTCCTGCGCCACTTCACGCCACTCACGCGTCCCAAAGAAGGGCTCATGCCAGCGCAGCTGAGCGACGAGCGGTGCACAGGAATCAACCTTCGGTAGCGCAGCTGCCACCGGAGTCTGCGCAAGCTCCAGCGCAGCAGTCTCCGCCCGCAGTGGCGCAGCAGTCCCTGTCAGCAGGGAACCCAGCAGGAGCGAGGACAGAATGGAACAAGCAGCACTCATTTTCACACTGCGCACATGGGGAGACATCGTACACCTCCAGCTCGTTCGGTAGGACACTGGAACGACACTTCAAGTCGCATGCCAGGTCTGTCCAAACTGCTCTGTAAGAATTTTTACCGTCGGAGAACTTGGAATTTAGGAGCGCCAAGTTCTGGCTTCCCAAGTGTCCACAGGGTGTCCGCAGAAGTGTCCACAGGGTGTCCGCGCAACTGTCCGCAGCGGCGTTTTCGCCACGCTTTCGCAGCGAACCGCCAGCGGTGTAGGATGCTCGGCATGGAATCGATGACGCTCGCTCCCCGCTCTCGAAAAGAGTCCATGACCGAGATGACAGAGTACGTACTGCCGCAGCATGCCAATGCGCTTGGGAATGTCTTCGGTGGACAGATCATGGCGTGGGTGGATCTGTGTGCGGCCATCACTGCGCAGCGTCACGCCGGCCTGATGTCTGTCACTGCGTTTGTTGATGACTTGATGTTTGAGAATCCGGTCAAGGTCGGTGAAGTGGTGCACTTGTCGGCGCAGCTGACCGCGACGTTTCGTACTTCGATGGAAGTCGAGGTCACTGTCACCGGAGAGGATCTGCGCACGCGTCGACGCTGGCCCTGTCTGCACGCCTACCTTTCCTTTGTCTGCATTGATGAGGAAGGGAAGCCGACCCCGGTGCCGCCGCTGCTGATCGATTCTCCGGAAGTGGAAGCTTCGCAGGCCCTGGGACTAGAGCGCCGCGCCCACCGCCTGCTCAAGAATGCTCGTCAAAAATAGGCGCTTGAGTCTGACCAGGACCAGCTCTGTGGACGCGTCCTTTACTTGCCGGGCTTCTTGATCTTCTTGACTACCTTGCTGCCTTTGCCCGCTTTTCCGCCGTCGCTGGTTGCAGAGTCTGCGGGCTCTGTAGGACAGGCCGGACAGGTCACCGGCTCAGGACACTTGGCAGCAGGACACTCCGCTGCTTTGGGAGCCGGAGGACAGTCTTTGGTGATCCGTCCGCCCAGGAATCCGGCACCTAGCGCGAGCACGGAAGCAACCGCAGCGGTCGCGATGAGCATGGTTCGCGGTGAGCCAGCGGCGGCTCCTGCGGATCTGCTGGGAGCCTTTTGTGCTTCTACTACTGTCGTCGGTGCGGCGGTCGCTCCGGCAGGAACAGAGATACCCCCTTGCAGCTCTTCCTTCGACAGCTCGCCACTGTCTAGGAATCCTTCGATGACCTTCTCTGCCTGCCGCATCTGCATGCGCTGCGCCGGATCTTTGAGCAGCAGCGACATCACAAAATCCGCCACGCGAGCCGAGATATGCGGAGTCCGCGCAGACAGAGGAGCCGGCAGCTCACCGCAGTGAGCGCGCATCACTTTGCCCATGTCACCGACGAACGGTGGGACTCCTGCCAGCAGCTGATAGAGCAGGACTCCCAGCGAATAGACATCGGTTCTGCCATCAATGCTATCGAGTCCCATACACTGCTCGGGCGACATGTACGTAGGCGTTCCCAGCGTCATTCCTGCCGTAGTCCGCCGCTCCGGTGAATCCAAAAAGCGCGCCAGTCCAAAGTCGAGCAGCTTGCAGCGCTCCCGCCCCTCCACATCCTGATCGGGAATCAGAAAGACGTTTTCTGGTTTCAAATCTCGGTGGATCACGCCCTTGTCGTGGGCTTGAGCCAGCGCGCCTGCTAGCTGAGAGCCTATCTGGAAGACCTTGCGCGGTGACAGTCGCTTGCCATCAAGCTGATACTTATCAATTCGAGACTGGAGCGGCTCGCCGTCGAGATACTCCATCAGAATATACAGCGTGTGATCGGGCAGCTCTCCAAGATCGAAGATCTTGATGACCCCTGGATGGTTGATCAGGTTGGTGGCGCGCGCTTCATCAATAAATCGTTCGACGTATTTCTGGTGCTTCGGATCGGTGGCCAGCTGTGGTGATAGCAGCTTTGCCGCAGCGCGGTGACCAATGCTCTGTTGAATCACTTCATACACCACGCCAAATCCACCACGACCAATCTCGCGGCTAACAGAGTATTTTCCGATAAACGTACCAACGAGAGAGCTTTTGGTTGGTGATTGCATGGCGATTTCTTTTGTGTCGATTGGCGTACCCTGCCGCGTTATCTATCTAAAGAGGTCGATAATTCTATTTATATATAGTAAAATCCTTCCCGTTGTAATAGGCTCTAACTCCAGAGTAACCAGCAAACCAAACATCTTTGTCACTGGTTCCATCTAGTACAATATATGGCAGTGATCCAATCGGAGCAGAGAATCTCTTCTGATCCACATCTTTTGCAAGAATTGTCTGAGTTCCTGCTGCGGCGGTGGTAATATGGTGAACTCTGGACAATCGATTTCCAGATAAGACAGTAATCCAAAAATCATTCGAATTGGCTCCCCATATGCTGTTGATTCTGTAGCCTGATGATCCTTTGTCTTCGTAGAATGAGGACAAATTCTCTTCGGGTGCTTTTTGAATCTCTGCGTCAGAGACATGGAAGAGTCTGTTGTTGGCAAGCCAGAACTCTTTGGTGCTGCTGCCCCAGACGTTCATAGCAGTGCCCGATGTCTCTTGATTTGGATTGGTGATGCTCTGCACCACATACCGAGCAAGGCTGGGCGAGCTGAAGCTGGTGTTGTCGTATTTCAGATACGCGCCGTACTGATTGTTAGGCGCAGTCGCTGGGCTTGGCAGTCGCACGTCGCCCGAGATGATGAGGCCATCCGGCATCGACATGACTCGGGCAGGAACGAAGCAGCCCGAGCTGCAGGTCGGCCAGCCACCGGATGGTGCGGTTGGGGAACCTACCTGCGGTGCCGCTACAATCGGCGTCGAGCAGACACTGGCAATTTTTGAAAAGGAATACCCTTCTGGCTTCGATGCGTCGAGCGTTGCGCGGACGGCCAGACACTGATTTTTACTTGAAACAGCAGCTGAATGATAATTTGTACCAATCAGTATAAAATCACCGGCTGTGCCGTTTAGATAGGAAATGTCAGCCCATATTGTCGATCGAATCCACTCGAATGATGAGGCTCCTGTTGGAGTTGGAAACAGATCTCTGGCTCCCTTTTTGGCTGTCCATGTTTTCAAATTATCATCATATTTGTATATCAATCCATCGCTTCCGGTGGCCCACAGTCCAATTTTATCGTGATAATATAATTTCGTAAATATGTTGTCAATTCCCTCTGGCTTTATATCAACATTTTTCCAATAACAACCGTCCCAGTGTCCGAATGCGCCTCCTGCCCCAGCCGTCCATACATCATTTGCTTTGATTGCTTTGATGGTAAAGAAATCTTGAGCCATCTGATCATCGCGTAGTCGCTCTAGCGGTGCGGCGATGCTATAAGTCACAGGCTCAATGGCTGCTGTGGTTCCGTTCCAGCTCGCTAGGTCACACTGCTTTCCTGTTGCAATGATTGATACATCGATAAGTGAGTTTGAATATTTCCACGGTATTGTAATGCTAAATAGAGTCGCAGTGCTCGATGAGCCGACCAGAGATACTGGTTCAACATTGTAATTTTTGCCGTCAATCTTTGCCGTAACTCGAAGTGTATTTGTTCCTGCTGGAATATTGCTTACTGCGAACGCCAGCACTGTGCTGCTTGAACAAGACTCCGTTACAGCCAGAGACGCCATTAGAAATGCAGACACAAGAGCCTTGTTCCTACGCATCGTCTTCTCCCGTGGCAATTCTAGAATCGAATAAGTGACATCTGCGTCAAGATGCGCTGATTTTCTGGTGGAATACCAGGCAGGACGCTTTGGTTTTGACTGGCAAGGACTCCAGCGGCAATGCCTCCACCGGCAGCTACTGCGGCAGCGCCAAGAATGGTCCAAAACCACCAGCGCTTATAAACTGGCTTCTTTTGATCCTGCTGTTCCTTTTGTAGGATTGGCAGATAGTGCTCGGCAGACTGCCGCTCAGTGGCAAACTCCGGGGGACGGGTGTCGCGCAGAAAGCGCTGATAGGACGCGACGGCCTCCCCGGGGGCACCGGCTTGACGAGCGGACTCAGCGACGCGGAAGGTGTAGATGGGCTTGGGCTCGGCCCGGTAGGCGGCCTGCCACGCGGCCATCGCTTGGGTGTACTCGCCGGCGCGGGTGTGCTCTTCGGCGCGGCGCTCCTCGTCGAGAGCACGCAGGTGGGAGAGGTGGCCCAGGACCTCGGGCTGGCGCTCTTCGCCCGTCGCCAGGTTGAGATAGCGCTCGTAGGAAAGGATGGCCTCGCGGTTCTGCCCCGAGAGTCGCTGCGCCTCGGCCTGATGGAACACGTACAGCGGCTTGCCGTCGAGCTTGAACGCCTCCTCGGCCAGCGCACCCGCCTTGGCAAAGTCCTTCGCTTCGAGTCGCTGCAGCGCTTGCTTGTCCAGCTGCGCCGCCGCTTCGACCTTCAGACTGGGAATGTGACGGCGACACTCGGCGGCGATGTTGTCGTCGGGCTCAGCCGCCAGCACCTCTTCGTACAGCGTCAGCGCTTCTTTGGCCGCACCGCCTTCCCGACAGGTCTGCGCCAGGTTGAACAGCGTCTCGACTTGCGGGCTCGCCTCATAGGCCTGGCGCAGCGCTCGTGCCGACTCGGCGTAGTTGTTTTCGTCGTACGCCTTCTTGGCCGCGAGGAGAAACGTCCGCGCCGTCTTCTGCGCCGCCTTGTCAGTCGCCTGAGCGCGCGACTGTGGACGCGTACACTGCTCCCTGGGAAAGCTCCCCGGCGCCGGCTGACCTTGCGGAGCAGGCTCCTTGACCTCGACCGGCGGAGCCGCCACGGCAGCCAGCGAAGCACTCTGCAGCGCGACTGCGACCATCGCACCGCCCACCCATCGAGCACCCGAGCAGGAGAACCAAGACCGCAGCCAATGCACTGTCACGGAGGCGTCCCTTTCTGCGACTTCTTCTTCGTATGGAACAGCAGTACGTCGCCCTTGTCCTTGTCTTTGTCCTTAGGCTCTCGCTTGGGCGGCTTCGGTCCCGTCTTTAGATTCGGACCGCTTGGTGTTTTTCCCGTCGGTTCAGTAATAGTTCCAGATTTGTCAAGAGAATCCGGCGACTTCGGCGCAGTCACCGTCGGACCGTCGGGACGCTTCTGCGGCGCCTCGATCTGTGGCCGGGGAGGGGGCGGCACCACTGGCGTCGATGACTTCCGACCGAGCAGCAAGTACCCGGCAAGCCCAGCCGCAAGGACCGCCACCGTCGCTGCTGCCACAATGGTTGGCTGACGCGATCTGGGCCCCGTCCCCATCACCGGAATCGCCGTCGACGAGCCTCGGCCACCGAACAGATCTTCGAGCCGCTGCGCGACCTCGGCCATGCTGGGACGCTCTTTGGCCTCTTTGGCGAGCATCTGACCGATGAGCGTGGCCAGCGCAGCCGGAATGGTCGTCGGCAGCGGCGGCGGCTCTCGCACGATGTGCATCCGCAGCACCGCCGCCATCGAGTCCGACTGAAACGGCGGCGCTCCGGTCAGCAGCTCAAAGCTCATCACCCCCAGCGAGTACACGTCGACGCGATCGTTGATGGTGCTGCTGCCTTCACACTGCTCGGGAGCCATGTAGGTCGGCGTGCCAATCGCCACCCCGGCGGTGGTCCGTCGCCCCTCACCACTTGGATCTTCCAGTCGAGCGATCCCAAAGTCGAGGATCTTGGCCCGCTCTCCCCCAGCCGCCTCGCCATCCTTGACGACAAAAATGTTCTCTGGCTTCAAGTCACGATGGATCAACTTCCCGTCGAGACGCGATTGCTGGTTTTTCCCCGCCGTCGGGGTTGGTGGAAAAGGAGGAGAAACAGAGAGGCTGGAGTGAGGTGAACGCTCGTCGGACGGAATTTGCAAACAGGCAGCAGAGGAAACGTATCGCAGACCTCGTAAAAGAATGCGAAAATAACATTGTGTACATCTATGGACCGTACCCGCCCGCTGCGGGGAGAACGAAGTGGCGAATTGTGATTTACGACCCGAGCACCGGCAAGCGAAAGAGCCTGTGCGCGGAGACGAGGGGGGCGGCGGATCTGCTGGCGGTGCAGCTGCGCCGGGAGACAGAGACGAAGCCGGTTCTGACGGTGTACGAAGCACTCGCGCAGTGGATCGACGAG
>JAEUKA010000061.1 GCA_016794465.1 Myxococcales bacterium | reverse complement strand
ATGGATCGCGTCAGCAAGGTCAATCTGCTACTGGAAAGTGAAGATTCAGACGAAATATTGAAAGCCCTCCAGCGGGCGCATCCCGAGATCGCAGCACGACTCGGACACAAGCATGTGCTGCCTGCCGCTCCGTCTCCGCCGTCGTCCGCTCCTACAGCGCAGCCAAACGCGTCCGATGCAAGCAGCACGCCCATACGACCTGATGAACCGCCGCAGTATGTACTTCATCTGTCGGACATGCACTTTGCAGAGTCCGCGCAAGCAGCGCAGTGGCACACGCAACTGATGCTGGATCTGCGCGAGCAGATGCAGATCGAGAGCCTTTCAGGAATCGTGCTTTCGGGGGACACCACCAACCGTGCCAGCGTCGATCAGTTTGGCCATGCGCAGCGATTCTTAGAACGGGTCTGTAAGACTTTTTCGGTTCCCGAAGGGCGACTGCTCGTGGTGCCTGGGAATCATGATGTGAACTGGAACCTGACTGATTCCGGTCAGAACGGATTCCCACCCTACGCATCCTTTCATCAGGCCGTCACTGGGTCAGAATATCCACTTGATTCAGCGAAGCAATCGACGGTGATGTACTGGCCGGAACACAATCTTGTCTTGGTCGGTTTCAACTCTGCATGGAAGACGGATCGAGCGAATCCAGCTCGTGCGGGTCTGCATGAGGAAGCGTTTGCGGACGCAGTTGCGCATGTGATGGAAGATCGCACGTACAGGCACTGCACGAAGCTAGCCGTATGGCATCATCCACCGTCGGAACTCACAACGGAGGCGGGCCTTGATGGGGCGCTCCTTCAGCAGCTAGCGCAAGCGGGCTTTCAGCTTGTCCTTCATGGCCACATCCATCGCGCGGACAACTCTCTGTTTCGGTACTACCGCCAAAGTCCAATGGGAGGACTGGAGATCCTGACCGCGGGCACATTTGGCGCACCGACGAAAGAGCTGGTCAAAGGGTATCCATTCCAGTACCAAGTCCTGGCGTTTCGCAGTGACGATCTGACGGTGCATACGCGCAAGCGCGAAGATGTTGCGGGGGGCTGGGTCGCCGATCACAGGTGGCAGCAAGGACCGGGACAGAGTCCGCTTTCGTATTACCAGATTGCACTGAAAGCTCGACGGTCAGTACCCCAATCAGGGAACAACAGACCCACAGCAGAGGCCGTAGGGCCGCTCGAAACGCAGGCCGCTACGCAAAAGCCCAGTGCCGCCGAACAGACCGCGCATGCTGCGAAGGTGTTTGGCGATGGCGCGCCGATTCAGTGGGCAGATCGCGACGAGCAGACTAAGCAGCTTCGGAAGCTGTGGCCTGCGCGAGAGCACCGCATGCTGTTCCTCCCTGGTGCCCAGGAAGAAGCGCACGGTATGTTTTTGGCCCGTGTGGAGCGGCTGTTGCCCCGCAGTCCAGCTTGCCAAGTCATCCATGTCTACTGGCCAAGTCGAGAGTCGCTGGAATTGCCGGAATTTCCGACGACAGAGGCCGAGCTTTTGCATGCCCTGGCGACCAGCTTGGGCGGCAAGCGTCGCGAGGACTTGCCCTCTCGCTTGGCTTATCACCTTCATCTTCATGATCTCCTCATCGTGCATCCCAAGGTGAGTCGTCGCTTTGCCGAAGATTCGATCCTAGAGCAGTACTACACGCGCTGGATTCCCAAGCAGCTTGCCGGTCTGCACAGCAGCCATCGCTGCAAGCTGATTCAGCCAGTGTCGTGGAAAAACGCCAGCGGTCTGCTCGCGAAAGCAGGAATGTGGCTGACGCGCCAGAAGGAGCCGAAAGAGGAGGCGTATGAGACGATGCACAACATCGAAGCGCACGCCCCAAAGGAAGTCCTGCCGGTCACGCTGCTGCATGAGCTGTCGCCGATTCAGTATAACCATGTGATCGCATTCCTCCGACGCTGCAAATACAAGGAAGCGCTTCCGCCCAAAGAGCGGGATCAGAAGCGGGATGCGCTGGCAAAAGAGATCATGTCTGGCAATGCGACATCCGAGAAGATCTTGAATCGCCTGTCCAAAGAGTTGGCGGATGTGGAAGTCGGAGAGGACGATGAAGAGTAGTCAAGACGCAGGGAACGGGAAGGACGGACGGTGATGACGACGACGATGAACACGCGAACGCTCGGTGCCAAGGGACTCCTTCCGCTGTACACCGGAAAAGGGACTGTGCCGCCGGGATGTCAGCCCGTTTCTCGCAAGGAGCCGGGTCGATATCTCGCAGATGACAGGCTGCGCGATGCGGTACGGACAGCCATCGCCCTGGAACGACCGCTGCTTGTGACAGGTGAGCCAGGCACCGGAAAGACGGCGCTCGCGTGGTCGCTTGCGTCGGAGCTAGGGCTAGGAGAGCCGCTTTGCTTTTTCACCCGCAGCGATTCCCATGCCGCAGACATTCTGTATCACTTTGATCACGTGCTGCGGTTTTACGAAGCGCAGACGCAGAATGCCCGTGCCATCGATCCCGCAAACTACGTGCAGCTTACCGCGCTCGGGAAAGCGATTCTGTCGGGGGATGCCGAGCATCCGCATGCGAAGGACTGGCGCAAGCGCTTCGGACTCCCCGAGGAAGCCGGTCGGGCTGTGGTGCTGATCGATGAAGTGGACAAAGCACCGCGCGACTTTCCCAACGATCTGCTCGACGAGATCGACCAGATGAAGTTCTCTGTGAAGGAAATTCCGGGGCTCACATTCCAAGCCACGTATCGACCCCTGATCGTCATCAGCAACAACAGCGAGCGGCAGCTTCCTGATGCGTTTTTGCGTCGCTGTGTGTTCCATTACATTGAGTTTCCCAAAGAGCCCGACCTGCGAAAGATCCTCGCGGAACGAATCGCTGCCGACCTACCCAAAGCGCTGATCGATGGCTGCATTCATCACTTCCAGGCACTGCGTGAGATGGGCAAACGGAATGAGCTGGACAAACCGCCAGCGACGGCAGAGCTTGAGTCGTGGATTCGTGTGCTGCTGATGGCGCAAGTGCCCGCAGAGCAGATCGCAAGCTCGGATCTCAAAGACTTGCCGCATCTGGCTGCGCTGCTCAAGACCCAGCGTGATCTAGAGCGAGTCCGTCCTCGGCAGGATTCCTAAGTCGTGACACCGCCGCAGCCATTTTCTGATTTTTTGCTGTTTCTGCGGACCCGTGGCTTTGACGTGGGGCTTGCGCAGTTTCAGGATCTGGCGCGGCTGTGTGAGTCACTTTCCGACGAGCTGGCGCAGGACCGGCAGCTTCTGTCGCGCAGCATCGCCGGGCTTCTTGCGCGCAGTCAGGAAGAACGGGACGACATCGAGAAGCTGTTTTTCGTGTACTACGCCGAGGCGTTTGTACGCGACCCGGAGGTACGGCTTTCGCAAGCGGACGCGGTGCAGAAGGGGGTGTTTCGGGATGAAGTGGTGAAGCTCCAGCAGCCTTCAGAGGCGAGCTGGAAGCGCTGGCTTGCGCTTCTGCTTTTGCCACTTCTGCTCTGTGGTCTCGCTGTGCTGGGATATCGCAAGTGGTTTCCCAAGCCGCAGCCAGCGCAGGAACACAAGCAGGAAAAACAACCGGAAAAGGAGCCAGAAAAAGGCCCAGGTCCGTCGCCAGTTGGAAGTATGCCCGAGCTGCCACTTCCCGATCTGGGACCGCCCCTGCATCTGTTCCACTGGGAAGACGCCGCAAAGTATGTGATGCCCGCTCCGGTGCTGCTGTTTGCGGTGATGTTTGTCTTTTTCCGACGGCGCGGTCTGCGCGGCTGGGCAAAAAAATACTGGCGGAAGATACGCAATGATCTTGGGGGAGGACAGCTTGCCGACATTCCATTTGGCAAGCTGCTGGGTCCGGCGCTGGATCGTGGTGATCTGGAAGACATGGCGACCATCCTTGGGCGCAGCGACGATCGGCCCTCAAGCCGAGCGCTGGATGGCGAAAAGACGGTGCAAGAGACGGTGAAGCGGGGCGCGCTGCCGCAGCTTGTGTATCTGCGACGCTCGGCGGCGCGGACGATCCTGCTTCTGTGTGATGTGTCTTCGGATATGCGGCTGTGGCGGCGCAAGACCGAAGCGCTGGTGGACGGGCTCCGGCGTCGAGGCGTGCCACTTTTGGTTCGCTACTTCGATGGCGATGCAGAGTATGTGTCCGATCAGCCCTTTGGCAGGCCCGAGTCGCTTGCGCAGGTCATGCGGCTGTATCCCGATGCGGGGCTATTGGTCGTCAGCGCCGGTGTGGGAATCTATGATCGCGACCAGCCAGGAAAGCGGGCCGACTGGCTGAGCCTGTGCGAGCGGTATCGGCTGCGGGTCTGGCTGCATCCGGTATTAAGTCGCAGCGTGTGGCGAAAGCCTCTTCGGCGCCGTGATTTTCCGCTGCGGGTGCTGCCGATGAGCCGCAAAGGAATGCTCGCAGCGGCGTATGACTTGGCGCAAGAAAAGGAGCGGCGGCGGCACATCGCCAAGGCCGATGCAGCGACGGAGCGAGCCGCGACCGACGAAGACAAGCAGCGGCTTTTGCAGCTTCTGTCGTTGTGGCCCGATGCACCGCTCGATCTGGCCGACTACCTGCGGCAGAAGTTTTGTCCGCAAGTGCCGGAAGAAGCGCTGCTGCATGTGCTGGCGCAGAGCCAAGACCTCAGCGGACAGAGGCTGCGGTTTTCCGAAGCAGAGCTGGCACAGCACTTTGCGCAGCTCCAGAAA
>JAEUKA010000047.1 GCA_016794465.1 Myxococcales bacterium | reverse complement strand
GTACCTTCAGGAGCTGGCGCGCATCGATCGCGGCTTGCTGGAATCGGCAGAGCTGCTGGGGCTGCTGCTGGGCTTGTCGGCGCAGTGGGTGGCGGCGGGCTTTGCGCCTCCGGTGGTGCTGCTGACCCTGTCCCAGAGTGCTCCACGGATCTTGGAGCTAGGTGCCGGACTGACCACCGAGCTGGCAGCAGATTGAAGCGGCAGGCTGCGGCACCTTCCACGCACGTTTCGCCTGGGGCCCCGCTACCCTGCGAGACTCTTTTGTCGTGTCGCAGGCGACCCGAAAAAAAGCTCTCCGGTCGCCCCCAGGCTCGGTACTCAAGCTGCTGGTTTCTCAGTGGACTCGGTATTGCTTGTGGTCACGGACCAGAATCGTTGTGGTCGCGGACCTAAATCCTTGCGGTCACTGCACCGCGTGGCTTGGGGTCGCGGACCTAAATCCTTGGGGTCGCCTCACCTAAAGACTTGGGGTCGTAGACCTCAATCCTTGCGGTCGGTGGACCTAAAGGGTTGGGGTCGCCCCACCTAAACGGTTGCGGTCACGGAACGGAAGGGTTGGGGTCGCCCCACCTAAAGGGTTGGGGTCGGGGCGCGGAGTGGTTGGGGTCGGGGACCTTAACCGACTAGGAAGGAGAGGTGGTGGGCGGGGGTGACTTGGCCGTCGACTTGGAGCTGGCCGTGCATGAACAGGCTCTTGGGATCGGCAGTGCCGGCGGCCAGGGCGGCGAGGTCTTCGTCACTGAGCGTGAGGGTGGTCGCGGCGCCTGCGACTTGGCCCTCGGTGACGACGCCACTCGGATCGACCGCAAACGCGGCAGCGGGCGAGGTCACCACAAACTGCACCGTGCCCCCCAGTCCGGCGGTGAGGCCCGGCTGCTTGGCGAGCTTGTCTTTCAGGGCCGCAATGACCTTGGGCGCCTGGGCTGCCTTGGCCACCGGGGCCGGAGCTTGCGCTGCCGGAGCTTGCGCTGCCGCTTCAGCTGCCGGAGCCGCCCCACCACCGCCGAGCCGCGCCATCACGACCTTTTCGACGCGCTTTTTGTCCATCTTCATCAGGAACTCAAGCTTCTGGCTGGCCATCACGTTGCCGGTGATCTTGAGCTTGCCGCTCATGAACAGCTTCTGCGGGTTGGCGCGGCCCAGCACCATGTCGAGGAAGTCGGCGTTCGACAGGCTCAGCGTCACATCAGCGTCCTTGACCCCCTCGACCACCGCGCCCGGGGCAGTCTTCAGGTCGATGAAGTATGCCGAGTCCGGCCCGCTCAGCTTGAACTGGAAGCTGGTGGCAATCTGCTTCACGAGGTCGGGGCTGTCGGCGATGTAGCCAGTGATCGCGACGAAGATATCGCCCGAGGTCAGCAGCGAAGCCGGGTCAACTGCCCCCGCTGCTGCCCCCGCTTGCGCCGCTGCCGCTGGCGCTGCTTTGGCCGGAGCTGCCTTGGCCTTGGGCTGCGGGATCTCTTTGTACAGCTCGACCGCCGCATTCGAGATCACGACTTTGTTGCGCTCGACCACGCTGACGCGGGCGATGACGCGGGTGTCCGACTCTTTCCACAGCTCGATCTTGAGCGTCTCGCCGGGGAACACGATGTCGGCAAAGCGCACCTTGATGCTCTTGAAGTAGCGCGGGTCGCCGCCGCAGATCTGGGTCACGACGTGGCGACCGAGGTAGCCGAACGTACACAGCCCGTGGAGGATCGGCTTCGGAAAGCCAAACGCGGTCGCAAAGGTCGGATCGACATGGAGCGGATTCCAGTCGCCGCTCAGCCGATAGATCAGCGCCTGCTCCTCCCCAATCTTGTCGGTCACCGTCACGTCGGCAGGTCGGTCGGGCGGGATGTTGATGTCGCTGGACGGGCCCCGGTCGCCGCCCCAGCCGCCGCCACCGCGCACAAACGTGCTGAGGTCGTTCTTGGCCAGCAGCTCCCCCGAGTCGGCGTCATAGGTATCGATGTGGGTGACCACGACCGCGTTCTTGCCCTTGTCGAAGATGTCGCTGATGCGGGCGCGGTGGACGAGCTTGGCCTTGCTGGGCCAGGGCCGCAGCACCTCGGTGTACTGCTCGCCGTGCAGGACGCGATCGAGTCCGTAGTGCAGGCCGGGAGCGTTCTTGCCCTCGGCGGCCAGCTTGAAGATCATCTTGAGCGCCGGCACCACCGCAAAGGTCGGCAGCGCATAGAAGCCGCTCGAGTTGTTTTCGTAGACGAAGCGCAGCTCTTTGTCGTCCGTGGAGTGCTTGCCACCCCCGACCCCGAGCGCGTAGATGGTCAGATCCCGCTCGTCGTAGCTGCTCGTCTGCTCGGGCAGCTCGTAGCCCAGCGCTTCATCGACATCGATCAGGTCGTTGCCGCCCTTGCTCTGCGACTGCAGGTTGTTCATCACCGGCTGCATCGAGGCGGTGATGTTCTCCGGATGCGTCGCGTCGGCAAAGTCGGTGATCTCGGACCAGGCCTTCTGGATGTTTTCCGGCTGGATGGCGCGCCCGAGCTTCCAGATCTTGCCGCGCGTCCGCTCCCAGCGCAGCTTGGCGACAAAGCCGCCGCCGACCTCGAACAGTCCGCCGGTTTCCTTGCAGTCCTCATGGCCGAGGTAGAGCACGACCGGGCTCACGTACTCGGGCTTGAGCGCATCGACCACTTCCTTGGGCATCACGGTCTCGGTCAGGCGAGAGCCGGCGAGCGGTGCGATGGTGTTGACGCGAATGTTCTTCTTGCTGCCCTCGACCGCGAGGGTGCTGGCGAGGCCGACCAGTCCGAGCTTGGCGGCGCCGTAGTTGGCCTGGCCGAAGTTGCCGTAGATGCCAGCCGCCGACGAGGTAAAGATGATTCGCCCATAGCCCTGGTCGCGCATGTACGGCCAAGCGGCGTGGGTGACGCGGAAGGCGCCGAGCATGTGGACGCGGAAGATCAGCTCCCAGTCCGAGTCGGTCATCTTCGGGAAGCTGGAGTCGCGCAGGATGCCGGCGTTGTTGACCACGACATCGATGCGACCAAAGGCGTCGATGGCGGTCTTGACGATGGCGGCGCCGTCCTCGACCGAGTCGTAGTTGGCGACGGCTTCACCGCCAGCCGCTTTGATCTCGGCGACGACCTTATCGGCTGCTGCCGAAGACTTGCCCCCCCCGGTTGCTGCCCCACCCAGATCGTTGACGACGACCTTGGCGCCTCGGCTGGCGAATGCGAGTGCGTGGCTGCGGCCCAGGCCCTGCCCGGCGCCAGTGACGATGACTACTTTTCCGTCGAAGCGAAGCTGTCCCGACATCTGTGTCCTCTACTCCACCTGCTGTCTTGCCTAGTGGCGGTTGCGTTGACTCATCCATGTACCGCCGCCCCGCCACCGAAGTCAAACCCTGTGGCGTCGACAGCCGGTGATCCATTTTGGATCAGGTCGCGTGCCGCTGCTCCAAGCCAGTGATCCAGGTTGGATCAGGTCGTGATCGCTCGCGGGAATCGAGCCGCCACCGCAGCCCCTTTTCTTCGGCGGAAACCCGAGCCGTTTCCAAGGCTTCTCGGTCGGTGATTGCTCTTGGTACGGCGGGTGCTTTCTCCTTCCAGTAGCAGCAAAAGGAGCTCTCACATCATGGGCAACATCAAGATTCCTGACGGCCTTTCTCCGACAAGCGGTGGTGACGTTCCGGGCGGTCGCTACGGCGAGGGCTGGCGCCAAGGCAAGCCGGTCGAAGATCCCGCCAAGATGAAGCGCTGGGGCTTCATCACCGCCAAGCCCAGCGAGTACTTGGTCGTGGTCCAAAACGGCAAGATCGACAGCCGCCGGTCGGGCCAAGGCATGCGGGTGTTCAAGTGGCCGTGGACGGCAGTGGCGACCATCCCGACCACCTTGCAGCAGATCGAGTTCGTCGCCGACCAGATCACCAAAGAGCGCGTCGGCGTCTGTGTCACCGGCATCGCCGTCTATCGCATCGCCCAGCCCGAGATCGCCTACCGCATGCTCAACTTCAGCTACGCCGAGCGAGCATCGGAAAAGCTCGGGCAGACGCTGCGGGACATGTTCATCGGCGCGGCACGGCGGCTGATCGCGAACCTGGGCCTCAATCAGTGCCTGGAGCATCGCAAAGAAGCGATCGCGTCGTTTTTGATGCAGGAGATCTCGCCGGTGGTCTCGGGCAGTGGCCGACCCGACGATGCCACCGACCAGGGCTGGGGCGTCGTCATCGACACCATCGAGATCCAGGACGTAAAAATCCTGTCCGACGCGGTGTTCAAGCACCTGCAAGCGCCGTATCGGGCCGAGATTGCGATGCGCGCCGAGCAAGCGGACCTGGAGCGGCTGCGCCAAGTGGCAGAGACGCGGGCAACGGCGGAGCGGCAGACGCAAGAAGCGGCGATTGCCAGCCAGCGAGAGACGCGGATCTCGAAGGCCAAGGCCGAAGCCGATGCTGCCGAGCGAGAGTCTCATGAAGCGCTGCGGGCCGAGCAAGCCAAGGCCAAGGGTGCGGCGGACGAGCTTTTGCGCAAAGAAGCGCTGGCGCGCAAGCGGATCGAGGTCGAAGAGGGCATCGCGCTGCGGCAGGCCGAGAGCAAGGCAGCGCTCGATCAGAAGAGTCAGCACATCAAGCAAGAGGCGGAGCTGGCCCAGCTGAAGCTGCAAGAGCACAAAAGGGTGGCCGCTGCGCAGGCCGAGATGGCGACGCTAGCGACCGAAGCCGAGCTGGCCGAAAAAGCGCACAAGCTGGAGCTGCGCAAGCTGGAGCTGGAACAAGCGCGACGGAAGCTCCGGCAGCAGCAAGAGCTGGCACTACAAGGCGAAAAGGCTCACTTCGAGCACGAGCAGCGCCAAAAAGAGTCGGAAACCAAGCGCATCGAGACAGAAGCGCAGATTGCGCAGCAGCGGGCCGAGGCCGAGATCGAGCTGCTGCTGAGCCAAGGCCGGGTGATGCGCGATCTGGTCGTGACCGGGCTGCCGCACATCGCGCAGGCGTTCAAGCAGTCGTTTGGGACCATCAACTACACCCAGTTTTCGGGTGCGGCAGACGGCAATCCGATGGCGATGATTGGCTCGGCGATAGGTCAGGTGCTCACGGTCGCCAAGAGCTTTGGCCTGGACCCAGGCAAGCTCGGTCCGCCCGCTGCGGCAAGCGCTGCTGGGGTCGGAACCCAGGCCACACCGCCAACCCCCGGCGATTCCAGCGAGCCCGGTCAGTAGGTCAGTAGCGAAGCGTCAGTCGCGGCGCCTGGGCTGCCGCTGCCCCATCGAAGAACGTCAGCTGGTCGGTGGCAAAGTCGATCGGAGTGACCGCTCGCAGGCGCAGCTGCACCCGATCCGATGGCGCGCCGGCTGCAAACAGCGTCACTGGCAGAGACACCTCGATCGTGGCGCCATCGCGGCTCGGTGGACTGAAGGTTGCCGCGCTCAGCTGGGTCGCCGCCGCCGAAAAGTCCTCGCTCTGTAGGTCGGGCTTGGTCCCGAAAACGCCGCGTCGCCCATCAAGGACCACCGTCGTCACCGCGCCTTGGCCGGCTTTGCGGGTCAGCACCAGCGTCACGCGCTTGGGAGTCCGTCCCGCCGGCAGCGCTGCGGTATCAAACGACAGCACGCCGCGCAGCTGATCACTGCCAAACAGGCCCTTGTCGCCCGCCTTGAGCACGCTGGCGGTCGGCGCATCCACCGGCAGCGATCCAACCGTGCCGTCTTCGCGGTCTAGCGACGCAAGCTCCACCACCAGATCCGCCGCATCGGGAACCGCGCCACCGTCCAGCACCCCGCCTCCATCGACCACTCCGCCTCCATCCACCACGGCTCCGCCGTCCACCACTGCTCCACCGTCCACCACTGCTCCACCATCCACCACTCCGCCATCGATGGAGGGAACCGCGCCGGACTTGCGGAAGCGACGGAAGAACTGCCAGACCAGCTCGCTCTGGTTCGGGCCTTTGTTGTCGGTGTAGGAGCCGGTGCCCGGTCCCGACCAAGCGTGGTTCATGCCGTCGATAAGGACTCTCTCCAGCACCAGCTCGGCGCCGCTGCGGTCGAGGTACTGCGCCCGGGTGTAGCGACGACCTCCGGCGGCAGTCTTGGCTTCGGTCACCTCGGCGCGGTCATCGATGTTGTCATCGCTTACGCCATCGCTGGCCAGGTCGTTTGTCTCGGCCCACTGGCTGACGACCTGCTCGGCATTGAGCGGCGCCACCGTCGAGTCCGCGCTGCCGTGGACGACGATCGTCGGGACCACTCGGCGGTAGCTGCCCATGACT
Organism: Myxococcales bacterium; assembly: GCA_016794465.1. Lineage (GTDB taxonomy): Bacteria > Myxococcota_A > Polyangia > Palsa-1104 > JAEUJZ01 > JAEUKA01. Next base: position 42,750 of record JAEUKA010000047.1, on the reverse strand, counting down.
CGATAGGCCAGCTCGCCTTGCGACTTTGGACTGGGACCGCCGCTGCGCATCGCGGTGCTGCCGCTGCCGGCGTCGGTGCCCGCGCGATACTCGAGTCCCGAGCCGACGGCGATGGCCGCGAAGAGATCGGGATAGGTCGCGCCCAAGATCACGGCCATGGCGGCGCCCGCCGAGAAGCCCGCGACGTAGACTTGCTCGCGCTCGACGGCGTAGGCGGTGGCGACATGCTCGACGACACCGGCCAAGGCTGCGGGCTCGCCGCGACCGCGTACTTGGTGGTTGGGATCGAACCAGTTCCAGCACTTGACGAAGCTCGCGCTCGTCGGCTGATCGGGGTAGGCGACCAGGAAGCCCTCGGCTTCGGCAAGCGCATCCAGTCGAGTGCTGGCCGCAAACGACTCGCCACTCTGGGTACAGCCATGGAGCGCCAGGATGAGCGGCACTGGCCGACCGGCGACATACGACGACGGCACGAACAGTCGATAGCCGAGGCTGCCGGCGCGATCGGTAACGACCAGCGGCGCAGCATGACCGATCACAGGCTCGAGTGGCTCGGGCGCAACGGGCTCACGGTGACTCGACGGGGTACACGACAGCATGAGCAGCAGCAGTGCCAGCGACTTCTTCGCGGTGGCACGACACCACAACAGGGGCGGCAGGTTCGACATGGACCTTGCTCATACCGCAACCCGGGCCCGCTGCTGCCTTTGATTTTTCGGCTGTGCCGATTGCGTACCGATTGCGTACCGATTGCGTGCCGATTGCGTACCGATTGCGTGCCGATTGCCTGGCCGTGCCGTGTGCGATAACGTCGCCGGCATGCGTTACTTGATTACCGGCGGCGCCGGCTTTGTTGGCTCCCACCTGGCCGAGGCCCTGCTGCAGCGCGACCACGAGGTGAGCGTGATCGATGATCTGTCGACGGGAACGATCCGCAACATTCGCCACCTGGCCGACAACCCGCGCTTTCGCTACGTCATCGATACGGTCGCCAATCGAGCGCTGTTGGCCGAGCTGGTCGACGACGCCGATGTCATCTATCACCTCGCCGCTGCCGTCGGGGTCAAGCTGATCGTCGAGAGCCCGGTCCGCACCATCGAAACCAACATCAAGCTGACCGAGCTGGTGCTGGAGATGGCGCAGAAGAAAAAGCGGCCGGTCTTTATCGCCTCGACCTCGGAGTGTTACGGCAAGAGCACCGACTTTCCGTTCCGCGAGGAAGGCGATCTGGTGCTTGGGCCCAGCTCGAAGGGTCGCTGGTCGTACGCCTGTAGCAAGCTCATCGACGAGTTTTTGGCGATTGCCTACCACCGCGAGCGCGGCCTGCCCACCGTCGTCGGTCGGCTGTTCAACACCGTCGGACCGCGCCAGACCGGCCAGTACGGCATGGTGGTCCCGACCTTTGTGCGGCAAGCGCTCGCCGGGCAGCCCGTGACGGTGTTTGGCGATGGCCTGCAGTCGCGCTGCTTTACCCACGTCAGCGACGCCGTCCGCGCACTCATCGGCATCATGGAGCGCCCCGAGGCCTACGGTCAGGTCTACAACATCGGCAACACCGAGGAAGTGTCCATCCTCGACCTGGCCCAGCGCGTCATCGCTCGCGCAAACTCGAAGAGCGCCATCGAGTTCGTCCCCTACGAGCGCGCCTACCAGCCCGGCTTCGAGGACATGAGCCGCCGCGTCCCCGACGTGAGCCGCATCGGTCAGCTCATCGGCTGGCAGCCCACCGTCCAGCTCGATCAGATCTTGCAAGATGTCATCGACTGGTGTCGGCAGAGCGCGGCGTAACCGATGGAGCTGTGGCAAGTACTGGTCCTGAGCATCGTCGAGGGATTGACCGAGTTTGTGCCGGTGTCCTCGACGGGCCACTTGATCCTGATGTCCAGGCTGTTCGGGCTGCGCGGGCCGGCGATCGATGCGTTTTCTGTCGTGGTTCAGCTGGGCGCGCTGCTGGCGGCGGTGTTTTATTATCGGCGGACTCTCTGGGACACCCTGGTCGGCGTGGTTCACCGAAAGCCCGAGTCGCTGCGGCTGGTTCGCAACCTCGTGCTGGGATCGCTGCCGCTGCTGGCGGTGGGCTATCTGCTCGGCAAGCGAGTGAAAGCGCTGCTGTTTGCGCCGCTGCCGGTGGCGCTGGCGCTGGGCGGAGGTGGACTGCTGATGCTCGCCCTCGAGCGCTATCGTCGCCGCAGCGTGCCCCCGTATCAGCAAGCGAACGAGCTGCCGGCAGGCCGGGCGCTGGTGATTGGACTGTGTCATCTGGCAGCGCTGTGGCCGGGGACTTCGCGGTCGCTGGCGAGCTTAAGTGGCGCGCTGCTGGTGGGACTGCCGACGGCGGCGGCGGCGGACTTTGCGTTCCTGCTGGCGCTGCCCACGCTGGGAACGGCGACGGTGTACGAGCTGCTGAAAGAGCGTCAGATCCTGTTTGCGGAGATCGGCCTGCTCAACCTAAGCCTCGGGCTGCTGGTTTCGTTTGCGGTTGGCTTGCTGGTGATTGCGTCGTTTTTGCGCTACCTGCGCGGGCACGGGCTGCTGCTGTTTGCGCTCTATCGCGTCGGGCTCGCGCTGGCGGTGCTGTGGCTGATGCGGTCGTAGCTGGTGATTTAGGTACAGCTGCGCTGCGCATCGAGCCAGGCCTTCGCCTCGGCTTCGGTGGCAAAAAAGGCGGACGGACGGGGCTTGCTCCGAAACAGGTTGAGCGCCCGAAACACCAAGTTCATGGTGATCACAAACAGCGGGTTGCCGGGCGCAACCATGGCGATGGCCGTGGCGCCATGCTCGCGCTCCCAGTCTGCGACCAAGCGCCGCTGCGCAGCAGAAGGCGGTGCCGTCTGTCGATCCACGACGACCAGAACATACAGGCGCTGGTGCAGGGTCAGCACCTCCTGCAGCACCCGGAAGTTCGCCACCAGCTCGTGCATGAGCGGCGTTCGCTGCACGTAGACGCGGACAAAGTCCTGGTTGATGGTCTGGTGGAACGGGCCGATCTCCACCACACCGTTGCGATGCACTGCCTCGCGGTGCTCCGGAGGGAGAGAGACATCCTCTACACTGGGTCCAGTGGTGGGCATAAAGACTGAGATCAGTGTCTCACGACTTCATCGTGCGCGACCAGGAGTTCTCAGCAGTGGGGCCTTTCGATGGGCTCTTCGGCTTGTGGGGCTACGGCGGCGTGCCACTCTTGATCCAGTTGATCCACTGACACATCGGGCTGGTGCCGAGCTTGCTGCCGCCGACCGGCATATAGCCCGAGCTGCCCCCCGGGATCAGATCGCCCTCCCCCGTCAGCCGAAACAGCACATACGAGCGATTGACATCGTTTGACGTGATGAGCGGCATCATCGCCTGGCGCGGCATCTTGTTGACCAAGTTCGCCAGGTCGGCCGCCGACGCCATCTTCGGCGAAGCCGTGCTCTTGTGGCAGCTACAAGAGCCGTTGACGACGTTCATGAACAGCTGCGAGGCGGTGATGGTGACCGGCGAACAGGTCGGCAGCGTCGCCTTATACGTCATCATCGCCAGGTCGGTGCTGGCCATGTCGGTGCTGCTACTCATCCGCAGATCGAACACCGTCGAGGGCCCGGTTGTCTGCGATGGATCACAGGCCGCCCAAGTAAGAAGACAGGCAATAAGCCAAGGTGACTGCTTCACGTCCATCCCCCCCGAGAGAGTGAAGATAAGAAAAAGGTGAACCAGCCCATGATAGGGCAGGTGGGTCAAATCACCGACAGGGTGAAATCTACTTCGCGATCTTGAGGGGGAACTTGGCGGTATACGCGGACTTGTCTTTGGCCGGGAACTTCCACTTTTTCATCGCCTTTTGGATGCACTTTTTCGACTTGTCATCCAGCTCCAGCGCGGCGAAGGCGATCTCGCCCACTTTGCCCTTGTCGGATATCTCGACGGAGACGGTCAGCTCCTTGCCGTCGAGCTCGCCCTGCTTTTTCAGCAGCTTCTCGAAACAGCTCGTGACAGGGGCCGCACCAGCCGACCACAGCTCGTCGAACTCGGCCTTGGTGATGCCGGTGATCTTGGGCGGATCGGGCTTCTTGGCCGGCTCTTCGGCGGGCTTGGGCGGCGGTCCGGCATCTTGACCGGCATCGACCACCGCGACAGCCGGAGTAGACGGCGGCTTGAACAGCAGAAAGTACGATCCTCCCGCGAGCACGGCCACCACCGCCGCAATGCCAATGAAGATCGGTGTCTTCGACTTCGGCGCCGGGGTCGCAGAAGGTGACTCGGACGCAGCTGCGCCCATCGCCATCGGATCGGGCGCACCACCATACGGAGTCCCGCCATACGGAGTCCCACCATACGGAGAGCCTCCGCCCGTGCCGCCACTTGCCATTCCACTAAGACCCGGTCCGCCATAGCCACCATCTCCGGCGGGAGCTTGCGGATACGCGGGCGCTTCTTCCTGTGGCCACTCTCCAGGCGGCACGGCCGATGCGGCCCAGCCCCCCGAGCCGGGTGACTCCGTGGTCATCGGCGGCGCAGCGGGAGCAGCAGCAACCACCGGATCTGGAGCGGGAGCCGGGGCCGGGGGCTCGGGTGAAGCGGGGGCGGGTGAAACGGGGGCGGGCACTTCCTGAAGCGCAGGCGCGGCAGGGGCCACAGCGGGAGCCGGCGGCTTCGGGGTCGATGGTGGCGGCTTGAGCGCGGGCGGCTTGGGCGGAGCCGGACGACTGCCTTTGGGAGGCGGGGCCGGCATCTCGATGTCCATCTCGATCGCGTCCACCGACTCGACCGCGTCATCGTCCATCAGCTCATCGGCATCGTCTTTGGCAGCCGGCTTGACCACCGCAGCTTCCTTGGCAGCCGACTTGGCCGGTTCTTTGGCAGCAGCAGTCACTGGCTCTTTGGCAGCGGCTTTGAGCGGCTCGGCCTTGGCACCCAGCTTGCCTGCCGACTTGAGCGGCTCGGCAGCGTCTTTGACAGCGTCTTTGGCGGCTGGCTTGCCCAGCTCGGCCTTCGCGGGCTCTTTGGCGGCTGCTTTGGCAGGCTCTTTGGCGGCTGACTTGCCCAGCTCGGCCTTCACGGGCTCTTTGGCGGCTGACTTGAGCGGCTCCGCTTTCGCACCGGCTTTGGCACCGGCCTTGGCGGCTTCCGCTTTGTCCGGCGCTGGCTTGGCGGGCTCTTCCCACGCTGCTTTGGCATCGAGCCCAAGCGCCGCAAAGTCGAGCGAGCCCATCTGGGTCTTGTCACCACCCTCGTCCTCGTCGTCACCCAGGTCGGGCGCCGCCGCTTTGGCCAGCGGTTTGGCCGCCGCTTTGGCCACCGCTTTGGCCGGGGCCGGACTCAGCCGAGCCTTGTCGACCGCCGCGCGCACCTCCGGGACCGAATCGGGAGGCAGCCACTCGGCCTGACCCTCCCGCCACACATAGATCTCGCGACCCGGCGTCGCTTGTTCACCGACGACCCGCTGCGCCAGCTCCGCCAGCGGCATCGGGTCCACAATGTTGCCATCGACAGATAGGTGCCACTCGTCGGGCTGCTGCGCTGAAGCGGCCTTTTCGCCCGCACCGATCTTGTCGAAAAAGTCGGCCACGCCACCGATCATGGTCGAGTCGCCACCATCGCCGTCGTCGCTGCCGTGACTTTGACCGCCACCTGCGCCCACTCGACCGGCAGTCATGGCAGCCACCGACGCGCGCGAGCCAATCATCGTGGCATCTTCGCTCTCGACCTCGCCTTTGGCAGTACGGACACCGCCTTGGCTGACGGTGATCTGGCAGCCGCACTTTTTACAGCGGATCTTGAGAACCTTGCCACGGACTCGCTCGTCGGGAAGGTTGTACTTGGTTTGGCACTGTTCGCAGGCAAACTTCATGTTCCGGGAGCTCCCGAAGCGACCAATTCTGTTGCCACCCTGTTGCGGACACCAGCCTGAGCCCAGCCGCCTGGTGGTGTGGATACGGGCAGTGACACGACTCGACGATCGGTTCTCACTATAACTGAAGAGCGCGTACCAAAAAAGTCCTGTCAGTTCGCATATTTTCGATCGGTGACCGCGTGATACCGTGCGCCGGTGAACCTTCAACTGCGTACCCGTGGCACCGCTGTCGTTTCTTCGTCGCTGTTTGCCCTGTGGACGGCTGCTTCTGTCAGCCTCCTCGGGGCACCGGTCGCAGCGCAGGCAGAGCCAGGCTGCTCGGTGGAGGAAGCGGGCGCGCGACGAGCGCTTACGCAGGCTGGACGAGCGGTGGTGTCCGTCGCAGTGGCGGATCTGTTCGTGCGACCTGACAAGAGCGGACCGCTCGCGGACCAAGCCTTGTTTGGCGAGCTGCTCACGGTGCTGCCGCAGTCCGAGTCGTGCCTTGATTCAAGTGGCCGGCTGGTGCTGGTCGAGACAGCCTCCACCTATCGTGGCTATGTGCCGATTCAATCGCTGTGGCCCTTGACGGCGCCGGCGCCCACGGCCCGACCCGGCACGCCCGCTCCGCCCGGCATGCCCGGCCAGGCGACGACTCGACTGCGGGTGACAGCGCGGCTCGCCAACCTCTACCGCAGCCCGAGCGTGAGCCTTGGCAACCCACTACTGTCCCTGCCCCTACACAGCGAGGTGCTGCAAGTCGAGTCCTTCTCGTCGCACTGGCTGAAGGTCGCGCTCCCCGATGGCAGCTTGGGCTTCCTGCAGCGCGGCGATGTCGAGCCCGTCCCTGCCCCACAGCTCCCCACACCTACCTGCATCCTGCGCGAGGCCCGCAAGTACGACGGCACGCCCTACCTGTGGGGTGGCCGCTCGACGCTGGGCATCGACTGCTCGGGTCTGGTCGCCAATGCGTTCCAAGCCTGCGGCGTCGTGTCCCCCCGCGATGCGCGCCTGCAAGCGGCCTGGTCGGACGTTGTGCCGGTATCAAAACAAGCGGAGCTCCAGCCCGGCGACCTGCTCTTTTTCCAAAGCGAGAGCCTGACCTTGCCCGCAAAGATCACTCACGTCGGCCTGTACCTGGGCCAAGACCGCTTCCTGCACGCCTCGACGAGCGAGCGGCCCAGCGTCCACGAGAGCGCCTTGTCCGACCCCGAGTGGCAGCGTCGCTACCTGACCGCTCGTCGCTACCGCACCTTCTGACGGCTGGTCCTCTTTCGGCACCGACTTCCCCCAACCACAGCGACGGAAAGAGGGAACTCCCTCAGCCCCTGGCGACGGAAACGAGGTTGTCTCCGTTCAGATCCAAGAGCCGCACCCACTGCGGTCGCTGGGTTGCGAGTCCGACGTTGGTAGACGTCAAGGTCCCGGGATTGGTCGTCCCATTGCCCAGCAGCACCGCAACCGAGCCCACTCCGGTCGAGTTCTGACACGGAGCCACCAGATCTACATTGTTGTCGCCATTGACATCTGCCGCCGCGACCATGAACGGGTAGGTGTTCACTCCGCGTGACTGCGGGGTGGCAAACGAGATGGTAGCGCCCGCCGAGGTGCCCCTGAACGCGGACAGGACACTGTTTTGGGCATAGGCCACCGCCAGGTCGAGCGTGCCGTCCTTGTCGATGTCAACCGGCAGCACGAAGCGAGGGCCGCGATCGTTGACCTGCGCGACGTTGGCGCCAGCGGCAAAGGTGACAGTGATGAAGTAGGTAAAGCCGCCGGTCTGGGTGGTGGTCCCGCCCGAGGTGTTGGTGACGACTACGTCATACGGTCCCGGCTTGCCCAGGTTCGGTGGGGTCGAAAACGTGATGGTGGTGCCATCGGCAGAGACAGTGGCACCCGTGACCGTCAGCGAGCCGATCTTGATGGTGGCGCCTTGCTCGAAGCCGGTGCCCTTGATGGTGACAGCGGTGCCACCCTGGGTGCTGCCCAGCGCGGGCGTGATGCTGGTGATGACGGGCATCGCCACATTCATCGCCATGTCCACCGCCATCGCCAGGTCAGGCGTCGGTGTCGGCGTCGGGGCGGTTTCCGTTCCATCACAAGCAAAGGCGAGAACGACTCCGCTCAGACCGATGATCGAAGCCACGTAAAGACGAGAAAGAGTAGGTGTACGCATTCAGACAACCTCCTGTGGGTAAAGCGCCCAGATAGAGAAGCGATAGATTGTCAATATATCACGTAGCCATCTGCGCGATGGCTTGATTCAAAATTGCGTCAATCTATAATGATATCGTGGGGTTGTCTCGCGGTGGGGAGCCGCGATTGTGAGGAATCACGGGAGGGCCGGGCCTACTTGCAGAGCCCGAGCGACACTTGCACGTTGCCCGTTCCCGAGCTGGGGATGATCACGTCGGGGAGCCCATCGGCGTTGACATCTGCGACGGTGATGTCCGCCGCACCGGCGCCAGTGAGGGTGTTCGCCTGCGCGGTATACTGCTTGGGCATCACACCGACGAGGTAGCTCCAGTTGTTGCTCGCGCCGTTGGCGGTCAGGATGTCCGGCTTGCCGTCTCCCGAGACATCACCGACCCAGACCGAGTCCGGCGTGCTGGTCAGCGCCTGGTTGACCGTCGGCTGCAGACTGCCGGTGTTGTCGCCCATGAGCACGCTGACATTCATTCCGACGCTGTTGGCGACGACCACGTCGAGCTTCTTGTCTCCGTCGAGATCCGTCACAAACACCCCGCGTGAGCTGGTCCCAGTGTTATGGTTCAGCGGCAGTCCGAAGGTGCCCACGCCGGTCGACAGGCAGACGGTGACGTTGTTGGTGGAAGCGTTGGCGGTCACGAGGTCGAGCTTGGTGTCGGCGTTCATATCCGCCAGGGTCAAGTCGCCGATAAAGCCACCGACGGTGCGAATGGTACCGGCGGTAAAAGTTCCGGTGCCGCTGTTGAGGAGTGGCAGCACCGAGCTGCTCGTGCTCGAGCCGATGACGATGTCGGGCTTGGTGTCGGCAGTGACATCGCCCACCGCGATCGTGTAGCCCGAGATCAGCGTCGGGGTAGCAACAACGGTCGGAGTGAAGGTGGCGCCTTGGTTTTTCATCACGGTGACGGTGCTGTTGCTGTTGACGATGGCCAGGTCGGGCTTGCCGTCTCCGTCGAAGTCACCGATGGCGGCCTCTTGCGGGGCACCGGCTCCTGCTCCCAGGGTCAGGTTCTGCGACGCCGCGATTGGGAAGGTTCCGTCGCCAAGGCCCGTCTTGACCGTGATGTTGCTGCTGCCCTGATTGACCGTCACGATGTCGAGCTTGCCGTCGGCATTGAGGTCTGCGACGAGCACCCGACGCGGGGTTGTGCCGGTCGGGTAGTTCACCGGCGCGGCCCAGCCGACGGGCCCGATCGAGCGGAGCGTAAACAGCTTGGTCCCCGTCCCGACCTTGCCATCGTCGGGGTGGGTGACCACGATGTCTTGCGGGCCACAGGTTGCCGCCTTGGCACTGGTGGTACAGGTCAGCGAGGTTGACGACTGGACCGTGACGTTGTTGCAGACAGCTCCAGCGACGGTGACTTGCGCGCCGAGACGGAAGTCGCTGCCGATGACGGTAATCGGCGTCGGGACATTGTTGACCGCGCTCGTTGGGGACACGGCAGTCACCCTCGGGGCATTGAACGTGGTCAGGTCAGCCGGCAGCGGCGTCAGGTCGAGTTGCTCGGCCATGTCGATGACCGTCGGAGGCGGCGGCTCGGTGTCACCGCAGGCAATGGCCAGCCCAATCACGCCAAGGCCAACAATCGAAGCTGCATAAATACGCGAAAAGGTTAGTGAACGCATGCCGAAAGCCTCCGTAAAGTAAACACGAGTGATGCTGGTTGGTGTTTGCCAATATATCACGCTGGTTTCGACGGCGGATTGACATGTAATTCCGCCCAAAAACCGAACAATTCCGCCTAATTATGTTGATTGATAGAGCCAGGAACTGCGCGAAGGGTTACTGACCGTCGCTGAGGATGATGTCGATGGCGCCGATGGTGTAGCGCGTCACCGCCAGATCGGGACGACCGTCGCTGTTAAAGTCAGCGACCGCGCAGGCGAGCGGGCCCGGTCCTGTGGTGAACGGTGTGGCGCGGGCGGGTGTGAACGTACCGTCTCCCTTGCCGAGCAGGACATGAACAGAGGCCGAGCCGCTGTTGGGAACCACCAAGTCGGTCACGCCATCCAGGTTCATGTCGGTGGCGAGCAGCTGCTCGGGCGCGGTGCCCACGACCATCGGTGTTCCTATCACGGTCAGGGTCCCGGCTCCGTTTCCTTTCAAGATCGAGACGCTAGAAGCGGTGCGATTGGCGGTGGCGACATCGGCAGTGCCGTCGCCATCAAAGTCACCGATGACCACTCCGGTGGGTGCAGTCTGGCCAACTGCCGTTGCGGTGGCGACCAGCTGATAGCCCGTGGGCTTGTTCAAGATGACGCGGAGGTTGCTGGTTCCGGCGCTGCCCACGACGACATCGGGGCGGCTGTCTTTGTCAAGATCTCCCGTCGCGACATGGTAGGGCTGAAAGCCAGCGCCCATCGCAAACGGCGAGCCGACCGCCGTGGTGTAGACCGTCCCCGCGCCGCTGTTGAGCAGAATGCTGACTGTGCTGGTGGCTTGATTGGACACCACCAAGTCCATGTCACCGTCTCCATCCAGATCGGCTGCCGCGATTCCGTTTGGCTGGGACAGAGTCCCGGTCGTGACCGTGTTGGGAGTGGTGGTTCCGCCGCTGCGCAGGAGTGCGCTTACGCTGTTGCTGGTCAGGTTGGTGACTGCGTAATCGAGCACGGTGTCTTTGTTCAGATCGACCGCGATCAGAGTCTGCGCGCCGTTCATTCCGAGCGGGATGGTCGTCGGTGAACCAAGCCCTCCGTTGCCGGTTCCCAAAAGGACAGAGACGCTGTTGCCACCGGCTCCGTTGGCCGTCACAAGATCGATGTTCTGATCTCCATTTACATCCAGAACCGCCAGCGAGCGTGGACCACTGGCCGGCAGTCCGGAAGCGGTTGGGAGTGCCGGAGGAATCGGAAAGGAAACGGTCGATAGGTAGTACCGGAATCCCTTGGGAAGCGTCGCCACTTGACCATCGGGATTGGTCACAGAAACCGCGCTGTCACCAGGAACTCCCGGTCGGGCTCCGGTGGTTGCGGTGATGGTCGTGCCATCCGCAGCGACGGCAGTAACCATGGCAGCCTTCCCACCAATCGACACTGTAGCGCCTTGCAAAAAGCCACTTCCGGACAGCGTGGTCGTGGTTCCTCCAGTGGTCGGCCCAAGCTTTACCGAAAGCGCGCTGAGTACTGGAGCAGGCTTGCTTTGATCGACAGAAGCGCTGAAATCTGGCGGGGCCAGATCCTCCGGTGGCGTCGGTGGTGCGGGGTCTGTCTGCTCGCATGCAAGCGCAATCACAGAGACTCCGGCCAGGGTCAACAAGAAGCGACTGGGAATGCTACGCATGGGGACTCCTATCCAGAAAGGGGGAGCGGTGAAGCAAAAGGAAGCGCGGCGGGTCAGAGTCTCTTGCCCTCGGGTCACGCACCGCCTGCGCAGAGAGCGGACCCGAGGGCTGTTCAAGGGGCTGGCGAGCGCTGGAAGCTCGCGACAAGCCTAGTTGGTGCCGGTGTTGCGGAAGATCTGGATGTTGCCGGCGTTGAAGGCGCTCAAGGCAACGTCGGGCCGACCATCATTGTTGTAGTCGCCGATGGCCACGCCGTTGGTCTGCAGGCCGGTGGCGACCATCACCGGGGCGTTGAAGGTGCCGTCGCCCCGACCGATCAGCAGGTGGGCGTTGTTCGAGCCGAAGTTGGGCACCACCAGATCCATGAAGCCGTCGCGGTTCAGATCGCCCATGGCAGCGATTTCTGGGAAGGTTCCGACCGCAATGTTGGCGTTCGGACGGGTGAAGACACCGGTATCGTTGCCCTTGTAGAAGGTGACGTTGCCGCCGTTGCGGTTGACCGACACGAAGTCCATCTTGCCGTCGCCGTCCCAGTCGCCAGCCTTGACGACGTTGGGACCGGCACCCGGGAGAATTGTGGCGCCGAACAGCGGCTGCGCAGCCCAGCTGGCGACGTTGTTGAGGATGATGCGCAGGTTGGTGTTGTTGGCAACGTTGCCCACCACCAAGTCGGCGCGCTTGTCGCCGTTGAAGTCGGCCACATCGATGCCGTAGGAGGTGTAGCCCGCACCCATGGCCACCGGCGAGCCAGCCATCGGGGCGTAGGTCATGTTGCCGCTCTGCCGAAGGATGCTGACCGTGCCGGTGCCAGCAGCCTGGTTGGTCACAGCAAGATCCTTCTTCCCATCCCCATCAAAGTCCGCGAACCGGAGCTTGTGCTTTGCCTCGGGGGAATCGCAATTGCGGTCAGGTTATATTGGTCATTTTATATCAGTAATATGTATGTACAGGCACGCTCTCGGATCACGGGTCGCAGCCGGCAGGAGCCTTCGGACCGCACGCTGCGGAAGACTCTGCGGAGCGTTTGGGCTATCCCTCTCCTGCTCTGCTGTGGGCCTGAGGCCGTCCGCTGCTGACCTGTAGCTCGTCCAGCACTTCACGGACGGCAGCGAGCGCGCCCTTCATGTGCTCTGGGTACAGGCGACCGATGCAGCCGATGCGGAACGAGTCGGCCACCGTGAGCTTGCCCGGATAGATCACGTAACCACGGTCCTTCAGCCCGTCGTAGAAGCGCTGGAACACGAACCTGGGATCGGTCGGCATGTGGAAGGTGACGATGATTGGCGCCTGCAGCTCGCTCGGCAGCAGCGTCTGGAAGCCCATGGCGCGCATGCCGTCGATCAGTACCTTGGCATTGTCGCGATAGCGCTTGCCTCGCCCAGCGACGCCGCCCTCGGCTGCGTGCTCCTCTAGCGCCTTGCCAAGCGCCACGATGACGTGGGTCGGCGGCGTGAAGCGGTACTGACCGGTGCGCGCCAAGGCTTCGGCCTGGTCGAAGAGGTCGAGCACCAGCGTGGTGGCGTTGCCCTTGCATGTGGCGAGCGCGGTGTTGCGGCAGACCACGAAGCCCAGGCCCGGCACGCCCTGCAGGCACTTGTTCGAGGAGGCCGCCAGTGCGTCGTAGCGGATCTTGCGGGCGTCGATCTCGAGGGCACCGAACGCACTCATCGAATCGATCAGCAGGCGACAGCTCTGCTTCGCGACGATCTCGGCGATCTCGGCGATGGGATTGAGGATGCCCGAGGTCGTCTCGCAGTGGACAGCGAAGACGTGGCTGATCGCCTGGTCGTCGATGAGCAGCTTCTCGAGCTTCGCCAGATCGGGCGGCGTATCTTCCGGCGTCTCGTAGGTCGTGACGGCGCGGTCGGCGATCTCGGCGATTTTCTTGGCCCGCTGACCATAGGCACCGTTGCTGAGCACCAGCAGCTTGCCGGTCCTCGGCACGAAAGAGGTGATCATCGCCTCGACGGCGAAGGTGCCCGAGCCCTGCACCGGCACGGTGACATGCGTGCCCTGTGCGCCGGCCAGCTCGACGATCTTATCGAGCACCAGCTTGCTGATGGCCAGGAACCCCGCATCGCGCGAGCCCCAGTCGTGGACCATGGCCTGCTTGACGCTGGCCGAGGTGGTGAGCGGACCCGGCGTCAGCAGCAGCGGATCGCCGGTTTCGGAGGCGGCAGGTTTCTTCGTGGTCATGGCGGCAAGGATCGGCGCGCGGCTCCTGTCCGTCCAGAATCTCTTACCTAGCGCTCGTCGAGCCAGTCCTTGCGAGTATAAAGTCCACGAGCAACCCGCATGACGCCAACTTTCTACAAGCGCCCCCTCCCTCCTGAGCTGACCGCGTTTTCTTCGGCGGAGGGTCGCCAGATCTTTCAAGAGGCGCTCAGCGCCGGCACCATGGCTGGCTACTTCGCGCTGGCAGAGCAGTTCCATACCCAGGCAGAGCCGTCGTTCTGTGGCCTGGGAACGCTGGTCATGGTCCTCAATGCGCTCGGCATCGACCCCGGACCAAGTCGGGTGTGGAAAGGACCGTGGCGCTGGTTTTCCGAGGAGCACCTCGACTGCTGCCGCCCGCTCGATGAAGTGAGGCGCAGTGGCCTGACCCTGCCGCAAGTTGCCTGTCTGGCCCGCTGCAATGGCACGCACGTGGATGTGCAGCTCGCACAGTCATCGACTCTCGAAGCATTCCGCGAGGCCGTCGAGGAAGCGACTTCCACCCCCGGCGAGCCGCACTTGATCGTTGCCTATGATCGCAGCACGCTCGGGCAGTCCGGCAGTGGCCATTTTTCGCCGGTCGGCGGATATCACGCGGCACGCGATCAGGTGCTGATCCTGGATGTCGCACGCTTTAAATATCCGCCGCACTGGGTGCCGCTGGAGCTGCTGTTCCGAGCGATGCTGCCGCTCGATCCCGAAGTCAGAAAGTCGCGCGGCTACGCCCTGTTGCGGCGACGGTTGCAGGCCGTGCCGCTGTGGACCTGGGACGCCACGGATCTAAGCTGGCGCACGCTGACCGCCGACTTGCTCAGCCTGAAAGAAACGACTGGCGTGGAGTCGCTCGTGCAGGGTCTGCTGCACAAGGTGCCTGCCCAGCTGCTCCGTCAGCTTCCCCATCCGCACGATGCGGGCGATTCCGAGCTGTCGACCGCGCTCGGCCAAGAGATCGAACACTCCGAGATCGGGCAGCTCGTCCGCAGTGCGGTCCCTGCCACCGATGCCGAACACCTCGCGCTGGCCCTGCTCCTCCTTGCCCTGCCCGAGCGCTACTATTCCCATCTGCCACCCACCGAGTTCCAGCGGCTCTCTGCCCTGCGGCGCCTGGACTCCCTGCCCCCCGCCGTCCGCGCCCAAGCCGAACACCTGCGCACCCAAGCGGCAGCGCTCGATGACTTGCGGCTGTGCTGCTAACGCGCCGACGACCCAGATCCAGCGACTTGCGGGCCCGGATCATGCCGCCCAAAACCTACTCAAGAGGGCTTACACGGCTGTGAAGACGTGTGCAGGTCTACTCGAGAGGGCTTACGCGGCTGTGAAGACGTGTGCAGGTCTACTCGAGAGGGCTTACACGGCTGTTGACACGTGTGCAGGTCTACTCGAGAGGACTTTGGGCAGCTTGGTTACGGCTTGGGCGCGTCCTCGGTGGGGCTGGGCGCAGGCTCGGGGTCTTTGGAGCTGGCGCGGCGGTTTCTTGCCACGCTGCCGAGGGGCGCAAATCGTGCGGCCAGGTCTGGTTTGTGGCGGCAGAGGTAGCGGCCAGCGGCGGCTACTTCGTCGTAGGACTGCTCTAGCAGGGTGGCGGCGCGGGTCTGGAGGTCGCCCCAGTCGAGGTTGTCGTGGCCGGTCGCTTTGGCCCCCGCCCCGGTCTTTTCCAGGGCGGGCTGTAGGCCGAGGGTCATCAGGATCTGGGCCGCTAGCTTGCTGGCTCGCTCGGCATCGGTGGGCTGGTAGGGGCGGGGCATGCCGCTCAGGGTGTCCTTATGGCTGTGGTACAGGCCGCCGAGGCGCACCAGATCGTCGGCGAGGTCTTGGTGGCCGGTACTGCGTCGGATGAAGTCGAGCCGCGCCGCCACCTCGGCATCGTCGCCGAGCCGGAACTCGAGCACCCGCAGCATGTCGCGCCGCAGCTCGGTCGCCGCATCAAGCAGCTCGGTCGGCAGCGTTGCCCGCGAGCCCAGCGCCACCTGCTCGTCGAGCCGATGGCGGATGTACCACAGCGTCCGCGCCAGCTCCGGCAGGCCGTCGAGGTGCGAAAGCTCAAACAGCCCGGCCTTGGCGAGGGTGGTGAAGCCCTGCCGCAGCCCGCGCTCCTCAATCAGCGCCCACAGCCCGAGCGCGCTCGTCGCCGCCAGCCGCACACCGTAATGAATCACGCCCACCGAGTGGACGGGCAGGGCCACAAGCTGGCCGCGCCGACGCGAAAAGGCGGCCACTCCACTTGCTTCATCCAGGGACAAAAGAGCGGTCTTGCCAATGGTGTCCGCAGACGGGACCGCAGGCTTGGCCGCAGCGCTCGGTTTCTTAGAAACAGGCTTCTTCGTAGTCATGCCGTTGCCTAGCACGCCCTCGCCACGCGACGCAACCAATTGGGCGAGAATGATGGGTCCAAATCTTAGCCATCTGGCCGCTTCTGGCCGCTTCTGGCCGCTTCTGACATTATTCCAATCAAAGTGATCTCAAATTATTAATTGCTTATTGCGCAGTAGCTCAAGTGGGCTGCTGTAGGGATACGCTTAAACTCCGTTTACGTCCGCGACTGCGATGAAGCTGGGCTGGTTAAAGCCACCCATGGCTTGCGTGATCACGGTCGGGGTGACCATGTTGCCCACGCGGTGCAGGATCACGACGCTGTTGCTGTTCAGGAAGGCGACGACCACGTCGAGCTGGCCGTTGCCGTCCATGTCGGCGACCGTCGTCGAAACCGCGTTGGTGAGGACCGGGACGCCAATGCCCTGGGTGGCCACAAACGTCGGCGCGTTGTTGGTGGGGGCGGCGGTGGTGTTCGGGATCAGGTTGATGCCGTTCTGCGCCGCGCCCATGACGTTGGCGGTGCCCATCGCGGCAACGATGCTCGGGAAGCCATTGCCACTGGGCATGGCAGTCGTCACGGAGAGGTCGATGGCCGAGATGCCACGCGGACCATTGACGTTCATCGCGGCAATGTTGGCGTTGGCGCCGTTGGCGAACGTCAAGTTGCCGATGAAGTAGGTGTAGCCCTTGGCGAGGGTGGCCGGCGTCGAGCCGTCCTTGTTGTCGACCACGATATCCTGCGGGCCGTACATCGTCGAGGCGCCGGTGTTGGCAGTGATCTGGGTCGGGGTGACGACAACGTTGGTGGCTGCAACGCCGCCAATCATGACGGTGGCGCCGCTCTTGAAGTTGGTGCCGGTGATCGTGATGGCGGTGTTGCCAGCGCCTGGACCGCGCACCGGGGCGATCTGCGTCGCCGTCGGGGTTAGGAGCGTCAGATCGGGCAGAACCGTCATGTCAGCGGGAATGACGGACAGGTCGGCGACCGGAATCGGGTTCGGGGTCGGCTCCGGGTCACAGGCGAACGCCAGAGTGACGACGCCAATGCCCAGCAGTGACGCCATCGTGATACGCGAAAACATCTTATTACGCATTCAGTTCTCCTTCTCGGAATTAAGGTGCCCCAGCATGGTCCAGTGACCACTCCCAATCACGTTATCATGTTGTCCGACGAGGTGATCCATGTGGTTTTCTCTGCGAAATATCCAGTCTTTCCACATAGTTATATTCTAGCCTAATCAATACCTGTTATCCTGACGGCGATGATCATCTGTCACCATTTGTGTGATAAATAGGCGTAGCGCATGATCAATATTGAATCGGTCGCGCAGCCCAGCAAGCACCGTCCCTCGCGCGGTGGGTACGGCATGCTGACGCTGGCTCTGCTGGCTGCGATGGTGCTTCCGTCGGGCTGTGCGGTGCCGCTGCCGCAGGCTTGTCCACACTGTCAGACCCTGACGCTGGGCACTCGTCCGCCGGTGCCGAAAGGAACGCAGACGGTGTATCTGCTGGTGCCGGGGCTGCTCGGCTACGGCTGGGAGTGGCACGGCGCTGAGCGAGAGCTTCGCGAGCTGCCCGCTGCGGTGACGCTGGTGTGGCCGTGGGACCCGTGGCGCAGCCTGGCGCAGAGCGGTACGGCGCTGACAGAGCACCTCGATTATCTGCTGCGGCGGCTGCCCGGATCGGTGGCGCGGGTGGTGGTCATCGGGCACTCGGCGGCGGGTCTTTTGCTGCTGTGGGCGGCGACGCGGGTGCAGGTTCCGTCGTCGCTGGCGGTGGAGCTTATCACGGTCGGCGCGCCGCTCGCGGGGCAGGGCTTCAATCCGTGGAGCGGCCAGGATCTGTGGATGACGCCGCTGCCGATCGCGCTCGGCTCGCGGTTTTCCCAGTGGCCAACGCCGAAACTGGGGCTCAGGCTGCGGGTGTTTGTGACGGGACCGAGCGATCCGGTGATGACGCTCCGCTTTGGGCACAACCCCGGAGACAGCGCCGTGCTGCCCAGCGAAGCGGAGGTGACTCGCTTGCCGCACACGCTCGACCACAACCTGGCACTTGGTCACCTGGCCCAGCAGCTTCGTCGCGAAGAGCTGGCCGCGCGCGCCGCTCGAAGCCGGGTCAGGCCCCGGGTCAATCCATAGTGGCGCCGTCAGAGCTTGCCGTCAGCGCTCAGCGGTCGGGACCGTTGCGCAGCGTCTCTAGCACCAGATCCCACAGCCCTTGGCGCTCGATCGCGAGGTAACACAGCAGCAGCGCCAGCCCCGCCCGCCACAGCATGCCCCACACCTTGCGCGCCGTCCCCAGTGACCGCTGCGCCCGCGCCGCCGCCGCCGACATCCAGCACAGCAGCCCTCCGCCAAGCAAGAGCCACAGCAGCGGTCGCGCCAGCACCGGCCCCTGGACCAGCGCCGCGACCAGCACAAAGAACAGCCCGACCGGAACGTAGTACGCAACCTCCGCCGGGGGAGGCCACAGCTGCCGACGATACCGCACCCCAATCCCGAGCAGCGACAGCAGCAGCAAGAGCCCACTTCCAGCTGCCAGCCAGCGACGACGCTCCGCAGTCGCCACTTCGTGCAGTCCACTTCGAGCGGTCGCTTGCCACAGCGGCTGCGGCGAGCTGCGCAGCGACTCATACACCGCTCGGGCCGCGCCCAGCTGGCCGCGCCGGACCAGCCACTCGGCATAGGTCTGCTGGCCGCGCGCACTCCACTCGCTGTGAGGATGCCGGGTGACGAGCTGCCGATACAGCTCCCCTTCCGTGCCATCGCTGCGCCGCAGTGCCCCGTCGAGCAGCAGGTACGCCACCTCGTCCGCCAGCGCAAACTGGGGATGATCGGTCAGCAGCGCGGCAAGCTGCTGGGCTCGCTCGGGGCTGGCCTCTCGGGTGGTACGCACAATCGTCTGAAACCGGGTCAGCGGCGCCGCTCCACTTTTCAGGCTGTGCGCAAGCTGCAAGAGACGTGACTCGGCACGACGGAGCAGCCGGCTCTCGGGATGCTCCGTCACCACCCGTCGGTAAAGCCCCAGGGCCCGGTCGGGCTGCGAAAGCGACTCCTCAAGCTGCTGAGCGGCTGCAAACAGCGCCTCCGGGGCCAGGGAGGTGTGGGGAAAGCGCTCCGCCAGCGCGATCAGCTCGGTCGTTGCCTGCGCCGCGTCGCCACTGCCGAGCCGCTGCATCGCTTGATCAAAGCTCGCCCGCGCCGCCGCTTCGTCTGTTGCAGAACTGGCAATCGTCGCCTCGTCAGCAGCAGATTGTTGCGCCAGGGACAACAACACCGCGACCGCCACAGCCGCAGCCGCCTTGCGCCACGATCGCCGAGACAAGTACACGAGCGCTGATGCAGCCATGATCACGGCTTGCTATCGCGCACGCCCTGGACCGAGCCGCGCAGCTTGACCGAGCCACTCGACAGGCTGGCATCGCCAGTGAGAACTCCGTCACTGATCAGCTCGGCCTGCAGGCTACCGTCGGGATCACTCAGTCGCAGCGACAGCAGCAGCCGCAGGTCCGCAGCCGGCGGCGGATCGGTCACCACCGCTTGCAGCCCCGCGCTCGCCGCCATCGCCGCAGTCAGACACGCCGGCTGGATCAGGCCCCGACACGGCGTCATCTGCTGATCACAGATCGCACTCTCGATCGCCAGACACCCGCTCTGCGTCCCGTACCGAGCCGCCGCCACCGCTGCCGCCAGCAGCTGCCCCGGGGTCATCGTCACTCCGCGTGGCGCCAGCACCAGCTCGCTGAGCGCTTTTTGCCACAGCCGAGGCAGGCGAATCGTCAGCTCATGGCTGGGCACCTGCAAGATGTCGCCGCGCTGGGTCAAAAGCAGCTCCTGTGCCAGCGGCAGCGGCGCCCCAACCAGTGAGTAGGTCTGATTCATGCTCAGCGTCTTCAAGTCCAGGCTCTGCAGGCTGTGCTCCCCGACAAAGCCCGGGCTGCGAGCGCCCCGAACCGTCAGCTCCGACTTGAGGTTCTGCTCCCGCAGCGCCGGCGAAAACTCGCTGGCCACCGCAGCCAAGGTCGGGCCCGCCGTCGTCGCTTGCAGCAGCGTGTCAACGATGCGATCCGGATCGCTGCTCGGCATCACCCCGTCGGCCCGACAGCCACTGGCATCCAGCGCCCCCCGTGCCGAGAGCAGCCGCATCGCCAGATCTCCCGGTCCCAGCGCCAGCAGCAGGGCATCGACCAGCGTCAGTCCCAGCCCTCGTCCACAGGTCAAAGCCAGCCACGGCTGACCCGGCGGCCACTGCGGCAACACCTTTAGATCGAGCGCATAGCTACCGACCGGGCTCACCGTCACGGGCGAAAGCGGCACCTCGACGGGGATGTTGAGATCGGCGCGCAGCAGTCGCTCCGGCACTTCGACGCAGCCATAGCCGAGCAGTCGTCCGCTCTGGTCCTCGCCGCGCCCCACCACCGCATACGGCTGGATGAGCAGCGTGCCAAACGACAGCTCGCCACGGGGACCGTTTTGCCGCTGGCTGCGCAGGGCACCGCTCAGCTTCGGCGTCGCCGGCAGCTCGCTACAGAACGCATCGGGATAAAGCCCCGCGCGCAGCTGTAGCGCCCCCAGGGAAACCGTCGAGGCATCGAGCAGCACCCGCAGCGCTCCGAACGCAAACCGCGACACCGCCACATCGACCACCAAGTCCGCAGCCAGCGGCGCACTGACCGTGATGTGGAACGCCGACTCGACCGCGCCCGCCACCAGCCGCACCGAGGCCTCCCCAAGATCATTGGTCACCGCCGTCGGAGTGGACAGCGTACCGCCGCCCATCGCGGCATCAAGCTGGAGCTTCAGCGTCACCCCCGCCTGCGGCTCACCTTGCGACAGGTAGCGAAACTGTAGCGTCGTCTGTTCACCATACGAGAGCCCCAGCGGCGACGGCGACGAGACAAGCGAGAGCTGCGCCTGCGGGGTGACCATCGGCTCATCGACCTGCGTACCGCACCCCACAAACAGCCACACGCACTGACACAGCGCCAGCAGCGCTCGGCGAAGCGGCACCCGAATCGGGCTCGACCTGGGCTGGCGTTTCGGTTTCCCCATCTGAATCTGGCCGCGCATGTGCTTCACCCTAATATGTCCGCACCTCTACAGGCCACAGCTGTCCACTACAGGTACAGGCTAGGAGCCGGCCAAAGTGCGCGATACAGTGCGCGCCATGGCACACCCGCAAGTTCCCGACTCTGCCCGCCCGAGTCCGTTCCGAAACAATCTGCTGCAAGGTCAGGTGGCGCTTGTGACCGGCGGTGGCACCGGCATTGGTCGCGCCATCGCGCTGGAGCTGGCCGGCTGTGGCGCTCAGATCGCCATCTGTGGTCGCCGCCCCGATCCGCTTGCCGCTGTCGCCGCCGAGATCACCGCACTCGGTGGCCGCTGCTTTCACAAGACCTGCGACATCCGCGAGCCCGAGCAGATCGCCGCCCTCGTCACCGCCATCAAAGCCGAGCTGGGCCGAATCGACATCCTCGTCAACAACGCCGGCGGACAGCGCGCGCTCATGGCCGCCGACATGCCGCTTACGAGCTTCGAGAAAGTCGTCAAAAACAACCTCGTCGGCACCTTTGCGGTCACGCAGGCCGTCGCGCAGCAAGCAATGATTCCGCAGCGCAGCGGCAGCATCGTAAACATCATCGCCCAGATCTATCGCGGCTTTCCCGGCATGGCCCACACCGGAGCCGCCCGCGCTGGCGTCGACAACCTGACCAAGAGCCTCGCCGTCGAGTGGTCCCCGCACCGCATCCGCGTCAACGCCGTCGCTCCCGGCATCATTCGCACCACCGGCACCGATCGCTATCCCGAGGAGCTCCTCGAGCTGGCCCGCCGCGCGACCCCGTGGAAGCGACTCGGCGCCCCCGAAGAAGTCGCCCACCTTGTCACGTTCTTGGCCAGTCCCGCCGCCGACTTTGTCAATGGAGCCACCTATTACATCGATGGCGGCGCAGCCCTGTGGGGCGACATGTTCCCGCTCCCCGAAGAATCCTAATCGTGCTTTGATGCGCGAAAGTTATGTCGGGACCGCGTACACGAACTCTGCTTGTAATCGGCGTCTTTCTGACGGTGGTCGTGAGTCTGTGGCTGCTCCAGCGCGGCTCACGATCACGGCGTTCGGCGGAGTCATCCCTGTCCGACCCGCAGGTGGTGGAGTCGCTGGGACCGGGCGGCCAGGCGAGTGGTGCGTCGTCCCCAGCCGGTTCAGCCTCCCCTGCCCTGCCGGTCGAGAAGCTGCCGCTGCCGCCGTGCTGGGATGGTCTGCTCGCTCTCGATGAGCACGCCAGCCTCGATAGCTTGCGGCAGGCTCTCCTCACGGCGCTGAGCAGCGACGATCCGCTGCTGCTGGAGTATCTGCAAGAGCGGCTCACCGAGCTGATTGGCGGCGATGCCGGGGCGGCGCTGCGGGTGGTTGGCTGGGCGACGGAAGCGGGTCCACCGCTGTCGACCAGCCTGCTGGCGGCGGTCAAGCACAGTGACGCGGTCCAGCAGCCACAGGTGGCGAGCAAGCTGCTGGGCCTCGGGGAAGATGGCAAACAGAGCCTCGACCTGCGGCGGGCGGCCTTGGAAGCCTTGGAAACCCAGCGGGCGCTGCCGCAGGACGTACTCGGGCGCCTGAAGAATGTCGCGATGGATGAACACAGCGACGAAGCGGCCTGGGTGGCGACGCGCACGATTGGGCGGGTGATGAACGACGAGTTTCAGCGCTCTGGAAAGACCGGCTCGTATATGAAAGAGCTGCTCGACATTGGTCAGCACTCCAGCGAGGCGGCGGTGCGGTCGCTGGCGCTGGAGATGCCTTCCTACGGCAACATTCCGATCGACAAAGCGGCGCTGGGACCGCTGGCGAGCGTGCTGTCGCGCGATCCCGATCGGCAGGTGCGCGAGATGGCGGCGTTTCGGATGGGCTTGTCGCGCGATCCCGGGCAGGCGCTGCCGCTGTTGTCCTCGGCGTTTGCGGGCGAGCGCGATCTGTGTGTGCGGTGGGCGATCTTCCGCTTTGCGGTGCGGGCGGCGGGGG
The DNA here is from genome assembly GCA_016794465.1 of Myxococcales bacterium. Taxonomy (GTDB): domain Bacteria; phylum Myxococcota_A; class Polyangia; order Palsa-1104; family JAEUJZ01; genus JAEUKA01. The sequence continues at coordinate 19,902 of JAEUKA010000047.1, read as the reverse complement.
CGAAGGCGCTGCCGCTGCTCGACAAGCTGTCGACGATGGAGCCGCGTCTGCGTCCCGATTACGAGGACTTTGTCGCCATCTATGCGCGCGGCACCGTTGACTTTGCGCGGGTGTGGCTGGAAAAACCGGAGCGCATTCAGTGTCTCGACGAGGAGCCCTGATGGTGACGGCGATGCGCACACTCGGTCTGACCTGTTTGCTGGTGGCGGCCCAGGCGGCTCCGCTGCGGGGGGAAGCGACCGATCCGGCGATGTCGATGGCCCCGGCGAAGCTCGACAAGCAGACCTGTACCCTGTCCGCCCAGCTGGCATCCCTGCGACAGGCGCTGCTGCGGGGCTCGCCGGCGCTCAAGCGTTTTTTGCGCAAGCAGCTGCGCGAGCTGGCCCCGGCGATTCCCGAGTCCGAGCTGCGCACCGCGCTCTCTCGCGAGCAAGATCCGGCGATGATCGAGGAGCTGACCGGGGCGCTGGCGGCGCGAATGGCGCGGCTGAATGAGCCAAGCGCGCTGCGGGCACCCCTGGAGCGGGCGACAAGCGATGCCAATCCTGCGGCGCGGGCGGCGGCGATTCGCGGTCTGCGCGGGACGGCGTCGGTGGAAGCGATGACCAAGCTCGGCGGGGTGGACTATCAGCGACTCATGCGTGATCCGGCCCCGGCGGTGCGCGAGGCGGTTGTCTCGAACCTGCTGGCCGAGAGCTCGCAGGTCTACTTTGGCCACGATCGCGCGGTATCAGAGACGGCGATTGCGGTGGCGCTGGCGGCTCGATCGGGTCCGGCGGCTGATCCTGCGCAAGCGGCGCGGCTTTTGTCCGAAGTCTCGACCGAGTCCGTGGGCCATCAAGCGGTCGAGGAGCTGCTCAGCCTCCTCGATGGGCCGATCGATGCCAGTCCCCCGGTGCTGCGCGCGGCGGTCGTGACGGCCCTGGGTGGCGTGCCATCCACAGAGTCCGCCCTGGTCCAAAAGCGACTCCTCGAGCACTACCGCCGCGATGCCGCCAAAGAAGTGCGCCGCGCGATCCTCGAGTCGCTGGTCCGGCTCGCGATGACGGGAGCGCCGCCGATCCTCGAGTCCCTGCGCTCGGTTGACAGCGGCCTTCACGCCGAGATCGATGTGTGGCAAGAAGCGCTCCGCTCGGGCCTGCAAGAGTGGTCGCTGCTTCAGCGCGAAAAACAGCGCCTGCAGTCCGCCGCAGGTGATGGTTCCCGTTCCCCTGGCTCCACCAGTCCGTAACCCGATTCCCATCAACCCCCAAACCCTCTAGGAGGTGTACATGCGCTCTTCATTTCTGACCGGAACCCTTGGACTTGCCGCTCTGTGCGCGACGCTGCTCTCTGGCGCCAGCACCGGCCTGGCCGCGACCGCCAACGGCCCCATCTGCGACCCCAACGCGAAGGTCAACTCGACGACTTACTACGGGTGCGGCGGCAGCAGCCACACCGCGCTCGACATCGCCAACGGCACCTGCAGCGTCTGGAACTACCGCGCGATGCTGGTCGGCTCGTTCCGCTACACCCAGTACGCGGGCTGCGGCGACAGCTGCGGCAGCTGCTCCGGCTCGAGCTGCTGCAACGGCGGCGCGGGCAACTACTTCGTCGTCTCGGGCGGCAGCGGCTGGGACTTCCGCCAGCTTCACTCCAACGCCCCCAAGGGCACCCAGACCTGTGATCGCTGCGCGCTCGGCCTCATCGGCTCGACCGGCAACTCGACCGGCGCCCACTCCCACTCGGACAACCGCCAGTACGGCACCCGCAAGTCCGCCTGGTACACCGCTGCCGGCACCACCTGCGGCTCCAGCGGCAACTGTAGCAACCGCGTCGGCGTTCCTACCCTCTAAGCCAGCCTGCTTCCCAGAAGCGGTGTCTCGGGCCGCTTCCGCCATCCCCCGCATACGAAAGACCACCCGCGATGACGCTTCATCAAGACCGCAAGATCTGGGGCTGGGGTCTGTCAACGTACTGTGTGCCGCCGCCACTTCTGGATGTGGCGCGGGCCTTTCTGTCGGCCCGACTGGGCCGCGAGCTGCCGCCGCCTCGCCCGGTGCCCACGCTCGATGCGCTGACCATGCCGCCGCCGGTGCGCGCGATTCCAAGCGAGCTAGCCGACCTTGCCACCACCGACCGATTTGCGCGGGCGCTGCATACCTACGGCAAGTCGTTTCGCGATGTGGTGCGAGCCCTCGATGGCGACTTTTCCTGCGCGCCCGACTGGGTGGCGTTTCCGAAGAGCGAGGCGGATCTGGTGCGCATCCTGGCGCTGGCCGACCGCGAGCACGTGGCGGTGATTCCGTTTGGCGGCGGCTCCAGTGTGGTCGGGGGCATCACAGCCGATGCGGAGACGCGGGCGAGCTACTCGGCGGTGCTGTCGCTCGATCTTGGTCACCTCAATCAGCTGCTGGAGGTCGACCGCGCGTCGCGCTGTGTCCGGGTCCAAGCGGGCACCTACGGACCGGCCCTGGAGCAGCAGCTGCGGCCCCACGGCTACACCCTGCGCCACTATCCGCAGAGCTTCGAGTTTTCGACCGTGGGCGGCTGGATTGCGACCCGGGCCGGCGGTCACTTTGCGACGCTGTACACCCACATTGATGATCTCTTGCAGAGCCTGCGGATGGTCACTCCGCAAGGGATTGTCGAGACGCGACGGCTGCCGGGAAATGGCGCCGGGCCCGAGCCAAATCGGCTGCTGCTTGGATCGGAAGGCGCGCTCGGCGTCATCAGCGAGGCGTGGCTGCGAGTGCAAGACCTGCCGCGCTTTCGGGCCAGCTGTACGGTGCGGTTTCCCTCGTTTGCGGCGGGGGCGGCGGCCTGTCAGCGGCTGTCCCAGAGCGGTCTATATCCCGCCAATGCCCGCCTGATCGAGCGCGACGAGGCGCTGTTCATGGGCGCGGGCGATGGCGAGACGCACATCCTGGTGCTCGGCTTCGAGTCCGCGCTGGAGTCGCAGAAGGACAAGCTCCACAGCGCGCTTTCGCTGTGTACTGCGCTCGGTGGGCAGCCTGGGCGACCCAAGGTTCGTGACGAGGACCACGCCGACCCTGCCGCCAGCGATGAGGCCGCCGAGCAGTGGAAGCAGTCGTTTGTGCGGGCTCCCTATCTGCGCGATGAGCTGTGCCGGCTGGGCCTCTGCTGCGAGACATTTGAGACGTGTACGACCTGGGCGAACTTTCCCCGGCTCGATGCGGCGGTGCGGGCGGCGGCGCAAGCGGTGCTCGATGCGGAGTGTGGCGGCGGCGTGCTGACCTGCCGCTTTACCCACCTGTATCCCGATGGACCGGCGCCGTATTACACGGTGATTGGGCTGCCGCAGCCCGGTCAGCAGCTGGCGGTGTGGGATGCGGTCAAAGCGGCGGTGTCGCAGGCGCTGATTGACTGTGGCGCGACCATTACGCATCACCATGCGGTGGGGAAGGATCACCGGCGGTTTTATGAGCGGCAGGTTGGGCCGCTGGCCCTTCAGATGGTGCTTGGGGCCAAGCGGGCTGTTGATCCTTTGGGGATTATGAATCCCGGCACTTTGGTGCCGGCGCTGTGCTCTCCAAAGGAGAAAACCTAAGCGGTTTTCCCCTTTGGGAATCCCCTTTCCCTTGGAAGACCTGAGAGGTCAACCCCCCCATCCCCCCTTTTCAAGGGGGCAGCCCCTAACCCCAGCCCTTTCCCCGCTGGGGGAAAGGGAGCCCGAGCTTCGGTGCTTGCTTTTGATGTAGAGAGAGCTTGCGCTGGGTTCGTTTTTTCTGGGCTTGCTTCGCATCGCTCTTGTCGACCTGCACGGTGATTGAAGTGACTTGCACGGGGTTCGATTCGACTTGCACGGGGTTCGATTTGACTTGCACGGGGTTTGAAATGACGTGCCCGGGGTTCAATTTGACTTGCACGGCGTTTGATTTGACTTGCCCGGGGTTCAATTTGACTTGCACGGGGTTCGATTTGACTTGCACGGGGTTCCGTTGGGCCTCGCTGTCGCTCAGTGGGTGAGTTGGCGCAGTAGGGCAGACTGGGTTACTTCCGTGAACGTACCGGACAGCTCACTTGGGGCGGTGCCACCGTTGATCATGACGGAAGTGGGCTTTCCCGCCGGAAGCTTCTGGCTGAGTGTCCACAGTAAAAACTTTGAGTCCGTATGATAGCTATTTCCAAATGCAGCCAAGACATACACAGGCTTTTTGCTACGTGCCTTTTCTTGATCAACGATCATCGACAGTCGCTTGGCTTTTCCTTCCGCATATGGAATCGGTTCGATCACTCGGTCCGTAAGTGTTCCATCTGGATTGACTGCGACCGCGATGCCAAAGATCTGCTTTTCATCAATGGATAAGGTAGGCCCAGCAGATGATACAAAGACGTGCGGAGCCGCCGAGATGACGTATGGCGCAACTCCGCTTTGACGGAGTGTCCGAAAGATCTCAATGGATGATTTAAAATAGTATGGCTGTAACACAGTAGCATAATAGCTGGCAGCAAACTTCTGGACATCTCCGAAACGCGACCCTTTCAAGATCTTGGGAAGATAAGTATAGGCTGGAATATGACCCAGCTTTTTATCCATGTCTTGATAATCCCTCCAAAATCTCTGAAAATCCTGTTTTGAGTATACGCTAGAATATCCAGCCTCAATGCTCTTCTGCAATAAGCCAGGATAGCTTATCTTGTCATTTTCGATCAGCCCTTCACTGGCATCACCTTTCAGAATTGTTCCATCAAAATCCCATGCACTAATGAACCCACAGCCGCGCGTACAAGCTGGGCTATTTTCAATCGCCCGTTTGCTTTCCAAGATCTGCGCCACAAGAGCGGCAGCATGCTCTTCGGCAGCTTGGACATCAGCACCTACGCCGGACAGGATGAAACCAACAAGGCAACGGGCTGTACGCATGGCAGCACTGTAAGACGGCTTGCGCCAGCCATCCAGATTTTGGGCCTCAGCCCGAGGTTCCGTCCGACCTGCCCGGGGTTCCGTTCGACCTGGGCATGGGTGTTTTCGGGGCGGACCACTGCCAGTGCCCGGTAAATCCTGATGATCCTCACCAGCCGGCTGTGTAGACTGCCGCGCAGTGGCGCGACCATCGAGTGCACGGCAAGGACAGTACGGCGACCTTCTGGTCTTCGCCGCGATCCTGGGTGTACTGTCGGCCGTGTTCGAGCTGAACATTGCTCGCAACGGACTTACGCCCGAGCGTTATGTTCCACTTGTGTACGTGCCGGCGCTGGCGGCTGTGGTAGCACAGGGTGCCTCCGGGGCACGATTCGCGGCTGGCTCTTTTGGTCTGACTGGCAGGGCGTTACGCGGCGTGCTGCTGGGACTGCTCTATCCGCTGCTGGTCGCGGTTCCCGCGTATGGCATTGCCTGGTTGGCCGGAGTCGTCCGCTTTGTCCCTGCCGCTACCTATCCGCTTGGGTTTCCCATCCCTGGAGACACGACCACGACGAGGCTGCTCGCGCATGCTGCCATCTCCATCACGATTGCGCCGCTGGTCATGGGAATCCTGGCAATCGGAGAAGAGATCGGCTGGCGCGGCTATCTGCTGCCACGGCTCATCGCGGCGCGGGTGCCGAGGCCGGTCCTTGTAACCAATCTTGTCTGGAGCCTCTGGCATGCGCCGCTGCTGCTGAGCCAGCGGTACCTGCCATCCCCCTATCCGGTGCTGTCACTGGGGCTGTTCTGCGTGAGTCTGTGCGGTATGGGGTGGGTGGCGGCGTATTTGCGGCTCACCACAGGAAGTATCTGGCCCGCGGTGGCTCTGCACGCGGCGTGGAACGCGATCCTGGTCTTGTTCTTCAATGTCTACACCCAAGGGGAGCTGGCCCCCCTATGGGTGGGAGAAGGAGGCATCTTGGTGGCATCCTGCGTGGCGGTTAGTGCGCTGGTCTGGCGGCGCTGCGCGCCAGTATCCGATGCTGGCAGTGCCCGCGACGCCTTGCCGGTTCACGACGACACGCACACGGGCGGACATCACGGGTCGGCTGCGGCAAATCAGCGGGCGTGAGCTGGGCGTGCCCGGTTCGTCGCTCGTCCAGATCTGCGAGCAGTACCGCCCTACTCGGAGTAAGCGCTTGAAATTCCCTCTGCGGCAAGAGTAAACTACTGTATGATGCAATTTGTCCGCTGGCTGCTAGACCCCGACGAGGGCCTGTCCGGTGGCATCCTTGATATCCTCCGGGCGCAGGAGTTATCGGCAGAGCGTCTGGTGAACTACTTCCGTCTCGGATTCATCGCCATCGCGCTACTCTTCTATCTCAGCGTATCAGCAGATGCCCAGGTTTCTTCAGTAGACAAAGTATACAAATTAATCATCGGACTATGGGCATTCTATGCGCTTGGCCTCTGGGTCTTGTTGCGTCGAAGCACGAAATATCGTCCATGGCTCAAGTATGCCTCCATCACCGTTGATATACTGATTATGTTCATCGGCAGCATGGTGTCGTTTCTCAACCACTCCGGGGTCTATGAGATCTATCGGGGACCGACAATCTGGTTGTGCGCCAGCCTGTTTCATGTGCTCTCCGGGCTGCGCTACAGTTCCCGGGCCAGTCTATATTCCGCAATTCTGTGGATCGTTCTTTCATCGCTCCAGCTTGCGTTTGCGCGCTTTCGTATGAATATTCCGTGGGTTGACACCAGCCAGTATGTTGGCGAAGGTCTTAACCTTGGTGAGTGCCTGCAAGCGCTCCTTTTTTCATCGCTGACGGGATTCTCCAGTGCCGCCCTATCGCATAACTCCAGGCTGCTGATTGTGAAGGCGGCGCAAGAGTCTCTGGCGCGCGAAGCCCTGGAGCGCGCCCGCCGCGCAGAGCAGCAGCTGCTGGAGGTGCAGAAAAAGCTCGCTCAGGCGGAGAAGTTGTCTTCACTGGGCCAGCTCCTGACCCAGCTTTCGCATGAGATCAATAACCCAATCAACATGGTATATAATAACATAGAGCCCATGCGCGAGTACCTGGGTGAAATTGAACGCATGCTGGCCGCATATCGCGCTAGAGAGGCTGATCTACCGGACTGCGGACGCCCGCTGGCGGCGCTCCGGGAAGAGATGGATTTGGAGTTCGTGCTCCTCGACCTGGGCAAGGCCTTTGATACGGTGGAGTTTGCCTCCGCGCGGCTATGCAGTATCTACAAGGAGTTCTCGCACTTCCTCCGTAGCGAGCCCACCGCTAAGCGCCCGGGCGACCTGACCAAGACCATCGGCGAGGCCATCGACATCGTCACCCGGACACGCAGCCATGGCATCGCCGTGGTCACAGAGTTTGGCGAGCTTCCCGATATAGACTTCAATGAGGAGCAGCTGGTCCTGGTCTTTTCCAATCTGCTGCGCAATGCGATCGATGCGTGCGGGGACAAGGGCGAGGTGCGCATCTGCGCGCGGGCTCTGCACGATGTGGTGCAGGTCACAGTCAGTGACACCGGTCCGGGGATTCCGGTAGAGCTGCGGTCACGCCTCTTTGAGCCGCTCTTTACGACCAAAGACATAGGTAAGGGAACAGGGATGGGACTAGCTATCTGCCAGCGCATCATTGTGGAGCACCACCAGGGCAGGATCGAGCTCGATCCCGCGTACCAGCAGGGTGCCCGCTTCATCCTGAGCCTACCTGTTCGTGCAGAGGACAAGACCAAATTGGCTCCCGCTTCCGCAGCCGGCGCAAACGCAAGTCCTCCAGCCGATGATCCGGCGGCAAGAGGACCCGCATCATGAGCTCCCCCGAAAAAGCCAGCGGCACCGGCAGCAGCGGCGCCGAGCCATCCGCACCTGACGCCAAGCCGCGCGTGCTCATCGTCGATGATGAGATCTACAACCTAGAGACCTTCCAGCGGGTCTTCCGCAAGCACTTTCATATCGTCACGGCGTCCTCAGCAAAGCTGGCCCTGCAGGAGCTTGAGACCCACAGCTTCGATGTGGCGCTGATTGATTATGCGATGCCTGGCATGAACGGCGCCGAGCTGCTGCGCTCCGCGGTGGCCCTCCATCCCTCCATCGCCTACTTCATGATGACTGCGCACGCCGACGCCCAAGAGGTGCGTGATACCCTCAAGGCCGGTCTGTCTTGCCGGATCATCATGAAGCCTTGGAGCCGGGAGGAGGTGCTGCGCTGGGTCATCAACGGCCATCAGCTCTCCCTGCTGCGAAAGAGCGTACAGGACATGAAGCGCAGCGTGTAGGCATCGGCGGTACCCTGGCCACCTCCCCGGCCTTCTCGAGTAGGCATCGGCGGCGAAATGTACTACACCCCTGGTCACTATCAGACCTTTGTTCCACTCAAGTGAGGCAAGCGACGTAGGAACACCCAATGGAAGCTGCACCTCCTCATATTCGGGCGATGGCTCGGGCTTCGCTGGCGCTGGATGATGACAAGCTGTGGGCCGAGTGCGATGTGGATCTGTTTGTCGCCAGCGGACCGGGTGGCCAGCACCGCAACAAGACCGAGAGCGCCGTCCGCCTCACCCACCGTCCCAGCGGCATCGTGGTCACCGCGACCGAGCGGCGCAGTCAGCTGCAGAACCGGCTCGTCGCCCTCACCCGGCTGCGCGAAAAGCTTGAGCCGCTGACGTTCGTTCCCAAGCCCCGCCGCCCCACCAAGCCTTCCCGCAGCGCCAAAGAGCGTCGCCTGTCGGAAAAGAAGCGCGACGGCCAGACCAAAAAGCTCCGCCGCGACCCCGAGTCGAGCTGACCAACTAGATACGGTTGGCGAACTTCAACGGATTGAACTGAACCAAGTTCGCGTGGGCGTAGACATTTGGATCGCGGACAGGTCGGCCATTCTCGTTGCTCTTCCACAGCTTTCCGCCGTATCCGAGCCACTGACCCATGAGCAGTCCGTTGTTGGTGTAAGCCTTTTTGACTTCCGGACCCAGAGCGACACCGTCTTCCTCTAAGCCCGGCTTGATCTCGCCGTTGTTCACGCCGCAGATCGTTCCGTCGCCGTTGCTGACAACCCAGTGCCCGTTCCAGCCGGCGGCTCCCGACTCATCGATCCACATGTGCAGGATGTGGCCTGCCTTGACGGTCGGCAGCACGCTTGTTCCGACGATGAAAGGAGTATTGCCATCCCAGACGGCCTTGCCAGTGCCAAAGAGCTGCGCGCAGGAGTGCGATCCATTCGGAGACGTGTCCAGCATGACCCACCGCATCGACACAATGCCGCTCTGCAGGAGCCAGCCGACGACTCCGTTGTAACAGGTCTCTGCCGCGCCCCTCGTGTTCTTGTCAGCGCGCGAGAGGGTGAAGTTGCCGGGCAATACCCCGATGCCGTCGGGTTTCCCCTTTTTGGCTACCTTGACCAAATCATCCAGCGTCGCGGTTGGGTCGATCACAAACATCCCAATGCCCTCGAGGATGTCCTTTTCGGCCTTCCCGCCCCAAAACTTCTGGCTGGTGTTCTTCCAACCGCTCGGCAGCATCCATTCGTCAGCGACAATGTTGCCAGGATTGAAGGTCTTTTTGGCCCAGATCTTCGAGTAGTAGACGCGCTGGCACAGGAGCAAGCCGCGCAGAGCATGGCGCTGTTCCTTGGTGGACTTGACGCCGGGATCGTCTTCGCCGTCCTTGCCTGGGTTCTTGCCGATCGACAGCTCCTTCGAGATTTCCTGCCGCAGCTTCACAGGAAGCAGGGACTCGATATGCTCGCCAAGGTTGGCACCGGGAAACTTCGCCTTCAAATAGTTGATCGTTTCATCCCACCGCGTCTGCCAGTTCTTCATTTCTTCTGCCCCCTTGTGTGCATTGCAGAGGCAGCAAAGCCCATGCCAGACCGTCTCTTCTCCACAGCGCGCTGCGGCCCTTCGAGACAGACCATCCAGGGCGCGCCAGCTTGCACGAGACGGTTGTGCCGGGTCGATCCTGTGCGAGCGCTGCTCGCGCGCTGTTCGCAAATCAGGGCTGGACTTCCCGCTCCTAAAAAATTGTCTTGGGGTGCCTGGCTGGACTTCCCACTCCTGAAAAATTGTCTTGGGGTGCCCGGCTGGACTTCCCGCGCCTGAAAAATTGTCTTGGGGTGCCCGGCTGGACTTCCCACTCCTGAAAAATTGTCTTTTTTGGTCGGGGAGCGCAGCCAGCGGCCAAAAAACTTTTTTTTCGCGCTTGGCTGGCCAGCCGGTGTGGTTTTGCGACTTTTTTGACTGGCTGGAAGAGCAGCCGGCGCTTCAAAAACTTTTTTTTCGCGCTTGGCCGGCCAGCCACCACTTCAAAAACTTTTTTTCAGCGCTTGGCTGGCCAGCCGGCGCTCCAAAAACTTTTTTTCGCAGCTTGGCCGGCCAGCCGGTACGCGTTGGAACTTTTTTTCAGCGCTTGGCTGGCCAGCCGGCGCTCCAAAAACTTTTTTTTGAGGCTTGGCTGCGCTCCCGGACCGAAAAAGACAATTTTTTCGATCGGGGCTTTCCAGCCACCACCCCAAAGACATTTTTTCAGACCCGGGAAGTCCAGCCACCACCCCAAAGACATTTTTTTCGGCCTGGGCTGAGCAGCCGGACCGGTGTAGACAACCAAAATCCCTCCGCCATGATGAGCCCATGCGAATCTTTCTTCGTGATCGCTGCTTGGGACTGCGACATGTAGATTAGTTTGGCGGGACGGTGTCTTCGCAGGCGCGCAGCGCGGTGGGAACTTGGTAGTAGTCGGCGAAGCGGCGCGCGCGCGGCAGGTGATCGCGGGTCGAGATGAGCAGCGCGGTGTGCAGGCCGTGCGCTTCCATGATGCGCCGGGACAGGCGCAGGTTCTGCCAGGTGGTCAGGGACTCGCTCTCAAGCAGGATGACGGAACGGGGTAGACCTTGCCGCTCGGCTTCGCGGGCCATGACGGCGGCCTCGATGAAGCGATTGTGGGCGGCGCCCCCGGAAAACAGGACGGCGCGGACCTCGCCCCGGCGATAGGCAGCGAGCGCAGCGTGGACCCGGCAGCGCAGACACAGGGACGGCGTGCCATCGTCTAGCGCCGGACAGCCGAGGACCAGCGCCACGTCCGTCACGGCGGGTCGCGGCAAGCGGAGGGCCTCAGCAAGCGCAGCGGGCCGAGACTGATCCCGCTGAAACAGGTCGTAATACGCCGCACAGCCCGAAAACATCAGCCCGAGCGCAGCGCACAGAAGCCGCAGGGACGACATCATTCCTAGCCCGCCCGCAGGTCGGCGGCGATGCGGCGGGCGACTCGGCGACCGGTGGTGTAGATGGTCAGCTGCGGCGGACCTCCGATCGAGGTTGGAAAGACGCTGCCATCAGCGACATACAGTCCGTGGAGCTGGTGGTGACGGCCTCCCTCATCGACCACGGCGCGCCTCGCATCGGGGCCCATCGGCAGGCTGCCCATCGGATGGACGGAGGTCAGCAGCGGATCGAGCGGCCGATAGCGGTGACTGAGCAGCGGCGCCAAGTCGGCGACCGTGCGCGCCAGCAGAGGCCGAGCGAGCGGCACCATCACTTCCTGCGCCCCGGCGGCAAGCAAGATCTCGGCGGCAGCGTGAATGCCGCGCAGCAGCGACCGCGCATCGGGCTCGCTGAGCGCGTAGTGGACGACCGGCTGACCCTTCCGACTCACCGACACCACCCCGCGCGTGTCGTCGTGCAGCATCGCCGCCACCACCGCCGTCCGAGGATAGTCGCGCATTGCCTGGGCATGCGCCGCACCAAACCCCGGCTGTAGACCGGCATAGCCACCGGGGTGCGCAAAGGCCGGGATCAGCCAGCAGCGATCGGCGGCTCCGGGGGCAAAGGACAGCTTCTCGGTACACTCGTAGCTCTGCGGGATGCCCTTCCAAGCCTCGACCGGATCGGCAAAGCAGCCCCCGACCGCGACCCCGGGATGCAGGCGCAGCGACCGACCGGCGAGCTGATAGGGATCGGGCACGTCACTGTGGAGCAGCAGCGCCGGTGACAGCACCGCACTGCCGGCGACACAGACCGCACGCGCATTTACGAACAGCTCGTCGCCATCACGACCATCTTCCCGGACCCCCACCGCGCGCACGCCCTTCACTTTTTTGCCGTCATGACGGATCTGCTGGACCCGCACGTCGCAGAAGATCTGGGCGCCTAGGCGCAGCGCCTCGGGGATGAGGATCTTGGCGGCGTTCTCTTTGGCGTTGTAGCTACAGCCCAGCTCGCAAAATCCAGAGCGCTGGCAGCCGACGCGGTTGTGCGCCAAGAGTCCGCCGCGCCAGCCGAGCCGCTCGACGCCGCGCCGCATGATGGCGTTGTTGCGGTTTACGTCGGCCTCAGTCAGCGGGCTGACGTGCAGCTCGGCTTCCACGGCGGCGTAGTCGGCGGCGATTGCCTCGGGGGCCCAGGTGGCGCAGCCAAAGTCGGTCGCCCAGTGGCGCAGCACCTCGTCGGGAGCGCGCTTGCACAGGTTGGTGTTGTGAACGGTCGAGCCGCCGATGCCGCGACCGTGGAGGATCATGACCGCGCCATCGGCAGTGCCCCGCCCGCCGGCGTCGTAAAACAAGCGGGGCAGCATGTCGCCTTCGCGCTGGTTCATGGAGCCGGGCAGGTGGTGGCTGCCGGCTTCCAAGACCAGCACCGACAGTCCGTGGCGAGCGGCTTCCTTGGCGCACATGGCCCCGCCCGCGCCACTGCCGACGACGATGAGATCGAAGACCTGGCTGGAGAGTGTACGAAGCGCGGTGCCGTCGCGAGCGCTCTGGACGGTCTTTGCCATCGGCGGGCTCCGGGGCTATTCGATCGAGAGCTTGGCGACTCGACCGGCGAGCAGCTTGAGGGTGGTGCGCAGCATGTCGGGAGTGTAGCGACTGGCGGCCACCAGGACTTTGCCGTGTCCGGTGATGATGCGCAGCGGCTCGCGGTCGAGGATGGCATCGACGATCTGACGGGCGGCCTGCGGGGTCTTCATAAACAAAAACTGCGGCGCTTTGGGGCGGGGCGGCGTGTCGTGAAGGACGCCTTGGTTGTCGACCAGCGAGATCTCGGACTCGACAAAGCCGGGGGCGATGTGGGTGACCGAGATGCCCTCGCGGGCAAGCTCGTACTGCAGTCCCTCGGCGAGCGCGCGGACGGCGAACTTGCTCATCGAGTAGGGAATGGTCCCCGGGGAGCAGAAGAAGCCAGAGACGCTGCCGATGAGAGCGAGGCGGCCTCGCGACTCGGCAAGGGCGGCGTGGGTGGCGTAGAAAGTGCGCAAGACGCCGAAGACGTTGGTTTCAAACTGGCGGCGGACATCGTCGAGAGAAAGTCGCGTGAGGCGGCCCTGGACCCCGAAGCCCGCGTTGGCGACCACCACATCGAGGACGCCGAAGGTCTTTTGGGCTTGCTCGGTGGCGCGCTCGAGGTCGCCGTCCCGGGTTACGTCCCCTGCACACACCAGGACCTCGCTGCCACCTGCCCGCAGCTCGCTCGCCAGGGCGACCAGGCGCTCGGTGCGGCGCGCGACCAGGACCAGGCGGGCACCACGCTCGGCAAACTCTCTGGCCAGGGCAGCACCGATGCCACTCGATGCGCCGGTAATCATCACGGTAAGGGTCTGCATGGGGGAATGAACGTACACGGGTCTTGAGAAAAAAGCCCGAAAGTCGTCGCCCACAGCCGCAAAGTCATTCTAAGATCGTAAGCCAGTTCTTTTCTGTATGTTGACGGCGGCGCGGCCAGAGCTAGTGCGCGTCCTTGCGGCAGTTCCCCTCGAAGGACGCAGTCGACTGGTGACGATGGGGTGGGGTGAGGGCGCTTCTGGCTCGGCGCCCTGCCTGTCCGATCCAGAGCGCGACCTGCGTCGTGCCATCGGCGGCCCCATCACGGTCAGCCTGGTCGACTTGGAGCTGGACCCGGAGCGCTGGCACGGCCGCTTCATCACCACCATCGGCGCGATCACCTGGCAGCGCGGTCCGATTGGACCTCTGTCGCTCGGGCGGGTGTGGATCGATCGCAGCCTGGAGCTGCTCGGGCGACGGCTCAGCAAGCCCCTGCCGAGCGGCACCCGCGCCCGCATCACCGGCATGCTGTTCGCCGATCGCGAGCTACGCTGCGCCCACCAGCAACACCACGGCGAGCCCGGCGGCTACGGTCAGGGCCGGATCTACGTCGCGCAGCTGTCCGCAGTGTCCGTGAAGCTCGAGCCCCGCTGACCTGGCCTGCGGGAAAAGCTTGAAAGCAAGCGGCCCGCGCAGGAATATTCGCGCCGCTATGCTACCCAAACGAGCCGTCGTCTCGACTGACCCGTTCCGCTCTCTGGCCGGTGCCCGGCTGTTTTCCGTCGCTGCGCTGGTATCTTTTTCAGCCGCGTGCAGCCCTTACCCCGACGATGGAGAGTTTCTGGCCGGTGTGGTCTACGCCCAGAACTTCATCAGCGGCGTAAAGACCATCGATCGACTGCGCGCGGTCGGACGAGGCAAGGGCGACTGGCCGCAGGTGCCGTACACGGTGATTGCCACCACTCGATCGGCGGATACGGCGGTCAAGGTGTCGGCCTCTGCCATCGCAACCACGCCGTTTTGGACCGACAGCACCGGCAAGCGCAGTCCGCTGGACGTGGTCAACGCCGGCCAGGTCTACTTCTTTCACGGCAGCTGCGCCCCGACCAGCAGCGAGCCCTTCGACGAGCGACTCGACCTTGTCCGCAAGGACCGGCAGTACCCGGTGTTCGCCGACATCCCCGAGGTGCTGTCCACCAGCGGCGGCAAGCCCGGTCGCAAGTCCAACTACAGCGCCGTCGTCGAAGTGATTCACGTCAGCGGGCCGGGCACGCTGCCCTGTCAGTCGCTGAAGCGCTTTGACACCGTGACGGGCCGCATCGACCGCGATCTCAAGGTGGTGTCGCGGGAATATCGGCTCTACCAAATCGTTGATCCGGCGCTGACTCCGAACTCCGCGCCGCCCGCGCCGCTGCCGGTCCAGCTCGGCTTCTTCAACCAGCTGGTGGTGCCGTATATCGATATGGGCCCGGTGCCGGTGTCGGCGGACGGCAAGACCTTCCTGACGATGCCGCTCTATAAGGTATTTAAGGAAGCAGCGCCGACGGCAACCACCACGCCCCTGCAGATCGTCGTGCCGGGAATGGCGGGCGAGCTGGGCGGCAGTGCCTACTCGCCAATCTGTGAGGAGGCGCAGCTGACCGGTCAGGCGATGGCGCCGCCCCCGGATGCGAGCAGTCCGGCGTATCTCGCGGCGAAGAAGACCGGCGCGCTGGCGAGCTGTCTGCCCTGCCAGACGGTGACGGTCGATGCGAGCGGGGTGCCGACCTCGCTGAGCTGCCCGTTTGCCAGTAGCCAAGTGACGGGGAACTAAATGCGGACGCGGCGTCTGTTTGCACAGCGACTGCTGGTCCTGACCACGCTCCTGGCCGTTCCGACGGTGATGGAAGAGCCGGCGCAGGCCGTCGGCGAACAAAATGCGCGCTTGCAGGGCACGATCCTCGAAGCGGGGACAGGCGTGCCGATGCCGGGCGCCAAGGTCACGGTGCGGTCCGATGCGCTGATCGGCGGCAGCAAGTCGATCCTGACTGATGACGAAGGGCGGTTTGACTTTCTGTCGCTGCCCCACGGCACCTACGTCGTCACGGTCGAGTACGAGGGCCTGCAGCCGATGAAGCGGCGGCTCAAGCTGTCGCTCGGGGAGACGCGGACGCTGAAGCTCGACTTTGCGGCGGAGCTGACCCAAGGCGAGGTCACCAAGATCTTCGAGGAGCGCGCCCGCATCGACAGCGAGAAAGTCTCGACCGGTCGGGTGCTGACAGCCGAGCAGCAAGCGAAGATCGCGACGGGCCGCAGCTACCAAAACATCGTCCAGCAGCTGCCAGGAGTCGTCGGGGGTGCCAATCCGGTAATGGCCGGCGGCTCGCTGCGTCACAACCGCTATCTGGTCGATGGACTCGACATCACCGACCCGGTATCGAATACGTTTTCGTCCAACTTCAACTTCGACTCGATTGGCCAGGTCGACACGAGCCTGCTGGCGATTGACGCGCAGTACAACTCGCTCGGCGGCGTGATCAATCTGGTGACGAAGCGCGGCTCGGACAAGTTTGCCGTCGACACCAGCTTTTACCTAAACCACCAGTCGCTGTCGTCGGGGGCGCGGGCGGGCACGCAGCTGTATGAAGGGCGGCTGATCGACCAGAGCGAGCCGAGGGCACCGAACGCGGGCTATCAGTACAACCTGAACCTGAGCGGTCCGCTGGTGAAGCAGAAGCTGTGGTTCTATCTGTCGGCAGAGCTGCGCTATACGGCGGCGGCGGTGGTGCCGGGGGCGCCGCTCAACACCCAGCATGCGACGCGCGAGTTTTACGGGGCCTATCCGCGCCTGAAGCTGACCTGGGCACCGGCGACGCGGCACCGCCTCGAGCTGTCGTTTAACGCCGATCCGGCCTGGATCTACAACACGGTTCAGTCGAACGCGACCTCCAACGAGGCCGAGACGATCCAGAAGCAGGGCGGCGCGTTTACGTCGCTGAACTACGACTGGTTTGCGAGCGACAACGTCATCTTCAACCTCCAGACCGGGGTCATCTACAGCAACATCTCGGTCGATCCGATCAATGGAGATCGGGTGTCGCCGCGCCACACCGATGCCGCCAATGGCATCGTCTGGAACAACGCCGGAGAGGCTCGCTTCGTCGACGACAAGCGAATCCGAGTGCAGTTCGATCCGAACGTGACGTGGGTGAAGAAAGGCTGGCTCGGGCAGCACACCTTCAAAGCGGGTCTGCAAGGTCAGTTCATTCGCCACTATCTGTATACGGCGACGCCGGGAAACTCGACGTATCTGGATGACACCGCAGCGGATGGCGCAGTGCTGGCGCGGGACCCGACCTCGACGGAGAGGCCGTATGGCTGTGTGCAGGGGCAGCCGAATCCGAAGACGGGCTCGACCGCGACCCCGTGTTATCAGCTGAACACGTTTGATCCGGCGCTGGCGCAGGTTCGCTATGGCCTGGGCGTCGGGGCGTTTGTGCAGGACACGTGGAAGCCGACCTCGTGGCTGACGGTGGTGCCGGGACTGCGAGTGGACTACGGGCGGGCGCAGAACTCGCAAGGCGAGACGGTGCAGAACCTGCTGGGCTTTGGGCCGCGCCTGGGTGTGAACGTGGACCTGACCCGCGACGGCAAGACGCTGCTGAAGATGGCGTATGGACGCGCCAACGAAGTGACGAGCCTGCTGCCGGCGTTCTCGGCGGATGCGACCTATCAGACGCGGACCTGGAACTACACCCGCAGCACCGGGCGGTTCGATCGGTTCGTGACCTCGTCGGGAGGCAGCGGCGGCTACGACCTGCGCGGGCGCTGTGGTGATGGCAGCCTGTCGATCGAGTGTGGCAACGGCAAGCTGAGCCTGACGCCGCCGCACTCGGACTCGGTGACGGTGTCGATCGAGCGCGAGCTGTTTGCGAACGTCATCGGCGGCGTGACCTATTCGTACCGCAAGGTGTCGTACATGTGGGAAAACGTCGAGCTGAACGCGCTCAGCTCGCTCGACGGCAGCCGCTTTGTTCAGTTTGGCGACACGCGCTACGGCAACGTCTTTGCGTATCGACCGACCGCCGAGTCGTTCCGCCGCTACAACGGCATCGACTTCGTGGTGTCGGGGAATCCGAATCCCAACTGGTCGGTGTTTGTCGCGTATACGCTGTCGTTTTTGGATGGCACTGCCGACGATCAGATCATCCAGCTGCGCAACGACATCCCGCGCGACCTGCGCTTTTACGGCTACCTGGCCGACGATCATCGCCACCAAGTCAAGATTCAGTCGAGCTACACGTTTCACGGGCTGGTCGGCGGCATCAACATGACCTATCTGTCGGGCGCTCCGGCGACGCGCATCTATCGCCAGGCCAAGCCGGACAGCTCGGGGTATCTGGGTCGGTATAGCTGGCGCGGGCTCGATCCGGCGGCGGACCCGAACGACCTGCGCAAGTGGACCGAGCTGCGCAACCCCGACCTCGTCGAGATCAACGTCCGGCTGCAGTACGACCTGCACGAGCTGATTCGCCAGCACCTGTCGGTGATTGTCGATCTGTTCAACATCCTCGATCTATCGACTCCGATTGGCGGCAGCAACCAGGCGGGCTTCGAGAGCCGCGACATCGCCACCACCTTTGGCACCGTCCTTGGCCGGCAGACGCCGTTCCGCGCCCAGTTTGGCGTGCGCTACCAGTACTGATGCGCGGTCCGCCCCGCAGCCACGGCAGCGGCGAGTGGCTTCGCACCGAGCTGGGCGCCTGTCCGGACTCGGTGGTGATCGAGCCGGGCGTGCTCATCTTTCATCCCGACCGCGTTTTCTTGGGTGAGCGCGTCTACGTCGGCCACCGCGCGATCTTGAAGGGCTATTACAAAAACGAGCTGCGGATTGGCGCAGGGACGTGGCTGGGCCAGGATGTGTTTCTGCACTCTGCCGGCGGCATCGAGATCGGCTGCGAGGTCGGCATCGGCCCGCGCGTGATGATCCTGACCAGCGCCCACGAGCTACCACCCCAGCCGGATGGCTCGGAAGTACCGATCCTGCATCGCCCGATCCAGCTTGCGAAAGTGACGCTGGAAGACGGCTGCGACATCGGCGTCGGCGCGATCCTTTTGCCCGGCGTCACCATCGGCCAGTATGCGCAGGTTGGTGCCGGCGCAGTGGTCACGCACTCCGTTCCCCCCCGAACCATCGTCGCCGGCAACCCCGCCCGCCCGCTGCGCAGCCATTAACATTCGATTGGGAATTCGATTAGGAATTCGATTGGGAATTCGATTAGGAATTGGTTGGGAATTGGTTGGGAATTCGATTGGGAATTGGTTGGGAATTCGATTGGGTAGGGAGACCGAGCACAGGTCACCACGAATTCCTCTCTGCTGGCGAACCGACCGTCGCAGCGCCGGGGGCCTTGGGTGTAACATGACTCCCTGAATACTCCCGCAAGGCAAGGACACGGCCATGACCGCACCCCTAGAAACCGATGAATCGTCTGATGCCGAGAGGGCAGGCTTGCTGCTGCGCGCCACCCTTGCGGAGCAGCGCGCGGGGATCTTCCAGCAAATGATGATGGGTCTGCCCCTGGGAATCATGATGTTCCAGCTGGAAGACCGGGCAGACCCCGGGTCACTCCGGCTGATCGCGGCGAATCGGGCGATGCGACCGGTGAGCGGATTCGCGCTGGAAGAGGAAGCAGGGCGACGGATCACTGACATCTTTCCAAATGCGCTCGAGTCCGGCCTGGCGCAGATCTACGCCGCTGTGGCTTGCACTGGCGAGGAACGAGATCTCGGCGAGGTGGAGTACGGCGATGATCGGGTAGCCAAAGCCCTTTTTGCCGTGCGAGCGTTCGCGATCACACCCGATAGTGTGTGTATCACCGTCGACAATGTTACCCAGCGCCGTCATGCGGAAGCGGCGCTGCGCGAGAACATGGAGACGATTCAGGCGCAGGCGGCGGCACTGGTCGAGCTCTCCACTCCACTCATCCCGCTGAGCGAGCATGTGGTGGTCATGCCACTCATCGGGGCAATCGACTCCCAGCGCGCACAACAGGCGACCGAGATCTTGCTGCAAGGCATCACAACGAGACGCGCGCGGATCGCCATTCTGGATATTACGGGAGTGCCGGTGGTCGATACGCAGGTCGCCAATGCGCTGGTGCAGGCCGCCAAAGCCGTGCGGCTCCTGGGCGCGCAGGTGGTGCTCACGGGCATCCGTGCAGAGGTCGCGCAAACGCTGGTGGCGCTTGGTACCGATCTGAGCGGAGTCGTCACCTGCAGCAACTTGCAGAGCGGTATCGCGTATGCAAGCACCCAGGGAATCACGCCGCGAACAGCACTGCGTTAGGACCCCGCTGATGGTTGGACGAGCGGCTTGGGTTTGCGTCAGCGGCCCGGCTACGAGCTGGCGAAGACTTCGGCGGCTGTGGCGGCAGAGACGGCGTTTCTGAACCAGCGGTCGAGCGTGGCGGGGTCATCGCACGACAGGATCTGGTCGCGCAGGCTCGGGCTCAGCTTCACGCCGCGCGC
>JAEUKA010000035.1 GCA_016794465.1 Myxococcales bacterium | reverse complement strand
ACTCAACAGTATTTTGAGCAGAGTGATAGGGCGCATGTGGTTAGGAAGAACAAACGTGGTTTTGGTGCCATGGCCAGGGAAGTGAGCGCCTGAACCGTGCCTCGGTCGGCGACGGCAGAGGACATTCTATACCAGACTCTTTTCGATCCGTGCCGAAAGACGCCGACGATCCCTGCCCGAAGGACTCCCAATTGCAAGCTTACGCACATTATGCGACGGTAACACACCTGAACTGGGTGTATTTTTCGGTCGGTACCCCACGCGCCCGCGTTGTAACCGGAAGACGGTTGCGTTTTTTTCTGGATGTGCTTGGCCTGGTGGAACTGCCCTGGGACTGTTGGCTTGTGCCGCCGTGCTGTCAGCCTCTGCCGCAGGCTGGGCCGACTCGGCCAACTCTCGGGGGGCGACATCCGTGAGGGGGGTTACTGGGCGCAGTTCTTCGTCGGAAGGCTCAGGTGGGTTTGGCCGAGGTTGACCCAGTGGTCGTGGGCTTCGGCGGTCGGGGTGGCTTGCACTCGGAGCTGAACGGGCTCTTCGGGCTGACCGGGGACTCGCAGCGAGAACTGGCCGTCGGCGTCGCTGTGGCCTTCGACCTGCTTGCCGAGCACCACGACCCGCACGCGCGGCACCGGATGTCCCTGGCAGTCGCGGAGTCCACCGGCAAGCGGCTGCACGGCTGGCGCCAGGTCGGGGGCGATGGCTGCGGGCGGCTCCAGATGGGATAGGTTGGGGGTCGTCGCTGGCTGCTGCGGACTCGGCGAAGTGACCCGCCCCGCAAGCCACAGCCCGGCCACCAAGCCGGCGCCGAGCGCGAAGGTCATCGCCTGCGCCCTCTGCCATGACCCTGCGTGTGCAAAGCGGAGTCGATCCAAGAAGTCCGTCGCTGCGATCGGGCCGTGCTGGGACTCAAAGGCGGCGACGGGTTGCGAAAAGGACTGCCGAAGCTCTTGCAGAATCACCTGCCCGGCGACGTGCCACAAAAGCAGGTTGGTCTTCTGCACTCGGTCCTGCCCGTCGGAAAACCGCTGTGCGATCTGTGTGTGAAGTCCCCTTCAAATCCGATGGGAGTCTCGGCGAAGCCAAAACCATCGACAAGGCTTCCATCGACACCGACCGCAGCGATCTCTAAGGCCGAGGACTGCGCCGCAGAAAGCCCCAAGATCGCTCTTGCCCCAAGCGGGCCCATTCACAGAAGAGGGACCCTTTTGGCACTGCTCAGCCGAGATACATTCCCCGGCAGGCATCCCGGGTTGGAGCATCGCCGGGTTCAATCCCCATGGCCATCGTCGTCAACCGACGTTGGACACGCAGAGCCTCCGCTGCTCGGCTCCGCAGCGGGTGGATTCCCGGGTTTAGGGGGCATGGGCGGGTGCTTATCGATTTTCCGCGCCAGGTATTGGCTCAAAACATTGGGGTTGGTCTTACTCAATACACTCCAGATGTCAGCGGCAACATCGATGGTTACATCGATGGCTGTGTCCACTCCCGACACGTCCGAGCGCTCTGATTGTCCCTTGTCGAGATTGAGCGGATACCGAGTGACCAGCTCGCTGAAGTACTTGTTCCTCTTCGCTACCGACAACGAACGAAGTATCCCCGCGTACTGAGGCCTAATCTTGACAACGGCTTTGAGAATGTAGCTCATGCCTATATCGTACCCGCGGCTCCGCTGAAAGGCAACACCGACGAAGAAGGGATGGGAATCGGTGCTTTCGGGCATCGAGGGAGCAGATGTGTTCCCAGTCAATCCTCTTTTTAGGTTTGGAGCTGGGGATTGTAGGGACGCCCGTCGCGGAGCATCGCGTTTAGGATGCACAGGAGCTTGCGCATGCACGCGACGATCGCGACTTTGAAGGGCTTGCCGCGCTGCCGTAGCGCTTGCAAATACGAGCTCATCTGCTGGTTGAATCTCGTCGCTGCCAACGTGGCCATGTAGAGTCCGGCACGTACCGCCGCTCGGCCTCCCCAGATCTGTCTCTTCCCTTGCTTGCGTCCGCTGTCTCGGTTTAGGGGGGCCACTCCTACCAGCGCACTGATCTGTTTCCTGTTCAGAGTCCCAAGCTCCGGAAGGAGCGCGATCATCGTCGCTGAGGTGACATCGCCGACGCACTCCACACTTTGCAGAATCTCGTCATGTTTGTGCCACGCAGGGTGCGATTCCACGAGCTAAGGACGTGCAGGAGCTGGAGCGGCTCAAGGCCCAGGTGTTGGAACGAACCGAGCGCGCGGTGCGACGGTTTGTGCATGCCGCTGATGCGTACTCGCTGCGCTACGACTTTGCCGCCGCGCTTGCGGAGTACGAGAAGGCTGCGCGCTGGGCCAAGCGGGACGGATCTCCTGCGCTGTGGGCGGATGTGCAGAATCTGCTGGGGATTGCGCATTGGCAGTTGGGAATCCGTGTCGATGGCGAATCATCCCGAGTCCATCTGGCGCAGGCCGTCGTGGCCTACCGTTCCGCGCTGGAGGTCTATACGAAAAAGGACCTGCCGCAACACTGGGCGATGACCCAGAACAACCTGGGCGATGCGCTCAGGGATCAAGCGCAGCGCCTGCCACCGGACAGTCCTGAGCGAACGGAGCTGCTGACCCAGGCCGTGGGCGTCTTCCGGGCGGCGCTGGAGATCTACACCCAGACTATGTTTCCCATGGACTGGGCGAGAGCACAGTGGAACCTGGCCCGAGCCTGTGCCCTCCTGTCCGACGACCGCTGCGCTGCCGACAGCTTTGCCAACGTGCTGCACGTCAATCCCGACTGGTCCGAAGGCTACAGTGAGGCGTAGGTGCGCTACCACGAAAAGCTGTTCTTGTTTGCCGAGGCGTACGCGCTCAACCAAGCTTGGCTGGCCCGCCACCCCGACGACCTGGCGGTGTGGCCCAACTACATCGAGTCACACCTGAGAAAGCCCGTCGGTATCGACGGCAGAGCCCGCTCCGCAACCCCATGCCCCCGAGGCTCCGACTCATAGACCACCCGAACCGCCCCGACAGCGCGCTGCGCGTCCATCGCCGGCAACGTACGCCGTCCCCAAACTCCGAAGCAATCACGGACAATCTGACGAGCACCCCGCGACGCACGGTCCATGGACTGCACCACGGCGGTTTGCGGGAGCTTGGCCGTCCGCTCTCTCTGCATCAGGCGCTGGAGTGCTCGGCATTCCTGACACAGGCTCGTCGCCCGGACCGCTCGGCATCCTTGGAGGCCGCGAACACCGACGGTAGTAGCACAAGCTGACATCTCTGATTCGCCAGCAGCGTTGCAGCATACATTCATTGTTTTCGAGAACTGCGGCCATCTGTCCACCAGATAACGCACTTATGTTCTCAATAAACCAAACAGCAGATCGCTAGCCAATTGCCGGAATCAGGAAATGTACAGCTAGCTGAAAACCCTCCTGAATACAGCTAGGTGATTCAGCTAGGTGATTCAGCTAGGTGTATGCAGGTAGCTGAATCACCTAGGCGTATCAGCTAGCTGCATTCACCTAGCTGAAGATCGGCCCCGATGCCCGATCCACTTACGTGCGTAGACTGGCCGGCTGATCGCATCAAAGCTCTTTTGCTGGGTTGGGAACCAAGGAGTGACTGGCCGAGTGAGCTTGGGAATGGTCGGTTCTGCGGTCTGGGCGGCTCGGGAGCGTGACGCTTTCGCTTGACAACGCCGAGCCAACAATCTCCGTTGTCGCTGCCAAGAGCCGACGCATGCTTGGCCGAGCGCTCGAAG
>JAEUKA010000012.1 GCA_016794465.1 Myxococcales bacterium | reverse complement strand
CAAGCTAGACCGAGATCCCAAAACCGGTCGCTACGTTTTCCCTGACACCCCAGACACCTTCGACCGTCTGCAGCAGCTACGTGACGGACTCATCCTGAACATCGATCTAACCCAGGAGCAGCAAGATGCATAGCCTTACCCACGCGAACACAACGCCAAACACCATGCTTGCGTTTTTCTGGGATCTGACAGCCACAGGACACGATCGTCGACACTCCGAGCCGCACGGTCGGTCGGGCGGCGTCGAGTAATCGCGGCGGCGCGCGGCTGAGAACGGGGAACGCAATGGCAGACGGTTACGTTCCTGCGCCTTCAGCCGTTCGGTCAGTGGCGAGGAAGGCCCGAACGATGTTGACGACGGTAGGCGTCGAAGACGAGTCACTTAGCTCGGCGGATTGTCCTTGAGGCGAAGCTTCACGCCGGGTTCCTTGCCGTTGGAAAACTCGATTCCTTCGTCCTCAAACGCTTTTTGGATCGCGTCGCGAGTGGCTTCTCTCGGCGCATGAACGTGGTTTTCCCAGCGGTGGATCGTGTTGACCGCGACCCCCGAACGCTTGGCCAGATCCGCGGCAGTCCAGTCCAACAAGCCCCGAGCAGCCTTGCAATGTCTGACGGTGATCTTAATTTTTGCCGTTTTTTCTTGCTTTGGCTCGTTAGGCATGATTGGGTGTTTTCCATACGAATCGGCACCGCCTGGTACACGGTGCCGATTCGAGTTCACCCGGGACACAACCCCAGACGAACGTGGCGCAGCGTATCCGCTGGGGGCCTATGGATCAAGTCTGCGCGCGGAGGGCCGTGCTTTGTCTGATTTTGCCTTGCTTGGTTGTTTCGCCGTCTGTGGTGGCTGCTGCCTGTGCTGGTATCGGCTGCGCGTCCTCGAGCGGACGGTGCTTCGTCTCGAAGATCGCAGCGCTCGCGACTACGAGACAGGGCTGCGTTCCGCTCGGCTGTTCGATGAGGACGCGGCGATTCTTTGTCGAACGCCGTGCCGAATCGCGGTGTTGCTCGTCGAGGTAGATGGCTCGGACCGTGATGCGGCGCTTGGGACGGGAGCGAAGGTGCTCGAACACAGCCTTCGTCGTCAGTCGGATCGCCTCTATCGGCGTGGTCCGTGGGAGCTGCTGGTGCTGCTGACGGTGAACGACGCTGCGGAATCATTTGCTCATGCGCAGCGCTTGCAGGTTGCACTCGGGGCACGGCGGGTGGATGTCTTCATCGGCATCGCGTTTGCTGACCCGGACGCGCCGGACACTGGTTCACACAACCGTCGCACGTCGGCTCGGCTGCTCCAGCTTGCGACGACGAACTTGGCTGCGGCGAAGAAACGGTCGGCGAGCCGCATCTATCCGCCGCTGTTTCTGCCCAATGATCCGCCCGCCGTCGTGGCCACGGTCGTGCCGCCGAAGGCCATCGACTGGGAACGGACCGAGCGGATGGTCGTCGGCGACCCACTTCCCCAGGGGCAGCCATGAGCCATCAACCATCCGATTGTCGCTGTCTCGATTGTGTTTCGGAGGTACGGCATCGAGCGGACCGCGCACAGGCGCAGACGCTTCAGCTTCACGAGCTGTTGGATCGGCAGCGGACGACCTTGCGGCAGGCGCAGCGTCTGATCGGTGAGTGCATTGCTGAGACGGCAATTCACATCGGGGGCGATGGAGAGGGAGAGATCGCACCAGGGAATGGAGTCATGAACCCTGACCAAGAAGATGCGATGAAGCCGGGAAGACGGATCAAGCTCAGACGGGACGTCCAGACGACGCTGGGCAGTTTCTCAAAGGACTCGCTGGGCACCGTGCAGAACGTCGAGCACGGCTGGCTGTTCGTTCGCTTCGACGAGTCGAAATACATCGTCCCGATCCAGTTGGGCGAAGCGGAGGCAGCATGAGCGGCCCGGTGATGTTCCGCGCCACGGACGAAGAACGACCGGAGTTCGCGCGCTTTGGGATGCGCCTGCGCTATGCGCGGCTCGCGGCAAAGCTGAGTCGCAGCGCGGTGGCCCAAAAAACCAAACTGTCCGACGCAACGATCAAGTTCATCGAAACGCAGCGCACCCGTCCGACGCTGCAAACAGTCGCAGCCTTGCTCGGCGTGCCCCAGCTTGGCCTCGACCTCGAAGATGCGCCGTCGTTCATGCGGGACGCGCTTGCGTCGATACTGAATCAGCAACGGCGGATTGCCGGGCCGATGCCCGTTTCTATCCTCTGTCCGCACTGTCGAGGCGTCCTCATTCCCTGCACAGAGCCGCACGACTACTGCACCCAGACGAGCTATCGGATCGTGGCACCGTCGAGTGCATAGCGCCATGCCCCCAACCAGCGGGGTTGTTGGCAACGCCCGCGACCGTACTGGCGCTTCGATGTGGTTGGGGATTCAGGCATGGAGTCACCACTTACTGCTTCTGAAGGAGCATCAGCGCCATGGTCTTTTTGCCGTCGGGGCCGTAGTCGATTCGCTCGATCGTCTTCCAGCCTAGATCGGCGAGGGCATCGCTCAGCAGCTTGGGGTCGTAGCGACGGACTCGAAACATCAGGAAGCGGCGGTCGGGTCTCCCGTCGCGCATTTTGACCCGAGCAATGGCGTCGAAGCCGTAGCTGCCAGGGACTCCACCGGACGGTGCCAACTCCCAGCGGATATCGACATCTTCGGCGCCTTGGCAGTAGCGACGGATCGGGCCGCTGAGAAACGTCTCGTGAGAGGGTCGCAGCTTGCCGTCGCCAATCGGGTCAAGCTTCAGGATTTTCTGTCGGTCGTTTGCCGGAGCACACGCAATCAGCAGATCGCAGAGAAACAGTTCGCCCGGCGCGCAGCAGCTCAGGGTGTCACGGAAGAACCGCAGCTCGTCGTTGAGGTTGACCAGCGTAAGGCCCAACATCGCGAACAGTCGCGACCGGCCACGCAGGGGAGTGACGAGCATCGGCATCTTTGGAAGGTCGAGGAAGCTGCCGTGAATGGTGTAGGTCCGAATCTCGGGCAGCGCCTCGCAACAGTGACGATAGGCTGCATTCAGCAGCGAGTGGCTCACGTCGAGGAGAAAAAGCTCGGTCTGCTTCGGCATTCGCAGGTTCTGCTGAAGATGCTTGGTGAGCACAGCCTCGACGCGGCCATCCCCGCATCCGAGCGCATTCACCGTCAGGGCTTGCTCTCCGACATGGTGTGCGATCTTGCGTGCCATCGCCGCAAAGGGAACGCTGTCGCGGTACGTCGAGCTGTACTCGGGCGCAGAGCACGTCGCCATCCAGTCCTTCGCGCTCTGCGGGTCGATGTAGGCCAACGTCTGTTCGAGCTGACCACTCTGGCCATTCAGCGTCTCGGCAAGCTGCGTCACCATGCTTACCGGGTCATACGTCGGCCCAAGCCAAGAGGTCGGGGTGTGACGGTAGCCCGCGCTCATCTCAGCGGAAAGCTCGATGTCACTAACGCGCAGGTTCAGCTCGGGAACGGCCAGCAGCTTCAGCATCAAGCTCCGTCTGGCCCTGCGGGTGTGATGTTCAAGCTGACGAATCGTCGTCCCTGTGACACCCACTCGATCCGCCAGCCATTCCTGCGTCAGTCCTGCTGCGGTCCGCCTTTTTTGCAGCCGCTCGCCAAACTTCACCCAGTCGATCGGCCCAATCGCTTCGCTGTCGTCGGTGTCGCCCACCAGCGTCAGCGCTTCCTGAATCGCACGTACCGCCCGGTTGTGATCCTTGACCAGATGCGGCGGCAGAAGCTGGAGCGCGTGCAGCGTATCCACGAGCTTGCTTTGCACCCGCGAGAGCTGACCCACGGAATCTTCCAGCGCCGAGTCCTGCGTCGGCAGCTCCGGCGGCATGACGTGCTCCGGATCCATGTCCAAACGGTCGAGTTCGCTGCTCTGAGTTGCTGCCGATTGTTGCATCGCCGGTTGCTCCATTTCGGCCACAGATAGCACACCCTTGGCTCGTGGGAAGCCCTTTCAGCGACGGATGCGTAGGATCTCCCCTTGTTCGGTTGGGTTCGGTAGTCGGTTCGGTTCACACCGGCTGGCGAAGGGCGGAGGCCGCTGCGAAACAACCCTCGGTTGCCATGAATTACCAAGCGCCAGCGTATTCATCCCGAGGAGACAACATGGAAGAGTCAACCGCCCAGACCGCCACCACCACCGAGACAGCCGCAGCCCGCCCGAAGCTGCGACGCGGCTTCGCCACCATGGACCCAGACACGCTGCGCGCCGTCTGTTCACAGGGAGGCAAAACCGCCCACGCGCACGGCAGAGCCCATCGCTTCAATCCAGAAACAGCGTCGAACGCAGGCAAGAAAGGAGGCGCATCCGTCGCAGCAGATAGAACCTACATGGCCACCATTGGCCAGCGCGGCGGCAAGGCGAAGAAAGGCTACCGAGAACGGCAAGCCGCTCGACGCCAGGCAGAAGTAGAGCCAACGCCGAGTGTCTGACTCGCTCGCGGTGAGCGGAGAAACCAGGCTGGTTCTGAACACCGTCCGGACCACCATCCGGGACAGTATGCGGTCCGAATGGGGGTCCGACATACGGACCGGCATACGGACCGGCATGCGAACCACCACCCGACTCGCTGCTCGGAGCACCACTCGGAGCACCGGGCGGAAGCCCGACTAGGCCTTCGATATGTTGCAGCCTTGTAAGTACAGAAGGCGACAGCGGTTTTCAGTTGCTGGCATAGATTTTGTATCCCAATCTGGACGACTATCCGGATTCCGTTACGGATGACCTTGCGGATCACCATAGAGTCCGAATACCGGTCCGAGTATCGGTCCGAGTATCGGTCCGAGTATCGGTCCGAGTATCGGTCCGAATACAGAACCGCAGATTATTCCGGAAGGTGTTCCGGATAGCGTTCCGGATAGCGTTCCGGAAGGTGTTCCGGGACGTGTTCCGGATAGCGTTCCGGACGGTGTTCCGGATGGTGTTCCGGTTAGCGTTCCGGACGGTGTTCCGGTTAGCGCTCCCAATGGTGTTCCGGATGGTGTTCCGGTTAGCGTTCCAGATGGTGTTCCGGTTGGCGTTCCGGTTGGCGCTCCCGATGGTGTTCCGGACGGTGTTCCGGATCGTCATTGGGAACGGACAGGAGCGAGTTCGTCACGGTCGTGCGCGGGAGTATGAATCGATTTGGCCCCGGTGGACGACAATGGTTTGCACCGCCAAAGTGCGCAGCCCGCTCGAGCCACCACTCTCGCCAAGCCGCCAGGACGCCATGATGACGAAATTAGCGGACGAGGGGTTTCTGTTGACGCGCGCTGGCGCGGACAGCCGCTGCCAGCGTCGAGGCTGCGGCCCGCTCAATGGAAGTCGACACTTTGCCGCCAAGCCAAGTGACGCGGTCGGCGACCGATTCCAGTCGCTGTGCCAGGCGCTCGTCCCCCATCGCACGGGCTGCGGAAATACCAAACGCGCTGGCAGCCGCGCCGATGCCCGACACGACTGGACCGGAGTCTGCATCCTCGCCCCGCTCGACGCCCTTCGGCCACTCTCGAAATCCCGTCACCAGCACGCCATCGACCAGGTAGCCCGCGACATACCGCTGCCACAGCGCACGAGCGCGCGGCAGATCGACTTCCGCCAAATAGCGCACCGAAAAGGAAAGCGCACAGCCTCGCGGATAGCGCCCAGAGTCCGTCACCTGAGCCACTTCCGATCGCGGCAGTCCGTCTTTGCTCGCTGAGCGTTCCACGACGGTGAAGTAGCGTCGGGCGGGCTCTGTGGAAAGCATGCCCCCATGCGCGACATCGTAGCGGTGCAGAGACGCCAGCGTCGCACTCTGATCCGCCGGCCAGCGCGCACGCACGCCCGGATAGGACGGCACATGCGCAAGCGGCTCCGAAAGGCTCCGCCGCATAAGCTCCACAGCGATCCGCTCATGCAGTCCCGCGTCGAGACACTTCCCCGTCCGATCCGCCGCCCCCAGCACCAGCGCCAGATGCGAAAGCCACAGCCCGTGATTGCTATCCGGGTGCAAAAGGTCCAGCCCCTTGGGCCGCGTCGCCAGCGCAAGCTCATACGTGCGCTCAAGACAAGCCCGCGCCTCTCGCGGCGACGAGGACGCCACTCCCGCGCAAGCGTCCGCCACATTCGACAGCGCGATGATCCGAAACTCCGGCTTCGTCGCGACGAAGCGACCGTGCAGAAGCAGACTGGTCACGGGCGACGGCAGCTCCGCCGGATACAGACCAAGCAGCGCAGGCAAAAGGAGTGGCGACAGAAGCGGAACCATCATCAGCGCCTATCATACGAACGAAGCCACGACGTTCGCGAGGGAGGGGCGCAAACACACTGCGGCCCCCGATTTGTCCCCATCGGCGCACTCACATGGTCAACGCTGGCTCCCCAGCGGTCGAACTGGAATCGCTCTTCTTGGCCGTCGGCTTTCACTCGATGTCGGCCAGCGCCGCCCTCGCCGCTTTGGCACTGGGGTACTTGCGCCAAGAAACCGCATGCTCGGTCAGCGAGATCGTGACGACGGAAAAGCGCTCGCGTTTCTTACCAATGAGCCAACGAACAGCAACCAACAGCGCCGCAGCATCCCGCCGGATACCGAGCGGACGCCAGAACGCATCACTCCCCGTCGAAGCGCGACGCAGATAGTCTTCCGCCCACGATTCGCCGGGCTTGGACAGGTCGAGCTTGGCAGCGATGGCTGACGGACGCATCTGGTAAAGCGCACGACGACGAGAAGACACACTTGTAGCAGGGACATGGCACGGCATAAGCTGCTCCTGTTCGCGTCGGGCTGGGCTTTTCGAGGGCTACACAGTCCGGCGCGTGCTGATGAGGGACCGCCGATTCCCGTCGGCGGTCCTTCGACGGAATTTTCGCCCACACCTTGTGGGCTTGGTTGGTAAAAGAGCACAACTCGTTACCTAATTGCAATACTCTCAAACTCAAGTTTCCGTTTGAATCTGCCGCAACTTTTTAGCCCCGTCGGGCCGTGCTACCAACTGACGATGGTTCGCGGCTCGCCCAATCCGCTTCATTTCGGTCTTCCTCATCGACTAAGGAAAGCCCGGAAGCTGTGCAACATCGCCCCGTCAGCCCTCGGGCCGCGAGTCGGTCTTGATGTGCATGTCGCAGCCAATATAGAGGCAGGGAACCGCCTGCCTACGGTTGGGAGCGTGGCCCGTCTGGCGTTTGCGTTGGGCGTCTCCGCCGGATGGTTGGCCTACGGACTCGGTCCACAACACGCCGAGGGTCCACTGTTACGGACTGATGGGATGGGAGCTCGGCTGACTTTGATCCGCCGCGAAAGAGGCCTTACCAAAGCCGCCGTCGCACAACTGGCAGCACTCAGTCCGAGTGCGTATGCCAAAATCGAAAATGGTGGTCAGTCGGGCGTCGATACCATCGAGCGGATCGCAAAGTC
>JAEUKA010000087.1 GCA_016794465.1 Myxococcales bacterium | reverse complement strand
AGGGGTTCGCGTCTTTCCGAAAGCTCGCAGACGCGCTGCACCGGAACAAGCCCAAGCTTAAGGATCTGCCAGAAGCGCACAGCCTTGCGACTTACCTAGGAAAACTCGACAAGGGGGATGTCGGCTGGTTTGAAAAGCGCGAGCAGATCTTCGACGCGATCTGCTCGCTTCTCGAAGTTGATCGCGAACAGCTTCTTCCCAGGGAGGAGGTGTCTCCGATCCTCCACACCTTCGACACCTTCCCCGAGCTACGACCGCTCGATCTGCGCACAGAAGATCCGGTCAACTTGCTCAATCCGAGTCTCGGAACCATCGGGCAGGTTTTCGGAATCCAGCCTCCGCCATGGACGTCGATTGTCGATTCCGATTCGGAAAACGCCCCACGCGCATCGTGGATCGTTGCACCGCGCGGCGCCGGAGCCCGGCTGTGGGCGGACGCTTGCGCCGCTCGTGGTCTGGCGGCCTGCGTGCGGGTCCAGTATCTTGCCGACGCACTAGAGCAACCGACCGAAGACAAACGACGCATCATCCTGGTTCGCGAAGCGCAAGCAGAGCGAGACATCGATGCCAGTGAGCGGCTTGCGCAAAGTCCCCAGACCACGGTGATTGCGCCGTTTGTACATCCAGCTCTCTTGCAGTGGGAATCCAACAATGGCCCCGCCACGGATCGCGGACTACAGACCCAGCCGATGCGGCTTCGGAAGTGGCTTTTGTGGACTTGGACGCTGAGAACGGACTGGCGGAAGCAGTTTCTCGATTGGATCGCGGCTCGTCTTCACGGTGTAGAAAGCCTGTTTGGTGCAGAGAAGATGCTGGAGTGGCTACAGAAAATCGATCCGCGTCACACTCTGTTCCCGACGCCACACGATCTATTGCCGCTCTGTGCGCGGCTGCATCGCGAAGGGCCGCGCAAGCTCACCCAGCTCACACCAGATCAACTCGCGGATCATTTGTTTGCGGAGGCGATCCGGTCCTTTCCCAACGATCGCGATGGTTCACTGTGGCTTTCGGCCCACGCGCGGGATCTGTTTCGGTCGATGGTCGACTGGAAGCTCCGCAATCTGTCGGTCCCATTGCTTTCCGGACTGCCGAAAGAGAAGTGGCTGCCTGCGATTCCTTCGGCACAGATTCCCACCCGCAGGACAGAGCCAGAGATGCAGCGCGCGCTCAAACAGCTACGGGGCAAGAAGGCCAAAGACAGAGAGAAAGCAGAAGCCGAGTTGATTCGGAAGACCACGTCTCCCGATCCGCACGAAGCGCTGCAACTTCTGGCAGAGTCGGGCTTGCTCGGGACAGACGAACGGAGCGGACTCACCCTGCGTCCCGCTGTTTGTTTTGTTCACTGGGCACGGAAGAGCGCTTCAAAGACTCTGCGGAATGATCCGCCGTCCGTTTGGGGTCGCTGGGTGCTGGATTCCCAGCGCCAAGACATGATCGATCAGGAATTGGATGCGCTCTCTGCGGACTCGCTGTTAGGGGTCGTCACGAAAGCTGTCCACAGCGCAGACCCACAGGATCTGGGCAGCGTGGGGGCCCTTGAGGCGCTGTTTGCGGCGGTAGGAAGGCGTTTGCAAGACGAGCCATCGTTCCGCACGTTGGCCGTGCAGCACACAAACACCCTGCATTCGCTGTGGCAGACCGCCAACCAATGTCGACGAAGAAAAGTAGAGCGAGGAGAAGCACTTCCCACTTTGCGCAAGGGTCAGTCTTGGGCCGGAGACACAAGCTTCATTGCAGATTGCTGGTCCTGGAGTTTTTTTCTTCAGCCCCCCAAAGATGCGAGCGAGCTTCACGCGCAGAAGGCATGGCTTTGGCCCGGATGGAACCGCACGACGATCGTAGACCTGCCGAGACTGAGCGCCCCCACGCCATCCGATAGCATGATGGCCAGGAATGTGCGCGCCACGGATTTCGATCGCATCGCAGACTTGGTTCCACGGTATCTGTCGCGCTGCGATGCTCCTCAACCAAGTAAGAGTCCTGCATCCTGGTTGCTCCCGTGGCTCTGGATACATGGGACTGAGCAAGGCTGGCCCGCCGCCTTGCTGGGCATCCGGTCACTACTCGATAGACGGCAGCGAGTCTTGTTCCTTCGTCTGTGCCTGGAGCGACCTCAACCGTTCCAGAAAGCCATTTCCACCAGCATTGTGGCCGCAGCGTTTGCACCCGGAAACCAGCTCCAGGCGCTTCAAACCTATCGAGACGAGACGCCGGACTTTTTCCAGTTTCTGTTGAGATCAACCGACTGGGATTCCATCGTGACGACGTTCGATCCATCCGCAGCGGATGTCTTGCTACCGTATCTTGTCGAGCTTCCAGAATCTGTCTGGTCCTGGGTGCTCGATAAGGTTTCGGCCAGTGATGCGTGGTCCGAAGAACGCATCCTGTCCAGCGCGGCATCACGCCAGGACAAGTATCCATCGCAGTCGTTCCGCGAGATCATGAAGCGAGTCATGTTGGGCATCGCTTTGCGACGTCAGGATCATAACTGGGGGCTACCGCAGGAATACTATGGTTACTCCGCATCGGATGCCTTGGAAGTGGCACTGGCGTTATGGAAGAAGCAACCACTCGCCAAGTCGACCCAGTATTGGTTCACCCAGTCACCGCACACCATGTCGATTCGTGGACCGCTTATCGACTGTCTGCGCGATCTGGATTCCGCAGAGCGCCCAGAGTGGGTGACGCGGTTTCTGCTTACGACGCTTCCCATCGCGGGTGATCGGGCCGATGAGGTGTTCCAGCTTGCGATGAAGTGATTCCTTCTGACGACTAGCCTCCTTCTCAAATCGAAGCTGGGGCGGTAGAGTCTGCCGGCTCGCTCACACGGTGAACACCCGAGCGACGGTGACCCAGCATGCGCCCCGATTCCGATCGATGGATGGAAGTCTCGAAATCCCAGTACAGCTGGGAACAGGAAGCGCTGGCCTACGTGCGCGAGGCGCTGCCCGACGTCGAGCCGAATCGCTGCTGGTCAAACTTCGAGTTTGTCGCCGACGATGGCAGCATCAATGAAGTCGATCTGCTGGTGCTTTCGGCCAAGGGTTTTTTCTTGGTTGAGGTCAAGAGCCGTCCCGGCGTGATCGATGGCGATGCGATGACCTGGCGCTGGACCGATGACGGCGTGGGAAAAGAGCGCGTCATCGACAATCCGCGACTTCTGGCAAACCGAAAAGCCAAGAAGCTGGCCAGCCTACTTCAGCGTCAGAAGGCGCTGTCTCTTCACCGACTGCCGTTTCTGGAACCGCTTGTCTTTTTGTCGGCGAGCCAGCTTCGCTGCAAACTCAGTGGTGCCGCGGCGACGGGCGTGTGTCTGCGCGACTCGCAGTCGCAGCAAAGCCGCAGCGGGCTTTGTGGCATCGTCCATGCGCTGACCCATGTCTCGCCCGAGGAATACAACGATCCACGGCGGCGACGATTGGATCGCCCGATGGCGCAAGCGATTGCGCGGGCACTGGAGGAAGCCGGAATCCGCCGCTCCCAGCGCCACCGTCGGGTCGGGGAATATCTGCTCGAAAAGCTGCTCGATGAAGGCGTCGGGTACCAAGACTGGCTGGCCCGTCACGCCAGCCTGCCCTCCACGACGCGACGGGTTCGGCTGTATCCGCTCGCGCCATCGGGGGCCAAGGACAAAGCTTCGCGTCAGCTTCTATTGCTTGCCGCCAAGCGGGAATTTAGCCTGCTCGAGGGCATTGAACACCCCGGCATCCTTCGTCCACAGAGCTTTGTGGAGCACGAGCTTGGGCCGGCCCTGGTGTTCGATCACGATCCGGGCGCGGTGCGGCTTGACCACTTTTTGGCGCAGCGCGGTGCCGGCTTGGGCATTGACCTGCGACTGCACCTGGTCCGCCAGATTGCGGAGGTGCTGCGCCATGCCCACCGCCAGCGGCTGTATCACCGCGGCTTGTGTCCGGCCAGTGTCTTGGTGCGGCGTCCCGATGCCTCATCCCCGGTGATTCAGATCCTGAACTGGCAGACTGGCAACCGGGATGCCGTCGGCTCGCAAGGACATATCCCCGGAAAGACCAAGTCGGCCCCGGCCTCCTCGACCCACTTTGGCGACCTGCTCGACACTGCGGCTTCTGCGTATCTTGCCCCCGAATCGCAGAGCGATGTCGCAAGCGATGGCGAATCGCTCGATGTGTTTTCCCTGGGAGCGGTGGCGTATCACATCCTGTGCGGACAGCCGCCCGCCGCGCACTTTCTGGAACTGCATGAACGGCTTCAGAAAGACAACGCGCTGCGGCTTGATGCGGTGCTAGATGGAACCGTCGTCAGTCTGGCCAAGCTGATCGAATCGAGCACAGCGGCGGACTTGGGTCTGCGGATTTCGTCCGTGGATGACTTTCTGGTCGGCCTCGACAAAGTCGAAGACGAGCTGACGACTCCCGAGCCGCGCTTTTCCGAAGATCCGACCCAGGCCAAACCCGGCGAGACGCTGGCCCCCGGCATCATCGTGGAAAGGCGGCTTGGGCAAGGCTCGACCGCGGTGGTGTTTTCCGTCCGCATCGGCGATCGGCGACAGGCGCTCAAGCTGGCGCTGGAACCGACCCAAAATGACCGCCTGCGCAGCGAGTTCGAGGTGCTCAAAAAGCTCGACAGTCCGCGCATCGTCAAGGTCGAGCGGCTCATCGACATGGGCAGCCGTGTGGCCATTCTGATGGCGTGGGCTGGCGATCAGACGCTCGGGCACCGGCTGCGGGACGATGGTTCGCTGCAAATCGATCTGCTCCAGCGCTTTGGCGGCGATCTGCTGGATGCGCTTGTGCATCTGTCGGAACGGGGCATCAACCACCGCGACATAAAACCCGACAACTTGGGCGTCAGTGCCGTCGGACGTGGCGATGTGGTCCACCTGACGCTGTTTGATTTTTCGCTGTCACGCACGCCGACCGACAACCTGGGCGCTGGCACCCGTCCGTACTTGGAACCGTTTCTGCGTCTGCGCAAGCCGCCGCGCTGGGATGAGTATGCCGAGCGCTTTGCCGCCACGATGACCCTGTACGAAATGGCCACCGGCACGCTGCCGCGCTGGGGGGACGGCAAGACCGATCCGGCGCTGCAAAAAGGCGAAGTGCTGATCGATGCCGAGCTGTTTGACGCGGCACTGCGCGAGCCGCTTGGCGACTTTTTCCGTCGGGCGCTTCTGCGGGATGCCAAGGCGCGATTCGGCAGTGCCGAAGAAATGCGCGACGCCTGGCGCCAGATCTTCGCCCGCGTCGATGAACCAGCGGTCCCCGGCTTATCGGTCAGCAGCAGCGAGGGCGACGGGTCCGCCCCGTTTAGCCTGTCTGCCGAAGACATCAAACGCGCCGAGCGCGATACCCCTCTGGTCGCCCTGGGAATTTCCACCCGCGCGACCAATGCGCTCAGTCGCGCCAATGTGCTGACAGTGGAACAGCTCTTGGCGCTGCCGGTTGTGCAGGTCAGCCACATGCGCGGCGTGGGCAACAAGACGCGCAAAGAGATCATGCAGGTGCTGACCCAGCTTGGCGAACGCTTTGCCGGGTCTGCGCTTTCATCCAGTCTGACCGGCACAAGTGAAGACGGTGGCGGACTGTCTTTCGCCATCGCGGGTGACGTGCCGAGCATCGATCTTCTTGCCGACAAGCTGACTTCGCGTCGGACCGCCCCAAGCGAAACCAAAGCGCTGCGCTGTCTTTTGGGACTGCCCGATCCAGATGCCCAAGCGCCGCTGGTTCCACAGCCCGTCGCATCGCTTCACTGGCCCAGCCAGACCGATGTGGCTGCCAAGCTTTCCGTCACCAGGGCCCGCATCGGTCAGATCGTGGGAAAAGCGCGCGAGCGCTTTGGCAAGCATCCTGGCCTGCGTGCTCTTTCGGACGAGATTCCCGACATGCTGCGGGCGCGTGGCGGCGTGATGACCGGGCGAGAGCTGCGCGATGCGCTTCTGACCGCCCGAGGATCAGCCCAGCGCGAACCGCTGCGCAGCCAGCTTGCCACGGCGGTGATGCGCGCCGTCATCGAGTCGGAAATGGATGCCCCCGATCCGCGCTGGATTGTGCGGCGCAGCGGGCAACAAGTCCTGTTTGCGGTCAACGACAACGACGGCGACATGCTGGCCGACATGGCCGAACAGCTTGGCAAGCGTGCCGATGCCCTGGTGGCCGAAGAACCACTGCCCTCTCCGGCCCGCGCCACCGAAGTGCTGCTCGCGATTGTCGACCGGATGGGTCTTCCGCCTTTGCCGGCCCCGCGGCTTTTGTCGCTGGCAGCGGCTTTGTCCAGCCAGGCCGCGGTGTCGCCTCGCCTGGAACTGTACCCGCGCAGCCTGGACCCACTGCGAGCGCTCAAGCTGTCGCGCGGCGGACTTCTGGGCAACGCAGAGCTTCAGGACAGCGACATCCACAAGCGAGTGCGCGCCCGCTATCCCGAAATGGAAAAGCCGCTGCCCAGTCGCCCCGAGCTGGACGAGCTGTTGCGGCAAGCCGGCTGGGATCTGACCTGGTCGACCACCGCCAACGGCGGCAAGGGCGCCTACCTCGCATCGACCATGGGCTTTACGTCCCTGACATCGGGAACGCCTGGGCTGGCGCGGCTGACACATTCGGCCCAGGTCGGCGATGCCCCGTCCGGTCCCGAGGAAGAGGAAGCCCTTGCGCTTTCGGCCAAGCTGGATCGGGCCAGCCGTGAAGGCGGGCTTTTGATCCTGTCGGTCTTGCCCCAGTATGCCGACGCGGCCAAGCAGAAGCTGGCCCAGCGCTTTGCCGCAAGCGGTCTTTCCGTCTACAGCATCGAGGAAGCCATCCTCCGTCACCTCAAGGCGTTTGCGCACAGCAAGCAGATCCAGTGGCCGGTGATCTTGCTGGCTGATGCTGCGGATCGCAAAAGCGCGGACTTTCGCAAGCTCCAGACCGCGATGTCCGCAGCGCTCGCCCAAATGGTCGATGAGATCCGCCACGCACCATCGCCCCTTCTGCTGATTCGACCGGGGCTGCTCGCGCGCTACGACCGGCTCAAAGATGTGATCGAATCGATCCGCGTTTCAGTAGAAGGCGAGCCCGGAAGTGCCACCCCACCGCCCGGCGCCCCGCCGTTTGTCTGGCTGCTTTTGCCCAGCGACGAACTGGATCTGGGACCGCGACTCGATGGCCAGACCGTTCCGGTCCTGACTCCGGCGTACTGGCGCGCGATTTCGCCGCATTTCTTGCGCGCAGCGCTTCCGCCCAGAAACGATGCCGAGCCCGTGCCCGCTTCGGTAGCCAGCAGCGCATCGCCAAACCCCTCTTCCCCAAAGCCGGCCCGTGCGCCGCGCAAACGACGGTCTTCATGATTTCACGCACCGCCCTTCTGGCTTCGCTTCTGCCGGTTTCCAAAAAGCTTGAACAAGATCTGCGGCAGCAGCTTGCGATTCTTCCCGATGCCAAAGCCCGCTTGCACGCCGACTGGCAGGCCGCCCGCGCCGTCAAGCGCACCGCGCAAGCGTTCGAGGTGTTTGTCGAAGACCAAATCACGCAGGTGGCTGTCGCCTGGATTCTGTCGGCGGTGTTCGTGCGCTTTTTGGAAGACAATGGCCTGGTCGATGCTCCGCTTTTGTCGGGGCCGCTTGCGCCACAGAATCGGCTCCAGCTTGCCCGCGACCGCCACACCCTGTACTTCCGCGAAAATCCCCGCCACAGCGATGTCCACTACCTAAAGGATGTGTTTGCCCGGGTCGGCAAGCTGCCCGGACTGTCGGCGCTGTTCGATCCTGTACACAACCCGCTGTGGCTTTGTGATCTGAGCCCGGACGGCGCGACGCTGCTTCTTGCGTTTTTCCAGCAGGTCGGTCCCGGTGGCGACCTGCAAGCGGACTTCACCGATCCGAAGCTCAATACGCGCTTTTTGGGCGACCTGTATCAAGACCTGTCCGAGCGCGCGCGCAAGCAGTTTGCGCTGCTTCAGACCCCCGAGTTTGTCGAAGAGTTCATCTTGGATCGAACGCTGGAACCAGCGATTGCCGAGTTTGGTCTGCCTGCGGTGCGGCTCATCGATCCGGCCTGCGGTTCGGGCCACTTTCTGCTGGGGGCGTTTGCGCGGCTTGTCCACAAGTGGGAACGCGAAGAGCCAGCGACCTCGTTAGAAGTGCTGACCCAGCGCGCGCTCGATGCGGTGGCCGGTGTCGACCTGAATCCGTTTGCGGTCGCGATTGCCCGCTTTCGGCTGCTCTGTGCGGCGCTTGCGACCTGCGGCATTCGGCGGCTTCGCGAAGCGCGCGACTTTTCGTTTCAGCTTGCCGTTGGTGACTCGCTTTTGCATGGACCGCGCACCAACTTGCATGGGCCTCAGCTGAGCGCTTCGGGAGGACGACAGGAATTGCTGCTCGGTGTGGCAGAAGATCCACTGCGCCATGTCTACCACAGCGAAGACGCCGCCGCGCTGCGCAAGATCCTGGGCCAACGCTACCACGTTGTCGTCGCCAATCCGCCGTACATCACGCCCAAAGATCCGGCGCTGAACAAGGAATACCGCGACCGCTACGGAAGCTGTCACATGAAGTACTCGCTGGGGGTTCCGTTTGCCCAGCGGCTGTTCGAGCTGGCGCGGCCCGGAAACGACCGTGGCGAGGGAGCCGGCTACGTAGGACAGATCACCGCCAACTCGTTTATGAAGCGCGAGTTTGGCAAAAAGCTGATCGAGACGTACTTCAAGCGCTGGGATCTGACCCACGTCATTGACACCAGCGGCGCCTACATTCCGGGGCACGGAACCCCGACGGTGATTCTGTTTCTGCGCGGTCGGCAGCCGGTGGCCAGTACGGTGCGGATGGCGCTGGGAATCCGCGGCGAGCCGGCGACTCCCGATGATCCGGCCCGAGGGCTCGTGTGGTCGGCGATTGTCGACCAGATTGATCACCCCGGATCGCAGTCTGCGTACATCAGCGTGTCCGATGTCCCACGCGACCGCCTGGAAAAACACCCCTGGGCGATCGGTGGTGGTGGTGCCGCCGAGCTAAAAGAACAACTGGAAGAGTCCGCCGTAGCTTCGCTGGGGACAGTTGCCGATGCAATCGGCGTCATGGCCTTGGCTGGTAACGATGAGGTGTTCATCATCGAGGATGTGTCATGTCTGCGGAGATGGCGGATCGATCCCTCGGATGTCAAGCCACTGGTGAAAGGGGATGTGGTCCGTGACTGGGTCGTCTCATCTGACGATGTGATTATCTATCCACACGCCTCAGACGGTTCCTACAGACCCCTTCTAAGCGCCGAAAATCACTTCTGGGTGTTTCGAACGGAACTGCGCAGCTACATCTTTTTTGGCAAGACCCGCGAAGCAAGGGGCCTTAACTGGCGTGAGCTTGGTGCGGTACTCAAAGACAAACTGAAGCAACCCCTTTCCATCACCTTCGCGTTCGTGGCGACGCACAATCACTTTGTGCTCGATCGCGGCGGGAAGGTCTTCAACCGTACTGCCCCCGTCATCAAGCTGCCACCGACGGCGAGTGAAGAGGACCATATTAGACTTCTCGGACTCCTCAATTCCTCGACCGCGTGTTTTTGGATGAAGCAGACGTTCTTTAACCGGGGCAGTACGGTTGATCAGCACGGCGCACGTCAGCGGACACTGCCTTTCGAGGATTTTTGGGAACATGACAGCACCAAGCTTCAGTCGTTCCCACTGCCCGCCGAAAGGCCGCTGGCGATTGCGCAGACGCTGGATGGACTGGGACAGACCCTGCGTGCGCGGGTCGAAGGAATCGGGAAAGGGGTTCCCTCTGCGGCCTCAATTGAAGCCGCCCACACGCAGTACACCGCAACCCTGGCAGCGATGATCTTCTGGCAAGAGGAGCTGGACTGGCAGTGCTATCGGCTGTACGGAATCATCGACGATTCGCTGCTGTTTCCTGAGCTGGTTCCGCTGCGCCTGGGCGAGCGAGCGTTCGAGATCTCCCTGGCCCGCAAGATTGCGCGCGGCGAGGAGCTGTCCGCCTGGTTCGAACGCCACAACGCGACCCCGCAGACCGAGATTCCGCCCCATCTGCCGCCCGCGTACCGTGTGCTTGTCCAAAAGCGCCTGGATGCCATCGAACACAATCCCAACCTGCGTCTTGTCGAACAGCCGGAATACAAGCGCCGCTGGAACTTGGTTCCCTGGCAAGTTCAGGTCGAAGAAGCGCTGCGCAACTGGCTTTTGCGGCGGCTGGAGGACTCGCGCTATTGGCCGACGCCCAGTTTGTGCAGTGCGGCACGGCTCGCGGATCGGCTGCGCGACGATGCCGAGTTTCGGTCGGTCGCAGCCCTGTACCGCGGACGACCCGACTTCGACCTGACCCAGCTGGTCTGCGAGCTGGTGCTGGAAGAATCCGTGCCGTTTTTGGCGGCCCAGCGCTACAGCGAATCCGGTCTGCGCAAGCATGCGGTGTGGAAACAAGTCTGGGACTTGCAGCGGCGCGAGGATGCCGGCGAGTTGGGTCTAGACATTGCAGTGCCGCCCAAGTACGCCGCCGCCGACTTTCAAAAAGCCTCGTACTGGCGGCTGCGCGGCAAGCTCGATGTCGCCAAGGAAACCTTTGTCCTGTATCCGCAGTGCGAGCGCGACGCCGACGAAACCCCGGTGGTAGGCTGGGCGGGCTGGGATCACAAACAGCAAGCCGAAGCCCTGGTGCTGTACTTCCAGCAGATGCAGGAAAAGGAAGGCTGGAGCCGCGAGCGTCTCGCCCCCCTGCTGGCCGGTCTGCTCGAACTTCTGCCCTGGCTCCGCACGTTCCACCAAAGCGCAAGCGGCCCCAGCATCGCCGACGACTACGCCCTGTTTGTCACCGATGAAGCCCGCAGCCTGGGCTACAGCCTGGACGAGCTGGCAGCCCTTACACCCCAAAAGGCAAGCCGCGCCAAACCCAGCAAAGCCAAAGCCTCCCCCAAACCCAAGCGCCCCCGCAAGTCAGCCGAAGAATCCGCCCCCGAAGCCCCGCCCAGCAGCGAAACCACCGAAGAAGCCGAGAGCCCGGCGTAGTCGCGGCCCATTTGCCACCGAAGGCAAGGAAATTTCGACATATCCACTTGCGTTGACTCGTATGGGATTTACTCTAGAAATCAGAGGAGGAGCCAAGATGAGTAAATCAAAAAAGGTTACCAAAGGGAAGGTTTCTGCGGATAACAAGGATAAGGACACAGATCGTGGATTGGTCGGTGATAGCAGTAAGAAACCTGACACCGAGTCCAAGGTAGCTAGCAGCATGGATTCCTCCGGGCGATATACTGATACTTGCCAAAGATGCGGCAGACCGAAGCATACTGGAACCTGTCGTACACCGATGGCATTGCCAGTGGGCAGCACGTTGCCTCTCGCTGAACGCGTAGCAAATGAGAAAAGCGTCGTAGCTGATCCAAAAGCAAGTCTCGATGAGAGCAAGCCATCTGGCACTGGTGTTGCTCCGAAACGGTGACTAAAGCTACACTGTCCGGTGTAAGTAGCGTCCGTTAACTCTTCGGCGGAGTCTCGCTTCCTTGATTTTCAGTTGGTTGCGAAAGCTCGATGGAGATGTAGCTGTCTCACACGATGGATGACTCTGTCGTGCGAGACGGAGGAATGCTGCGACCCCAACGCCGTAGTGGACTGATTGGCCATTCAGCCAGTGATCAAATTACCACATAAGATCCGGCAATGGCATCTGTTGAATGGTACAGCGTGGTCTTCAAACAGAAAACCATGCTGTGCAACGCTGAGTCTCACACAGAAGGAACATAGGGTACTAAAATGAAAAAGATGACGTTGCTCTCTGGCTGTTTGGTTCTCACTGTTTCCGGGGCGAGCTGTCGGCCCTATCTGAGGGAGTTAAGCTGGAAGGATGAAAGAGTTGCAACGGCATTAAACAACACGCAGTGGTATGTTGATGCGTATGGATTTGGATCAATGTCGGCACCACTTTTAATTAAACCAGATCCAGCATTTCGATTTGCACCAAAAGATGCAACTGCCGATAATTTTTATGTTCATGCACTCAATAATATCAATGCCAAGAGTGCATCTTTGAATCAAAGTATATTTAGTGGAGGTTCATCAACTGCTGTCAGCGTTGATTTCCTTTCCATGCAGCAACAAGAACGGTTTCTGTCTAGTAAAAAACAGGAAGCAGCAATTTCTGATGAGAAAAATTGGCTTCTGCGAGAGGCTGCGATTCGTGAGTTCAAATCTGCGATGATGTCTGCGCAAACGATAAGCGATAAAACGGAACAACTTAAAGCTGAAAGGGATGCTTACCGAACGCTCGCGACAAATTTACCGGGCTCCTTGGTATCGACGACAGCCAATCAAGCAGGTACGGTCCCTGCAACTGCTGGGACTGGCGCACATGCGGCCAGCGCTACCGGACTACTGACCCCGTTCACCCCACAGGCTTTGTATGCTAGCAATACCCCAGGTGTAAGCAATGAGGTTCGCAGCGCGTTGCTAGCGTCTGCTGGTGACAATGCTATCAAAGCCATCTTATCTCTGCTGGGAGATCCAAGCAAGATTAGTAGTTTCTCCGATAAGACAGTCATGTTCGGAGTGACTATGGTATCAGTAAATCCTGGATGGCTTACCAGGCAGAACTTTTCTGCTGATGTTTCGAGCAAAAT
This sequence comes from Myxococcales bacterium, assembly GCA_016794465.1. Lineage (GTDB taxonomy): Bacteria > Myxococcota_A > Polyangia > Palsa-1104 > JAEUJZ01 > JAEUKA01. Next base: position 14,691 of record JAEUKA010000087.1, on the reverse strand, counting down.
TGCACTTGATTTCAAACCAGCCGGACAAGCTGTCCGCGATGCTTTTGCAGAGGCCTCAACTACCAAGGATCCTACCGAGTCATCTACAATTGCAAATTTACTGAAATGCATCGAAGAAACACAAAAATCTCCTGATGGAGTATCTACGATTGACTTTAATAAATTTAAACCAGCTCAGTACGATCCGTTCGTTCTTCGAAATGAGGAGCCGCTAAGAGAACGAGACGTAGTCGTTGCTGCGGTATCGCCAATGGCGGAGTCGCAGATGCTTGACCTTCAGAGTTCAACGGATCGTCGACGAGAAGTCGCACTCCAACTTAGCCTTGCTTTGTCCTACGCTGGAGTCAAGGGGGCAGCTGATAAGTTTTTCCAATGGGCATCTCAGGAAAAACAAGACGTTCAAAGTCGGACGTCTAACATTGTTGTCAATAGCTACAACTTTAGCGGTGGTGTCTTTGGTTTTGAGATTGGACCTCGACTGAGCGCCAATCAGAAAACTGGAGCTGCCTCTGTCGAAAAAATGGATAGGCAAACATTTCCTGTACTTCTTCTGATTGGGTTTGACAAAGAAGAGCTGCGACCAAGGGTTCGAATTTATAATAAAGAACCTTCGGCTGCATGCGAGCTGCATGAGCCATTGATAACGATTGATACTCAAACAGAGTGGCGACCATTGGTCAATAAACGAGGCATCAGTCCGTTTACAGAAAAGGAAAGAATGCAAGTCCGAAAGGATGCCTATGATTCATTTAAAATTCATAAACAAAAATCAGAAAGCGAAATAATGCACAATTTATGTAAAACCCTGAAGAATACCTACGGCTCATCTGAAATGAATAAACAAAAACCAGACAATGAAAAGATGGATAATGCATGCAAAATCCTAAATGATGCATTTGAAACGAATAGACAAAAATCAGAAAATGAAATAATGCATGATCTATATCAAACTCGCTGGGACTTATTAAAGACTCGGCTTGGCGAGAATAGGTACTCTTTCACCGCTCCGATAGAAGCAATCAGAGAAAGCCTCGCCAAATCAAAGACAGGATCGAAACAACCGCCGACACCGACTGCTGATGTGATCGTACCGAATCGGGTAGAAGTTCAAGCGCAAATGGGCAAGGATTCAACGGCTGGGACGCTGGTGGAACTGGTTCTGATCGGAAAGGGGCTTGGCCAGGTCGATCGCACCAAGATCGAGCCTGTGCTCGGAAAGGTCACATGGGTCAATGGCCAAGGCGTGGACCAAGCTACGCCGAACGCCGAGATGGTTGGCGATTCGATGAAGCTGACTTTCCGGGTCAGAGGAGCGGATCCCACAATCGTGTTTGCTTTGCCAATCGGCGAAAGCAAGGTGCTGACACCTCCTCTTTCGGTGGCTGTCTTGCCCGCAAAATCTTCGACGATTTCGATTGAGCGGAAGCAGAAAGACGGCAACAGCGAAACCTACACCTTTTCGCCCGATGTTTCGGATGACGTGAAAAAGGCTGTGGTCGAAAAAGACAAGCCACGGGTCATCAGCGTCAAGAAAGACGAAACGACGGCCACATCGACGACCGCGACCCCAGCCAAGTAGGCAGCTGGCCGATGCTGCTGAAATCTCGGCAGCCCCTCACTTCCTGGCAAGTACCTCGCCAACAGCCTGTCGCACGAACCGATCCCCATTGCCGCCGATCCTCGTGGTAGAGTGCGCTCGTTTTTCCCCGAACCCGTCGTCCGATAGGCTGGCCCAGCGATGAAACGTCTTTTGTCTTCCGTCATCGAAATTCCCGAGCGCGTTCACAAAGGGGACTTTGTCCTGGGTCTGTCGCAGGGGGTCAAAGACCCGGCAGCGACTCTCAAAGACTACGTGGTGACCGACCAGCTCGTCGGCTGTTTCGATGACGCGCTGTCGTTCATTCGCGGGTCCCTGGAAACCGGCAACAGCAAAGCGGCCTTTCTGCACGGAAGCTTTGGCTCGGGCAAGAGCCACTTCATGGCGGTGATGCATTTATTGCTGTCGCACAATCCCGATGTGCGCAGCGTGCGCGAGCTGGCGCCGGTCATCAGCAAACACACGGCCTGGCTGGGCAGAGGCAAGCTGCTTTTGGTGGCGACGCACATGATCGGGGCGGAAAACCTGGAAACGCCGATCTTTGATGCGTATGTGCAGACCGTCACCAAGCGGCATCCGGGGACACCGCTGCCGGGCGTGTATCTGACGGATCGGATCTTTGAAAACGCCCAGGCGATGCGAGCGCAGCAAGGGGACGAGCTGTTTTTCCGTGTGCTCAGTGGGAACAAAGCGCAGGCCGACAGCGGCTGGGGCAGCCTGGATGCGGCCTGGGACAAAGAACGGTTTGAGGAAGCGCTTTCTGCGCCGCCCAAGTCTGATCTGCGGCTTCAGCTCGTCAGCGATTTGGTCGCCAACGTCCTGACCGCCTACCGCGACATCGCCAAGGTGCGTGGGGAAGGCTATGTGTCCCTGGATGAAGGGCTGTCGATCATCAGTCGGCACGCGCAGAGCTTGGGCTACGACGGCGTCGTGTTGTTTCTGGATGAGCTGATCTTGTGGCTGGCCAGTCACGTCGCCGACATGGCGTTTATCAACCGCGAAGGGCCAAAGCTATCGAAGCTGGTGGAAGCCACAAGCGCGGATCGTCCAGTCCCCATCATCAGCTTTGTCGCCCGGCAGCGGGATCTGCGCGAGCTGGTCGGAGCGCACATTCCGGGGGCCGAGCAGCTCGGCTTTGCCGACGTACTCAAGCACTGGGAAGACCGCTTTCACCGAATCCACCTGGAAGACAAAAATCTGCCCGACATCGTGGCGCGCCGTCTACTAAAGCCGGTGTCTGAGGATGCCGCGGCGGAACTTCGGGCCGCGTTCAGTCAGATCGTGCGCATGCGCGATGAAACGCTCCAGACGCTTCTGACCACAGATGCGGCGCGCGGGATGTTTGAAAAGGTCTATCCGTTTAGTCCGGCGCTGCTCCAGACGCTGGTTGCGGTGTCATCGGCGCTTCAGCGGACCCGCACGGCGATTCGGCTGCTGCTTCAGCTTTTGGTGGCGCGGCGAAATGACTTGGCACTGGGTGAAGTCGTTCCGGTCGGTGACCTGTGGGATGTGGTGGCAGACGGAGACGAGCCGTTTATGGATGCGATGCGGCTTAGCTTCGAGCGCGCACGCAAGCTGTACACGCAAAAGCTGCGGCCCCTTTTGGAGTCGACGCACGGCGTTCGCTGGGATGATCTGCGCAACCTGCCGACAGATGATCCCAAGCGGACCGCCTTTCGAGCCGAGGACCGTTTGCTAAAAACGCTGCTGTTGGCGGCGCTGGTACCCGAAGTCGAATCGCTGCGGAGCCTGACGGCAAACCGGCTGGCGGCCCTAAACTACGGCAGCATCCAATCAACGATTCCGGGGCGCGAAGGCCGGCTGATTCTGGAACGGATTCGGTCGTGGAGCGCGCAGGTGGGCGAAATCCGCGTGAGCGAGGATCGTGACCCGGTCATCCAGCTCCAGCTCTCGGGGGTTGACACCGACAGCATCTTGGAGCGAGCCAAGATTCAGGACTCGACCGCGCAGCGGCGGCAGCTTATCAAGCGGCTTCTGTTTGCTCGCCTGGGCGTCTTGGAACAGGACTCGCTGTACATCGAACATGAGGTGATCTGGAAAGGCACCTCGCGTCGGGTCGAGGTGGTCTATGCCAACGTCCGCGAGCTAACCGATGAATCGCTTCGCTCACGCGGGGATGAGTGGCGGGTGCTCATCGACTTTCCGTTCGACGAAGAAAACCATGGACCAGCCGACGATCGCGCCAAGGTGCAGTCGTTTCTGGAGCGCGGAGAAAGTGCGCATACGTTTGTCTGGCTGCCACGGTTTTTCAACCGCCAGACCAAGCAGAACCTGGGCACGCTGGTCATCTTGGATTACCTGCTGACCGGAGAGCGCTTTGTCGATCACGCCTCGCACCTATCCGCGGTCGACCGAGCCGCGGCGCGGGCGATCTTGGAAAGCCAGAAAAGCCAGCTAGAAGGAACCATCGGACAGGCGCTGCTAGAAGCCTACGGAATCGCGGGCAACACCGACCGCCCAAACTTCGTGGAAAGTTCGCACTCGATCGACCAGACCTTTGTGTCGCTGGAACCGGCGCTTTCCCTGACACCACCAGTGGCAGCCGATCTAAGGGCTGCGCTGGAAAAAATCATCGGCCAGCTTCTGTCGTGGCAGTTCCCTGCGCACCCCGACTTCGAGGAAGAGATCAAGTCTTCGCAGATCAAAAAGGTCTGCGCCGAAGTCCTGCGGGCCACCCAAGTCCGCGAGGGCCGCATCATTGTGCCCAAAGAGCTGAGACCGCTTTTGCGGCAGATCGCAAACCCAATCAAGCTGGGCGAAATGACCGATGGGGATGCGTTCCTGCTCGGTCAACACTGGCGACAGCATTTTGACAGGCTGTACCACCAAGAAGAAACGATCAAAAAGGGGACGGTTTCAGGCAGGCGCCCACTGACCGTGCGCATGCTGCGCAGCTACATCGACTTGCCGCGCAAGATGGGCCTTTTGCCCGAGCTGCAAAACCTGATCATCGTCGTCTTTGCGGCCCAGACCAACCGCGCTTTTTTTCAGCATGGCGGACCCGTCGAAGGCAAGCTCGGCGAGCTGCATGACGAACTAGAGCTGCGCGAACAAGATCTGCCGGATGAAGCCGATTGGGTGCAGGCCCGGCATCGTGCCGAATCTGTGTTTGGACTGACCGGCGTGTCGGAGCTGCGCAACGCCGTCAACGTGGCAGAGCTGGCGCAGAAGCTGCGCGACAAAGTGCAGGCCGCGCGGGAAGATGCCAACCTGCTTTTGCCGCGGCTTGCCGAGTATTACCAGGCGCTGGGAATTGTCGAACCGGCTGCCTGCCGACTGCAAACCGCACGCACTGCGCTGGCTCTCTTGGAATCTATGACCGGCGGCGATGCGAAGGAAGTAGTCCGGGCGCTGGCCAAAGCCTCGCTTTTGCCAACGCCGCAAGCCATCGGTGCGAGTGTCTCGCAAGCCAAAGTGGTCGGTGCAGCCCTGGGCGAGTCGCGCCTGCAAGTGATCTGCGGAACACTGCACCTTGCTGATTCGCGACGCGAGGAGGCTTGCGCGATGCTGGGGACGCTCAAAGACGCCCTTGTGCGAGATGAGCTGGCGCTGCCGCTTGCCCCTGTGCTTTCGGCAAGTGAGCGCAAAGCGGTGTCGCTGCTTGCCCCGAAAGCCACCGAAAGACCGTCTCTCTCGCCTGCCAAAGCAGCCGCCCAGGGTTCACGGTCCAACGTGGTGGCCGAAGGCAGTCGCAGTGGTCTGTCTGGGGAAGCCATCGGGGCGGTGCTACAAGAAATCGCAAAGGCCAGCCAGGGCAAAGGCCGCAGGTTGTCTGTGTCCTGGACTGTGGAAGAGGACAAGGAATGAGCAGCGGCACGCTCAGCGAGTCCCTGCTTCGCGCCAAGGTCGAAGAGGTCCGCCGCAAGGTGCCGCAGGCCATGGCCATTGGCATCAAGGTGGATGCACCGTGGCGAGGCTGCGAGCAGCTAACGCTCGGCGATGCAGCGATGCGGGTGGTTTACTGTCCGTCGGTCCTGGCCTTCCGAGAGCAGCTTGCACAGGCGGAAACGGAAAAGCTTGTGCTTTTGACCAACCAAAAGGAACAGGAACTCGGCAGCGATGTGCTGTACCGGTTGGCACTTTCGCGGCTGCATGAAGTCCGACCCTGGCAGGTGATTTTGGAACGCTTCCAGGCACGGCGCTGGGATTCGCGGCTGACCAAAGAGCCGTGGATGGAAGCGCCCCTTTTGCGAATTGTGGCGGAAAAGCAGTCGCTAACGCCTGCTCCGGGTGGTTTTTTGGATGAAGAAACCATCTGGCGAGAGCTGCTCACCGAGCTTCTTCGACTGTCCGAGCCTCGTCCAAGTGCAACGACGCTGCTGCGCTGGTCGCTGTCCCGTGAGGGACTTGTGGCGTGGGCGCAGCTTCCGAACGACGCCAAGATGGGCATCGGTGCGCATCTTGTGGAGCATACCGGGCCCTGTGGACCGGCCTTGGTTTCGGCGCTGTCAGCAGGTCGAGGCGAAGATCTGGTGTCCATTGGCTTGGTCTGTGATCTGCTGTTTTCCCAAGCTAGCACCCATCCCGAGCTGTCTTCGGTGGTCCTCAAATCGACCGGACGACTCGAATCCTGGATCGGCATTGGTACGCTCGGCACGGAGGAAGGTCGAGCCTGGGCCACCGTCAGTCAGGAAGTGCTGGGCGAGCTGCCACCGGATCGAGCCACCCAGCAGCTTCGGCGGGCCGAACAGCTTCTGAGTTCTTTTCATGCCGATGCGCTTTCGTCCCTTTCCGATGCGCTGCCGTCCAGTCTGGAGCAGCGGCTCACTCGACTTGGGGAAGCGCTGGGACACCTCGCGCGGGCGCCCAAGCGGACTCATCTTGATGCGGTGCTGGCCGCGCTTGCGTCCAGTCGGGCGCATCGGCTGTGGAATCATGAGCCGGGGCGCTGCGAGCGACTGCTTTCAGCGTGTCGGGTTGCTCAAGCTGTGGTGTCTGTCGAAAGTCCGCTCGAAACGCCACGGCTTGCGGAGCTTGTGAACCACTATGCGGACACCCTGGCGTGGCTGGATCGGGCGCGCGAGGACTTGGTCGAAGGGGATCGCAATCCAGTGGTCGCGGCTGGGATGACGGGACTCTATTCGCTGGCTGTCACGGTCCGCGAGCGTCATAGCCAGCAGTTTGCCACCGCGCTTTGCGACTTCTGCGCCAGCGGTCATGAGCAAGATGATGTGCTGGGGGTAGAGTCTTTGCTCCAGCGAGTGGTTGCCCCGGTCGCTGCGCGCAGTCCCGTGCTTTTTCTGGTGCTCGATGGCATGAGTGTTCCGGTGTTCCTGTCGCTGCGGGAAGACCTGGCACGGCTGGGTTGGATCGAAGCCATGGCCAATCCCGTGACATGGCCGCGCGCCGCGGTGGCGATGATTCCCACCGAAACCGAAGCGTCCCGCGCGAGCCTTCTGTCCGGGCGGCGCATGCGAGGGCAAGCGGGGACGGAAAAAAATCGCTTCGCCGAACATTCCGGCCTGCGCCAAGTGTCGCAAAGTGGCAAGCCGCCAATCTTGTTTCACAAGGCCGACTTGCCAGGGGAAAGCGTCGGGCTACACGACGAAGTACGGCGTGCCATCGAAGACCCAGAGCAGCAAGTGGTCGGCGTGGTGATAAACGCCATCGACGATCACTTGAGCAAAGGGGATCAAATCGCGATTCCGCAGACCGTCGACGCGATTCGACCGCTCGGTTTGCTGCTCGCCACCGCAAGGGCGGCCCACCGCGCCTTGATCCTCACCAGTGATCACGGTCACATCCGCGAAAGGGGTCTAACGCTTCGGCGCTCGCAAGAACGACCCTCGCGCAGTCGAACGGCGACCGGTCCGGTTTCGCCCGATGAGCTGCTGATGGAGGGTCCGCGCGTCCTTTCCCCCCAGCACAAGATCATCGTCCCGTGGAGCGAGCGGGTTCGCTACGCGAGCGAAAAGTGTGGCTACCATGGTGGCGCGACCCCCCAGGAAGCGGTGGTTCCGGTCGCCCTGCTTTTGCAAAGTGAGCAGCTACCGGATCACTTTCAGGAAGCGCCCTGTCGTCCTCCTTCCTTCTGGAATCTAGCAGCGAAGTCGAAACCGGCGCCGCCACAAGATCCGGTCCGCTTGCCTCCTCCATGCGTTCCCAGTGTTTTAGGTAGTCAAGGCGTCCTGGTCGGCCAAGCAACGAGCGGTCCCCCCACGGTTTCACTGATGCCGTGGACCAGCCGACTTCTGGCGTCGCCAATCCTTCTTTCCCGCAACAAACAGTTTGCTCGGCTGGCGCTGCCCAAGGAGCGCATCGTCGATGTGTTGTCGGCCCTCGATGGAAGTGGCGGCAAGCTGATGCTCGCGGCGCTTTCGCAGAAGCTTGGTCTTCCGCTTGTGCGGGTCCGCGGAATCCTGGGCGCACTGCGAACGCTGCTGAATGTGGATGCGTATCCCGTCTTGACCATCGATGAAAGCGACCTGAGCGTCAGCCTCGATCGCCCGCTGCTTGAGCGACAGTTTGAGCTGTCCCCAGAACCGGCGACCACAGAAAGGAGCCCGGCGTCGTGAACATAAGTCCCCAGCGGAGACAAGAGATCATCGACGCACTCCGGCGGGGTACGGTGCCGCAGCGCAGTCTTTCGGCGTTTGCGGTGGGACTGGATCGCTTTGGGTCCACGGTCGATGATGAGCTTGGCAGAGTCGAGCGCGGCGGTGCGGTATTCAAAGCGGTTCGCGGCGAATACGGCACCGGCAAGACCTTCTTTGTCCGCTTCCTGCAAGAACGAGCGCGGACGCTTGGCTTTGCCACCGCCGAGGTGCAGATCTCCGAAACCGAAACGCCGCTGCATCACCTTGAAACGGTGTATCGGCGCATGGTCGAACATCTGTCGACAAGCGATACGCTCGCCGGAGCGCTGCGATCGATCTTGGATGGCTGGTTTTACGCGCTGGAACAGGATGTCTTGGCGGAAGGCGGAATCGAAGAAACCGATGCCGACAAGCTGGTGGAAAAGACCAGCGCACTCCTGGAAACAAGGCTGGCTGCCGTGACGCGCACAGCCCCAGCGATGGCTGCTGCGTTGCGCGGTTATCGCGAGTCACTGTCCCGTGGTGAGCATCAAATCGCAGAGGGACTTTTGGCGTGGCTGTCTGGACAGCCGAACGTGGGACCAAATATCAAGCGACGCGCGCACCTTTCGGGGGCTATCGATCACTTTGGCGCACTGTCATTTCTGCAAGGGCTGCTCACCATCTTGCGCGACTCGGGCAGGCCAGGACTTTTGGTGGTACTCGATGAGGTCGAAACGCTCCAGCGGGTCCGCTCGGATGTGCGGGACAAAGGACTAAACGCGCTGCGGCAGTGGATCGATGAAGTCGATGGCGGGCGTTTCCCTGGTCTGTATTTGGTCATCACCGGTACGTCGGCTTTTTATGACGGACCGCAAGGGGTGCAGCGGCTTCCTCCGCTGGCGCAGCGGCTGCATGTGCAGTTTGGTCCTGACGAGCGCTTCGACAATCCGCGCGCGGTGCAGATCCGGCTGACTCCGTTTGGACAGGACCGCCTCGTGGAAGTCGGAAAGCGGATTCGCGATCTGTACGCGCAGGAATCGAAGGTGCCAGACCGGATCTTCACCAAAGCGGATGACGGCTACCTTTCGGAACTGGCACAGGCCGTCGCTGGTGAGCTAGGTGGAAAGGTCGGCGTGGCGCCGCGGATTTTCCTCAAAAAGTTGGTCGCCGAAGTGCTCGATCGCATCGATCAGTTTCCAGACTTTGATCCGCGGAAGCACTACTCCCTGACGCTGTCAGATGTGGAACTGACCGCCACCGAGCGCGGCAGCCGCCCAGCCACTTCAGCCGACGACATCGACTTATCGCTGTGACGCCGTTTGAATCACTGCACCCTGCGCTGCAACATCACCTGGTCAATGCACTGGGATGGCGGCGGCTGCGTCCACTGCAAGAGGCAGTGATCCTGCCGCTTACCCAAGGACAGCACGCGCTGCTGCTAGCTCCGACGGCAGGAGGCAAGACGGAAGCAGGGATTTTGCCGGTCTTGTCACGGATGGCCAGTGAAAGCTGGTCCGGAATGTCAGTGCTGTATGTCTGTCCGATCCGTGCGCTGCTCAACAACCTGGAGCCGCGCCTTGCGATGTATGCGGGATTTGTCGGTCGGACGGTGGCACGCTGGCATGGCGACATTTTGCAGTCTGCGCGAAGACGGATTCTGCGCAGTCCAGCGGACATCTTGCTGACCACCCCAGAGTCGCTCGAGGTGCTGCTCGATTCGCGGAGCGTTGATCGGACCGCGCTTTTTTCAGGACTACAGGCTGTGGTCGTCGATGAGCTGCATTCCTTTGCGGGTGATGATCGCGGCTGGCACCTATTGGCAGTGCTCGATCGAATTCGCCGCATTTCGGGACGGGAACAGCAGCGTATCGGCCTGTCTGCAACCGTTGGGAATCCGCAAGAGCTGCTTGATTGGCTGGCGGGTCACTGCGAGGGGACACGGACCGTGATTGCCATGCCTCCCACGGCACAAGCGAGTCCACCCGATGTCACGCTCGATTATGTGGGGAATCTGGACAATGCCGCGACTGTGATCTCACGTCTGCATCGTGGCGAAAAGCGCCTGGTCTTCTGTGACAGTCGATCACGGGTGGAAAGCCTGGCGGAAAAACTGCGGGCGCAGGGCGTTAGCACGCATGTGTCGCACAGCTCGCTGAGCCTAGAGGAGCGGCGCCAAGCCGAGCAAGCATTTGCCGAAGGAACGAACTGCGTCATTGTGGCAACGAGTACCCTGGAACTGGGTCTTGATGTCGGGGACTTGGATCGTGTGATCCAGATCGATGCGCCTGCGACAGTCGCTTCATTCTTGCAGCGCATGGGGCGTACCGGAAGGCGCAGCGGAACCCAGCGCAACTGTCTGTTTCTCGCTACCGATGATGACAGTTTGCTGCGCGCAGCGGCGATCCTGCGGCTCGCCCTGCTTGGCTATGTAGAGCCCGTCTGTCCCCCACCTTTGCCGCTGCACTTGTTTGCCCAGCAGGTGATGGGACTTCTGCTGCAAGAAGGGGCGCTGGTTCGTTCGGAGATTTCCCACTGGCTCTTGCGACTGCCCTGCTTCGGTTTGGTTCCCAAAGCCGAACTGGATGCGGTGATCGACCACATGCTGGACAAGCACATCCTCTTTGCGGACGGCGGCATCTTGTCGTTTGGTCCCGAGGGAGAACGCCAGTTTGGCTTCCGTCACTTTGCCGAGCTGTTTTCGATCTTCCAAAGTCCGCCGCTGTTTCAAGTGCTGCATGGACGCAGCGAAGTCGGCTACGTACACCAGACTTCATTTCAGGTTCGGAATCAAGGGACGCCGGTGCTGCTTCTGGGCGGTCGCGGGTGGCTCGTCAAGTTCGTGGACTGGAAACGCCGCATCGCCTATGTCGAGCCGTCCACAGAAAGAGGTCGCTCGCGCTGGCTGGGCCAGTCGCCGCCCCTGCACTTCAAGCTGTGCCAAGCGATGCGTGAGGTTCTGCTTTCCGAGCCCATGTTGGGACAGAGGACCAAGCGCGCGACGGAACAGCTTGCGACGGTCCAATCCTCGTTCGCATGGCTCACCGGAGCCGAGACAGCGCTCGTCCATGATGCACACGGGAAGACGATGTGGTGGACGTTCGCGGGTCAACTGGCCAACGCGGCGCTCGCCGAAACCCTGCGTGGAGCTGGATCGGCCCGCGTAAGCAACTTGGCGCTGGCGTTCGATGGCCGGGTGAGTGCGGAATCGCTGACCCAGGAACTCGCTGCGCATGCAGAGGCTTCCTATCGACCAGAATTTTCGGAAGACGCAATCGAAGGACTCAAGTTCCAGCAGTGTCTTCCTGCCCAATCGATCCGCGAAGTGCTGGATCGCCGACTTTGCGACAAAGAAGCCATCGCAGAAACCCTGCGGACCCCACGCAGAGAAGTATTCCTCGCAGAGGATACGGACTCTGTCAGCGAATAGAAGCCATCCCAGCATGTGTCCCTCAGAGTCTCGGGATGCCAAGGGAGGGACTTCCTCCCCTTTGGCCTCGTCACTCTCCTCTCAGCACACTGGATCGCGAACCATCGCTGAACTTACAAAATGTTGACGGAATGAGGAGGAACGGCTGACCCTCGTAGGGAATCGGATTCCGCCTCTCATCGAAGAACTGCACAATGTAAGCGCCGATATGCGGTAGCGGCGGGAGGTTCGTCAGCGGAAGCTCTGCTCCCATCGTCGGAAAATACCGAAGGCCCTTGGTGACCTTGGTTCCAAAACGAATCCATCGCGCATTGATCTGTTGCGCCACTTGATTGTGAAAGCCAACAACGTCGGCGATACCACACGGCAAGTTCCAGTTGATTCCCTTTTCCATTTTGCAGTACTCGCTGCAATAGCGATGATTATTAGAGTTCACATTGAAAGGTCGTTTGCAGGCTTCACAGACCTTCAAGTTGTAGCTGTACTTCATAATCTTCATGGAACCCCTCTGTTGTCCATCCCAGCGCTACGCAGTGCCATCATTCGATGCTGAAGCAATGTTCTCAATATCGTCAATTCATCAAAACAAATATCCAGTTTGCCGAATTTTCAAATCAAAAAATACCATTGAGATCGTATCGACTCATTGGCACATCTGATGATTCGCAGCGCACTATCAACATCCATGATGAAGGTCGCATCGCCAGGCATGCAGACGCATCGGAAATCGTGGTCTCATGGTCAACTGAATTCGTTGTTATTGCAATTCGCTTCGCCAAACAGACACAGAATACCACGTTCACAAGTCAACATGCATTCCCTGTTTTGATGCCGCGTTTCAATGGGAATTGTTTATCAATGTGGCTTTGTGTGCTACATGATAGATATGATATGAATATCTAAACCAAATTCCCCACGGTGCGATTTTTGCAAGAGGAAGATCCAATGCGCTGTTCGAAACCGGTTTCGGAACAGCGTCTGCGATCCACCATGGCATGCCACCGTATCGGACAGCACCGAGCCGCAGCAGCAACCTGCTTCGGCGGCATCCTGCAGGAGTCGGCCGCGAAGGAATGCAGGTGCAACAGGCTCGCTGGGTATGCATCCATGGTATGCGGATGAAGCATAATCGTCTGACCGCCTGCGTGTGGCGTCTTGTCCTACCTTGGATTTTACGAAGGATCGCGAGGGAAGTTGGCTTCTCAATCCTCAGCGACTCTCGCGTCGCCTTGTGACTCGTCGATGGATGGTCGCGTTGTGGCGGAAACGGCTCCGTCTGAGTTTGCCGCAGAATCTGGCGAAACTACGGTTCCTCGCGATCGGGAAGGCTGAGTCCTAGATTCCGCGCGCCGCAGCGTAGGCAATCCAGCCGAACATCAGCGCCAGGTAGAACGCGCCAACGCCAATCACGATGCGACGGGATCTGCGGAGATCTGGATGAGAGGATGGGGTCCGCAGCAAGCTCATGATGATCTCTTGCTTGGAAAAGCCGCGACCTTCCGATGCGGCTCGAAACAGAATCCGATAGGAATGCCAAGCACCGACGGGAATCGGAACAGAAAGCAGCGTAAAGAACAGCGCCACAAACAGGCGCAGCGGCATTCCGAGGGGACGCTCTCCGAACACCTTCACCGACGTTGGCATCGAGTCGGGATGCAACATGGCGGAAAGCACCGCTCCGTACATCGCCACAGAGCACAGAATCGTGGCCAGAAGGACTCGCTTGGGATCGTTCCACGCCGCCGCAAGCTGCACAGGATGGAGCGGCTCTGCGTGACGATTGCGGAAACACGAACGCAGCCCCCACAGACCGATCGCAAACAGCACACCACCAACGACAAGTGGAGCCGTCAGGTCGGTCTCTCGGTTTGTATCCAGTGGTCCCAACACGCCAACAAATAGAAACAGCCCACCAACCAGCGTCACCGCCACACACACCAGCCAATCAACCAGCCGAGTTCGCACCGCTTGAGTCATCGGCGCATCTTGCGACCGCAGCCTCTGTGTCGCAAGGACAAGCAGAGAGGGACCAGCGTTTGCGCGCCAGCAACGACACGTCCACGCAGCCGGACCACCCACGAAGTGAGTCAGTGACACGCTACCTACGCTGGCTCTGTCAATCGTGGGCACCAGCACGATTTGCAAACGAAGGCATTGCCAATCGCTGGGCAGGAACGCCGAGTTCCGCAAAATTCTCTCTCGACGCAGGGAAAATGTTGGTGGGTTTCTCGACGGGCGGCACTGTATGCCGTGCCACGTCCCTGCTACAAGTGTGTCTTGCCGTCGTCGAGCGCTTTACCAGAAGCGACCGCCAGCCATCGCCGCCAAGCTCGACCTGTCGAAGCCGGGCGAATCGTGGGCAGAAGATTATCTGCGCCGCGCTTCGACGGGGAATGATGCCTTCTGGCGTCCACTTGGAATCCGTCGAGATGCTGCGGCGCTGTTTGTCGCGGTGCGCTGGCTCATTGGCAAGAAGTGCGAGCGCTTCTCTGTCGTCACGATCTCGCTCACAGAGCACGCTGTTTCGTGGCGCAAGTACCCGACCGCCCAAGCCGCCAAGAAGGCGCTTGCAGCACTCTCGACCGACTAAGCCCAACGACTGCGTGTAGCCCAAGGTAGCCACACACGCGAACACATCCAGCGGCTCGCATCGCAGAAGGACAGCAGCCGCATCCCCGCCCGTCGCAATCTCACCGCGCGACCGCGTGATATCACCACGCGACCGCGTGATATCACGACCGCTTGCGCAATATCACGGTGATATCACCATGGGCGACGGCGTGATATCGCCGTGATATCACCGACCAATCGCGTGATATCACGGCCAGCCCGCGCAATATCACCAACCCCAGCGGTGATATCATCTCCGACATTTCTGTATAAGTAAGCGCAATCGTGAATAATTGAAAAAATCTCAAAATCGAGCCACTCCGTCGGAGATTTTCGACGAATTTAGAATTTCGTTGTAATATTCGCGTGTTATCTGGCTATTGCATTTGTAGCAACGGGTATTACGTTGGCCCGATATTCCCGATATCGCGAGGTGTCCCAATGCCCACAGTCCGCTCTTCCCGCATTTCTCAAGACCCACCGGGTCTGTATTCGCCGCTCGTGCCGACGGTCGTGGT
>JAEUKA010000086.1 GCA_016794465.1 Myxococcales bacterium | reverse complement strand
GTTTCTTTGGCCAGCTCGCGCCATCCCACCGGTAACAAGCTCGCCAAGATTTCCCATTCCAGATCCAACCGCGTGGTCACCATGCCCGCTACATAAGTCCACTTGCCCACTCCGTCAAGTAATTAGGTTAGTGCTTATGGGAAGCCGGGCCCCCAGTGCGCGGGTGATCATGTGGCCCGCCAAGCCCAATCGGAACGCGAATCAGCTGTGGGATCTGTCGCCCGGTCCGCGCAATGCGTACTGGATTCGCAGTCGACTCAACGGGTTTGTGCTCGATGTCCATGGTGCCAATCGGACTCCCGGTACTCCGATCATCGTGTATCCCGCGCATGCGAACGGAGCCGACAACCAGCTGTGGGATCTTGTCCCAGCCGCCGCTGTTGTGCAGCCACCACCACCACCTCCTCCTCCTCCGTACCTGCCGCCGCCACCAACGGGACGTGAGCACCGTCACCTGATCGGAGTCTACGATGCCATTCATCCGCACTGGCGAGATGTGGTGATCATCGAACCAGACGGTAGCTATCGGCGAGGCAGCGGAGACTCGGGGCGCTGGTCTTTCGATGGCAGCATCCTGGTGCTTCACTGGACGAAGTGGGGCCCTGAGACGCTGGTGAAGCACGGGCCGGGACACTTTGTGGCACCGAGCAATGGCTTTGCGATCACTCGTCGTCCGGGAGGCCAGATCGCGACTCCGCCGCCCCCGCCGCCGTACCTGCCGCCGCCCCCTCCTCCTTACATGCCTCCACCGCCACCTCCACCTCCACGGTCGATCCAGAGGGAAGCGGGGCCGATCTGGAACAACGGTGATGCCAACAGCAAGTGTCCCGCTGTCTGTGGACCAGGGATGCGCTGGAGCGGCCAGTGGCGAACCACCGTCCCAGGCCGAATGTCCGTCTGCGAGTGCGTCACTCCGTAATCCCTTCAGAAATTGCTGCCCGCCGACCAGTGACTTGGACTGAACCGCTTCTGTTTTTCGCGGCAGATCTGCACGCTGGCGAGCAGATAGAGTTCAATATTAATCATATAATATGAGTAATATAGTGGGTTTTATATTAATCATATCATATGACTAATATATAGAGTGCCGAGCTTCTCCTTGCTGGCGAATCACTCACTGTCGACGAAGTACATGTCGACCTCGCCTTTGTTTTTGGCCAGGATGCGACCGCGATAGGAGAAGCGAAAGCGGCGGTCACCAGCGACGATGCGATAGGTTTCTCCAGAGACGTTGACGCGGTCGACCTCGCCATGCTGTTCCATGCGCGCGGCGATGTTAACGGCGTCACCCCAGATGTCGTACGCGAACTTGCGCTTTCCGACGACGCCAGCGACGACTGGGCCGGTGTGAACGCCGATCCGAATCGACCACTTGGGGGCGCCGCGCCGCTGCTTGTCGGCATTTACGTTGCTCATAAAGCGCTGCATTTCGAGGGCAGCTGCAACAACATCGAAGGGATTGCTGACGTTGGCGGTCGGGACGCCGCCGGCTGCCATGTACGCGTCGCCGATGGTCTTGATTCGCTCGAGGCCGAACCTTTCGCAGATCTCGTCGAAGCGCAGGAAGCAGTGATCCAGCTCGGCGATGATCTCCTCGGGGCTGAGTCGCTCGGCGAGGACGGTGAAGCCCTTGATGTCGGTGAACAAGACGGTGACGCGCTCATAAAGTCGCGGCCTGGTGTAGCCCAGCTCTTTGAGCTCTGTGGCGACATCGACGGGGAGGATGTTGCGCAAGAGACGGTCGGACTTGGCGCGCTCCGCCTCGACCAGCGCCAGGGTTTCGGCGAGCTGACGGTTGCTGGCTTCCAGCTCCCCCGTGACGGCATTCACCAAGCTGGTTAGCGACGACAACGTTCCCATATACAGCTGTACTCCGGGGTCGGTGATGTGCGGCGCCAGTCGGGTCACATCGTCGCCGCGCTGCGTACATAGCTGGTGAATTCCGGGCACGGACGCTCCGTCGCAGCGCTCGGCCAGCGCCAGCACCGTCATCGTCGCGTTGAGGTGTTCGATGCCGCGCTTGCTGTTGAAATACTCGCCAAACGTAAAGAAGCCTGCCGTCGGTGCCAGCGCTTGCAGAGGCCTGGTTTCGACCTCTGCCGCTTCCTGCATGAACGCCCGCCGGATCACGCAGGAATAGACGAAGATGCTCTCGACCGGGTGGGCGACGATCTGACGCAGGATCTCTTCGTTGCTGCTGATAATCTGCGGCACATTGCCGAAGCCAAAGCGGACCTTTTCCCCGTCGCGAACGTCGGCACCAAACATCAGCGAGCCATCGGCCAGGCGAGTGTGCGGAATCCGTGCCACCGGCAGTCCATCGCGGTCGGCGATCAGCGGAAAGCCCAGGACGCGCTGATAAAAGTTGTCAGCGATGTCGTCGCCAAAGTACCGCTGATACATCTGCATCGCCGGGATGTGGTCCAGCTCATAGAGTCGATTGCCGTCGGTGCGGGTGGCGGTCATGACCTTGCCGATGCGCTGCCACGACAGGTGCCAGTAGCGATTGGCGATGAGCGACTCACCGTGGAGAGCGACTCCGACGACGCCTCTCTTGCTGACGCGATCTTGATCGAACACCATCGGAGTGCCGCCGGACAGCGCGTTGGCGGCGCTGCCTCCGGCCACTGCCAGGTCGGGCTTGCAGGCGGCAAATCCGTCGAGCAGCTCGCCAATGTTGATCGGCTCGGGACAGCCAAACAGGATGACGACGCGGGTGTCGGCACAGGTAAGCTGCTGTGCGAGTGTGTGACCAATGGTATGGTCTGAGTCCGTCGGCAGCGTGGCATTGACAAGCGGCAGCGCGGCATCGACAGGTGGCAGCGGCTTTTCCAGCAGCGTCTGCGTCAGGCGAGTGTGGGCAAAGAACGTCACCGACACCGCCGTGCTGCCGAGCGTGACCTGACCGTCGAGGATCTCGCTACCGGTGGTTGCGCCGATGAGACAGGCCGTCGGCCAGCGCTCGCGGAGTGCCGTGGCGACCTTGGTGCAGTGCGCGGCGTCGAAGATGCTGGTGAAGACCTGGATCAGGATCGAAACGGCAGCTTGCTCGGCGGCGAGTAAGTCCGGCCTCTGGCTGTGGTCCTGCCAAGCGCTGTCGTCGTCGAAGTAGAAGTTGAAGCTCTTCATGGCGCTTCATTTTGTCACAGCTTGCGCAGGTACTTTGGCCCTGGTCACGGCGCTTTTCTCGGGGCGTGGTGTAGGAGTCGGGCACAATCTCGCGATGCGGCTGCGTGGACTGTGGCAAATCGTTGCAAGCTGGCTCTTCATCATCGGCTATGGCGTGTTTTCCTCGGTGGTGATGGTGCTGACGCTGGGACTCCTTTCACGCTGGCTGTCGCCGCTGCTGCTGCGGTTTTGGGGTCGGACGATGCTGCGGCTGGCGGGGATTACCTACGAAGTGCAGGGCGCCGAGTACGTGCAGGCCGATGAGATGAAGATTGTTCCGTTCAATCACGGCTCGCTGCTGGATGCGTTTGTGGTGACGGCGGTGATGCCTCCGGGGGCGGTGGCGGCGCTGAAGCGGGAGGCGATTTACTATCCGGTGCTGGGGCTGGCGGTGTATCTGCTCGGGCTGCTGCTGATCGATCGGGGTAGCTCGGCGAAGGCGCGGCGGACGATGGACAAGGCCGGGGCGCGGATGGCCAAGGAGCGACTGACGGTGTTCATTGCGCCCGAGGGAACGCGGGGTCTTGACGGTGAGCTGCTGCCGTTCAAAAAAGGAGTGATGCACCTGGCGCTGGCGAGTCACGCGCCGATTGTGCCGATGCTGATCGATGGGGCGTACGCGCTGCATCCGCCGGGGCAGGTGACCTCGACGCCGGGGCATCTGGTGATACGCTTTCTGCCGCCGCGACCGACGACGGGGCTGACTGCCGAGACAGTGGCCGCCGAGACAGAGTCTCTGCATGCGCTGTATGTGACGGAGCTTCTGCGGCTGCGGGCCGACCGTCGGGCCGTGGCGGGGACGTAGCGATGAGTGTGTCTCGCAAGCTTGCGCGAGCCGCAGCGCTTTGGTCCAAGCTGGGAACGTGGGGACTGCTTGCGCATGTTGCCAAGCGCGTCTTTCCGTCGGGAAACTTCTGGCTGAGCTGGGACCGGCGGACTCTGTTTGTGCTGCAGGCGAAGCTGGATTCTTCACCGGACTCTGTAGTGCGCGTAGCGGAGGGAGTCACTCCGGCGGTTCTGCTGTCGCCCGCGCAGTGTCTGGAGCTGTCCGGAGTCAATCACCTCAGCCGCGCGTCGATCGAGGCTGCGCTGGCTCGCGGCGAGTCCTGTTTTTGTCTGCGCGAAGAGCAGACTGTGGTCGGTTATGTCTGGGTCAGTAGTCCGTCCGTGATTACGTCAGACACCGGCTATCGCTTCCCTTTACCGTCGCAGATCGAGTCCGTTGAGCATCCACCGCAGTGGTGGCGCGATGTCTATGTTGACCCCGCATTTCGCGGTCAAGGACGGATTCAGCAGCTGTATCGGTCGTTCGTACAGAGCCTGGGAACGACGGGCTCTGTGATGATCTATAGCGAGATCGATCCCAGCAATACGCCGTCGCTGCATGCCCACGCGCGACTGGGCTTTCAGAGTCTGGGATCGATCGGGTTCTTCTGCATTCTGGGCGCGCGATTTTACTTTTATCGCGGCTCCCACTTCCCTGCGTTTCAGTTCCGCTTCGCACCCCGCAATCTGTACCTCAGTGCCGTCCGCTAAGCGCTGTCTGCTCCGCGTCAGTTGGTGGCTCACAGCGACGGAGCGTTTGTCGTGCGGATGCGCACTTGACAGGGTGCGATTTCGTGTGAAAAGGTGCGTGAATGTCGCTTCCTCCTGGCTCTCGTCTTCCCGCCACCGCCCAGACCTATCTGCTGATCAAGCACTTCTGTGACTTCTCGACCTTTCTGCACATGCGCTACGGCGACATCTTTACGATTCAGCTGTTAGGAATCGGACCGAGTGTTCATGTGGCGCGTCCGGATCTGATCCGAGAGCTGTTTATTGCCTCCACAGATGTCGTGCATGCCGGCGACTCCAACAAGGTCATCGAGCCGCTGGTGGGCAAGACCTCGGTGGCGCTGGTCGACGGTGATCCACATCAGCGAGTGCGTCGCTTGCTCAATGGTCCGCTGCACGGATCGCGGATGAAAAAGCATGGGCCGACGATGGTCGATGCAACGGTGAAGGCGATCTCTTCCTGGAAAGCGGGAGAGCAGCGCTCGATGCTGACGCTGATGCAGGATGTCTCTTTGGAGATCATCTTGCGGGCGATCTTTGGCGTCAGTGACAGCGCGCTTCCGGAAGCGGCCAGCAATGTTTTGAAGATGGTGCTGGCGTATACCGCGCCGCTGGTGATTGTGCCGTGGACGCGCGTGGATCTGGGTCCGTGGAGTCCGTTTGGTCGCTTTGCGCGACGACGCGCGGTGGTTCATGACTGGCTGGACAAGGAGATCACCGATCGGCGCCACAACCCCGATCCGGATCGCGCCGATGTCCTGTCTGCGCTGGTGCTGGGTCGCGAAGGAACAGAGTCCGCTTTCACAGATGAGGAGATCCGCGATCAGCTGATTACCCTGTTTGTGGCCGGTCAGGACACCACCTCTGCGGCGCTGACGTGGGCGATGGTGCTGCTGCACGCCAACCAGGGTATTTTGGAAAAGCTCGTTGCTGAGGTCGATTCCCTTGGTCCCGATCCAGACCCCGATGCGCTGGCAGAATTGCCGTATCTGACTGCGGTCTGTCAGGAGTCCTTGCGCTGTACCACCACGGTGCCGGCGGCCTCACGGACTCCGTTTCAGAAGCCGTGGAGCATTGGCGGGTATGACGTTCCGCCGGGGGTGTATGTCTCGCCCAACATCTTCCTGATTCACCACGATCCGAGCATCTATCCCGAGCCGTTCCGCTTCCGTCCCGAGCGCTTTCAAGAGAAGGAGTACACACCCTACGAGTTCATGCCGTTTGGCGGTGGTGCCCGTCGCTGCATCGGAATGGCGCTGTCTCTGTATGAGATGCGGATTGTGCTGGGAACGCTGCTGCGGCACCTGCGCTTCTCTGCGCTTACTCCGGGAGTATCCGAGCACATCTGGCGCGGCATGGTGATGGTTCCGGAAAACCAAGGAACGCTGCGAGTTACCGAGCGACGCATTCCCGTTTCAGCAAAGCGAGTGGCCGCGTGATGTGGAAAGATTTCTTTTTCCAGCTGCTGACCAAGCATCGGACTTTGGTGCTGGCAGGAATCGGACTTCCCGTCGGTACGGTGTTCGATGCGGTGCTGCGACTGCGCAACTTGTATTATGAAAAGTTCGCCTCTGCACCCGAAGAACATGCGCAGCGGGTCGCGTCCGTACAGAGCCAGGTGCAGCGCTGGGCTTCGGTTCCGCCGAACGAGCGGAAGCCGATGTGTACCGACCGCAAGACCTGGATGAACCTGAGCACGCGCTTTGCCCCCAAACATACCTGGCATCGCATCAAGATGAGTGGTCTGCGCGATGTCCTGTCGCTCGATGAAGACAGCCAGGTGGTTCATGTCGAGCCGTTCGTTACCGTCGGACAGATCACTCGTTACCTGCTGCCGCGCGGCTATATGTTGGCGGTGACGCTAGAGATCGAAGAGGCCACAGTAGGTGGGCTGGCGATGGCGGTGGGAATGACCACGCACTCGCACAAAGTCGGTCTGTTTCAGGAAAATGTGAAGGCCTATGAAGTGGTGCTCGCTGACGGAACGCTGGTCCGCGCCACTGCCGAGAGTCACCCCGATCTGTTTTACGCGCTGCCGTGGTCCCACGGAACGCTCGGGATGCTGGTCGGACTGTCGTTGCGGGTGATTCCGGTCAAGCCGTATGTCCACATGAAGTACACGCCGACTTATTCGCAAGCGGAGTACTGCGAGCGGATTCGCGAGCTGTCCTGTGCAGCGGATGCTCCTGATTTTGTCGAAGCGACGGTGTACCAAAAAGATCGCGCAGTGATCATGTGCGGTCGCTTTGCCGAGGTAACAGAGGACGCTCAGCGACGGAAGATTAACAAGATCGGTCTTCCTCACAAGCCGTGGTTCTACAAGCACGTCGAGCAGTTTCTGGATCACGAAGGCGAAGAGTACATTCCGCTGCCGCACTACCTGATGCGTCACAATCGCAGCATCTTTTGGGTGGTGGCGGATATGATTCCGCAAGGGAATCATCCGCTGTTTCGGGCACTCCTCGGCTGGATGATGCCGCCCAAGATTGCGTTCCTAAAGTTTTCGACCACGCCGATGGTGCGGAAGATGACGTTCACGCTGCAGGTGTTCCAAGACATCGTGCTGCCCATGTCGGCGATGTCCCGCGCCGTCGACAAAGTGGACGAGCTGTTTCAGATGTATCCGCTGCTGATCTATCCCTCGCGGGTCTATGATCACCGTGCGGAGGGACTTGCGGGAGGAGGCCAGCTTCCGCCACCGCGTCCGCAGGATCGGATTCCGAACACCAACTACGGAATGTACTTTGACTTGGGAGTCTACGGAGTGCCGGGTCCAATCAAAAAAGGAAAGCCATTCCGGACGGTACACGCGATGCGCGAGATGGAGTCGTTTACCCAGCAAGTAGGCGGATTCCCATTCCTGTACGCCGATACATTCATGACGAGGGAGGAGTTCGAGCAGATGTTCGATCTCTCTCTGTATCGCGCGGTCCGTCGCAAGTATCACGCCGAGGGCGCGTTTCCCGACCTCTACGACAAGATCAAACCCGAGGTCGATGTCTTTGCGGTCCTAGAAGAAGAAAAGTCCTTCCCGGTAAACTAAAATGGGAAACCAACTGCTGAGATCTGAGCTGTGGGGCCGACCGTAGAGCTCTTTTTCGGGCCGCCTGCGGAACGGAAAAAAGTCTCGAAGGGAAGGGGGGCCCCACAGCGAAACGGAAGGGCGGGCGGAGTTCTTGAGTCTGCGTGTCGCTTTGGGTGACAATGTGGTCATGGCAAGCGGACAAGCGGGAACTGGTTCTTCTCCGTCGGTTGCGAT
This sequence comes from Myxococcales bacterium, assembly GCA_016794465.1. Taxonomy (GTDB): domain Bacteria; phylum Myxococcota_A; class Polyangia; order Palsa-1104; family JAEUJZ01; genus JAEUKA01. The sequence continues at coordinate 6,950 of JAEUKA010000086.1, read as the reverse complement.
CTTTGGTGGTGGGGTTGGCGGTCTTTCCGTCGCCCAAGAGCTGCTAGAGCGCGGCTTTAAGGTCACTGTCTACGAGAAGTCTCACTTCGGTGGCAAGGTGCGCGGCATGCCGGTTCCGGGAAGTGGCACGGACGGGCGCAAAGACCTTCCGGGTCAGCACGGCTTTCACTTCTTTCCCGGCTTTTATAAGAACCTTCCCGACACGATGAAGCGGATTCCTTCCCTCGCCGGAAAGACCGTGTTCGAGCACATTGTCTGGGGAAAAGACGAGCTGGTCGCGCGTGAGAACGATCCCTCTGCGGTGCTGCCGGCGGGCCTGACTCTGTCGGTGGATTGGATTGTTGAGACACTGAAGGGACTGGTTGCGCTCAAGCACGGCATCTCGTTTGCGGACCTGGCTTTCTTTGCGGTGCGGACGCTGGCTTATATGGCGACCTGCGACGAGCGACGGGTGGCCGAGCTGGATGAGGTGACGTGGTGGGACTATGTAGGCGCGTCGGGCAAGTCCGAGGAATACCAGCGCCTGATTGCGACCATGCCGTCGTCTCTGCTGGTGGCGGTGCTGCCGAGGGTGGCGAGCACGCGAACGCTGGGCAACGCGATGATTCAGATGCTGCAAGTCGGCTTCCGGCTGGGCACCACGATTGATCGCCTGCTCGACGGGCCCGAGGAAGAGGTCTGGGTGCAGCCGTGGGTGGCGCACATCCACAACCTGGGTGGCGAGCTGCGGATGCCGGCAGAGCTGATCGAGCTGGACTGTGATGGTGCGCGGATCACCGGCGCGACGATCCTGGAAGGGGGTGTGCGCAGGCGGATCGAGAGTGACTTCTATGTCTGTGCGCTGCCGGTGGATCGAGCGGTGAAGGTGCTGTCGCCGACGATTCGGCGAGCGGCTCCGTCGCTGGCACGGATTGATGAGCTGCGGACGGGCTGGATGAACGGAGTGCAGCTGTTTCTGTCGCGGCAGGTTCCGCTGGTGCGCGGACACGTTGCGTTTGACGACACGCCGTGGGCGATTACGTCGGTGTCACAGGCGCAGTTCTGGCCCGACTTTGACTGGTCGAAGTACGGCAACGGTCAGTCGCGTGAAGCGTTTTCGATCATCATCTCGAACTGGGATGCGCCGGGTGTGGTGGTGAAGAAGCCGGCCAAGCTCTGTTCGCAGCAAGAGATTTATACCGAGGTGATGGCGCAGATGAATGCCAGTCTGTCCAAGCTCGGTGAGGCGATCTTGCCGAGCGACGTGGTGTGCTGGTTCATCGATCCCGACATTGTGTTTCCGCGCGGCGAAGCGGAAGCCGACCGCAACCAGGAGAAGCTCTACATCACGACCTGCGGCGCGTGGACCTCGCGACCGGGGCCGACGACCGAGATTCCCAACCTGTTTTTGGCGGCGGACTGGCTACAGACCGACCTCGACTTTGCGTCGGCGGAAGGAACCAATCAGGTGTCGCGACAAGCGGCGAACGCGATCCTTGATGCAGCGGGATCGAAGGCGCGGCGCAGTCACGTCTATCGCACCAAGCAGCCACTGCTAACGGCTCCGCTGCGGGCACTCGATGCGGTGATGTTTCGGCTGGGCTTGCCGGCGCTGGGTTACTGGGGCTGTACGCCGCTGACACCACCACCGAGGATCAGATAGTCGGCCAGCGCTTGCAGTGGCGCATCCCAGACATCGGCGGGCAGACGGTAAAACGGCAGCGGCGCATTCATCACCAACAGACAGCCATCGCCCGACCACAGGCCATCGCTGCGCTGCTGGGCGAGCAGGTAGTCAACCGCGCGATGGATTGTGTCCACATGCCGCCGTCCCCCGATGGCCAGCAGCGCCGATACCACCAGGCCGGTGCTGTAGGGGTTGCTGTCGCCAATGCCCGCGAACGCGAGGTTGCCGTAGGAGTCGATTCGCTCGCCGAATCCGCCATCGGCATTCTGGTGCGACTCGATCCACGCGACTGCGCGCCGGATGTACGGTGCCTGCACGTCTTCCCCGACGCTGGCCAGGCCTTTTAAGATGTACGCCGAGCTGGGAATGAAGTTGTTTTCCCAGCGACCCCACCAGACGCCGTTTTCAAACACCTGGGCGCGCAAAAAGTCCACCGCCTGCTGCACCGCTGGGCTCGATAGTCGCAGCCCGAGCAGTCCCAGCGCCTCGACGACCCGGCCAGTCACATCCTCGGTCGCCGGATCACCAAAAAACAGCCCCGCTTGTCCCGCAATCACCAGGATCTGCTGCAGCAAGTCCGTCGGCATATACGTCCCGAGCGGATACGGCCCCGCCGGCTTGGACGCCTGACCATGCGTAAATGCCGGCCAGCCTCCGTCGTCATTCTGCATTCCCAGCAGCCACGCCTGACCCTTCGCAATCGCCTGCTCGACCGACGGCAGCTGCCGCACCATTGACAGCGCCCGCAGCACCTGCGAGGTCGAGTCACAGTCCAGGTTGTAGGAGTTCGACTCCTCGAATGCCCAGCCTCCCGATCGCGGCGCCCCACACGGCGGATTCTGCCACTCCGGCGGCTCGGGAAGGCGTCCCTGTGTCGATAGCAGATACACCACCGCCGTCTTGATGCGCGGATCAGTCGGCGCAATCCCACTGCGAACCAGCGCCGCCACCGACAGCGCGGTATTCCAGACCTCCGATTGATAGGGCACAAAGCTCCACGCCGGCAGGCTGTGGCCTTCGATCTGCACCGGTACCTTCCAGGTGGGCACATAGGCCAGCGCGCGCACAATCGCCGGGTCACTCTTCGGCAGCCCCAGCGCGTACAGCGTCATCGCGCACAGCGTCGTGTGCAGAATCACCCCCAGCCAGTTCCCCGACGGGTCCTGCACCTTCCGCAAATAGCGAATGAGGTTCTGTTCCTCCATCCACGCAAGCAGATCACTGCTGGGAGTCGGCACGTTGCGACGGTCGCGCTGCAGTCCGCGAATCAGACCCGGCAAGGCCGACAGGATCAGCTGAAAGGCGCTGTTGACGTGCTGGCCAATCAGTCGGCGCGCGCCCGGAATCAGCATCCAGCCCATCGGAATCGTCGGCAGCGCAGTCGGAGAGATCAGCCCGACGCCGGCCAAAAACACCTGCGTGATGGGGTCGGTGGCCTCGAAGCCGCCGTGGGTCTTGATGTACTGCCAGGCGCGCTCCATCGGCGGGGTCTGCGGAGACTGCCCCGCGCCGTACAGCCCGGCATAGCAAGCCGCCGTTGCTGCCAGCGAGCCGGTGTCATCACTCGGATAGTCCGGAAACGCGCCGCTTGGCAGCTGTCGCGACAACAGATAGCGCACCGCACCGGGGGCATCGAAGCGATCAAGCACGCCCAGATAAGCCAGCGCTGCCAGGGCCCAGCCGGTGGTCGGTGGACCCGCAGAGTCGGCGCCTCTCCAGGCTCCATCTGGGGACTGCTTGTGGAACAGACCTGCTTGCGCTTTGGCAACTGCTTGGCGAACTCGCTCTGCGGTGACGTTTGACATGGAATTCCCTGCTCAGAGTTGCTTGGTGACGGGCAGTTACGGAAGGAGCGCGCTGGCACGCTCAGCCCAGTGCAGGCAGCCTACCGCAAGAGCACGCTGCTTGGCTTGGGTTGCAAGCGCGACCCGCTGCGCAGAGCCCGGGGGAGCCAGCTGCGCCAGCTCGACACCCGCCGCCGCCGCTGCAATCGGCATGGCGAGCTGCTCGGCACGGTGCAGAGCCTGCTGCAGTTCCTTCTGAGCGCGCGCCGGACGACCTTCCAGCCGCGCCAGCACGCCCAGGGCCCGCAGGTGAAGCGGCTTGCCAATCGGCGCGATGAACGCGAGGGATCGCGTCTGGGTCAACGCCCGCCGGATCAGCTTCTGGAGCGCCGCTTCACTGGGCAGCCCCCGCTCGCGCGCCTCCTGCCACAGCAACAGGAGCGTATCGGGCACCAGATCACAGGTCGGCCACATCTGAAACAGCACCGGACCGCGCTCGAGTACGTCCAGGGCCTGCTCGGCTTCCGCGTGCGCCCGCTGAAAGTCCCCCAGCTGCCACGCCGCTGCCGCACTGACCGCCAGCGCATTGGCCCCCGCGTTGCCGCGATCCGAGGCAAACCGTGGCAGCGCACCGAGGGCCAGCTCGCGCGCCGCCGCCGGCTGTCCGCGCCACAGCGTCTGCACCGACAGCAGCACGGTCGCCCAGCCCAGGTTCAGCTCGGCCCCCCGCAAGCGCGCCGAGCGCCGGATTCCCTCCAGCAACGTCGCGGCATGCGACAGGTCACCAGTCAGCAGATCCCCGCCGCCTCGCACGAGGTTTAGCGCTTCTTCGCTCAGCAGGTTGCCGCACGCCCGCGAGATCGCCACCGCCTCTTCTTGACGATGCACAAGGGCCGACCACTGACCGGTTCCTTGGTACAGCGCGCACTCCAGGATCGCCGTCTCGGCCTGGCTCGACAGGTCCCCACGGGCAGTGGCATCGGCCCGGGCCCGCTCAAAGTAGCGCTGCGCCACCTTGTCCATGTGCAGAAACCCGACCGTGCAGCCGAGCGTCCCGTACGGCACTGCCCGAGGCCCGAGCGGCCCCGCCCGATCCGCCAGATTCGCGGCCAGCAGCGTCACCCACAGCACATGCAGCTGCGGACGACTATCGGTGAAGTAGCAGGTACTCAGCCGCAGCGCCGCCAGCGCGGCAGCCAGCGTGTGCGGGGTGGTGGACTCGGGACGTAGCGGTCGGGAGGTCGTGCTCATCCGGTACACCTGCTCGCCGAGCTGCCGCAGGAACGACCACAGGATGCCGCCTGCCGTGGTCGGAACCTGAAGTCCGCACAGCGCCAGGGCCTGCTCGGCTTGCTGCGCGCTCTTGTGCGTCTCGCCCAGGCCAAACAGCGCGTCGGCATAGAGCCGGTGCAGCTCGGCGCGCTCGGAAGTGGGCACCGTGTCGCTCTCAGCACTCGCAAACGCGATCGCTTGGGACAAAAGTGGCGCCGCTTGATGGTGCGCGCCCGCCTTCAGCAGCTGCTGCGCCGCCAAAAACAGATACTTCCGCGCTTTGCCCGGCACCTGCGCCTTGGCAAAGTGACCGGCCAGGCTGAGCAGCTCACTCGACTGCGCACCCCGAGCTTCCATCGCCAGCGCCGCCGCTTGGTGGAGCTGCTGCAGCCGATCGTGCGGGATCGAGTCGTATGCCGCCTCGCGCAGCTTGTCGTGACCGAAGCGATAGCGACCCCCGCCCGCCGGCTCGAAGCACTGCTGGCGCAGCAGGTCATTCATGGCATCGGCCAGCGCCGGCTCGGACAGCCCGCACACGCTGCGGAGCAGCTCGGCATCAAACTCGCGCCCCAGCACCGCCGCCGCCAGCAGCACCTTCGACAGCTCGGCATCCAGGCTGCGCAGCCGCCGCTCGACCATCGCGCGCAGGGTCTTCGGCAGCCCCAGGCGCTGGAGTCGCACCAGCCACGACTCACTGCCACTGCCGGTCGTCTCTTCGTGGAGTCCCCACACGCCCCGCCGGTTGCGCCGCAGCAGCCCTTCGCCCACCGCCGTGTGCAGATACTCGGTCACAAAGAACGGATTGCCGGCGGCATGCTCGGCGACAAACTGCACCAGCTCCAGCGGCGCCGTCTGCACCGCCAGCATGTCGGCAATCAGGCTGCCCACCGCCTGTTCGTCCAGCCGGCCCATTGGCAGCCGCGTCACCCCCGGTCGCGTCGCCAGCTGCTGCAGCGCCGGCGTCGTCTCTTCGGCCCGGTAGCTGCCACAGATCAGGATCGGCGCACTCGCGAGCGTCTCGCCACTGAGGTGCTGGAGCCACTGCATCGTCAGCTCATCGCCCCACTGCAGGTCATCTAGGAGCAGCAGCACCGGCCCCCGCTGCCCCAGCGCCACCAGCGTCTCGGTCATCGCTGCCAGCAGCCGCAGCTTGGCGGCCTCCATCGGCAGTGGCTGTAGCGCCGGCACAAGCTCGGCCCCGGGCACACTCGCCAGCGCCGGCTCGATCGACGCCAGGACTCGCAGCTGACTGCCGAGCAGCGCCTGCGTGGCCTGCTCCCCCTGCGCCCGGCACAGATCGGCAATCGCTTGCAGCAGCGGTCGCAGCGGGGACAGCGGCCCGGCTTGCAGCACCGCGTCCCCTTGCGCGGACACACCCTGCGGTGGACACTCCCCCGCCGCGACAAACGTCCCGATCACCGCCGCGCGGCGCAGAAACTCAGTCAGCAGCCGGGTCTTGCCGCAGCCACTCTCTCCTTCGATCAGCACCTGCTGGCCATGACCACTTCCCACCACGGCCAAGCGCATCATCAGCTCGTCCAGCAGCTCATCGCGACCGGCAAAGCTGGCCCGGTACAGGTAGTCGCGCGGCTTGTGGGTCGCCGGGTCGAGCGGCGGCAGGTTCACCAGCTGAGACGCCGTCAACAGCTCTGCCACGTCAGCGGCATGACCGAGTCGCTCGCGCCGGTCCGGGGTCAGCAGCTTCGCCAGCAGGTCATCGAGCAGCGGCGGCAGCCACGGCACAAACCGCGACGGCGGCACAAGCGGGTGCGCCGCCAGCTGCAGTCGCTCGCGAAAGCTGATGGGAAACGGAATGCGCCCGGTCAGCGTCTCGTAGAGCATGCAGCCGAGCGCAAACAGGTCGGCCCGGGCATCGACCAGCTCGCCGGTCAGCTGCTCCGGCGCCATGTACGCCACCGTCCCCGCCAGCGAGGGCGCGACCTGCATCACCTCTCGGCCATCGGGCCCGCTGTACGCAATCACCAGCCCAAAGTCGACCAGCACCGTCCGGTCCACCCCCGGCAAAAACACGTTCGCCGGCTTCAAGTCTCGGTGGATCAACTTTCCGTCGAGACGTAGCCGCCGGCTTTTCCCCGCCGTCGGGGTTGGTGGAAAAGGAGGAAAATCAGAGAGGAAGGAGAGAGGTGAACGCTCGTCGGACGGAATTTGCAAACAGGCAGCAGAGGAAACGTATCGCAGACCTCGTAAAAGAATGCGAAAATAAAATT
>JAEUKA010000034.1 GCA_016794465.1 Myxococcales bacterium | reverse complement strand
GACGCCGGAAGCGGAAAAGCTGGTCCTCATCGAAGAGCTGGCGACGCTGCGAACGACGAGCGCCGACAAAGAGCGCCGACTGGCCGAGCTACTGGCCGCCGAGCAGCGAGAGGCCGAGCAAGCCGCCCAGCGCCGACTCGCCGCCGCCAAGCTCCAAGAGCTCGAGAGCCGAGCGCGAGCCACCGACACCGAAGCCCTCACCCTCCGCGCCGAGCTAACCAAAAAGCCCAAACCCCGCCGCCCCAAGCGCTAGCGCCGCCCGTCTCCGAGCGCAAGCCCGCCCACCGCTGCGCCTCCCCGTAGAGCAGCAATCGCTCAGGGACAGAACACAGGGGAGTTATGGAGACTGGTTCAGCAGCACGCTCACGTTGTCGCTATTGCCGTTTGCGACAGCCAGGTCGGGCTTCAGGTCACCGTTAAAGTCTCCCACCGCCACTGAGAAGGGAGCCAGGCCAACGGGGAAATAGGAAGCGGCGCCGAAGCCGCCAGCACCATTACCCAGCAGCACGCCGATGCTATTCCGGTAATTGGCGGTGGCGCTTGCGATTGCGACAGCCAGGTCGGGCTTCAGGTCGCCGTCGAAGTCACCCACCGCCACCCATCGGTTTTCATCGCCGACGGGGATGTTTATGGCAGTGTCGAAGCTACCGGTGCCCTTGCCCAGCAGCACGCCGACGTTGCTGCGGGTTGCGACAGCCAGGTCGGGCTTCAGATCGCCGTTGAAGTCGCCCACTACCACCGATAGTGGAACGCCCGTGCCGATGGAGAAGTTGGTGGCGGTTCCGAAACCGCCGGTACCATTGCCCGGCAGCACGCTGACGCTACCAGTGTTTGAAACGGCGAGGTCGGGCTTGAAGTCGCGATTGAAGTCGCCTACTGCCACCCAGAAGGGAACACCAAGAACGAAGATGTTGGTAGCGGTGCCGAAGCCGCCGATGCCATTGCCCCGTAGCACGCTGACATTGCTGCTCTGAAAATTTGCGATGGCGAGGTCGGTTTTCTGGTCGCCGTTGAAATCGCCGACCTCTACCGAAGTGGGCGACGCGCCGCCGGGGAAGTTAGAGGCGGCGGCGAATCCGCCCAGGCCATTGCCGAGCAGTACGCTGACGTTGTTGCTGCCGGTGTTGGCAGTGACAAGGTCAAGTTTCAGGTCGCCGTTGAAGTTGCCCACCACCACCGAATTGGGTCTCGATCCGACGGGGAAGTTGACCGCTGCGGCGAATCCACCCAGGCCATTGCCGAGCAGCACGCTGATGTTGTCGCTATTTGCGTTTGCGATGGCGAGGTCGAGCTTCATATCGCCGCTGAAGTCGCCGACTACCACCGAATTGGGACCCGATCCGACGGGGAAGTTGGTGGCGGTGCCGAAGAGGGTAGGCGGCTTGCCCGCCAAATCTGAGGCACCATTGGGTGGCATGTCTGAGGCACCGCTGCTGGGCATGTCCGAGGAGCCGCTGTCCACCATGTCCACGTCGCACACCTCTCCGTTCGGACAGCGGTGAACCAGGAACGGGTCCCAGATGGAGCTACAGCTCAGGGAAAAGAGAAGGCTGGCCATGGCGGCCCACCGGATGCTGGAGCGCGAGCCGCGCCAGATGGATAACACTCCAGAGAACTCCGTCTTGGGACCGCGCAGCATCAAGTGAAGTTACACGATCTATCCGATTTCCGATCAGCTCTTCGCCTCCGATCGTCGCGGCCAATCGCCGATGTAGCGGTCGAAGTTGCCGAGAGCAAGGCTCCGCAGGTCACCGCTTGGGGTGGTGCTTTCCCTGCGCTATCGAAGGAGAGCCCTATCTGGGGAACGGGAATACTCTCGTTCTCCGACGGAGTTTGAGTTCACCGGGACCTCAAGCCGGACAACATCCTCCTCGTGAATCAGGATGGGAACGATGACTTTGTGAAGATCATCGACTTCGGCATCGCCAAGGACGTGAAGGCGGTGCCGGGGCTGCAGACGAGTGGGCAGCTGCGGGTGAGTGCGACCTCGGTGCCGATGGTGCCCGAGAAGGAACCGGAGCCGGACGAAGACTTCTCGCTCGAGGACACGCCGGGCCAGAACCTGACGCAGGCCGGGCAGCTCGTCGGAACGCCGCTTTACATGGCGCCGGAGCAGATTCGCAGCGGGCTCCATGATGCCAAGGGCGATCAGTACGCGGTGGGCTGCATCTTGTATTTCATGCTGACGGGGCAGCCGGTCTTCACGGGCAAAAAAGCCGATGAGATCATGTCAGCCCATGTCAAGCAAAAAGTGGTACCGCCTCGGCAGCGGGTCCATGGGCTTGCGATCAGCGACGTGCTGGAGTCGGTGGTGATGCGGGCGCTGGCCAAGGACCCGGCGGATCGGTTCCTGTCGATGCGAGCGCTCGAGGACGAGCTGAATGCCTGCATCGAGAAGCTGGTGCCGTCGGCGAAGCTCTCGGGACGGGCGAGAGCGCTGCAAGTGGCGCGTCGGTTTGCGCCGCTGTGGGGGTCGCTGCTCCTCGGTCTTGTGGGGCTGCTGATCTACCTTGTGCGGACGCCAAAGGGCGGTGGCGAGGACATTCCTCAGACGGAGCTGCTGGCGCTACGGGCGCGGGCGCTGGCGGTGCTGACCAAGCAGGCGATGGCGACGGAGCCTCGGCTGAAGCTGGGGGCGCTGCGGGCGCTGGGTCACAGTCGGGACGGAGCACAGCGGGCGCTGCTAGAAAAGCGACTGGATGACGAGGACCCGTCGGTGGTGGCACAGGCGGCGGAAGCGCTGGGACTGCTGGGCGAGCCGGCGGCGGCAGCGAGCTTGCTGGCGCGCAGCGGACGAGTGAGTGATCCGGCGGTCAAGTCGGCGATGGCGGTGGCGCTGGAGCGGCTCGGGGAGCCACGGGGAACGCAGCTTCTGTACGAAGGGCTGGCGAGCAAGGATACCGAGCTGCGGCTGTTGTCGGCGCTGCTGCTCTGCGATCGCGGCAATCGGACGGCGGTCGAGCTGTTGCTCTCGGTGCTGGAAAAAGGGCAGGTCGGCGGGCCGATCGAGCTGTCGGTGCTTGGCTGTCTGGCGCGCGCGGGGAACGAGTCGGCCTACAAGGCGTTGCTGGTGAAGCTCCAGCGCTCGGAGCCGAGAGAGGCGCAGCTGAAGGCGGCGCAGCAGCTGATGCCTCTTGGAGAGGCGCGGGCGCAGGCGCTGCTGGAAAAACTGGCGATGGAGCCGGGACGCGATCAGCTGCTGGCGGCACGGTATCTGGCGTCGACGGATCACACCGAGACGGCGCCGGTCTTTCGCTCGGTGCTGGTGGACGACAAAGCGAGCAGTACCGCGACGATTCTGGCGGCGGAAGGACTGGGCTTGTCAGGGCGACTTATCGACGTGCGGATGCTCGACGCGCAGCTTCAGCGGGCCAAAGACGAGCAGGTGCAGCTGGCCTCGGCAGAGGCGATTGTGCGCTTGGCAGCGACGGATGTGCGGCTGATGTCCGAGCGGAGCCTTCTGTGGGCCCGGGACGCGCTGTCGAGCGGCAGCTGGGCGATTCGGCAGGCGGGTGTGGCGACGCTGAGTGATCGGCAGGAGCAAGAGGCGGGATCGCTGATTGTCTCGATGCTGCGTGATCCGGTGTCGCAGGTGCGAAAAGCGGCGGTGCGGGCCTTGGCTCGTCGCAATGATGCCTCGGCGCTAGATGTGTTAAAGGCGCAGCTTGGCGATGCTGACTCGGCGGTGCGGCTGGAGTCGCTGCAAGCGGTGGTGCGGCTGGCCAAGCGGCTGATCGATGCAGGACAGCGTCCGACCGTTGACCGGGTGAGCGGCTGGCTGCGCGAGGTGGTGCAGAGAGGCTCCGTCAGCGAGCAGGTCGTGGCCCGCAGTGGGCTGCTCATGCTGGGCGACGGGACCCAGAAGGCGGCGCTGAAGCAGCTGGCCACGTCGTCCGATGAAGACACCAAGAAGCTGCTGGCCGAACAGCCCGGGGCCGACGTGGAGATCTTGGCGGCGCTGCTCACGGATGCCAGTGATGCGGTCCGTTTTGCCGCCGCGCGTCGTCTGGCCGAGCGGGGTGAGTCGATTGCCAAGCCGGTCCTGCGTCAAGCGGCCAGCCAGGGCAGCAGCGAGGCGGTGACTGCGTCGGCGCTGCTCAATCGACTGGGCGAAAAGACCGAGCGGCCGCAGCTGAGTGCCTTGACCCAAGCGAGCCTTCCTGTCGAAAAACGGATGCAGCTGGTCGAGTCGGTGCAGAACCTGGAGGCCAACGTCGCGGTGCCGGTGCTGCTGCAGCTGGCCCGTGATCCCGAGCCGCTGGTGCGCCGGCTGGTGGTCGAGATTGCGGCGGATCTGCCGGGCGCAACTGCGACCAGTACGCCGGGTCTGCCGGTGCTGAAGCTGCTGGCCAGTGACAGTGATGCCGCTGTGCGAGCGCGGGTGTGGGGCCTTCTGTCGCGGTTTGGAACGGCGAGTGGGCAGGACAAGCCACCGACGACCGTCAAGCCGCCGAGCAGAGACACCGGTCCGCAGCCTCCACCGAAGAAATCGACAGACGAGCCGAGTGGTCCGCAGGTGGGTGATGCGCCTACAGTGGGGCAGGGCCGGCTTTCGATCGAGGCGTCCCCGGGAACGCTGATTCAGCTCGATGACAAGCCGTGGCAGAACGCGACGGCGGTCCCGCTGGCACTCGCGGCGGGGAAGCACACCCTGCGCTCGCTGTCCGGAGAGCGTACGATTGAGATCGTGCCGTCGCAAACGCTGACAATCAAGCTGGCCGATTCAGAGGCCGAACAGCTGCTTGGCAAGGGCATCGATAGCCTCGGCAAGTCGGATTTTCGGCGGGCGCAGAAGCTGCTGGAGAAGGCCCACGGGCAGTGCAAAAAGAACAAAGCCCTGGCGACTCCGTGTGAGCTGCTGGCGTTTGAAGGCAGCTTTCATCTGGCGACGGCGCTGGAAGGAAGCCATCGACTGCCGGAAGCGATGACGCAGTACCAAAAGATTCTCAAGAGCGCGCCCAAGAGCAAGAGTCGGCAGGACCGGCGGGGCGAGATTCAGGCGGCCGTCAATCGGCTCTCGGCGCAGATGGGCGAGGTCGTCATCGCCAAGTCCAAGAAGGGCAAGTGTCAGCAGTCGAGCTTGTGGGTGCTCCCGGGAACCCACATCTTGTCCATCGAGGGCAAGAGCCAGCAAGTGCAGGTCAGCGCGCAGCAGCGGCTCCAGTTTGGGAGCTGCAAGTGAGCTTGCGGGTCGGTCGGCTGGCGGTGCTGGTCGTGCTGACACTCGTGGCAATGGGTTGGGTAGCCAGTCCCGAGGCGTGGGCTCGTCGCTCGCGATCCAAGTCCGGGGCGACCAGCAGCAAGCGCAAGCGGGCCGACAAGCACAAGCCACCGGCAAGCGAAGGGGCGACGGAGCGGCCACTCAAGCCGAAGACCCAGGCCTTACTCGACGAAGCCGGCGAGGCGCTGACGGCGGGCGAGCTGGATATGGCTCAAAAAAAAGCCGAATCAGCCTACAAAAAGCAAGCCAGTGGCGAGGCGCTGTTTGTGCTCGGTCAGATTGCCCAAGCACAGGGGCAGATCGTCGTGGCGCAGGATCTTTTTCGTCGGTATTTGGCCGATCCGGGCGGCACTGTTGACCTGGCCAAGCGCACGCTGGCACAGCGCGGGGTGACCCAGCCCCTGCCGCAGACAGGCGATCTGTACATCGCCGGCGACAAAGACGCGCTGGTCTACATCGATGATCGGCTGCTCGGAAGTCTGCCGCTGCTGCTGCCGCTGCGGGTATCGGCGGGCACCCATGCCGTGTCGCTGCTCAGTGGGGGGCGGCCCAGTCGCGGCAAAGTAGAGGTGCCCCAAGGTCAAGCGCGGGAGATGCGCTTTGACTCGCTGACGGGTGCGGTGCTGGTTTCGGTTCCGCCGTCGGTGGTGTTTGTCCAAGAGCCTGGTGCGAACTTGGATCGCGAGTCGGGACTCTTGGCCGCGCTGGAGAAAGGCAGTCAGCTGGTCGGTTACGCGGCGGCGCTGCCCGATCACAAGCTGGATGTGTGTGAGCCGCTCGCTCCCGACTGTTTGCTCGAAGCGGCTCGTCGCAGTGCTGCCGGGTATGCGCTTTCGATCCGGGTTCAGCCCATCCCGAGCGGCAACGATCTGCAGCTGTCGCTGTGGGATGTGCAGGTTGGCGAGCTGGCGGCCCAGGACAGCGCGCGCTGTATGCCGTGCAGCGATGAGGGTCAGCTGGCGAGTGTGGCCGAGCGAGTGGCTGCGGTGCTGCGCAGTGGTCGGTCGCGGCCGCGAGGCATGCTCACGGTGACAAGCATTCCCTCGGCGGCGCAGCTGTCGCTGTCGGGGCGGCTGCTCGGGAAGACGCCGTGGAAAGGCTCGGTGTTCGCGGGCCAGCAGCAGCTAGAGCTAACAGCGACGGGTTACGAGCGCCAGCAGCTCCTGACCACGGTTGCGCCGGGGCAGCAGGCCTCGGTGTCGGCGCTGCTGCTGCCGGAGCTTGCCAGCGAGCCGCGACCACGAGGTGTGTCGGCGCTGAGCCTTGCAACCTCGCGGCCACTGTGGCGGGTGGTGACTGGGGCGGCTGCGATCGGGGCTGGCATCCTGATGATTGGGCTTGGTGGATCGGGCTTGGCCTCGGACGGGCAGTGTGTGCCGCCGCTGGTGCCGCCGGCCGTGGTCTGCCGCGAGCGGATTCAGTCGGCGACGCTGGGCGGCTCGCTGCTGGGGGTGGGGCTCGGGCTTAGCGTAGGTGGCGTGGTGCTCATTGCCATTCCGCCGAGGGTCGATAGGTAATCGCTTACGGCCCGGGCTGACGAAAGCCCAGCGACGTGCGGCGGGTCGCGGATGGTGATTGACTTTGGCCGGGGTAGAAGGCTAAGAGGCAATCACCATGAGCGAAGACCTCGTCGTGCTGCGCGAAATCCTGCAACGCGAGCTGGAGACAATTAACGCCTACGAGAAAATGCTCGAGCGCGTCTCCGACCCGGCGCTGCGCGAGATTATCGACCACGTCACCGACGAAGAACGCGAGCATGTGGCAGAGATGTATCACCTCATCATGGACCGCGATCCGAAGCAGCGGTTGCGCTCGACGGAGAGTCTGGCGCAGCTGTCGCGGATGTCCCTGATCACAGGCGATGGAGCGGCAACTGTAGCTGGCACCGAGCGTGATGCCGCTGCTGCCGCCGGCCTAAGTGGTCAGTTGATTGCTCCGCTATCGGTTTCTCCGCGTGATCCGGTGCCACCACCACCACCAGTATTTCCCGACGGGGCTTGGTCCGTGGGTGCGCTCAAACGCAGCGCTACCTAAGCCGAGCCGTGACGCTTCCGACAGCCGAAGCAGCGACGATACGACTGCTCACGATCCACAGCGAACCCAAAGAGACAGCCATGCCTGACACCAGCAATTTCTTGACGCACGAGCATCTGCCTTTGTCCGAGGCCCGGTGGCGCGAACTGAATATGTCGGTGGTTGATGTCGCTCGACGAAAGCTCGTCGGTCGCCGCTTCCTGGACTTGTATGGTCCGCTCGGCGCGGGGGTGCAGACGGTCCACAACGATGTCTACACCGGTACCGAGCGGGCTGCGATCGGCATCCTCGGTGAGGAACCGATTGCGCCGGTGCGGACGGCGGGACGGCAGATCTTGAGCGTGCCGATCATCTACAAGGACTTTTCGCTGTACTGGCGGGACTTGCAGACGACGGAGCAGTTTGGGATGCCGATCGATCTGTCGGCGGCAGCTGGTGCGGCGAGCTTTGTGGCCGATCGCGAAGACGACATGGTCTTTAACGGCATTCCCGAGCTGAACTTGCACGGCCTAGCGACGGTGCCGGGTCGTCAGGTGATGCCGCTCGGCGACTGGAATCAGGTCGGTGCTGCGCTTCAGTCGGTGTCGGTGTCGATCGAGCGGCTTGTCGAGGCTGGCTTCTATGGACCGTACTGCCTCGTCACCAGTCCGTTTTTGTACGCCAAGCTGGCCCGCTTCGTCGAGAACACCGGCGTCTCGGAGCTGGGCCACATCCGCGAGCTGTGCACCGATGGCGTGTTCCGTTCCAGCGTCCTTCCGCGCGATCGTGCGGTGCTGGTATCGACGGGGCCGCAGAACTTCGATCTGGCGGTCGCGCAGGACTTCCGCGTCGCCTATCTTGGTGCAGAGCAGATGAATCATCCGTTCCGCGTCTTCGAGTGTGCCGTGCTACGCATCAAGCGTGCCCAAGCGATCTGCACTCTCGAGGCCAAACCATAAACAACACCTACAATCGAACAGCGAATCCACAGGAGGGGACCTATGCAGGTTTCGGAGCAAGAGGAGTGGCCGTCATGGCTCATCCCGTTGTCGGCGGTGGCTGACGAAGAAGAAGACTTCGAGGAAGACGAGGACTTCGACGAGGATGACGACGACTTCGACGAGGATGACGACGACGACTTCGACGAGGATGACGACGACGACTTTGAAGACGAAGACAGCGACGACGACTTCGATGAAGAAGCCGACGACGATGATGATGATGACGACGATGACGACTACTTCGAAGACGATGAAGACTTCGACGAGGATGACGCGTAACCGTCCGTCGATCTGTGCTCAGTCATAGCCAGCAGGGAGTCACGATGAAGGTGCAGGAGTGGAACGTCACCGTCGGGAGCGGCAAGGATCAGCGCAAGCTCCTCGTGAAGGTCGAAGCCGGAGAAGGCGGAGAGTACTGCCTACACCTCGGCAGCGAGAGCACCACTGTGCGAGCGGCCCGGGTCTTACCGGGCAGTTACTCGCTCATCGACTCAAGTGGCCGTCAGCGCAGCATCGATATCGATGGAACCCTGCCTGAGCTCAAGCTGACCATCGACGGTGGCGATCCAGTCGCTGTCTCCGTAGCCGACGCACAGAGCCTGGAGTCTGCGGCTGGACAAGCTTCCGCCGTCGGTGACATTCGGGCTGCGATGCCCGGCAAGGTGGTCAAAGTGCTGTGCAAGGTCGGCGAGGTCGTCAAGCTGGGCCAGCCGCTGCTCATCATCGAGGCCATGAAGATGGAAAACGAGCTGCGAGCATCCGGAGCGGGCAAGGTCGAGTCGATTGCTGTCCGCGAGGGTCAAACGGTCGATGGTGGCCAGTCGCTGTTGGTGCTTGGAGGTGCGTCATGATCGCGCGTACAAAGTGGTTGTTTGGACTTGTAGCCGGAGCGGTCTTGACCGTCGGCTGTGGCAAAGACGACGGCTTTACCCGGGAAGACGGCCAGGCTCTGTTCGAGGGCCGCGAGATCAAGTTCCAGAGCACCTACGTCTACTTCCCGTCGGACTTTTCCCTCTCCATCGTGCGCGACACCATGCCTCAAGACGAGGTCTGCGCCATCCTCAAGCGCTATTCCAGTAGCACACCGAAGCTGCCCGGCCTGCCGGTCCTGCCCTACAAAGAGGAGCACTACGCGCTGGTCGTGACCGTTGACTCCGTGCAGCCAGGCGACGATGTCTCGTTTGACCCTACCGACACCGGAACTGCTGGCGACATGCGCTACGCGGCGCTTGCTCACTATGGAGTTGGCAAAAACCGTGATGCTGACTGGGCAATGCGCTCCGGCGGCTCGGTGCGCATCAGCGAGCTTACCCACTACCAGCGCGTTGCTGGCAAGCTCGCTCTCCGCTTCCCTTCGGGCGAAAAGCTCGATGAGGACTTCACGGTCGACGCCTGCCCCAAGTAGTCCCCTGTCTATCTGCACGGGCCCCGCTTGACAGGCCAAGTACCCGTACTTAGAGTGCCCTGCGGTTTTCTGTCCTGCACCACGTACCGACAAATCGGCTAGCAAATTGGGAAAGTTGGATGACGACACACGCGCAAGGCAAGACCATGATCCACGTCGACGGCTTGACCAAGCACTACGGCAAGGTCAAGGCCGTCAACAACATCTCCTTCGATGTCCACGCCGGTGAGGTCTTAGGGTTCTTGGGTCCCAACGGGGCTGGCAAGACCACCACCATGAAGATCCTCACCTCGTACCTATCGCCGACCTCGGGAAGAGCTGTCGTCGCTGGGTACGATGTCTTCGATCAAGCGATCGAAGCCCGCGCGCGGATCGGCTACCTGCCCGAAGGCACCCCGCTGTACCGGGACATGACCGTCCTTGAGTACCTCAACTTCATCGCCGACGTGCGCAAGCTGCCGTCGGGATCGAAGCGGACGCGGCGCCTTCGCGAGGTGGTTGAGCAGTGCGGCCTT
Source organism: Myxococcales bacterium (assembly GCA_016794465.1). GTDB lineage: Bacteria > Myxococcota_A > Polyangia > Palsa-1104 > JAEUJZ01 > JAEUKA01. The sequence continues at coordinate 68,889 of JAEUKA010000034.1, read as the reverse complement.
GGCGACCGGCTCGGCTTTTTGATTGGCGAGCTGTCGAAGGGACTCAAGCAGCGCGTCGGACTCGCGCAGGCCATCTTGCACGAGCCCGAGGTGCTGATTCTCGATGAGCCCACCAGTGGCCTCGACCCCAACCAGATCGTCGAGATTCGCCAGGTCATCAAGCAGATCGGCGAAAAGAAGACGGTCATTTTCTCGACGCACATCATGCAAGAGGTGGCTGCGACCTGTTCGCGGGTGCTGATCATCAGCAAGGGCAAGATTGCCGCTGATGGCCGCCCCGACGAGCTACAGCGCAAAGCGCAAGGCCAGGTGTCGCTGCAGGTCGAGCTGATTGGTGACAGTGCGCTGGCCAAGACGGGGCTGGAGGCCATCGCAGACGTGGAGTCGGTACGGCCGCTTGCTGCCGAGGAAGGCGAAATGTCGGGCGGTCATCGCTTCGTGGTGATGGCCAAGTCGGGCTCGGACCCACGGGCTGAGATCTTCAAGATGGCGACCCAAAAGGGGCTGCAGCTGATCGAGCTGCACCGCGAGCGGGCGTCGCTCGAAGAAGTGTTCCGCAACCTGACCTCCGCAAGCTAGGCCCTTCTGAGGAGAAGCTGACGATGCGAAACATATCGACGATCATGCGCCGCGAGCTGGGCGCGTACTTTAACTCCCCGATTGCCTATGTGGTGATCTCGGTCTTCCTCGTGCTCTCGGCGTTTCTGTTCTTCAACGCCCTGTTTTTGCAGCAACAAGCCGAGCTGCGCGAGCTGTTCGATGGCTTCTGGACGACGCTGCTGGTGGCGATCCTCGGGCCGGCCATCACGATGCGGCTGTTTGCCGAGGAGCGCAGCAACGACACGCTGGAACTTTTGCTAACCATGCCAGTCACCGACTGGGATGTCGTCCTGGGCAAGTACTTCGCGGCGCTGGTGCTGTTTGGCTACGCGATGCTGGCGATGTCGTGCTTCGCGGTGACGGTGGCGCTGCTTGGGCCGCTCGATAAAGGCGCGGCGTTCGCAGGATTTTTTGGCCTATACCTGACGACAGCTACCTACATGGCGATTGGCCTGATGGCATCGGCGTTCACCAAGAACCAGATCGTCGCCTTTTTGATGGCGGTGACGATGTGTCTCCTCCTGTGGCTGGTCGGTAAGGTCGTCCAGGTCATGCCGCCGGCGATTCAGCCCTTTGTGGACTGGATTGGCGTCGACAACCACATTGGCAACATGGCACGCGGCGTGTTCGACACCCGCGACCTTTTGTACTTCTTCAGCATCATCGCGTCGTGTCTGTTCATCACCCAGACCACGCTTGAGAGCCGGAGGTGGAGCTAATGAGCAAGCCACTTCACAAGAGTCGGACGGCGCTGAATGCCGCCCTGTTTGTGGTCCTGTCGATTGGTGCACTGGGGGCGATGAACGTCCTGTCCCTGCGACACTTTGGCCGCATCGACCTAACCAAGGACAAGATCTACACGCTGGCTGCTGGGTCGCGGGATCTCGTCGCCAAGCTGCCGGATCGGATGAACGTCAAGCTGTTCATGAGCGAGGAGCTCAAGCCGCCGTTCAAGCAGCACGCCCAGTTTGCGCGTGACCTTCTGTCGGAGTACGCCACCTACTCGCAGGGCAAGTTCAACCTCGAGGTCGTCAAGATCGGCGACGGCGAAGAGGCCCGCAAGAAGGAAGACGAGGCCGCCAAGTGCGGGGTCCAGAAGTCCAACCGGGGCGTCGTCTCGGCCAACAAGTTCGAGATCGGCTCGACCTTCCTCGGCGTCTGCTTCAGCTACGGCGACAAGAACGAAGCGATTCCCGTCATCGACCGCGACGAGGGCCTGGAGTTTCAGATCTCTGGACTTATCAAGCAGCTGACGGTGAAGAAGAAGAAGATTGGCTTTGCGACCAGCGAGGGCGAGCTGAGCGTTGCGCACGGCAGCGGGCTACAGCTCTTGTCCGAGCAGCTCAAGGCCTCGGGCTACGAAACCATCAACGTCGAGCTGAAGGCCAGTGTCTCGCCCGACATCGACGCGCTGATGATCATTGGTGCCAAGCAGCCGTTTTCCGAGCGTGCCAAGTACGTCATCGACCAGTTCCTGATGGCGGGCAAGTCGGTGGCGTTCTTCGTCGACGGTCAGCAGATGCAGACGCCGCGCGGTCAGATGGCGCCGGGCATGGAGATGCCGCAGATTGCGCAGTCGAACGACACCCAGCTGGACGATCTGCTCGGTGCGTACGGCGTGCGGATCAAGCAGGACATGGTACTCGACAAGCGCAACTTCCCGGGCCTGGTCAACGTCGGTCAGCAGATGTACCTGATGAACCACCCGGTGTTCCTGAAGGTGGCGCCGCTGCCGCAGAACCATCCGGTCAACGAGAACATGCCGGGGGCGCTGCTGTCGTATGCGAGCGCCATCGAGCTGGTCGGTGAGGCCAAGGACGGCAAAGGTCCGGTGCAGTTTACGACGCTGATGGAGTCGAGCAAGCAGAGCTGGCGTCCATCGGGGCCGTTTGTGTTCATGCCGGGTCCGCAGATGCAGCCGCTTACCCCGAGTGATGACAAGGGGCCGTTTGTGCTGGGTGTCGTCGGACAGGGCAAGTTTAAGAGCGCCTTTGCCGGCAAGCAGGCGGTCAAGGAAGACGGCACCAAGATTCCCGCCGACCTGAGCCAGCCCGGCGTTGAGCCGATGAAGACCGAAGCGCAGGCCTCGGCGCGACTGGTGGTGATTGGCGACTCCGACTTCATCAGCGACCAGTTCATCGGCACGGGAGCGCGGGCGGGGCTGCGCGACTACCTGGCGAACTTGGTCTACACCATGAACATCATCGACTGGCTGGCGCAGGACGAGGCGCTGGCGGCGGTGCGCAAGAAGGGCATGCAGAGTCGGCCGCTCGACCAAGTGGCAGAGAGCACGGTGACGATGGTCAAGCTCCTGAACATTGGTGCGCTGCCGGGTCTGATTCTGCTGATCGGCCTGGTTCGCTTCCGTATGCGCCTGAGTGCGCGACAGAGCGCCAAGCTGTAACCCTCGCGAGGCTCACGATGGAAAAGAAGACCCTCTACGCTTTGGTTGCTTTTGTGGCGCTGTCGGTGGCGGCGGTGGTTTCGCTGCGCTCTCCGGACAAGGGCGAGCGCGTCGGCGAGCGGCCTCGAGCCGTGGCCGAGATCAAGGCCGGCAGTGTCGGTACGCTCGAAGTGTCCCAGCCAGGTGACAAGGACAAGGTCACGCTGGTCAAAAAGGGCGACAAGTGGCAGGTCACGGCGCCGTACGACAAGCCGGCGGATCAGACGACCGCCAAGGCCGCTGCGGAGGCACTGGAAAAGGTTCGCTGGGGCGACCTTGTCACGCAGCAAAAGGGCCGTCACGCCGAGTTTGAAGTATCAGATGACAAGGCCGTACATGTGGTTGCCAAGGATACAGGCGGAGCGGTGCTCGCAGACCTGTACATTGGCAAAGCGAGCGGCAGTGCGACGATGGTTCGGGTGGGCGGCAAAGACGACGTGTGGCAGGCGCTCGACCTCTATGCGTCGACGTTCAAGCGGGAGTCGAAGACCTGGCGTGACCATGGCATCTACGACCTCAAGGCCGATGACGCCGAGAAGCTGGTCATTTCGGGCGGTGGCACCAAGGTGACGCTGGAGCGTGTGCCTGCCGCTGCCGGGGCCGATGGCAAGCCGGGCAGCCAGAACATCTATGAGGCCAAGTGGCGCGTCTCCGAGGGGGATGCGGTGCTGAAGCCGGGCCTAGAGGTCGATCACGGCCTGGTCAATCGGATGGTGCAGTCGCTGGCGACGCTGCGGGCCTCGGAATTTCACGATGGTGCGAAGCCGGAGGAGCTGGGTCTGGCGCCGGGGGCGGCGGGGCAGATTGCGGTGACGGTGAACTTCAAAGAAGGCAAGAGCGCAGGGGTGCGGATTGGCGTGCAGAAAGGCGAGGACTTCTTCGTTCAGACTGTCGACAACCCCCAGGTGTTTGCGGTCAAGAAGTTCGCGATGGAGGCGGTGGCGCACATTCCGCAGGACATTCGGGACAAGAGCCTTGTTTCGCTGAAGGCCGATCAGATCGAGTCGGTGACGATTCAGCAGGGCGTCGAGGTGGTCACCATCAAGGCCAAGGACAAGACCTGGATCGCCGACAAGCCGGCTGATGCGGATGAGGCCAAGCTCAAGCAAGTGGTCGAAGGCTTCGAGGGTCTGACGGGGACGGGGTATCTGGCTCCAGATGCGGCGGAGCTGAAGTCGCTGGTGGCCCCGAAGGCGATCCTGACCGTGAAGCCGAAGACGGGCGCGCCGGTGATCATCCGGGTCGGCGATGCGCGCGGCGAGGACCTCGCGGTGCAGAAGGTCGGTCAAGACGCGCTGTGGCTGCGCAAGCTGCAGGTCGAGCGGCTGCTCAAGAAGCCGGCGGACCTGGCCAAAGACAAAGACAAGAAGTAACGCCCACCGCTTCGCCCGTCGCTGGTTCTCGGCACGGGCTCTCCTACCCAGAAATCAGCGCTTGGAGCTTTCGCCTCGTCTCGGCAAGTTCGCTGCGCTCGTACCGTCCCTGACGCAAAAATTCCTCAATGGCCGGCAGCTTGTGGAGCGCTTCGTCGGTGGCCGGGTCGCTGCCGCGCTGATACGCACCCAGCAGCACCAGATCGCGCTGCCGCTCCGACAGAGACAGTAGCTCGCGGAGACGGGCGGCGGCCTGACGTTGCGGCGCGTCGACGATGTCTTCCATGACTCGGGACAGCGAGCGCAGAACGTCGATTGCCGGATAGTGACCGCGCTCGGCCAGGGAGCGTGATAGTTCGATGTGTCCGTCGAGCGTGGCGCGGACCTCTTCGGCGATGATGTCGTCTACGTCGTCACCCGCGCCGGTGACCAGCACGGCATAGACGGCAGTGATCGAGCCAAACTCGCCCTGACCGGTGCGCTCGACAAGTCGAGGCAACAGAGCGAACACCGACGGTGGATAGCCTTGGCGCGCCGGCAGCTCACCGGCGGCTAGACCGACCTCGCGCTGGGCTCGCGCCACTCGGGTCAGTGAATCGACGAGGAGGAGCACTTTTTTGCCACGATCGCGAAAATGTTCGGCAATTGCCGTCGCTGACAGGGCAGCTTTCAGTCGCAAAAGGGGTGGCTGATCCGAGGTAGCACAGACGACCACCGTCCGTCGCCGCGTTTCCTCGTCAAGCTCGCGATCGATGAAGTCGCGGACCTCGCGACCGCGCTCGCCGATCAGGCCAATCACCGTCACATCCGAGCTGGCATTGCGCGCGATCTGCCCGAGCAGCGTCGACTTGCCGAGCCCAGGACCGGCGAACAGTCCCAGCCGCTGACCCTGGCCGATGGTCAGACAGCCGTCGATGGCGCGCAGCCCAAACGGCAGCGCTTCGGTGATACGGCGACGACGGAGCGGCAGCGGGGCTTCTCTCTCGACGGGAGTGGGAATCAGCTCGGCGGTGAGGCTGGACAGCGGTGGACCATCGTCGATGGCTTCTCCATACGCGTCGACAACCCGACCAAGCAGCGGGGTACCGGTGAGGATCGTCAGCGGCATGCCCGTCGGACGAACCACCGAGTTCGGACCTACCCCAGCGACGGAACCGAGCGGCAACAGGATGACTTCCTCACCGCGAAAACCGACGACCTCAGCGTACAGCGGCGTCTCGCTGGCAGCGCCCCGTCGCCACGATGGCAGGCTGCGTAGCTGCGGCTCGTCCTCGGTCGGTTCATTGAGTCGATCGATCGCCACCAGCTCGCCAATGCGGGCACCCGGCGCCGTCGCTCGCAAGACCAAGCCAGTCAGCTCACTGACGCGGCCCGAGATTCGCTGTGACACCGTCGTAGAAACCGTGCGCAGGGCTGCCTGTAGTCGCAGCGGATCTGCTCGCTCGCCACGCTCGGTCCGCTCCCGCCTATCGGGCTTTGGCGAGGACGAGTCACTCATGGACCTTGGCCTCGCAAGGCGCGCTCGATGGCGTCCAGCTGGGTGGGCAGCCGTGCGTCGACGGTACCCAGCTCGGTTTCGATGATGCAGCCACCTCGGGCGATGGCCGGGTCGGCGCGAAAGATGACCGCTTGGGTGCGGCTGCAGCGCTCGATGAGCCGAGGCTTGCCGCGCTCAAGCGCCTTGAGATCGTCGGGATGACAGCGAACCACGACCTCTCGCGGGGCGCCGGCCTGCGACAGGGCCTCACTCACAATGTCGACGATGGCATCGGGGCTTTGGGTCAGCTCTCGACCGAGAATCCGACCGGCAATCCGCACCGCCAGCACCCGCAGATCCTGCTCGACATCTTTGTGGGCACGGAGGGTCTGAACGCGCGCAGCAGTGAGAAGCTCGGTGACGGCAGCCAGGCCCCGCTCGCGCCCTTCGGTGACGGCCTGGTTGCGCAGCCGCTCGGCCTCGTGACGCGCTTCGCTGAGGATTTTTTCGGCTTCCGCTCGGGGGTCGAACGGATACGGATCAATCGTCGCCTTTTTTCCGTCGCGAAGACCGCCTTTTAAGATGCGGGCCATAGCCCGGTCAGTATATCGCCCCGGCGCGGAAGGGGTGCTGCCGAGACGGCAGAACGTGTTACTTTTTTTTCGTGAGCGAGCGGCCCCGGCCTCCCAGCATGAGCATCATCCCGCTCCGCCAGACTTTGGTACGTCGTGTACTGCAAGTGGTGGCGGTGGTGGCGCTGGTCTGGCTCGGGGTGTTTTTGGGGCTGAACGATCGGCGGCTCGGCAAGCTGGTGACCAAGGTCGTGGCGACGCAGATTCGCGGCGAGTTTCGGCTTGGCTACGCCCGCTACTCGTACTTTTCCAGCCTCGCGTCGATCATCCTCAACACCACCACCCACGTCGAGGGCGGCGACTTCGAGATGCGCGACCCCAACGGCGAGCTGGTGATGAAAGCCTCTCGCATCGAGGCCGACATCTACCTGGGCGAGCTGATTCGTGGCCTGCTGCGCACCGCCTTCAGCTCACCCTTTGGGCGCGGTTCCTTCGTCGAGCTGCACTTTGCCTCGGGACACCTTCACAGCGGCTGGGCGCACGTTCGCCCGATTCAGGTCCGCCGGCTTTACCCACCCAACGTCACCGGCCCGCAGTACGGCAACGAGGTCAACATCGTCGCCACCATGTCCGGCAAGAAGCCTAAGCCCGAGGGTGCGCCGCCCGGTCCCGGCCACTTGCGCATCACCATCGACGGCGAGGGCCTCACCTTCGGCAATGTCAGCTACGAGATGTCATTTCCTGGCTGGCACGGTCGGGTGAACGGACTCAAGGGCGCGGTGACGCTGCGCTTTTCGTCGGATGCCGCCGAAACCCGGCCCGGCCTGCAGAGCTTTGTCTACGAAGTGGCCCCGATGACTGCCGACGGTGGCGAGCTGGTTCTTGGCACGAAGGAGGGCAGCGGCGAGTTTGTCTTCCCGCTCAAGAACCTGGAGCTGCGTCGCTTCGGAGCCCGCGCTGGCCGCAAGCAGGACTTGGTCTTCCGTGGCAAGGTCCAGGCCGCTGACGCCGATGTCGAGGTCGATGGCAAGCTGCTCGATACCTACTGCGACACGGGCATACAGCTCGATCTGTCGTTCACGAGCGGCCACGGCCTGGCCAAGCTGGTGCCGGGTGGACTTCTGTCGGGTCAGCCACGGGGACGGGTTCGCTTCTATGGCGCACTGTCCTCGACGCTGCCGACGACGGTCAGCGGTCGCTTGTCGCCGTGCCTAAGCCAGGACTTTCACGTTCAGAACTTCCCGACGACCGGCGACGGACGGGCGATTGTCATCGAAGGGCAGGTGGCGGACATCGACGCGCTGGTCGCTTCGATTGCGATCTCCGGGGCCCGGTCGCGCTTCACCCTCAAGGGCAGCGAGCTGCACATGCCGAGGGTTACTGGCAACGCGCTCGGCGGTCAGATTCGCGTCGAGCCGCTGCACTTTAGCTTCGCCGGCGATCTGCCGTGGTCGGCGCGGATTGCGGTGCAAGGAACCGATCCGGCGCAGGTCGGAATCATGCCCAAGATCTTGCAGCCGATCGTCGCGGGTCGACTCAAAGGGACGATGCGACTGTCGGGCAGCCTGGCCAAACATGCGCATCCCGAGCGGGTGGTGATCGATCGCGTCGATGCCCTCGTCGAGCGAGTGGCCCGCCACGATCCGCTGCCCAAGGAGATGAAGCTGCTCGGGTCGTTTGTCTACACGCCCGACAACGTGCTCTATCGCGGGCTGCAGCTCTCCGGCGATACACTGACGCTGCGCTCGGACCATGGCGCTGTCTCGCCCCGCGACGGCAAGCTCGACATTCCGGTGATGGAGCTGGCCGGTCGAGGCGCGCCCCTCGGACGGGTGCTGCAGTACTTTGGCGTCAGTGGTCAAGCCGGCGAGGCCCAGACCAAGTTTCGACTCGGTGGCCGCATCATTCGTCCCGAGGCATCGCGCGGCGAGTTCACCGTCAAGGATCTCGACTTATTTGGCCGCAAGCTCGACGAGATCACGACCGACTTTGCGCTTCACGACGGCAAGCTAAACCTGTCGTTGCTGCATGCGCGCGGCAGAGACGGCAGCATCAGCGGCGATGCGTCGATACAGCTGTTTACCAAAGATGTCTCGCAGCGGCCCGACGATCCGCTGCTGTCGGTGAAGGCGGCGGTGTCGGGTGTCAGCGTCGGACTGCTGCTGCCGGGGCAAGACGTAAGCGGCGTCCTCTCCGGCAACATTGATGTCACGGGCTCGCTGCTGCGGCCGATTGGCGAGGTCGACCTGCGGGTGCCTAAGCTGACGGTGTTTGGCGGGCAGTTTGACAGCGTGGCGGTGCTGGCGCAGCTGTCGCAGACCCAGGCGATCTTGCGCTCGCTCTCGGCGCAGCTCGATACCGGCAAGCTCTCATCGCTGGCCACGCTGCGTCACGAAAAAGGCCGTCCCCTCGAGCTCTCGGTCGAGCTTGCGAAGCTGCCGATTGGCAAGCTGCCGATTGTGCAGGGTCTGCCGCTGGTGGTCGACGGAACACTCTCGGGGGCGTTGAAGATGATCGGCAGTACCCAGCCGCTCTTGCCGGTGTTCGACGGCAAGCTCTCGGTCGACGGCTTCACGGTGCAGGGTCGCGTGCCGACGGCGCTCGGTCCAGCCGTCGAGGGTGGAGTCGTGCTCGCCGAGCGGGAGCCGCTGTTTGGCCTCCTCGGGATGGTGGTGCGCGTCCTGACGCTGGGCCATGCAGAGCTGCGGTTTACGCCGGTCGGCGCCGGGACCAAGATCACCGGTCGGCTGTTTGAGTCGTTCGAGGTCGATGGCGTGCTGACGCTGGCCGGAGGGCTGCCGCGTGGTGACCTGACGATTCGCTTTGGCTGTCCGCTGCCGCCGTACTTTGCGAAGTCAGCCGACGGACCGACCAGTGTGCGTGTGTCGTCTACTGTACTGGCATGTGATCTGCTGGCGCAGAAGCTGCTACCGGACTTGGTGCAGCTTGGCGATGTCTCAGCGTCGGGGAGTGGTGAGCTGCGGCTGCGCTTTGGCGACGATCCACGACCGCTGTTTGGACCCGATCCGCAGTTTGCGCGCGGCATTACCTGTCCGGCGCTGGCTTCCCGTCCGCTGGCGGTGGACGAGTCCCGGCTGTTTGGGGCGACGCTGCGGCTCAATCGGGCGCTCCTCTCGGTCCGAACCATCACCGACGAGGGAGAAGATCAGCGCTATCTGGCGTTCAACGACGGGGATGTCTTTTCGTGCTTCGACGGTCGTGACCTGGAGCTGGGCCAGGCTCGCTTTATCAGTCAGCGTCGGGGTGGTGAGCGCTCGACGACGGAACCGAAGACGCTCGTGGCCACAGGTCGGGCTGGCGAGTCAACCAGTGAAGGCGGCGCGATTCAGTTTTCGGGGGTGTTAAGCCCGGTGGCGTCGGATCTGCGAGTGCGTGGCCAGCTGCGGCTAGAGCTTCTGGAACACCTGCTGCGGTCGGTGTTTCGTCGCACCCAGGGGGAAGCCACTGTCGATGTGCGCATCTCTGGGCCGCTCCAGAGCCTGCAGCCGCTCGGCTCGATCGAGCTTCGCAACGCCCAGGTCGAACCGCACGAACTGGAAACGCCGATCGAGGTTCACGGCGGCAAGCTGCTCCTGCGGCCCCAGCGCGCCGAGCTTGAAAACGTCCGCATTGTCGTCGATAGCGCCGTGACGTTGGTGCGCGGCAGCGTCGAAGTCGAGCGCTATACCCCGCTTGCGCTGGGCCGGATCGCGTTCGAGCTGCGCGGCGACATCTCGGCGCGGCTGCTGCAGTGGCAGTTTGCGCGCAACCTGGCCGAGGCACGCGGCCGCTTCGGCCTTGATCTGCTCAAGATCACCGGCACCTTCGTCCAGCCCATCGTCGAGGGCACGCTGACCGCCCACGAGGTCTTTCTGAACCTGCGGCGCTTTCACGAGCTGTCGTTTTCACGCGGCTCCATCCGCTTTGTGCGCGTCGGCAGCGGCGACGACGGGCGAATCATCATCGGTCGGGGCGAGGGCAACCCCGGCGGTGTGGCGCTGGCTGGCTTGGTCGATGGCGACGGCAAGATCGAGCTGAGTGGCCGCGTCGACCACAGCGGCATGGGCGGCTTCATTCACTCGGCATGGCATCGCGCGCTCGACCGCGTCGACCTGGCCATCAAGATGGAAAACGTGCGGCACAGCTCGTCGGGCGTCTACAACGTCGAGATGTCGTCGGCGCGCGGCCTGACCCTGACCGGCAGTCGGGACGGCGTCAGTCTGCTCGGTGACATCGAGGTCGTCGCCGGTCGCTACATGCAGGACTACGACCCGACCGACCGCTTCCTGTCGGCACGGCGCATCGTCGAGGAGGACAAGCCGTTCTGGGATGGCGATGACTTTTTGTCGCAGATCAAGCTCGGGGTGGCGGTGCGAACCCGTGGCACCTTCCGCGTCTTTAACAACATTGCTGACCTCCGCTTGTCGACGCAGGCCTTCGATGTCGCCGGTCCGCTCGTCGACATTGCCATGAACGGCGTCATCCGCGTCGAGAGCGGCGTCTTCTACGTCCCCGGTCTGCGCGGCGAGTTCCACGTCAAAGGCGACAGCAAGATTGTCTTTTCCAAGACCGCTCGCTGGCCCGATACGCCGTATGTCGATGTGCTCGGTGGAACGCGCGACTTTGACCAGAACGATCAGCAGCGCAACGTCGAGGTCGCTCTGCGCGGTCGGGTCCGTGAGCTCAAGTTCGAGTGCCTGTCGTCGGATGGACTGTCGGCTGCCGACTGTGCGAGCTTCCTGCTCCTGGGCGATGCCGCCGATGCGGTGCGTGGCGGTCGTCCCAATCCAACTTCCAGCTCGTCGGGTAGCCCACGGGCCATCGACTACGGCGATCCGGCTGCCAAGCTGGTGACGAGCCAGCTACTGACCAATCAGGTGGCCGATCCACTGCGCGAGAAGCTGCGGCTTGACACCGTGCGCATCCAGTTCGGCGTCAGTACGTTCGACCTGCAGCTGTGCAAGCGCTTCGGACTGTACATTCGCATGTGCGGCCTCGCCGAGTGGGGACTGCTGGGCAACGCCGCTGCGCGCTACCGAGGCTACGGCGAGCTGCAGATGTCCGATCTCACCGTCGGACAGATCAGCCTCGAGCGCATCGAGCGTGGCTTTAGCTTCCTCGAAGACACCATCAACCGATTCAAGGTCCAAGCCGGCCTGCGCCTGCCGCTGCGCTACTAGGTCGTGGCTTGACCGCACAGGACAGGGCGCCTACCCTTGGCGCCGCATAAGGAGCTTCTCTATGGCCGACTCAATCCGTGAACCACTTCCCTACAAGGTCAAAGACATCTCGCTGGCCGAGTGGGGACGCAAAGAAATTTCCATCGCCGAGAGCGAAATGCCCGGCTTGATGGCGCTACGGGCCGAATACGGACCCCAAAAACCGCTGCGCGGTGCTCGCATCGCCGGCTGCTTGCACATGACCGTCCAGACCGCCGTCCTCATCGAAACGCTGACCGAGCTGGGCGCCGAGGTGACGTGGACAAGCTGCAACATCTTCTCGACGCAGGACCACGCTGCTGCCGCCATCGCCGCGACGGGCGTTCCGGTCTTTGCCTGGAAGGGCGAGACAGAGGAAGAGTACGTCGAGTGCATCGAGCTACAGCTGCGGGCGTTCCAGGGAGGCAAGGCGCCGAACCTGATCCTCGACGACGGTGGCGACCTGACCTGGATCATCCACGACCGCTATCCCGAGATGATGACCGGTCCCGACGCCATCCGTGGCCTGTCCGAGGAAACCACCACCGGCGTCCATCGGCTCTACGAGGCCCACAAGAGCGGCAAGCTCAAGGTCCCGGCGATCAACGTCAACGACTCGGTCACCAAGAGCAAGTTCGACAACCTGTACGGCTGCCGTGAGTCGCTCGCCGACGGTGTCAAGCGCGCCACCGGAGTGATGTTCGCCGGCAAGGTCGCGGTCGTCGCTGGTTACGGTGACGTAGGCAAGGGCTGTGCGCAGTCGCTGCGTGGCTACGGCGCTCGCGTCATCATCACCGAGATCGATCCGATCATTGCGCTACAGGCGGCGATGGAAGGCTATCAGGTCACGACGATGGAAGAGGCCGCCCCGCTCGGCGACATCTTCGTCACCGCCACCGGCTGCCGCGATGTCATCCGGGGCGAGCACATGCTGGCGATGAAGGATCAGGCGATCCTCTGCAACATCGGCCACTTCGACTGCGAGATCGACATGGCATGGCTGTGTGCGCAGCCGGGCGTGACCGAGGTCAACATCAAGCCGCAGGTCGATCAGTTCGTGTTTCCCGACGGCAGGCGACTGACGATCTTGGCGCGGGGCCGGCTTGTCAACCTCGGCTGTGCTTCGGGTCACCCGTCGTTCGTGATGTCGACCAGCTTCTCGAACCAGACGATTGCCCAGCTGGAGCTGTGGTGTAACCCCGGGAAATATCAGGTCGGGGTGTACATGCTGCCGAAGAAGCTCGACGAGAAAGTCGCGGCGCTGCACCTTGCCAAGCTCGGCGTCAAGCTCACCAAGCTGACCAGCGAGCAGGCGTCGTACCTCGGGATTCCGCAAGACGGGCCCTACAAGCCCGATCACTACCGCTACTAGTCTTGGCTGGCCCAGTCTCACGACGGGGGTTTCTTCGGCACGCGAGCAGCTTGCTCGTCCTGCTTGGGGCGCCTCCGCTCGATGGGGCCCGGCGTGCTGCCAGCATCGCGACGCCGTACGAGCGCGGGGTCTGGCTCAGCGGCGACCACCACATCCACACCAAGTACAGCTCCGACGGACGCTACGAGATCCTCGAGCAAGTTCAGGCTGCGGCCAAGAACGGCCTCGGCTTCTGTGTCATTACCGATCATGGCGGTCCGGCGCATCAGAAGGTGGTGACCCGCGATGCCTATCGTGAGCTTGTCGAGGCCCGGCGCGCCTGTCCCGAGATCATCGTCTTTCAGGGCCTCGAGTGGAACATTCCGGCGGCAGAGCACGGCAGCATCATCGTTCCGCCCACCACCGACGAGGCCCAGTTGATTGCGGAGTTTGAGTCGCGCTTCGACGAGAAGAGCCGTCGCGCGCCGCCACTTGGTGAGTCCGATGCCGTCGCTGGAGTGAGCTTTCTCCAGTCGCTGCCCAGCAAGCCGCTGTTCTTTGCCAACCATCCAGCCCGTCGCGGACTCGATAGTCCTCACGAACTACGCGCTTGGCGAGACGCCGGTCCCGACGTGATGCGTGGCTTCGAGGGTGCACCCGGTCACTCTGCTTCGACGCTGACGGGTGAGCGACGCGGACATTACTCGGATCAGCCAGGCAAGGGCTCGTTTGCCGGCTATCCGCCTGAGTCGTATCGAACTTTCGGCGGCTACGACTACTACACGGCGGAAGTCGGAGGCCTCTGGGACTCGCTACTGTCTGAGGGCAGGCCGTTTTACATCACCTGCAACTCCGACTCGCATCGTTACCTGGGCGATCTGGTGGTCGTCGACCGCAGCACCTACAAGACCGAAGGCCACGTCACTCCGACGGGACAGCAGCGGGCCCACAAGACCGGTGAGCTGCGCTACGACTTCGACTACCCGCCGGGGCTGTTCACCAACACCAAGGTCTTTGCCGACAGTCGCGATCCGCTGGCGGTGCTGGCGGCGATGCGGGCTGGCAACATGTATACCTGCCTCGGCGGGCTCATCGAGTCGCTCCAGTGCTATGTCCACGACGGTGCTTGCGCGGTACCGATGGGCGGCTACCTGCGGCTGCAGAGCACTGGGGCCACCGTCGAGCTAGTCGTACAGATCGAGCTGTCCCAGAAGCGCAACCTTGGCGGCATCGTGCCAGAGCTTCATCACTTCGATCTAATCGTCGGGGACATCTTGCCGGCGGCGAGCAATCGCGACAGCCTGCGCAATCCGACGGCGAGGACTCTGCGCCGCGTACTACCCAAAGACTGCGAAAGGCGAGGTAAGCAGCTACTGTTTCGTCACCGCTTCCCGCCAGTCAGCCACAGCTTTTATCTGCGCCTGCGCGGGACCAATACCAGCGTCGACGTTCCGCAGCTTGACCCGCCGGATGTCGATCCGTGGGGCGACCTGTGGTTTTACGGAAACCCGATCTTTGTGATCGTGAAGGGCTGACGGCGAAGCGGGAAACAGGGCACGGGCAGCGGGAAAGCGGAACGAGAGGTCGGGAGGAAGGAGACTACTTCTTCTCGGCAGCGGCCGGCGGTGCAGCACTCGCAGGCGAAGCGTGCTCACCCTTGCCACCGAAGATGAGGACGATCAGGGCGAACAGCAGTCCCACCGAGCCGACGCTGAGGATGGCGATCCGCGAGGCGCGCTTCTCCGTCTCCAGGGCGACGCGCTCGTAGACCACGAAGGTCTGCTCTTCGGCGGGGCTAAACGAGGTGAAGTTGGTCAGGGCTTCGGACTCGTTTTTGCCGCCGGTAGCGTTGCCAATCAAGGCGACAATGGCCAGGATCACTCCACCAATCGGCACCAGGCCACCGACGAGCAGCGCCAGCTCCGTCTTGTTGGCGCCAATGCCAAGCCCGAGGGTAGCGATGGCCGCAATCGACACGCCCAGATAGATCTTGCGTCCGGCTGCGTCCGCGTTCTCACCCGCCATGGCGTTGGGATCGTTGTTTTCCACGGAGCCAGCGCCCCGGAACATCGGCCCCAGGCCCGTCGCCAGCAGGAACAACGTCAGCAGCGCACCAGCCACCGGTACGAGTCCGCCCAGCACGAGCGCCGGAGCGGTAAGGCCCAGTCCCAGTCCAAGCGTCATCGTCAGGATGGCATCGACGAGAACCAGGCGGTTGATGAGGTTCGAGGTCTTCATATCAGCTTCCATGCGGTGTCCCTCCGGTGGTCCGGCTCAATGGGCTCATACTACGCGAGGCGTCGACAAGTACAAAGCCCAGACAGCTTCTACTGTGGATTCGCGGCGTTATCACGGTCATTTTCTGTGGGCTCGTCCGGGCGTGACTCCTGCTGCAAGCTAACCAGGATCTCCACCAGATAGCTCACCGTCTCGAATCGCCCCGTCATGGAGTAGTAGTACTCCTCGCTGACCGGCGGCAAGCGCGCCATCGCTTCCAGCAGTCGATCCATCAGGTTTGGTGGCGCGACCAGACCGCCTCCTTCAGGCTCCGAATCGACGCTGCTATCGTCGCTATCGTCATGACCTAGCTGCAGCGCTTGCCGGGCCCACAGCACCGGATCGCAGATCAGTGGGGCCGCCGCGAGCTCGACTCGCCAGCCCGCCGGATCGTCGAGTGAATCAAGCAGCGGCGTTCCTTCGCTTGGACTCTTGCTGGGCTCGGTGGGAATCGCCAGCCAGCGGCCGCCAAAGCGCGACACGAGCAGCTCGCCAACGTACACCCCGAGCGCAGCCGCGACGAGCTCTTCGACCTCTCTACGCAGTCGGGCCTGTCTGCCGATCTGGTGCAGGTAATGGTCAACAAACGCCAGCGATTCCTCTGAGTGATCGAGATCGAGGGAGGTGGCGCGCTGTACATAGTCACAGGCGGCCTGGCTAAGCTCGGTCAGACGGGCAGGGGAGGGCTGACACAAAGGCTGCGACAGGCTTGCAGTTGAGTTGCTGGGCATCGGATCTCTTTGGCATCAAATGGAGCGGGGTTGGTCGGTCGGTGGGGCAAGATCCGTCGGCGGACTGGCAGTCTCTGCCGTGACGGTTGCCGCAAGGACAGCTTTCAAAGTACAGTAGGGCTCTTGTTATGAGGATTGGTATTTTCTCCGATACCCACGCCAACCTTGAGGCACTGGAAGCAGTCCTTGAGTGTTTCCGGGTTGCTCGTGTGGATAAGCTGGTCTGCCTCGGAGATACCGTCGGGTATGGGGCTGATCCGAATGGCTGTTGCGACCACGTCCGCAAGCACGCCGCGTTCTGCATTCTGGGAAACCACGATGCGGCTGTCGCGGGACGGATGGACTACTCGTATTACTACGATGCGGCTCGCCAGGCACTGGACCTGCATTCCGGCATCCTCACCGATGAGAACATGCTGTGGCTGCAGAACCTGCCGTACGAGCGGCGCGAAGGTCACATCTGTTATTGCCACGGCTCGCCCATCAACCTCGAAGAGTTTGAGTACATCTTTTCGACGGAGCAAGCGTCGCGCTGTCTGCCCTACTGGGATCAGCTGGCGGACGTGACGTTCATCGGCCACTCGCACCTGTGTAAGGCGTTCGCGCTGTCGCGCAGCGAGGTCCACGAGGTGGTGGCGCAGAAGTTCGAGGTTCGCTCCGGCTATCGCTACATTATCTCGGTTGGATCCGTCGGACAGCCTCGTGACTACGACAATCGCGCCAGCTACTGCATCTACGACGATCAGACGCGGGTGTTCGAGTTCCGTCGCGTTGCCTACGACATCGACGCCGCTGCCCAGAAGATCTTCGAGGCCAACCTCGAGCCCAACTTCGGCAATCGTCTGTACATCGGCGTCTAGCGACGGCTGGTTGGCTTACGCGGCGCTTGTGCCTTTGCGACCGTAGCGGTCTTCCAGTCGCACCACATCGTCCAGCTCTGGCGTCGAGACTTCCACCACATCGGTGTCTTCCAGCGCTGTCATGCGGTGCCGCAGTCCCGGCGTGATGTGAAACGGCTGGTGCGGCGAAAGATCGGTGTGGCGCGGCGTCTCTCCCTCGGCGTAGTGCTCAAAGCGGAGCAGGCCGCTCAGCACCATGATCGTCTCGTCCTTCTGCTCGTGATACTGCAGGGACAGCGACTCGCCGCGCTTGATGTGAAGGATCTTGCCGACGTAACGGCTGGTGTGGGCCCAGATCAGCTCGTGGCCCCAAGGCTTTTGGACGGTACGCATCGTGAGCGGGATATTTTTCGCCGCGCGCCGCCAAGTCAAGATCCTTCAAAACCGCCCCCGCACACCGATCGACGGCAGCACCCAGCGGAAGCCGTTAAGCTGCGGCTGATCGTAGCGGGTGATGTTGCCTTCCCGAGGGTACGTCAGCCCAAACACCGCCTGCGAGTAGGTGATGTTGACCGCCTCGACAAAGACATCGAGCGCAAACGATCGAAACAGCCACTCGCGATCGATGCGCAGATCGAGCTGAAAGGTGTCGGGCAAGCGATCGGCATTGCGCACCGTTGCACTGCCATCGGGCGGCTTGAGCATCGTCACCGGTCGCCCCGTCGAGTAAAAGAACCGTCCGCCGATCATCAAGTTCCACGGCAGACGCACCTGCGCGACGGTGTTTAAGACATGCGGCTGATCGTAGTCGGCTGGCCGCAGTCCGCAGGTGAAGGCGCGCTCGGCTCGGCTCAGGGTGTAGGCAATCCAGCCGGTGAAGCGACCGTGGTGGCGACGCAGCATCAGCTCCATCCCATACGACGAGCCATTCACTTGCCGCGTGATCACCGCCGCGTAACCCGACAGCGTCTCGGGCGGTGGCGAGGTACACAGCTGCGGCGTGAAGTCGATCACCACATCGTTGGAATTTTCATACTTCTGATAAAAACCATTGAGGTTGAGCGACAGTGAGAGCGGTAGCTGTAGCTCCTCACCGACGGCGGCGTGAGTGGCGTGCTGAAGCCCGAGGCTGAGCGCGTAGGTGTCAATGCCCGGCAGCGCGACCGGAAAGCTCGGTGGTTGCTGGTAGTACCCGACGCCCGCGTGAAGCAGCAGAAAGTCCGTCAAGCGCGCCCGCACCTGCAGCCGAGGATCGAGGCCCAGCAGCGTCACCGCCCCCGCGTGATACAGGTCGATGCGACCACTGCCGGTCAAGGTCAGACCTTGCCACGGCTCCACCGACAGCACCGCATACGCCGACGCCACCACTCCGTCTCGCGAGCCGCCGAGATCGCCGATGTCGTCAGGACGCGCGCGCACATCGACCTCGCCAAAGTTTTGGGCGGAAAAGCGCGACAGCTCGGTGTCGGTCCCGATTCGCAGCTTCAGCTTCGGCCACGCCAGCGTCGCCAAGGCCCGCAGGTTCAGCGCCAGCTTGCGCACGCCATTGCCCTGGAAGATCGTCATCTCATCGATGCCACCGACGGCGCCGACCTCGAAGGAGTGCCTGCCTCGCGAGTGCCGATAACGGGCCTGCACGCGGTGAAAGGTGGTGCGGAAGGTGTTCTCTGTGGCTGGACTGGTGGCGCCACCCCCGAGCGGCAGGTTGGCGATCGTCACGCTGTCATACGAGCCGAGCGCTTGGATCGACAGTCCCTTCCAGTCGAGCCGCAGCTGATAGTCCCAGTAGCCAATGTCGACCCGCTCGTCGATGGCGCGGATGATCGGGCCGGGGTAGCCGTAGTGACCCGAGACGGTGATGCGAATGTCTTTGGGCAGCGGCAGCTCGACCAGCGCCGACAGGTCGAACAGTCGCAGCTCCAGCTCACCGTGATAGCCGTCGGAGCGCGCCGGCCTGGTCTTGGCGTCGATGATCCCGCCCGCATAGCGACCAAACGAGGCATCGTAGGCGCCGGGATAAAAGTCCATCTGCTCGACGAGCCGGGCATGCACCACCCCGCCTCCGACCAGCAGGTGAAACAGCTGCGGCACCCGCATCCCATCGAGATAAAAGCCGTTCATTCCCGGACTCGCACCGCGCACCACGTAAATCGGCAGCAGCGGCACCGGCGTCGCCACACCCGGCAGAAGACCAATCGCTCGAAACGGATCACCGAGGCTGCCCGGCAGCGTCCGCAGCTCGTCGCCACGCAGGCTCAGGTGCTGACCTTCCGCTTTGTGAGACGGACTGCGCACGGTGGTCTGAAACGGCTGCTGATGGCTGGGCCGACGACGGAGGCGTAGCTCCACCTGACTGCTCGGACCGACCTGGGTTACGAGCCGCAGCGTCTCGAACTCGGGGTGACGGACCTTGAGGTTGGCGGGGCCGAGCGGTGGTCGCAGCTCGAAGCGGCCCTGTGCGTCACTGTGGGTCTGCACCACCACCTCACCTACCTTGGCCTCGACGAGCGCCTCGGGAAGTGCCGTGATCGATCCGTAGACGAAGACCCGTCCGCTCAGGCGACCCGTCGCTTCCTCTGCCCGCAGCGAGCCCGCCGACGCCAGCATCAGCAAAAGCCCCAGCAGCCACGACAGCGCCGATGCTCTGCCACGCAGGATGGACGAACAGGACATACCTCAGGTTATATGATGGCTTATGAGTAGCAGCGAAGGTTCCTCGTCGCGGGGTCAGTTCTCGGGCGGAATCGGTGAGCCGCCGGGCGAAGTTCTCGACGAGCTGGCGGTGTTCACAGCGGTGATGGCGCGGCGACCGGTACGGGTGACGTATGCCCTGATCGGCCTCTACATCGTGCTGTTTGGCCTGTGTGAGCTGTGGGGCGGCTCCGACAACCTGCTGACGCTGGTGGCGATGGGCGCAGAGGTTCCGTCGCTGATCCAGCAAGGACAGCGGTGGCGGCTGCTGTCAGCGACGGCGCTGCACGGCGGCCTGCTTCACATCTTGCTCAACAGCTATGTGCTCTACAGCTTCGGACCGTTTCTGGAAAAGCTGCTCGGCTGGCCGCGCTTCGTCGTCCTGTATGTCGTCGCGGGACTGGCCGGCACGGTGCTGGGGACGATCTTCGGTGACTCGGTCAGCGTCGGCGCGTCAGGGAGCCTGTTTGGTCTGCTCGGGGCAGCGGCAGTGCTCGGCTTTCGTGACGTTGGCCTGCCGACCGAGCTGGTGGCGCAGCTGCGCAAGGGAGCGCTTATCAACCTCGGCCTCAACGTCGTGGCGTCGCTGCGCCCGAATATCGACTGGTTGGCACACCTCGGTGGCTTCCTCGCTGGCGCGTTGCTGCTTCTCCTCGCGATTCGACCGCAGCTGACCGACGACCAGCACTCAGTGGCCCATCGGATCTTCACGGTGCTGGCGGTGCTGCTGCTCATTGCGCTGCTCGGCTCGTCCATCGTCGCGATTGTGCAAGGCCAGCCCTGGCAGCCAGCGCTTAGGACGTAGGCGCCCTTCTCCTGACCTGCCATGCGACGGCCTTCCTTGAGTCTGAAGCTGATTGTGGCGATGCTTCTGCCGTCGCTGCTTGCGTTTGTCGCGTTCGGCTGGCTGGCGCGGCAAGCGGCGGCGCGGGCGGTCGAAGTCGAGCTGGGGCGACGGCTCCAGACCCTGGCCCAGCTGGTGGCGCGGCAGATCTCCGAGGAGAGTGTGGCGCTGCTCTCGCCCGGCGACGAGGACAGCCGCACCGCCCGCAACCTCCGTCGCCGCCTCAGCGAGGTTCGCGAGGCCGCCGCTCTCTCACGGGTCTATGTCTTTGCCGCCGATCACACCACCCGCGTTGACACCGGACCGGCTGTGATCGGCGAGCGACTCTATCGTCTCGACGGCAGCCGCAGTGAGCTGAGCCGAATCTTTGCCGGCCCAAGTCCCGTCACCGAGCGCTCCGCCGCCTCGGTGCTCTTTCAAGGTCACGACGGCAAGCTCTACAAGTCCGGCTTTGCGCCGATTGAAAGCGAGCATGGTCCGGCACGCTTTGCCGTTGGCGTCGATGGCAGCGCGGCGCTCTATACCGATCTGATTGGACTGCAGCGGACCTTGCTGTTGGTCGGGCTGCTGGCGGCGGTATTGCTGACGGGGCTGGCGGTGCTGCTCGGGCGGCGGGTAAGCGGGCCGCTGCGACGGCTCAGTGACGGTGCCAAGGTGGTCGGCGATGGTGTGCTCAACCGTCCCGTGCCGGCTGAGCTGTTGCGTGGTCACGACGAGGTTGCGGTGCTGGCCCAGACGCTCGAGACGATGCGGGCTGGACTGCTGGCCCGGGACGAGCGGCTGCAGATGATGCTGGCCGGTATCGCCCACGAGGTCCGCAATCCACTCGGTGGGATGGAGCTGTTTGCCGGTCTGCTGCGTGAAGAGCTGTCGCCGATGCCCGATGGACCGGCACCGGATCTCGACCAGGCGCGCAGCTACGTGGCGCGCATCCAGCGTGAGCTGACCCACCTGCAGAAGGTCGTGACCGAGTTCCTGCTCTACGCGCGACGGCCAGCCCCGCAGCTTCAGCCGGTCGATCTGCGAGCGCTGCTCGGTGAGGTGAAGGAGAGTGCACAAGCGACCACAGCGGGGTCGGTGTGGGTCGATGTCGTCATGCCCGATTCGGTGCGGCTCCTCGCCGATCCGCAGCAGCTGCGCCGGGCGCTCGAAAACCTGGCCCAGAACGCGGTGCAGGCCTGTCAGGGCCGACCTGATGGCAAAGTGACGCTGCGCGTGGAGCCGGCTGTTCAAAGCCGTCTGCGGCTGGTGGTGACCGATAACGGCGCCGGCATTGCCGATGACGTGCTGGCCAAGATGTGGACACCGTTCTTTACGACCCGGGCGCAGGGCACCGGACTGGGGCTGCCGTTCGTGCGCGAGATTGTGAGCGATCACCACGGGCAGATCACGGTGACGACCGGGCCGCAGGGGACGACCTTTGTGATCGAGCTGCCGTGTGAGCCGCCCGCGCCCGCCACGCCAGGTTGACGTTGACAGGTCGGGCTCGGCTTCTGTACGAACCTTGCCCGATGTCGCTTTCTCCCGATCAGGTCGAGGCCGTTCGCCAGGCCCAGTCCGATTCCGCCACCACCCGTCGTCCCACCGCTCCGCAGCTGGAAGCCGTGCTGCACGAGCCACTGCCGGTGCTCGACCATGGCTTCGTGCGGGTCGTCGACTACATGGGCGACGATGCGGCGATTGTCCAAGCGGCGCGGGTGTCGTACGGTCGCGGCACCACCCGGCTGAGCAGCGATCGCGGCCTGATTCGCTACCTGCTCCGCCATCGCCACACCACCCCGCTCGAGATGTGCGAGCTCAAGCTCCACGTCAAGCTGCCGATCTTCGTTGCCCGCCAGTGGATTCGCCATCGCACCGCCAACGTCAACGAGTACTCGGCGCGCTACTCGATCCTCGATCGCGAGTTCTATCTGCCGCAGCCCGAGCAGCTGGCCGAGCAGTCGCGCTCGAACCGGCAAGGTCGTGAGTCGGTGCTCTCGGCGGAGCAGTCGGCCTATGTGCTGCGGCTCCTCGCGGGGGATGCCCAGCGCTGCTACGACCACTACGAGGAGCTGCTCAACGAGAGCGACGACGGGCAGCCGCAGCGGCCAGGCGATCCGCAGCTGGCGCGAGAGCTGGCGCGGATGAACCTGACGCTCAACTACTACACGCAGTGGTATTGGAAGGTCGATCTGCACAACCTGCTGCACTTTCTGTCGCTGCGGATGGACGCGCATGCCCAGTACGAGATCCGCGTCTACGCCGAGGTCATCAGCAGTCTCGTCGAGCGCTGGGTGCCGCTGGCCTGGGAAGCGTTTCGCGACTATCGGCTGGAAGGCGTGTCGCTGTCGCGGATGGAGCTGGCGGCGGTGAAGGCGCTTTTGCGAGGAGAGACGCCCGACTACGCGGGGCTGGGCTTGTCACCGAGGGAGCAGCGCGAGCTGCGTGGCAAGCTCGGTCTACCCGACGAAGCCTAGAACGCTACGTCGGCTGCTTTGGCGGGGGCTGCGGCCTTGGCCTTGGCGGGCGCTTTGGTGGGCGGCGGCGCTGCTTTTTTTGCCATGGTGCGACGGGCCTCGTTGTACTGCTGCTCCCGCTCTAGTGGTGCTCGGTCCATCATCGGCGCTTTTCCCACTGGGCTTGGCATCGGCGCTGGGCTCGGCGTCGCCGCAGGATAGGCACTCCGAGGCGGCAGGTTCGACTGCTGCAGGTTTTGATAGTTCTGCTGCAGGATGTTCAGCTGGTCGCGATTCTGGGTTGGCAGCCGCGCGCCACAGTCTCGCTGCCAGGTGGTATTGGCCTCGGCGAGCCCTGGCAGGCCTGGCTGTGACCGCTCCAGCTTCTGAATCAGCTCCCGCGCTTCGGGACAGTGGCCGCTGCGAATCTGCTCGTAGACCAGGGTCAGAGGACTCTGCCGATCGGCACCCTTTTCGGCCTGCTTGTCGGCGGGCGGCGCCTGACTTGCGGCAGCGCTGGGCGCATCCTCTTCACTCTGCGAGTCTTTGGCCCCACCGTAAATTCCACCCGTCGGAGCACTTGCCGCCACACCACTGCGACCCAGGCTGCCCGTCTGAGCCGCGCGCCGAGAATAATTGTCACTGTCGGCTGCTGCCGCCACCGGACCTTGGGCCAGACCGACACGCTCCAGCTCCTCGAGGTTGCGTTTTTGCTGACGAGCCTTGCTCTGCGCGACGATGCCGGCCTGGTTGCTCTCGTCGTCCGTGACGCTTCCATTCCTCGTCTGCGACGGAGCAGCCTGCGGCGAGTGTCCTTGGCCAGGAGCCTGCTGCGCCACGACCGCTGGAGCTGCCGGTGCCGCCGTCGACTCTGCGACAAGCGGTGGGGGTGGCTGGGCAAAGCGGCTGTCGTTAATCGCGTCGAGCTTGTTACTGGCCACGCGATCGCCGCGATCCCGCTCGACCATCGGCTTTTCCATCGGTGGCGTCGTTGGCGCCGGCCCCCAGACCGGAGCCCGCTTCGGCGCTGGTGCCATCATCGGCTTTTGGGCGATAGCGCTTCCCGTGGCAACGACACTCTTCGCCGGCTCCGCAGGCTTTTGCTCGGTCACCGTCGTGACAATCGGTACTTGGGTCGTCGCACCGGCAGGCTCTGCGGCCTTGGCAGGCACATCGGCAGGCACATCGGCAGGCACATCGGCAGGCGCAGCGGCGGGACTCGGGGCTTTGGCCGGAGCCTGCGGCGTGAGCACGGCAGGCGCTGGAACTGGCGAGTCGGAGACGGGCTCTGCCGGCTCTCGCAGGCGAAACACGACAATGAACAGCGCCGCCGCCGCCACCAAAATTCCCGCGCTCACCGGATGGGTCAGCGCTCGCTTGATCCGACCGCTCGGGAACTGCAGCAGCTTGCCACCGCCCAGCGCCGGGGAGGCCGCCGTAGCTTTCGTCGCCGCAATCGCCGCCTCCATCAGCTGAGCGGTCATCCGGGCCGCTGCATCCGTCGCCAAGACCGGGCGCGGCAGCTCGGCGACTTCTTTGCGCACTCCCGACAGCGAGTCTAGCTCGCGTCGGCAGCTTGGACAGCCCGACAGGTGATCTGCGAAGGCAGCACGCTCTGCACCGACCAGATCGCCGTACAGATAGTCGAGCACTTGTTCGTCGTATTTACACAGCTCGCTCATGAGAGTGCCCGTGCCATGTCTTCATATTCTTCCAGCAGCGACCGCAGCTTCGTTAGCGCGTAGCGCATGCGGCTCTTCACGGTGTTCTCGGAGATCCCAACAATGTCGGCGATTTCCTTGAACGACAGATCCGCCTCTTCACGCAGCAAGAAGACCTCGCGCTGGTCTTCCGGCAGGGAATCGATGGCCTTGCGCATCCGCTCTTTGAGCTCCTCGCCGATGGCCTGCCTATCCACCTGCGGTCCTTTGTCGGCGGTGCGCTCGAGCAGGCTGTGCCCTTCTTCGTCGACCGCATCCAGGCTCTTGGCCCGCCGATGCTGCATCCGCCGCGAGTGATCGATGCAAAGGTTGCGCGCCAGCGTATACAGCCACGTCGTAAAGCGCGCCCGCTGCTCGTAGACCGACTTTTGCTTGATGACCCGCAGGAACGTCTCTTGCGTCAGCTCTTCCGCGACAGCAGCCGTTCCCACCGAGCGCATCACGAAGTCGAAGATCGGCTTCTGATGGCGCTGGAGCAGCAGCTCGAAGGCGCGTGGATCGCCGTCGCGAAATCGGAGCATCAGCGATTCGTTGGCTTCGTCGCGCACCCAAACCCTCAAAATCACAGAGGATGTCTGAGTCCGATATGGTATCCCAGAGACGTGCACTTAGAAACACCCTTGCGCCTCGTGAGTCTGTCCATGCTGGGGCGCCCTGGGTTCGTAAACGCGCCACGTACGGAAGCGATCCATCATGCTCGACCGAGTCGGGTCCTGCCGCATTGAGGGCGAGATCGCCTCGGGCGGAATGGCGGTCTTGTACCGCGCCGTGCAAGAAACCCTCGGTCGTCCCGTCGCCATCAAGGCGCTGAAGACGGCGGTCCAAGAAGACGAGGCCTTTGCGCAGCGCTTCGAGCGAGAGGCCCGCACCCTCGCGCAGCTTCAGCACGAGAACCTGATCCACGTCTACGAGTTCTATCGCGAGCAGGGCGCGCTGTTCATCGTGATGGAGCTGGTCGACGGGATAGATCTCTATGATCTCTTGGAAAAAGTGCCGCGCGTGCCGGCGAGTGTGGCGGCCTGCATTGCCCTGCAAGTGGCGCGGGCGCTGACCTATCTGCATACGATGGGCGTGCTGCACCGCGACCTCAAGCCGGCCAATGTGCTTTTGAGCAAGAACGGCATCGTCAAGCTGGGGGACTTTGGCATTGCCGACGACCCGCGCTACTCGGGGGACCTGACGGCGACGGGCGCGACGCTGGGGACACCGAGCTACATGAGTCCCGAGCAGATCCTCGGAGAGCGGCTCGACTGGCGATCCGATCAGTTTTCGCTCGGAATCGTGCTGTATCAGATGCTCGCCGGGCGCAAGCCGTTTGCCGAAGACGCGCTGCACTCGCTGCCCGAGAAGATTCGCACCCAGTCGCCGCCGTCCCTGACCCAGCAGTGCCCCGAGCTGCCACCGTCGCTGGTGCGCATCATCGATCGCTGTCTGCGCAAGAAGCGAGAGCAGCGCTATCGAACGCCGGAGCAGCTGCTGACCGCCCTCGAAGGCTTTGTCGGGACCCAGGTCGGTGAGAGTGGTCAAGCCCACATCGTCCGCTTCCTGGTCGAGCGCGGGCTGTTACCACCGGCGGAGCTTGCCGACCTGCCACCGCCGCACCGTCGCGCCCGACCCCTGAGGACCTGGAAGGTTCCGACGCAGCTAAAGGCTCCGCTTGCGCACGCCGGCTTGCTGCTGGTGCTGCTGCTGGGGGTGTCGCTTTTGCGCTCGCTGCCGCTGTGGACCTCGCCGTCGCCGCTTGCGCCGCTTGATGAACCCGAGGGCCGAACGGCGCAGCTGCTGGTGGTGGCCGAGCCCTGGGCCGAGGTCGTGATCGATGGCCAGCGCGTCGAGACAACGCCGTTTGCCAGTCCCTTGCGGCTGCGCAGTGGTCGTCGCTATGTGGAGCTGCGCGGGCCCAGCTTCCGCTCGGTTCGGCAGACGCTTGATCTGAAGCCGGGAGAGCGCCGCGTGCTTCACGTCCAGATGCCGCTCTTGCCACGGGGAAGCTGATGCGAGCGGCGACTTCCTTTTGGGGTTTGCGAGCGGGCTTGCTGGGGGCGGTCTTGGCCTTTGCAGCGACAGCGGACGCAGCGAGTCGACCACCGGTGGCACCGCGCAAGGTGGCAGTCCGGGCCAAGCCGGTGGCGACGGTACCGAAGGACGATGGCCGCATGCCTCGCGAAGATCGGGGGCGGATCGAGTCCCGGATCATCGCGGCCCGGGCGCAGGTTCAGCAGGGTCAGTACGCAGACGCGGTGCTGGCGCTGCTGCGTGCGCTGGCCGAGACGCAGCCGCTGATGGAACAGCAGGTCGCGATCTTCGATCTCCTTGGGGTGAGCTACGTCGCGCTGGGGCAGCTGGACCTGGCGGTCGGCTGCTTCATCGAGGTGCTGCGCCGTCGGCCTGACTTTGCGCTCGATCCGGTGAAGACCTCGCCGAAAGTGAGAGCGGCGCTGGCCACTGCCCGCAGTCGGCTCTAGCCGGTCGGTATCAAATGGTCCGTGGATTTGAGGCCGACGCCCGAGCGTGGTAAGCCAGCCACCATGCGGTATGGTGTGGCGTGGCTTGTGCCACTTGGGGTTGCTCTTGCGGGGCAGGCTGTGGCGGGTGAGCCGTCTCGGGAGGAGATCCGATTTTCCGAGGCGCTCGTGCAGGCGGGACGGACTCCGCAGGTTCAGTCGACCGAGGCGGCGCTCGTGGCGAAGCAGGCGATGGACCGGCAGATCTCGACGCTGACCAGCAACCCGCAGCTGAACCTTCAGCTGGGCTATCGGCGCGAGCTGGACTTCGGTGGGGTCGAGGCGCAGCTTCTGGCGCAGCAGGGCATCAGCCTGGGCGCCTATTCGCAGGCCCGCAAGCGAGCGGCGGTCGCCGAGGAAGCCGAGCTAAAGACCGAGCTTCAGACCGTCAAGCTGGCGGCAGAGCTGCGGGCGGGGCGGGCGTGGCTGAAGCTGTGGGGGACAGTGCAGGTGCTGCACGCTGCTGAGCATGAGGTGGAGCTGGCACAGAAGCTGACCGAGCGAACGGTGCGAGCGGTCCGGGCCGGGGCGATGACGGTCGCCGATCAGAGTGAAGCTGAGAGCTATCAGGCCGAGGCAGAGCTACAGCTTTTGACGCTGGAAGGCGACGCGTTCGAGCAAGGGATCGAGCTGGCCAAGAGCCTGGGGCGCCAGGGTGCGGTGCCGCTGCGTCCGGCGGGGGGCCTGCCGCAGATCACCTTGCCCGAGCTGTCCGATGCGCTGCGCAGTGAGCTGCTGGCGGGGGCGGCGCAGCTGCCGCTGGTGCGCGCGCAGCAGGCCGGGGTCAGCTCGGAGCTGGCACGCAGTGAAGAGCTGCGGTCACAGCGCCGGGGGACGCTGACGCTGGGGGCGCAGTTTGTCCGCGAGCCTGCGGTGCCGTACTCGCTGATGGGAACGCTCGGTCTGCAGCTGCCGTTTTTCGATCGCGGCGAGCGTGAGCGGGCCGATGCGCTGGCGATGATCGAGCGGCGGCGGGGCGCAGTGGCGGAAGCGGCGGTCGAGGCGCAGGCCGCGATGTCGCTGGCCTTCCACGAGGTCGGCCATACCGAAGAGATCGAGCGCAAGCTGCGTGAGTCGGCCCTGCCGGCGACCGAACAGACCTTGCGCCTGCGAGAGCGGCTGCTCACAGCCGGTGAAGCGACGGTGATGGAGGTGCTGCTGTCTCGGCGGGCGGTGTTTGCGCTGCGCGGACGACTCGGGCGGGCCCAGGCCGACCATGTGCACAGTCGGTTTGTGATCTCGCGGCTGCTGCTCCAGCTGACTCCGCAGGCTCCGACCACCAGCCGCAGCACCGAAAAAACAAGCCCAGGGAGCGTGCGATGAAAAAGTGTGTGGAATGGCTGGGGTGGCTGGGGATGCTCGGGTTTTTGTGGGCTTGTCAGAAGGGCGAGCCTGCTTCACCGGAGCCGCCAGCGCTGGCCACGGGGGCAGAGCAGCCGAGTCCGCTGACTAGTGTGCCGACGCCATGGGTGCCGCTGCGTCCAAGTGGGGCCGCGCCGCTGTTTGAGGGTCCAGCGCAGGTCCTGCCGTCTCCGGGCTCGGAGGCCGAGGTGATGTCCGCCTTTGCCGCGCAGGTGGTGCAGGTGCTGGTCCAGCCTGGTCAGCGTGTGACCGCCGGGATGCCGGTGTGCGCGGTCCTGCTCCCCGAGGTGCTGCGGGCGGCGGGCAGCTATCTGGGCGCCGGGCTGCGGCTGCATGCCTATACCCAGCGACGGGAACAGCTGCTGGTGCTCAAAGGCGAAGGGCTGTCGCGGCTGTCCGAGCAGCTAGAGGTCGACGCGCGCCTGGCCGAGACCAAGGCCAGTCAGCTCGAAGCGCTGGCGGTGCTCCAGTCGGCTGGGCTGACCCCGGGCGAGGCGTCCTCACTGGCGGCGACAGGTGGCCGGATGACCCTGCGCAGTCCGATCGCGGGTGTGGTGGTCAGCGTGGCTGCGCACCTGGGGCAGGTCGTCCAGCCCGGGTCTTCGCTGCTGCGGATCGTGGGCGAGTCCGGTCAGCGCCTGGAGTCCCGGCTGGCTGCGAGCCTTCCGCCAGCGGCCCGCTTCGAGCTGCTGCTTCCGTCCGGTCAGCGCCATCCACTGCGGCTGCTTTCGCGCTCGCCCCAAGTCGATGGTCGGGATGGCACCCGGCTGACCTGGCTAGAGCTTGTGCCTCCGCCGACTGCCGCGCCGCGTCCTGCCGATGCCGGCGCGTACCAAGTGCCCGAGCTGTCGGCTGGGCTGGTCGGTCGAGTCGCGGTCTATGCCGATGCCACGCAGGTGGGCGCAGCCGGAACATGGGTGGTGCCTGCCCGCTCGCTGCGCATGACAGAGTCGGGGGTTGAGCTGCTGCGTCAAGACGAGCACGCGCGACCGCAGCCGCTGGCCGTCAAGGTCCTGTGGAGCTCGTCGATAGATGCGCTGGTCCAGTCGTCAGCCCTCAAGCCCGGTGACCGAGTCGCTGCCGATGCCAGCTTGTATCGGACGGGTCCAGGGGGCGAGCCATGAGCGCGGGAGAGCCTTCGTCGGCTGGCTCGTGGGTGGCGCGGCTGGCGAGCGGCTCGGTCCAGCATCGCAAGGTGGTCTTGGCGCTGTACCTCGGGGCCATCGTGCTGTGCGCGGTGATTGGGCAGGGCCTCAAGTTCGACGCCATGCCCGACATCACCAACAACCAAGTGCTGATCTTGACCCGCGCGCCCGGCTTGTCTCCCGAAGAGGTCGAGCGCCTGCTGACCCGGCCCCTGGAGACAGCGATTGGCGGGCTGCCGGGCCTTGTCGAGCAGCGCAGCATCTCGCGCTTTGGCATCTCGTCGGTCACAGCGGTGTTCGAGGACAGCCTGCCAGTGCTACAGGCCCGCCAGGTGGTCAGCGAGCGACTCGCCGGCGTTGATCTGCCGACCCAGGCTGAG
The DNA here is from genome assembly GCA_016794465.1 of Myxococcales bacterium. Lineage (GTDB taxonomy): Bacteria > Myxococcota_A > Polyangia > Palsa-1104 > JAEUJZ01 > JAEUKA01. Next base: position 38,946 of record JAEUKA010000034.1, on the reverse strand, counting down.
CGGCCCCAGCTGGGACCGATTACCGGCGGACTCGGGGAGATCTTTCACGTTTCGGTTACTTCGCCGACGCGCACCCCTCGCGAGCTGCTCGAGCTGTCGCTGCTCCAGATCGCGCCCCGGCTGCGGCTGGTCCCCGGTGTGGTCGAGGTCAACAGCTGGGGCGGTCAGGAGCGGACCTTTGACGTGCGGGTCGATCCGCTGCGCCTGGCGGCTCGCAAGCTGACGCTGCAGAAGGTCAAAGAAGCCCTGACCAGCAGCATTGGCAGTGTCGCCGGGACTGCGCTACCCGCCGGGGCAGGGCAGTCGCTGCTGCGGGCGACGTTCTTTCCCCAGAACCCGAGCGAGCTGGGCGGGCTGCTGGTCGGTGTCGAGCCGGGCGAGGTGGTGCGACCGCTGCGGGTCAGCGAGGTCGCCGAGGTTCGTGAGGGTGCGCAGCCGCGACTCGGGGCAGCGACCCGCAATGGCCAGGGCGAGACGGTCTATCTGATGGCGCAGATGCTGCGAGGGGAAAATGCGCTCGACGTGATGCGGGGCCTACAGCATCGCCTGGGGGAGATCCGCGCCGCTCTGCCCCCCGATGTCCAGATCGAGCCGATCTATGACCGCAGTCAGCTGGTGCTCGGGACGCTGCGCACAGTCGGCAAGAACCTGCTGGAAGGGGCGACCCTGGTGCTGCTGGTGCTGCTGCTGCTGCTGGGCAACCTGAGGGCGGCGCTGCTGACCGCGCTCGCGATTCCGCTGTCGATGCTGGGGGCGGCGGTCGGGATGGTGGCGCTGGGCATTCCCGGCAACCTGATGAGCCTGGGCGCGCTCGACTTTGGGCTGCTGGTCGATGGCTCGGTGGTGATGTGCGAGCACCTGTTTCATCGCCTCGATGCCTCTATCGAGCACGACGAGAAGGGCTGGCAGCACGCAGTCGGCAAGGCCTGTGCCGAGGTGGCGCAGCCGGTGCTGTTCTCGGTGATGATCATCTTGCTGGTCTACGTGCCAGTCCTGACGCTGGGCGGGGTCGAGGGCAAGATGTTCCGGCCCATGGCGGCGACGGTGGTGTTTGCCCTGTTTACCTCGCTGCTGCTCGCCCTGACCTTCATCCCCGCCAGTGCCAGCTACCTGATTCGGCGAGCCGACATCTTGGCGGTGCAGGCCCAGCCGCCGTGGCTGTTTCGCATCATGCTGCGGGGCTATCGGCCGCTGCTGGGCCTGTTGACGCGGTGGCCCAAGTGGGTCGGTGGGGTGGCGGTGGGGCTGCTGGCGGTGGGTCTGGGCCTGTTTCTGCGCGCCGGCAGCGAGTTTGTGCCGCAGCTGGATGAAGGGGATCTGGTGATTCAGACCACTCGCCACCCGGATATCTCGCTGCCGCAGGCGATCGAGCAGGCCGGACAGCTCGAGCGGTGTCTGCTGCAAGAGGTGCCGGAGGTAACGCAGGTGGTGTCGCGCATCGGCAGTCCGGCGGTGGCCACCGACATCATGGGGCTGGAGCAAGCCGACGTGTTTGTGGCCCTGCTGCCGCGCAAGCAGTGGCGAAAGGGCCTGTCGAAAGAGGCGCTGATTGCCCAGATCGAGTCGACGCTGGCCCGGCGAGCGCCCGGTGGTGAGCCCTCGTTTACCCAGCCGATCCAGATGCGCTTCAACGAGATCCTCGCTGGGGCGGTCAGTGATGTCGTGATCAGCATCTTTGGGCCCGATCTCGATGAGCTGCGGCGGCTTGGCGAGGCGGTCGAGCGGCAGTGCCAGCAGGAGCCCGGTGCCGAAGACGTGAAGATCCTGGCGCCGCCCAAGGTCGCAGTCAGCGAGGTCCTGCCCCGGCCCATTGATGCCGCGCAGGCCGGGCTGTCGGTCGGCGAGGTGCTGGAGTCGGTGCAGGCGCTGCGGACCGGGCTCCAGGTTGGAACCACGTTTGATGGCCCGCTGCGGATTCCGGTGATGCTGCGCCTGCTCAGCGAGCCGCCGACTGCGTTTGCCCTGCCCGGTGTGCCGCTGCCGCTGCCCAGCGGTGGCCTCGCCCCCCTGTCGCGCGTCGCCGAGGTTCGCCAGAAGCTGGCGCCCAGCATGGTGCTGCGTCACAACGGCGAGCGGCGCCTGCTGGTCGGCTTCAACGTGCGGGGGCGGGATCTCGGGTCGCTGGTCGCGCAGGCGCAGAAGCGGGTCCAGGCCCAGGTCAAGCTGCCGCCCGGCTATCGCATCGAGTGGGGAGGTCAGTACGAGACGCTCGCCGCTGCCAAAGACCGGCTGGTGATTGTGATTCCGCTTACGCTGGTGGTGATCTTGGCGCTGCTGGGACTGCTGTTTCGGCGGCTGCGTCCGGCGGTGCTGCTGTTTGCTCACGTTCCCTTTGCGTGTGTCGGTGGGATGGTGGCGCTGGCGCTGCGGGGCATGCCGGTGTCGATCTCGGCGGCGATTGGGTTTATCGCGCTGTCGGGAATCGCGGTCTTAAACGGGGTGGTGCTGATGTCGACTCTGCTCGAGCTGCTGCGGCAGGGTCACTCGCCCGAGCATGCGGCCAAGGAGGCGGCGCTGCTGCGCTTGCGGCCAGTGCTGATGACGGCGCTGGTGGCGGCGCTGGGCTTTGTGCCGATGATGCTGGCGCAAGGCATTGGGGCCGAGGTCCAGCGGCCTCTGGCGACGGTCGTGGTCGGTGGCCTGGTCACCTCGACGCTGCTGACCCTGATCATCCTGCCGACCCTGTACCCGCTCTTGGCGCCCCGCCGTGTGTCCGAGCTTCCGAAAGAGGCCCAAAGGTATCCCGAGGAAGCTTGAAGGCTTGGTTGGAAGGCCCAAAGGTATCTCGGTTACTGTACCCCCATGAGCCACGATGCCGAGCTTCGCTGCCGCTGTGGGGAGGTCGCAGGACGTGTGAAGGACCCTGCCCCCCAGTCGGTCAACCGCGTCATCTGTTACTGCGACGACTGCCAGGCCTTTGTCCATCACCTGGGGCGTGCCGACCTGCTGGACGAGCACGGCGGCTCCGATGTTGTCCAGGTCGCCCCCAGCTCGCTCAGCTTCCAGCGTGGGGCGGAGCGGATTGTCGGGCTGCGCCTGTCGCCCAAAGGCCCGTACCGCTTTTACACCAGCTGCTGCCAGACGCCGCTCGGCAACATGGTCAGCCCGGCGCTTCCTTTCATCGGGATTGTCGCGCAGGGCTTCCAGGGGGCCACCGCCGACGACAGCTTTGGCAAGCCGATTGGCAGGATTTACGGCCAGTACGCGATCGGCAGCGCGCCTGCTGGCTCGGACAAGCTGAACCTGCGACTGATGCTACGGGTGATTCGGCTGATGCTGGGCTGGCGACTCGGCGGCAAGGCCTGGCCACACCCGTTCTTCGATCGGGCGACCGGAGCCCCGAAGTATCCGGTGACCACGCTGACCCCTGCCGAGCGCGAGTCGCTCCGTCCCCTGTGCGGTCCCCGCCCCGCTGCCCGGTAGCGCACGGCGCCAGACCAGCTGCCTGGGCTAGAACACCTCGGCGAACCAAGAGCGCATGCGGCGCCAGACGCCTCGGCGTTCACTGTTTTGCGACAGCAGCAGGCCGTCTTGCTTGCGGGCTCCGTACAGGACCAGGCCCACTGCAGTGGCATAGATCGGCGTCTTGACCACATCGGACAGCCCGCCCACACCCTGCGGCACGCCGCGACGCACCGGCATCCCGAGGATCTCCTCCGCCAGCTCCGGCAGACCCTGGAGGATCGTCGACCCGCCGGTCACGACCATGCCCGACGCCAGCGTCTCACTGAGCCCACAGCGCTCCAGCTCATCGCGGACCAGCGAGAAGATCTCATCGACACGCGGCTGCAAGATCTCCGACAGCACCGTGCGCGGCATGACCCGGGGAGGCCGACCGCCGACCGATGGCACTTCGATCATCTCGTCTTCAGCAATCAGGCTCGACATTGCGCAGCCGTGCCGGTGCTTGAGCCGCTCGGCCTCGGTCATCGGCGTGCGCAGCCCGACCGCGATGTCGTTGGTCAGCTGATGCCCGCCAATCGGCAGCACGATCGTGTGGACCAGCGCGCCTTCCGAGAACACCACCAAGTCGCTGGTGCCGCCACCGATGTCGAGCAGCGCCACCCCCAGCTCTTTTTCGTCGCTATGCAGCACCGACTCGGCGGTCGCGTACGGCTCTAGCACCAGATCCTGGACTTCCAGACCGCAGCGGGTGCAGCACTTGATGATGTTCTGGGCCGAGGCGCTCGCCGCTGTGACGATGTGGACCCGCGCTTCCAGCCGCACGCCCGCCATGCCCAGCGGCTCTTTGATGCCGTCTTGCTGGTCGATCGAGAACTCGCGCGGCACGACGTGGAGGATCTCGCGATCCTGCGGAATGCTGACCGCCTTGGCCGCATCGATCACGCGCTCGATGTCGCCCGGTCGGACCTCGCGATCGCGAATCGCCACCACGCCTTCCGAGTGAAACGCCTTGATGTGCGAGCCCGCGATGCCGGCGTAGACCTGGGTGATCTCGACGCCCGCCATGTGCTCGGCTTCTTCGACGGCCTTGGCAATCGCCGCCACCGTCGAGTCAATGTTCACCACCACGCCCTTCTTGAGTCCCGAACAGGGCTGGGTTCCGACCCCGATGATGTCGATGCCTTCGTCGGTGATCTCGCCCACCAGGCACGCCACCTTGGTGGTCCCGATGTCGAGTCCGACGATGATTTCCTCACGCTTCGCCATGAATAATCGCCTAACTGCTGCTCGCTCGTCGCGACTCGCGGACCCCTGGGGTATCCGCAGCCGCTGACCGCACCTACAGAGCTTGCCCAACCGGACGTAAGGGCGCGAATTTTTTGGTCTAGGTATCCAGCTCCAGCACGGTCACACCGTCGCCGCCATCGCCGGGCCCAGCTGGGTAGAGCTTCCGCACCCCGGGGAAGTCGGCAAAGTGCTCACGCAGGGCGGTCCGCAGCACCCCAGTCCCGTGGCCGTGGAGGATGAACACTGCTGGACGGGCCTCGCGCAGGGCATCATCGACAAACTTCTCGCTGCGCGCCACCGCCACCGGCAGCCGCTCACCCCGCAGATCCAGCGTCGCATCCGGCGTCCGAGGCGGCACAATCGGCGGTGGCTCCGCCATCACCACCGGCAGGTTCGGTCGTCGCGGTGGTCGAGGGGTGTAGCGCGCCGCCGGCTGCTCGGGCTGACCGCCATCGATGAGCAGCAGCTCGGCGACCTCGGCGGACAAGCGCAGGCTGCCGACCTGCACCACCACTTTGCCCTTGGCCACATCCGACGAGACAATGCCACTGGCCGAGAGCCGCGTGACGTAGACCCGCATCCCCTGGGACAGCTCCTCTTCCTTGGGAGTGCGCCCTTGGGGCCCGGCCTTCTGCGGCGTCAGGCTGCGCACTGTCGCAGACAGCTCATCCAGTCGCCGCTGCGTCGCATGCAGCTCCCCTTGGGGATCGGCAGGGGCCTGACCGTCTTCGGTCCGCAGTCGTGCCGCTCGCATGGCCTGCTTCATATCGGACAGCTCACGCCGGGCCGCTTGCAGGCTCTGGATCGCCTCGTCGTGGGCCTTGCGCCGCGCCTTCTGTAGCTCGACCCGGGCGTCATCGTGGGCTCGCCGTGCTTCCGCCGCCTCGCTCTGCGCAATCCGGCGCAGGCGCTCGGCATCGGCGTGCATGGTCTGCGTCCGCTCCCGCTCATCGGCCAAGGTCTGCATCAGCCGATCGACGCTGCTCTGCCCGCTGTGCAGCAGTCCCTGCGCCCGCGCAATCACGCTGTGGGGCAGCCCCAGCCGCTCTGCCACTGGGAGCGCCGACGACGGACCGGGAATCCCCAGGTGCAGCTTATAGGTCGGACGCAGCGCCTGAAGATCGAACCCCACGCTGGCGTTGTGAAAGGCGGGCGAGTCAGCGGCCATCGCCTTGAGCCGGTCGTAGTGGGTGGTGAGCAGCACGGTCGCCCCGCGCGCAACCAGGCTCTCGAGCACCGCTTGCGCCAGCGCCGCCCCTTGCTCGGGGTCCGTCCCCACCGCGATCTCATCGAGCAGAATCAGCGTCCGCGCGTCCGCCAGCCGCAGGAACTCACACAGGTTCAGCACATGCGCCGAGAACGTCGACAGGTTCTTCTCTAGGCTCTGGTCGTCACCGACATCGGTCAGCACCCGGTCAAACCAGGGCAGCTGCGAGCCCTCCTGCACCGGCACATGCAGCCCCGCCCGCGCCAGCAGCACCGATAGACCCGTCAGCTTCAGCGCCACCGTCTTGCCCCCGGCGTTCGGCCCCGAGATCACCAGCGCCCCGCCCACCGGCAACACCACGTCATTGGGCACCACCTGCACCCCCGACAGCAGCATCAGCGGGTGGCGACCATTGCGCAGGTCGATGCGGGACGGCGCAGGGCTCGGCTCGGCCACGTCGGTCAGCTCCACCGGACTTGCCCGCAGGTCGGTCGCCAGCTTGGCTGCTGCGTCGATCAAGTCCAGATAGGCCAGCAGCGTGAGGTTGCGCAGGATCTGCGGCGCCGACTGCTCGACCAGCCGCGACAGCTCGGCGAGGATACGACGCTCTTCCTCGGCGACCTCGAGCTGCGCCAGCTTCAGCCGGTTGTTCAGCTCGATGATCTCTTCCGGCTCGACGAACACCGTGGCCCCCGAGGCGCTGACCCCATGGACGATGCCGCGAATCCGCGTCCGCGCGTCGGCCCGCACCGGCACCACGTAGCGTTCTTCTCGCTGGGTCACGAAGCGGTCTTGCAGGTACGGCTCGATGTGCGACTCGCCGAGCAGGCTATCGGTCCGCCGCGACAGATCTTGCAGCAGTCCATGGACGCGCTGCCGCAGTCCCTTGAGTGCCGGCGATGCCGAGTCGCGCATCACCCCATGATCATCAAACGAGTCCGCGATCGGGCCCGCGACCTCGGGCAGCTCGGCCAGCGGCTCGGCATGGGCCCGGAGGCTGGGCAGCCGCTGCGTCCGCGACAGGATGTGCCGCCGCAGCTTCAGCCCTGCCGACAGCGTGCGGCCAATCTCGGTCAGCTCGTCGGGAGCAAGCACGCCCGCTTTCTGACTGCGCTCGACAAACGTCTGCACGTCGCTGATGCTGCCAAAAGGCAAGGGCTCGCCGGCATCTTGCAGCGCCCGCGCCTCGCTCACCTCGCGCTGCCGGGTCCGCGCCGCATCGATCGTCGGCAGCAGAGCCAGCCCCACCGCCAGCGCCTGCCCCCGCGTCGTATGACACCGCTCGCTCAGCTTGTGGAGCAGCTGCGCCCACGACAGATCCACCACCGTCTTCTCGTGCAACTCCAAGTCCCGCATCGGACCGGCATCCTACCACCGCCACCCAAGCCGCGCCGCCCCATGCAGCAGCACGGGCCAGGGTAGGTCCGAACCAGCAAACTGCATGCAGTGCAGGGGTGATTTGAGGTCCGAACCAGCCCGAGCGCATGCAACGCAGGGGTCAAGGGAGGTCTAGACCAGCCGACCGCGTTCAAAACAGGGGTACGGGGAGGTCTAGACCAGCCGACCGCGTTCAAAACAGGGGTGCTTGGAGGTCTAGACCAGCCGACCGAACTGAAAACAGGGGTCAAGGGAGGTCTAGACCAGCCGACCGCGTTCAAAACAGGGGTACGTGGAGGTCTAGACCAGGATCGAGGGCTCGAGCAGCCGGGGATAATCCGCTCCGAGCGATGGTTGACCGCTGCACGAGGCGCTAGAAATTAAAAAGGCCCAGTCTCGATGAGAAACTGGGCCTTTTTGCTTTGCGGGGTGGACGGGACTTGAACCCGCGGCCTCCGGCGTGACAGGCCGGCGTTATAACCAACTTAACTACCACCCCAAAGTGGCAAGGAACTATTCAATTTTCGGTAGGCGCAACAGGGCTTGAACCTGTGACCCTCGGCTTGTAAGGCCGATGCTCTACCACTGAGCTATACGCCCTTGGAAGGTCCACCTGTGAAGCGCCAGGTGGGTGTAACTCCTAACAGTCCTTGGCATTTAGGGTCAAGCAGAAATTTTTAGAAATGTGCAGCGGTCACGGGTTCTCGACGGGACCTTGCGACGGTCTAGGCGTTGGGGCTGGGCAGGGCGACAGGGCGCGTGATATGTGAATCGCTATGACAAGCACGCACGCTTCACAGACTGCGCCTTCTGAGCTGCCGCTTCAGCTGTCCGGTTGGGCGGTGATCCTGGGTGCCTCCAGCGGCTTTGGCGAGGCGATCTCGATCGAGCTGGCCCGCCGAGGCATGGACATCGTCGGCGTCCACCTCGACCGCCGCAGCACGATGCCGAACGTCGAGCGGATTGTCGCGACCATTACCGGGCTGGGGCGGCAAGCGGTGTTCTTCAACCAGAACGCTGCGGACGAGCAGAAGCGCAAGGAGATCTGCGACCAGATTGCCGAGCGGACCCAAGGGCAGGCGACGCCGCGTGTGCGGGTGCTGGTTCACTCGCTGGCGTTTGGGACGCTGCGGCCGTTTGTGCCACCGACGGATGGGCCGGCGGACGTGATTGGCAAGTCGCACATGGACATGACCTGCGACGTGATGGCGCACTCGCTTTTGTACTGGACGCAGGATCTGCTGTCGCGCGGGCTGCTCGGGGCGGGGTCGCGCATCTTTGCGATGACCTCGTCGGGGAGTCATCGGGTGATTGCGCAGTACGGCGCGGTGTCGGCGGCCAAGTCGGCGCTGGAGTCGCACTGTCGGCAGCTGGCGTTTGAGCTTGCGCCACGCGGGATTGCCGTCAACGCGCTGTGTGCTGGCGTCACGGATACCCCGGCGCTGCGCAAGATTCCCGGCAATGAGCGGATGATCGCGATCGCGACCGAGCGCAACCCGGCCCATCGACTGACGACGCCGCAAGATGTGGCCGGGGCGATTGCCGTGCTGTCGCATCCACTGGCGGGCTGGATCTCGGGAAATGTGATCAATGTCGATGGCGGCGAAGACATCGCCGGGTAAGCGGTGGCAAAAACCGGCAGCGCTGCGGCCAGGGGATGCGGTGGCGGTGATTGCTCCGTCGGGACCGGTGCCAAGCGAGCGGCTTGAGGCGGGCTTGGTGGTCCTGAGAGAGCGCTATCGGGTGGTGCAGGCTGACGGGCTGCTCGCGCGGCGGGGGTTTCTGGCGGGGGAGGATGGTCGACGCTTGGCAGAGCTGCGCTGGGCACTGTCGGACCCGCAGCTTCGGGCGGTGTTCTGTGCGCGAGGCGGGCATGGGCTGCTGCGGCTAGTGTCCCCGCTGCTGACGGCGCGTCCTCAGGAGCTGCCGCAGCGGACGCTGGTTGGCTTTTCGGATGTGACGGTGCTGCATGGGCTGCTGGCGCTCCACGAGCGGGTGACGATTCATGGACCGGTGCTCACGCAGCTGGGCGAGCTGCCGGTAGACGATCGCGAGTCGCTGTGGGCGCTGCTCGAGTCTCGGGAGTCACCGCCACCGCTGCTCGGTCTACAGTCGGTGGCGGGGAGTGCGCAGACGGTGACGGGACGGCTGCTCGGCGGCAACCTGGAGGTGCTGTCGCGGCTCTGTGGGACGCCGCTTGGGGAAGCTCTGTTGCACAGTGGCGAGGTGGTGCTGCTGCTCGAAGAGGTGACGGAAGCGCCGTATCGCATCGACCGGGCGCTGACGCAGCTGCGACTGGCCGGGCTGCTCGATCAGGTGGTGGCGGTGGTGGTGGGCGATCTTTTGCGCTGTGAGGGACCAGCGGAGCATCCTACGGCGCTGGCGGTCATCGCCGAGCGACTGTTGGGCTCGGGCATTCCGGTGCTGGCGGGGGCGCCGATCGGGCATGGGGCGCGCAATCGGGCGGTGCCACTCGGAGTGCAGGTGGTCGTCGATCCCCGGCGCGGCTGTCTGGCGTTTGCGGAAGCTGCGGTCGAGTAGCGCGGAGCAGCCGTGCGAAGAAGTTGCTGGTGTCCACTCTGCGGTGCTAAGGTCCGCCGCCTATGAGCGGCTTTGGCTTCGATCCGCGACGGAGCATTCGCGGTTGGTCCGTCCGAATAGGCGTGATTGCGGGCATGGTTCTCGGCGTCTTGTCGCCTTGGGGCTGCTCGCGCACGATTGGCGATGCCTGCATCAGCAACGTCGAGTGCAGCGCGCTTGGCGACCGCTACTGCGACGTGGCGTCCCCCGGCGGCTATTGCACCGTCGAGGGCTGTGATGAGCTGTCTTGTCCCGATAGCTCCGCCTGTGTGCGCTTCTTTTCACTTCAAAAAGGCCGCCAGAGCTGCGATGCCCACAAGCAGGTCCGTACCGACTGCCCCATGGGAGAAGAAAGCTGTTGCAAGCCCGGCGATCTCGGCTGCTGCAAGCTCGGTGAGCGCTGTCTGTGCGACGCGGAAGGCTGCTCAAGTGGCTACTGCGCCAGTGAAGCCAGCGAGCGCCGCTACTGCATGAAGCCCTGCGAGGGCGACGACGACTGCCGCACCGGCTACCAGTGCGTACCCACCGGAGCCTCGGGCGCGATCTCGGTCGCCTCTCGGGACAGCAGCGGTAACATCAGCCAGCCCGAGCTGCGCTACTGCGCGCCGCCCAAGTAGCAGGCCAGACGATGACGGGTGACCGGCTCGGGACGCTGACCAAGCTGCGACGGCTACTCTCGCTGGCTTGGTCGTGGGTGACGCGGCTGGTCGAGGCGCTGCTGTCGACCTCGTGGCGGCTGCGTCGGTATCTGGTCCGGCGCCTGTTTTCGAGCCTGGTGTCGGTGGCCGGGGTGGTGTCGCTGACCTTTGTGCTGCTGCACCTGATTCCTGGTGATCCCGTCGACAACCTGCTCGGAGAGGATGCGCGACCCCAAGACAAGCTGGAGCTGCGTCGCTGCATGGATCTGGACCAGACGCTGCCGGTGCAGTTTGGGCGCTTTACCAAGAGCATCGTCGACGGGACGCTTGGCTATAGCTGTCCGGATCGCAAGGTGACGGTGGCACAGCGGATTAAGAAGGCGCTGCCTCCGACGGTGACGCTGGCAGTTGCGGCGATGGCGGTAGCGCTCTGTCTGGCGTTGCCGCTGGGGATTGTGGCGGCGCTCAAGGCGAGGAGTCGCTGGGACGCGGCGCTGACGGCGGTGGCTCTGCTTGGGATCAGCATTCCGTCGATGTGCCTCGGGCCACTTCTGCTGTATCTGTTCTTTGTGCAGCTGCCGTGGTTTCCCGGTCCCAGCAGCGAGGACTCGGGCAGCCTGCGCGGTCTGGTGCTGCCGGCGGTGATGCTGGGAACGCACCTGATGGCGATGCTGGCGCGGATGACGCGATCGTCGCTGCTCGATACGCTGTCGGAAGATTATGTGCGGACCGCTCGAGCCAAGGGCCTGCCGCCGTGGAAAGTGGTGCTGAAGCACGCGATGCGCAATGCGCTGTTGCCGGTGATTACCGTCGCAGGCATGCAGTTCGGAGCGCTCCTTGCCGGCGCGGTGGTGACCGAGAAAGTGTTCGCGCGGCCGGGGCTGGGGACGCTGCTCCTCGAAGCGATTGCGCAGCGTGACTATCGGGTGGTGCAGGGCCTGACGCTGGTGATTGCGGTGATGTATGTGCTCATCAACCTGATCGTCGACGTGCTGTATGCGGCGGTCGATCCAAGGATTCGCGTATGAGCCCGCCGTCACTCGGGTCAAAAAAGCGCTGGTCGCTGCCACCGCTCGGCGCTGCGGCCTGGCTGGGAGCGCTGCTGCTGCTCCTCCTTTTGCTGATTGGGCTCGTCGGGCCGCTCGTGCTCTCGTCGTCTCCGTCGGCGCAGGATCTGGATCATTTGCTGGAAGGCCCGAGTGGCCGGCACTGGCTCGGGACCGACGAAAACGGCTGCGATCTGCTGGTGCAGATGTGTTACGGAGCGCGGCTGCTGCTCGGGCTGTGTGCGTCGGTGGTGAGCTTGTGTCTGGGACTCGGGCTGCTCATCGGGGTGTCGGCTGGATATCTGGGCGGCTGGCTCGATGAAGTGGTGATGCGAGTCATCGACGTGCTGCTCGCGTTTCCGGGCATCTTGCTCAACATTGCGATCGTGGCGCTGGTGCCAAAAGCGGGCGTCGGGGTGCTGATCTTTGCGCTGGCGGTGAATGGATGGGTCGGCTATGCGCGGGTGGCGCGGGCGCAGGTGCTGCGGGTGCGAGAGCAAGAGTACGTGCTGGCGGCGCGCTCGGTGGGATGTAGTCCGTGGCGGGTGATGGTACGACACATCCTACCCAACATCTGGTCGCCGATTATCGTGCAGGCAACGTTCGGGTTTGCGGGGGTGGTGCTGGTCGAAGCGAGCCTGAGCTTCCTGGGGCTGGGACCGCCGGTGCCGTACACCTGGGGCTCGCTGCTGGCGCAGGGAACGACCTTTTTTTGGCGGACGCGCCACTTGGTGCTGGTGCCGGGGCTTGGGATCGCGCTCTTGGTGCTGGGCTGTAACCTGCTGGGAGACGGGCTGCGCGACTACGTAGATCCGAAGCGCAGTCGGGCGCGCTAACGACGATCGCGGATTAGCCTTGGGCGATGGTCCAGTTGCGCTCGATGGTGATCATCGGTGCGGCGGAGGTCGGAAACTGGATGCTGCGAATGAGCTTGTCGATGCACTCGCGGACCTTGCTGCCATCGGGGCCTTTGTCGACGGCAACAGTGGTCTTGATGTTGATGATCTGGCCCTTGCCGTTGATGGTCACGTGGGTTCCGATCTGCACCTTGCTGGCGCCCTGATCGAGCGCTCCCGACACGGCGCAGTCTTGCACCTCACTGCCTTTGGCGGCGAGCAGCTCGGTCAGCGTGGCAGCGGTTCCGCTGGGCTTGGCCTTGCCCTTGCCTTTGCCTTTGGCTGGGGCCTTGGCGGTTGCGGGCGGTTTGGCAGTCGCAGGCGGTTTGGCCGACGCTGCTGCCGGAGGCTTGGCGGTCGCTGCCGCTGGCTCGGCTGCCTGGGCCGTCGACAGTGCCACGACCGTGGTCATGGCGAGGAGCGCTAGCACGGCCTCAAAAGTCTTGCCTCGGCGACGGGGAGGCCGGGTGAGCGCAGGAACGTTAGCGGACATGTTCAGTACTCCTTGCAGGTTTTGTCATTTTACTTGGCTTTGTAGCTTTCCTGGGGAAAACCCTTGGGCGAGGTGTACCGGGTAGGTGCAGGTGCGCCTGTGGTTCCCCTCGTCGCGTCGCGAGGATTGCAGATGTCGCGGTGGCTAAGATACTGTGCGGACATGGCTGCTGATCACTCGCCTCGGTTTCTTCGTCTGAGCGAACGGGCCCGCGCGGAGATCGTCGAGATCAGTGCGTCGGACTTCGAGCAGGAGCTCTCTACGCGGCAGTCGGTTCTGTTATCCGGACGAGATCCGTCGCCGCTTTATTTCCTGGACGTACGCGAAGACCACGAGTGGCTGGCCGAGCGCATTCCCGGGGCGACGCATCTTGGCCGAGGCATTCTCGAGCGTGACATCGAGAAGCTGGCGCCCGATCCCGAGACAGAGATTGTGCTGTACTGCGGCGGTGGGTATCGCTCGGCGCTGGCAGCGGCGGCGCTGGGGCAGATGGGATACACTCGCGTCCGCTCACTGGCCGGGGGTTTTCGAGGCTGGAAGGAGTCCGGGCGCCCGACGGTCCTTGGTGAGCCGCAGCCTGAGCTGAGTCACTTCCGACATCACCACACAGAGGAACAGACCATGACACCAAAGCACATCATCGTCGCTACCGACCTGACCGAGCTGAGTCTGCCGGCGGTCCAGATGGCCAAGTCGCTGGCCGAGCCGCTGGGGAGCCGCATTACGCTGGTCCACGTGCTCGAGCCGGCCCCGACGCCGCCGGGCTTGGAGGCGTTTGCGCTGGAAGGTATGCCGCTCGACTGGGAAGAGCGGCTGCTGCACGGGCGGAGCGAAGCGGCGAGTCAGCGACTGGCCGATATTGCAGCGGCGCAGTCGACTCCGAAGGTGCAGGTTCACTGGCGGCTCCTGCAAGGCCGGATGCCCGACGCGATGATCGAGGAAGTCAAAGCCCTGGAAGGCGATCTGCTGATCGTCGGCACGCACGGTCGCAAGGGGGTTTCGCACTTCCTGCTGGGCTCGGTGGCCGAGAAGCTGATGCGCGGTGCCACCTGCCCGGTGCTGGTGGTTCGTCCGACGGCTTCGTAAGCGACCCCGATGGCCAAAGCCGCGTTTTTTGACATGGACCTGACGCTGCTGCGTGTGAACAGCGGCTCGCGCTGGGTCAAGTATCTGCGTCGGCGCGGTGAGATCGGGCTGCCGATGCTGCTCCGCAGTGGATTTTGGCTGTTGCAGTATCGGCTGTCGCTGCTGAACATGGAGGCGGTCGCGGCGATGCTGGCGGCGGACATGGCTGGCGATGCCGAGGACGAGATGCGCGTCAAGGTCGGCGAGTTCTACCAGTCGGAGATTCGCGACACCATCTCGCCGCTGGCCCGGGAGGCGCTGGAACAGCACCGCGACGAGGGGGACTCGATAGTGCTTCTGACGAGTGCGACGCCGTATGTCGCCGAGCCGCTGGCCGCCGAGCTGGCCATCCCACATGTCCTGTGTACGCGGCTGGCCGTCGAGAATGGTCGATTTTCGGGGAGCCTTCTTCCGCCCACCTGTTACGGCGTCGGCAAGGTCCATCACGCCGAGCGCTTTGCCGAGGCACACGGCATCGATCTTGCGCAGAGTTCCTTTTACACCGATAGCTATAGTGATCTGCCGATGCTACAGCGCGTCGGACGGCCCGTCGCTGTCAATCCCGATCGGCGGCTCTCTCGCTATGCCCGTCGACAAGGCTGGCCGATCCGCAGCTGGTAACGAGCGCAGCAAAGGAGTGACTCCAACATGACCCCGACTGTGAAAGTTCCCGACGCGACGGTCTGTCTCCCCCCAGCGGTGGGGCGACTTATCGAGCTGGCTCTCGACGAAGATCTGGGCCGTGGCGATGTCACCAGCGAGTCCATCTTCGGCTCTCATGAGACGGCGCAAGCAATCATCCTGGCCAAGAGTGAGCTGGTGCTGTCGGGGCTCGACGTGGCGATGGCGGTGTTTCAGTCGGTGGACGCTCGCATCGCAACGACGCCGCTGTTTTCCGACGGTAGCTCGATTCATTCCCACACTCAGGTGCTGCGCGTCGAAGGTCCACTGCGGTCGATCTTGGCGGCGGAGCGGACGGCCCTAAATTTTTTGCAGCGACTGTCGGGCGTGGCGACGCTGACCCGACGGTATGTGCATGCGGTGGCCGGTACGGAAGCGCGGATCGTCGACACGCGCAAGACGGCGCCTGGCTTTCGGTTCCTCGACAAGCGGGCGGTTCGTCATGGCGGTGCCCACAACCACCGGGCCGATCTGGGCTCGGGGGTGCTGATCAAAGACAACCATGTTGCGGCGGCTGGTGGCGTCGGAGAAGCGATTCGTCGAGCCCGTGCCTATGCGCCCCACACTGTGCGGATCGAGGCTGAGATTACGACGCTCGAGCAGGTCAGCGACGCGTTGGCTGCCGGGGTCGAGATCCTCCTCCTCGATAACATGTCGCCCGAGCTGGTCCGCGAGGCGCTGCTGCGACTGCCGTCCCCGGGTGATCCTCGTCGACCACTCGTCGAAGTCTCTGGCGGGGTCAGCCTGGCGACGGTGAGAGCCTATGCCGAAGCCGGTGCCGATCTGATCAGCGTTGGGGCGCTCACGCACTCGGTCACGGCGGCCGACCTGTCGCTGGAAGTCGAAGCCTGATTGAATCGAAGCGAGGTTGCTTTTGGGTAGTGAGCCGCAAAGTCCTTCACCCGTTAGTCCGCTCAGCGAGCAGTCGCTGGGGCCGGGTCGGCTGAGGCTCAAGCTGGGCTCGTCGGAAGCGCTCGACTGTGGTCGATTGTGCGAGCTGACCGTCGACATCGAAGGCCGACCGGGCGAGTCGCTGCTGCATCGTCGTGGTCGGGTTCGCTCGGCGGTGATTGAGGTACACGAAGCGCTGCTCGGTCGGATTGTGACGACGCAGCTTCATCAGCTGACGGTGCGGCTACCCCCGGGGCTGCCTCGGCCAGACCGCTTGGCCTTGCGTTTTCTTGGCGCGGTGGATCGTCCACAGCTGCTCGTCGTGGCGCGCTTTCCAGATGCGGGAACGCTGCCCGTGTGGTGTTCGCTGCGGGTGCCGCTTGGGCCGGGTCGGCAGGACTTTCGTGGTCCTCGGCGCAGCAGTGAGCCGCTGGCGCTCGGGATGAATCTGCTCGACGGGGAAGTGCGGGTCTACGGGGCCAGTCGTGTCGCTTCGTCGCTGATGGCTTTGTCGGCGACGCTGTGTGTGGGCGCGGGGCTGCTGACGTTTCGACAAGCCTCGACCGAGCCGGCGGTGCTTCCGTCGACCGAGTTTGCGCCCGGGCCGGGCCTGCGGCTCTTGCTCGCACACGGGCTGCGCGAGGTTGGGGTGGATCTGCTGTGGGACGCTCTGCTGCAGGTTCTGCCTCGGCATGGCTATCGGGCGGCGGATGCTCAGTCGGCGGCGCTGGCGCTCGTCGAGGTGAGTGCGGGCACGCTGCGGCTGACCTACGAAGGCTTGGTCGGGGCGGTCGATTTCGATGACGATCCGCGTGGGCGCTCGACGGTGGATGGTGGTCAGATAGAGTCGCTGCTGCTCGCCGACAGGCTGCTTATCGAAGGCGATGTTCCGGCGGCGCTGTCGGCCTATCGGTTGTTCGGTTCGGTCGAGTCGCTGGCCGAGGCAGCTACGCTTCGTCGGGCGCAGATTTTGTCGACAGCACCGAGTCGGGCGGCAGAGGCTGTTCGCCTGATCGACAGACTTGCGCAGACCCGACCGTGGGACAAAGGAACGCAGCTGCTGGCTCTGGGGCTGCGTGCGCATAGGCCGGACTCCGACGTGGCAGCGACGCTGGCGAGCTTGGCCAAGTCTGACGGTCAGCTCGTCGAGGAGCGTGTCTTGCTGCTGTTGTGGGCGGCGCAGCTTCACGCGGACGAAGCCCAGGCCGTGTCACTCGCCTCGGCGGCGCTTGAGCATTGCAGTGGGAACGATTCTTCCCCGACAGTGGCGCTGGTTGCAGACGAGGCCGTGGCGCTGCTTCAGGTGTTGTCGTCGCGGCTCTTGACTGACGCCAGCACCGAGCCACCAGCGGTGGAGCGGGGCGAGGTCAGCACCGAGCTACTGCTGGGCGATCGCTCGTTTTTGGCCGGGGAGATCGCGGCAGCGGCAGTCCATTACCGTCGAGCCCTGGCCGCAGATCGGGTCCCGCGCGCGAAAAAAGCGCAGGTCCATATGCGACTTGCCGAGGCTGCACATCATCACAGCGACTTTGCGACCGAAGAAGCAGAGCTGTGTCTGGCCGTCGAGGCTGGTGGTGGGGCTGCCGCTTGGTCGGCGCTGGCGGCGCTATTTCAGAGCCTGGGCGACGGGGCAAGACTCGGGGTGGCGCTGTATGCGTGGTCACAGCACGAGGTCGACGAGGCTCGGGTGGACTTGCTCCGCCAAGCGGCGCGGCATGTCGGTCCGAGCCTGCTGCTGACGATCGACGAAGCGCTGCTGTCCCTCGGGGCCGATGACGAGAGCGTTCGCGAGCGGCTGCTGTTGCGACGCCGGCAGTCCGACGACCGTCCGGGAACGCTAAGCCTGCTGATTCGCGACATGACCCAAAGCACGGGCGCGCGGCGCTGGGCAAGTGCGAAGCTGGCGGCGGAAACGGCGCGGCTTTTGGGTGATACCGCGACGGAGGCGGAAGCGGTCTTGGTGACCCTCTCGGCACCACCGTCGGCGTCTGATGAAGAAGCGCTGCGGGCGACGGGACTTCTGGCCACTGAGACGGCGGAGCAGATTCCGACCGAGCTGCTTACGGCGCTGCGCTCCAAGCTGCGCGAGCGGGGCTCGCTGCGGACGGTCCTGCGACGACTCGATCAGCGGCTGGCCCTGCTGGCTTCAGCGGCGGCGGACTCGGGAGCGATGCGGCAGCTTCTCCGTCAGTCGGCGGTCTGTCTGACGCTGCTCGACGAACATGCGGCGGCGGCGGCGCGCTGGCTGCGGGCGGCGTCACTTGGGGATCGAGCCGCACTGACGGAGACACGACGATTGCTCGGACGGCTGCTGACCGCCGGGCAACACGAGCAAGCGCGGCGACTGGTCGATGGCGAGCTGCGCCGCTGTGCCCCCGAGCATGCGGCGCCGCTGCGGGTGGCCCTGGCCGAGGTCTTGCTGCGCAGTGGTCGTCCGAGCGAAGCGCTAGGTCAGATCGAGCTGGCGCTGCTGCGCGACGAGGAGCTGCCGGCAGCGCATGCGCTCCTCGGGCAGCTTCTGTATGGACTTGCTCAGCAGCCTGCCGAGCGGGCGCGGGCGCTTCGACACTTGCTCTTGGCGACGGAGTCCCCCGAGCTGTCGCGACGAGAGGCTGGCGAGTGTGCACTGCTCGCGGCGCGGCTGTTGCTTTCCTCGGGCGGGAGTGAGCCCGACGAGACGCTCTTGACGCTGGGCCTGCTGATGCCGCAGACGGCGGAGGTATCGGCGCAGGCGGTGCGGCTCCTCGAGAGAGCGACGGAGCTATTGGAGCGCGATCCGCGACCACTGCGACTGCTCATTCGGCACCATGCGGTCCACTCGCCCGAGCGGGCGCTGCCTCTGTGTGATGTGCTACTCGACTTGGCGACGACTGCCGAGGAGCGGGCGGCGGCGCTGTGGCAAAAGAGTCAGCTCGTCAGCGACGCGGGGCAAGCGCTGGCGCTGCTACATGAGTCGCTGGGGCATGATCCCGATTTTCTGCCGGCCCTGTCGTCGCTGCGACTGCGCACAGAGTCGTCCGGTGACAAGGCTGCAGCGCTCGGCTGGTTGAGTCGAGAGATTGCCGCCAGTCCGAGTGATGGCGAGCGGGCGGAGCTGCTGTGTAAGCAGGCCGAGCTGCTCCATCCGCAGTCGCAGGCCGAGCTGATCGCCACGACGTTGCGAAAGGCGATGCAGCTGGGCTCGGGACGGGCGGCGCAGCGACTCGGTGAGCTTCACTTTTCACGTGGCGAGCTCCTGCAGGCGGCGGATGTGGCCGGACGAGCCGCGCAGCTTCTGCCGAGGAGCGAGCAGGGCAGGCAGCTCTTGGTGGCCGCCGAGTGGGCGCAGCGGGTCGGTGACGAGCTGCGGGCCCGCGAGTATCTGCGGCAAGCGACCGAGCTGGTCGACGAGAGCGCCAAAGAGGCCGAGCAGCGACTGATTGTTCTTGACGGCGGCGATGATCCGATCAGTAGGCGGCGCACGCTGGAGACTCGACTGCTGCAGTCCACAACCGGGCTGGCGAACATCGAGTCGCTGCGGCAGCTGCTGGTGCTGTGTGCGCGGCAGGGCGACTTGGCGGCGGTCGAGCGCTATGCACAGGCGCTGCTCGCGCAGGTTCCCCTCGATCCGCTGGGACAGACGGCGCTGGCAGACTGCCTGATCGTCGCGGGTCGGGCGCCGGACACGATCTTTGCGCAGCTGCACGTCTGTGCCGATTATCCGCGTCGGGCGATGGTGCTGGCGGCTCAGGTGGACTGGCTGATCAAGCGTGGCGAGCTGGCGACGGCAGAGCCTCTGCTGGGCGAGGCGCTGCGCAGCACGGAGTCCATGGACGATCGGCAGCAGCTGTCCGAGCGGCTGTCGTGGCTGCAGGCTGAGCGCGGCGATCACGCCAAGGCGGCTCACACGCTCGCTGCGATGCTTCCCGATACCAGCAATCCGACGGCGCGGCTCGAGCTGCACCTGCGAACTGCCCGGCTGTATGAACAGGCGGGCTTGCTGGTGGCGGCGGCAGAGCAGCTGCGAGCCCTGCTGCGCGAACGACCCGGCCAGCTCTCGGCGTTGCAGCGGTTGTATGCGGTGTCGCTCGGTAGTGGCGAGGTTCGGGAAGCCCGCAGCTGTCTCGATCAGCTGGTGGCGCAGGCGGCGGGGAGCGAGCGGGCGCGGTGGCTGTGCAGGCGGGCCGAGCTTCACGCCAGCTTGGGTCGATCCGGCGATGCGCTGTCCGATGCCGAGGCGGCGCTGGCCGATGCGAAGGAGCCGGAGCTGTTGCGCGCGCTGCTGCTGCTGGGCGTTCAGGTGTCCGATGGCGGCTTGATTCGCCAAGCGACCACTGAGCTTCAGGCGCAGCGGGCACCTCTGCTTGGGGCCTCGGCGCTGGCCGGCTGGGGGCTGCTGCTGCATGCCGCGTGTCCACCCGAGCAGGCAGAGCGACTGATTCAAGGCACGGATGATCCCGCTGAGCTGGCGGCGGTGGTGTCGCAAGCGGTGGCGAGCTTCCCCGGGCCGCTGGCCGACCTCGATCGCGTGCTAGAGCCGCTTTCGCGCCTGTTAGGTAGTCGCTTTGCGCAGCTCCGCCTACACCTTACTACCCGAGCGTTTTTTGAAGCGGTGGATGTGGGCGCCGTGAAGCTGCTGGTGCGACTGACGGAATCGCTCCATCCGCCGCTGCATGCGGTGTATCTGTCGGCGCTGGCGTTTCTTGACCCGCTGGGAGAGGCGGCGCAGCGGCTCGATCGACTGCCGGCGATGCGTGTCTCGCCCAGTGACGAGCGACTGCCGCAGCCGAGCGATGAGCTACGGCCGCTGACCACGCTGCTCTTGCACTTGGCGCGGGTGCTGCTGCCAGAATCGGGCTCCTTGCCGGGTGCAGACGGGCCGCTTGCGCGGGTGCGAGATCGCCAGGCGCAGCTGTTTGTTCGCATGGGTGGCGAGCTGGTGAGCGATCTGGCCGATCTGCGCGCGCTGGTGGGGGCGGCGGTGGCCCTGTGGCTGCCTGGCCGGGAGCCGCAAGACGAAGCCGAGCAAAAGTGGCTGCGGAGCTTGCAAGCGCGCGCGCTGCGGCCTGGGCTGCCTTCGCTCACCACCGAGCAGGCGCATCTGCTGCTCGATCCGGTGTGGCACGAGCTGACCCATGCTCCGCAGGAACAAGCGCGGCTGCTGTCGGCTGTGCGCGAGCTGCTGTGGCGACGTTCGCTGCTGATTGCCGCCGTGGAGCAGCCGGACCTTCGACCCGCGCTCCTGTCCCTGTTGCCAGGTCCGCTGTCGGCCCCTGTCGGTGTAGGTGCGGGTGTAGGCGCCAGTGTAGGTGCCAGTGTAGGCGCCAGTGTAGGTGCCAGTGTAGGTGTAGTCGAAGCGGAAGGTCCGGACTCGCTGGGAGCGACCAGCTTGCTCCGACAGCGACTGGTGCTGCTGTCGCGGCCTCCGCTTCTGACCTTGCTCGGTGATGCGCAGCGGCTACTTTCCTAAGCGCCGACCTTCTCTCCGCTGGCCTTCTGATGCAAAAATAGAAGCCGGCTTACCATGACCCAGCCTACGCAGGGAGCGAACGTGCAGGCGCTGGTGGGGACGACCCAAGGCAACACCTACACGCTGGAGAGGCTCCTTTTTGAGAGCCGCAACAGCGCGCTGTTTGAAGCCAAGCAGATCCGGCTGGGCTCTCGCTGTGCGGTGCGCTTGTTACAGATCGATCCCGGTCAGCGCAAGCCGCTGCTCGCCGCGCTCAGTCAACAGGCGCAGCTGCATCATCCGGCCCTGCTCACAGCGGTCGATACGATGCTGCTTTCCGACGACAAGCTGCTGATCGCAACGCCACTGCTTACTGGGCAAGATCTGGCGCAGCGGGTGGCCGGGCAGGGCAAGCTCTCACTCGCCGAGGGACTGTCGGTGCTGCGCGAGCTGGCCGGTGCGCTCTACGCCCTGCATCAGCGTGGGCTCTGCCACGGCGGAGTTTCGGCGCGCAATGTCTATGTCGCTAGCTTTGAAGATGTCGCCGTCGATGGTGCACTCGGGGGAGGAAAGGCCAATCAGCGGATCTGTCTGCTCGACGCGGGACTGTATCTGGGTCGCGGTGGCAGCGCCTCGGCTGCCGACGATCAAGCCGCGCTGGGCAAGCTACTCGAAGAGACAGTTTCTGACGTGCCGCCGGCGCTGAAAGCGGTGCTGTCGCAGGCGCAGAATCCGTCAGCAGGAAAGCGCTTTGCGTCGCTGCAAGCGCTGTGGCAAGCGGCCGAAGCCTCGCAAGGACGAAAAGCCGCTGGAGCCCAGCCGACGGCGCTGGTCGGGGCGCTGCGACTTCCGACGGTCGATACCAAAGGTTCGCGCTGGCCACTCCTCGCGGTGGCGGCGTCGTTTCTGGTCTTGGCGGTGGTGATTGCGGTGGTTGGCCTCTCGCGTGGACCTGCTCCGTCGGACGCCCCACCAGTGGTCAGCAAGACCGTGCGCGAGCCAGACTCCGTGACGATTCAGCTCGAGCTAAGTCCAGACACAGCGACGGTTACGCTAGATGGCAAGGTCACAAAGAGTCCGCTCACCCTGCCTCGCTCGACGCAGGCGGTGACGCTGCTGATCGAGGCCGAGGGCCATCAGTCGGTGCGCAGCAAGCTGGTGCCGGATCGCGATCGCTCGCTGCATATCTCGCTGGCGCCGGCCCCGGGCGAAGTGTCCGCCGACACCGGCAAAAAGCGCAGCAAGAGCCGCAAAAAGTAGCTATTTGGCCGGGGCAGGGCTGTCTATTCCGTCGAGTGAGGGCAGATCCGAGATGTTGGGCTGCAGCACGATCTCGATCCGTCGGTTCTGGCTGCGATGCTCGGGCGTGTCGTTGGCAGCGACGGGATCGAACTCACCAAAGCCGGCTGCCGCCAGCACCTGCGGCTTCAGCCCCTTGGACACCAGGAACAGCGTGACCTCGATCGCGCGAGCCGCCGACAGATCCCAGTTCGAGCGATAGCGAGCGCTGCGAATCGGCACGTTATCGGTATGCCCAGCGACGAGAAAATGTCGATCCGGGAACGCCGCCAACGCCTGCGCGACCTTGGCCAGCGCTTCTTGACCTTGCGGCTTGACCTCGGCCTTGCCCGAGTCGAACAGCACGTCGTCGGGCAGTGCAATCAGCATCCGCCCGTCACGCACCACCACTTTGAGCTGCCCGGAGTCGATCATCGCGCGCAGCTTGTCGACGAGGCTGCGGAACATCTGGAGCCGCGCTTCCGCCGCCGCTTTTTGCTTGCGCAAATCTTCAAGTCGTGCCTTGGCATCGGTCAGGCCGGCCTGCAGCTGCCCTCGCTCGGTGGTCAGCTTGTCGACGTTTTGCCCCAGCTTTTCCAGCCGTTCCTTCAGCTGCCCGACGAGCGCCGTCGAGTCATTGAGCAGCCGCGCGTACTGATCTCGCTCGGTGGTCAGCCCCTTGGTCTTGCTCTCCGCTGCTCTAAGTCGCCCCGATAGGTCCGCCACCTGCGCCAGCGCGTCCTGAATCCGCTTCTGCAGCTCGTCGCGCTCTTTGCTGCGATCGACGGCCTCTTGTCGCGACTTCGCCAGATCCGCCAGCGCTTGCTGTAGCTCATCGAGCTTGGCCTTGTGCGTCCCCGCCGATACACAGCCACTGCCGAGCACTCCCGTGAGCAGCAGGGTCATCATCGTCACTCTCTGCATGTGCATGGTTCCTGAATCCTCCGAATGGTCTGCTTCGGGTTATAGCAAAGGCGCTGGCTCGCCGCCGGTTCGAGTGACGGTAGGTGCAGCGATTCTTGTTCCGCACTGCGCTGCTTTCGGCACAATCGGGGCGTGCGTCCGCTGCTCTGTGCGCTTTGTTTGGCTTTCGGCTGCGTGGCCTACGACCAAGATGTGCTCTCGGTGGTCGAGGACCTGACGCCGCCCGCCGACTTCAGCCTACCGAGCAGCGACGGGATGCCTCCCAAGTGCAGCCGCCAGCAGAACAGCGCTCCGCAGTGTCGCGATCCCGTCGAGTGGGTCAAGACCGCCGCCAAGACCTGCTGCGATCTCCTCGGGCAGCAGCTGACCTTGGCGCAGTTTGAGCGACCGTGCTGGGGCATGGTGCCGTTTGGCTACGGCCTGGTGCAGTTCGAGTGCTGTCCGTCGTCGGTGCCGATTCCGACCACTTCGTGTGAGCCGAAGAAGCTCGGCGGGGAGTGTCTGGAAGACGGCATCTGGAAGTCGCGAGCGGCGGTGGTGTGCGGACAGAGCGGACGAGCGCTCACGGGGCCGCGCTCGAGTGGCAGCTGCGGAGTCGGACGGTCGACGGGAATTGCTTTCGACTGCTGCTCGATTCCGTGCGTGCCGA
The DNA here is from genome assembly GCA_016794465.1 of Myxococcales bacterium. Classification (GTDB taxonomy): domain Bacteria; phylum Myxococcota_A; class Polyangia; order Palsa-1104; family JAEUJZ01; genus JAEUKA01. The sequence goes on along the minus strand of JAEUKA010000034.1, from coordinate 15,041 downwards.
GCTCGTAAGTTTACTGGCCCAGGTCGGGAGAGCGGCGCGGAAGCTGACGCTGACGGAGCGCGGCGGCGTGCTGACCCATCGGCACGACCTGAAAGCGGCGCGACAGCTTGGTCAGCACTTCAAACACCAGCTCACGCTTAAGCTCCGACGGCATGTTCATCGCCGGGAAGAAGCGCAGCGCCTGACACTCCGTCCCCGAGATAAAGTCGAGCGGGTGGAGCAGAAACGACGGCTCGACGCCACGCAGCTGACACAGGGTCATCGCGGTATCCAGATAGCGTCGCATCAGCCACGGCGAGCGCAGCGCCAAGAACAGCAGATACGACATATGAATCGGCGTTCGCAGCACCGGCAGCGTCGTCACCGGAATCTCCAGCAGATCGGCAATCGGTCGGCCTTGGGCATCACGCTGCTGTAGATCCCACAGGTAACCCGACAGCGGTCGGAGCCCGTCGCGCACGCTTCCGAACAGATCCTTGCGCTCATCCGATTCTTCGTCGCTGAGCTTGCGAGCCGACATGAAGTAGTACGCCCGTGCCAGCGGTCCCACAAACGTCGGAAACGTCGAGCAGTCGTAGTCATAGCCGTGCTGCGCCAAGATCCGCAGCAGCGTCGTACTGCACGCAAAGCCGGGCCCGCGAAAGCCGCGCGGCTTGTGCCCGCAGGCCTGCTCGATGAAGCGATCGGCGTCGAGAATCTCTTTTTCCAGCTCGGCGTGGGGCAGCTTGTGCAGCCACTGCAGGTGATTCTGCGAGTGATTGCCGACCTCGTGGCCTCGGCGTGGAATCTGCCGAAACAGCTCGTGGTGCTGCTCTTGCCGGGCGTCTTCTCCGACGAGAAACACCGTCATTTTCAGCCCCGCCGATTCCACCACGTCAAGCGCCAGCGGCAGCACCACGTGTAGGTAAGAGGGGTAGCTATCCCACCCTGCGTCACCATGGGTGCGCATGTACGACCACTGGTTGTCCAGGTCCAGCGACAGCGAGGCGTACGGTCCAGACGATGCCATGTTCGAGAGTCCTTTCGGTTCGGAACGCTCGCCCGCTTGCGCGCAGCCTTCCGTTTCTGGCCAGCCAGGTTGTCGGCCCGAGTGAGAGTTTGTCAAGCTAGTCGTCTGAAAAAGTGTTATCTTGATTACATTAGGTGGAGACTATGACCGGACAGACTATCGGTCCCTATCGCGTGATTCGCGAGGTCGGCAAAGGGGGGATGGGCGCGGTCTATGAAGCGATTCATCCGCAGATCGAGCGCAAGGTCGCTATCAAAGTCCTGCATCCCGAGTACGCGGTGAATCAGCAAGTGGTGCAGCGCTTCTTTAACGAGGCGCGGGCCGTCAACATTGTCAACCATCCGAGCGTGGTGCAGATCTCGGAGTTTGGTCAGCAGCCCGACGGTACCGCCTACATTGTGATGGAGTTTCTGGAGGGCGAGTCGCTGGGGGCGCGGATGAAGCGCTTTGGCGGCAAGCTCTCCGTCGCTGATACGCTGCGCCTAACCCGCCAAGTGGCCGCCGCCCTCGCCGCCGCCCACGCCAAAAACATTGTTCACCGAGATTTGAAACCCGATAAGATCCCGTCCGTCGAGAAGGCGCTGTAAGATCCCCTGTCCCGAGAGAGAAATCTGGGGAACGCTCGATCTGGTTCCTGCCGACCACAGCGTTTCCTCATCCTGAAAGGGCGCAAGCTCCGCCAGCAGCGCCTTGAGCTCGTGACCGCCAATCGCATCGGCTTCTCGACGGGCCCGATGCCACAGCAGAGGGGCGATTGCCGACCAGTTGGTGACCAGGGATCGAATGCCCTGGGGATGAAAAAAGAGGCGCATCAGATTGCGCTGCGGACTTCCCAGCCGGGTCCACAGATCCTCTCCGAGCAGCGCGGCCAAGCGCTCAAAGGAGTGGTTGGTCAGCCGAATGTTCCAGGCGCGATCGATCGCGAGCGCTGGGAATGGCTCGTGATTGGTCAGCATCAAGCGGACTGCCGTCATCACCTGCATCATCAGCGGATCGTCGAGAGGCCGGGCCGCAAACACCGCCGCGAAGCCGGCTGCGGTAAGCCAGTCATTGCGATCCCGCAGCGGGACAGACAGGGTCTCACTCAGCTGCAGGATCATGGCGCGGCTCGGCTGGGCGCGACCCGATTCCAGGAAGCTGATGTGGCGCTGCGAGACCCCGGCTTCCAGGCTCAGCTCGAGCTGGGACATGCGACGCTACTGTCGCCAGCTCTTCAGTAGCTGCGGAAAGCTGGCGGCGCCCGGGCCTGGCGGACGCGACGACGACAAGGAGCCGGCTTGCTCCTTCATGGTGCCGCCATCTTCGCGAGCTTGCGGTCAGCATTCAATGACCTTGGAAGTAATTGAGAAGCGGACACTGTTGGTTCAGCTTGGTGGGAAAGCAGCGCGCTGCAGCGCTGTGGCAACCCGCAAAGGAGGCATGTCCATGTCGTTCCGTCTGGTCTTGTTGGCCGTCGTCCTGGTTCTCTTCTCGGTGCTCACCGGTCTGGCTCTGCTGGATGTGGGCTTTCTCGGCATCTTGCTGCCGCACTTCCGCGCGCTCGGTCCTGGGCAGGTGTTCGCAGACCTGGCGATCATGGCGACGCTGTCGTGCATCTGGATGGTGCAGGATGCGCGCAGTCGCGGTGGGAATCCTTGGCCGTTTGTCATCCTCACCCTGATCGCGGGCTCCTATGGTCCGCTGATCTATCTGGTGCTGCGCGAGCTGCAGTTGGCCAAGTCCAAGACCTCTGCCGCGTAACTTCACGACGGGCTTTGCCCCTCAGCAAGCCGACGTAGGATGAGAGGGAGCCGCTGCGCGTGTCCCAACCAAAGGACTTGGTTTAGTAGATGCCGGGGAGGATGCGGTGGGGAACTAGCTTGCGGTACTCATCCCAATCGGCGCCGTACTTCTTGGCGCAGCGCTCATCATCGCGGTAGCTGCGGTCGACGAGCAGGATGGTCAGGAAGATGAAGTAAAAGTACGGCAGCACGGCGTCAAACATCGTCGGCACACCACAGAAAAGCTGCCGCCAGCTCCGGCAGATAGTGGAAGTGACGCGCCATTCCCCAGTATCCGGAGGCCAGCAGGAGGTTCTCTTTCTTCTCTCCCTGCTCGGTGGTGTAACGCCCAATCAGCAGCTTCGGCGGCTTGCCCCAGACCGTCGTCTTGCCGCCGGTGGCACGTACCCGCTGTCGCCGCTCATCGGCCAGATAGTTCACCAGTGCCGCCAGCACTCCCAGCGCAAAGATCGCGGTCGCCAGCGGCGTTCCCAAGTGATGCGGATGATTTTCCAGATACAGCGTTCCCGAGCGCGCTGACTGCTGTCGTCAGACCACAGAGGGCTCTGCATGCGTATGCGGTGCGCTATTCACGCCAACTTACGCGTCGCGCCATGAATAAAGAGGCGCTCAAGAAGCCGTGCAGGTAGAGCTGGATGCACTGCCTTCGGTGCCCGCCGCGCCTATGAAGCGCGGCCACTTCGGCCAGCGGCACATCGGCCGCGTGCGCGCCGTGGTCGGGTCGGCGGCGTTGTTGTCGATTGACGTGATCACGTCCGGCGCTACAGCGGCTCTTTGATGCCCAGATCCCAGCGGCCAAACGCTATGAGGATGATGCCGAATCTTGGGCGACCAACGAACCCACCATCTATTACAACGCCGCGTTTATCGCTGTCGCTGCTTGGTTCGCTAGGAACTAACCCATCGCCAGATCGGCGACAGACTGAGGTAGAATATCCGCTGTCGTCGGCGGCTCGGGCTCCGGTGCACATGATGACTTCCCGGGCCGTGGCGCCAAAACCGCGTTTGAACGTCCTATCCGCCCTCAAAAGGAGATCGCTCCATGCATGACTATGAGCTCATCTATTTCCCAGCCCGTGGCCGGGCCGAGCACATCCGAATCCTGCTAGCGCTCAAAGGGATTCCTTATCGCGAGACCATGCCCAGTGACTGGCCCTCTCAAAAGCCGAAGACGCCTTTTGGCCTGCTGCCCATACTCATCGAGCGCGGCGATGATGGTGAGTTTTCTCTCGCTGAGAGTGGTGCCATTTTGCGACACCTGGCCCGGCGCTTCGACATGTACGGAAGCGGTGCACGGCAGCACGCAATGTGCGATTCCCTCGCGGATTTCATCGCTGATTCACGCACGAAGTACATTCCGATTGCCTATGCAGCGACCTTTCAGACAAGCCCGGAGGCGGTCGCCAAATACTATGAACAGCTGCCCCAGACGCTTGCTACGTTGGAACGGGCCCTCGGCCGCAGCCAAAGTCCGGAGGCCGGCTGGTTCATTGGGGACTCTGTAACCTTCGCGGATGTGACGGCCTTTGACTACCTTGACGGCATCGAGAAGCTTCAGCCAGCAAGCCTGAGCGACTTCCCGGCCCTTCAGGGCTTTGTGAACCGATTCCGCGCCCTACCAGCCCTGGCATCTTTCCTGGCAACGCGCCAGCGACCCTAGCTGACTACCGCCTTGGCCCGGTGCGCAAGGTACGCTCCCTCGCCTCGGCCATGGCAATCGTCATGCCGCCGGCCAGCGTGCTAGCAGTCGTCAAGCTGCCGAGGCCAGTTCCACGCGCGATCATGGCCTGCGCCATGTTGGCACTGATTCCGGTCACGATTGCGCTGGCCCCAAGCAGGCGCAGTGCGCTTGCCGTCCTGATCAGCACCGCAGCGAGCGCCGCATCTTCGCTGGTGGCGGCGGTAACGTCCAAGATGACGGTCTGCGCCTGCTCCTGCTTTGCACCGTGAAGTGCAACGTCAAGAACCTGGCTCGCCCGCTGCTCATCCATAGACCCATGGAGCGGCATGAGGATGATGCCGGGCATAATCGGGATCACTGGCGTGGACAGCTCGGCAAGCCGATCGGCCTGCATTCGAACTACCTCGGCATGTAGGGCGTCCTGTCGTGCCTGGCTCCGCTGCCGCTCGGACAGCTCAACCGTCAGGCGCTCATTGATCTCTCGAAGCTCGCGGGTCCGCTGGGTCACCTCTGCTTCGAGCGCCGCGTTGGCTCGCTCCAGCGCGTCGCTGGCACTGTGCACCCGGGCATAGAGCGCGGCATTGTCGATCGAGATCGCCGCCTGGGAAGACAGCAGCCGCAGTAGCTCAATGCGAGGCTTGGTAAATGCGCCATAAGCGACGTTGTTCTCTAGATAGATAACCCCCTTAGGCCGCCCTTGATGGGAAAGGGACAGACAGGCGATCGAGCGCGGCTTGTTGCGGAGGATATAGGGGTCCCCGGAGAAGCGCTCGTCCCGGCAGGCATCGTCGAGGACAACAGCCTCTGTGGCGCGAGTCACGTAGCGAACCACAGTCAGCGCCAGCGCAGTGCTCTCTTCGATGGGTATTCCGGAGCCAGAGCTTACCTGCACCGCTGCATCTTGAAAGGAGGCGTAGATCGCCAGGCTGCCTTCCTGATCATCGCGGGCAAGGATAAGATGGCCCCGATCGGCACCGGCATTCTGGATCACGATCCGCATCATCCGGTCCACGACATTTTCAATGACAAACTCGCGCGACAGAGTCTGCAGCGCAGCAATGAACGCCAGCAGGTCCACTTGATCGACTGCTGCCAGCGCTCCCTCAGCTGGCGGAGCGTTGTAGGCAGGAGTCTGCGCCTCAACCGGAATCAGGGCAGAGTATCGCTCGGCCAGCCTGCGTACCTGCGCACTTGCTCCCCAGCGTGCATAGGCGTAGCAGGCATCGGTCATATAGGTACGGGCAATCCGCTTTCGACCAAGCCCAAGATAGAACTTGGCGCATAGCTCGCTGGCAATCGCCAGGTCACGTGGCCAGTCGTGCTCTTGGGCCGCAGCAATCGCTCGGTCGTACAGTTCCATGGCCAGGGCAGAGTTCCCATCCCGCCGTGCCTTTTCTGCCAGGACCAAGAGGTACTTGTGCAGGTAATTGGCCGGACACGCTTCTGCCCATCTTGCCAGCTTGGACTGGCACGCATCGAGCATCGCTGCCCACCTTCCGCCATCCACCCCATCAGGGGAAGGACTCAGGGACAGAATCGCTAGCGCGGTGAGGAAGCGGGCCTCTGGAGTGAAGGCGATCGCCGCCATTCCCATGACCCGGTCCAGATAGACAAGCGCCCCGGCGGGATCCTCATCCAGAAAGAGCAGGGTGCCTTTGACCGTATTGTAAAAGTAGATGGCGAAGGACATCTTCGCCTTCTCGATGGTGCTGACAAACTCCGCTTCGCGAAAGGTCCCTTCGTCTAGTGTCCGCAGACTTTGGGTGCGCAGCTCCAGGCAGGCAATCGTCTGCTTGACGATGGTCTGGGTCGCCGCTGCCGAAGCGAGCTTATGTTTTTCCATCAGCGCCAGCATGCGACTGCAGTCCTGCCGCACCTCTGTAAGCGGATCCCCAAGCAGGAGCCGAGCGATTGCCCGATGCGAGCAGGTATAGGAGAGGAACATGAGGTCCCCCGACTCAAGCCCGGACACGTACGCCCGCTCAAGCGATGGAAGCAGCTCCCTCCAGTGAACGGAATAATGAGACACGGTCGCAAAATAGAAGCCGAGCATGCACGCTTCCTGCACGGCTCCACTTTTCTCATGCAAGATGAGCGCGAGCTTGACCAGGGAGTGCGCCTCCGCAAAGCGGTCCGTGGTGCTTGCGAGCACAGCGCCAAGAAGCGCGTAGGCAGCAGCGGACTCCTCGCAGTGCCCATGGCGGAATGACAGGTTGGCAGCCAGTGCGGTCAGGAAGTTGCCAAGTGCGGGAGCGGAGCCGAATGCCGACAGGGCGACATGACGTGCCAGCCGCATCGCCGCGCGTGTCTCGGACGACGGACGGGATGATGTGGCGGCTAGCTCTTCGGGGGAGCCGCCAGCCAGATGAGTCCTTACTTCATCGAGCGCCCGAGCATAGTCGGCGCGTAGCTCATCATCAGCTTCTGCGATGGGAAGGCCACTGCTACGGAGCGCGGCCAGTCCGGTCTTGACCGCTTCCGCTGGGCGTCCAAGTGTTGCGTCAAGGACAACACGAAGATCGGATGCCTCTAGAAGCTCAAGCGGTGTCTGCGCCTCCACCAGCAGTGTGGCGATGCCTTGCTCTGCTCGTGCATGGACCCGCGCGAGCATGGCGCACTCTGCAAGCTCCTTGTACAAGGCAAAGGAAAAGCCGTGGTGGGTCGCAAAGCTCTGCGGTGCAAGAAGCGAGACCCCGGCGGACAGCATCTGAAAGGCAGCCTCATACGCCGTGGCGGCTTTGGCTCGCTTTCCCGCCTGCAGATCCAGCTCCGCCAGCGACATCCGCTCCGCTTGGTCGGTCAAAAGATCGCGACCGAAGTTAAGATGGGAACAGAGCTCGAACAGCTCCGTGCCGTCCTGGCTATCGCCCCTTGCCCACAGTAAGCGCCCGATGCGAAGGTGAAGGGCCGCACGGTCTGCGCTATCGACTTTCGCATACGCGGCCTGCTGCACGCGGTCGTGGGTGAAGCGATAGACGATCTGGGATGCCGCTTTGGGGTCACTTGCCGCGCTATGGATGTATCGATACTCGGTGCTCAGCGGGACGACGATGCCTGTCTCTAGCGCGTCCCACAGCGCGGCTGCGGTCGCATAGGGAGTCTCTTCTGAGATGGTCGATAGGGTCAGCAGATCAAATCGGTGACCGATGCAAGCGGCAAGACTCAGGACTCGCTGCGTCGACGGCTGTAGCTTATCGATGCGCGCAGTCAGAAACGCAACCACATTGTCTGTCGCTGCAGCCTGGCGCACATGTTCGAGATCCCAACGATAGAGGCCGGCAGCCGAATCGTAGCGAAGGACTCCGTCCTTGTGCAGCGCGGTCATCAGCTGGATCAAAAAGAACGGATTCCCAAGGGTCTTATCGAACAGAAGCGACGCCAGGGAGGCCGCCCGTTCAGGCACTGTAGCCAGCGCATCGGCCACGAAGCGCCCCACGTCGGAGCGGTCAAGGGAGCCAAGCTCGACGGCGTGAACTGTTGCTTTGGTACCTAGCTCGCGCAGGGCAATGGCCAGCGGATGCGCCGCATCGACCTCGTTGCTCCGGTAGGCACCAATCACCAGCAGGTGCTTGCTTTCGCCTTCCTCAAGCAGAGACGATAGAAGTTCTAGCGATGCCAGATCGACCCACTGCAGGTCGTCTAAAAAAAGGACCAGCGGCCGCTGCAGGGTCGCGAATACCCCCACAAGGCGCCGGAACAGCCGAATGAATCGGCTGCGTGCTGCCGCCCCTTCCAGCTCGGGCACGGCGGCCTGCGGTCCAATGATCAGGGTCAGCGCGGGAATGAGCGCGGCGAGCACCTGTCCGGACGTTCCCACCGCTTCCTGGATCTGGGCACGGAAGCGGTCCAGCGAGGCCGGAGGCTCCATCAGGAGCTGATGGCAGAGCTCACGGAATGCGGCGGCCACTGGCGCAAAAGGCACGCTGCGATTGCGCTGATCAAACTTCCCACTGATGAAGAAGCCGCGCGCTCCGGTAAGCGTCTTGTGAAGCTCATGGACGAGCGCCGACTTGCCAATGCCAGAGTAGCCACGGACCAGCAGCAGCTCGGCATTGCCAGCGACGGCCCGCTCCCAGGCAGAATAGAGCGCGCGCAGCTCCGTCTCGCGACCATACAGCTTCTGGGGCAAGTGCAGCTCGCCGCCATGGTCGCTCTTGCCAAGCCGAAACGGGACGAGCGCAGCGCCGCGCGCAAGGAGGTCCAGACACTCCTCCACATCGGCAGCGAGACCGCTGGCGTACTGATAGCGGTCCTCCGCATTCTTTTCGAGGAGGCGCATCACGATATCCGAGACGACTCGTGGCACTCCGGGCGCCAGCTCGTGTGGCGGCGTAGGCCGCGTTACCAAGTGACTGTAGAGCAGCGCCATTACATCTTGGGAAGGGAAGGGAAGCGCCCCGGTCAGCAGCTCGTAGATCACGACTCCTAGCGAGTAGAGATCACTGCGCGGGTCGGTCCTACGATTCATGCGCCCTGTCTGTTCCGGAGCGACGTAGGCAGGATTCCCTTCAAGCGCTATCGGCCCCACAAGCGGCTGACTCTCTTGCGACAAGCGAGAAGCAATGCCAAGTCCCGCCAGCCACACATTCTGAGCGTCAGTGTCGACGAAGATGTGCTCCGGACAGATATCCTTATGAAGGATGTGGTGTGCATGAAGTTGCTGCAGAGCGCGGGCGACCAGGGCCGCGATGCGCAGGGTCTGCACAAGACTGAGAGAGCCGGCAGCGAGCCTGGTTCGCAGAGGCAGGTTACCGGGATCTTTCCAGATGAGTGCCAGACTATGGCCGCGCTCAACCAGAGCGATTGGCGGAAGGACGCACGCAAGGTTCAGATCCTTTGCAAGCGCGAACTCGTGACGAAGCTTGGCCAGCTCGCGTGGGCTCGGATAATCCTCCGTGAGTACCTTGGCCAGAACTTTTGTGCCATCGGTGTCTTGATGTCCACGGTAAAGCGCCGCCGAGTCTGCCCGGCTGATCCGCTCAGTCAGCGTGTAGTCCATTATGGTCAGCATATAGGTGGTGCCGAGAGGGAAGAGTGCGGCGAGAGGTTAGCTTACCATCTTTCTACCCCTCATGCCAAGGGCGGTGCACGGCGGCTCTAGAAAGAAACAGAGACGACGCGGTTCGAGGGCTCAGGCCTGCTTTGTGGTATTGCTTGAGCAAAGGGATCTTCATGAATCAAACAGCACAAGTGTCTCTGTTGCTAGCAGGACTCACGGCCAGTCTTTTGGCATGTGACGGTCAACCATCTGCGGACAGCGAACAGGTCACCTTCCCTTCGCTTCGGCCCGAAAGTGCGATGCTGATCGCGTCGCGCCCCTACAAGTACAAGGTGCCGAAGGACTACGACGCGAAAAAACCGACGCCGCTCGTCATCATGCTGCATGGTCTGTCGGCCAGCGGTGAGCTAAATGAACTGGTGCTGCACCTGGCTCCCTTGGCCGATGCCCGAACGTTTCTCTATGCTTACCCCGATGGGACGAAGAACACGGTCGGCGCACGCTTCTGGAATGCCACCGATGGCTGCTGCGATTTCTTTGGCAGCAAAGTCGATGACGTTGCGTACTTGACCGCTGTCATGGATGACTTATCCAGCCGGTACAATGTCGACCCCAAGCGGATCTTCCTTGTGGGGCACTCAAATGGCGGCTACATGGCGCATCGCATGGCCTGTGATCGCAGCGCCAAGATCGCAGGCATCGTGAGCTTGGCTGGCGCCCAGTGGATTGATTCCAGCAAATGCCGCCCCACCGGAAAAGTGGCGGTGCTGCAGGTTCATGGCACCGCGGACACGAACGTTGCCTACGATGGCACTCCACTCACGCCGGGGGCGCGCCAAACCGTCGCAGTCTGGGCCAACCGCAACGCCTGCCTCGGCCCTCTTACCGATAGCGGAGTCCGGCGCGACATCGTGTCAACCCTGGCCGGTGCAGAGACCAAGGTCGAGACGTATTCCGGCTGCGCAAAAGAGGGGTCTGTCGAGCTGTGGACCATGGAAGAGGGAGGCCACATTCCCACCTTCAACGCCGCATGGCCCGGTGCCATCTATGACTTCCTCATGGCCCATCCGAAGCCCTAGAGTCCTGTGCCATCGCGGACGTGTCTAATCAACGACAAGCTGCGGTATTCCTTGGGCGAAGTCAGGGTAGCGAGTTGAAGCTGGACCACACCAGCAGACGCTCTGCATAAGGCCATCCCGCCTGCCTTTCGGCACGGACAGAACGTACGGTACATGGTGACGTGGCTCTGTTCGTCTTCACGTACGCAGGCGAGTTCGCGTCCCTTCAGCCACTCCGGAGTTTAGCGACAAGTGGCGAGAAGCCCGACACCAACAGTGCAAAAAAGCAGGCTGTTTGCTGCTGGGTGGGAACCTATCCTCCAAATCCTCACGCGGAAAATGCCAAGCAACCGGAAAGCTTAGTATGCGATACTACTTAGGTTTCGACACCTACGTAGCCATCCGGGGGACGAATCCATGTCGTTTGACAGTTCGATGAAGAGAGCTGCTGCCCATCCCTTCAGCATGCCAGCCGGTGCAGCGCAAAAGTCTGCCTTTCCACCGTCAGCCGTTCCCGTGTCTGCTGCCGCTCCCGTGCCCGCCGCTGCCCCTGCAGCCCACGCCAAGGCGAGCCCAGCGCTGACCAGCTTGTTTGGTCATATGACAGATGCTGGCGGCGCAGCCAAAGCGGCTCCGCAGGCACTGGCCAAGCTGGGTCCGGCACTCGAAAGGAAGGCTGGAGCGGCGCCCGACGGGGCTGTTGCCTCCAAGGCTGCGCCCGAGCCACAAAAGGCGGAGCTTGCCGCCAAGATGGCAGCCAAGACGCTCGGCAAGGCGGCGCCTCCTGACCAAAAAGTTGCCATCGCGGCGAAGATGGCAGCGAAGGCGACCGGACCGGAAGCCCCGTCTGAACAGAAAGCCGCGCTCAAGGAAAAGCTTGCGGCGGCGGTCCAGGCTGCCCCCGATGGAAAGAAGGCCGAGCTGGTAAAGAAAGTGGCGGCGGCGACGGCAGGAAAAGAGGCGTCTTTGGGGAACAAAATCTCTCACTTTGCTCCTGCGCTGGGTGGTGGTGCGCCACCCGCACGGGCTCCGATGCCGCAGACGGGCGGTGGTGGTCCGGAAGAAGCGGAAGACGACCGCAAGATTCTCGAAGTCGACTTCCAGCAGCAAGAATGGGGTCACTGGTGCGGGCCTGCCTCGACCCGAATTGCGCTGTCGGCCCGGATGGACAACCCACCGACCCAGCAGGAATTGGCCGACCAGCTGGGCACACACGGGGGGGGAACGGACCATATCGGACTGATTACAAATGCACTCAACGACCAGCTGGGCACCGGTTATTACGAAAATAAGACAATTCCCGGTGTAACGGCAACTGATGAAGAGCGCGATCTTTTGTGGAAAGACATCGTCACCGACATCGATAACAACTATCCGATCGTTGCTAACATTGTCGCGCCGCCGGGTGATACCAATCCTCCTGGTTATCCCGACGATGAGACGATTTATCACTATGTGAGCATTATCGGATACGACAAGAGCGAGCAGGCTGCACTTATCGCAGATCCAGCCAAGTACAATTATCGCCCTGGTTTTCAATCGCAGTATTGGCTCGGAGTCGATCAGCTCGCGGATTTGATAGCGCGCAAGGGTTATTCGGCGTAACTGAGGCCGCAGGCCTGCGCAAACGAGCCTGATCTGGCCAGACATACGAAGAGACAGGTCGTAGTCTGTTACCTAGTGGAAAAGGCTATCCACCATCCTATGTCTATCGAGATGCAGCAGAAAGCCCATCCGGCGCTGCGCAGCACTCCCATTGCCACGGACGGACCCAGAGTCGATCACGGGACAAAACTTGCACTGAGACGTTGACGCGGCTCGTCGGACCCAGCGAAGATAGAGGGCTATTCACACGCAAACTGGAGGCTGCATGGCGACGTTTGTATTGGTTCATGGTGCGTTTACCGGCGGTTGGCACTGGCAAAGGGTTCGTCGCGCGCTTGTGACCCTCGGTCATGAGGTGTACACACCCACGCTGACTGGAGCGGGCGAGCGCAGTCATCAGCTTTCGCGTGATCTGCGGCTGTCGGTTCATGTCAAAGACGTGACATCGGTGCTGTTCTACGAAGACCTTCGGGATGTGGTGCTCGTGGGTCACAGCTATGGTGGTGTGGTCATCACCGCCGTTGCAGAGCAGGCTGCCGATCGCATTTCTCAGCTGGTGTATCTGGATGCGACGGTGCCCGCGCATGGCCAAGCCGCGACGGGGGCGTTCAGCGAAGGAACCGCCGATGTGCTCAGTCAGCTATCGAGTGGCACGGACTGGCTGCTTCCTCCGCTTCCGCTTTCTGCGGTCGGTGTAAGTGACCCTCGTGATGTCGAGTGGATGTCGTCACGTCGCGGCCCGCATCCGATGGCGACCCTGCATGAGCCAGTCCTGCTTGGGAATGATGCGGCGCAGCGACTCCCGCGGGCCTACATTCGCTGCACACGGCGCGAAGGGCTCGTCGGGGTGTTTGGAGTCGATCCGCTGCTGCCGTTTTATCAAAAAGCGATTGCCGAGGGCTGGCCGGTGCGCGATCTCGACAGTGGACACGATGCGATGGTCACCGTGCCTGAGCAGGTGGCCGCAACGCTGAGCGAACTGGCGGGGCTCCTCCGTCGGGCATAAGCGGACCGACCCAGGCATGCAGAAGGCATGAGCGAGAAAGACTACCTAGAAGCCCAGGTCGTTGCGCTGGCGGTGCGCGTGCGAGAGCTGGAAGAGCGCGAAATTCTGTCGGAAGGACGGTTTCAGGCGCTGATCCAGAGTCTCGAGGTGGGCATCGTTGTGCAGGGGCCAAAGACCGAGATCCTGCTGTGCAATCCCAAGGCGCTTCAGCTTCTGGGGCTGACCGAAGGTCAGCTGCGTGGTCTGTCGTCGTACGATCCGGGATGGAACATCTTGGACGATGCGGAAAAGCCATTTCAGCCGGCGGATCGTCCGGTGGCGCAGGCCATCCGCACCAAGCGTCCGGTGCGCGGCGTCGTCATCGGCGTGCAGCACAGACAGAATGCCTCGCGGTCGTGGCTGCTCGTCAACGCGATCCCACAGCTCGATGCCAAAGGGGAGCTGGTGCAGGTCGTGGCCACGTTCATTGATCTGACGGCCTACAGGCAAGCGACCAAGCTCCTTTTCGAAAAGCAGCGCCGACTGGCCGAGCTGGCGACACCGCTGGTACCTCTCGGCGCGGGCGTGGTGCTGCTGCCTCTCGTCGGCACCGTGGATCACGAGCGAGTCGATCAGATGCTCCAGGTGCTACTCGAAGGGGTCGTTCTGCAACGGGCGCAGACGGTGGTGCTCGACATCACGGGCGTGACGCAGCTGGACTCGCAGCTGGCGGTGGGGATTGTGCGTGCCTCGCATGCGGTGCGGCTGCTCGGCGTTCAGCTTTGGCTGACGGGAGTGCGGGGACAAGTGGCGCAGGAGCTCGTACGACTCGACTCGGATCTGTCCTCGATTACCACGCGAGCGACGCTCGAGCTGGCGCTGCGGGAGCTGCTTGGAATCCGCGCGAGGTCACAGCAGCGGCACTGACGAGTACAATGTAGAGCTGCGAAAAGATCCGATCCACAGAGTCTCGCTTCGTCTCTGCCCCGTGAATGTTGGAATTGGGTGTGGCAGAGACACAAACCTCACCCGTCCTTCATCGCGACCAAGTGGGAGCTGCGGACTTTGCATCACAGACGCACCATTCGTGTAGCGGGCGAGCGTCCATCAAGAGTTCCCGCCCCTTCTCAAGCAGAAACGGGAAGTGTCTCTAAGTTTCTCGATGGGAGCCATCTTCCAGGCTCAGCGTAGCGTCGAAGCCGCGCAGGCTGTGCGGCACGACCTCGGGAACGCCAGCCAGACGGCACAGTGCCCGCCCGCTCTGGCGGAAGTGAGCGTACCGAGCACCGCGCCATAGACAGAACCGAGCGTCTCTTTGTGCAGCACAGCGTCGAAGCGCTTGGCAAGAAAGGTCTGTGTATAGGAAGCCCAAAGGAGTGGATGGGAGTGCATGAAGGGAGTGTGTCAAGCGGCTCCTTTTTGGTCTGGGTAATCGTCGGACAAAAAGAGCCAAGAACCCTCCTAGGCTGGCGGACGGAAGTGGTAATTTAGGAATGGGGGAATCGAGCTACCGGACTGAAGCGTTGGAAATGGGGGGATGGGTCAGTGTTAATCGAGATGGCAAAAGAGCACAAATTGGCAGCAAAGCAAGACACGGAGAACTGCAAGCCTGTCCGTGTGCTCGGTCCGTACTGCGATAGCCCGAGTACGTATCGTCTGGTGATAGCGGAGGATGGAAAGAAGCGGAGTGTCTGTTTCAAAACAGCGGAGGAAGCGGAAGACCTCAAGAACAAGCTGATACGGCACGAGGAGCAAGCAAAGGCGAAGACGATCGGTGAGCTTGTCGATCTGTGGCTGGACTTTCAGGACTCCGTGCGTGGACAGAAACAGTCCACCAGCGAATACCTTGCGTTGCAGCTCAAGGGGTGGCTGCCGATCCGGACGCTGGCCACGTCGATCAGCGAGGCCACGGCCCGTGCTCTG
>JAEUKA010000015.1 GCA_016794465.1 Myxococcales bacterium | reverse complement strand
GTACCAAATCGTCACAACACTTCGCAAGCTTTGTTCAGGTGGGTTGCCGTCGCTGGAATGGGCATTGCTGGGTGTCCATCGCAGTGGGGCAGATGGTTGGCAGATCTGCCTTCACTGCCTCGCATGGCAGGCAAATCGTTCGGAGCGAGCCTCCCGCTCGTCCGATTTGGCGAAGACCTGGGTGAGTAACCCGAGGGATGCGCCGCAATCGCCCGCGCCATCGCGACCGCTCGCGCCGTCCTCCTCCGGGCCTCCCATCTCCTCTTGGCCAAACTCCTGCTCTGCTCACTTGTCCACCGCATGCTCGCTCAGCATGCCGGAACAGCTCACCGCCTCTTGCGTCTCTCAGCAAGCAATCTCAACCGTCCCCTCCTCGCGGAAAATTGTACTTGGGACCAATGGTGAGTTTGGGAGGGGCTGGGTCGACTGGGTTCGCTGCCTTTCATTTGACATAAAAGAGCTTCATCAGAAGATCTTCATCTCCTTCGCCATCCGATAACTCTGTAGCAGTTTGATCGCGTGGTCGTATTCACCCTTGGTGATCCAATCGGAGAGCTTTCGTTTGTCGGCCTTGCTCTTGGTCGGCGAGTATTTTTCAAGCTGTGCACGCCCGCCGTTTTCTCCTGCGTTGAAATAAACATAGGTCCAGTAAACCAGTTCGTCCGTGGTGGGGGTGGCGTAGCCAAAGTGCTGCGCGTCTTTGCGAAACAGGGTCCGGCGCCGCTTTAGCATGGCGGCCAGCGCCTGGATGGCCATCAAGAGATCTGGGAAGGTACCAGAGTGAACCTCACGGCCCTGCTCGTTGACTCGAACCTCATCGGCCACCTTGCTGTCATCGAAACCTTTCGGCAAGAACTTACTCAGCGGCTCGTTCTTGTGGTGCAGCTCGTCTTTGTAATCATCGAGCCCCAAGTAGCTGAAACCGGAAATCGGCTCATTGATCGGCATGCCATTGAGCTGTGCCGCGGTAGCCTCGTCTTTTTGCCCGAGGCCGAGTCGGCTACGAATATAGTCGATGAGCCCTTCTTTCGAGGCATACGCGAAGAGCTGGTCTACCGGCATATCAGCATCGGCCGCCTGGTAGAGGATATCGGCGACCTGGGGCGGCGTATTTTTCAGCCAATACTTGGTCTGAGACTTGGGATAATCAGCGCTGAGCTGCGTCAGCGGGCTCTTCAGGGATGAAAACAGGCTGTTTTCCTTTTCTTTGAAAGTGTCCGTCGCGGCTTCCTTGTAGTGATCACAGAGCCAGTTCCAGGTTTCGCGCAGCGTTGCGAGCTTTACCGACGGCACCAGAGTCGCCGCCTTCGCCAATCCGCGCAACCCTGCCGGCCGATTGAAAACGATCGACTTCCCCTGCTTGATCTCGCGAATGGCAGATCGCAGCTTATCGACCTCGTCCTTTAGCTGCTTTTCCATATTCAGCCATTGGGAAGCCTTGTCCGTCATCTCCTCGCCCTTGGTCTTTCGGGCGATCTTCGCCCCAGTTTGACCGGCCCCGACGATCGCCGGCTGACCGGCTACCATCGCTTCGGCTGCGGTATCCGCCTCCCGCTCACAGGCGTCGCCAGGCTCGGTCATGCTCTTGGCTTGCACTGCGCTGCTGGAGGAAGTTCCCTGCTGGACGGTATGGGCCACTTCGTGGGCGAGCAGCATCTCTCCGGCCGACGTTGTCGGATCGTACTGTCCGAAACCGAAGTGGACATTTTTTCCGTGCGCGAAGGCTCTGGCGTCGAGCTTGTCTGCGGTTTCCGCAGACCTCGTGTCGGTGTGAATACGCACACCGGATAGATCCGCGCCCAGGGAATCGGAGAACTTGCGCTGTAGCGAATCTGGTAGAGGCGTGCCAGATGTCTCCGCTGCGGGCACCGCCGCTGCAGCCGGGCGACCTTGATGCGCCTGTACCCCTGACGACTCAACGCCAGTTTCAAAGTCGCCTTGCAATTCATCCCGACAAGGAAGCGCAGTCCCAATACCGGCAGCACCGTGGGGAGTTCTGCCGCTCTTTTTTTTCATCTGCACTGCTGCGACCGGCTCATCGCCCCAGTGGCTGAAAAGAGCAGCGGCTGCGTTGGCGTCTGGCTGCAAACCCCGCTGCGAAGTTCCTTCGGAATAAGAGTGAGTTGTCGGCGTCGGCTCAAAGGAGGGAACCTGCTCCGCAGAGGGGGGGCCGCTCGATTGCATCTCCGCAAACGCCGCTTGGGTGGGTCGTTTCGTGAATTCTGTCATGCGCTGCCACTACGCAAGGACCATGCCCAGTTCGATACCGAAAGGCAGCGCGGGCGGCTCCTTATTCTCTTGCTTGCACGGATTGCTTGTAGGCAATGTCAAGATGATGAGGCACTGGTTCATCATCTTGCTCGTGTGTTGCATTGAATATCCCTCGCTTGCCAGCTGCGATACGCTGGATGTGGGGAACGATAACAGGATGGCACGTCATGACTGCTCCTCGGTGCTCAAGCAGCTGCGCGCTGACGTACGCAATGAGGAGACCCGGGCCATTCCGCTTCAGACTCCTGGTCTGAAAGCCCGCGACGACCTCGACGGTGACGCTGGAAAGCCCTGCGCGGATTTCGAGCGCGTGAAGCATGCTCTACACGGGAGTTCGGTAAGCGATATCGAACGCGGGTTGCTGGGTGGCAAGCGCGCGGCTGTTCTCAGCGATGGTCCACATGGCAGCGGCCACTATTGGCAGCTCACCTTGGCAGTCCAGATGAATGACCAGGTGGTCGGTGCTTGTCTCATCACGAAAACTGCCGGATGGCGAAATATTCCAGCTAAAGGTCTACCCCATTTTGGTCAATGGCACTCACTCAGCAATGATCGCTTCCGTCTATGGTCGGAACTGGTGGCCGGAGAATCGCAATCGCAGAGTCTGATCATCCCACTCGTCTTCCGTCTCTCAAAGCGAACGCTCGTCTTGGACTTGTCAGCGACAAGAATTGAGTTGGGCCTCTTCGGAGAAAAGTACGCAGCTCTATCGACAATGCGCAAAGATGGCGCTTCCGATCTGCATCGGGCTGCAGCGGCAGCCTACCGCGCATTTTCCCTGGGGGTAGAGTGTCCGCCGTGAGGGACGTGCTATGCGACGTTGACTGCCAGGCTTACCGCCAGGCTTACCGCTCAGCAAGCCGATCTGCCGCCGCCCCGAATCCGTCCCAGTGCGATCTAGAAATACTCTCTTCACAGAGCGACGACAGTTTAGTGTAAAATCTCCGCTGTCGTCGCCGACTGAGGCACGGTTCAGGCGCTCACTTCCCTGGCCATGGCACCAAAACCACGTTTGTTCTTCCTATCCACCGCCCTCGGTCCCGCCGAGCTGGAGCAGCAGAGCCTAAAGGCGCTGGAAGCCAGCTTTCTCGCCCCCGAGCGCAAAGCCGAGCTAGCGCAAGCCTTCCGCGCCGACTTTCTCCGGCTCCGCTGGTAGCCTCCGGTTCATCTCGCTTCACCGAGCCCCGATGCGGGTAGACGCTGCGGGGGTGTGGTACCTGAATGTCAAGCGCCTCTGCCCTTTTCACCTACGCCAAGGGTTTATCGCGGCCTGGGCTGAAGCAGTGCAACTCTGTCTGCAACGACTACCAGGAACCAGCCGAGCGACGAGATCGGATAGTGGACGACGACTTCCCGGCCAAGCTCCCGCAGACCTCCAGTGGGCTCATCCTGTAGCGCGGTGATCACATCTGGATAGGACAGAGGCTTCAGGTTCAGGGTTTGATTGCGATGAAGGGTCCCAACGGCTCCTTCACGGCGGGAAACACCCGTGCCATCCGGCCAAGAGGTGCCTATCCGCCCCTTCGGATCGACGAGCATCACTTTGCGTACGGCTGGGACGTTGGGTAGCGCGAGGAGGCTCTCTGCCAGCTCTGGCAACAGCAGGTCAACACCAGCCACACCCAGGAATTTGTCGGTATCGCTGTAAAGCGGAAAGGAGCAAGCGATGAGCGGCTCGTCGAAGATATCCAGGTACACATTCCCCCAGCGCAGCTCCCGTTGGTTTTGTGCCAGCTTGTATTTGGGCCGATCTCGACCATCGTAAGCTGCAGGAAAACCGCCTCTTCCTGGGTATGCTAGGTGTACTCCGCTCGTCAGTGTGATGAACAAGCGAAAGAGCCCCAGGTGGCTGCGGTCGTACGTCGCCCGGAAGCTCTTCCGCAGGCTGGAAAGCGTTGTGAGCTCACCGCGAACGCTCTCGGGTGAGACCTGCATCGGCAGCTTGAAGACCGGATAATTGAGGCTGATCTTTTGGCCATAGCGATCACTGTCCGCAAGGTCTGATGGCCCTCGTGATGGAGACCCAAAGTCCTCGTTGAAGAAGATTCCCTTGGTCTCCGTTTCCGCTTGAGGACTCTCCTGATCGTGTGGTGTGCGACGTGCTTTCTTGGCAGGCTTTGTCGTCTTGTTCCTAGCGCTCGGCTTGCCCGTGTTTGCGCTTGCATCATCCGTATTCGAGGTTCTTTCGCCACGCGTAAGCGCTTCGACGGTGCGACCGACCAGCTCATGCAGAAGCGCTTCATAGTCGTGAAGCTGATTGTCGATCTTGTGTCCGTGCTGAGAAACAGAGAGCATAAGCGACTGCAATCGCTGACGGTGACGTCGTTCCTTTGCAACCTGTGCTGCATGTCGAAGCTGGAGCGTAAGGATTCCTCCGAGTCCCATCAGCAAGAGGAAAACAACAGCCGCCAATGTTGCGCCTCTGTTGCGGCTTATCCAGCGCATGACTTGAAGGAGCCATGTATCCGGAAGCGCCGCGACCGCTTCTCCGTTTCGATATCTCCGAAGGTCTGCGGTGAACTCGCTGATGCTCGCGTACCGATCCTTGGGCAGCAGTGCCGTCGCTTTAGAGATGATGGCACGCAGCTCAGACGGAATCCTTACGCGCGGATCGACGTGAACAAGTGGGAGCTTTTGCCCTTGCACAGCTTTGACCAGCACATCCTGAACAGACTCTCCGATCACAGCCTGACGCAGGCTTACGATCTCAAACAAGATCAGCCCCAGTGAGTACATGTCACTGCGACCGTCCAGCTCCGAGTTCCGCCCGGCTGCTTGTTCGGGAGACATGTATGCAGGTGTTCCGATAACGGAGCCGTACTGCGTACTCTGCTGCACCTGTGCATCAACAGGACCGCCCGTATCGGTCGCCTCCTCTTCGGCATGCATGATGCGGCAGATCCCCCAATCGACAACGTACACTTGATTGAATCGGCCGATCATGATGTTGTCGGGCTTGAGGTCGCGATGAAGAACGCTCTTGGCGTGGGCGTAGGCGATGGCGTCGCAGATGCGGGTAAAAATGCGTAGCCGATTCGCCATGTTGGCGAGTTCATTTGCAGCTGAGCCTTTCGCGACCTCGGCACGCGCCGTCTCAATGAGATCGGTCAGCGTCTGGCCTTCGATGAACTTCATCGCGTACCCGACCGATCCATCGGCGGTCGACTCCAGGCCATAGATCGGAATGATGTTCGGGTGCTCGAGCTGCGCGGTGATTTGTGCCTCCTTCAGAAAGCGAGCGGCCAAGGCCGGGCTCTTGGCGACAGCTTGATTCATCCGCTTAAATGCCACTCGCCGGCGCAGGAAAGAGTCTTTGGCGGCATAGACCTCTCCCATCGCTCCTTCACCGAGCCGGCGCAGCATTGAGTAGCGCTCTTCATCGAGAGGTAGCGCGAGAGCAGACGCTTGAGAGGAGGGACTTGCGTCAGGACCCACGGCGAGAGTTGCTGCACCAGCGGGCGAACGTACGACCTGGGCGGCGCTGGCGGCCTTGCCGACCAAACTGCGCAGCTCTACAGGTGCCTCCTTGGGGGTAGCGGTCTCACGGTCAAGAGCCTGGGGTTTCATCGTACGATCCAGTAAACCGCAAGGACTCGCTTGCCGAAAAGCATTTCGATCTTGCGAGGCTACAAAAGTGCGGCATGCCCAGAGTGACCTTCCCTCGATTTAGTGGACAGTTTGGTTAACTCTTTTGGCCTGCCAATTCGGTAATGCTCCTTGCTTCGTGCTCGATGGGACTGAGATAGCCCAGCGTCGAGTGAAGACTGCATCGGTCGGCGCGTCCTGACGGCCATGTCCAGCGCGCTCAGGACCAGCGGCGGCGAAGCCATGGTTCAAATCACTTATCGTGTGCCAGCCCATTGATGGCCATTACGGGGCGACGGTTCGCGGCTCCACTGCCGTCTCTGGACGCCGAACCAGTTCCCTCAACCTGTA
>JAEUKA010000117.1 GCA_016794465.1 Myxococcales bacterium | reverse complement strand
CAAGCTAGACCGAGATCCCAAAACCGGTCGCTACGTTTTCCCTGACACCCCAGACACCTTCGACCGTCTGCAGCAGCTACGTGACGGACTCATCCTGAACATCGATCTAACCCAGGAGCAGCAAGATGCATAGCCTTACCCTTTGGCAACAGTTGCAGCCAAAAAACGCTTGCGTTTTCCCGGCGATGTGTTAGGCAGCGCGGCGAACTGGGCACTGGCGGTGCAGGGCATGCGGACAGCACGGCGGCCCGGAAAGGGCTCAGATGCGACACCAGCGCCGCTCTTCCGAGCAGTCATCGTTGTCGATAGAGCGTCTTCGCTTCAGACTCACTGCCCTGAAAGTCGCGAGGAATGGCCCATCGATGATCCCAGCCGGGGCGATCCGGTTGCTCCATTGACGGACGGAGTCACAGGCCGGTCATCACCTTTTTTCGCCAAGAATTGCCCCAATTGCCGGCGGTGGGGTGGAGTTTCCCCAATTCGTTTCTGGGAGCGAGCGCTCCCCGCCGAGCAGAAGCACCTTGGCAATCCGAGGCTTTCTTTTTGCCATCTTTCCCCAAACGCGATAGGACTCATCTCTAGTGGCTGGCGGCGGCAACCATGGGTGCATCTTTTTCCTTCAAGCAGGGACACCAACGTTTTGCTTTCGCGCCGGAGCTATCCCATGAGCCTCGAAGCACTGAACGCGATTTGCCCTTATTACACTATGTACCCACTGGACTTCCCTCTGCGGGTCCTCAGGGAACATGGCAAGCGAGGCGAGTGGGTCATTGATCCCTTCTGCGGTCGCGGCACGACGAACTTCGCAGCCCGCTTGCTCGAGATGCCTTCGGTTGGGGTGGATAGCAGCCCCGTGGCTGCCGCCGTTGCGCAGGCTAAGCTCGTGTACGCCGAGCCCGGCCGAGTCGTCGCGAGCGCCCGAGCAATTCTGAACGCGTCGAAGGAGCCGGCTACCGTCCCCAAGGGCGCATTCTGGAAGCTCGCGTACCACGAGGAGACCCTCATTCAGCTCTGCCTACTGAGGGACGCACTACTGGCGGATTGTTCGTCACCAACGCGCATTCTCTTGCGGGCGGTCATTCTTGGCGCACTCCACGGCCCGCGTCCAAAAGGAACGCCGTCGTACTTCTCGAACCAGTCGCCGAGAACGTTCGCTCCGAAGCCCAACTACGCCGTGAAGTTCTGGACTGAACGCGGCATGCACCCGGACGCCGTCGATGTCTTGGGCGTCATCAAGGCGCGTGCCGATCGTTACCTCGCCGAACCGCCACCGAACGTCGAAGGCATGGTGCAGCTCGCCGATAGCCGAGAGGCGGACACCTTCCGCGACGTACCGGAGGCGCGCTGGGTAGTGACTTCACCACCGTACTACGGCATGCGCACGTACCTGCCGGACCAGTGGTTGAGGCTCTGGTTTCTAGGTGGCCCTGACTATGTCGAGTACCGTCAGCATCGGGCGCAGCTCGAGCATACCGGTGCCGGTCACTTCTCTACGGAGATGTCTCGTGTATGGAAAAACGTCGCCGAGCGAGCGAGACCGAACGCTCGTCTTATCATTCGCTTCGGTGGCATCCATGACCGGGAGGCCGAGCCGATGGACGTGCTTAAGGCGTCGTTGACCGACACAGGTTGGAAGCTGGTTACAGTGAAGACTGTGCCCGACGCCGACCGAGGCCGCCGGCAGGTGCGCCAGTTCCAAGCATTGCCGAAGAAGTGCATCGCCGAGCATGACGTCTACTGCCACCGCGCGAATTGAGGAGCGATCGAGTGACGAAGGACAATCCGAAACGACCGGCGGCAGCCTCGAAGGCGCAGCTGACATCTGCAACCCATCTTCTTGACGGTGAGAAGGTCTCGTTCGGCGAGGATGCAGCCAAGCCGAAGGCGACGGACGAGGCGTTGAATAGCCGGTACGCGAAGGGCGACATCCGCATCGTCACTGAGTCGGCTCGTTACCCGTTGGCCGGCATCCTCGCGATGCTCCGCGAGACTGTCGAAGACGAGGCAGGCCATAAGGAGCTTCGCTACAAGCTCGACCCTGAGTACCAGCGTCGCCACCGCTGGGGCGTCGAACGGAAGTCGCGGCTCATAGAGTCGTTCCTGATGAACGTTCCGGTGCCGCCGGTTTTCCTCTATGAGAGGGATCTAGCGCGGTTCGAGGTGATGGACGGGCGCCAGCGCCTTACTACGCTCAGCGATTTCTGCGCAGACAAGTTCGCGCTGACGGGTCTGCAGTACTGGTCGGACCTCGATGGACGAACCTACTCGCAGCTTCCGTCGAAAGTCCGCGACGGCATCGATCGGCGCTACATTTCTTCGATCATCCTCTTGAAGGAGACAGCGGCCACCGAAGAGCAGGCAGCAATGCTCAAGAAGATGGTGTTCGAGCGGCTCAACTCGGGCGGTGTCAAACTCGGCAGCCAGGAGACCCGCAACGCGGTCTACGACGGCCCGCTCAACAAGCTGTGCCTCCAGCTATCGGAGAACCAGTCCTTCCGACGAATGTGGGGCATCCCATTCGACCCGGCGCCGGAGGAGGTCGACGACGAGGACGCGGAGGAGTCCGTCGACGAGTCCACGACGACAGGCAAGCGAATGTTCGAGAAGATGGAGGATGTCGAGATGGTCCTGCGCTTTTTCGCGTACCGACAGATCGACTCATTCAAGGCCGGTCTGAACAAGATCTCCGATTTCCTCGACGGTTTTATTATCGAGGGCAACCGCTTCTCCGACACCCTTCTTGGCCACTACCGGGCAATGTTCGAGTCGACGGTGGAGTTTCTCTGGCACGCGCTCGAGGCCGAGTCCTTCTGCGTGCTTGACGTCTCCAAGCGCCCAACAAAGATCGTGTACGACCCCCTGATGTACGTGGCAAACAGTGTCGACGTGATTCCACACAGGGCAAAACTCCTCGCTAACAAAGAGGTTCTACGGGTCGAACTGGCGGCCATGTACCGGCAGAACCAGGCGCTCTTCGCAGGCCGTCGCACGAACTTCGTTGATACCCAGCAGAGGAACCGCTGCGTGAGTGAGGCGTTCGCTGCCGCGATCACGAAGACCAAATAGCCTCACCACGGAGACTGTTTGTGCGTTCTACTTTTGATGAGATTGAGAAGGAGTTGAACGAGTTGAGGGCTCTCGTGGCGTCGATCACGCCAGTGAACTCTGTACTCGAAGGGCACAAGGACTCCCTTGTGCGGCAGTATGTGACGATCCGTCGACGATTCGACTACGCTGCGTTCACTGTTGCCCTTTACGCGTCGTTCGAGAAGTTCATCGAAAACCTTGTAGCTGCCTACGTGCGGCTCGAAACCCGTCGCGTACCGTACGCCGAACTGCCGCAGAAACTCGTTAAGAAGCACCTATTTCGAACGGCCGAGATCCTTTCGCGCGGGCGCCTTGGAGAAGGTCGCTACGCCGCTCTTAGCGAACTCGACGTTGTGAAGAACCTCTTCGACTGCCTCAGCGGTATGACGCCGTACACCCTCAACGACGTGGCGATCGTCGCTCACGACCTGAACCTTCGCCCCGGCGAGATAGACGCGCTCTTCGCGGCGGTCGGCATCGAGCATGTCTGTGAGCGTGTTCGGCGAGCCGATGCCCTGCTGGAGTGGTACTGCGCGTCGAAGGGACTCGTGCAAGCACCGCAAGACGGAGTTCCTTCTGCGACGATCGGGCAGCGCATCGAAGACATCGTCGAGCGCCGAAACCAAGTCGCTCATCGAGGTGGTAACCCGGTCAATCTGCTCGGCACCGACGAAATGTCCGACATGATAGCGTTCATAGAGGCGTTCTCAAAGTCCGTCTTGGCGATGGTTGTGGCAAGGTATCTTGGGGACCATCACGGAACACCGGGCCGAGGCATCCCGCTTCGGCTTCGCGAGGGCCCCTATCAGAACGGAACGATCGTGGTGGTGGAGAAGCCCATCCAGCGGCTATTCGTCGGTCAGCCCGTGTTCGTTGCTGTCGACTCACAAAGCGCTCGGTGGGGACGCATCCAGAGCTTGAAGGTTGACGACGCAGTCGTTGCCGCCGTCGAACAGGGTGATGCGGCCACAAATGGGATCGGCATCGGCTTGGACTTCAAGTGTCCGAAGGGGGGCACGGTTGTCGCTCTTGAGGCAGATGACGACGTCGTGTGGAGCCCGGAAACCGTCGCAGTTGCGCCTGCGGCCTGATGAGAATCATCGTCGTACGATGAACCGCACCGAGCGGACCCTGGACCGGCCCCGACAAGGACGACGTGCACTGCCCGTCTGTGGGCGCTTTGCCCAGGCCGTGCGGGGTACCCCGCACCCTGCGGGCGGGATCGCCGCTCACGTGAATCGAATCGACAGGCTGGCAAGCCGTCAAGCTTCGGAGATGTAGCAGCGGCCCGGTCAGGCTGCCCAGCTGCGGCCAACTGGCCGGATCGGGATGCTCGTTTGTGCCGGCGAAAAACTGGTCTGCAATAAGGGGGAGTGCACAGACGCGAAGCGGGCGAGGAAAGTAGGCCGGCGAAAAACGGTCGATTCTCGCCAACCGTTGCGATGCCCTTGCTTGCGAAGCTGCGGACCCAGCGAGTCACCATTGCAGCAAGGGCTACGCAGCATGCGAGTGGTTCACCGGCTCGACTTGTAGCCACAAGCTGTGGCCTTGGCGAACAGTAGAGTGATGGTTCGATGTCAGCGGTTTGTTGGATGGACTGCGCTTGCGCTGCGCAGAGGTTTCGCGGGTTTGGGATGGCTCCCGATTTCCGGGAGCTGCTCTATCGGTGGCAGGGAGGTTTCCGCCGGTTTTCCGATGGCGCATACAGTGTGATACAGACTGTCCGTCCCGTCGAGAAAATCGCCAAAACTTTTCAGCCGCCGAGAGAGAAACGCGCGGAAGTCGGAAACCCGCCAAACCCCCGGCAAACTCAAGGCTGCGCAAGCGTAGCCACGCAAACAAATCCTAGACCACAAAGAATCCCCCCAAACAATCGTTCGAGCCACGACCCGGCAAAAGTATTCCGGAGCCCTGCTGAGCCTCTGGATGTCGCTTGCGGATCGGTACCGGCGGCTGCGGGCCAAGATCTTCATCCGCGAGGATCTGTTTGCCGAAGCCAAGGCCACCATCGATGATGCGACCAAGCTGGCCAGCCGCTCCACCCAGCTCCGTTGGGATGATGAGTCGCTGTACCGCGTTCTGATTCGCCATATGGCTGCGCAAGGCGAACAGCTACGCGCATGGCTCCAGCTGTCGTTTCAGCCGATGGCTGGTGACGTGCATCGTGGGGTGCAGCTGTCTCTCTTCGAACCACCAGCCGTCCTGCCGGAGCCGGTTCGCAAGAAGCTCGGATATCTGCCTCCCTATCCCCTGCTCCCCGATCAGCAGGCGCAGCTCGTGAATCGCTTGGCCGGGACGCACATTGGACGCGGGAACTCGAAAGGCCCCACCTGGAAGTGGATTCCGCTGCGGATTCAAGACGCGCGGGGTGCCAAAGCGCCTCGTCCGCTGCTCAATCTCATCCGCTATGCGGCGATCCAGGCGCGGGAAAACCAGTCGGCTCCCGATGATCAGCTGTTGACGGCAGGGGATCTGTTTGCTGCGCTCAAGCCGACTTCGACCAGCCGGATTGAAGAGCTGGGGCACGGCCAGAGGACAGGAGAGTCCTCCTCTGGCCTTGCCGGCTGCGCCTCCTCCAACTGCCCACATCCCAGCTGCGCCCGATCCAGATCTCACTCGCTTTTCGCTCCTCGACTTAGACGATTGGGTTGCGGCCTAAGTCCCACCGACGGCAACTAAGCGTAGGCTGAGTTGCCCTAAGCCCGGCTTAGAACGCATGAGCGCAGGCTTAGAACTTCGCGCGACCACGCATTCACCGACGTGAACTAAGCCACGGCTTACCGAGCCTAAGCGTAGGCTTAGATCGACTAAGCGCACCGCCTGGCCACGCATTCCCCGACAAGAGCAACGGAGCGGCCCAAGTTCAAATAAACGTAAATTTGAACACAAGATTTAGTCGTTTTGTTTGGGAAGGCGGGAGAGCTTCTGTGACTTCCCGCCGTTTCTCACTCGGCGGCGGGAAGTCTCTCAGCACTTCTCGACGGGCGTGATCTTATGGGGCTTGATGTCGCGATGAACCACGCCCAGGCGGTGCGCTTCCTCGAGTGCAGCGGCGAGCTGTCGCATCACTGCAATCGCCCGCAGCGGCGCGAGCGGCCCTTCTCGATCGAGCACGTCGGAGAGATCATCCCCGTCG